>NZ_JBXHAY010000002.1:0-1166378 GCF_057163345.1 Aliirhizobium sp. YIM B11859
CAGCTGCTCATAAAGCGAGTCCTGCAGACCAACCGTGAAGCCGCCGAGTTCGATGGTAGCAACCATCAGGCGGGTACGGGTGTTGTTGCCGTCGAGCGTGGAAACGTCGTAGCGCGGGTTGTAGTCAAAACGAGCCGTCATGTTCGTCTTCAGGGCGCCGAATTCGGTGTCCGAAGCAGACGACATGTAGATTTCAGCGCGGGTGTTGGTGTAGGTGCCGCTGCTCTTAGTCGTGTAAGCGTCAGCATACTTCGCGTCGAAACGAACGCGACCGCCGACCTTCAGGCAGGTTTCGGTGCCCGGGATGTAGAAGTAGCCAGTGCCGAATGCGTCGCAAACGCGAACGTATTCCATCGGCTCAGGTTCAGCAGCGACGATTGCGTCGGCAGCCTGGGCGCCAGATACTGCTGCGAGTGCTGCAGCGGAGCCGAGGAGAAGGCTCTTGATGTTCATTTTTGACCTCCAGTCAAAGTTTCATTCAGGGTTGGGTCTGCTTTGCCAGAGGCTTTTGTTCCCTGCCCATCCCAACGATGTAGAAACCGACGAACCACCGCCGCGCTTCTGGATTTGAAAATACAAAAGGCTTTCGATCATGCAATCGTGAAGTGGACAGGAAGTTGATTAGCCAGCCCGCTTCCGCAAACCCTGTTGCCGAAACAGCACAAAACCGCATCCGGCCGTCATTAAAATTTTACATTTCGTTAAGAAAGGACTTTGAAAGCAGCCACTTATGACAGCGCGGAAGGACCACTCGCGCATAGATTTAGTGTTGCCGAGCCGACACAACGGGCGATGTGTGGCAGGCTTAGACAATTGCGATTTGGATGATTGGAAATTGGAATATGCCGGCAAAAGCATGATGGCGGAGAAGATGGGATTCGAACCCACGATACCCTTCCGGGTATACTCCCTTAGCAGGGGAGCGCCTTCGACCACTCGGCCACCTCTCCGGTGCCGTGGTGATTATTGTGAAAGAATTTCGAATGCAAGGTCTTTTAGAAAAAAGTGGTGTCGCGGCTGGGGATGAATGCGGGCAACCGCCGTCTCAGGCTGCAGCCCGCACCGGTTTGTCGTCGGTCACTCAGTAGCCGGAACCGGAAGCGCTGCCGCCGGATCCGCGACCATAACGGCCAGCCAGCGCCTTTAACGTCGCCGACAATTCGGTAACGTCGGCCCCAACGGCGACGAATGTCGCGCCGAGATCGAGATAACGGCGGTTTAAGGTCTCGCTGAACGTCAGAATGCCGGCCGGCTTGCCGGCGGCGATGATCCGCCCGATCGCCTGCTCGATTACTTCTTGAACTTCCGGAGCCTCCATTCGCCCAAGATAACCGAGATCGGCAGACAGGTCGGCCGGGCCGATGAAGACGCCATCAACACCATCGACGGCGGCAATCGCCTCCAGATTGTCGATCGCGGTCCTGGTTTCCGCCTGGACGAGAAGGCAGATCTCGTCATCGGCGGTCTGTGCATAATCCGCGATTGCGTTGAAACCGGAGGCGCGGGCGACGGCTGCCCCCAGGCCACGGCTGCCGCGCGGCGGATAACGCACCGCCTGCACCAGTGCTTTGGCCTGTTCGGGCGAATCGACCATCGGAACGAGTAGCGTGCGCGCACCGGCATCGAGAAGCTGCTTGATGAACCAGGTCTCGCCGAGCGGCGGACGCACGACCGGCTCGACCGGGAACGGTGCCAGCGCCCGCAACTGGGCAATGATACTGCGCAGATCGTTCGGCCCGTGTTCCGAATCGATGACCAGCCAGTCGAAGCCCGCAGTTGCGGCAATCTCGGCCGGCAGCGCCTCGCCGGTATTCAGCCAGAGGCCGATCTGCGGGCTTGCGGCCTTGATGGCTGCCTTGAACGCGTTTTTCGGTGCGGGCATGTCTCCTCCTATGCCATTCAGTCTGTTTTGAGGTCCGTTCGGTGGGCCAAAGGTTATTCAGGTGATGAGCTGCTTCAGGTCGGTGGCCGGGTCGGCCAGCAGCGTTTTTTGCGGGTTGATGCCGATCTCCAGCATTTTCTTGCCGGTGACATAGGCCTTGGCGTCGTTGATCGCGTCGACGGCGATAAGCTTGCCTTCGCGGAAATACCAGACAGACACCGCTCCCTCACGGGCACCGGGGCGCACCAGCGTCTCGTCGTAACCGAGATTAAAGCCGGCGATCTGCAGCTTGACGTCATACTGGTCGGACCAGAACCATGGTTTTGGTGCGTAGGGCTCGGTCGCACCGGCAAGCGTGGCTGCGACCGATTCGGCCTGGTCGACGGCGTTCTGCACCGATTCGAGCCGGATGCGGCCCGTCTGCCAGGGCAGCATGGCACAATCGCCCATGGCGAAGATCGACGGATCGGAGGTACGGGCAAATTCATCGACGAGGATGCCGTTGCCGACATCGAGGCCGCAATCCTGCGCCAGCCGATCATTGGGAGTAACGCCGATGCCGACGATGACGAAATCGAGGTCGATCACGGTTCCATCGGAAAGCTCGGCCGCACGGACCTTGCCATCCTCGCCGATCAGCCGGATGAGCCCGGTCTTCTCGCGAATAACCACCCCGCGTGCATCATGGATGCCACGCATGATGTCGGCCGTCTCCTTCGATGCCACGCGGGCGAGAATGCGGTCGGCCATTTCGATCAGCGTCACCTCCAGGCCGAGATGGCGGGCGACGGCGGCGGCCTCGAGCCCGATATAACCGCCACCGATGATCAGCAGACGGCGGCCAGCTTTCATCTCGTCGGCCAGCCTGTCGGCATCACGCTTGTCGCGCACGGTATAGACGCCGTCCAGATCGCCGCCGATGCTGGCCGGTAGCGTGCGCGGCGTGGAGCCGGTTGTGATTGCCAGCGTCTCGTATTCGAGAACCGAGCCATCCTGCATGCGCACGGTCTTGCTGCCGCGGTCGATTTCCTCGACATAGGTCGAAAGCCGGACCTCGACATCGTTTTCCTCAAACCAGGCATCTACCCGGAAGGTCAGGCGGTCGAAGCTCATTTCGCCGAGCAGATATTTCTTCGACAGCGGCGGCCGCTGATAGGGAAAGACGTCTTCGGCACCGATCATGGTGATCGGACGCATGTCCTTCAGCGCCCGTAACCTGGCGGCCAGCGCAAATCCCGCCTGCCCCGCTCCGACGATCACCAACCTGCCTGTCACTTGCTTGCTCCGTTCCGATCCGATCGCTTCCGGCATAGCACCGATGGCGACAGAGAAAGGGGTACCGTCGCGACGCAAAACCGTCAACAACGCGACATCGTGTCAATCCGGGCAAAGCGCTCCCCGTCGAACACCACAGATCGCGAAAAATTTACCAATCAACTTTAGAATGCATCAGAAATACAGGAATAAAATCATAGTCGCGGAGAGGAGCAAGGAGGACGATATGGCGCCACTGACGGATAGCAGCGAGAACCACGATCAGGCGGGCCTGCGCCGGGTATTTGAGAAATTCAACGTTGATCGGCCGGGCAAGATCGTGCTCGTCGAACACCATCTCAGCACCAAGACCAGCATACGCTGCCTGATCCGCACCATCTCGCTTCAGGGAGCGGAGATCGAGGTGAGCCCGAACCTGCCGGTACCGACGAATTTCTTCCTCGCTATCCTCGGCATTCGCGATGAAATCGGCTGCACCGTCATGTCGCGCGATGAGGAGAAGGTCGTCGTCGGCTTCAACATGCTGATCAACCCGGAATTTTTGCATCACGTGATCAGGCTTAATTTCGAGACCAGCCACTAGCCAGCGCGGCGTCCTTCCCTTCGTCGGATCTATTGTCGTGACCGGCGCCATCCGGCGGCGCGTGCATCCGCTTCGGAGCAGAACCATCGTTCTCCGTATTCACGCCTGATTATGGTGTCCTCATAATAAAGCTGGCCGGGAACATGATAGATCCGTTCACCGCTATTGATCGAAACGTTGCCCTTTATCCGACAGGACGGGCCGACGGCCGCGCCGACCAAACGAGCGGCCTTGGGCAACAGCGAATGTCCTCCCATAGCAAGAAAGCTTATGGCTGCAGCGGCAATGACGATGAGCGTAAACTTGGCCATCGAAGCAGGATGAGCACAAACGTTTGATGGTGCATTTCATTTATCACTAAAGTTGCATTCAATTGTCGCCACCATCAATGAGAGCGATGTTTCCGCCGAAATCCGGCGTTGCTGGAAAGTCATTGCAGCAGACGCCTGTTGAAGAAGCCTGCGGACTTGCACTGCCTGCAAACCTTTCTATTGTGTGCCGGCTTTCAACCGGACCTTTCTGACATGCCCGCATTTTCCCGCTTCACCCCGCTCGTCAATTCGCTGCCTGCCACCGTTCCTTTCGTCGGGCCGGAAGCGCTGGAGCGAAAGAGCGGCGCCGTCGTCAAAGCGCGCATCGGCGCCAACGAGAACGGCTTCGGCCCGGCTCCTTCGGTAATGGAGGCGATATCGGCGGCGGCGGCGGGCACCTGGAAATATGCCGACCCGGAAAATTTCGACATTAAGGCGGCGCTTGCCGCCCATCTGAAATGTCGCCCCGAAAATCTGGCGATCGGCGAAGGCGTCGACAGCCTGCTTGGTCAGATCGTCCGTCTCGTCATCGATCCCGCTTCGCCCACGCCGGTGCCGGTGGTGACGTCGTTCGGCGGTTATCCGACCTTTAACTTTCACGTCGCCGGTTGCGGCGGCAGGCTCGTGACCGTGCCTTATGTCAACGACCGGGAAGACATGGACGGCCTGCTCGATGCGGTGCGCCGGGAAAACGCGCCGCTTGTCTATTTTGCCAATCCGGACAATCCGATGGGCAGTTGGTGGGAAGCCGACAAAGTGATCGCCTTTGCCAAGGCGCTGCCGGAAACGACGCTGCTCGTTCTCGACGAAGCCTATTGCGAGACCGGCCCGGCCAGCGCTTTGCCGTCGATCGCGGCACTGATCGAGCTGCCGAACGTGGTGCGCACGCGCACTTTCTCGAAGGCGTACGGATTGGCCGGTGCACGCGTTGGTTATGCGATCACCACGGAAGGCACGGCAAAAGCCTTCGACAAGATCCGCAACCATTTCGGCATGAACCGGATCGCGGTGGCTGCAGCGATCGCCGCATTGAAAGACCAGGCCTATCTCAAGGACGTGGTCGGCAGGATCGAGGCATCACGCGAAAGGATCGCGGCAATTGCCGCGTCGAACGGGCTCAAGGCGTTGCCTTCGGCCACCAATTTCGTCGCCATCGATTGTGGCCGTGACGCTGCCTATGCGCGCGCCATCGTCGACGGACTGCTCGCCCACGGCATTTTCATCCGCATGCCGGGTGTGGCGCCGCTCAATCGCTGCATTCGCATCAGCACCGGGCCTGACGCAGACATGGCGCTGCTCGAACAGGCGCTTCCGCAGGTCTTGAAGTCGCTCGGATAACATTTTTGCCGGGTCCGGACCGGAGTAAAAAAACAAAAGGGCCGGGCGAACAAGCGCCCGACCCTTTCGTTTCCAGAGTTTAAATCCTTGCGGATCAGACAACACCGCCATTGGCATAAAGTGTCTGGCCGTTGACCCACCAGCCATCCGGGCTGCAGAGGAAGGCGACCATGCCCGCGATATCGGACGGTTCACCGATACGGCCATGCGGCGTGCGCTGCGCAAACCCCGCGACCTGCTCGTCGGTCTTGCCGTCGAGGAAGAGCGTTGTGGCAACGAGGCCGGGGGCGATGGCATTGACGGAGATCTTCCGGCCGGCCAGTTCCTTGGCAAGGATGTTGGCGTAGATCTCCATCGATCCCTTGCTGGCTGCGTAAGGGCCGTAGGTCGGCGAACGAAGCTGCACGATACTTGACGAAGTGGCGACGATCCGACCGCCATCGCGCAGGCGACGGGCTGCTTCGCGCAACGTATTGAAACTGCCCTTCACGTTGGTATCGACCATCACGTCGAAATCCTCGTCGGTCATGTCGCGGAACGGCGCGAGGTTCATCACACAGGCATTGGCGACCGCGACGTCGATCCCACCGAAATTACGCTCGGCCACATCGAAAAGCCGACGCACAGCCGCGGGATCACGGATATCGGCCTGTTCCCATACCGCCTGACCACCGGCATTCTCGATTTCGCGTACCACGCCAGCTGCCAGGTCCCGGTTGACCCGGCAATTGACGACGACCTTGAAGCCGTCGCCCGCCAGCCGCCTGGCCGTTGCAGCGCCGATGCCGCGCGACGAGCCGGTGACGATGGCCACCTTGTCGTCGGTCTGGAATTGCTGCGCCCGAGCGCTACCGGCCGCGGCCGCGGCAACAACGACGGCAGGGGCAATCGCAGCGGCAGAAAGGACTGTCCGGCGCGACAGTGTGGAATTTCTGGTGGAATTTTGGGCGGATTTCCAAGCGTTATCGTCCATATTCGCCTTCCCTAGCGTGTCGTGGCCCCGAGAATATCGAGGTCCTTGCCTGTTGCCGGCAGCCGGCATCGTTCCGGCACGGATCATTCCGCCGGTTCGACACGTCTGCGTTTTCGAATTACCGGGCTCGTGACATCACGGGCCGGCGTGATCTGCCGTCGTTTGCCTCTTGCCCACGTCGACAGTCACGCACTATTCTTGAGTAACTCTCTTTTCGAAAGTAGGCACTTCAAAGTGCCGTAGTCACCTGCGAGAAAGAAATGGGAAAACCGAACGAATCCGCGTTCACGGCCGAGGAACTTTTTCGTGCGCAGTCCTACAAGGCGCGCGATTATCCGAAAGATGTACCGCCGGGCGTCGAGAATGTGGTGCGCGAGATGATCGCCGGCTTTGCCGACAAATGGACGGTCGTTATCCTCGATACGTTATGGGATCAGGGAACGCTGCGCTTTTCCGAACTGGCCCGGACTGTCGAGGGGATAAGCCAGAAGATGCTGACACAGACGCTGCGCCGCATGGAACGCGACGGGCTGGTGGTCCGCACGCTCTATCCGTCAGTGCCGCCGAAGGTGGAATACCGGCTGTCGCCGCTCGGTCTGACGCTGGGGGCGGCCTTTTGCAATGTCTGGATATGGGCGGTGGACAATCATGACGCCGTGCAGGGCGCCCGTGAGGCGTTCGACGGCCAGGATTGACAGGAGATCCGGTGACGGAAAAAGCCGCGCCGGCATTGTCCCTGCCGGTCGCGGCTCAATTGTCGGGTGCCGGGCGCGATAAAATCGCTGATGCCGGGCTCCCTCCTCCATTTTTATTGTTTGTGTGATTTGCCGGATGGCTATGCTCAGTGCACCGTCATCCATTCGCGGGCAGCGCGCAGCGCTTCCGCAAGCTGCATCTTGCTCATCTGGCAGGCGAGATCGGCGCGCAGTTCTGCGGCACGGTCGGACCCCTTGATGGCGGCGATGTTCAGCCATTTGTGGGCGGACACGAGGTCGATTTCGACCCCGCGGCCCGTTGCATACATAAGTCCCATGTCGCAGAAGACTTCCGCGCGGGCCTCGCCACCCATGGTGGCCATTTCAGTCGAAGAAATTTCAAAGCGTGCCATCGGTTTTGATCCCTGTTTAAAGACCTGGTTTATTCTTCTGCCCTGTTCATCATTCCCGTCCGGATCACCGTCTCATGCGGCTTTGTCGATCCATCGGGGTGGCGGTTTTTCCCGCTCGTTTGATGAGACCAATATGCTCCAAAGGTTCGAAAAGACCGCTAAAAAGAATGCTTAACTTGCGGAAAACAAAGTTCAAATTCTTCGTAAATTTGTATTTTCGTTAAGCACCACAAGGCCTGCCTGTTAAGGGTTTCCGGCTTCTGTTCACGAAGTGTTAGGATTTCGATCGAAACCCTTTGTTCAGCACGTTTTCGCATCCGTCTGCGCAAAGACGGAAAAAACGGAGCAGGAAGATCTGTCGGAAAAGGTGGAAAACGGTGTGGTTGCCGAGGGGTCGGAACTTTACCTTTACGTACAGGTAATCTAATTTGCGGGCCGGTATCGATTGCGGGAGGGCAATCGTTGCCCATCGAAGCAATGATCCAAGGAGGAGATCCCATGCTGAAGACTTTCGCCCTGGCTGCGGCTTTTTCGATGCTTGCGATCGCCAGCCAGGCGGCCGAGCCGATCGAAGGCAACTGGAAGACCGAAAGCGGTGCCACCGCCGAGATCGGCAAATGCGGAACAGCCTATTGCGTGACGCTGAAGACGGGCAAACATGCCGGAAAGCAGATCGGCAAGCTTGCCGGTAGCGGCGACAGCTATTCCGGCGAAATCACCGATCCGGACAATGACAAGACCTATGCGGGCTCCGGCGCGGTAACCGGCAATGCGCTGAAGATGACGGGCTGCGTCTTGAAGGTGCTGTGCAAGTCGCAGACCTGGACGAGGCTTTGACGGGCGAGAGGACTAGCGGGAGCCGACTGCATCGGCCGGCTTTCCGTGCCGGGTATGCGGCCATGACGATCAGAGAGCGGCGTTAATCACCCTGAACGGCAGATGAAACAGGCTCTCAGCCTCCATACAGGTGGCGGCCACTATTCTGCCTCCATTCGAAACCGGGGGAAGAGATCATGCCGACCATCGCACGCCGCCTTACCATTATCACGCTGATGATGACGATTTTCGCGATCTCCTTTGCAGCGCTGGCATCACATACATCCAAACGCCCCCTTGGCATCAACATCAGCAGCGGTTCGCTTTGCTTCTACCAGTCGAACGGCGAGTGCGTAACGACGCTTTGAGACGGGTCAGCGCCCGGCGCCGAATTGAAAATGCAGCAGGCGAAGAGGCGGGCGTGGATCGCCGTTTGATTGTCATGGAGTTCTCTCTATAATGGCTCATGAACACACGTATCGCTCCCCTTTCGCCCATTTCTTTCATCAGCCCGAGCCCGGTAGAGCCTCAGGTTTTCGACAATGCCGAACAGGCAGTCGATGCGCTGACGGCACTTTATGAGCGGAATACGCAATTCCTGATCGACGGGTTCGGCAGTCTCGCCAGAGGAGGTCCGGTGGCCGGTCGCTACCGTGCCTGCTACCCGCAGGTATCGATCGAGACGACGTCCTTCGGCCATGCCGATTCGCGCCTCTCCTACGGGCATGTCGCAGCGCCCGGCGTCTATACGACGACGGTGACGCGGCCGATCCTGTTTCGCCACTATCTGATCGAACAGCTCGAGCTTTTGATGCGCAATCACGGCATACCGGTGACCGTGTCGGAATCGACGACACCGATCCCGCTGCATTTCGCCTTTGGCGAAGGCGCACATGTGGAAGCCTCGGCCTCCAGCGCGATGGCCGACATTCCCATGCGCGACCTGTTCGACACGCCCGATCTCAATAATACTGACGACCTGATCGCCAATGGCGAATATGAGGCGCGTCCGGGCGAGCCTGCACCGCTTGCGCCGTTTACCGCCCAGCGCATCGATTATTCACTGGCGCGCCTCAGCCACTACACGGCAACGGGGGCCGAGCATTTCCAGAACTTCGTGCTGTTCACCAATTACCAGTTCTATATCGACGAATTCGCCACCTGGGCCCGCAAGCTGATGGCCGAGGGTGGCGATGGCTACACGGCCTTTGTCGAGCCAGGCAACATCACGACGCTTGCCGGCCGGGACCGGCCGGAGACGGAAGCATCCGGCCGCCTGCCGCAAATGCCGGCCTATCACCTGAAAAAAGATGACCATTCGGGCATTACGCTGGTCAATATCGGCATCGGCCCGTCCAACGCCAAGACGATCACCGACCATATCGCCGTGCTTCGCCCGCATGCCTGGCTGATGGTCGGCCATTGTGCCGGGCTTCGCAACAGCCAGCGGCTCGGCGATTACGTGCTTGCCCATGCCTATGTTCGCGAGGACCACGTGCTGGACGACGACCTGCCCGTCTGGGTGCCTATCCCGGCGCTTGCGGAAGTGCAGCAGGCGCTGGAAAGCGCCGTCGAGGAAGTGACCGGCTACGAGGGTTTCGAACTGAAGCGGATCATGCGCACCGGCACGGTGGCGACGATCGACAATCGCAACTGGGAACTTCGCGACCAGGCGGGTCCGGTGAAGCGGCTGTCGCAGTCACGCGCCATCGCGCTCGACATGGAATCGGCAACGATCGCGGCCAATGGCTTCCGTTTCCGCGTGCCTTACGGAACGCTGCTGTGCGTCTCCGACCGACCGTTGCATGGCGAACTGAAACTGCCGGGCATGGCGACCGCATTTTACCGCACTCAGGTCAGCCAGCATCTGCAGATCGGCATCCGCGCCGTGCAGAAGCTCGCCGCCATGCCGACCGAGACGCTGCATTCGCGCAAACTGCGCAGTTTCTACGAGACGGCGTTCCAATAACATTGTCGGCCGACGGCGCGTTTGATCGAGCTGAATTTCGCCGCTTTCCCGATCGTTTCGATGCTGTCTCCAGCCTTGGCAATCAAGGCGACGTCGAATTACCGGAGATTGCGGGAACGCGGATTCACCACCGGCAAGACACCCGGTCTGATCATAGGTAGCTACTGCATCGAACACGGCCACAGCCTGCTGCAACGGGACAAGGACTATCTGCCGATGGCCGAGCATCTCGGCCTAAGGTTCGCCTGAAACCTGCCTCTTGCCTCGCGCCGCGAACAATGACAACGCCGTACCGATCATCGATGAGACGATGACGAGGAGGTGGGTGTTGACCGCGGCGCGGCCGAGTTCGGCCAGGCCATCGCCACTTGCCATCGCGCCGAAGGCGATGGCGCCGGCGCTAATTCCGGCCGGATAGGTACCGACACCACCCGGCGCATGGACCGGCAGGACGGAAGAAAGTTCGCCGCCGAGCGCTCCACCGAAACCCGATCCGAGCGAGAGCCCTCCGAGCAGGCAGAGGACCCAGGCGAGAACCGCGATCTTGGTGAACCAGTTGACAAGCGTTGCCCCCCAGGCGCGCGCAAAGGCTGCAGCATCGACAGGAAGCCCCGCCTCGACTTCGGCCAGCATTTTTTCCGCCTTGGCCGGCATGATTTTTCTCGCAAGCCGCAAGCCGAGACGACGCAGCGCAAAACCTGCTGCCGGCAGGATCAGGAAGACCAGCCAGAGGCCCCAGGCCAAGATTGCTGCCGGCTGACCATCGGCCTGCAGTACAAGGCCCATGCCGGCCGCGGCAAGCAAAGCGTGGAGATCGAACAGCCGCATGACGAAGAGTGCGGCCGTGCCTCTTGCCAACGACAGATCGAACTCACGCTTCATCAACAGTGGAAAACTCGCCTCACCGGAGCGGAAGGGCAGCATGATGTTGAGGAGGTTGTGAACCTGGACAAGGCGCAGAAGAGTGCCGAAGCGGCCGGCAGTCTCTGCCGGAAAATAGTCGTAGATGCGCCAGGTGCGCAGGACATAGGTGCCGAGCAGCGCCAGAAGAGCTGCAAGCGCCGAGCCGAGGCCGGCCTCCTCCCATAACGACAGAACGCTGCCCCAGCCCCAGACCCATTGGATGAAGGCGGCATAAAGGATGACGACGGCCAGCGTCAGCAGCGTCATGGCGTTGCGAATTACCCATGTTTTGCGGCTGGCAACAGGATAACTCTTCATATATCAGGAGCCCCAACAGGATATTTCGGGTCGATGCAAAAACGATGCACGCCACGGCGTGCACTTCTCAAGGACCCCGCTTCTTAGGAGAAACACAAGGTGCGTACAACAACTGAGTCGGTGACCCGCCTCGTCGAGACGCCCAATGCGGTCGAACTGTCGCTGGTGGTGCCGCTGTTCAACGAAGAGGAAAGCGTCGGGCCGCTGATCGAGCGGATCTGTACCTCGATGGTCGATTATCCGGCAAGCTGGGAGTTGATCCTCGTCGATGACGGCAGCACGGATGCGACGGTCGTCAATGCCCGGGCTGAGATCGGCCGACCGGGCCTTGATCTGAAGATCGTCGCATTGCAGCGCAATTTCGGCCAGACGGCGGCCATGCAGGCCGGCATCACCCAGGCCGAGGGCCGGCTGATCGCGACGCTCGACGGCGACCTGCAAAACGATCCTAAGGACATTCCGACCATGGTGGCGGAGCTTGAACGCCGCGAACTCGACCTTCTGGTCGGTTGGCGCAAGAACCGCCAGGACGGATTGCTCTTGCGCAAGGTTCCCTCCTTCATCGCCAACCGGCTGATCGGTCGCATTACCGGCGTGCGCCTGCATGACTACGGCTGTTCGCTGAAGATCTATCGGTCGGCGGTGATCAAGCAGGTGAAGCTGATGGGCGAGATGCACCGTTTCATCCCGGCCTGGGTTGCCGGCGTCGTGCCGAGCTCGCGGATCGGCGAAATGCCGGTGACACACCATGCACGCCAGCATGGCGTTTCCAAATACGGCATATCGCGCACGTTCCGGGTGATCCTCGACCTTCTGTCGGTGATGTTCTTCATGCGCTTCAAGGCGCGGCCGGGGCATTTCTTCGGCTCGCTCGGCCTTGGCCTCGGTGCGCTGTCGGCGCTGATTCTGTTCTATCTGTTCATCGACAAGTTCATCATGGGCAATGATATCGGCACGCGGCCGCTGTTCCTGATCGGCGTCATGCTGTTCTTGTCGGCCGTGCAGATGATCACCACCGGCATTCTGGCCGAAATGATCGCCCGCACCTATTACCGGGAGGATACGGCGCTCAGCTATATCGTCAGAGAAGTATACCAGGCCGATGCGCCGGCTGCGTGATGCGCTCACGCTGAAGCCGGAGCGGGTTCTCTGGCTGGTCGCGGCCTATTGTCTGGCCGCGATACTGCTGCGCGTGTTGCGCACAGAAGGTCTGCAGGCGGACGAATCGGAACAGGTGGTGCTGTCGCAGTTCCTGTTGCTCGGTTACGGACGTCAGCCGCCCTTCTACAATTGGCTGCAATACGGGGTCATGCATCTTTTCGGGCCGTCGATCTTTTCGCTGACGGTGCTGAAGAACGGCCTGCTGTTTCTCTGTTGCGTGTTTTTCGGGCTGGCGGCACGCCAGCTCAGCGAGCGCAAGGATGTTTCCGCCGCAGCGATCCTCGGCGTCCTGTCATTGCCCGCCGTTACGGTCCTGTCGCAGCGTGACCTCAGCCATGCGGTGGCGCTGCTCTTTTGCGTGTCGCTGTTTCTCTACGCGTTTTTCGGCGCGCTGACACGACCGGCACTCTGGCGTTATGCGCTGACCGGCGTGGCGATCGGCATCGGCACGATCTCCAAATACAATTTTGTCGTGGTGCCGATTGCGGCCCTGATCGCCATCCTGCCGGAAGCCGAATTGCGGCGCCGGCTTTTCGACCGACGGCTGATCGCCACCATCGTGATTGCCGCCCTGATCTGTCTGCCGCATGCGCTGTGGTTCCTCGGCAATATCCATGCGGCAACGGAGGGTACGATCGACGAGATGCGCGACGACGCGACCGGCCATTTCCTTGTCGACCGGCTGGACGGGTTCGTGACGCTGATCGGCGCGGCGATCAAGGGCGGCTTTCCCGTCATCCTTTTCATGCTGATCGCCTTCGGTCGCGAGGTTTTCGACTGTCGGAAGGTTTCGACCGTCTGGACGCGGGTGACGGGGCGTCTGTTCCTGCTCTGTCTTGCGGTCGTCGGATTGATCTCGTTCGGTATGGGTGCCACGACGATCAGCCAGAAATGGCTGTCACCCTTCCTGCTCGTGCTGCCGCTTTATCTCTGTCTGAAGATCGAGGCGAATGGCGGCTTCTACCGTCGCCCGCAGGGTGCCTCGATCCTTGCACTGCCGGTGTCGCTGCTCGCCTTCGGCTTTCTCATCTATCTGGCGGCGGGCAATATTCTGGCGCCGCTTTTTGGCCGCTATCAGAAGGACAGCCTGCCATCGGTGCCTTTCGTGCGCCAGGTGCTTGCAGAAGCCAAGCCTGACAGCCGTCCGGCTTATATTCTCGCCGACACCATGATCCTTGCCGGCAGCGCCAGACTGGCGGCGCCGGATATTTCGGTGGCGCAGCCTTCGGTGGCGGCATCCGCCGGTTTCATCAGCCCGCAAAGCCCGGGTCTGGTGATCTGGAACGGCGCCAACAACACCGCCCTGCCCGCGCCACTGGCAGCCTTGCTGCAAGACCGAGGTGTTGACACCTCGACCCTTATCCCCGAAGCGATGGATGTCCCCTACCCGTTTTCGGGCGGGCGCGACACCGAGCGGTTCCACTACGCCTGGATCGCACGTCCGTAGCTCAATTCGCCGGAGACCCTTTTGGCCAAGACACAATCCGCCGCGAAGACACTTACCCTGCCGACGATTGTCGAACGGCTCGGAAGTGGACAGACGCTCCTGCTGGTGCTTGCCGCCTATTTCATCGCCAATGTCGCCGTGCGCCTGATCCTGCCGCATGGGCTGGAGCTGGACGAGGCCGAACAGGTCTATCTGTCGCAATGGTTCCTGCCCGGATATGGCGCGCAGCCGCCCTTCTACAACTGGCTGCAGCATGGCGCGCTTTCGGTTTTCGGCATGTCGCTGGTGACGCTTTCGGGCCTCAAGGGCGTGATGCTGTTTTTCTCCTACCTGTTCTATTATCTGGCCGCACGGCAGGTGATGGTCGACAAGCGGCTGGCAGTGGTTGCAGCACTCGGCCTCTTGACCATTCCGCAGGTCGCGTTCGAGGCGCAGCGCGATCTCTCGCACACCGTTGCGGCGATCTTCGGGGCCTCACTGTTTCTCTACGCATTGGTGCGGGTCATCTCGGCGCCGTCGCTTTTCGCTTTCCTGCTGTTTGGCGTGGCAACCGGGATCGGCGGCATCACCAAGTATAATTTCGCCGTTCTTCCGGTCGCGGCAGGACTTGCCGTGTTGATGGACAACGACATGCGCCGGACGATGCTGTCGTGGCGGATCCTGCCGGCCGCTTTTCTGGCACTGGTGATCGTTGCCCCGCATGCGCTGTGGCTTGCCGACAATTTCGAGGATGCCAGCGAACGCACGCTGCAAAAGCTCGCGGGCGAGGATGCGAGCGTGATCGAGGCGATCGGCGATGGTCTCGGCTCGCTGTCGGTCGGCCTCCTCAGTTTCCTCGGCCTGACCGCGGTAATTTTCGCGCTTGTCTACCGCGAGCACATCAAGACCATCGTCAAGGCGCAGAGCCGATGGACGCAGCTGATCGGGCGGACGCTGGCGCTGTCGATCGTTCTGATCGTGCTGATGATCTTGTTTGCCGGGTTCGAAAATGTGCGCGACCGCTGGTTGACGCCTATCCTGCTGGGCGCACCGCTTTATCTGGCGTTGAAGATCGATGCCGCGAAAGTGCCTTTGGAGGCAGGCCTGAAGCGGCTGTGGATCGTCGCCATGATCATCATGATCATCGTCCCGTCCGCTCTGGTCCTGCGCGCCAACCTGGGGCGGCTCAAGGGCGATTATACCTATGTGAACATGCCGTTTCAGGCGCTGGCCCGCACGGTCGCGACCAAGGCATCCGGCGCCAACACGATCGTCATTGCCTCGGACGGCCAGCTTGCCGGCAACATGCTGTTCAACCTGCCGGGCCTGAAGGTCACCACCAATCCGCCACCGGCGACGATGCAAAGCCTGTCGCTTGCCGGTTTCGACCGGGCGGTGTTCATCTGGCGGCGCAAGGATGGCGGCATGCCCACCGATTTCAGCGATGCCTTCGGCGACTATCTGCAGGCAGAAGGCGTAGCTCCGATACATCGGGACACAGCCATCGTCGGCTATCCCTATCAATGGGGCCGACCGATGGACCAGTACCGCTTCGCCTATGCGGTGATCGATCTCACAAAATAGGCTTTTCGGCGCAATTTCGGCAAAACCGCTTCACGATCCTGCCGGAATTGCCTCTGAAGGCTATCCCTTCACCGTGTCGCGAAGGTGATCGAGCGCATGGCGCAGTTTTTCGATCACCTCGTCGACCTCGGCGCGGCTGATCGTCAGCGCCGGGGAGGCCAACATACGGTCGCCGGTGGCGCGCATGATCAGGCCGTTGGCGACGCAGTGATTGCGCACGCTGGTGCCGATGTCGTCGGGCTTCAGATAACGGCGGCGGGTGGATTTTTCGGGGCTGAGCTGCAGCCCACCCATCAGCCCGACGCTTTCCGCCTGGCCGACGACCTCGTGATCCTCGAGGCTTTTCCAGGCGGCGGCGAAATAGGGACCGATATCGTCGCGGACCCGCTCGACAAGGCCCTCCTCCTCGATGATTCGCAGGTTTTCGAGCGCTGCGGCCGCGGCCACCGGATGGCCGGAATAGGTGTAGCCATGGGCGAAATCACCGAACTCGTTGACCATCACCTCGGCCACGCGATCGGAAACCAGCACGCCGCCGATCGGGAGATAACCCGATGACAGGCCTTTGGCGATCGGCGCCAGATCCGGTTCGACGCCAAAATGCTGGTAACCGAACCAGGAGCCGAGACGGCCGAAACCGCAGATCACTTCGTCGGAGATGAGCAGGATGTTGCGGGCCTTGGCAATACGGGCGATTTCCGGCCAGTAGGTGTCGGGTGGGATGATGACGCCGCCCGCCCCCTGGATCGGTTCGGCGACGAAGGCCGCGACCCGATCCTCGCCGAGTTCGTCGATCTTGGCTTCCAGTTCGCGCGCCATTTTCAGGCCGAATTCGGCAGGCGTCAGATCACCGCCATCGGCATACCAGTAGGGCTGGCCGATATGGTGGACACCCTCGATCGGCAGATTGCCCTGTTCATGCATGTGCTTCATGCCGCCAAGCGAGGCACCGGCGACCGTCGAGCCGTGATAGGCGTTCTTGCGGGCTATGACCTGCGTTTTCCCGGGTTTTCCCAGCGCCTTCCAGTAAACACGGGCGATGCGGAACCAGGTGTCGGTCGCTTCCGAGCCGGAATTGGTGAAGAAGACGTGGTTCATCTTTCCGCCGGTCTTTCCGGCGATCTTCTGGGCAAGCAGTGTCGCCGGCGGCGTCGTCGTGCCGAAGAAGGTGTTGTAATAGGGCAGTTCCTGCATCTGCCGGTAGGCGGCCTCGGCGATCGACTTGCGGCCATAACCGACATTGACGCACCAGAGGCCGGCAAAGGCATCGAGATATTTCTTGCCCGTCGAATCGTAGATATGGACCCCTTCGGCGCGTTCGATGATGCGCGCGCCCTTGGCGTTCAGTTCCTTCATGTCGGAGAAGGGATGCAGATGATGGGCGGCATCGATGGCTGCAAGATTGGAAATGGGGAGATTGGAAATGGCCGGCTTATCGTTCATCTGATCCCTGCTCCTTAGATTGTGCCTGCAATTCTTATCGGTTACGAACGAGGTTCCGCAACCTAAGAGATGACGCTTCATGACCGATCGCATTGAGCCCCATATCGAAATCCTGCTCGTCGGCATGAACGGGGATCTGCGCGGCAAACGCATTCCAAAATCGAAAGAAAAGAAAGTGTGGGACGGCACCGTGCGGCTGCCCTCCTCCACCCAGTCGCTGGATATCTGGGGCGACGACAATGACGACATTACCGGGCTGTCGCTTTCCGTCGGCGATCCCGACGGGCAATGCATTCCCGATCCGCGCACATCCGCGCCGATGCCCTGGGGGCCGGAAAGTTCGATCCAGGTTCTGGCGACGATGCACGAGATGGACGGTACACCCAGCTTCATGGATCCGCGTGCCATCCTTGCAAACCTGCTCCAGCGCTTTGCTTCACTTGGTCTGACGCCGGTGGTGGCGACGGAACTGGAATTCTACGTGATGCAGGACGATTGGCGCGAGACCGGCCGCCCCCGCCCGCCGGCCAGGCTAATGTACCGGGACCAGCCGAACGGGTTCCAGCTTTACGACATGGGCGCCGTCGATGCGCTGGACGATTATCTGCAGACGGTGCGTTCATGGGCGAAGCTTCAGGACATTCCGGCCGATGCGACGACCGCCGAATTCGGCCCCGGCCAGTTTGAGATCAATCTTCTGCACCGGGCCGATGCGCTGGCGGCGGCCGACGACTGCATCTATCTGAAGCGGATCGCCGAACAGGCGGCGCGACGCCATGGACTGAAATCCACCTGCATGGCCAAGCCCTATGGCGATCAGGCGGGCTCGGGCCTGCATGTGCATGCCAGCATCATCGACCGGGACGGAAACAACATTCTCGATGCCAAGGGCGGCGATCCGGTGAAACTCAAATCGGTCACGGCCGGAATGCTGAAGACGATGCGCGATGCGCAGCTGATCTTTGCACCGTTTGCGAATTCCTATCGGCGTTTCCAGCCAGGATCGTTCGCGCCGGTCGATATCGACTGGGGGCTGGGCCATCGTGGCACGGCGGTGCGCATTCCCGATGCCTCGGGACCGGCGGCACGCGTCGAGCACCGGGTCGCGGGCGCCGACGCCAATCCCTATCTGCTGTTGACCGCAATCCTCGGCGGCATGCTGATGGGGCTCGAAGATACGCTCGATCCGGGCCCGGCAACAGAGCCGGGACAAGAGCCTCCAGCCGGTACGAAGCGGCTGACGCATGATTTCCTCACCGCCGTCGAGGACTTTTCCGCCTCGCCCTTCATCCGCGACGTCTTCGGCGCGCGTTACCAGAAGCTCTATGGTGACACCAAACGCAAGGAGGCCATCACCTATCTGCGTACGGTGAGCGATTTCGATTACCAGACCTATCTGCCGAGGATCTGATGCCGCAACACTTTGGAGACGCGCATCGCCAAGGGTTTTGCGACCTTTAGGCGATTTGTTCAGCCCATATTAAAATTCCATCCTCTAAGGAGTTTGGATATTTAATTTCTTTCGTGGCGGGCGATGCGCATTATTCTGGCGAAATCCCTAGTGATCGGAATCGCGGCAACGATCGCTTCGCTTGCTCTTTCTTTTGCGATCGTGCCGTTTCTTGGTGGCAAGGTTGCGGGGGCCGGGCTGATCATGACGATCGTCTGCCCGCTGGTGATTTCCATTCCAGCCTCCATTCTCCATCTCTGGCAGGCAGACCGGATCAGGCGTGCCAAGGCCGATACTGCCGATGCGCTGGCAAAACTGGCCGTCGCCTATGAAGACCTGCGGCAGCTTTCGCGCCTCGACGGTCTGACAGGGTTGTTGAACCGCGCTGCATTTCTCGACGAGCTGGAGACATTGAGCCGCATGGGCGTCAGCGGCGGGCTGATGTTTCTCGATCTCGACCATTTCAAATCGATCAACGACCGCCACGGACACGCGAGCGGAGACGACGTGTTGCGCCAGACCGGGCGGCTGATTGCGGCCAAAACGGGCGCATCCGACATTGCCGGGCGGTTGGGCGGCGAGGAATTCGCCCTGTTTCAGGTCGGGTTGACGCCAACGGAACTGGCGCGCCGTTGCGAGGATATCCGCTCCGGCATAGAGGCGATCGAACTCCGCTCCACGTCCGGGCTGCGCGTCCCGGTTTCCGCCAGTATCGGTGCGCTTTTATGCGATCCGGGCTTTGATCCGGACATGTGCCTCAAGGGTGCGGACGAACATCTCTACGAGGCGAAATCACGCGGTCGCAACCAGGCCGTCGCGTCGCTTTAGGCGGGCCTTTCGCGAACCAATCGACAGACGCCATCCTGCTGCTATAGATTGCGTTGACGGTTTGTCGCACCCGGCGCCGATCGGTTGGGAGAAGCTGCGTTTGGGACATTGGCCATGAAGATGATTTTTGCATATCTGCGCGCAATATTTGCCGCAATGCTCACCTGGGGCGCCGTGACGCTGGTCGCAACCCCCGTCGTGCTTGCGCAGGATGCGCCACTGACGATCATCGTGCGGCCGGGGCAAAATGCCGTAGATGTCCAGCAGGTCCTCGACTTTGCCGCCCGCAGCGGCAGGCCGGTCGCCATCCAGGTGGGAGACGCGGCAGCATCAGCGCCGATAGCGGCCGCTGTCGTGCCGGTCACCGGCGCGCCCGCCAGCACCGCGCCAGCCAACACGCCGACGGCAGCGATCCTTGCCGCCAGTTCGGCAAACCCGGCAGTTCCGGCCGCCGTGGCGGCGCCAACCGCTGCCTCTGCGAACCCGGCGCCTGCAACCTCATCACCTGTTCCTTCCGCCGCGCCGATGACGCCGACGCCGGAAATGATGGCGACGGATATGGGCCTGGCGAAATGGAGCCAGTTTTCCGCAGCCTTCCAGCGCGGCGTGACGACCGCCCTGTCCGGCATACGCGCCATGCCGGCTGCGATGGAGATGGGAGACGACAAGCTCACCGCTGAAGGCAGCGGCTATGGACCGGCCTTTGCCACCGCCGCAGCGGTGGTCACAATCGCGGCGATCGTGACCCTCGTCGTCAGGCGCATCGCCAGCGGCCTGTTTGCCAGAAATCATGCCGCGCCGTCGCGATTTTCCGGCGTCGTCCGGCTGAGCATACGACGCCTCATCGGCGATCTCATCTCGGTCGCGCTTTTTCTGGGAACGGCGCGCCTTGCAATCCATCTCGCCGGGCCGGAGGGCGAGATGATGGCACGGGTCGCCGACGGCGCGTTGACGGCGGTGGTGGTGGCGTGCCTCTACGTGTCGCTGGCGCGGCTGCTGTTCAAGGACAATCTGGACGGGCGAAGCCTGGTGCCGATCCGGCGGCCGGGCTGGCATTTCCACATCCTGATCAGCTATGGCGTGATCAGCGCGGCGCTTGCCGAAACGGCGCGGCTGGCCGACAGTCTCGGTGTCGACCGGCTGACCATAGACGGCTGGTTCCTCACGACCACGACGCTGCTCACCCTGCTCAAGCTCTACTGGTTCATCGGCGGCCGCAACGATATCCGCGCCGCCTTTATCGGCGGCAGCGCCGGCATCATCCGCCGAGTGGCCGGGAATCTCCTGCCGGAATTTTATGTGGTGACGGCGCTGGCGCTGTGGCTGATCTGCGTCCTGTTCGCCGGCACGCCGAACAGCGCACGCTGGGTGTTTGCCGCCGGCTCCACCCAGATGGCGCTACTGGCGCTGCCGATCCTGGCGCTTGGCGCGCATGCGCTGGTCGACGACATTGCCCGGCATCACCAGCGCCAGCATGGCGCCGGTCTGGCGACGGCGGTGCTCGCCAGTCTGCGGGTACTGTGCGCCGGTGCGGTCTGGGTCGGCGGGCTGCATCTCGTCGCCTCGATCTGGTCACCGTTCATGGGCGGCGATACGTCGGCCGCCGCCGACTGGGTCTTCTGGCTGGAAAGACTTTCCATCGCGGTCGTCGGCTGCTGGGCGGTGGCCGGTTTCATCTGGAACTATTCCGAAGCGCTGGCGCCCTCGCCGACCATCATGCTGCCCGGCCATGAGGACGAAAACGAGAAACGGCCGACGAGCCGGCTGTCGACGGCGCTGCCGGTGATCCGCAACCTGGCGCTTGGCGGGGTGCTGGCGGTGGGCTCGCTGGTGATATTAAGTTCGCTCGGCCTCAACGTGGCGCCGCTTCTTGCCGGTTTCGGGGTTCTCGGCCTGGCGCTTTCCTTCGGCTCGCAGGCGCTGGTGAAGGATATCGTCTCCGGCATCTTCTTCATCGCCGAGGATTCGTTCCGTATCGGCGAATATATCAGCACCGGCAGCCTGCAGGGCACGGTGGAACAGATCGCCATCCGTTCGGTGAGGCTCCGGCACCATAACGGGCCGGTGCATACCGTGCCTTTCGGCCAGATCAATTCGGTCAGCAATTTCAGCCGCGACTGGGGGACGATCAAGTTCCAGATGAAGTTTGAGCGCGACAGCGATCCGGAACTGATCCGCAAGACCGCCAAGAAAGTGGGGATCGCCATGCTCGACGATCCGGAATTCGGTGCCGACTTCCTCGTGCCGCTGAAGATGCAAGGCATTCAGGACATTACCGAGAACTCGATCATCGTACGCTTCAAGTTCACCTCGCTGCCCGGCAATCCGAGCATCATCAAGCGCGAGGCGATCAAACGGCTGATCGTCGCCTTCAAGGCCGCCGGGCTGGAATTTGCCTCCAATGCGGTGACGGTGCGCTCCAGGGGCGAAGGTGCTCATGACGATGCGGCGGCGGCATCGATCGTGCCGCTTGCGCCCGTTGCGTCGGCGAGTGCCTGACGGGAACTGGCTAAATGCCGCTACCGTGCTGTTCGGTGATCTCCGGCTGAGGCAGCCGGTCGACGAGGACCTTCAACTCGCCGGCATGGATCTTCAACAGAATGTCGCGGTCCATCGGTAGAAGCTCACCATCTATGACACAGCGGACATCCTTGCGATGGCGGGGAAAATGCAGCTCGAGCTCGGTCACGGTCATAGCGGTGACCGCCTCGTTGTCCTTCAGCCGGCCGCGCAGGATATCGAGCGTCAGTTTTGCGACGCCGGCCGGGGTCAACGGATCGGCGATGTAGAAGCCCAGATGTCCACGGGTGACATCATCGGCATACATCAGCGCATCGGTGCCGAACTCGTTGTTGGAGACGGATATCGCCGAGACCTTGCGAGACCCGGTCGTGCCTTCCGCATCGAACTCGACCTCGAATTCCGGCGGATTGAGCATCACGCCGATCGCAGCCCGGGTGCTGGCGCGGATTTTTCCGAGCCGCGAGGCGAAATGCATGGAATTGCGATACCGGACCATGCGGGCATGCAGGCCGGCGGAAAACTGGTGGACGAAGCTGCGACCGTTTGCGCTGGCGATATCGACGTCGCGCACCGAGGCGCCGGCGAGGAAATCAAGCGCCTCCCAGATGTCGAGCGGGATCTTCAGCGAGCGGGCGAAGAGGTTCATCGTGCCGGCCGGCACGATGCCGAGCGCGATGCCGCTCTTCCAGGCGATCGAGGAGGCGGCCGAGATGGTTCCGTCGCCGCCACCGGCGATCAGGCCATCGACGCCGGTGAGCGAGGCCGCCTTTTCCATCGTCTCGACCACCTTGTCGCCGGCCACGACATGGCATTCGATCTCATGCCCCGCTCCTTCGAACGCGCGCAGCGCATGGGCGCAATAGGCGTCCATGTCGGTGGTCCTGAAGGTTCCGCCATCGCGGTTGAATACGGCATAGAGGTTCATCGAAATCCTTCAAGCAAAGGCAAGCGGCGAAAAACGGCTGGCTGCTGAAATGGTTGCGCCAACCCCATCCGGCAATGGCCAAGACGGCGATTGGTGGAAATCCGTCAAGATTTGTCGATGAAAATTTGACGGAACCCATTCTTTTTCTACCGCAACGCACAATGACATGCTAAACTTCAATTCACGGCTCGCACCGGGCCTTCACGGACCATTCGGGGTCTCTCCCCTTCCCGCTCCATTTTCTGACGATCTGACATCATGACCGACAGCGCACATCCCATCGACGCCGCGCGCCCCGCGGCCGAACAGCATTCCCTTTCGCCAATGGCCATCCTGCTGATAGAACTGGCACTCGCAGTTGGCGGGTTCGGTATCGGCACCGGAGAATTCGTCATCATGGGCCTGCTGCCCGATGTGGCAAAGACCTATGATGTCAGCATTCCGATGGCAGGTTACGTGATCAGCGCCTACGCGCTCGGTGTCGTCGTCGGTGCGCCGATCATCGCCGTACTGTCGGCCAGGCTTTCGCGGCGCACGCTGCTTCTGGCGCTGATGGGCGTGTTTGCAGTCGGCAATATACTGTCGGCCATGGCGCCGGATTTCTGGAGCTTCACCATCCTGCGGTTTATTACCGGCCTGCCGCATGGCGCCTATTTCGGCGTCGCCTCGCTGGTCGCCGCCTCGATGGTGCCGCCGAACAAACGGGCGCGCGCCGTCGGCCGGGTGATGCTCGGCCTGACGATCGCGACGCTGGTCGGCACACCGCTTGCCACGTTCATGGGGCAGTTGCTCTCCTGGCGCTCGGCCTTCTATCTCGTCGGCTTCATTGGCCTGCTGACGGTGGCGCTCGTCTGGTATTTCAAGCCGAAGGACAAGGTGCAGGAAGGTGCGAGCATAAGCCGCGAGCTCAGCGCATTCTCCAAACCGCAGGTCTGGCTGACGCTTGCCGTCTCGGCAGTCGGTTTCGGCGGCATGTTTGCCGTGTTCAGCTATATCGCCTCGACGACGACCGAGACCGCCGGCCTGCCGGTCAGCCAGGTCGCCGTGGTCCTGGCGCTGTTCGGCATCGGCATGAATGTCGGCAATATCGTCGGCTCGCGTCTCGCCGACATATCGCTCAAGGGCACGATCGGCGGCTCTATGGCGTTTTACACGCTGGTCATGCTGGCGTTTGCCGCCTTCGCCCATATTCCTTTCATGCTCTACCTGACGGTGCTACTCGTCGGCTGCGGTTTTGCCGCGGGGCCGGCAATTCAGACCCGGCTGATGGATGTGGCAGCCGATGCGCAAACGCTTGCCGCCGCTTCCAACCATTCGGCTTTCAATATCGCCAATGCATCGGGCGCCTGGCTCGGCGGGCTGGTTATTTCCTGGGGCTGGGGATTTGCCGCGACCGGTTATGTCGGGGCGCTGCTCTCCTTCCTCGGGCTTTGCGTCTTCCTGATCTCGGTTCGAATAGAGCGCCGGCTCGGCCACGCCTGATTACGGCGCGACCGTACCGGCCGCGGCCCAATCCACCTTGCGCCATTGACGCCCTCGCGCCATCTATCTCTTCAAGATCAGTGGAGATGACCGATGCGCGCCGTGGGCTTTGACCAGAACCAGCCGATTACGTCCGAAACAGCGCTCGTCGATATCGAGCTGCCGATGCCTGAAGCAAAGGGCCGCGATCTTCTGGTGGAAATCCGCGCCATCTCGGTCAATCCCGTCGATACCAAGACCCGCAAAAATGCCGTTGTCGAAGCCGGACAATACAAGGTTCTCGGTTATGATGCGGCCGGCGTGGTTGTCGCGGTCGGCCCGGATGTCAAACTGTTCAAGCCGGGTGACGAGGTTTTTTATGCCGGCGCGATCAACCGGCAGGGCACGAATGCCGAATTCCATCTGGTCGACGAGCGGATCGTCGGAAAGAAGCCGCAGAGCCTGAGCTTCGAGGAAGCGGCCGCGCTGCCGCTGACTGCGATCACCGCCTATGAGACGTTGTTTCACCGGATGAAGGTGCAGGACAAAATTTCGGGCGCGTGGAATGCCGTGCTGGTGATCGGGGCTGCCGGCGGGGTCGGCTCGATCGCCATCCAGCTTTTGCGCGAACTGTCCGACGTCACGGTGATCGGCACCGGCTCACGACCGGAAACGCAGGACTGGATCCGAGACCTCGGCGCCCATCATGTGCTCGATCATTCCAAACCACTGGCAAAACAGATCGCCGAGATGGCGATCGGCGCACCCGGTTTCGTGTTTTCGATCACCGAGACCTCACAGCATATCGGCGACATTCTCGAACTGATCGCACCGCAGGGCCGGCTCGGTCTGATCGACGATCCGAAGGAGCCGGTCGATGTCAGGCAGTTCAAGCGCAAGGCGCTGTCGATCCATTGGGAGACGATGTTCGCCCGGCCGGTCTTCCAGACACCCGACATCATCGAGCAATACAAGCTGCTCAACCATGTCAGCGAACTGGTCGATCAGGGCAAGATCAGGACGACGCTTTCCGACATGCTCGGTCCGATCAATGCTGAAAACCTGAAAAAAGCGCATGCGCTGATCGAAGCGGGCAGCACGCGCGGGAAACTGGTGCTTTCGGGCTTCTGAGGCTGTCGCATACGGCGACGACGGCCGGCATCCGCATATACTTACCAAACCGCAAATTTCGCGCTATGATTGCACATCTTCATGGAGGGGGCTCTCATGGCGCAGTCACAGACGACATCATTCGGCAATCCGATCGAGATCCTGACCGGCTCCACCTGGTTCGGTTATCTCGCCCGTATCCTTTTGACCTTCTCATTCTGGGGAAGCGGGCTGTCGAAGCTCATCGACTTCCAGGGCGGCGTGGCGGAAATGGCCTATTTCGGGCTGGAGCCGGCGGTCGCCTTCAATATCGCAACGATCATCACCCAGCTCGGCGGCTCGATCCTCGTCATTCTCAATCGCTGGACATGGCTCGGCGCCGGGGCGCTTGGCGTGTTCACGGCACTGACAATCCCGATCGTGCATCATTTCTGGACGATGGAAGAACCGTTCAAGACGCTGGAATTCTATGTGGTGATGGAGCACATCACTGTTATCGGCGCGCTGATGGTGGTGGCCTGGAAGGCCAGATGACGAAAAGCCCGCCACGCGGATAGCGAGGCGGGCCTTGTCTGGAAGCTGACCGATTTCGTACGGCTCAAGCCTGGATGACGACGACCTTGGCGCCGACCTGGACGCGGCTATAGAGGTCGATGACGTCGTGGTTCATCATGCGGATGCAGCCGCTCGACATGGCATGGCCGATCGAGTCCGGCTGGTTGGTGCCGTGGATGCGGAAATGCGTGTCGACGCCGCCACGATAGAGATACATGGCGCGGGCACCGAGCGGGTTGTTGGGGCCGCCCGGCATGCCGCCGGCGAGCTTACGATACCGTTCCTCGCGGCGCTGCATGTTGAGGGTCGGCGTCCAGCTCGGCCATTCCGCCTTGCGGGCGACATAGGCAGAACCGGAAAAGGCCATGCCCTCGCGGCCGACACCGACGCCGTAACGGATCGCTTGGCCACCACCCAGGATGTAATAGGCGCGGCGGGCCGGCGTATCGACGACGACCGTGCCGGCCTCGTAATTGCCGCCATAGGCGACCTGCTGGCGGCGCAGCTCCGGCTTGATCTTGTCGATCGGCACGCGGCGGAGCGGAAACTCCTCTTCCGGCACAGCGGCGTAGTTCTGCTGATCGTTATAGGTCGAAGCGCAACCGGCCAGCAGGAGCGGCAGGCCAGCCAGAAGGCCGCGGCGGGAAATCGGCATGATCATGTCCTTGATGCGTCGAAAAGATGACGCAAGCTAAGGATGTTATGGTTAATGCATCGCTAATGGGATGTGTCGCCGGGGCCTCTCCCGGTAACAATTGTGTTTCGGACTATTCGTCCTCGCAGGGCCATTGCGTTGGTATCTGCATGCCGGAGGGCAGCTTGGTTGCCGTATCGCCGCAAGCAAGCGAGATCTGGTCCTGCGTCAGCCCCGTCGCATTCGACAGGTCGACACCTTCGATCCTGGTGAGGAAAAGGAAGGCATTGGTGAAATCGATGGACCCGCCCATTTCGGCATTGTGGAATGTCGCGCGCGAGAGGTTGGTCATGGCAAAGCGGGTATTTTCCAGCTTCGCCTTGTAGAAGATCGCACGGCCGAGTTCCGCCTTGGTGAAATCGACATAGTGCAAGTCAGCATCGGAGAAATTCGCGCGCTGCATTTCCGACGACACGAAGCTCGCGCCGGGAGCAGAAATACCGGAGAGATTGCTGCGATAACCTTCGGTCCGTTCGAAATTGGCGCCTTCCGCATTGGCGCCGGCAAGCGAGGCACGGACCAGCATGGTCTTGTTGAAATTGGCCTTCTTGAGATTGGTGCGGCTGAGGTCGGTCATCGACAAATCGGCACCGGAGAGATTACCTCCCTCGAAATTGCTGTTGTCCAGCATCAGCAGGCGTTTCTTGCAATTGCTCCAGTCGATGCCAGGCTGAGGATCGGCACGGCAATCGACGGCAGCCGCAGTGCCTGCCGAAAATATGCCGACGCAAGCCAGCAATGCGACAAGCCCCAGCGACCGCCGATATAAGGTCCGCGCCAATGCGCGACCGGAGAAAAGGTGCCTAGTGTTCATCGCGACCAGATCCATGGAGCAGCAAGTTCCCGTCGGCTGCCTCGGCTTCAGAACTATCTCTCTTTCTGTCAACACGAAAGAGAGGCGGGCTGCAACAGAATATGAGCATCGCTCCGGGAGTTTTCCATAGACCCGGACCAAGGACCGCAGGGAATACGGCCCGCAAAACGGCGCGGGCCGGACCGGCATCACATGTTCGGATAGACCGGGCCTTCGCCGCCCTGCGGTGGCACCCAGTTGATGTTCTGGTTGGGATCCTTGATGTCACAGGTCTTGCAGTGGACGCAGTTCTGGGCGTTGATGACATAAGTCTCCTCGCCATTCTGCTCGCGCCATTCGTAAACCCCGGCCGGACAGTAGCGGGTAGACGGACCTGCATAGACGTCATGCTCGGATCGCTTCTGCAGATCCATGTCCTTGACCTTGAGATGGACCGGCTGGTCTTCCTCGTGATTGGTGTTGGAGAGGAACACCGAGGACAGGCGATCGAAAGTCAGAACGCCGTCCGGCTTCGGATAGTCGATCTTCTTGTGCTTGGCGGCGGGCTCCAGCGACTGGGCGTCGGTCTTGCCGTGTTTCAGCGTGCCGAACAGCGAAAAGCCGAACAGCTGATTGGTCCACATGTCGAGGCCACCGAGCGGAATGCCGATGACGGTGCCGAACCTGGACCAAAGCGGCTTGACGTTGCGCACCTTCTTCAGGTCGCGGCCGATCGGGCCGTCGCGCCATGCGGTCTCGATCTCGACCGGCTCGTCATTGGCGCGGCCATCGGCGATGGCGGCGGCAAGCTTGTCGGCCGCGAGAATGCCGGAAAGGACGGCGTTATGCGAGCCCTTGATGCGCGGCACGTTGACGAAACCGGCCGAACAGCCGATCAGCGCGCCACCGGGGAAGGACAGTTTCGGCACCGACTGATAACCGCCTTCGGTGATTGCCCGTGCGCCATAGGAGATGCGCTTGGCACCTTCGAAAGTGGGGGCGATGGCCGGATGGGTCTTGAACCGCTGGAATTCCTCGAAGGGGAAAAGATAGGGGTTCTTGTAATTGAGATGCAGGACGAAACCGACGGCAACGAGATTGTCTTCCAGATGGTAAAGGAAGGAACCGCCGCCGGTCTTCATGTCGAGCGGCCAGCCGAAGGAATGCTGGACGAGCCCCTGCTTGTGGTTCTCGGGCTTGATCTCCCAGAGTTCCTTGATGCCGATGCCGAATTTCTGGACGTCGCGATCCCTCGACAGATCGAATCTGGCAATCAGCTGCTTGGCGAGCGAGCCACGCACGCCCTCGCCGATCAGCGTGTATTTGCCAAGAAGCGCCATGCCGCGGGTGTAGTTCGGGCCGGGCTCGCCATTCTTCTCGATGCCCATGTCGCCGGTTGCGACACCGATGACGCGGCCTGCGTCGTCATAGAGCACTTCGCTTGCGGCAAAGCCGGGATAGATCTCGACGCCGAGTTCTTCCGCCTTGCCGGCCAGCCATCGACAGACATTGCCGAGAGACACGATATACTTGCCGTGATTGCTCATCAGCGGCGGCATGGCGAAGTTCGGCAGGCGAATGGAACCGGCCGGCCCCAAGAACAGGAACTGGTCGTCGGTGACCTCGGTCTTGAACGGATGGCTTTCGTCTTCGCGCCAGTCGGGCAGGAGCTGATCGATGCCGACCGGATCGACTACCGCGCCGGACAGGATATGGGCGCCGACCTCGGCCCCTTTTTCGAGAACGACGACGGTCAGGTCGGGATTGATCTGCTTCAACCGGATCGCAGCCGACAGGCCGGCAGGTCCCGCGCCGACGATCACGACGTCGAATTCCATCGATTCCCGTTCGGGAAGTTCCATCTCTTCGCTCATTCTCAACTGCCTCCGCCTTGGCGGGATCCCCTTTTTGTCAATCTTCTACTTGGCAAATGCCAAGACGGTTGTCGAGCCGAGTTGCGACACCGGCTGACCTGACAAGAAAGTACCCGATTTAATCTGCAAAATAATTTACGTTTACGTCAACGTTAAATTGCCTTGCAGACCTCCTCATTTCTCGTTGTCATACAACCTGACGACCTGCAACCTGTTTGTATCGCCGGTCATCCGTAAAGTTAAAACGCCTGGTAAGCCAAGCTTGTTTAGGGCGTTGCGTCCTATCGCCGCTTCGCCTGCGGCAGGATCAACATTGGACGGTCACCGGTGGATGCGGACTTCCAATGTCGGCTTCAGCGGCTATAAACGCATCAACAGACAAGCCAGCCAATGAAGGACACACAGAAATGGATCTCGGAATTTCGGGCAAGAGGGCTCTGGTGCTCGCATCTTCGCGGGGCCTCGGCCTCGGCATCGCCACGGCACTCGCCAACGAAGGCGCCAACGTTCTTCTGGTCGGGCGTTCGGGTGACAAGCTCGCCGAAAACTGCAAGGCGATCAACGCGGCGGGAAAAGGCAAGGCTGACTGGGTCTGGGGCGACCTCGGCGAGGACAATTTTGTCGAGGCGATGGTCAACGCGGTGAAGGAAAAGCTCGGCGGCATCGACATCCTCGTCAACAATACCGGTGGGCCGACACCCGGCGGCACGCAGGATATGAGTATCGACAAGCTCGACACCTTCTTCCAGTCGATGGTGCTGCGGGTCATCGCGCTGACCAACGCCTTTCTGCCGCAGATGAAGGAACAGGGCTGGGGCCGGATCCTGACGGTCGCGTCTTCCGGCGTGCTTGAGCCGATCCCTAACCTTGCGCTTTCCAACACACTGCGCGGCGCGCTGGTCGGCTGGAACAAGACGCTTTCCAGCGAAGTCGCAGGCTTTGGCATTACCGCCAACATGCTTCTCCCAGGCCGGATCCTGACCGACCGTATCGTCGAGCTGGACGGCGCCAATGCCAAGCGTCTCGGCAAGAGCCTCGATGAGGTTCGTGACGCTTCGGTCAAGACCATCCCCGCCGGCCGCCTCGGCACGGTCGAGGAATTCGGCGCGGCAGGCGCCTTCCTGTGCTCGCAGCCGGCAAGCTACATTACCGGGACGATGCTGCGCGTCGACGGCGGCGCTGCCCGCTCGCTTTGAAATAGAGCCGCAAGGCTTTCGCCCCTCATCGCCGGCTTCGGATCAAGCAAGCCGGCGATCCTGACCCTTTCGACTCGTTTCCTGCCCATCGGGCTTTGCCCGCAACAGACACCAACGGCCCGGACATATCCCCAACGGCCCCGGTCGAGGCGATCCCGACCTGCTTTGCGATAACGGATCGCTCACCATTCGGTGAATTGGGGCCCCATGCCGCAGGTTAAGCCTCTCCATTACAGAGATTTAATGCCGTTCCTGGCGTGAATTCGCGTATTTTTGACGCTGCCATCGATGGCGCCCCGAAAATCACACCGACAGGACATGCGAGCCCCCATGAAGAAGACGTGGCCTCTTGCAATCTTCATTCTCGCGGCAGGCGCCGCCGCATGGGAATATCGCGACCACATTCCCTATCTGTCCGGGTTCGCCCCGTCCAAGGACGCCGCCCAGCAGGCGGCCGGCAATGGCGGCGGACAGGACGGCCAGTCGCATCGCCGCGGTAACGGCGGCCCGGCTGCGGTCAGGACAGTGGCGGCGACCAGCGCCGTGCTGCCGATGGATGCGACCGCCACGGGTGTCGCCGATGCCGACGAGAACACGACGATCGCAGCGCAGGAGGCCGGGATCATCGTGTCGATCGCCGCCCATGACGGCGACGTGGTGAAGACCGGCGACCTCATCGCCCGGCTCGACGACCGCACGGCCAAGGCCGACATGGAAAAGGACAAGGCGCTTTTGACCCGCGACATGGCGACGCTTGCTCAGGCCGAGACGGCGCTTGCCCGGGCCCAGACGCTGGTGGAACGCGCCGCCGGCACGCAGCAATCGGCAGACGAAGCTCGTGCTGCGCGCGATACGGCAGCGGCAACGATCGAAAGCGACAAGGCCGCCATCGCCGCCGACGAGATCGTCGTCGAACACACGGAGATCCGAGCACCGTTCGACGGACGGCTCGGCGATATCACGCCAAGCGTCGGCGCCTATCTGACCGCGGGCTCCGCCGTCGTGACGATCGCCAAATACGATCCGATCTATGTGAATTTCTACCTGCCGGAAGGTTATCTCGACGATCTGCGGCAAGGCTTTGCCGGCAAATCGGTCACTGTCGATGCGGCACCGCTTGGTGGCGGACAAAAACCGGTCACCGGTCAACTGAGCTTCTTCAATAACACGGTCGATTCCGCCTCAGGCACGGTTCTTGCCAAGGCACGCTTCGACAATGCCGACGGGCGCCTGTGGCCCGGCCAGTCGGTCAATGTCACGGTGCATTTCAAGAGCGACGAAAAGAACGTCGTCGTGCCGACGGTCGCCGTCAGCCCCGGCACGGACCAACCCTTCGTGTTCACCGTCGATGGCAACAAAAAGGTGCATATGACACCGGTTACCGTAGCCCGGTCGAATGGCGACATGACGGCGATTGCCAACGGGCTCGATGCCGGAACCCATGTGGTGGTCGAAGGACAGGCACAATTGCTCGACGGTTCGACCGTGCGGGAGGATTTCGACGCCGCCAAGGATGCCGCCGCGAAGAGTGCTGACGGTGTCGATGCAAATGCCACCACGGGAGCGCTCAAATGATCCCGGCCTTCTGTATCCGCCGCCCGGTCGCCACCACGCTGCTTGCGATCGGCGCGGTGCTGGCCGGCATGGCCGCCTATGGTCTGCTTCCCGTTGCGGCACTGCCGCAGGTGGACTTTCCGACGATCAATGTGTCGGCCTCGTTGACCGGCGCCTCGCCGCAGACGATGGCGACGTCCGTTTCGACGCCGCTGATCAAGAAATTCGAGACGATCCCCGGCATCAGCGAAATCAGCGCAACCAACTCGCTCGGCAACACCTCGATCGTGCTGCAGTTCGACCTCAACCGCGATATCGATGCCGCTGCTGCCGACGTGCAGGCGGCGATCTCGCAGGCGACGCGGCAACTGCCGGACAATATGACGACGCCGCCGAGCTACCGTAAAAGCAACCCTGCCGATGCGCCGGTTCTGCTGCTGGCGGTAAAAAGCGACACGCTCGAGCCGAGCAAGATCGACGATATCGCCGAAAACATCATCTCGCCGACGCTTTCAACGCTGCCGGGCGTGGCGGAAGTCACCGTGCATGGCGCCAAGACATTTGCCGTGCGCGTCGAGGTCGATCCGTCGAAGCTTCAGGCCCGCGGGCTCGGCGTCCATGACGTCACCACGGCAATCTCCAACGCCAACAGTCAGGCACCGGTCGGATCGATGCAGAACGGCCAGCAGAAGCTGACCATCAATGCCGATACGCAGCGCACCAATGCGGCGCAGTTCCGCTCGCTGGTGGTCGCCAATGCCAATGGTGCACCGATCCACCTGCAGGATATCGCCACCGTTCAGGACAGCGTCGACAATCTCGATACCGGCGCCTGGTTCGACGGCAAGCCGGCGATCATCCTCGCCATCCAGCGCCAACCGGATGCCAATACGGTGGAAGTGGTCGATGCGATCAAGGCGAAACTGCCCGGGCTCGCCGAAGAGCTTCCGGCATCGGTGTCGATGAGCGTGATGAACGACGCCTCGATCGCCATTCGCGATTCGATTGCCGACGTGAAATTCACCCTCGGCCTGACGATCGTGCTGGTCGTCGCCGTGATCTATCTCTTCCTCGGCCGCGTGTCGGCGACGATCGTGCCGACGCTTGCCGTGCCGCTGTCGCTGATCACCACGTTCGGTGCGATGTATGTATTGAGCTACAGTATCGACAACATATCGCTGCTCGGGCTGACGCTCGCGGTCGGGCTGGTCGTCGACGATGCCATCGTGATGCTGGAAAACATCATGCGGCATATCGAGGACGGCATGCCGGTACGCCAGGCTGCCCTGCAGGGTGCGGGTGAAGTCAGCTACACGATCATCTCGATGTCGGTATCGCTGATCGCCGTGTTCATCCCGATCCTGCTGATGGGCGGTGTCGTCGGCCGGTTGTTCAACGAATTCGGCATGGTGGTGGCGCTTGCGATCGTCGCATCGGCCGTTGTGTCGCTGACGGTGACGCCGATGCTCGGCTCGCGCATGTCCGACAAACATCACAAACCGAGCCTCGCCGTCCGGATTTTCGACAAGGGTTTTGACCGGACGTTGAAAGGCTATGACAAATCGGTCGGCTGGTGCCTTCGCCATCGGGCGATCATCATGCTGGTATTCATCGCCTCGGTCGGCGGCTCGGTCTATCTGTTCAAGACGCTGCCTTCGAGCTTCTTTCCCCAGGAAGACATCGGCCGGTTGTCGGTCTCGACACGGGCGCGTGAAGACATTTCCTATACGGCAATGCGTGACCTGCAGGAAAAGGTCATCGAAGCCATCAGCGCCAATCCGGCGGTCAAGCACGTCACCTCGATCGTCGGTGGCAATACGAGAAGTCCGCTCAACAACGGCACGGTCTTCGTCGAGCTGAAAGACCGGACTGAGCGCCCTCCCCTCGAACAGACCTTGAGCGAGTTGCGCCAGTCGACCGCCAAGGTCGCCGGCATCAAGACCTATATCACGCCACAGCAGAGCCTGCGGTTCGGCGGCAGAAGCACGGCCAGCCAGTATCAGCTGGTGGTGCAGGCACTGAATGCCAGCCAGACCAACGAATGGTCGGGCAAGCTGCAGGCGGCGATGCGCGAGGACCGCACGCATTTCACCGACGTCACATCGGATGCCCAGAACGCGGCGATCGAGGCCGATATCAAGGTGGATACGGAAAAGGCGGCAAAGTTCGGCATTACCGACGACACCCTGCGCGAGACGCTGGAAATGGCCTTCGGGGGTTACACTGCCGGGCAGATCCAGTCGACCGGCGACAGTTATGATGTGCTGGTCGAATTCGACCGCAAGACCGCCTGGAACGACACGATGCTGCAGGATGTCAGGGTGAAGTCATCAACCGGCAGCCTCGTGCCGCTGTCGAACTTCGCCACTGTGCAACGCCGCACGGCACCGGTGACGATCAACCAGACCGGCCAGCTGGTGTCGACGACGATCTCGTTCAACCTGCCGGCGGATACATCGCTCAGCGATGCGACGGCGGCGATCGACCAATTGAAGTCGGACCTGCACATGCCGGTCGACGTGTTTACCTCCTATGGCGGCACGGCACAGATCTTCCAGCAGAGCCAGGGCAATACGCCACTTTTGATCCTTGCCGCGGTGCTGACCATCTATGTCGTGCTCGGCGTGCTGTATGAAAGCTTCATCCATCCGCTGACCATCCTGTCCGGCCTGCCGGCTGCCGCCTTCGGTGCATTGCTGGCACTGAAGATCTTCGGTTTCGACCTGTCGATCATCGCCCTGATCGGCCTGTTGATGCTGATCGGCATCGTCAAGAAGAACGCCATCATGATGATCGACGTTGCGGTGGAGCTGATCCGCGAGAAAGGCGAAACGCCCTCCAAGGCCATTCACGAGGCCTGTGTGCGGCGTTTCCGACCAATCATGATGACGACCTTCTGCGCCCTGCTCGGCGCCCTGCCGATCGCGCTTGGAACCGGCGCCTCGTCGGAGCTCCGCCAGCCACTCGGTATCGCCGTCGTCGGCGGACTGATCGTCAGCCAGGCGCTGACACTGTTCATCACCCCGGTGATCTTTGTCGAAATGGACCGGTTCGGGCATTTCCTCGGCCGTATATTCGGCCGCAAGGACAGTGACCGACACGAGGCGAATGACGACGGACGACCGGCGGCAATCGCTGCCGAGTGACCCCGCACTGCGCATGCGGGACACCCTGCGCACGAAGCGCGAATGCACGCCGCAACGACAGGTTTTGCGGCGTGGCAAACAGCCGGAATTATTGCTTAAACATTGAATTTATTTGTCTTACCGGCTTTGACACCGTCGCAACAGATCCCTGATAGAGGCGCCGCTACATTAGTTTGTTAGTGAGGTAGCAAGTGCTTATCGACAATATTTTCGGGAGCGGCAATCAGTCGGGATCGACCAGCCAGCCGGCCTCGAGCGGCTCATCGGATACAACGACATCCGGCGACACGACGACTGACGAGACGACAACGACGGCTCCTTCCGGCGACGCCAGCGGAGAGGACGATACGGTCGATACGGATGACGGCACTTACGGCCCGACCCCGCCGGCCGCCGGCAATGACAGCGAGGAAACCGAAGCATCGGCAGGTGACGAGACCGTCGCGGACGGCAGTGCCGACGAAACGGTGACCGATCCGGCAACCGACGAGGCAGATGGCCAGCCGGTCGATAGCGGACAGGATACCGATCCGGCACCGGTCGCACAGGATGATGCCTCCGACGAGGCCGTCGGCGACGCCACGCCGGAAGAAACCGCGGCAACGCCGGTCGACGGTGAACAGGAGAGCGATGTTCCTGCGGCAGAGGACGAGACGGCAGTCGATGGCGATACCTCCACCGATGACACGCCCGCCTCGGTTCAGCCGAGCGATGGCGCCCATTCGGGCGGCGCGATTTCGGGCGATGCCATCCCGGCCGATGACGAGAGCGCGGCCGCGCAGGCCGGCACGACGAGGGCTGCCAGCAGCGCCAGCGACTCGGTGGCCAATTTCCTGGCACCGCTGCTTTCCAAGTTCGACGATATCCGCCAGCAGCAGACATCCGGTTCGGACGAGACGCAAAACGCCAGCCAGCGCCGTGCGGCCGCCAATATCCAGGACCAGCTGATCAAGCGGATGCTGGACGACATGGCGACAGGAAGCAGCAGCAGCAGCGATACCCAACTGTTCGACAGCAGCGATACGGAACATGCCATGTCGCTTCCCGCGCGCTGGTATGCGGAAGCCTGAGCAAGGTTCACCATCCGGCAGACGGGATACAGGATCAAACAGGGGGTGCCGACAAGCGCCCCCTGTTTCCGTTTCGGCCGTCGCCGCCTGCCGCTCTTCCTGCCCCGGGGTCTCCCGGTTCGAGATCTTCCTCCTTGTTCCTGCTTGCTTTCGGAAGGCTCCTGTGGCATCAGGCGCGCTCTCAAAAAATGCGGGCGACGGTTACGCCCCTTATCCATGCCCGGCAGGTTCCGGGCCTCAATGACTTCGACAAAACACAAGGAGCACGGCCATGGCACGGGCGCTCGGGCTTGACTTCGGCACGACCAATACCGTTATGGCGCTGGCAGACGGCGGCAACAGCACACATTCGATGCGGTTTTCCAGCCTCGCCGGCGAGACGGATTCGATGCGCACCGCGCTCTCCTTCATGAAGGATGCGCAGCTTGGGGCGCAGGCCCTGAAGGTCGAGGCAGGACAGGCGGCGATCCGCCAGTTCATCGACAATCCGGGTGACGCCCGCTTTCTGCAGTCGATCAAGACCTTTGCCGCGAGCGCACTGTTCCAGGGCACGCTGGTGTTTGCCCGCCGGCATACGTTCGAAGACCTGATGGAAGTGTTCCTGAAGCGGCTGAAGACCTATGCTGAGGGAAGCTGGCCCACCGAGGTCTCCCGCCTCGTCGCCGGCCGGCCGGTGCATTTTGCCGGCGCAAGCCCGGACGAGAAGCTGGCGACCGAGCGTTACAACGAGGCCCTGACGCGACTGGGCTTTCCGGAAATCCATTACGTCTATGAGCCGGTGGCGGCCGCCTATTATTTCGCCCAGACGCTGAAAAGCGATGCCAATGTTCTGGTCGCCGATTTTGGCGGCGGCACGACCGACTATTCGCTGATCCGCTTCGAACGCAGCGCCGGCAAACTGTCCGCCAAGCCGATCGGCCATTCCGGCGTCGGCATTGCCGGCGATCATTTCGATGCCAAGATGATCGAGCATCTGGTGGCACCGGAAATCGGCAAGGGCACGTTCTTCAAGAGTTTCGACAAGCTGCTGGAAGTCCCCTCCAGCTATTACGCCAACTTTTCGCGGTGGAACCAGCTGTCGATCTTCAAGACCACCCGCGAGTTCAACGACCTGAAATCGCTGGTCCGCTCGGCGGTAGACCCGGACAAGCTGGAACTGTTCATCGATCTCGTCGAACATGACGAAGGATACCCGCTCTATCAGGCGATCTCGGCCACCAAGATGGCGCTGTCTTCCGCCGACGAAGCCGAGTTCAATTTCTCGCCACTCGGCAAGGCCGGGCGCAAGGTGGTGAAACGCGGTGATTTCGAAACCTGGATCGCCGACGACCTCGGCCGTATCGAAGGTGCGCTGGACGACGTGCTGACCAAGACGAATACGGCCCCGGCCGATGTCGATAAGGTGTTCCTCACCGGTGGCACGTCCTTCGTGCCGGCCGTCAGGCGTATCTTTACCGAACGGTTCGATAGCTCGAAGATCGAAAGTGGCGGCGAGTTGCTGTCGATCGCCCACGGCCTGGCGCTGATCGGTGAAAGTGACAATGCCGCCGAATGGGCCGCCTGAGGGGGACATTGCCGCCTCGTCACATAAAAACCGGACTTGGCTGACGCCAGGATTGCGACTTTGTGTGCCCTGCGCAGAGGTGGAATTAATCGGCAGCGCTCTCGACAGATTCCTCTCCCCTTGCGGGAGAGGACGCCATTTCGCTTGAATGGCTGTCAACAAACAACCCCTCCCCCATTTCCAGCAGCTGCGCGCGTGCTATAGGGTAAACCCATGAACCCCAGCGCCTCGAACCTCGACCCGGCCGAACTGTCCGCGCTTCTGCATTTTTACGCGGATGCGGGCGTCGAATGGCTGCTTGACGAGGCGCCGATCGACCGGATCGCCCAGTTCGACGCCCAGAAGGCGGCAAGGGCACAGGCGAGAACTCCGGCAGGTGCAAGAGATCAAGGCAATGCAGAGCAAGACCGCGGAGACCAGGACAGGCGGGATGTCGGCGCTGCGTCTGCGAATGGCAGCGCGCCATCGTCGCGCAACCGTCCAAGCCCCCCGCCTGCAGCTGCAGCCGGCGCCTCCGTCGCCGTGCCGGATGGCGGCGCCGTGGCCGCCGCACGATCGGCAGCAGACGGTGCCCAGTCGCTTGCCGAGCTGAAGATCGCCATCGAAAGCTTTGGCGGCTGCAATCTGAAAAACAGCGCCCGTTCCACCGTGTTCGCCAGTGGCGATCCGGCGGCCGGCATCATGGTCGTCGGACCAATGCCGAATGCCGATGACGACCGCGACGGCGCACCATTTTCCGGCCGTACCGGCGATCTTCTGGAGCGGATGCTTGCCGCAATCGGGCTTACGCGCGAAGGCGTGCTGATGACCAATGTCATCCCCTGGCGCCCGCCGGGCAACCGCATGCCGTCGCAGGCCGAAATGGATATATGCCGCCCGTTCATCGAACGGCAGGTAGCACTGGCGAGACCGAAGGCCCTGCTTCTGCTCGGCAATTTCCCTGCCCGCTTTTTCCTCGGCGGCAACGGAACGATCCACAGCATGCGCGGCGAATGGCGAACCGCGTCGATCTGCAGCATGGAGATCCCGGCACTCGCGACCTTTCACCCGCAAGAACTTCTTGCCGCACCGGCCAACAAGTCGCTTGCCTGGCAGGACCTGTTGACCTTCAGGACGAGTATGTCGGGCAGATAGCTGCACATAATTCGTGCAACTCGACTGACAAACTGCATAAAATTACAATATTATGAAGCACGCTATGCGCGTAATGCATGGCAGGGCGGCGTTCTGCCACATTGTGGAATCGGCCGATGTCAAACAATATTAGAGATGTCTTGGGAGGGACCATTTTAAGGACCAAGGCAATGACTACGCGCTTCCGCCCGATTCATTCGGGTTTTGAAACACTCCGCGCCGCAGGCGTGGGCCCGCGCTCGACGCAGGGATACCACCGCTTCGGCCTGGCCACGAACGAACAGATGACATCGCGGGCGATGGCTCATCCTTCGGGCATTACGCGCCCGTCGGCTGTATTCGCCGAATTTCGCGAACGCTGAGAACGGAGGAATGCGATGAGATCCATCCTCGAACCTCTGCGCACATTCCGAGAAAATCTGCGCCAGATCAACACTGCGGTCAACGCCGCCCGCGAATTTTCCGACGCGGGCAAGGCGCGCAATGACTCAGCCAAATCGTCGGCAATTCCCCTGTAATTGCCAGCGTTTCCACCGGTAACATTCTTGTCTGGACATTCGAAGGCGCTGCAATGGCGCCTTTTCCATATGGTCGCGGGCGTCCCCGGATCTACGCGCCGGGCGGAGAGGCCTTTCTTGCCGCCTTGCGCTCCAGCCCGAGCTGATGCTCACGGTAGATGATGAAGATACCGGCCGAGACGGTGATTGCCGTTCCGATCAGCGTGCTGGCGGTCGGAATGTCACCGAACAGCGTATAGGCGATCGCAATTCCGAGAATGATGGAGCTGTATTCGAAGGGCGCGACGGTGGATACGTCCGCCTGCCGGTAGCTTTCGGTCAGCAGGATCTGCCCCAGACCGCCGAAAAATCCGGCCGCGATCAGGCAGGCGCGCTCATAACCGCTGAGCGGCACCCAGCCGAACGGAAGACTGACAATCGAAAACAGCGCGGCGGTCAGCGAGAAATAAAGGACGATCGTCGCCGTCTTTTCGGTACGCACGAGCTGGCGCACCTGGATCATCGCAAAGCCGCCCATGACGGCTGCGATCAAGACCGCCACCGCACCGACCGCCTGTTCCGAACCAAGCCCGTCGGAGCTGAACAGTGTCAGTTTGGGCCAGGATATGATGACCACTCCGACCATGCCGACCGCAACCGCACTCCAGCGATAAAGCCGCACCGTCTCTTTCAGGATGAGCGCGGCGAAGACGACGGCAATCAACGGCATCGAGTAACCGAGCGCGATTGCATCGGGCAGAGGCAGATGGATGAGGCCGTAGAAACCGAAGACCATGGCGAGGATGCCAAGCGTGCCACGCTTCAGGTGGCCGATCAGGCTGTTGGTGTGAAAAGCATGGAAGAGTTCGCGCCGGAATGCCAGGTATCCCATGATCGGAACAAGCGCGAATGCCGATCTGTAGAAGGTGATCTGTCCGGCGGGGATGTCTGTCCCGGCTGCCTTGATGCAGGTCTGCATCATGACGAAGACGACAACTGAAATCACTTTCAACGTAATCCCACGAAGGGGATTTATAGCATCGGAGACCATTGGGAACTCTTTGGAGACCGGCAGGAACCGGCCTGGACGACGACTTGCGGGGATTCGGCGGTCACAGTAACGCAAAAGTGCCTTTGCGTAAGTTAAAATTGACGGAGACGGAACGATCTCCGTTTCGAAAGCCGTAACCGTTCAAAAGCTGACCGTACGGCCTTGGAATTATGGACATTATATTTCAAAACCAATGGCTTGCGAAAAATCGACGGAGCAGCATTGTCGCCCGCAGGAGCGAGGGCGAGACGGCTTGTGGCAGCTTGCGCAGAATATCGGCGGCGATCATTCGGGTACGGGGTGAAACCTTCGCCAACCAGCAACAAGTGGCCCGTTTTTGCCGTTCAGCGATGGTTGACGCATCCAAATGACGGCGGCATTGTACGAAAATAAACCACTATACTGTCGTGCGACACTTTATTTTAGCCCGGGTTCAACAATCGTTTAGCATTGGCTGCAATTATGTATGCGGCGTTGGGGAACGTGCCAGTCTGATCGGGGATAGGCGTCCCATAGCCGCGTCCAGTCGTTAAGCCGTTTCAGGAAACATCATGCGCACAGATACAGGCCAGATCGTGCATCTGGCGGATTACCGCCCCACTGACTTTGTCTTGGAACGGGTGGACCTGACGTTTGAGCTCGATCCGACTAATACAAAGGTCGATGCACGGTTGATCTTCCATCGGCGCGAAGGCGTCGACGCATCGGCTCCGCTGGTGCTCGACGGCGACGAACTGGCGCTTTCCGGCCTGCTTTTCGACCAGAAAGAGATGCCTTCCAGCCAGTATGACACGACGCCGGACACCCTGACGGTTCGCGACCTGCCGGCAGACGCGCCGTTCGAACTGACGATCACGACCTTCATCAATCCTGAAGCCAATACCAAGCTGATGGGCCTTTACCGGACCAATGGCGTCTACTGCACCCAATGCGAGGCCGAGGGCTTTCGCCGGATCACCTATTTCCCCGACCGGCCGGACGTGCTGGCGCCCTACACGATCACCATCATCGGTGACAAGGCTGCCAATCCGGTCATGTTGTCGAACGGCAATTTCCTTGGCGGTGCCGGATATGACGAAGGCCGGGCGTTTGCCGCCTGGTTCGATCCGCATCCGAAGCCTGCCTATCTGTTTGCGCTGGTTGCCGGCGATCTCGGCCTTGTCGAGGACACGTTCGAAACGATGTCCGGTCGCGAAGTGGCGCTGAAGATCTATGTCGAGCATGGCAAGGAGGGCCGCGCGGCCTATGCCATGGATGCGCTGAAGCGGTCGATGAAATGGGACGAGGAGCGGTTCGGCCGCGAATACGATCTCAACATCTTCCAGATCGTCGCCGTCTCGGACTTCAACATGGGGGCTATGGAAAACAAGGGCCTCAACGTCTTCAACGACAAATACGTGCTGGCCGACCCTGAAACCGCGACCGACCAGGATTATGCCAATATCGAGCGCATCATCGCGCATGAATATTTCCACAACTGGACCGGCAACCGCATCACCTGCCGCGACTGGTTCCAGCTTTGCCTGAAAGAAGGCCTGACGGTCTATCGCGATCAGGAATTCTCGGCCGACATGCGCTCGCGCGCGGTCAAGCGCATCGCCGATGTGCGCCATCTGAAATCGGAGCAATTCCCGGAAGATGCAGGCCCGCTCGCACATTCGCCGCGGCCGGACACCTATCGCGAGATCAACAATTTCTACACGACGACGATCTACGAGAAGGGTGCCGAAATTACCGGCATGATCTCGACCGTGCTTGGACGCGACGCCTTCCGCCAGGGCATGGATCTCTATTTCGAGCGCCATGACGGCCAGGCCGTTACCGTCGAGGATTATGTTGCATGCTTCGAGGAGGCCAGCGGCCGGGATCTGAAGCAGTTGTTCCGCTGGTACGTACAGGCCGGCACTCCGCTGGTGACCGCATCCGGCGCCTATGACAGCACGGCCGGGACGTTTACCCTGTCGCTCGAGCAGATGACGCCGGCAACGCCCGGCCAGCCGAACAAGGAACCGGTGCACATTCCGCTTTCCTTCGCGCTGATCCTCGACAACGGTTCGATTGCCGAGCCGAAATCGGTCAGCGGCGGCGACGTGACGGGCGACGTCCTGCATCTCACGGAACGCAAGCAGAGCTTTACCTTCTCCGGCATCTCGTCGCGGCCGGTTCTGTCGCTCAACCGGTCATTCTCGGCGCCGATCAATCTGGCCTTCGACCAGTCTTCCGCCGATCTGGTTCATATCGCCCGCCACGACAGCGACCTGTTCTCGCGCTGGCAGGCGCTGACCGACCTTGCTATCCCGAACCTCACGCAGGCTGCCCGCGACATCCGTGACGGCCGTGCCGTAAGCTGCGATCCGGCCTTTGTCTCGGCACTGCTCGAATGCGCAGCCGACGCCACGCTGGAACCTGCCTTCCGGGCGCAGGCGCTCAACCTGCCGAGCGAGGCCGATATTGCCCGCGAACTCGGCAGCAACAACGATCCCGATGCAATCCATGAGGGCCGCAAGGCCATCCACCTGGCGATTGCAAAGGCTGGCGAAGAGATCTTCGTCCGTCTCTATGACGAGATGAAGATCGACGGTGCCTATTCGCCCGACGCGGAAAATGCCGGCAAGCGCTCGCTGAGAAACGCGGCACTTTCCTATCTCACCTTTGCGGAAGGCACGCCCTCGCGTGCGGCGGAAGCCTTTGGTGCTGCCGACAACATGACGGATCTTGCCCAGGCGCTGACGTTGCTCGCACACCGTTTCCCGGACGCTTCCGAGACCACGGCCGCCCTTGCAAGCTTCCTGACGCGCTTCGACGGTAATCCCCTCGTCATCGACAAGTGGTTCTCGATCCAGGCGACCATTCCCGGCGCCGACACGCTGGAACGCGTCCAGTCGCTGATGCAGAACCCGCGCTTCAATGCCGGCAATCCGAACCGGGTCCGTTCGCTCGTCGGCACTTTCGCCTTTGCCAACGCGACCGGCTTCAATCGCGTCGATGGCAAGGGTTACGATTTCCTGGCCGAACAGATCCTGTTGATCGACACGAAGAACCCGCAGCTTGCCGCACGCATCCTCACGTCGATGCGGTCATGGAGCGCGCTCGAGCCGGTCCGTGCCGACAAGGCACGCTCGGCGCTGACGACAATCGAAAAGGCGAACAGCCTCTCGACCGACGTGCGCGATATCGTCGAGCGAATGCTGAAGGCCTGAAGACATGCTGCCGGCTGCATCAGCGGCCGGCGCCCTCACCTAAAAATTCGGAAATCAGCGCCCGGCAATAATCGGGCGTGACCTCCCGGTCGCGAAACATGATGTGATAGACGACAGGTGCGACGACCTTGTCCATGGCGGCGGATACGTCAAACGCCGCCTCCCCTCGCTGCTCCGCACGATCGCGCAGGGTTTCGAGATGGTGGATGGTGTAATGGCAGCACCGCTCTGCCGCACCGCCGGACGAACTTCCGATAATATCCTGCAGCATCTCGCGGCCAACCCGGGATGACATTTCCTCGGCATATTCGACGATAAAGGTCTCGATATCCGAGCGCATGCCGCCCGTATCCACAGGATCGGAAATCGGCCGCATATGGGCGAGCGCCACGTCCGCCAGAAGATCGCCGATATCGCCCCAGCGGCGATAGATGGTCGAGGGTGTCACCCCCGCCTTCTCGGCGATCATCGGCACCGTGATGGTGCTGCGATCCACCTTTTTCAGCAGATCCCGCACGGTCTCGTGTACCGCCGTCTGAATGCGTGCACTGCGCCCGCCTTGGCGCAACATCTCGCGTGCCATCATTTACTCCCGCCGGTCCCCCGGCATCAGCTGTCATGTGAAGGCAATACACTCTCGCGAGAGCGCCTTCTCCACTTCGTCTTTTTCACACGTCGCCTCGAAATAGCGACAGCAAATCTTCTCGATCCACCTTAAAGCAAATATATTGCATTAATCCACAATCGCAATTATATGCCACTAAAGCTAATAATTAGCATTAAGGTGACATCATGCGCAATACCATTGCTTCTCCGACCGCGTCCGGCCTGTCCCAAATGACACTGTTCAGCTTTTTCGGCGCAGTGATGATCTCCGCCTGCAGCAGCGCGCCGACGCCGCTCTATCATCTCTACCAGGAGACGTTTCATCTGACGCCGGGGATGATAACCCTGATCTTCGGCTCCTATGCCTTTGCGCTTCTGGCGGCCCTCCTGACCTTCGGCGGGCTGTCCGACTTTCTCGGCCGGCGACCGCTCATCCTCCTGGCACTGCTCCTCAATGCCGCGGCCATGGTTCTCTTCCTCTCTGCCACGTCCGGCCCAAGCCTGATTGTCGCCCGCATCGTCCAGGGTTTTGCCACCGGCATCGCCCTGCCGACCTTCGGTGCCACGATCATCGACACGGATCGGGCCAAGGCGCCACTGTTGAACGGCATCACCGCTTTTCTCGGCCTGACGGTCGGCTCGCTGCTTGGCGGCGCGCTGGTCAGTTATGGCCCTTACCCGCTGCAACTCATCTATGCCGTGCTGCTGGGTTTGACGGGCCTTGCGACTGTCACGCTTTTCGTGATGCCGGAAACGATCTCGCGCAAGCCGGGGGCTCTTGGCGCACTTCGACCACATGTCAGCGTGCCGCGCCAAGCGCTTCCCACCCTCTTGCGCGTGACACCGGTCAATGTCGCAGGCTGGTCACTTGGCGGCTTCTACCTGTCACTGATGCCGAGCCTTGTGACGGTCGCGACCGGCATCATCTCACCGTTCGTCGGGGCCGCCGTGGTGGCTACCCTGATGCTGAGCGGCACGGCCTCGGTTCTCGCCTTCCGCACATTTGCGCCGCAGCGCGTCCTTTTCACCGGCACGACGGCGCTGATCGCCGGTGTCATCATCACGCTCTCGGGCATCCATCTTCAGGCGGTCGGCATGCTGTTTGCCGGGACCGCGCTTGCCGGCCTCGGTTTTGGTTCGATCTTCTCGAATATCATGCGCATTCTCCTGCCGCTCGCCGAGCCGCATGAACGGGCCGAATTGTTTGCCGCATTCCTGGTCGAGAGCTACCTGGCCTTTGCCGTACCGGCCATCATCGCCGGTTTTGCGGCACCGCTGATCGGCCTCACCACCACTGCCTATGTCTATGGCGCGGTCGTCGTGACACTCTCGGCAGTCTCCATGGCCATGGCGAGAGCAGGCCAGACACAAACATCGGCGATTTCGTGATCAAGTGGTTGATGCGTGTTGCACCGGTCGCGACCGGTGCAACACGCATCGGCACGAGGCAAACGGTATCGCCATATTTTTCGCCATAGATGCCGCATTTTGGCACGGATCGCTTGACGGCACAGCAAATGTCACATTCGGATTCAGCGCAGCCAGAAAACTGATTTGCAGCATCAAAACGGCCGAAATGCCGCGTATTTCATATGGTTAACAAAATATTACCAACCCTCTGGACACGAAGAATCACTCTATGATTCATTAGGGTAGATTCGGGCGGGCGGCGCATCGAATCATCACGAGGGACTAGATGAACACGATGTCGGACGTGCAGCGGGCAACCGCGGCCGGTGCTTGGCTGCGCCTTAAATTTCCGGGAATTTCGGAGCTTGGAACGGCGGTGGCCGGAGAGCCCCGGATTGCGGCCAAGCCGATCTCGCGCCAGGTGTCGCGCGCGGAGCTCGTTCTCAAGCGTTCGATCCCGCTGCTCATCGTCGCCTTTCTTATGGTCGTCGCTGCATCACGCATTTTCGGCATCATGGGCGAGCATGCCCGGATGGAGGATGCGGCCCGCCAGTCGACGGCGCTGATGGCTGCAACAGCCAAGGCCGTGTTTTCCGGCCAGGACGCCTTGTTTGCCGCCGGCAACCGCAATGCCGCCGAAGCGATCCTCTCCACCTATCTTCCGTCGGGTGTCGAAACGAACGGTGCATTCACCCTGCTGGTCAATGGCTCGGGCGTGGTGTTCGGCGGTTCCAGAGACGCTGCCCCCTATATCGGACGCCGCCTCGCCTCGCTTCTGCCCGAGACCGCGACAGTGCGCCGTTTCAGCGAAGCACGCGGTGTGATCGAGACCTATCTCGGCGAAGTCGCTCACTATGCCTCGATCCTGCCGATCGGCAATGACGGCGCGCTGATCGTCACCGCCCATTCGCTCGATACGGCCAACCGGTTCATGCGCAACGAAGTCTCGCTCAACGTGACGATCTTCACCGGCATCTCGGCCGTTCTCCTCGTCATCCTCTATGCCTATTACACCCAGGTGAAGCGGGCCCGCGACGCCGACGAGATTTTTCTCGAATCGAACCTCAGGATCGAGACCGCATTGTCGCGCGGACGCTGCGGCCTGTGGGATTTCGACGTTACCAACCGCCGGCTGTTCTGGTCCGGCTCGATGTATGAAATGCTTGGCCTCCCACCGGCCGGCAGCGTCATTTCCTTTGCCGATGCGGCGCGGATGATGCATCCCTCCGACGGCAACATCTATGCGCTGGCGCGTGCCATCAGCCGCGGCAATGCCAAGCAGGTCGACCAGGTGTTTCGCATGCGTCATGCGGCTGGCCATTATGTCTGGATGCGCGCCCGCGCCCAGGTCATCCGCAATGCCGCCGGGCGCATCCATGTCATCGGCATCGCCATGGACGTCACCGAACAGCATCGCCTGGCGCAGCGTTATGCCGAAGCCGACCAGCGACTGGCCGACGCCATAGAGTGCACGTCCGAAGCCTTCGTGCTGTGGGACAAGAACGACCGCCTCGTCATGTGCAACGCCCATTTCCAGCAGGCTTACGGACTGCCCGACAACGTGCTGGTGCCTGGCACCGAACGGGATATGGTCAATGCTGCCGCTGCCCGCCCGGTGATCGAGCGTCGGGTGGCCGATGCCGATGGGAGCGGATTTTCCCGCACGACGGAAGTTCAGCTTGCAGACGAGCGCTGGCTGCAGATCAACGAGCGCCGCACCCGCGACGGTGGCACCGTCTCCGTTGGTACCGACATCTCGCTGCTGAAACGCCACCAGGATCGGCTGCGCCACAGCGAGCGCCGGTTGATGGCAACGATCGGCGACCTGTCGGCGTCGCAGAAGACGCTGGAACAGCAGAAATCGGAGCTTTCCGTCGCCAACGCGAACTACCAGGCGGAAAAGAACCGCGCCGAGGCCGCCAACAAGGCGAAATCGGAATTCCTCGCCAACATGTCCCATGAGCTGCGCACACCGCTCAACGCCATTCTCGGTTTTTCCGAGATCCTGATGAACAACATGTTCGGTCCGCTCGGCTCAAGCAAATACGGCGAATATTCCAAGGACATCCACGATAGCGGCAAACACCTGCTCAACGTCATCAACGACATTCTCGACATGTCGAAGATCGAGGCAGGTCATATGTGCATCCATTCGGAACGCGTGGATCTCGCGCCGCTGATCGAGGAAAGCCTGCGTCTGACGGCCATTGCCGCGCAGGAGAAGAACATCACCATCCACCAGCACCTGCCGAAGGAACTCGACATGGTGGGTGACCGCCGGGCGCTCAAGCAGGTGATGCTCAATCTCCTCTCCAATGCAGTGAAGTTCACCGATGCCGGCGGCAAGATCGAGCTGCGGGTCCGCAGGCTCGAAAAGGGCTTGATGCTGACAATTGCCGACAGCGGCATCGGCATTCCGAAACACGCACTTTCAAAGATCGGCCAGCCCTTCGAACAGGTGCAGAGCCAATACGCCAAGAGCAAGGGCGGGTCAGGTCTCGGGCTTGCCATCTCGCGCTCGCTCGTAGCTCTCCACGGGGGCAAGATGCGCATACGCTCGAAGATGGGCAAGGGCACCGCCGTGTCGCTGCATATCCCCGACCGCCCCTTCGTCGAGCAGCGTCGGCCGGACGCTCAGAAAAAAGTGGCGTGAGGGGACGATCATGCCGCTGAATTGACGGGAGCTACGAATTCGGCTCCGCCCCGATCAAAGTGGAAAACGTCTCACTGCTTCAATTCAAGATATGATTGACTATCGCAATATCGCCTATGAACCCGATCCTGCGGCAGTTGGCGCGTATTGACGCCAAACTCGATGCCACGCCAGACCAGGGATGGATCGTCAATATGATCTGCGTCGTCCTCGGTGTCGTGCTGCTTCCATTGCTTCAACTGCAGGGGTTATGGCCCTAATCCACGGATAGGGGGATGACCGTCCCGAAGACCTCCCTTACACGCTCTGCCAAGCTCCTTACCTGGCCCTCCAGCGTTCCGAGGTCCGGGCAGTCGCCGGCGCGGCAGATGCGCTCGATGAGGCCGGGGGGCACGTCTGCGACATCGAACGGACCGTCGACACAAAGCCTGATGATCTGGGAGAGTTCGGTAAACAGCGCCAAAGCTTCGAGGCAAGTATCGAGTTCGGCGGCCTTCATCAGGCTCCTGCCGAGCGTCTTCAGCGTCTCTCCCGTCGAATAGCCGTAAGTATCCTGTGCCACGGCCGCGGCCGGGGCGACCAGTCGCAGATACTGGGCGATAAATTCGATGTCGATCAGCCCGCCGGGAACATGTTTCAGATCCCAGATATCGCGCGGCGGTTTTTCCTGTTCGATCAAGGCACGCATCTCGACGACGTCGGCAGCAATCGTTCGGGTATCGCCGATGGCGCCAAGCACGTCGGCGATCACCGCCCTTGCCTCCTGCTTCAGGCTTTCGTCACCACAGACCATCCTTGCCCGGGTCAGCGCCATATGTTCCCAGGTCCACGCCTCTTCCCGCTGATACTTGCTGAAGGCGCTGATGCGGGTGGCGACCGGTCCCTTGTTGCCGGAGGGCCGAAGACGCAGATCGACCTCGAAGATCACACCCTCGGCCATCGGGGCTGAAAGCGCCGCGATCAGCCGCTGCGTCAGGCGGGTGAAATAGCGTTGCGGATCGAGCGGCCTGCGGCCGAGACTTTCCGAAGCCTCGCCGTCATAGTCGTAAAGCAAGATGAGATCGACGTCGGAACCGGCCGTCAGTTCGAACGAGCCGAGCTTGCCCATGCCGATCACCGCAACCCGGCCACCCGGATATCGACCATGGGCGGCCTCTATCTCGCCGGTGACAGCGGTCAGCGCTGCATCGATCAACAGATCCGCGAGGTGGGTGAAGGCCAGGCCGGCAGCATCGCCGGAAATCGAGCCGGTGAGCAGCCGGACACCGATCAGGAACCGTTGTTCGGAGGCGAAGATGCGCAGCCGGTCAAGACGGTCCTCGTAATGCCGCGAAACGGACAGGAAAATGTCCAGCCGCCGGGAAAGATAGTCACGCGTCGGCAATTCGGCCATCAGACCGGGATCGAGCATGCCGTCGAAGACATGCGGCCTTGCGGCGATGATATCGGCAAGCCGCGGTGCCGAAGCCATTATGGTGACGATCAGCGACAGAAGCGGCGGATTGTTGCCGATCAGCGAGAAAAGCTGGATACCGGCCGGCAGCGCCTTCAAGAAGCTGTCGAAGCGCAGCAAAGCCTCGTCGGCGCGCCGGCTGGCTCCGAAAGCCTTGAGCAGAGCCGGCATCATTTCCGTCAGCCGTTCGCGCGCCTCGCCCGATTGCGTCGCCCGGTAGCGGCCCGACTGCCAGGTGCGGATCATCCGCGACATGTCGGCCGGGCGGGCAAAGCCGAGGGCGGCAAGCGTTGTCAATGTATCCGGGTCGTCCTTCTGGCCGGTGAAGACGAGATTACCCTCGCCGGCCGAAAGCTTCTCTTCCTGCTCGAAAAGCCTGGAATACCGGGTCTCGACAGTCTTCAGGACATTCTCCAGCCGTTTGGAAAAGGCGGCCGACTCCATGCCCAGCATGAAGGCGATGCGTTTCAATTCGGCATCCGTTTCGGGCAAACGGTGCGTCTGCTCGTCATGCACCATCTGGATGCGGTGCTCGATATCGCGCAGGAACCAATAGGCTTCGGTCAGTGCGGCCGCAATTTCCGGCTTGATCCATCTGGCTTCGGCCAGCGCCTGCAGTGCCGGTTCCGTCTGGCGGGTTCGCAGTGCCGGCATGCGCCCGCCGGCAATCAATTGCTGGGTTTGGGCAAAGAACTCGATCTCGCGAATGCCGCCACGGCCGAGCTTGACGTCATGACCCTTCACCGCGATCGCGCCATGCCCCTTGTGAACATGGATCTGCCGCTTGATCGAATGGATGTCGGCGATTGCCGCATAATCGAGATATTTGCGGAAGACGAAGGGGGTCAGCAGCTTGAGGAAACTGTCGCCGGCCGCGATATCGCCAGCCACGGGCCGCGCCTTGATGAAGGCGGCTCGCTCCCAGTTCTGCCCCCTGCCCTCGTAATAGATCAGCGCTGCATCGACGGACACGGCAAGCGGCGTCGAGCCGGGATCGGGGCGTAGCCGCAGATCGGTGCGAAAAACGTAACCGTCCGCGATGCGGTCCTGCAGGATACGGACGAGCCGACGCATCATCCGGCCATAGGTTTCCGATGCATCCAGCGGATCGGCAAGAATGCCGGCATCGGGATCGTAAAAAACGACGATGTCGATATCGGAGGAGTAATTCAACTCGCAGCCGCCGAGTTTGCCCATGCCGAGCAGGATCAGGCCGGAGCCGCGGCTCGGCGTCTCCGGGTCGACGAGCGCCAGCTTGCCGGCCTGATGGGCTGAAAGAAGTAGATGGTCGATCGCCGCGGCGACCGCGGCTTCGGCGAATTCGCTCAACCAGCGCGTCGTATCCCTGGCGGTGAAGACGCGGGCAAGATCAGCGAGCGCGACGAGAAACGCGAATGCCCGTTTGGCCTCCCTCAGCGCCGTCATCACCTCGGCTTCGGAAGAGATTTTGCCGCCCGCCGGCCGCCAGACGTTGCGGGCCTTTTCGACAAGTCCCGAAAGCCAGGGTTCGATCGGCTGGCTGATCGCATCGGCCAGCAGCCTCGGCGATACGCTGGCTGTATCCCGCAGATAGGGCGACAGGGAAAAGGCTGCGACGAGAAAGTCCTTGAGCGGACCACCCTGTTTGACGACTTCGGAAACCGCCGCTTCCGACTTGCCGATATCCTTCAGAACGGCGAGCGCGATCTTCGCTTCCGTCTGGTTCAGCGGCCGGATGACGTCGGCTGCCACGGCATCAAGCCGTCCTACGCTTTCCATCCTGTCTCCTCCACCATGCAGCTTTTAGTTTGCGTCGGCGCAGAAGACAAACCGCTATGGCGGAAAACCACAACCCAAGAATGATTGCGAATTGTCAAACGAGCGAATCTAATTAGGGCGCTATCTTTCTGGAGGCCTTCATTCTCCAGTTTCTCGCGGACCGCCTCCGGCAATCAGGGTGAATGGAGTCACCTCGGCTGCCGGCGTTTCCGCGTTCATTATCGGGAGAGATTATGAATTCCTCAGACATTGCGCTCCTCGCGACCGCGCTCGGCAGCGTGATTTTCCTCGTTGTGCTGATCGTTTCGCGTGCTCGCCTGCATCCGCTTCTGGCGCTGCTCATCACATCGATCGCGGTCGGCCTGGTTACCGGCATGCCGGGGGACAAGCTGATCAAGTCAATCGAAACGGGTGCCGGCCACACGCTCGGCGCGGTCGGCCTCGTGGTCGCGCTCGGCGCCATGCTGGGCCGGATCCTGGCCGCCGGCGGGGTGACCGAAAGCATTTCCAACCTGATCATCGCAAACACATCGACACGCCTCCTGCCCTGGGCGATGGCGGGAGCCGCTTTCGTCATCGGCATTCCAATGTTCTTCGAGGTCGGGCTCGTGGTGCTCCTGCCGCTGATCTTCAGCGTCGCCCGCAAGCTCGATGAGACGCAGAGCATCAAGGGTTCGGCCTATGTCTATGTCGGTGTGCCGGTCATTGCCGCGCTTGCCGCGATGCATGGCATGGTGCCGCCACATCCGGGACCGCTCACCGCGATTGCCTCGCTCAACGCCAATATCGGCGCGACAATGCTATACGGCTTCATCGCTGCCATCCCGGCGATCATCCTTGGCGGTCCGATCTACGGTGCGATCGTCACGCCACGCATGAAGGTCAGACCCGACCAGTCTCTCATCGATCAATTCTCGGCAGAGGCTGACGAGGACGCGGCAATGATGAAGACACCGCCCGGCCTTGGCCTCAGTCTGCTGACGGCGCTTCTGCCGGCGATACTGATGCTGCTGCACGCGATTGCCGAACTGGTTCTGCCGGAGGGCTCCACCATCCTGTCGATCACCGATTTCCTCGGAGATCCAGGTATCGCCATGCTGATCGGCGTGCTGTTTGCTGCCCTCATGCTGATCTGGAGCCGCGGTGGCGACAGCGAGATACTGCGTTCGTCGATGTCGGCCAGCGTCAAGCCGATCGCCAACGTCCTGCTGATCATCGCCGGCGGTGGTGCGTTCCAGCACGTTCTCGGCGATGCCAAGGTGGGCGATGCGATCATGCATCTGAGCCAACATTTCGCGCTGTCGCCGCTGGTCCTCGGCTGGATCATCTCGATGCTGCTATCAGTCTCGACCGGATCGGCCACTGTCGGCATCGTCGGTGCCTCTGGCCTGCTCGCACCGCTCGTCGCCCACGATCCCTCTCTCAACGCCTCGCTTCTGGCGCTGTCGGTTGGCTGTGGCTCTTTGTTCTTCAACTACGCCAACCATGCCGGCTTCTGGCTGGTGAAGGAAGCTTTCGGAATGACGATGGGCGAAGCGACGGGCACCATCTCGGTCATCCAGTCGATCGTCTCGATAGTCGGTCTGGTGATGGTACTGCTGATGAACCTTGCGCCGCCGCTGGCGTGAGCCAGAGCCATCCGACTTAGGGGCTTCTGCCCCTCATCCGCCTGCCGGCACCTTCTCCCCGCAAGCGGGGAGAAGGAGATATGCCGCAAACGCCTCCGCGCTTCTCAAGCATCGAGCTTGGCACGTCCCCTCGCCCCTTTACGGGGAGAGGGTTAGGGTGAGGGGCGAGCAGCAGAAAGAAAAGCTCAGCCCTTGACCGCCGGAAAAACCATCGTCACCGTCAGGCCCGGAGCCTCCGTCCTCGTCTCATCGGTGGCGGAAAGCTCAAGCCGGCCGCCATGCAGTTCCATGACGGCCTCCACAAGCGACAGGCCAAGCCCGGTGCCCGGTTTCGACCGGCTGGCATCCAGACGAACGAAACGCTTCGTCACATCGGTGCGTTTTTCGGCGGGAACGCCCGGTCCGTTGTCGCAAACCGAAAGCCTCACCTCGCCATCTGCGGCAAAGAGCTTCACCTGGATGAGCGGCGCATCGGTGCCTTCGCCCGCATATTTGATCGCGTTATCGAGCAGATTGAAGATCGCCTGGCCGATCAGTTCGCGATTGCCATTGATGGAAATCGCCGGCGCGATCTCGGTCACGAGCTGCAACCCCGCCTCCTCGGCCGCCGGTTCGTAGAGCTCGGCGCTATCGGCGGATGCTGCAGACAGATCGACATTCGACATTTCCGCCGCGATCGAACCTGCCTCGACGCGTGAGATCATCAGCAGTGCATTGAAGGTGCGGATCAACTGGTCGGATTCGCCGATAATGCCTTCAAGCGCAGCCCGGCGCACGTCCTCGCGGTCTTCGCCCAACGCTTCGGTCGCCTTGTTGCGCAGCCGGGTCAACGGCGTCTTCAGATCATGGGCGATATTGTCGGAAACCTGCCGCAACCCCTCGTTCAGCTTCTCGATGCGGCCTAGCATGGCGTTCAGCGACACCGACATGCGATCGAATTCGTCACCGGAGCGGCCGACGGGAAGGCGCTGAGACAGATCGCCGGCCATGATCTTCTGGCTGGCCGCCGACATGCGGTCGATGCGCTTCAGGGCATTGCGACCGATGCCGAACCAGATCACCAGGGCGCCGAGCCCCATGATCGTCAGCGCCACCATCAGCGACTGGCGGACGATGTAGCGGAAGCGGTTCGGATCGCCAAGATCGCGGCCGATCATCACCCTCAGGCCATTGTCGATGAGCCGGACATTGGCGATGGCGAAATGACGCCGGGAATTGCCCGCCTCCGCATAAGGTTCGTAGACGAAGGGCATGTCGGTCCAACCTTCGTTGGCCAACACGCCGGGCTGGACGGAGGAAACGTTGCCCGCGAGGATGTCGCCGCTCGGGCCGGCGATCACATACAGATTGGCGCCTGGCTGGCGGGCCCTGCGCTCCATGATGCGCAAGAGAAGATTGACGCCGCCGCGGTCATAGGCGCGCTGCAGGTCCTCGACCTCCTCCTGGATCGTCTGGCGCGTCTGTTGCACCAGCGTCTTTTCGGAAAGCGCCGTGACATAGAAAACGAGGAAAGCGGCGCACAGCGCAAACAGGAGGATATAGAGTGCCGACAGCCTGACCGCCGTCGAGCGGAACATCAGGCGGGACCGCTGGATAACGCGGGAAAACAAACGGAGTTACCCCTCGTCCTTGATCATGTAGCCGGCGCCGCGAATGGTTTTCAACAGCGGCTTGTCGAAATCCTTCTCGATCTTGGAGCGAAGGCGCGACACATGCACGTCGATGACATTGGTCTGCGGATCGAAGTGATAATCCCAGACGTTTTCGAGCAGCATCGTTCGGGTGACGACCTGTCCGGCATTCTTCATCAGATATTCGAGAAGCCGGAATTCGCGCGGCTGCAACAGGATATCCTTGCCGGCGCGCTTGACCTCGTGGGAAAGCCGGTCGAGTTCCAGATCACCGACACGATAAGCCATATCCTGCTCGGGCGTGCCCTTGCGCCGGCCAAGCACCTCGACACGGGCGAGAAGCTCGGAGAATGCATAGGGTTTGGGCAGGTAGTCATCACCGCCAGCGCGAAGGCCGGTCACGCGATCATCCACCTGACCGAGCGCCGACAAGATCAGCACCGGCGCATTGACGCCACGCTTGCGCAATTCGCTGATGACGGAAAGCCCGTCGCGTCGCGGCAGCATGCGGTCGATGACCATCACGTCATACGAGTTCTCCGAGCCCATGAAGAGCCCGCTTTCGCCGTCGCTTGCATGATCGACGATGATGCCAGCCTCGCGAAAGGCCTTCGTCATGTAGGCTGCAGCCTCGAGATCGTCTTCAATAACCAGAATCTTCATGTGCGGGACAATAACGTCGCCTGCGATTTTTGCACCAGAGGAATCGCCTGCATCGGGAGAATGTAAGGATGATGTCTGCATTGGGAACTCCATAGGGCATCTCGAGAACGAAACAGGGCGCCGACGTTGCCGGCGGCGCCCTCTTCGTCATGGATCCCGCGGCTGGCCTGGAGGTGCCACCGCCGCCGGATCAATCAGAGCCTTCGATCAGCCTTCGTTGATCGGCAGGGCGATGAAGCGGCTGGAACCGTCTGCCTCGACCTGGAACAGCGCGCGGGTGCGGCCGTCCTTCTTGGCATCTTCCAGAACCTTGCCGACATCACCGGCGGAGGCGACCTTCTTGTTGTTGACCGACAAGATCTTCTCGCCATTCTTCAGGCCGCGGGCAGCAGCTTCACTGTCCGGATCGACATCGGTGACGGCAAGACCGTTACCGTCTTCGGAAGGAGATACGGTGATGCCGAGATTGGCCAGGGCCTTTTCACTCGACGGGGCCGGCGCTTCCTGCGGCTGAGCATCGGCCTGGGCCGATTCATCGGTCGCCATATTGGTCAGGTTCACCGCAACAGTCTGTTGCTTGCCATCACGCCACAGATCGATATTCACCTTGCTGTTGGGGCCGAAGGCGGCGATGCGGCGCGCCAGATCGCGAGCGTCCTTGATCGGCTGGCCGTTGACGGAGCGAATGATATCGCCCTGCTTGATGCCGGCCTTCTGGCCCGGAGAGCCTTCCTGCGGAGCAACCACAAGCGCACCGGTGGCTTCCTTCAGGCCGAGCGAGTCGGCGATGTCCTGGGTTACCGGCTGGATCTGTACACCAAGCCAGCCGCGTTCGACCTTGCCGTCCTTCATCAGGTCGGCGATGACGTCCTTGGCGGTGGAGGCCGGAATGGCAAATGCGATGCCGACATTGCCGCCCGACGGCGAGAAGATCGCGGTGTTGATGCCGACGACCTGACCGCTGAGGTCAAAGGTCGGACCACCCGAGTTGCCGCGGTTCACGGCCGCGTCGACCTGGATATAGTCGTCATACGGACCGGAGCCGATGTCACGACCGCGGGCCGAGACGATACCTGCCGTCACCGTGCCGCCGAGACCGAAGGGATTGCCGACGGCGACGACCCAGTCACCGACGCGAACCTTGCTGTCGTCGGCAAACGAAACATAGGTGAACTTGCGGGCCGGAGCATCGACCTTGAGCAGTGCCAGATCGGTGCGGCTGTCCTTGCCGACAAGCTTGGCATCAAGCTCGGTACCGTCGTTGAGAACGACCGTATAGGCCTGGCCATCGGACACGACGTGGTTGTTGGTGACGATGTAACCGTCTTCGGAAATGAAGAAGCCGGAGCCCTGAGCAGTCGGGCGCAGATGATGCGGACGGTTCGGCTGGCTGCGATCGGCACGATCCTGATTGCGGCCGCCGGGGCCACCGTTTGGACCGCCATTCGGGCCGCCGGGGCCACCTGGCATCTGGCCGCCGAATTCACGGAAGAAACGCTTCAGCGGGTGATCGTCCGGCAACTCATCAAAGCCGCGGCCGCCGAAATTGAAGGAGAAGTTGCCGCTGTCGTCCGAAACCGGCTGTGCGTCGGACTGGACGCGGACGGAAACGACGGCAGGCGAAACAGCCGAGACGACATCCGCAAAGCTCGGGGCCTGCGGTGCACTGACGATAACCGGGGCCGCGAAGGTCGGCATGATCTGGCCGGAAATTCCGGTCGACAACATGACGGCGGCAAGGCCGGCAACGGTCGTGGACTTCAGCACTGTCTTGAGGGAGGGACGTCCAATGGCGATCATGGTCAAAGCTACCTTTTCTCTTCGTCACTCAATCGTGGCCGGTTCTTCCGGCGTCGTTCGATGACAAGGATATAGGAGCCGACACCTTAACTGCAGGTGGCTATCGCATGAAATGTTCGTAATATTCGAATTCACGCCCTGGTAATGAAGCGGTGCTCAACGCTGCAGCAGATCCTCGATCCGTGCCTTTTCCTCGGCCGTCAGCTCGTCGGCCACGCGTCGGCCCGGCCGGCTTCTGACGAATACGACGAGCGCAAATATGCCGATGACAAGCAGGCCGATCGGCATCGCCCATAAGATGACCGTCTTTGCACTCAGACGCGGATTGAGCAGCACGAACTCACCATAACGCGATACGACATAGTCGATCACCTGGCCGTCCGTATCGCCGTCGGTGATCCTCTGTCGCACCAGCAGACGCAGATCCTTGGCAAGCTCGGCATTGGAGTCGTCGATCGACTGGTTCTGGCAGACCATGCAGCGCAGTTGCGCGGAGATCTGCCGCGCCCTGTGTTCAAGCGCCGGATCCTTCAGAACCTCGTCGGGATTGACGGCAAAGGCTGGAAAGGCGCCCAGACACAAGACCAGCGCAAGAAGGAGACGGCGGATCATTCGGCCGGCTCCATGGCAACCTTGACTGCCTTTGCCTTGCGACGCGGGGCACCGACGCGCAATCTCCGGTCGGAGAGCGAGACGAAACCGCCGAACATCATCACCAGCGCACCGCCCCAGATGCAGGTGATCATCGGTTTCCACCAGATGCGCACGACGATACCGCCGCCATCGATCGGGTCGCCGAGCGAGACATAAAGCTGGCTCAGCCCGAATGTCAGGATGCCGGCCTCGGTCGTCGGCATGCGGCGTGCCGTGTAAAGCCGCTTCGACGACCAGACGTCAGCCACGACGGCACCACCGGAGCGGACGGTGAAATGACCGCGCTGTTCGGTATAGTTCGGGCCGACGGCATCGCGGAAACCGTCGAATGTCAGCGCGTAACCACCCGCATCGGTCGTCTGTCCCTGCTTCATGTCGAGGACATTTTCAGTGCTGAAGGCGGATGCGGCGATGATGCCGATCACCGTCACCCCGAGGCCGAAATGGGCAATCGCCGTGCCCCAGGCGGAACGCGGCAGACCCTTCAGGCGGGCAAACGACGTCATCACCGGCAGCTTGCCGAAATTGCCGCGATACCAGAGATCAGCGAGCGCGCCGAAGATCCCCCAGCAGCCGAGCGCCAGACCGAAGATCGCCATGACCGGGCCGCCGTGGTGGATATACCAGACAGCCAGTCCGGCCAGCAGTGCCAGTCCCGCAAAGATCCAGAGGCGCTGCAGGGCGCCATAAAGATCGCCACGTTTCCAGGCCAGCATCGGCCCCAGCGGTGCAGCAAGAAGCAACGGCAGCATCAGCAAGCCGAAGGTCATGTTGAAGAACGGCGCACCGACCGAAATCTTCTCACCGGTCAACGTTTCCAGCGCCAGCGGATAAAGCGTGCCGGTCAGCACCGTTGCGGCGCAGACCGTCAGGATCAGGTTGTTGAGGACGAGCGCACCCTCACGCGAGATCGGTGCAAACAGGCCACCGGCCTTCAGCGTCGGCGCGCGCCAGGCAAACAGCGTGAAGGCTCCGCCGATAAAGATCGCGAGAATGCAGAGGATGAAGATGCCGCGCGACGGATCGGTGGCGAAAGCGTGCACCGAGGTCAAAACGCCGGAGCGAACGAGGAAGGTGCCGAGCAGCGACAGCGAGAAGGTCATGATCGCCAGAAGCACCGTCCAGATCTTCAAGGCCTCGCGCTTTTCCATGACCAGCGCCGAATGAAGCAGCGCCGTGCCGGCAAGCCAGGGCATGAAGGATGCGTTTTCGACCGGATCCCAGAACCACCAGCCGCCCCAGCCGAGCTCGTAATAGGCCCAGTAGGAGCCCATGGCGATGCCGGCGGTCAGGAAGGTCCAGGCGGCAAGCGTCCAGGGCCGCACCCAGCGCGCCCATGCGGCATCGATGCGGCCTTCCATGAGAGCCGCGACGGCAAAGGAGAAACAGACCGAGAAACCGACATAACCGAGATAGAGAAGCGGCGGGTGGATGGCGAGGCCGAGATCCTGCAGGACCGGGTTGAGGTCCTGGCCTTCCGCCGGCGCCGGATCGAGCCGGAGGAACGGGTTGGAGGTCAACAGGATGAACAGCAGGAAGGCGACCGAGATCCAGGCCTGAACCGAGAGCACATTGGCCTTCAGCGTTTCGGGAATGTTGCGACCGAAGACGGCGACAAGCATGCTGAAAAGCGAGAGGATCAGCAGCCAGAGCATCATCGAGCCTTCGTGATTGCCCCAGACACCCGAATATTTGTAGATCAGCGGCATCAGCGAATGGGAATTCTCCCAGACGTTCTTCACCGAAAAGTCGGATGCGACATAGGCCCAGGTCAATGCCGCAAAGGACAAGACGACAAGGCCGAAGATCACAATCGAACCGGTGGTCGCAAGCGCCATCATATTGGCGTCGCGGCGCCTGACGCCGACAACCGGGACAATCGAGACGATGATCGCGGTCGCCAGTGCCAGCACCAGCGCGTAGTGGCCGATTTCAACGATCATGGTTTCGTGCTCCCCACGATCTGGCCATTTTCCGGCGTCTTTTCGGCGCCATCCATGCCCTTGGCCTTGCTCTTGTCCTCGCCCTTGGCAGGCGCCATGCCCTTGCCGGATCCGTCTTCCCAGACCCCGTCCTTCTTCAGGCGGTCGGCAACTTCTTTCGGCATGTAGTTCTCGTCATGTTTGGCCAGCACGCTGTCGGCAACAAAGCCATGGGTGGCGGCATCGAAGGCGCCTTCCGTCACGACGCCCTGCCCTTCGCGGAACAGGTCGGGCAGGATGCCGGTATAGGAGACCGGAACGGTCGCCTTGCCGTCGGTGACGGTGAAACTCACCGTCGCACCCTGGCCGCGCTTGACCGAGCCCTGCTCGACGAGACCGCCGAGGCGGATGCGCGTTCCGGGCTGCAGATTGGCGGCCGCGATATCTCCCGGCATGAAGAAATAGGCGACCGACTGCGAGAAGGCGAACATCACCAGGAAGACGGCAACGATGATGAAGCTCATGCCGCCGGCAATCACTGCCAACCGTTTCTGTTTGCGCGTCATTGCGTCACTCCCTGGGGCGTCGTTGCCTGTGGCGTCGGCTCCTGGGATGCCGTCCCGGTCGTCGTCAGCCCCGCTTCCTGGGCAAGCGCCACAAGTTGCCTGCCTTCGTTTCCATCCGCCGGAAAATGCCCCAGCCCGGTCTTCAGTGCTTCTTCGGCCTTCGGCCTGTCGCCCAGCACCATGTAGGAGCGAACCAGCCGCAACCAGCCCTCGATATTGTTCGGATCAGCCTGCAGCTTTTCGGCAAGGCTGTCGACCATGCCGCGGATCATAGCCTGACGATCTCCCTGCGACATGTTCTGCGCCGCCGCCACATCGCTGCTGGTCGGTCCACCAAGCGGAGCGGCCGGAGGAGCGGTTGCTGCGGGGGCACCGGCCGAGGCTGCAGCGGTACCGCCATTCTTTGCGATATGGTCGTTGATCAACGCCATCCATGGGGCATCGGGCGGCGATGCCTTGGCAATCGCCTCGAAGGTCGCGCGCGCTTCGTCGGCCTTGCCCGACTGTTCCTGCGCCAGACCGACATAAAAGCGCGCCCGCACATTGCCGGGTTCCAGCCGCACGGCCTCCTCGAAGGCGGAACGGGCGTCGTCGGTGACGATGCCGTCATTGGACGCGACCAGTGTCTCACCGAGGCCGGACAGGCGCGCCGCATTCGGACCGATCAGCCGGATCGCGTTGCGATAGGCAAGCTCGGCATCGCCAAGACGCATCGAGCGGAAATAGATGGGGGCAAGAATATCCCAGCCGGAACCGTCATTCGGATTCTGCGCCAGATGCCGCTCGGCCTTGGAAACCAGCAGCGCCATGTCGGTACCGGGGTTTTCCAGCCGCGCCTGAAGCGGCTGATCGGGCAAGCCTGGGCTGCCCAGCATGACGTAAAGACAGAGGCCGATCGCCGGCGGCAGGAGCGTCACGCTGACGATCGCGAATTTCCGCACGCCGCCCGCACCTGACTGTTTCGTGTCTGCAGACGTGCTCTTGCCAGCGGCCGCAAGCAGGCGCCTGCCGATTTCGGCACGCGCATATTCAGCTTCCTCGGCGCTGATCAGTCCACCCGCACGATCGCGGTCCAGCTCCTTCATCTGGTCGCGATAGACCGCAACCTCTCCGGCATTGCCTGGTTCCGCGGCCCCAGAATGCCGGTAAAGCGGATAGAGAAGCGCTGCCGCGACCAGGGCGGTCAGGAGCGCAAGAAGGATCCATAAAATCATGTTCGCCAATTACTGCAACGGCGGTGGCTTTCCAATGATCCACACGCGGTCGACGTGAATTTGAGAGCTTCGGCGCGGCTAAAAACCGCGTCGCCGGGCAAGGTCTTTAGAACTTTTCAAGACTATTGAAAATGGCGAAAACGAGCCATGACCTGCATCAAATTCACGAGTGCGTCACATCAGCGGCGTCCAGGTCCCGTCGGAATTGCGGCAGGCAGCGCCTCTCGCCATCAGATCCTTGCCCTTGAAGGTCACGGTATGGCGGTATTGCCGGCAATTCTGCGCACCCACCTGATAGGGTGCATTGGCGGTCACTTCGCCATTGGTATCGTCGCCCTTCCAGAGAACACTCTGCCCGCCGGCCGCCTCTTCCAGCGCCCGATATTCGGCTTCGAGCGCCCGAGAGCGATCGCTGGAGGAAAGCTCGGCACCGGTGCGGCTGACAATGCCACCCTGCAGTGCGGTGATGTAATTTGCCGACGCGGACGGTTTCGGCGACAGCAGCCCACGTGCCGCGGAATTGCCGGAACTCGTCGAGCAACCTGAGACTACGGCAAGGCCGCAGAAGATCATCATAACAGTCACGGGTTTGTTGGATCGCATCACTGCTGAAACGGTCTCCGGCTCGAATTCACATGGCATATCGTCTCGATCTTTGGTCATATCATGGTGGAGACGAGGATATTGCCCTCGACAGGTCTCAACCGCGACAATGTCCAGAAACCCGGTCAGCCACCTTTTCGGTCAATGATATAGCAGGCGATGCAGTCGTCCAGAAGTCAGGACAGCAAGTCTTTAGCAGTTGCTTATCCGCCACAGTGTCGCGGCCCCGGTTGGCGGCGACGCTCCCTGCCTCTGTTACTTGGCGACGCCGGGCAGCAGAAGACGGGCGCGCAGACCGCCCCGAGCGCCGCGATCGAGCTTTACCGACCCTTGATACTCGGCGGTAATCTCGCTGATGATCGATAGTCCGAGACCGGCGCCGGGCTTGCTCTCGTCCAGCCGTTTGCCGCGTTTCATGGCAATGACGATCTGGTCGGGATCGAGTCCCGGCCCGTCATCCTCAACGACAATCTCCACCCAAGGGCGGCGGGCGGCCTCACCTTCGGAACCTTCGGGTGCGCTGGCCGGAACGGCGGACAGCCACACGCCGAGCCTGGCAAATTTTGCGGCATTTTCCAGAAGGTTGCCGATCGTCTCTTCGAGGTCCTGCTGCTCCAGCCCGATCGCCAGTGTCAGCGGAACAACCGAGAGATGGAACTCGGTTTCCGGATTGAGCCGCCGCATTACCCGAACAAGCCGTTCCATCACCGGCTCCAGATCGCTGCGGGCCAGCAGCGATTCGCGCTGTGCGGCAATACGGGCGCGACTGAGATAGGATTGCACCTGCGTCTGCATCGCCTCTGCCTGCGAGCGCACCAGATCCGACTGCACCTTCTCGCCCATGCGGCTTTCGTTCAACAGCACGGCAATCGGCGTCTTCAGCGAATGGGCAAGATTGCCAACCTGCATGCGGGCGCGCTCGACGATGCGCCGGTTGCTCTCGATCAGCGCATTGATGTCGTTGGCCAGCGGCATGATCTCGCGAGGGAACTGGCCTTCGAGGCGCTCGACCTCGCCACGCCGCACCCGCTCCAGCGCGCGGCGAGCGCCTTTCAGCGGCAGCAGCCCATAGAGGATCGCCATGCCGTTGACGATCAGGCTGCCCAGACCGAATATCGCCAGCGTGATGTAGAGATTGCGGGAAAATCCCTGCACGTCGTCCTCGACGACGGCAAGGTTGCCTGAGACGCGGAAACGGGCGGCGCGCCCTTCCCCATCCAGCACCACTTCGGTTTCGGCCACCAGAACGTGGTTGCCGAAAGCGTCGCTGGTTCGGTAGAAACGCTCGTATCGATTGTTGAACGGCACGCTCAGGATGGTCGGCACCTTGATATTCGAAGTGCCGAGCGAGGACGAGGAGAGCGGCGTCGCGGCGAAGGTTCCGAGCGGCTCGATGATCCAGTACCAACCGGTTTCCGGCTGCGAAAAACGCAGGTCGCCAAGCTGCGGGTTACCCGACAGCTTGTTGTCATCGCCGATGGTGATCGAATTGATGACGTTATAGAGTTGTGCGCGCAAAAGGTCGGTAAAGGCCCGCTCGGACGACTGCCGGTAGAGCTGGGAGATCACGATGGCAATCACCACCAGCGCCACTGCCGACCATGCGGTTGCCAGCAACAGCACCCGAGCCGTCAGTGACCTGACCCCTCCCATCCCCAATCCCCGGGGGCGTTTTTGGATATTATCGGGCATCGGCCGGAGCTTGCATCCGGTAGCCCAGCCCGCGCACGGTCTCGATCAGGTCGACACCTATCTTCTTGCGCAGGCGGCCGACAAAAACTTCGATCGTGTTGGAATCGCGATCAAAATCCTGATCGTACATATGCTCCACCAGTTCCGTGCGCGAGACGACCTCGCCCATGTGGTGCATGAGGTAGGAGAGAAGACGGAATTCGTGCGAGGTCAGTTTCAAGGCGATGCCGTCGACGGTCGCTTTCGACGCCTTGGTATCGAGGCGCACCGGACCGCAGGCGATCTCCGAGGACGAGTGCCCCGCAGCGCGGCGGATCAGTGCGCGGACCCGCGCCAGAACCTCCTCGACATGAAAAGGTTTCGCGACATAGTCGTCGGCGCCGGCATCGATGCCGGCCACCTTGTCGCTCCAGCGATCACGGGCAGTCAGCATCAGGACAGGCATGCCCTTGCCGTTGGCCCGCCATTTCTCGACAACGGTGATGCCGTCCATTTCCGGCAGGCCGATATCGAGGATCACCGCGTCATAGGGTTCGGTATCACCGAGAAAATGGCCTTCCTCGCCGTCGAAAGCGGTATCGACGACATAGCCGGATTCCTTCAGCGCCTCTGAAAGCTGGCGATTGAGATTGACGTCGTCTTCGACCACGAGAATGCGCATGAACCGTCCCTGACCTACCCTGTGGCAGGCACCTTACCTGAATTTTTGTTACATCGGCACCCGGACGGTGACCTTGCGCGGACGCTCGCTGCCGTTACCCTGAACAAGCACGGTGACGACGCAGGTCTGGCCGTCCGACGACGGCTGGGCCGACAAAAGCTGTCCGCCCGTATCGCGGACCACGCGCGAGGCCGCCGTGCCGCAGTCGCCGGCAACCAGCACGAGATAGTCCCGTGCCGCCGCAGGCTCACCGGGCAGCGCTGCAAATGCAGCACCGGCGGCCAAAATCGCGATGATCGGCAGTCGCGCCATAGGTACCTGTTTCCACTCAAGCGACAAAAGGCCATGTCCAAAGCATGTTATGGATTATGTACTTGATGACGGCTGAATGGCAAATGAATGCTCTGTAATGCTGCCCTTCAGGATGGCCCGGAAGGGGCTTTTCCACCGATCTGACCGTTGGCGACGATGCGCCCATAAAGTGCCAGAAGACCGCCGACGACGCCCGCGAGCGTCACTGCGATATTGACCAATTCTCCCTGTTCATCAGCGCCGATGTCAAGCCCTGCAAGCTGCAGGGCCGAGGCGGCGACGGCGATCAGCGCGCCCCATACGGTCTTCGACTGGTACCAGGTCTTCAGTCCATCCATCTGTTCATCTCCTTCATGTCAAAGATGTTATCAAAGGTTGATCACAGCGCGTGCCGGAATGCCGAGCAGCACCGCGCGACCCATCTGCCTCACCCGGAAATCGACGATCTCCTGCAGCGCACCGAAATCCGCGATTTCGTCCGTTGCCGGATAAAGCAGGGACGGCGCGTCCAAATCGACGCTTTTCACCACCTCGGCACCGGCCATCAGGTCGATGCGATATCGCTCCTGCGGCTCATCGAGCGGTATTTCGATGGCCTCCCAGTCATCGGCATCGATCCTGCCGCGACGGACCCAGCTCATCACGATGTCGCCATCGGTATTGCGGCCGGCACGAAGATGGACCGGGGCAAGCGGTGTCTCGGCGCGCTCGCCGCCGGCAAAGCTGTAGGGGCCGGAGCGCCCGCCGCTGCTTGCGAGGCTTTCCGCCAGCCAGTTGAACACCCGGCCGCGCTCCTCGCGGCCAAGCCCGAGCGGCACGACGGCCTCGTCGAGCAGCACGCATTCGGCACCGGCCAAGGCGCCGACATCAGCGGCGTCCTCCGTTCCAGCCAGTCCGCGCAACAGGCCCGACAACCGCCATCGCCCGGCAGAAATCTCCTCGGCCGACGAAAAGCCGAGAACTTCCCAGACACCGTTTTGCGCCTTCACGGCCATGCGGTTTTCACCGGAAAGGACGGCAAGGGTCTCGGCCGAGGCGAGGCCACCGAAATAAAGATCCAGGTCCAGCAGGTTTGCCCGGTCGAAACGCCCGGACATGCCGGGCAGCAGCGGTGCCGCCAGGACGCCGACCCGTGCGGGACGATCGACCGTCACCCGTGTGCGGTACCCCTCACCCGTTGAGGAGGAAGACACGACCATTCGCCGCCACGGCCTGCAATAAGCCGCAATGCATGCAAAGCTCTCGGGCGCGGCATCCGTCAGTCGCGGCAGGTCGAGGAAATGCAGGATCGGCTGGAACGCATCGGAAACTCCACCCCCGCCGGCAGTGTCGCGTCGGGCTGTGGCAATGACAGCGCGTGACGGGGGGAGCGCCAGATGATGACGTGCCTCGATCCGCCGGACGGCCCCTTCCTCCATGCGTTCGACGACGAATATCCCGTCCGGGCCCGCTTCGAGGCGAAGCGCATCACCAAGCTCGACCGACTGATCCGCCGGCGACAGGGCTAAACTCAACATGCGGCGTCCCAGGCGTCCGGCCCGCAAGGCGGTCTCGACGGCACCGAGCGCAACCTCCTCGGCAAGCGTCGCCGGCAGATCGTAGCTCAGGACACGATGGCTGTCTGTCTGAAGCAATCTTGAGCGCACGCTCGCCTGTTCGTAGTCAAGCACCGGATTACAGAAGGTCAGCACCGCCTGCGCCGGAAAATCACTGTCATGCCCCCGGCTTTCGCTCCAGAGCGGTTCGTCGTCGAGATAGGCAACGAGTGCAATATCGCGCGACGCAAGGCTTGCGCCGTGCCGTGCGCGAAATACAAGCCTGCCATCATTTTCGACGGCATCGATCCCGAACGTCTCCATCAAAGGTTCCAGCAACGCCCTTGCGGATGTCAGATCCGCCTGTACGTAACCGGTCAAATCTCCCGTGACCGCCGAGACATCGAAATCCTCGAAGCTATGATCAGTCAGGATTGCCGCGATCGCATCGGCAAGCGTGGTCGCCCCGAGCCGGCCGTTCAGCCAGTGGCCGGTGCGCCAATTGTCTCCATCGCTCCAGACAGACAGATCGTCCGGGAAAGCCGGTGACGGCCGGGCATCCCAGGTCCAAATAAAAAGGCGACCGGGATCGACCATGCCTGCCGGGGCAGCACCCGATTGCCAGTGGTCGTGATGGGCCTGAAGGAACCGCCGCTGCTGGCTGTCGGACCTGCCGCCGGAGGAGAAATGGGGGAGATCGCTTTCGGCCGATTTCGGATCGACGAAGACATTCGGCTGGTTGGCGCCCTTGTCGACGGCCGGGCAACCGAGCTCGGTGAACCAGACCGGTTTCATGCCCGGCATCCAGTCGGTCGGCGCGTTCACTTCCGCTCCGTTCACGCGGTCGAAATGCCGGTTCGACCACCAGCCCTCTATATCCTTGTAGCGGAAAACCCAGGGCTTGCCGGCCAGCCCGTCGGAAATTGGCGAGCGCAAACGGTTCAGGCGGTCGGCATCGCTGGCATAATACCAGTCGAAACCTTCACCGGCAGTGATCTGCCCCGCGAACGCGACCACATCGTCACGCGAACCAAACCCGTCCGGATTTTCCAATGCCAGATCGCCATCGCGCCAGTCGGAAAGCGGCATGTAATTGTCGATGCCGACGGCATCGATATCCGGCGACGCCCAGAGCGGGTCGAGATGAAAGAACACATCGCCCGAGCCATCCTCAGGGTGGAAACCGAAATATTCGCTCCAGTCGGCACCGTAGGTGAGGCTGGTCGCAGCACCCAGGAGCGCCCGCACGTCGGCTGCAAGATCGACCAGTTCGTCGACGAAGGGGAAACGGTTGGCCTCGTCGCGCAGCTGCGTCAGGCCACGCAGTTCCGAGCCGAGAATGAAACCATCGACACCGCCCGCACCGGCTGCCAGACCGGCGTAATGCAGCAGCATGCGGCGATACCCCTCCGTCCCGCCACTGAAAGCCTCGACCTCGATGCGCGATGCCGCCGTCCGGTCGGGCGTTTCGGCATTTCCCGGCGCCGGGTGGCAGGTGATCCGCCCACGCCAGGGATAGGCCGCCTGCTCACTGCTGCCATACGGATCGGGCAGACCGTTGTCCGGCGGAATGTCCATCATGATGAAGGGGTAGAGATAGACGCCCAGTCCGCGTGCCTTGAGGTCGGTTATCGCGGCGATCACGCTCGTATCGCTCGGCGTGCCGCCATAGGCCGGTCCACCATCTCGCCGGCTGACGAGATGCGCCTCGCCGCGTGCAATGCCGGCCACCGACCAGGGATCGCTCTCGTCCTGCCGCGCCTCGACTTCGACACCCGGCACGATGCGGCAATGGCCGGCGCGCAGGTCAGTCCCGAACCAGGAGACGACCAACGCCACCCGCTGAAGATCCGGGCAAAGCGCCTGCAACTCGTCGAGCGAGGCCTGCCAGTCAGTCAGTGCCGTGGTCGTGTGCCGGTTGATGATGCGGCCGCTGCCTTCGCCGGTCTTTTCCGTCACCTGGCTTGTCTGGTAACCGTGCTCGGTTGCGCCGGGAATGATGGTCACGGCGCGGATCTGGCGTTCCAATGTGCCGACTGGCCGCAGCACTTCGAACTGCAGGACCGGAATGCGGTTGCCGAAAACATCGAGCGGCAGCCGTTCGAATACGACATAGGCAAGCCCGCGATAGGCGGGTGCAAGCGCCTCACCCTGTTTTGCCTCGATCAGCGGGTCCGGCAACTGTATCTCGTCGCCGCGATAGACGCGCATCTCGATACCGGTGAGGTCGATCTCGCGGCCATCGGCCCAGACACGCCGCACAGCGGCGATCGGCCCTTCGCACAACCCAATGGCGAAATTGGCATAATAGCGGAATGTCTCGACCCGCGGCCCGGTCGCCTTGCCGCCGGTGCGTTCGCTGGTGACTTCCTCCTCAAAACGGGTCGCCCAGATCAGCGTCCCGCCAATCCTCGCCGTGCCGTAAAGCCGGGTGACCGGCGTACCTTCATCGGCTCCCGGAATGCGCGCCGTCCCAAGCCTTGCACCCGATATCGTCTGGCTTCCGTTGAGCAGCGCCCGGTCGATGACATTGCCGGCAAGCGCACCCGCCGCCCGGCCGACGATCGCGCCGACAGGGCCAAAAACGCCGCCGAGCGCCGCACCCGCCGCCTGAAAAAGAAGAGTGGCCATAGGCTCTCCCGACGCAGCAGTCTTCACAACTGGATGCGCGCAAAAATTGTGATAGCGTGTGGATGTTTGAAGGCGAAAGCAGAATGCGCCGAGCCAGCCCGGCGCATCGGTGGAGATTGGCTACACCGACTGTGGCAGAAGCCCTGCTTTCAAACCTGGAGGTAATGTTATGAGGCTAAAGCCGATTGGCATTGCGCTTATCTTAAGGTTGACCCGGACGAGCTGGTCTATAACCGTCCGGGTCATATTCAAAAGATAAGTAAGCCGGTGGGCGGGGTAGCAGCCCCGCTCACCACTCCGGTAATATACGCGAGATTGCCGTCGTTTTCAATCAATCCGCGCAGGAGGGAAACGATGCACTGCCGCGATCTTCCTTCTCCATGACGGCACCAGCGCCGAGCGTGTCACCGCCACCTGTTCATAGGCGTGAATGAAATGCGACGGGATGACCAGAATGCCGGCATGTTTCGCCGCGCAATCGGGCCGCCAGCGAAACAGGAGCAGATCACCCGGTTCTGCTGCAGACGGGGGATATGGCGGGCCGAACAATCGGTTTGCCGCCATCATCAACCGGTCCTCGCCGCTGCGCTCGGCCCAGTCGGGCGCATAGGGCGGCACCGCTTCCGGCTCCTGCCCATAAAGTTCGCGCCAGACACCGCGGATCAGCCCGATACAATCACAGCCGACAGATTTTGCGGCGCCCTGATGCCGATAGGGCGTGCCGATCCAGCCTTGCGCCAGCGCGACGACCTTTTCTCCCGTCGCACTCATTCGAATATCGGACCGCCGTCATGGATCCGCTCCCCGTCGGCGTAGGAATAGGCGAAGTCGGCACCCGGCACATGGGGGAAACCGCGAAAGTTCAGCAGATTGGCAAAACGCTGCCGACAGGTCTGCAAGGTCTTGTCGCAACCGGCGATCACGACAAATGTTCGGCCAGCCTCGATCTCTTCCTCCAGCGGCAGCCAAAGCGACAGGAGCACGTCTCCATCCGCCTGTTTCTCGTGACCATCCACGTCAACGGCCAGACCGCCGGCAAACTCGATCCGCCCCTGGCGGAAAAAGCCGTCGGCAAAACCTTCCAGCCCGGACACAAGAAGCCGGCTGCGATCAATCATGTCGGTCACCGCGCCCGTCCCGCGCCACGCCGCAAGGTCGACCCGGCAACGGTGGTCGCCAAGGCTCGCGTCGCAGCGGCGGTTATAGAGCCTGCCCTGCGGCTGGCTCAGCCGGTGCGCCATGCTGCGCAGCTCGGCGCGAAACTGACCGCCTGCCCGAACCACCTCGCCGATCTCGCGCAGGCTGAGCCGCATATGCTCGTCCGGTGCGGCCCAGTTGACCAGGAACAGCTCGACACGCGCCCCGTCATAAAGGCCGGCGGCAAGGTCCGCCTCGTCAATGGCATCGCTGGAGAAACCGCCGGCCATCTCGTCAGCTTCTGCCCCCAGTCCGGCGGCCTGCTCCGTCTCGCTTGCAGCAAAGCCGCTCGCGGCGAAAAACGCCGTGCCATCTAATACCAGATCGCGATCGTGGTCGGTAAAGCCGAGCACAGTGCCGTCGCGGCGTCTGACGCGCCAGCAATGGCAGGTCGTCGTGGCCTCGCCATCAAGATGCGCTTTGAGCGCCGCCGGGACTGCCCTCATGTCAGTATCTCCGTCAGAGGAATGCTCGGGATGCGGCCGGCATCGAAATGGGCAAGATTAACGTCGATCCGGTCGGTATCGAAACGCACCGGCACATCGAATTCGAACCCGGCTTGCACCAGCGCTCCGACGGCGGGCAGATGGCCTGCGGCAAATGTCACGGTCCCGGTCGGCAGATCGACCGCAAAATTCGATTGCGGTTGCGATATGCCGTCGACCGAGACAAGTACCGTGCCCGCCACCGGCTTGGTGATCCGCCGCGTCCAACTGCCGCCGGCATCCTGATAGGTTTTGGTCAGCGCAAAGGACGCCGTTGTGCCGTCACCAGTCCCCAGACGTTGATCGCTCGCCGACAAAACCGCGCCCGGCGGACAGGAGATGCAGTCGACAGGATCGCGGAAGCGGAAGCCGTAAAGCTGGCCACGTCGCGCCTCGAAAAATTCGAGCACCGCATACAGATCGGCAAGCGACCGCACGCCCGATCCGGCATCGTAGCTGCGGCGACTGTCGCGCCAGCGCTGATTGCGCTGTTCGCGGCCGTTGGACAGGTTGACGATGTCGGTGCGCCTGACCGGCCCGCCGCTTGCGCCAAGTGCCACCCGCAGGGGGAACCGCACTTCATGAAATCCGCTCATCTGAACATGTCTCCGTCATAACCCGCGCCGGCCGCGCATCACGCTGCGGGCCAGCATGGCCGAGACCTGACCTTCGCTTTTCCTGAAACTGGCGGCATCGGTCGCCGTGACGTTGAAAACGACCTGGGGCATGGCTCCGCCGCCGGCCGAGGCAACCCCGAGCGCGCCGTCCGGGCCGCGTTTCAGCGGCAGGATCGCCTCCGCCCCCGCCTCGCCCATCAGGCCGGTTTCGCCGTCCATCGGGAAATAACTCGGGCTGCGCACCACGCCGCCATCGGCAAACGGCGTTACCGATCCGGTGAGCGAGCCGATCGCATTGCCGAGCAAGCCTTCGAGCGGCTTCAGCCCAGCCGAAAGGGTGATGTCGGCCAGCCGGTTGCCCAGCCCCTTCAACACATCGTCCAGCCCCTTGCCGCCCGCAGTCGCCGATTTCAGCGCGCTGGTCAGAGCCGCGCCGAAACGCTGAGAGCGGGATTCGAGGTCGGTCATGACGTCGGATAGGGCGTTGGCGCCCGCAAGTGTCTCGGATACCGTATCGTCGTCGTTTGCCATGATATTTTCTCCGTGGACGAAGCCCCTCATCCGCCTGCCGGCACCTTCTCCCCGCAAGCGGGGCGAAGGACACGCGCTGCAGCCTCTCCGTTCCCCCTCGCCCCGTTCACGGGGAGAGGGTCCGCCGAGCAAAGCGGAGGCGGGGGTGAGGGGCTGCCGCCTACCTTGTTGGTGCATGCCTATCCGGAAATTGCCGCATCAGAGCCTCGAGCCCGGCCCTGTCTGTCGCAGCGCCACGCGGTTTCAGCCCCTCGGCCATGGCGGAAAACTCGATCGGAGTCAGCGCCCAGAAATCTCTTGAGGAAAGCCGCAGCAGGCAGAAGCCGACATGCATCACGGTGTCCCAGGGAAAGGGCTGCGGCTTATCCGCCGGATCCGCCGTTGAGCGATCCACCGCCCCATCCCCTGCCCCGGCCATTGGCACATCATGCCCATTCCTGCCCGCTGCGGCCCTCAAGGGTTTGCCGAAACATGCCCTTCCGGCCCGGCAAAGGTTGCCGTCAGCAGATCGCCGACGATCGACGCATAAGCGAAAAGACCGCCCTCGACGCTCATCGCCGCCACCTCGTCATCGGATAAAAGATTGCCGCCGCCGCGCAGGCCCGCGCCGATGATGCGGATCATGTCTGCCGCCTTCAGTCGCCCGGCGGCAAAACGCGCCGCAAGACCGGACAGATCGTCGACGGCGAAGGCCGTTTCCAGTTCCGCCAAAGCCCCGAGTGTCAGGCACAGGATGCGGCGCTCGCCGTCCATCATCGCCTCCACCTCGCCGCGTCGACGGTTGGCACGAGCGCCATAACTCGCGGGCGCCGTCATCAGGGCGCTCCAAACGCGAGCGCACCGGCCGATTCGAGCGCCAGTTCGAAGCGAACCTCGCCATTATGCTCGCCGGAATATTCCAGCGCAGTCACCTGAAATGGCCCGGTGATCATCCCGAACCCCGGTATCACCACCTGCCAGGTGAGGATCGAGGATGAAAAAAAAGAACCACGAACTTTCTCGTCGCTTGCCTGGTCCTTGAATATCCCGGCACCGGTCAGCGATGCCCGCTGCATGCCGGCGCCACCCAGAAGCTCGCGCCAACGCCCGGCGCTTTCGGCATCCGTCACGTCCACCGTCTCGGCATTGAAGGCGAGACGTTTCGTCCGCAGGCCCGCCACACTTACGAATGAACCGCCATCATCGACCTTCAAAAGCAGGTCCTTGCCCTTCTGCGCTGCCATGCCGCAATTCCTTCCCGATTGGTTCCTATCTTCGGTCGTCCTGCCACTTCTCGATCCTTGCCGGACCTGCTACAGGCCATGCCTGCCTGCCCCCTGCATGATGTCCCTGCCCATGACCTATCCTTCAAGTTCGGTTCGAACCGTCAGCGTGCTTGCCCTGGGGCAGCTGATCGGGTGGGGCACGACATTCGAGGCGGTCGGCGCGATCGGCCGGAAGCTTGCGCCCGATCTCGGGCTTGCCAACGAAATCGTCTTTGCCGGCCTGTCGGTGATGATGGTGACGAGCGCGCTCGCAAGCCCGCTGACCGGCAGGATGCTCGACCGGCTCGGTGCATCGCGGGTTCTTTCCATCGGCACGCTGTTTTTTGCCGCCGGGCTCTGCGTGCTGGCCAGTGCGCAAGGGCCAATAAGCTACATTGCCGCCTGGATCGTTCTCGGCTTCGGCGGCGCCTTCGCGCTTAATGCGCCGGCTTTCACCGCCGTCGTCGAACGCGAGGGTTTCGAGGGCAAGCGCACGATTGCCGTGCTGATGCTGTTCACCGGTCTTTCTCCCACCATCGCATGGCCGCTGCTCAACGTGCTGCACGACATGATCGGCTGGCGCACGACCTTCCTGTGCGGCGCCTGCCTGCATGTCTTCGTCTGCCTGCCGCTTTATCTGTTCGGCCTGCCGAAACCCGTCGATGTCGCCAGTGGCCGCGCGTCCGCCGATCTCTCCCCGGTGCCGCTGACGCCGGCCGGCAAGAAGGCTGCGTTCGTTCTGGTGGCGCTGACGACGGCAATCGCCTCCTTCGTCACCTTCGGCCTGTCGCCGTCGCTACAGGAAGTGCTGCGCCAATCGGGTGCCACGCCCGAGCTTGCGCTGCAGCTTGCCGCCGCGCGTGGCGTGCTCGGCATTTCGGCGCGCGGTTTCGACATGTTGCTCGGCAAGCGCGGCAATCCCTTCCTCACCTCGGTCACCGGCGTCAGCCTGATGGTGGTAAGCTTTGCATGCCTTCTTTTCCTGCCGGCATCGAATTTCAGCCTCTATGCCTTCATCACGCTTTACGGTTTCGGTGCCGGCATTCTCGTCGTCGCCCGCGCGCTTCTGCCGCTCGCGCTGTTTTCGCCGCGCGAATACGGCCGTCAGGCATCACGTCTGATGATGCCGCAGAACATCGCCAATGCGGCAGCGCCGATCCTGTTCACAGCCCTTCTCGACCGGACGGGTGTCTCGACTGCGCTCGTCATTTCCATCACGCTTGCGCTCGTCGCGCTTTCGGCCGTCACCATGCTGATCTCGCTGGTTGCCAAGGCGCGACAGGCAGGAACGGTTACTCCGTGACCGCCCTGAAACGCATTTCGCACAGGTAATATCTGGTCTTCGGCTCGCGCCTGCTGCGGGTCGAAATCCGCAACAGGCTGACCAGTGCGGCTCCTTCCAGCTCCAGTGCCGCATCGTCGAGCAGGGCTGCCACTTTTTCGGCGATCTGCTGGGCGTTCCTTCGCCCCTCGCCTTCCGCCCAGATTTCCAGCGTCAGAAAGTGTTCCTCGCCGGGCTCGGTGGATGTCGACAGATCGCGCGTCTCCAGTTCTCCGAAAACGATCGCCGGCAGTTTCGGCCGTGGCAGAAGCCGGTCGTGAATTCGACCCTCTCCGAGAAGGGCCGTCAATCCCGCATCGCCTGTAAGCCTTGCATGGATTGCGGCAAGCAGCGCATTGGCAGCGGTCATCGCGCATCCTCCTCGCACAGGCAGGTGAGATAACGGCCGGTTTCGTCGGGGTCCTCGACCTGCCTGATGGCGAAGAGCCGCGCGCCCTTGCGCAGGCGCTGCCCGGCGAACACGTCGGTACGGAACCGCAGCCAGATTCGGTGGGTGATTGTGCCGATCTCGGCGCCGGCCCGCTCCGTCAGTGTGGAAGACACCGGCTCGACCCTCGCCCAGAATGCTGCGATCTCGGTCCAGGCCATGGTCGCCCCGCCCTGTCCGTCCGGGGCATCGACCGGGGCCTCCAGAGCCAGCCGCGCCGTCATCTGGCCGGGATCGAAAAACACCACCATCAGAGCCCCCGCATCCGGAAAGGTGAAATCAGCCGCTCGTAACCGTCGGGAATTCCGGCCGGCTGCTGGTCCGGCGAGATCGCTCCGCGAAAAGCGAACATGTGACCGATATGGATCAGCATCGCGCGCTTCAGCGTATCGGGGACATCCGTTCCGGCCTCGCCATGACCAGCGATAAAATCGATCTCGATGCCGTTGACGGTGCGCCCGGTCACCGGCGTATTTCGAAGCCACAGCCGTGCCGGGCGACCGGCGCCGTCCAGCAGATGGTCTTCAAGCGACACATCAACCGGCTCCCCATCGAGACCGTAAACGCGAACGGTTTGAATCACTTGCACCGGCGACTTCGCGATGCGGATCACGCCATCCCGCGGCCAGCGGTCGAGATGAAGCCGCCAGGTCTGGGCAATCAGGCAAAGGCCAGTCTCGCGCTCGAGGAATTGTCGGGCGGTCTTGATCAGCGACAGGAGAAGCGCATCCTCGTCGGCGCCATCCAGACGCAGATGCGCCTTCACCTCGACAAGCGTCAACGGCTCCGCGGATGGCGGAGCGATCAGTGCGTAGGTCATGGGAATGCCTTTTGAGGAATGGAAGGAAGGTGGAGGGTATGGAGAGATCCCCTCACCTGCAATTTCTGACACTTAGCTAAAGCTAAGATGTCGAAATTGCTTCCTCTCCCACGAGGGGGAGAGGTACGGTGCGGCGATCTCGGCGGCCCACCTCTCCCTTGGTGGGAGAGGTTACAAAATCACGATCTTAGCTTCAGCTAAGTCGTAGATTTTGTTGGTGAGGGGGGCCGTCCGCAGCTCCTCAGCTCGCTGCGAATTTCACCAGCTTGATCGCCTCGAAATTCTGCACGCCGCCGCCGACACGTTTCGTCGTGTAGAACAGCACATAGGGCTTGGCCGAATAGGGATCGCGCAGGATGCGGATGCCCGCCCGGTCGACGACGAGATAACCGGAGCGGAAATCACCGAAGGCGATGGAGAGCGAACCCGCCGCCACATCCGGCATTTCTTCCGCTTCGGCCACCGGGAAGCCCATCAGCGAGGCGGCCTGACCCGCTGCAGCCGGCGGGCGCCACAGGTAGTTGCCGTCCGCATCCTTGAACTTGCGGATATCGGCCTGCACCTTGCGGTTCAGCATGAAGGTGCCGTTCTGCCGGTGGCCCGCCTTCAGCGAATAGATCGCGTCGACCAGCGTGTCGGACGGGCCGGTGGTTTTCCAGGCGCCTGCGGCCCCGGTTGCGATATAGCCGAGATTGCCCCAGCTCCAGGAACCGTCGGCCACTGCCGTATAGCTGAGAAATCCCTTCGGCTTGTTGACGCCGTCGCCGCGGATGAAGGCATCGCCTTCCTGCTCGGCAAACACGATATCCACCTCGCCGGCGATCCAGGCCTCGATATCGACCGCCGCATCATCGAGCAGTGCCTGGCTTGCCGCCGGCATGGCGTAGAGTTCCATTGTCGGAAAGGAAAGTTCGGCAAGCTGCGGCGCATTGGTCTGTGGTCTCGCCGCCGTCTCGGCCACCCAGCCGGTGGCAAGGCCGGCGGTGGCGAAAGGCTTTTTCAGAACCGCGCTCGAGACGGTGCGCACGGTCGACAGCGCCCGCATCGGGGAGACGACCGAGACACGTCGTCCGATCTCGCTGTCCGTGTCGTCGGGGACCAGATAACCGCCATCGGCGCCGCTGCCGGCCGACATCGCCTTCGCCTCCAGTTCACGCAGCCCGGCCTCGTCGCCGCGGCGGACATAGGCATCGAAGGCTGCCTTGTGTTCCACCGCCTCCGGTGAAAGCTCGGCCGCGCCACGGGGAGATCCGAGCTGCGGCCGCGCCTTTTTCAGCACCAGCTGGTCGAGAACCTTCTTCTGGTCGTCCATCGCCCGGTTGATGCGATCGACCTTGTCGCGGGTGACGACGTCCGCGGTCAGCTTCTGCTCGATCTCTCCGAGCCTGCGGTCGTTGACATCCTTGAAGGCCTCGAAAGCCTCCATGAACTCGTCGAAAGCCGCCGTCACGGTCTCCGGTATGGCCTTCACTTCCGGTGCCGGCTTATGTCCCTGCATGATCCCGTCCGTCATATCGATTTTCCCTTGAAGCTTGAGGTGAACATCATTTTCGCCGCCCGCCGCATCTGGCGGACGAGTTCGGTTTCCCGGTCGCGGAAGAACCGCGCATGCTTGACGTCGGAGACCCGTGCCGATGGCAGCATCGGGAAAGTCACGACGGAAATTTCCCAGAGATCGGCTTCGAGAATGCGCCGCACCCCGGTCTTTGCATCGGTGCGCGCCCTGACCGTACGAAAGCCGATCGACAGGCCATCGAGCGCGCCGGATTTCATCAGCGAGAACACTTCGCGGGAGCGGCCGACGCCGGGTGCCAGAACACCCTCGACATAAAGTCCGCGGGCATCCTCGCGGATCGTCTTCCAGGCACCGATCGGCTCGTTCGGATCATGCTGGTAGAGCATCCGCACACCCGGCGCCCCGCGTGAGACGAGCGAATTCAGGAAGGCGCCGCGCTCGATGCGGTCCTTCCCGAGATCGACTTCGCCGAAGACGCTGGCATAACCGGAAAACGTGCCGTCGCCAGTTATGCCGGCCAGTTCGAGATTGGCGAATTTGCGCGCGGTCGGGCGCATGGCGGGGCGGTGCCCGCGGGAAGCGTGCATGTGGGTCTCCTCGAATGAATGACATGATGGCGACCCGGAAGGGGCACAGCGGCGCCGCAAGCTGCCGATCCCCCGCTTGACGGGAGAGACCGGAATGTCAGCGCCTGCCGCCATACCTTTCCGCCAGCCGCGACAGGGCCCCGAGCGCCCACCAGGCACAGAGGCTCGCGGCAGCCGATCCGGCGAGCATCGTTTCCGGTGCAGACATCGAGCCGCCAATGCCCAGCCGCTCGGACAGCCAGAGGCCTGTCGGACCACCGAAGATCAGGCCGCTGGTCAGTCCGGTCAAGAACCGGCTCGCCGCCTCGCGACGGCTTTTCGGCAGAAGATAGATCAGCGATATGCCGGCGCCGGCGGCGGCACCCGCCGTCTTTGCCGCCCAGACGCCAAGGATCGCGCCCGGATCCTGCCCGAGGTCAGCCATTGTTAATCTCTTGTCGGTTAGAGGGGGCGGCGCGACGGTGGCGCAGCCGCGGCAACAGCCTGTCCGGCGAGATGGAAAATCCATCGCCATCCGGCTTTCATCAACAACGAGAATCGCTTGGCCGGCATCTTTTACAGGTTGAGTCGAGTGGTTAAGAGGTTGAGTGAGAAGCAGGCCCATTGCCTACCCTGCCTCACCTGCCTATTCCGGCTCGTCCTCATCACCGAGATGCGGCGGCAATGCCGGCCGTGACGAATATGCGAGACTTCCAGACGGTTTCCCCTGATCCGCTAGTCAATCACATAATCGCCCGAAACGAAGCGTCGCCGGCCATCAAGCGCAGCATGAGGAATGCCGGCTTCGGGATAATCGGCGAGCAGGCGAAGTGCTGCCCGCACCTGCGATAGTACCGCGTCCGCCGCACGCGGGTTGAACTGCTCCAGATAGTGCTGCTCGCTCTTGAGAAAGAGACCGGCATTTTTCGAGAGCGTGATCCGCATCAGGCAGCGTCACTCTTCTTTCCGCCGAGCAGTTCGGCGAAAAATTCCTCCGCATCGACGGTTTCACCTCTGGCGATCTTTTCGATATCGGCGAGAATGTCTTCGGGAACGCGCAGTGTAATCGGATCGGACAGGGCCGGTTTTTCGGCACTGGTCTTGCCGGCGGGGTTGTCGATGTTTTTCCTGTCCGGCACGGCAGCCTCCGTTTGTAATACCGCGTATTAAAAATTGCGCCCAAAAAGGTTTTCCCTCAATAGCCCACCGCCTCGCGCTTCTCGTCATCGGTGAGGAAACCTGCGGCCCCGACCCTTGACCACAGCGCCTCACGTTCGCTCGAAAGTCCGGCGATCCGGTCGAGATCCGGCTCCAGCTTCAGCCCGTCATGGATGTCCGCCAGCCAGGCGGAAAAGCTTGCGGCGGTGCGGGCGATCAGCGGCAGAACAGTCAGCCGATAGAAGGCGCGGTTGGCCTCCTGGTAATTGGCATAGGTATTGTCGCCGGGGATGCCGACCAGCATGGGCGGCACGCCCAAGGCCAAAGCAATGTCGCGCGCCGCGCCATTTTTCGCCTCGATGAAATCCATGTCCTTGGGCGACAGACCCATCGCCTTCCAGTCAAGCCCGCCTTCAAGCAGCAGTGGCCGGCCGGCATTGACGGCACCGGAATACCCCTGTTCCAGCTCGTCCTTCAGCCGCTGATACCCTTCTGCGGAAAGATTGCCGCCATCCTTCGGCTGATAGACCAGCGCGCCGGAGGGGCGTGCGGAATTGTCGAGAAGCGCCTTGTTCCAGCCGGCGGCCGCATTGGAAAGGTCAAGGGCAGCGCCCGCCGCGACAAGAGGCGAAAAGCCGGAATGATCGTCGAGCGGATGAAACAGCTTCAAGTGCAAAAGCGCAAGGCGACCATCGTCGACCTCGGCCGGCAGCCGGCGCGTGCCGTTGCCGGCGCGGTAATCATATCCCGCCACCCAGCCGTCGCGCCCCTCGACGACGCTTACCCGATCGGGCCGCAGCAGATGCAGTTCGCGCAGGGTGCCGCCGATCATCAACGGCTCGACATAGGCATTGCCGGATAAAAGCAGGTGGCCATACAGCGTTTCGAAAAAATCCGGTCCGCCCTGACGTGTATTGGGGCGCGTCAGAAGCGCAAGTGCCGGGTGGTCGGCGATTTCGGCAGTGCCACGATAGGCGAGCCACGGCACAGCCGCGGCCGCCTCGGCGACCATCCTCATGGCCCGATGGGCGACCGGGTTCTTCATGAACCCGCTGCGCGCCAGCGCCGCATAAGAGCGGCCGGACCAATATGCCGACGCCTCGCCGGACAAGACGGCAAAGGCGGAAGCCGTGCCGGGCGCCATCTTCACCTCGCCCGATTGGGCAGCGGGCATGGCTTTGCGTTCCCCCGTGGAAAACCACGGCAGGCGAAAGGGAGACTTCATCTCGAAAAGTCCTTTTATCCAGAGCCATTCCGGCGAAACGGCAAGGCGTGTCGCCGCCGAACTGCGTAGAGACAGACGGGTGCGCGGCCGGCCTAGCGCAGCGGCGTCTTTGCCGCCTTGTCGCTGTCGTAATCGGCGGCGATGCGCACCTCGCGGATCGGCCGCACCGTTTCGGTCGACAGATTGTAGATCGGATGCGCCTTGTAGGCTGCGAGTGCCGCCTCGTCCTCGAATTCGCCGTAGACGACGAAATCGACATCGGTGCCCCATTGGTCGGTCTTCACATTGGTGCCGATTTCCAGAAGCGAGGCATGCGGGTTTGCGGTCAGCAGCGAAAGCCCGGCGCGCACCTCTTCAAGGTTCTCGGCCTTGGCCGTGAAAAACACGATATGGCGTATCATCTGAACTCCGCAGCAACCTCATTCGAACCAGACGCCTGCTAACACGCAGCCCGGCCCGCATCAATGTGCCTCCGGCATCGCCGCGCGGAATGCCCTGGCATATCCCGCCACCAGCGCCGCCCGATCCGTGCCGTTGATGATTTTCCTGGCACCTGGCCAATCGGTCCTGCCCGGCGAAAAATAGTCGCCGAGCCTGCAGCCGGTAAAGCTGCCGGCCCGCATGCCGCCGATCAGGATGTCCACCGCCACCTCCAGCTCCATGGCGCGGGCCGGATCAGCCACAAGATCGATGCCGGTCAGTGCCGCCATCGCCTGGTAATTGCGCCTGTGGGTCAGTTGCACGAAACCGCGGCCGAGCCAGGTCTTCCCCTCGTCGTCGAGCCGCCAATAGGGTGTCTTCACCGATGCAAGCCGTCCGGCCGCAAACGCCCTGTCCAGCCGCCGGACAGCTTCGCTGTCGTTCTTTGCCAGGGTCTCGCGCACCGGCTGCATGGTCGCTGCCGTCTCGTGAAAGGCGGTCGCCAGAATATAGGCCAGTGCATCATCGCCACCCGCCTCGTTTCGGGCCGCTTCAGGCAGCTTCTCCCAGCCGTCGAGAATTGCCTCCATGCCGCAGACCGCGGCACCGTTCAGACGCCCGCCAAACGGGCTTTTGCGCAGCGTCTGGAAAAAAGCACGCCGATCCGCCACCATGTTAAGCTTACCCCCTTACCACTTTTGCGAGTTTTAATCGGTTTAAGAAAACTAAATCGTTTTAACGGCTTAGGGGCCGATTTACTTTCGTTGCGGGCTATGGAACCAATGTCTGCATGCGACGTTATGTCGGCGCTTCCCATGATGGTGCAGCGCAGCAGGAAAGGAGATCATGATGATGCAACAGCAGGCTCAGCCAGCCCCTTCGAAACCGATCCCCCAGGACGTTCTGGACCGTTTGGAATCCGAATGGAAACAGATCCAGGAAACCCCGTCGCGCCAGCCCAGCCAGCGCTGAAAAACACTTCCGGGCCGCGATCAGGGTGATCACATTCCGCGTACTCGCGGCTCGCTTTGTCCCTCCAGAACCAGTGCCGTCAGCGCCCAGACCAGGGCATCGAGCCGGTCGGGAGATCGACCTGACGACAGCCCGTCCGGGCCGAAATCACACATCTGATCCTCAAGTTCGATAAACCGCCCGGCATGGGCGACGCGCCTTTGTTCGTAAAGCGCCGCTACAGGTTCGGCGCGGGTGAATTTTCCCCGCGTTGCGCGCACCATGGTGATCGGCAGGGCGACGTCGATGCTGCGCAACATCGCCGCGACCATCTCGCCGCCCTGATTGACCTCGGCCACCACCCTGTCTGCCTCGAAACGCCGATAGGCCTTGACCACGGCCTGCGCCCAGGCGGCCGGTGAGGCGCCTTCCACCGAACGATCGGCGAGCACCACCGCCCTTCCATCGGCATCGAGCCCGGCCACGACGATGCCGCAGCAGGAATTCGGCCCCATGCCGGAAGGCGGATCGACCGCCACGACGATACGCCTGAGCGGTGCCAGCTGGCGGATGACGCAGGCCTCGATCTCGTCGCGGCGCCACAGCGCGTCCTCACGATCCTCGATCAGTTCGCCATCCAGCTCCTGCCGCCCGAGCCTTGTGCCGCCATATCGCCGCTCCAGTGCCTCGATGAAACCCGGCGCCAGGTTTTTGCGGTTGTCGCCGGTCGAGATCCGTACCAGCCGTGTCGAAGGATCGGCGATCAGCCGTTTCAGGACCGGTACCGGCCTTGGCGTCGTCGTCACCAGCTGGCGCGGATCGTTTCCCAGCCTCAGGCCGAACTGCAGCATGTCGAATGTCTCGTCGGCATGTTTCCATTTGCCGATCTCGTCGCACCAGGCGAAATGAAACTGCGGCCCGCGCAAGGCTTCCGGGTCCTCGGAGGAGAAGATCTGCGCCACCGCGCCATTCGGCCAGATCAGCCTGCGGCGCGAGATCTCGAAATCCGGGCAGTTTCTGCGGGCAATCCGGCAGATGCCCGACACCCCGTCGATCATCACCTCACGGGCATCGCCCAAAGTCTCGGCCACCAGCGCGATCCGCAGATCCGAGCGGCCTGCGGCAGACGCGATGGCATGCACCCATTCCGCGCCTGCCCGCGTCTTGCCCGACCCACGCCCGCCGATGATCAGCCAGGTGCGCCAGTCGCCAGCGGGCGGCTTCTGTTCGTCGCGGCCGCCAAGATCCCAGTCGCGTCCGTGGCCGATCTGGAACGCATGGAAGGGGTCGGAAGGCTGCTGGCCGACTTGCTCCTGAGAAGGATGGTTTGCCGGCGGCGGCTCCGTCTCGGTCTCCCCGCTTGCGAGGGAGGTGTCTGGCGGGACAGAGGGGGGTGTTCCCCCCAGCCTGTCATCCATAACTTTGCAATCTGCGGTGCCGATCCCCCCCTCTATCATCTTCGATGACATTTCCCCCACAAGGGGGGAGACCGGGTCGCGTTCCACATCCAGCGTCACCGGACTGCCTTTGCCGATCGCGTTTGCAAGGTTGGCGATGCCTGAACCTGCCCTGACGGCGATCTCACGCGTCGCAGAGATCACCATCGTTTCCCGCTCCATCCGAATGGAGGCCTTCTGCGCCTGGGATTCGACCTTCTCCTGCGCCAGCCGACGCGTCCTTGCGCTTGGCGGTTTCACGCGCGAACCTCTCGAATATGGCTGCGGGTGGGCCGGTAAGCTTCCACTCGGCGTAAAGCCGGTACGCGGTTTCATTGGCGCGGTCCTCAATCATCTTGACGAAGCAGGCCTTGGCTTCTTCGTAACCGCCGGCATCGGCCGTCCGTTCGGCCTGGATTTCCCGGTCGCGGGCAAGCTGGCGCTGCAGGCTGTCGATCTTTTCAAGCGTGCGGACGATCAGGCTCATCGCGTCGGTTGCCGCCTTGACGTCGGCACGGGCCAGTTTCTGGGCCGCATCGTCACCGTCCGACAGGGCCTTGCCCGCGACTTCCCGCAGGTCGCGGAAGGTGGCGAATTGTGCCCGCATCTCGGTCGTCATTTCGTTCAGAAGCTGCCGCAGCTCGTCGCCCGGTGCGGCCATGCCATCAGCCGACTTCACCTCGAGCACCGCCCTCACCTCGTTCGCCAGCGCCGTGTCATCCATCCGGATATCTCGGCCGTAAAGCGGCCGTTCTTCCCAGAGGCCGAACAGGCCAGGATCGAAATCTTCGAATTCATCCGGATCGGACATGATGACGGCTCCTGATCGCGCAAACGAAAAAACGCCGGCGGCCTTGCGGCACGCAGCGCTGGTTTTCATTCGGCAGGTTCGGACAGGCAAAAGGGATTGGCTGGTCGTTGACGGGGCGCCATCGGCGCAGCTCTTCGACCATGCATGAAACCTAGCAAAGCACCGTCACGCCGTCAAGGATTATTTTCCTATCTCGATATTTTTCCTGCAAAGGCATGGCTGGCTCTGCCGACCGGGTGATCTGCACCCTTGCGGTTATGGCGCCTTCCCCCATAGTGGCGGCCCGATCATCCCCCGGAGTTCCTGATGCCTGTCACTGCTGCTGCCTTTACCGGTCTTTCCGCCTTCCCGATGACACCTGCAGACGAGGCTGGCCGCGTCGATACCGATGCGCTGCAGCGCCTTCTGACACGCATCGTCGAGGCCGGCACGGGTTCTATCGGGCTGCTCGGCAGCACCGGCACCTACATGTATCTGTCGCGGGAAGAGCGTCGCCGGGCAATCACCGCCGCGGTCGAATGTGTCGGCGGCAGGTTGCCGCTGATCGTCGGCGTCGGCACGCTGCGCACCGATGATGCCGCAGCACTTGCCCGCGATGCGCAATCCGTCGGCGCCGATGCGCTGCTGCTTGCGCCGGTCTCCTACACACCGCTCACCGAAGAAGAGGCTTTTCGCCATTTCGAGGCCGTGGCATCGGCGACCGACTTGCCGCTGTCGATCTACAACAACCCGTCAACGACGCATTTTTCCTTCAGCGAGGCGTTGATCCAGCGGCTTGCCGGCCTTGCCAATATCAGCGCGGTGAAGATGCCGCTGCCGAAGGACGGTGATTTCAGCGGCGAGATCGCCCGGCTGAGATCCGTCGCGCCGGCCAATTTCGCCATCGGCTATAGCGGCGACTGGGGTTGCGCCGAAGCCCTGCTTGCCGGCGCGGATTGCTGGTACAGCGTCGTGGCCGGCCTGCTGCCGAAACCGGCGCTTGCGCTCGCCCAAGCAGCGATTGCCGGCGACAAGGCGGAAGTCGCCCGCCTCGACGGTCTGTTTGCACCGCTCTGGACGCTGTTCAAGACGCATGGAAGCCTCAGGGTCGTTTATACCGCCGCCGAGATGCTCGGGCTTTCGACCGCCAAGCCGCCCCGCCCGATCCTGCCGCTCGGCCAGGAGGTCATTCCCGCTATCGAAGCCGCAATTGCCGGGCTGGAGGCGTAAGGAATTTGGACGTCACCATCTATCACAATCCGGCCTGCGGCACGTCGCGCAACACGCTGGCGCTGATCCGCAATGCCGGCATCGAGCCGACCGTCATCGAGTACCTGAAGACGCCGCCATCGCACGATGAGCTCGTGGCGATGGTCGCGGATGCCGGCCTCACCTTGCGTCAGGCGATCCGCGAAAAGGGCACGCCCTATGCGGAGCTCGGGCTTGCCGATCCGTCGCTGTCGGACGATGCGCTTGTCGAGGCGATGCTGAAAAACCCGATCCTGATCAATCGGCCGTTCGTCGTCAGCCCGCTCGGAACCCGACTGGCACGGCCCTCCGAACTCGTCCTCGATATCCTGCCGGACAGCCACAAGGGACCGTTTTCCAAGGAGGACGGCGAAGCGGTCATCGATGCGGACGGGCGCCGCCTGCGCTGACTTTCACGTGCCGCAGAATGTCCGGGTCACCCGTTCATCCTGGGTCGGCGGGGTCATGAAGTCGGCAAATTCCGGACGCTCCTCGTATGGATGTTCAAGCGCTTCGAGCAGGCGCTCGAAAAAGGAGAGATCGCCGTGATTGGCCGCCGAAATCGCTTCCTGGATGCGGTGGTTGCGCGGGATGATCGCCGGGTTGACGGCACGCATGGCAACCGCCCTGCCGGCATCGAATGCGGTTTCCGCGGCCAGCCGCGTTCGCCAGGACGCCAACCATTCCAAGGCCTTTTCAGGAGCGGCGAACTGCGCCAGGAACCCTTCGTCCCGGCCTTCCGCCGCTTCGGCCAATGCCCTGAAAACAAGGGTGAAATCGGCCTCGTCCTGCTGCATTGCCGAGAGAAGGTCCTGGACCAGCTGGGCATCGCCATCCGCCTCTGTCCGCAGCCCGATCTTGGCGCGGAACACGGCGATCCAGGCGCTCTGGAACCGTTCGCCGAATTGCTGCAGCACCGTATTGGCGATGTCGACCGCCTTGTCCTGATCCTCGTCGATGATCGGCACCAGGCATTCGGCAAGCCTTGCGATATTCCACTGGCCGATGCCCGGCTGGTTGCGATAGGCGTAACGGCCGCCCTGGTCGATCGAGGAAAACACCTTCATCTGGTGGTATTCGTCGAGAAAGGCGCAAGGGCCGAAATCGATCGTCTCGCCGGAAATCGTCATGTTGTCGGTGTTCATCACGCCATGGACGAAACCGACGCCGAGCCAGCGGGCAATCAGGTCCGCCTGGCGGAAGGCCACCGCCTGCAGCAGCGACGCGTAGGGATTTTCCGCACCCTTCAGCTCGGGATAGTGGCGGTCGATGACATAGTCGGCAAGCGTCCGCACTCCGTCGATATCGCCGCGGGCGGCAAAAAACTGGAACGTGCCGACGCGTACATGGCTTGCTGCGACGCGGACGAAAACCGCCCCCTGCTCCACCGTCTCGCGAAAAACCTGTTCGCCGGTGGCAACCGCTGCCAGCGCCCGTGTCGCCGGTATGCCGAGCGAAAACATCGCTTCCGACACGATATATTCCCTCAGCACCGGCCCGAGTGCCGCACGGCCATCCCCGCGCCTTGAAAACGGCGTGGGGCCTGCCCCCTTCAGCTGGATGTCGCGGCGCATGCCGCGGGCATCGACCATTTCGCCGAGCAGGATCGCCCTGCCATCGCCGAGCTGAGGCACAAAATTGCCGAACTGGTGGCCGGCATAGGCCATGGCAAGCGGCATGGCGCCCTGCGGCACGACATTGCCCGCAAGGGTGGCCGCCAGACGTCCGGCGTCAACAACGGCCGGATCGGAAAAATCCGCTTCGACGCCCAGATCCTTCGCCAAAGCCTCGTTAAATTTCAAAAGCTTCGGCCCGTCGACCGGCTCGGGATAAACGGAGGCAAAAAACCTGTCGGGCAGGCGTGCATAGGAATTGTCAAAGCGGAACAAGGGCTGCCTCCATCGGGGCGATAATCGTCATGCCCAATATGGGATATTGCGACCGGCGAACAAGCACCGACATCCTCCCCCATTCGGGGGAAGCCGCCTCGCCGGCGGCCTGCTAGCCATTCCAATGTTCACATCACAGCCAAGGGGGCACCATGTTGGTAAGACGTGCATTGATTTCCATTTCCCTTCTCTCCGCAGCAACCCTGTTTGTCGCGCCGATGGCGTCGGCCGCCGATTTTGCCTGGGACGGCACATGGAGCGGCAAGGCCGCCAACGGCCGCAGCACGGTGATCAAGATCGCCAAGGGCAAGGTCCTGTCTTGGTCGTCGAACGGCCAGTCGCAGTCGATCGGCAGTTCCTCGGTCTCCAAGTCGTCGGTATCGATCACCCATGCCGAAGGCGCCAAGGTGACGCTGACGCCGAAGGGCAGCGACACCGTCAACTACAGCTGGCGCGGCACCAACGGATCGTCCTCGGCGACACTGAAAAAGAGCTGAGTACGCAGGTACTTGCATCGAAAGGCTCGCTCAATGCGGGCCTTTTTTTGCGATATTTGCCGCCTTGGCCGGCCGGCGGCTTGTCCAGACGCTACAAACCAGCCGCTATCTTATTGGCACCCCTTTCCTTTTCAGCATCGGCTCATAATTACAGTTTTGTGATCGGCGCAGGACGCGCCGCCAAATACGGAGAATGGGGCTATGGGTTTGTCACTTCTGATCAGCATCCTGATCACCTTCCTGGTGATCGTGCTGGTTCTCTATCTGATCAACATGCTGCCGCTCGATGCAAAGATGCGCCAGATCGCCCGCGTGATCGTCATCATCATCGGCATCATCTCGCTGCTGAAATACCTGGCGGTATTCTGACGCCCGATCCGATCCTTCACCCCGGTGGATCATGCCAGGCTTTCGGCCTGCATGACCCTCCGGGGCGGGGCGGCTTTCACCCTGGGAGACATGAATTTTTCAACCCGTACTGCGCTCTCGACACCGGGTGTCGTCAGAGATCAGGAATTGAGGGTTTTCAGGTGGCTGACGACTTCCGCCTGAGATCGGTCGTCGAGAACCTCGACCTGTTCGCGCCAGAACTGGGCCGCCACATAAGGCTCCTCGTCCCACAGGCGCGTCTCGATTATGTCGTCATCGATCTTGGCAAGCCGCGTTCCGCCCAGCCGGCGATATTCCTGTGCCAGTTCAAGCGCGTGGGTTTTGTGCTCAGATTGGGTCTGCATGGCGGTTCCTTTCCTTCATTCAAAAACACAACATTGCATAACCATTCCGGTTCCCGTGCGAGGTGCGATCGGCCGGATATCGTGTCGAGACGAGGTCAGTTTATCAGCCGGTTGACCGGCTTGATGGCGTTATCGGCAATCGCCTTGAACGAGGCGACAAGCGTATCCATGGTTTCCGGCTGGTAATAATTGGCGTCGCTGGTGGCGCAATATTTGAGCAGAGCCTTGCCGCGGTCGGGTGCCATGAAGGCGATCGTGTAGACCTTGACACCGGCTGCCTTGGCCGCGTCGCATCCATTGCGCACGTTCTGGTCGAGCTTCTGGCTCCAGATCGTGCTGTTGCCGGTCATTTCGCCGTCGGTCATCAGAACCATGATCCGGTCGGAGGTCTTGTTGTTCTTCTTGGCCTGTTCGACGCTCTCGGTATCGGTGCCGTACTGGTTCTTCTGGATATTGGTGGTCGCCGTGGTCACGGCTGCCGTCGCATCGGTGCCGCCGGTCGGGCTCAGCGTCATGGCGCCGACATATTGCCGCGACCCCACCGTGCCCCAGGCCACCGAAGACTGGCCCTTGATGCCGTTCGTATAGGAGATCGTTCCGGTGCGGATAAAACGGGTCGCCGGATCGGACTTGTCGAGTGCATCGAAAAGCGTGGTCGCCGCCTGTTTCAACGCCTCGATCTTGGTCACGTAGGTGGTCTGGTACGACAGGCAGATGTTGAGCAGCATCAGGACACATTTGGTGCCCTTCACCGTCGTCGTGTTGTCGGCCATCGAGCCGGACTCGTCGAGCAGGATGTCCATGGATATGCCGTTGCTGGCCGGCGCCGAGCCGCTTCCCGTGCCGCTACCGGCACCCGAGACCGTATTGCTTGCAGCGGAAACCGCCATGGTCTGCCCGGCAAACATGCCGGTCAGCGGGGTGAGCGTGATATTGGCGAGCGAATTGACGGCCACGACGTAGCTCTTGGCGCCCGTCGATGCATCGGTCTTGGTGGTGATGTCGACGGTGGTGGCGTTCTTGATCGCCGCGATGTCGGTGCTACCCATGTAATTGGCAAGCTGGCCCGCCAGGAAATTCTTTCCAAGCGTCTGGCCGGCCGTCGTATCGGAGCCATTGGCCATCGCCCCGGACACGGCAAGCGCTGCCGCGTCCGTCGCCTCCTGCAATTGCCGCTTGGACAACATCAGGTTGGTGGTGTCGATCGCCAGCCCCGCACCGCCAAGCAGAACCGGCAGGATAAGGGCGGTCATCAATCCGAAATTGCCGGCGCGGTCGAAAACGATGCCGCGATATGATGTGTCGAGGTTTCGCATGGCACGGAAACGGGGGACATCCGTTTTCGTGCCATCCTATATTCATTTATGCTTAATTAGCGCTTTCAACAGATCTGAACCTGTGCAGGAACTGGAAATACCGCCGTCAAGCCACGGAAATAGATCATAACCGGATGCGGCGGAGATCGTGCCGGCGGTTTTCCGCGCGACGAGACCCTCAGGTCACATAGGGTGCGAGTTCCAGCAACTGTTTTTCCTCTCTCACACCGATGCGGTAGAGGTAGACGAGATTGGCCGCAAGCACCTTCGGATCGGCGCCCGCCGATGGAGCCTTTGTCCTAAGCTGCCAATAGACCCTGCGGATCATGAGTATATCCCCGGCTGCAATAATCTGATCGGTCGCCATGCCGCCCTTCCCCAAAAGCATGCCGCCAGTCTCGGCGGTCCTCCCGCAGGGCGTTTGACGTTAATTCCGGCGTCCGATGATCCAATCGGGAACAGCGTGAGCGTCGGCAATTAACGACACATTAACAAATCAATCCGGGGATTTGAAACAAAAGTCAACGAAGACCCAGCCTTCATCAACGTTATAGGTTGAAATATGCTCGAGCTATACTCTTGCCGGCGCCTCAGACACTCTACACCAGATGATAAATCGACAAGTCCTCACCTTCTGCTCTTAGGAAGAGCACCGAGCCTTCGGCCTTTTACCAAGTCTTCTCATTTGTCTCGCCATTTGGGAAAGAAGCGATAGACTGTTTTGGGGTAAGCTCCCGCAATTGATGGCTCACCGCCAAAATGCAGGCACTATTCCGGCCAGAGATCGGCATTGCCCTTGGCTCTTGCCGGAATGACCGCATTGCACTTGCCGGCCGCCTTGTATAACGGCTATCCTGACCTGCAGGAGCGGCCCGGCCTTAACACAACGAGCAGTTCATCGGCCACATGTCCGCTGGACTGAAACAACGGACCTGAAATGGGATATAGCCGCACCGCCGTGGAACCTCTGGAAGAAGCGGAATTTGCGCTTCACAGGGTGCTTACCCATGTGCTTTTGGGCGCGGATCTGCTGTTTGCCTCCCGTCTCTACCGCGTCATCGGCGTCGCCTCTTTGCAGTCGATGCTGCTCGGCGCCTGCGCCGCAACGATCGCCTTCTACTGCCTCTACATCACCGCCCGCGGTCGCATCATCCTGCCGCTGCTTGCCGCCGCCTATGTGGCGCTGGTGATGAACCAGCTGACCGTGTTTGCCGAAAAACTGTGGCTGCCAGTCAATCCGAACACGTTTTTCCAGTTCATCTGGATCCTCTGTTTCATACCCTTTGCCGGTATATGCCTGTCCGGCGGGCGCAGCTACCTGCTCAAATGCCTCGTCGGGTATGGAACCGCCTATTGCGCCTTCTTTGCCGCAGCCTCGGTCTTGCAGATGGCCGGCGCCTTGCCCGGCCAGGTGCTTGCGGCGATCGTGTCGTCGGATGCGGAGCGCGGCGCGCGTATCTTCCTCTATAGCGGCCTTGCCTGCTTCACCTATTTCTACTGGCTGGTGAAGATCTGTACGGCGCTAACCTATCGAAACGCCTTCTTCTTCGGCCTTGCCGCCTCGGCTTCGGTCCTGTCGCTGTCGCGCGTCTATCTGCTTAGCATTTTCTGCCTGACACTGGCATTCCTGCTGAAACCGAAACCCTCAACGATCAGCATCATCTCCCGATCGATCCTGTTTTTTGGCACGCTTTTCGTCATGTCGGGCATGGTGGTGCAATCCTTCAATCCGTACGAGCTTTTTTCCGGCGATACGTCAGGCGCATACAGGGCGATGGAATATGTGATCGTGCGGGAGCATATCATGGCCGATTTCCTCTGGGGTTTCGGCATCTCGCCCGATATCGACCTGACCAAACCCTTCCTCGGCAAATTCCAGATCTTTGCCGGCGATCTTGGTCCTCTCGGCGTCTGGTTCGATTTCGGGCTGACCGGGTTCCTGCTGTTTTTCATCATCCTCTGGCTGTGCTCGAAACCGCAGAGATCGCTGTCGCCCGGTTATGGCTGGCCGCTTTTCCTCACCGGCTGCATGATGGCCACCAATGGCTGGATGGCGCCGCTGGCGATTGCCCCAGGCGGTGCAACGATGACCGCGCTGATCCTCGCCATCGGGCTGACGGCAACCCGGGTACTGCCGGATGGCGGCAAGGCGCGCCGTCTCTGGGGCGTCGGACGTCTGACCGGCTTTGGCGCACGGCAGCGTTGAAATCCCTGATCAACCATCAGGGGAAATTTAAGCGTTCGCCTTAACCCTATGGATAGGCCCGCTTGCGACACTGCGCGGGCCAATCATCTCGGCAGCCTTTACTGTGCCGGTACGGGCGGTGTCTTCAGTCTCAATGCGGCCAGGGGGACGCAAGCGATGCTCAAAGAATTGCGCGTGCAGATATCGAGACGGCTTACATCCCATACCAAGGCGCGGATCCGCACTCGGCTTTATGCGAACGGTCTGCTGACGCCCAAGCCGGTGGAAAGGCTGGTGATGCAGGCGGTGAAGGCCGACGGCGCCGATTATTTCCTGCAGATCGGCGCGCATGACGGCCAATATGCCGATCCGCTCAATCTGGCGGTCAACACGACAAAACTCCGCGGCGTGCTGGTCGAGCCGCACCCGATCTATTTCAACAAGCTGCAAGGCACCTATCGGGCTGTCGACGGCCTGACATTCGTCAATGCCGGCGTCTCGCAAGGTGACGGGCATCTGACGCTTTATACGTTCGATGCCGACGATCCGATCGTTCCCGCCTGGCTGCACGGCTCTTCCAGCTTCAGCCGCGAGGAGGTTGCCAGCCGCGCCCGGCGGGTCCCGGGTGCCGAGGCACATATCCGCGAAATCACCGTGCCGCTGGTCTCGGTCGACAGGCTGATCGAAACCTGTGCCAGACCGCCCGGCATCGTCGTGCTCGATGCCGAAGGTTTCGACGCGATGATCCTGCGGCAGTTCGATTTCAAGGCGCTTGCGCCGACCCTGGTGATCTACGAGTCCGAAGCGATGACGCCGGAAGATGCACAGGACATCGAGACGATGTTTACGGCCGCTTCCTACCGCATCCTGCGGCTCGGGCAGGATACGGTCGCCATTCACAGCCGCTCGAAGCTTGCGGCCTGAGGGCTCGCCCCCGCCGCTCCTTTCGCATTCCTCCGGGTCTTGTCCAAAAAGGCCTATCCTCTTTGGGCCGCCTCGATCGCGTCGGACATGATCTCGACGCCGCGGTCGATCTCGGCGTCGGAGACGGTGAGCGCCGGAGCGATGCGGAAAACGCCGCCCATGCCGGGCAGTTTGACGATGTTCATCGAAAGGCCGCGGAGCATCGCCTCTTCCATGATCCGGGCGCCGAGTTCGAAGCCCGGTGCCTTGGTGTGGCGGTCGGTGACGACTTCCAGCCCGAGAAGCAGGCCGCGGCCGCGTACGTCGCCAACACATTCAAAACGCTGCTGCAGGGACAAAAGCCCGTCCTTGAGGCGCTTGCCGCGGATCACCGCCTGTTCGACAAGCCCGTCGCGGGCGATGACATCGAGAACGCTGACACCGACGGCGGCCGGCAGCGGGTCGGAGACATGGGTCGTGTAGAACAGAAACCCCTTCTGATGGGCCTTTTCCTCGATCTCCGCGCTCACCATCACGGCGGCCAGCGGCAGGCCGGCGCCGAGCGTCTTCGACAGCGTCATGATATCGGGCGTGACGCCGTCGCGCTGGAAGGCGAACATGTTGCCGGTGCGGCCGACGCCGGTCTGGGCCTCGTCGAGGATGAGCAGCATGCCGCGCTCCTCGCATTTCGTCTTGAGTGCCGCGAGATAACCGAGCGGCAGTTCGAGAATACCGCCAGACGACAGGATCGGCTCGGCAATGAAGGCGGCGAGATTGCCGGTCGACTGGTTGTCGATCAGCTGGAACGCGTCATCCAGTTCCGCCTGCCAGTCGTTGGATCCGTCCGGATGCTTGAAGCGCGGACGATAGGCATTCGGCGCCGGGATGACAAAGGAACCGGCCGAGGCCGGGCCATATCCCTTGCGGCCGGCGCTGTAGGTGGCGGATGCGGCAGCACCCGTCATGCCGTGCCAGCTCTGGGCAAAGGCAACGATCTCATGGCCGCCGGTGACGAGCTTCGCCATGCGGATCGCCGCCTCGTTGCTTTCGGCACCGGTGGTCAGGAGCTGTACCCGATCGAGGCCGGGAGCGAGTGCGGCAAGCCTTGTGGCAAGGTCCACGACCGGGCGGGACAACATGCCGGAAAACAGGTGGGCGACCGAAGCCATCTGGCGATTGACGGTCGAGACGATATCCGGATGGGTATGGCCAAGCACGGCGCTCATCTGGCCGGAGGTGAAGTCGAGAATGGCGCGGCCATCGGCATCGTAGACGTAAGAGCCTTCGGCGCGCTCGACGATGATTTCCTCGAAAGCCGGCCCGTAACGGGTCAGGTGCTTGTTCGCATCGGCCCAGAAGGCGGGATCTTCGTTTTGCGAAACGGTCTTGCTTGCGGCATTGTCCATGGCAGCTTTCCCCTTGAATGGTCCTTTATCGAGAAAGTAACAAGCGGCTGGCACCCCGGTCCAATTGATAGTATTTCAATCCGATATCGATTTTTCTGATATCGTTGGCGCCATGCTCGATCTCGACCTCTTGAAGAATTTCGTCACGGTCGCCCGCACCGGATCGATCAGTGCGGCGGCGATGCAGGTGGGGCGCACCCAGTCGGCACTCAGCATGCAGATGCAGCGGCTTGCCGATCAGGTCGGCCAGGCGCTCTTGCAGCGGACCGGCGCGGGCGTGCGGCTGACGGCCGCCGGCGAGCGGCTGCGCGTGCATGCCGAAGCGCTGATCGGCCGGCATGACGAAATTCTCGCCGATATGAGCGGTGCGACGCTGAAGGGTTCGGTCAGCCTCGGTTGCCCGGAAGATTATTCAATCGCCTTCCTGCCGGAATTGCTGAAAGGATTTTGCGCCATCCATCCGGAGGTGGAGTTGCGGATGGTCTGCGCCCCGACGATCGGGCTGAGACCCCTCCTCCACCGGCGGCAGATCGACATGGCGCTGGTCTCGCTTGCCGATGCCGAACAAGTCGATGTCATCCGCCGCGAGCGTTTCGTCTGGGTAGCAGACCGGCCTCAACCGAACGTGCTCGACAGCGAGATCCTGCCCTTGGCGCTGTCGGCGCCTGCGACGCTCGACCACCGGGCTGCCTGCGATGCGATGGAGGCGGTCAATCGCCGCTACCGGGTGGCATTTGCCAGTGACAGCCTTGCCGGGCTGGTGGCGATCGCAAGGTCGGGGCACGCGATCAGCGTGTTGACCGAAACCGCCGTGCCGGCCGACCTGCATATCGTCGCGCAAGGCCTGCCGCCCCTGCCGACGATCGGCATCGCACTGGAATTTTCGCACAATCGCCCGTCCTCCGCCGCCGCCATGCTGGGCGAACATATCCGCGCGGTCCTGCCTTCGCTTGGCGAGATGCCGTCGACAGAACGGCTTTGAGCGGGATCAGCCGAGCCGGGCCTCAGGATCGATGCTGATCTGGTCGCGACCGCGCATTTTGGCGGCGTAAAGCGCAAGGTCGGCGCGGCGGTAGATATCGTCTGCCTTTTCGCCGCCATCGGCGCAGGCAATACCGGCGGAAAATGTGTAGCGGAAGCTCAGCTGGTCGGGCACCGGCCGCGACAGCCGGACCGCATCAAGCATGCGGCCGACGATAATTTCGGCTTGCTGCGGCAGGGTGCCGGGCAGGATGAGGACAAATTCCTCGCCGCCGACGCGGCCGAGCACATCAGTCTTGCGCACATGCCGCTGCAGCGTGGCGGTGAAATCCCTGAGCACCGCATCCCCCACCGAATGACCGAAGCGGTCGTTGATATATTTGAAATTGTCGATGTCGAGCACGGCAACCGAACCAAGATGGCCGGACGGGTCGGCCCGCATCGCGAGCAGATCGTTGAGCTTGGCCATGACGAAACGGCGGCTCGGCACGCCGGTCAGCTCGTCGGTCTGGGCCGCCTTGATCGCCTCGTCGCGGTCCTGCCTGAGGGTTCGTTCGTCGGAGCGGATCGAGGTGATGTCGCTTGCAACGCAGAGCATCCAGCCATCGGCCTGCATGGTCTCCGTCATCCACAGCCAGCGGCCGTCGTGAAGGTCGGTCTCGAAGGCGCGAAAACCGGCCTTGCCGCGCCGTGACACGGTGGAGGCAAGCCAGGCTTCGAAATCGGCGGCCTTGATGACCGTGCCGCGCCCGGCGTGGAAATTGCGGCGCATCAGGTCCGGCCAGAGCGGATATTCGTCTTCGTCGATGAACCAAGCCGCGCGAAACGCCTGATTGGCGTAACGCAGCCTGTCGTCAGGGTCATAGACCGCCACGAGCACGCCCGCCATTTCCATCAGCCGTGCCGCCTGCAGCATGCTTTGTCTGTCGTCCAAGGCCTTCATGTCCTTAGAAATTCCTGTTGCGCCCTATCTAACCACGACGTGTGAAGGATAGGTTAGAAGAATTGCATCAACCCTATGAAACGTGAGGTCTTTCAGGCGTCCAGGCCGGGTGTCCGGCGCTTTCAGGCCGCCGGCTGGAGAACTTCCGGGGCGGCGCCGAACTGTTGCTTCGACCGGCGCTGAAAGGCGATGAAATCATCCGCTTCCAGCGCCTTGGAAAACAGCCAGCCCTGGCCGAGGTCGACGCCCTTGTCGCGCAGATAGGCCGCCTGCTCCTCCGTCTCGATGCCTTCGGCGACGGTGAACAGGCCGAGCCCCCTGGCCATGCCGATGATATGGGCGGTCACCGAGCTGGTGGCGGTGGCCCTGCCGATCGTATCGATGAAGGATTTGTCGATCTTCAGCGCATCCGTCGGCAGGCCCTCCAGATATTGCAGGCTGGAATAACCGGTGCCGAAATCGTCGATGGCGACGGAGTGTCCGACAGCGCGCGCCCGCGCCAGGGTCTGTCGTGCGGCGTCGATATCGATGAAGCCGCGTTCGGTCGCCTCCAGGCAGATCTGGTTGTTGCGGATGCCGGTGCCTTGAAGCTTCGTGGCGATCATGTCGAGGAAACGACCGGTGCGGATATCGTCGGCACTCAAGTTGACGGCCACATGCAATCCGCGATCCTGAACCAGCAGAGGTCCAAGATCACGAACCACCGCCTCGCAGACCTGATCGGTGATCGGCCGGATCAGTCCGGTTTCCTCGGCGAGCGGAATGAAGAGGTCGGGCCGCACCAGCGAACCATCCGGTCGTTTCCAGCGGACCAGCGCCTCGGCGCCGACGCAGATATTCGTCTTCAATTCGACGATCGGCTGGTAGTGCACGACAAATTCGCGGTTCTGCACGGCAAATTCCAGCTCGGCCCTGGGCGACAGGCGACGCCTCGACATCAGGATCACCAGACCGACGATGAAGACGGCAATGAACAGGCCGGCGGGCAGAAGAAGCACCATTTCACTCCGCAGCCGGCCATAGATCATGCTGACGGGTTCGGTCACCACGGCAACGACACCCTTGCCGGCAACGGATGCATACATGCGGTCGCCATCGACGCCGCGCGGCTCCTTGCCGATATGACGCTGGGCAAACAGCACATCGGCATTGTTTCGGCTGTCGATCAGCTGGCCGCCGACGCCGAGCAGCGCGAGCGAAAGATCTGGTGCAAGGCCGATATCAGTGTAACGCGAGGGCGCCACCAGAACGCTGTGGCTACCGAGATAAAGCGCGGTCATCTTCTTGCCGAGGCTGACGGTCGGCTGCATGCGCAGCGTCATGCCCATGCCTGACGGCGTGGTGTAATCGATGCGAGACTTGGCAATCTCGCCCATGGTTGCGCCCCAGGAGGTGCATTTGAGCGTGTCGTTTTCGAAATAGCCGATTTCGCTGACGGCATCGGTATTGACGGTAAAGATCCGCATCAGCGAGACATGAGCCGACGAGCAGCGGGAGACCTTCGAGGCCTCGATATCGGTCAACACCTGCCGCGCTTCGGAAAAGGTACGCTCCGCCCTTGTAACGGCCATACGGCCTGCCTGATCGAGCGCATCGAGCTGCTTGCCGATGGCAATCTGCCAGGAGGCATAGGCCATGACGGCCAACGGCGCTATCGCCCCCAGGACAGCCAGCAAAGCCCCCAGGGCGATTACTCGTAACCGTCGCGCCCGCATCATCATTCAATCCCCATTCAATGAAGTGACGATACCCCGATTTCGTTAATTCCTGGCGCAGACGTAATGCTAATTTTCGCAATGGTGATGAACCGGCGGCAGTCGCGACCGATGTTCAGCGGGTGATCTCCTTTGCAACCTCGGCAATCAGCGAACGCAGCCAGCGATGCGCCGGATCGTTGCGGTAGCGGACATGCCAGGCCATCTGCACCGGAAACGTGCCCAGATCGACCGGCGGGGCCAGGACCTTCAGGCGTCGGTCCTTGGCGATGCGCCGGCAGATCAGCGTCGGCAAGGTGGTGCAGTAGTCCGTCACCGCGATCAGTTCGGGAATGGCGAGGAAATGGGTGACCGAGACGGCGACGTCGCGCTTCAGTCCCTGGCGTTCCAGCGGCTGGAACAGGCCGGCGCGCAGGCGACCGGGCGGCAGCATGTTGATATGTTTCAGCCGCTCGAACTCTTCGCGCGAAATGCTGTCGCCGATATCCGGATGGTCGGTGCGCAGCACGCAGGCCAGGCCGTCATCCATCAGATGCTGGACCACGACATTGTCCGGCGGGTCGACGAGACGGCCGAGCGCCAGCGCCGTCGTGCCGGAAATCACGCCGGTCTCGACCAGATCGCTGCCGAACGGCGTCAGTTTCAACCGGATGCCGGGCGCCACCTCACCGAGCCTTGCGACCACCGCCGGCACGAGAACGAATTCGACATAATCGTTGGGGGCGATGGTGAACAACCGCTCGGCGCTTGCCGGATCGAATTCCTGCTGGCCGAGGATCACCTCGTCGAGCCTTGCCAGCGCCTCGGCAATCACCGGCGCCATTTCCTCGGCAAGCTGGGTCGGCCGCATGCCGTACCGTTCGCGGATGAACAGCGGATCATGCATGGTCTCGCGCAGCCGGTTGAGGGTGTTGGACAGGGCCGGCTGGGTGATGCCGAGGCGGGTCGCTGCGCGGGTAACATTGCGCTCTTCCATCAGGGCGACAAAGACCGGCAGGAGGTTCAGGTCGTAACGCATTCGAAGAGCGAGCCTATTCAGTTATGCTTCTGGATGCATATCTAGAATAATACAAATAAATTTCCGAAATGTATCGAGGAGGCGCATCGTCTGCCTGTCCAAGAGGGACAACACAGCTCGAAGGAGAGAGACGATGAGCAAGGGCAAGGTACTGATCATCGGGTCCAACGCGACCCGGATCGAAACCAGGGATGGCCGTACCGGTGCAACCGGTCAATATCTCAACGAAACAGTGGTGCCGATGCTGGCACTGATCGATGCCGGCTACGAAGTCGTGCTGGCAACGCCGACCGGCGCAAAGCCGCATATCGACGAAGCCTCCGACAGCGCCGACCATTTCGGCGGCGACGTCAAAGCCTATGAACAGGCGAAGGCCTTCTGGGCCGAGGACCCTTCGATGAATACCGGCCTGACGCTGCGCGGGGCGATCGAACAGGGACTGGACACATTTGACGCGATCTTCGTGCCCGGCGGCCAGGGTCCGGTGGTCGACCTGATGATCGATCCCGACATGGGCGAGATCGCGCGGCATTTCCACGAAAAGGCTAAACCGTCCGCCTATCTGTGCCATGGACCGATGGCAACCGTCGCAGCCATGCCGCATGCCCGCGAATTCCGCTCGGCGCTGATTGCCGGCGATATCGAAAAGGCACGCGAATGGGCCAAGGGCTGGCAATATGCCGGTTATGACATGACCGTGTTTTCCGACACCGAAGAAAAGGTCGTCGAGGAGTATATTCTGCATGCCAAGCTCTATTTCAACATGATCGAGGCACTGACGGCAGCCGGCGGAAAGGTGCACAAGACGGCTGTCGATTTCGACCCTTACGTGATCATTGACCGCGAGCTGATCACCGGCCAGAACCCGAAGTCGGATCACCCGATCGCGGCAGCCCTGATCGCAGCACTCGACCGCAGGGCGGCGGCGTGAAAACTTGTGCTTTCGTGGAAACAATACCCCGCCGGCCGGCCTTCTCGGCATACCCCCTCTGGCCTGCCGGCTGCCGGGGCGGAGCCACGCGTCTCCGCCCGCTCTTCAAGCCCCCACAAGGGGGAGAAGACTTGCGGCAACCTCCGGCCTCGATTGAGCGTAAACGGCGAGGCCAGGTTGAGCCCTCCCCCTTGTGGGGAGGGTTGGGAGGGGGCTTTTATGCAAGTGATGAAGATTGAACGGAGAAATACGGCATGACGCAAGACACCCAAACCGCCAAGATCGTCGCGATCCTCGTTGCGAAGGCAGGCAAGACCGAAGCGCTGCAGGCGCTGCTTGCCGGCATGGCGCCGTCGTGCCGGGCGGAACCGGGCAATCTGCGCTGGGATGTCTGGCGCGATCCGGCGGCGCCCGAGCGTTTCGTGCTCGATGAGCTTTATGTCGACAGCGCAGCGGTTGCCACCCATCGCGAGACGCCCCATTTCAAGGATTACGCGGCGAAGATCGGCGACCTTGCCGAACGCACCGCCTTCGTCCTCGAACCGGCCGATCTCGGCTGATATTTCAACGATTTACAATGAGGAACCGACAATGACGCTGAAGGATATCCTGCCAAGCCGGCTCGGTTTTGGCGCCGCCCCGCTCGGCAACATGTTCCGTGACATTCCCGAAGAGGAAGCGCTCGCCACGGTGAAGGCCGCCTGGGATGACGGCATCCGCTATTATGACAATGCGCCGTTTTACGGCGCGGGGCTTGCCGAAATCCGCATGGGCGAGGCGCTTTCCGGCCGCCCCCGCGACCAATATGTGATCTCGACCAAGGTCGGCCGGGTGATCCTCGACGAGATCGAGGATCTCAGCGCCCGCGAACAGGGCGAAAAGGCCGGTGTGTTTGCCCATGGACGGCCGAACAAGGTCGTCAACGACTATGGTTACGACGCGACGCTGCAATCGATCGAGGACAGTCTGAAACGGCTGAAGACTGACCATATCGAGATCGCCTTCGTGCATGACCTTGCCCAGGATTTCTGGGGCGACCGGTGGCTGGAGAAATTCGAAGAAGCCCGCAATGGCGCCTTCAAGGCGCTCGACCGGCTGCGCGACGAAGGGGTGATCAAGGCCTGGGGGCTGGGCGTCAACAAGGTCGAGCCGATCGAACTGGTGCTCGAACTCGACGAACCGCGGCCGGACGCCTTTCTTCTGGCCGGCCGTTATACGCTGCTCGATCACGACAAGGCGCTGCAAAGGGTGATGCCGATCGTCGCCGAACGAGGTCTTGGTGTCGTTGTCGGCGGGCCCTACAGTTCAGGCGCGCTGGTCGGCGGGCCGAATTTCGAATATGCGCCGGTGACGCCGTGGATGAAGGAGAAGATCGCAAAGATCAAGGCGATCGCCGACCGCCACGGGGTCAGCATGAAGGCTGCCGGCCTGCAATTCTCGCTTGCCAATCCGGCCGTCGCCGCCGTCATTCCGGGCGCCAGTCAGCCGTCGCGCATTGCGGAAGACAGTGCAGCGCTGAAGGAGACGGTGCCTGCCGATTTCTGGCGGGAGCTGCGCGAGGCCGGGCTGGTCAACCCGGCTGCGCCGCTGCCGGTCTAGGCTCAAGCCAACCGATAGATTTGTCCCACGGTCTGCGGAGGACATTATAAATCCAAGGCCCCGGCTGCCACCAGCCGGGGCTTTTTGCGATCCGCTTGCCCGATCAGTCGACCTGCCGGTTTTCCTTGGCGAGCATGATCAGCACGGCACCGAAATAGCCGATCTGCATGAGAAGCAGGGAGGCCGCGCCGAAGCCCAGGCTCCACCACAGTCCATAATCCGAATAAAGACTTGCACCGGCAATCAGGGCCGACATCAGCAGCATTCGCGAGAAGCCGCAGGGTACGTGGAGGTAACGGGGCAGTTTTTCCATGATACGCACCTAGTTAATCAACGATTAATTTAGCACCCTTCCCAGCCCCCTGCATACCTCATTTGAGTGATACGTCGCCGTTCCCGACGTAAAACTGTAGAATAGGATAATTTCGCAACTCTTGCGGCAAAAATATAAGCAAGACTCATGCGTAAAATATACTTGCCGCCGTCATTTTGGTCTCAACAACCGGACAACCACAATTGCAATCAGCGGCATAACGAAAGCAACGCCGAATGTTGCGGTGCGGGATACCGGCACGAGTTCGATGAAAGCTGCCAGAAACTGCCCCAGGAATATCGCCGAGGAAAGATAACCAAGCAGCCGGCCGCGTTCGGCAGCCGGGCTGCGTTCGATGGTCATATGGTTGACCAGCGGGATGGAGAGGCCGAAACCGATACCGAGGACTATCGCCCCGAGCAGCATCAGCGGCACGGAAGTGGTGACCAGGAAAGTCAGATGGGCGGCGGCGTAACAGCAGAAGGCCACGTTCAGGGTTGCCGCCGATCCGTATCTTCTGGTCAGGCGCGGCATGACGAAGGCCGCGGCAACCGCCACCAGCGAGACGAATGACAGGAAATAACCGGTTTCGGCTTCGTCGAACCCCATGCCGGCGAGTTTGCCCGGCAGCAGGATGATGCCGGCGAAAAAGGCGATCATCGAGAAGATCGCTGCGGCATAGACGTCACGCAGCCCGCCAATGGGCGAGCCTTGTTGTGCCTCCACCACCTCTTCCCGCCTGTCGGCAGGCAGGCCGATCAGCGTCAACGGGATCAGCAGCCATGCGATCAGATAGAGAAGGAACGGCCTTTCCCAGCCGGTCGAGGCCAGCAAACCGCCGATCGCCAGGAAAACGACACCGCCAAGTTCGATCGCCATGCCCTGCCGGGCAATCATCGCAAGTCGCTGTTGGCCACCAAACAGCTGGGATATCAGCGTCGTGCCGGCCGCCATCACCATCGCGGTCGCGCCGCCCAGCAGAAAGCGGTTGGCGAATACCGCCGCATAACCGCTCAACAGGGCGCCGCTGAAACCGAAGGCGCCATAAAAAACGAGGCCAACGATCAGCGCGTTGCGGGCGCCGACACGGGCAATCAGCCGACCGACGAGCGGGCCGAAAACGACGACGCCAAGGGATGGAATGGTGACGAGCCAGCTTGCCGCGTCGGCAACGCCCAATCCGGCGGCGACGGCCGGAAGGCCCGGAACGATGACACAACCGACCATGATCGTCAGGCAGGCGGAGAACATCAGCGCGGCGACACCCAGAGGGCCGATCTTGCTCATTCAAAACCCTTTCACAATATTCCATAAAGAGGTGGAGATTTAAATGAAGACTGCAGTCTCATATATTACGAGACTGCAGTATTGCAATAGGAAGAGCCATGAGCGATCAGGATCATGCGGCCGGTCGACCGAGAAATTCGCAGACCGGTCCGGCGCTGCTTGCGGCTGCACGCCGGCTGGTGCTGGAACAGGGTTATGACGCGGTCAGTATCGGGATGATCGCGGCAGAGGCCGGTGTCGGGCGGCAGACACTTTACCGGCGCTGGCCAAGCAAGGCGGAGCTGATACTCGACGCCTTTTTCGACAGCGTGTCGCGCTTCGATGCGCTGGCCGACCTGCCCGTCGACGAGGCGATGGCAAGCTTCCTCAGGAACCTCTTCAAGAACCTTGCGGTCGACGGCCCGGCGATCCGGCACCTGATCGCCTCGGCACAATCCGACGCGCAGTTTCTTGCAGTTTTCAAACAGAACTTCACCAGGCCAAGGGCGGAAATCGCCAAAACCATCCTGACCCGGGGGATCGAGAACAGGGAGATCGCCGATACGGCCGATATCGATACCGCGATTGAAGCGCTGCATGGCGCCTTCTGGTATCGCCTGCTGCAGGACGAACCGCTGGACGATGGTTTTGCCGGACGTCTTGCGCAGTTTGTGATGGCAGGCTGCAGGGTCGGAACAGCGTGAAGGCCGAGGACCGAAGACGGGCAACCACATCGATCGCCCGCCCCCGCTTCGATCCCTTGCGGGAGGCGACTGCCGCTCGCAGGGCAGTCGCGCCGATCAGGCTACATCCTGGAACTGGGCCTCGCCGTTGTGCAGGAAGCACGCCTTGGTGAAAAGTCCCGGATCGACAAGATTTGGGAGACGGATATCCCTTATGTCGGGAAGGGCCTTAGTCTCCGGATCAAACGACCGGTCGATCTGCGAGATGAAGCCGAGCATGATACCGCGCTGGCGGGCGAAATTACCAAGCGCGACAACCTGTTCGGAAAGCACCGGCTTGCTTCTCTGCTGGTCGAGGATCTGCAGGTAATCGACGACGGCGACCGTTCCCCGCCCGCAACCCGACAGGTAGTCGATGATATAATCGGCGCTGATCTCGTCGGAGGTGACGATTTCCAACCCGTCACCGGCTCCGTCCTCGACCTCCAGGGACCGGATATGCCTGCGCGCCTGCTGCTCGGTGAATTCCAGCGTGAAGAAGACTGCCTTGCGACCATTTTTGACGGCTTCCAGCAGAAGCTGTAGTCCAAGCATTGTCTTGCCCTGTCCGGGGCGGCCGGCGACCAGCAAAAGGTCGCCCTCCGCCAGCCGCGAGAGGACCTGCGCAGACAAGCTGCCGGCAGAAATCCTGGCGGACAGCATGCTCCAGCGCGCGAACCCTTCCTCGCGGGCAATCCTGTCCAGGGCCTCGTTCAGCGGGATATCGCTTTTCCTGGCCATCAGTTTGGCGCGGCGTTTCAGTTGAAATACGGGTGCAGAGAGTTTCATCGAAGACCTCTATTGCGAGCTCGTCTGCAACCCCTCCTCATGCGACGCTCGAACAGATGGTTCGATGATCATTCTCGTGCCCTGCATGTCTCATACTTCCCCGAATGGAGGGAGGGAGGCGTGGGCGACGCCTTGAACGACAAGGTAACGGGAGGATCGATTCGTCGCAATGCCTGCCTTTCGCTGCGCCCGCCTATCCCCTGCCCTCGACGACCTTGATCAGGTCCTCGCGGACGGAGCCGATATGGGTGGCGAGGAGTTCGGCGGCCTTTTCGAAACTTCTGGCGCGGACAAGGCCGATCAGTTCGGCATGTTCGAACATCGCTTTCTGCATTGCCGCCTCGCTGGAGAGCTGGAGCCGGGTGTAACGGTCACTGGTCTGCAGCAGCGAAGAAACGATCTGGCGGCTCCTCGGCATCTCGGCTCGGTGATACATGGCCATATGCAAATCGGCATTCAGCCGGCCATAATCGTCGCGCTGGCCGGCGGCAATCGCCCTGACATACTCGGCCTGACGGTCATCGAGTTCGGCCAGATCCTTGTCGTCAAGGATCGGTGCGGATGCCAGAAGCAGGCGCGGCTCCAGCATGATCCTCAAATCGAAGACGTCGTCGATCTCGGCACGCGACAGTTCCGAGACGATCGCGCCCTTTTGCGGCAGTATCCTGACCAGCCCCTCGGCTTCGAGCTGGAACAGCACTTCGCGCACCGGGATGCGGCTGACACCATAGGCTTCCGCCAGGGCATCCTGCCTGAGCTGGGTACCGGCCGCATAATGGCCATTCAGGATGGCCTGCCGGATCTCGCTGATCAACGCGCCTGAAAGCGTCTTGTGTTTTATTTTCAATGCCATGTCAGATCGTCCAGTGAATGGGGCGTACGACGAGGCCGGGTGCTGCATTGAAATCGCTAGCCCGGCCCGAGGCTGCCGGGTCGCCGATAAAAGCCAATTCGCAGGTTCGGCGCAAGAGCCGATCTTCACCGCAACGGCACTCCAAAGACTTGATAATCTTCGACATTATCGGACTCCTCCGGCCCCTCACAACCACAACCACGCATTTCCGATCAGTCCGACCGACCATCGCTTTCCTCCTGCCGGTTTCACCCACCTGGACGCGAAAACCGATGAAATGCCAGTTGACTCTCGAAATGTATAAAATCTACATTATACCCAATAAAGAGGGAACTAAAATTATGACCATTGCCGCATCGCGGCCCGGGGCGCCACCCGTTGCGCCCATCGGGCCCGCACGAGCCATCATTGCTGCCTCCGAAGGCGTCCTTGCCGTCGAAAAACTGCTGGTGGCGGGTTTCATGGTGCTGGTGCTCGGCCTCATCCTGCTCAATGTCGTCACCCGTTATGCCGGCATGCCGCTTTACTGGGTCGATGAGGCGGCAGTCTATGCGATGGTCTGGCTGACTTTTATCGGTGGCTCCGCCCTGACGCGGCTGAGGCTCGATTTCGCCGTGACGCTCCTGAGCGACAGGCTGCAGGCGAAAAATGCCGCGCGACTGCAGTCTTTCGCCACATTGCTGGCCTTCCTGTTTTCGCTCGGACTGGCGATCATGTGCTGGAACTGGATGGATCCGATCGGGATTGCGGCTGCCGGTTTCGACGCGCGCGACTATGCCGGCGAGAGCTTCAACTTCCTCTATACCGAACAGACGCAGACGCTGAACTGGCCGGTCTGGGCGATCAGCCTCGTCGTGCCGCTGTTTGCGTTGACGATGATGATCCACACGGCCGCCAACCTCGTCGAGGAACTCGGTTTTGCGCCAAAGCGGATGCGTCACGCATTCGCCAATGCGGAAGGGGTCAGCTGATGGTCACCACCGCAGCCTTCATGTTCTTCATGCTGGTCGGCGTGCCGATCGGCCTTTGCCTGTGCATGGCCGCCGCCGTCTATATCTGGGCGACCGGCAATACGCTGCTGTTTGCCAGTTTTCCGGTGCAGCTGTTCGGCGGCGTCGACAATTACGGGCTGATCTCCATCCCGCTTTTCGTGCTGATCGGCGAGGTGATGAATGGCGGCGGCATTACCCGCCGGATCATCGACATGACGATGGCCTTTGTCGGCGCGATGAAGGGCGGGCTTGCCTATGTGAACCTGCTCGCCAACATGTTCGTGTCATCGATCCTCGGTTCGGCCACTGCACAGGTCGCCATCATGGCGCAGATGATGGTGCCGGAGATGGAAAAGAAGGGCTATGACAAGACATTTGCGGCAGGGCTTACCGCCTATGCCGGCATGCTCGGGCCGATCATTCCGCCATCGATCATGTTCGTCGTCTATTCGGTTCTGGCGCAGGTGCCGGTGAGCGACATGCTGACCGCCGGCATGCTGCCGGGCATTCTTCTCACCGCGATCTTCTGCGTCGTCATCGCCGGCATGGGCTGGTTCTGCTACGATTATCCGCGCGGCGACGTGATGACCCTCAAGCAGCGCGGCCGCATCGTGCTCGGCGCATTGCCGACGCTGTCCATCCCGATCATCATCGTCGGCTCGATCATGGCCGGCATTGCCAATGCCACGGAGGCCGCGGCCGTCGGTGTCGTTGCCGCGGTTCTCGTCGGTCGCTACTGGATCGGTGATCTCAAATTTGCCGACCTGCCGCTGATGTTCCTCAAGGCGGGCATCTATTCCGCCGTGGTGCTGCTGCTGGTGGCGGCTGCCGCCGTGTTTTCCTGGGTTCTGGTCTACGGCATGGTGCCGCAGAAAGTGGCCGGCTGGGTGCAGACGATTGCATCCGATCCGATCACCTTCATGCTGCTCGTCAACATCATCCTGCTGGTCATCGGCACGGTGATCGACGGCGCACCGGGGCTGATCATGACGGTGCCGATCCTGCTGCCGATCGCAACCGACGTCTACGGTATCGACCCGATCCATTTCGGCGTCGTCGTCACCGTCAACCTCGTGCTCGGCTTCCTGTCGCCGCCGGTGGGCCTGTGCTTCTTCGTCGCCTCGGCGGTGACGGGGGCGAAACCGGGCAAGATGTTCATCGTCACCCTGCCCTTCTTCTTCGCGTCCTGCGTGCTGCTGGTGCTTCTGTCGATTTTCCCGATCCTGTCGACCTTCTTCGTCAAATAACTGCCATCACAACAATAAAACTCCAGAGGATTAGACCATGACCATTTCCCGCAGATCATTCCTCCGCCACACGACGCTTGCCGCAGCCGGAGCTGCTGCCGCCGGCACGCTTTCAATGCCGACCGTGCTGCGTGCGCAAGAGGCCAAAACCTTCCGCCTCGGCATCACCACGCCGCCTGGCCATCCGTGGAACAATGCCGCGCTGAAAGTCGGAGAAATGCTGAAGGCCGAGACCAAGGGCCGGCTTGATCTTGCCGTCTTCCCGGCCAACCAGCTCGGCACCGAAGCGGTGATGCTGCAGCAGATGCAGACGGGTTCGCTCGACTTCGGCTGGATCATGACCGCCGAACTCGGTTCGCGCATCCCCTCGATCGCGGCGATCAACGCGCCTTACGTGGTCGATTCGACCGCAAAGGTCGCCAAGCTGGTGCGCGATCCGCTGGCGATGAAGATGCTCGACGTGCTGCCGAAGGAAACCGGAACGCTGGGTCTTGCCTGGGGCATTACCACGATGCGCGTCGTCTTCACCGCCAAGGAGATCGGCGGGCTGGACGACCTCAACGGCATGAAGCTCAGGATCAACACGACACCGGCCTATCGCGACTTCTACCAGCTGCTCGGTGCGGCGCCTACGCCGATCCCGACGCCTGCCGTGTTCGATGCGATGTCGAACGGCCAGGTGGACGGGCTCGAGGCCGATCTCGACTTCTCGTGGAACCAGCGTTTCGACAAGGTGTCGAAAACGATGCTGAAGATGAACGCGATCTTCATGCCCTGCGTGGCGCTCGCGTCGGGCCGGGTGTGGAAGGATGTACCTGCCGCCGACCGCGAGCTGATCACCAGGCTCACCAAGGAAGCGCTCGACGCGCAGATCGACGCCACCGTCGCCAACGAGGCAAAACTGCTCGACGAATTCGGCAAGGTCATCGCGGTCAAGGACGTGCAGGTGGCCGACGCCGGCAAGGTGATTGCCGAATACGACAAGATCTGGCTGCCCAAGGCCCCGATCCTCGCCGACCTGCGCAAACTGGGTGCGACGCTTTAAGCGGCAACCGTTTCGCGGGATTGAAGAACCAAAAGCGGCGCGCTTCCGGCCGGGGCGCGCCGTTTATCATTTGCTATGAGAGAACTGCGTGCAAACGGCAGAAACGATCAGGTGACGAATGCTGGCATCGAACCTTTTCACCCAAGCTCTATTTTTCGTAGTGAAAGCGGCACTGGATAATTTCCAGCTGCTGGCTGCCGGGCTTCCCAGATACGCGATAGACGAGACGGTGCTCGCCGAGAATCCGCCTCGACCAAAAACCGGTAAGATCGCCCTTCAACGGCTCGGGTTTGCCCAGCCCCTTAAAAGGCGACCTCCTGGTATCCCTGATAAGGTTATTGATCTTCTCGACCATGGCCGGATCGGAATTCTGCCAATGTTCGTACTCCTCCCAGGAGTAAGCGGTCCAGAGGAGGTTCATTGATCAGGTAGGGTCGTTTTCGATCAGCTCTCCTCTACGGAGTTGAGCGATACTTTCACGCAAGCGATCGGAGTTTGCCGGCGTGGAAAGGAGATGCAGGGTTTCCTGCATGCTCTCATATTCCCCCTCGGCAATAAGAACCAATGCCTCCGAGCCCTGGCGGGTGACAAGCAAGGGCGCGCGCGATTCAATGACATTGTCGAAATGGGTGGCGATATTCTGCCTGAATTCCGTCAAACGCACATGGGCCAAGTGTTTCTCCCCGCGGCACAATATGTACGCGTATATGTACAGATTTTCGCATTGACGTCAATCCAAGGAAGGCCGGATCCGAGATCAACGGCGAAACGGCGACCTGCCCTTCATCATTGGGATGGACTGATACCCTCCGTTCTGTCACAAGGCGGCCGGGCGCGACTGCCGTTATCTTTAGAACGGGGTCGGGTGGCCGATTGACGTCACGTCGCTGCCGCGAGATCACGCTGGCCGCCCGCTTTTCCCGCGCTTTCGCTTTACGCCGGATTTTCGGCGACTGTGCTCATCGGTCTGCCGGCCTATGGACCATGACGGCAATTGCGCGCAGCATCATCCTTTCGACAGGATGGAGATGCCCATGTCCAACGAGGTAATCATCCGGGAATTAGTCGGTCTCGACCAGATGCTGACGATCTACCCGCTGCACAGCCAAGTCAACCGGATCAGCGAAGATGAATTCCGACGACGCATGTCGGCCATGCTCAGCCAGAACAACTATCGCTGCATCGCGGCCTATACCGGCGAGCGGATGGTCGGCGCTTCCGGCTTCTGGACCGGAACGCAGCTGTGGTGCGGAAAATATGTCGAGGCCGATAATCTGGTCGTCGACAGCAGCCTGCGCAGCATGGGTATCGGTGCGAAAATCATGGCCTGGATCGAGGCCGAAGGCGAGCGGACAGAATGTGCGGTGATCCGCGCCGCGATGGTGCTGGGCAAGGACAGGACGCACCGGTTCTATATCGATAACGGTTACTTCGACGACGGCCTGCTGCTGGTCAAGGCGCTCAGCCGCGGGGCGGCGGAATTTCCCGAATACGTTCCGCAACCCGGCTGACGGCTGTGTCGCGGAGCCGGTCCGCCGGCCTCCGTTACCGCGCGAACCTCTTTGCCGCGGCAACGCAAAGGATGACGCCGAGGGTGACGACGAACATGGCGGGTGTCACCTTTTCGCCAAGCAGCAGGGCTGCCAGCGCCAGACCGAAAAAGGGCTGCACCAGCTGCAGCTGGCCGACGGTCGCCGTGCCGCCCTGGGCGAGACCGCGATACCAGAAGATGAAGCCGATCAGCATCGAAAACAGCGAGACATAGGCAAGCCCGGCAAAGGCCGGCGCACCGATATCGGCAAAACTGTCCGGCATCAGCGCAAGGGCTGCCACCAGCATGACCGGCAGGGAAATTACCAGCGCCCAGCAGATGACCTGCCAGCCGCCGAGCCGTTTCGACAGGGCCGCACCCTCCGCATAACCGAGGCCGCAGACGACGATCGCGGCCAGCATCAGCCAGTCGCCGAAGGAGAGGCCGAGCGAGGCCGCACTGCCCCCCTGGACAAGCGCAAACCCCGTGACCAGCAGGCTGCCGAGGATGGCAAACAGCCAGAAGGCCGGTTTCGGCCGCTCGCCGCCGCGGATGACGGCGAAGATTGCGGTTGCCAGCGGCAGGAGCCCGATGAACACGACGGAATGGGCAGACGAGATGTGCTGCAGCGCCAGCGCGGTCAGAAGCGGGAAACCGACGACGCAACCAAGCGCTATGATGAGAAGCGAAACGATCTCGTTTTTCTGCGGCCGTTTCTGGCGGAAGGCGAGAAGCAGGCAGAGTGACAGAAGCCCGGCAATGGTGCCGCGGGCGACGGTGAGGAACAGCGGATCGAAGCCGATGACGGCCAATCTTGTCGCCGGCAGCGAGCCCGAAAAGATCAGCACGCCAATAAATCCGTTGATCCAGCCTGACAGTCCGCGATCCATATTGCGCTCCATGCATTGCGATGCCGACTTTTCCGGCACAGTCTTATCCTCCCGTGCGGCTCGCCAAACCAGCGACAATCTGATACGGTTTCGACAAACTGTTATGGCGCAGAGACCGATACAGATGGGATATTGCGAATGGATCTGACAGGTTCAGATACGGGCCTGCCGGTAGACGTGGCCGGGCCGGCGACGAAGGCGGAGATGGTGATGGCGACGATCCGCCAGCGGATCGCCGGCCGGGCCCTGACGCCGGGCGCAAAACTGCCTTCGGTGCGCTCCCTTGCAGCGACACTTGGCGTTTCGACCTCGACGGTGGTCGATGCCTATGAACGGCTGGTGGCGGAGGGCGCGATCACCGCGCGGCCGGGCTCCGGCTTTTACGTCGCCAACCAGGCGGCGCCGTTTTCGCCGGCCGAGGCCGGGCCGAAGCTCGACCGGGCCGTCGATCCGTTCTGGATCTCGCGGCAATCGCTGGAAAGCAGCGAGGACAGCCTGAAACCCGGCTGCGGCTGGCTTCCCCCCTCCTGGCTGCCGGAAGAGGCGATGCGCAAGTCGCTCAGGACGCTGTCGCGTGCCGATGTGTCGGCGCTTGCGGATTACGGCACGCCACTCGGGTTGTTGCCGCTGCGCCGGCTGATTGCGCGGCGGATGGGCGAACACGGGATCGAGGCCTCGCCGGACCAGATCATGCTGACCGGCTCCGGCACCCAGGCGATCGATCTGATCTGCCGCCTGCTGATCGAGCCGGGCGACACGGTTCTGGTCGACGATCCCTGCTATTTCAATTTTCATGCGCTGCTGCGCGCCCACCGGGCAAATATCGTCGGTGTGCCCTATACGGCGAACGGGCCGGATGTTGCGGCTTTTTCGGCGATCGTCTGCGAGCATCGGCCGCGGCTCTACATCACCAATTCGGCGATCCACAATCCGACCGGTGCCGTGCTTTCCCCCGTCACCGCGCACCGGGTGCTGAAGCTTGCCGAGGAATACGACCTGACGATCGTCGAGGACGATATCTTTGCCGATTTCGAGACGCCCTCAAGTTCAGGGACGGGTTCGGGTGCCGCGCCACGGCTTGCCGCCTTCGACGGGCTGGAGCGGGTGATCCATATCGGCAGCTTTTCGAAAACGCTGTCGGCTGCGGCGCGTTGCGGTTTCATCGCCGCAAGGCCGGACTGGATCGAAGGACTGACGGACCTGAAGATCGCCACATCCTTTGCCAGCGCGCGGCTGACCGAGGAGCTTGTCTATTCGGCACTGTCGGATGGCGGTTACCGCCGGCATCTGGATGGGTTGAGGGCAAGGCTTGCCAAGGCCATGGTGGAGGTGACGGACAGGCTCGGCCAGCTCGGCATCGAGCCGGTGCTTGGCCCCCAGGCCGGCATAGGCTGCGGCATGTTCCTGTGGTGCCGGCTGCCGGGGGACGCGGATGCGGCGCAACTGGCAAGGACATGCCTGGAAAAGCGGATCGTGCTTGCTCCCGGCAATGCCTTCAGCCTGTCGCAATCGGCCGCCAGCCATATGCGCTTCAACGTTTCGCAGACGCTGGATCCGCGGATATTTTCGGCGCTGGGCGAGGCATTGAAGCGCTGACTGTCAGTTCGGTTTCAGCCGCATGCCGAAACCGAGGGCGAAGCTGACAAGCGAGGCGGCGGCCGCCGTGCCATAGAGCCAGGTGGCAGTATCGCCGGCCGAGCCGTTGCCGAGGTTTGCCGTCAGCCCGCTTGCGGCGGCGATCGTGCCCGACAATGCGGCACCGACCGCATAACCGGCGGTCGACATGGTGGGAAGCAGCGCACTGGCCCGATCGCGATCGTCACCAGCCGCCGCTTCCATGGCCGCCTGGTTGACGTTTGCCCAGGAGAGGCCAAAACCGATACCGATCAGCATCTGGCCGATGATGACGAGCGGCAGGCACTCTATCCCGATCGCGATGGCAAGTGCGACGAAACCCGCACAATGGAAAAGCGGCCCGACACGCATCGTGGCATGACGCCAGAATTGCGTGCGGGCGCGGCTGGCGACCATGGCGACGGCACTCCAGGTCAAAGCCATGATAACGACGATATAACCGACGATTGCCGGGGCGAGATGAAAGACCTCGCGGACAAGAAACGCCAGATAGGTGCTGCCGGCCGAATGACCGGCCGACATCAGGAACAGGATCAGAAAACCGCGGCCGAGAACCGAACCGGCACGCATTGTGCCCGCGGGAAACAGCGCCGGGCCGAAACGGCCGTCGAGTCCGATCGCAAGCGCCAGCACCAGCAATCCCGCCGCCAGCCAGCCGCCCTGCCAGAGCCAGTCGCTGCCGGTGGAGGACAGAGCCAGCACGATGGCGGAGGTGACCCAGAGCCCGATCGTGACCGGCGGAAAGCTTGCAGCCTTGCTCCCGGCTGTTCCAGGGGCTGCATCCATGCCGCTCTTCGGCGCGGTGAGCGCGGTAAACAGCGCCAGCGTGACGAGCAGCGGCACGACCGCAAGGAAGGATGCCCGCCAGGAAATGCCCTGCGCCATCACACCGCCGATCAGCGGGCCGAGCAGTGCCGTAACGGCCCAGACCGTCGCCTCGACGGCAAACACCCGGGCGATCAGCGCCGATGGAAAATTGGCCGGGATAAGGCTGTAGCAGATCGCCACGATGAGGCCGTCTGCCAGTCCCTGCAGCAACCGCCCGGCAATGATGAAACCGAAAGCCGGGGCAAACATGGCCAGAAGCCCGCCCAGTGCAAAAACCAGGCATGCGAGGCAGAGGCTTTTGCGCACCCCGATCCTGTCGCGGACGGAGGCCGCGGCCGTGCCACCGGCGATCGAACCGATGAAATAGAGGCTGTAGACCCAGCTGAACCAGTCGCGCCCGCCAAGTTCGGCTGCCGCCAGCGGCATGGCGGCAACGATGGCGAACTGGTTGAACGCGTGCAGGCCGATGCCGCTCGAGATCAGCGCCAGCAGGCGACCGCTTTCTCCCTGCAGAAGGGGCGGCATGGTTTTTTCGCCGGCAACGGCATGTCCCGCCTGCTCATCCGGCATGTCTGTCGCGTCACTCATGTCCATTGATGCTTTCATCGATTGCGCTGCCCACCCTTGCTTCCCGGCCGCTGGTCTTTTCATTCCGGACCAGTTTTCGCATCAGGGTGGTTTTCATCTCCGGTTCGGCACCCTAAAATCTCAACCATGGTTGAGGTCAATGGCGAAATGACGAAAATTTTCAAGGTGAAACCGGCACGGGACCTGGCTGTAGGACAGGTGGCGGAGCGATCGGGCGTGGCAGTCTCGACGCTGCATTTCTACGAACAGGAAGGACTGATCAGAAGCTGGCGCAATGGCGGCAATCATCGTCGTTACGACCGCGACGTGCTGAGGCGGATTGCGGTGATCAAGGTGGCGCAGCGCGCAGGTGTGCCATTGAAAGAAATTGCCGCGGCGCTCTCGACCCTGCCGGAGGGACGTGTGCCGACCGCCCGCGACTGGTCAAAGCTGTCGGCCCGCTGGAAAGCGGAACTGGATAACCGGATCGAGATGCTGACACACCTGCGCGACCAGCTGAGCGGCTGTATCGGCTGTGGTTGCCTTTCGCTGAAAGTCTGCCCGCTGCGCAATCCCGACGACCGGATGGCCGCCGAGGGCGCCGGCCCGCATATGATCGCCGGTGCGGCGGACGACGGCTGACGTGCTCTCCCGCTCGTGCCGGAACAGCGGGATTGACGGGATGCGGGGCGGGATTTTTCGATATGCCGCATTTCAGCTCTGGCCTTTTTAGCAACTGCTCCTAAATGACCGATCATCACGTATTGCGGAGGTCAGCCCATGAAGGGTCTTCTCATTCTTGCCACGACGGCCGTTTTTGCGGCGTCGAGTGCAGCTTATGCCGCCGATGCCGTGGAGCAGATCCCGACCGCGCCGGTTGCCGCGGAAACCATGCCGACATTCACCTGGAGCGGTCCCTATATCGGTGCGCATACAGGATATGGCTGGGGTGACGGTCGTCTTGAGGGGCTCGGTTCGGAGAATTTCGACGGCTGGCGGCTCGGCGCCTTTGCCGGTTACAACTGGCAATTCTCCAGCGGTTTCGTCGCCGGTATCGAAGGCGATGTGAATTACGACTGGGGCGATGCCGGTTATGGTGGCGGCATCTCGGTGGATAACGGCTTTTCCGGTTCTGTACGCGGCCGCGTCGGTTATGCCCTCGACCGGACGCTGATCTATGCAGCCGGCGGCTGGACGGCGACCAATGTCGACCTCAACGCGCCGGGTGCGGATGACGACGACACGCTGAACGGCTGGACGATCGGCGCCGGCGTCGACCATGCCTTCACCGACAATATCTTCGGTCGCCTGGAATACCGCTACAATGATTATGGCAGCGGCCACCTGAGCGGCGCCGACTTCGATCTCAACCAGCATATCATCCAGGTCGGCATCGGCGTGAAATTTTAAGGATGTGCCTGTTCCGGCACGAGGAAAGGCCGTCCGCGCGACGTTCGCGGGCGGCTTTTTGTTGTTTGTAGCTAAGAAACGAGCTGACAAGCCAGCTGTAGCTTTGGCGCTAGTTCTTGCGCCAGACGATCGAATTCGGTTTGCCGTTCTTCATCGTGACGACGACAGGGTTCATCGCGCCGTTGCCGCGGCTGGTGCGATATTGCCCGCCGGTGCAGGTTATGCTGCTGCCCGACAGGGAGCAGCCGGTATGGGAACCCTTGGTCGGTATTTCGCCGCGGAAAATATAGGAACTGGATACCGTCTTACCGTTCGAGGACAGGCAGATCTTCGACGACTGGCCGAAATCTCCCACGCAAGTCTGTTCGAATTTCGGAATGCCTTCCGCAAGGACAGGCGTCGAGGTGACAATCACGACGCCAAATGCAGCAAGACCCTTGATTATGCTCTTCATAAATGATTCCCCCATTCAGTGACGACCGACCATGCCACAGGCAAAACAATGGTCGTCCCTCATATGGGTTAGGCCGGCATAAGCAGGCGGATTTTCCCGACCCCGCCGCACGGCAAAGCTGCGTTTTTTCTCCGCAATTGCTTCAGGCCTCATCCCGCACATCGAAACGCAGGATCCGGCCGTTTTTCAGGCGAAAAACATGCAGCACGGTCTTGTCCTTCAGGCCGTGATCCTGCGGCTCCAGCGGATGGCCGTCGAGATCGTAGACTTTCTGGATCACCTCCACCTCGATCGTGTCATCTGCAACGCTTCTGACCGCCACCGGCTCGACAAACGGGCTGACGATCGACCATTGGCGGGTCCAGTAGTCGCGCACCGCCTGATGGCCATGGACATGGCCACCTTCCATGGCATTGGCCCAGGCGACATCCTGCGTCATCACTGCAAGCACCGCGTCGATATCGCGGGCGTTGAAGCGGTCGTAGATAAGCGTGACAAGCTCGGTGTGGTTTTCCGACATGGCGTTTTCTCGATCTTTCTGAACGGACCTCGCCGGCATCCGCCTCCATTGAACGGCACCGCGCGACGATATATATGTACGTATGTAAACTGCGGTCAATGGATGAAATGGAGGTCAGGAATGGCTGACAACGTGCTTGCGACACCCGGACACCTGATCAGCCTTGCGGCCCGCGGGTTTGCGCGACTGAGCGAGGCACGGCTCAAACCGCTCGGTTTCGGCGTCGGACAATTGCCGGTTCTGATAGCGCTGAAGAACGGCAAGGCCGGCACGCAACGCGACCTCGCCCGTTTTGCCAGGGTGGAACAACCGCCAATGGCGCAGATGCTGGCACGGATGGACCGTGACGGCCTGATTACCCGCACACCCGACCCTGCCGATGGCCGAAGCAGCGTCATCACGCTGACGGAACTGGCGCAGGCGCGCATGTCCGAGGCGATCGATACGCTGTTTGAGGGCAATCGCGAGGCACTGGACGGTTTCAGCGAGGCGGAAGAAGCGCAACTGGTGACGCTGCTGACCCGGCTGATTGCCAATCTCGACAGGATGACGGGGGTTCCGCCGCGTTAGGCTCGCGCGCTTTCCCAAAGCACGTCGCGATCCTTCAGATTCGCTTACCGTGCTTTCGCTTCCTGTTTTTCCGCATGTCTTTGTCCCGAAACCGGAGACCACTTTCGGGAGACACGCTCTACCCCTTGCGGGCAGCGTCGATCCTGGCAACGTCGATCTTTTTCATCGTCATCATGGCATCGAAGGCCCGTTTGGCCTCGCCGCCACCGGCGGCCAGCGCCTCCATCAGCGTGCGCGGGGTGATCTGCCAGGAAATGCCCCAGCGGTCCTTGCACCAGCCGCACTCGCTTTGCTCGCCGCCATTCTCGACGATGGCGTTCCAGTAACGGTCGGTCTCCTCCTGATCCTCGGTGGAGATCTGGAAGGAAAATGCCTCGCTGTGCCTCATCTGGGGGCCGCCGTTGAGGCCGATACAGGCAACGCCTGCGACGATGAATTCGACGACGATCACGTCTCCCTGCTTGCCGGCAGGATAATCCCCCGGCGCGTGGGTGACGGCGCCGACCACGCTATCGGGAAAGGTTTCCGCATAAAACCGGGCCGCGGCCTCGGCATCCCTGTCGTACCACAGGCAGACGGTATTTTTCTTCACGACACGCTCCTCCCTTGGGTTTGCCATGTTGCCCGCCCGGACCTCCTCGTCCGAGACGTATCTCCTCAGATAAGGGACGGTCGGCCATTCTCCAGTCCATGGCCGTTATTCTTCGCAGCCGGTGATCAGCGTCTTGCCGTCTCTTCCCTGCGGTGGAAAGGCCATGTGAGGCCGGCTCCGGCAAAGGGCGCAAGCCAGATGATGACGGGTTGCAGCGTCAGGCGAGTGAAGTGATAGAGCCATAACCAGGGCGACACGGCAGTGCCGTCGAGATTGTCCAGCGCATGCTTGATATTGGCGGGAAAAACGCAGATCGCGTAGAGCGCCAGGGCTATCCCTGCATATCGCCTGACGGCCGGGACGAACAGACCGATCGCACCGGCGATTTCGCAAAGTCCGGTCAGAAAAATGACCCCGGCAGCATTCGGCACCCAGGCGGGCGTGATGCCGAGAAAAGGGCCGGGAATGGCGATATGCAGGATGCCTGCGAGGCCATAAAAGGCCGAAAGCCCGATCCGGCAGCGTCGCCGCCAGGCATCAATCCGTTGCATCGCCAGTCTTTCCGCCGTTCTGACGATCGCCGGCGATCCGTCCTTCGACCGCTCTTCTTGCGGCCGTCAGGCTGACCTTGTGGCCGGCGACCTTTTCGATGGCGGCGATCGCCAGGTCACTGGCGACATAATCGGATTTGTGGCCAAGGTTCTGGACCACGACGAGCGTCGCGCCCTTGATATCGCGGGCGAGATGTCGCGCGTGGATCTGCGGCGAAACGATGCCGTCGGTATCACCGGTGACGATGACGGTCGGCGCGGTGATGTTGCGGTAACCGGACGATGCTTTTCGCGCCCAATCGCTGAGGGCTGCGATTTCGCGGGCATTGTGGCGGAAAGCCGCCGGCCGCAGGGCCTGCATCGCCCGGGTCTTTTCGATATAATCGGGCGGGGGCTGGTTGGGGGCGAATACGCTTCTGGTGGCGCTGCGGATGGCGAGAAGCCCGAGCGGCGGGACGACCAGTGCACTGAACAAGGGGCCGGTCACCGGCGCGCTTGCCACGTCATAATACCAGGCGACACCGCTATCCCAGGGATAGACGGCCGGCGACAGGAATACCAGGCCGGAGACCATCTGCGGATGGCGCATCGCAAAAGCTGCGGTGATCGCGCCACCGAAGGAATGGCCAACGATGATCGCCTTCGGGATGCCGCGCCTTATCATCAGCCGGGCGATGGCATCGGCCTGGGCGTCCGGCAGGATCTCGGCCTTTCCGCCGGCATCGGAAGCACCGTGGCCCGGCCGGTCGACGAACAGCATTTTCGCCCTGCCCTGCAGCTTGGCGCGAAAGGAAAAGACCGGATCGTAGAGGCTGGTGCTGGCGCCATGGATGAATACGATCGGCGGCAGGTCGGGATGTTTTCCAGGTTCGACGAGAAGGCTGTTCAGCCGGAAGCCCCCGACATCGATACGGACGGCACCATCATCATCCGCGCGCACGGCAGGCGCAGCAATGACAATCGCGACGATGATATAGGCGATTACCAGAAGGGTCGGCAGAAGAAATCTGGGCATGGTTCCTCGGAAGAATTCGGCCACATGGCCCAAGCGCTCCCGACTGGATACGTATGCTTTGGCAAAATGGTTTCATCGGGACGGGAATGAAGCGCCAAAGGCGGTTCTGTTCCAGAAAAACAGGCCGGAGAAGCGAAATTCTTCCACCTGCGGCGGCGGAACAAACCAGCGCTTCTCAGGTTAGATCAGTGCAAGGATTACAAGCAACGATCACGGAGGATCATCCAATGGACCATACCAATCACGTGCGTCTCGCCACAGCCGAACTCACCCCAAGCGTCCTTGAAGGCGCAACGATTTACGGCGCCGACGACCACAAGGTCGGCAAGGTCGATCATGTGCACGGTACCGGCAGCGGAAGCCAGGCGATCATCGATGTCGGCGGGTTCCTCGGGATCGGGGCAAAACCAGTCGCCGTGCCACTGACCGATCTGCAGTTCATGCGCGATGAGGACGGCGACATCCACGCGACCACCAGCTGGACGAAGGATCAGCTGAAGCAGATGCCGGAGCATCGCCACTAGGAACGATGCCCGCAGACCTGAAAGCCCGGCCTTGGTGCCGGGCTTTTTTTGACAAGCAAGCCGCACAACGGAAAGCATTCCGTCGTTACAGGATGTCGTAAAGCCGGATGATCCAGCTGACCTGATAGACGATCGCGACGACCACCAAAACCAGTTGGGCTCGCCTGGAAGTGATAAACATCGCGGTGATCGACAGAAGGATGAAAGCGGCCTGGCGGATCGGATATTCGATGCCGAGCGATCGCATGTAATCTTCTCCTTTGATCAGCGTATCGCCGATATCGAGCAGAAAGGCGAAAGCCAGAAGGCAGAAGAACCAGCGCCTGCGCCGGTCGAAATAGTCTGCAAAACCATCATAGTCCGTCATCTGGTCGGGAAAAAGCAGCGCCGTCAGTGCCGCGAAGATCATCGTGTAGAAGATAAGGAATCCGTAAAGCGGAAACGTCCAGACAGGCACGGAAACCAGATGGAATTCGTACCACCAGAAATGAACGATGGTTATCAGCAGGAAAACGACCCAGCCAAGATGGACGGGATAGACCTTGATGGTTCCTGGATGCTGGACGAAGCGCGTCAGGCCATTGACCAGACGTGCCAGGCTGAGGGCGAGCACCATGCCGATGATCGTGCGCACATGCCCAAAGTATTCCGCGTGGGTCGGCAGCGCTTCCATGGGGCTGGCCTCCTCCTTGACCGAGCTCTCATGATCATCGGTTTATTTCTTCCCGGCAAGCGCCGTTTCGAGGGCAAACGCTCAGGCTGCTTCCGGCGTATAGCCCGCCTCGCGGATCGCCTCTTCGGCCCTCGCCTTGTCGCCTTCGACGGCGACCCTGTGGGCGGCAAGATCGATCGTCACGGCAGCGCCCGGAAGCATGTCTTCCAGTGCGGCGCGAACGGTCTTTTCGCAATGGCCGCAGGTCATGTCGGAAACGGTGAAGATGGCAGTCATCTGAAGAACTCCTTGGGTATTCTTGTTGTTATGCGTGATGGGTGGCGCTCGGCGCGGCGCTATCGGCCGATGCGGAACTATCGCCCGCCAGATCATCGAGGATGGGGCAGTCGGGACGATCATCACCGCCGCAGCAATGGGCAAGATGCCTGAGCGTCTGCACCATGCCCTGCATTTCGGCGATGCGGCGTTCGAGATCGTCGATATGGGTCGTGGCGATTTCCTTGACCGAGGCACTTTCCCGGCTCTTGTCCTGCCAGAGTTTCAACAGCGCCTGCGTCTCCTCCAGCGAGAAACCGAGCGAGCGGGCCCGCTTGATGAACCGCAGGATGTGCACTTCATCCACGCCATAAAGCCGGTAATTGTTTTGCGTGCGACCCTTGGGGGCGATCAGGCCGATCTCCTCGTAATAACGGATCATCTTGGCCGAGACGCCGGACGCGCCGGATGCTTCACCGATATTCATGCGGCATTCTCCTGCTTGCCAGCCGGCTTGAAGGTTTTCAACCGCAGCGCATTGCCGAGCACGAAGACGCTCGACATGGCCATGGCGGCCGCGCCGATCATCGGCGACAGGGTGATGCCGAAAGCCGGATAAAGCAGACCTGCGGCAAGCGGGATCAGCGCGACATTGTAACCGAAGGCCCAGAACAGGTTCTGTCGGATATTCCTCATGGTTGCACGGCTGACGGCGATCGCCGAGACGGCGCCCGACAGTTCGCCGCCGACCAGCACGACATCGGCGCTTTCGATCGCCACATCGGTGCCGGTACCGACCGCAATGCCGATATCGGCCTGCGCCAGCGCCGGCGCATCGTTGATACCGTCACCGACAAAGGCGAGCTTGCGGCCATCTGCGCGCAGGTCATGGATCGCCTCGACCTTGCCTTCGGGCAGGACCTCGGCGACCACCCTGTCGATGCCGACCTGGCGGGCGATCGCCTGCGCCGTGCGGCGGTTGTCGCCGGTGACCATGACGACCTCGACGCCGAGCCCTTTCAGCGCCCGGATCGCGCCGATGCTCGAGGTCTTGAGCGGGTCGGCAACGGCGATGACGGCTGCCAGTCTGCCATCGACAGCGGCATAAAGCGGGGTCTTGCCCTCGTCGCCGAGGCGGCTGGCGGCTTCGGCGAAGATGTCGACCGGAGCGCCGAGCTTTTCCATGTAACGGTCGGCACCAATGGCGAGATCGCGACCGCCAACCCTGGCGCGGATGCCGTATCCGGTGACGGATTGAAACGCGTCGACCGATGCGACCGCAAGCCCCTTGTCTTTTGCCGCCTTGACGATGGCATCGGCGATCGGGTGTTCGGAACGGGCCTCGACGGCTGCGACGAGCGACAAGATTTCGGCCGCATCGAGGCCCTCGGCGGTGATGAAGTCGGTCAGCTCCGGCCGGCCCCTGGTGACAGTGCCGGTCTTGTCGACAACGACGACCGACACGTCGGCCAGTCCCTGCAGCGCATCGCCCTTGCGAAACAGAACGCCGAGTTCTGCCGCGCGACCACCGCCGACGACGATCGAGACGGGAACGGCAAGCCCCATGGCGCAGGGGCAGGCGATGATCAGTACGGCAACAGCCGAGATCAGTGCATGGGTGATCTTCGGATCCGGGCCAAGCATATACCAGATTGCGAAGGTCAGCACCGCAAGCGCGATCACTGCCGGAACGAACCAGGCCGTGACGCGGTCGACCACGGTCTGGATCGGCAGTTTTGCCCCTTGCGCCTGTTCGACCATGCGGATGATGCCGGCAAGCATCGTGTCGCGACCGACCTTCTCGGCCCTGAAACGCAACGTGCCGGTGGTGTTGACGGTGCCGCCGATAACAATTGCGCCGGCGGATTTGGCAACCGGCAGCGGTTCGCCGGAAATCATCGATTCGTCGATATTGGACTGTCCGTCGACCACCGTGCCGTCGACGGGCAGACGCTCACCCGGACGGATGACGACGATATCGCCGGCAACGACTTCGGTTGCCGGGATATCTATCTCGCGGCCATCGCGCTCGATACGGGCGGTCTTTGCCTGCAGGCGGCCAAGTTTTTCGATCGCGGCACCGGTGCGGCCGGTGGCGCGCGCCTCCATCAGCCGACCGAACAGGATCAGCGTGACGATGACGGTGGCGGCTTCATAATAGACGTAACGTGCTGCTTCCGGCAGCAGGCCGGGCGCAAACGTGGTGACCAGCGAATATCCATAGGCCGCCAGCACGCCGACGGCGACCAGCGAGTTCATTTCCGGATAGCCACGCAAAAGCGCCGGCAGGCCGATCTTTAGGAAACGCCAGCCGGGCCAGAAGATCACCGCCGTCGAGAGAACGAAATAGAGATAATAGAGGTTCTGGCCGTCGATGACGCCCATCAGCCAGTGATGGAATGGCGCGTAGATATGGCCGGTCATTTCCAGCACGAACAGCGGCAGGGTGAGGATGAAGGCGATGGCGAGATCGCGCTTGAGTGCGGGTTGCTCGCCCTGGTGGATGTGGGCGTGGTCGTGGCCGTGGGGGGAAACCTTTTCCTGGGGAGAAGCCCCCTCCCCAGCCTCCCCACCAAGGGGAGGGCTTAACCCGGCCGAAACGCCTCGCCCCAGGTGAGGCAGACGGTCGCCGCTGGGCTTCTCCCCCCTTATGGGAGAGATGGCCGGCAGGCCAGAGAGGGTATTCCCACGGGTATCGCTTTCTGGCGCAAGCCCCACCATCGTCATCCCCGCCTCGCGCAAGGCATGATCCATCGCGCCTTCCGGCACCTCGTAACCGAGCTTGCGGATGGCCTTTTCCAAGGCCTGCGGATCAAACCCCTCACAGGTTTCGACGGTCAATTTTTTCGTGGCGAAATTGACGGCGCTCGAGGTGATACCGGCAAGTTTTGCCGCACCGGTCTCGACACGGCGCACGCAGGAGGCGCAATGCATTCCCTCGACGGGGATGGTGAGTGGCTCGAAACGGGCCTTTGCCTGACGATCCTGGGGCTGGTCGGTTATATGCTGGTTCATGGGAATGCGATCCTTTCGCATTCCCATGTAAGGCTTCCCATCATGGGAAGGTCAAGGGGACAATATGTATCAGCGGTGTCAGCGGTAAACGCATCGGCGATGGCCGACACGAATGACGAGGATGCGCAGGACGTCATCCTGAATATCGGCAATGATGCGAAAGTCCCGATCTGATATTTTCAGAACTCCTCCAGTTCCGCTCCTCTCAACGCCTCTCCGACGGAACGCGGATCATCGAGCCTGGCCAACCGTTCGTGGAGAAAACGCAATATCCGCCGGGCATTGTCATGGCCCAGCTTGGCAAGTTCTCGCTCGGCGTCCCGCTGCAGTTCAATCGTCCAGGCCATATTGTTTCATGACCTCGGAAAGAGGAATGCTGTCGCTTTCGCCACGCTTCAGGCTATCGAGCCGTTGCGTGGCCAGATAGACATCCTCAAGGTCGTCGAGATGCGCGAGAATGGCCTCACGCGCATAGAAGCTCTTGGTACGCCCCCTCAGCCGCGCAAGATCATCGAGGCGCACTTCGATATCGGGGGCAATCTCAAGGCAAGCATGGCCATCTCCGATGTGCAATACGCGTATCGCACATTGGGCTGACACAATCCATTTCCGCTTCTACCGTCCGCGCTGGCCCATGCCCGGCGCATTGAGGCCGGAGAGGAGCAGGACGAGTTCGGCCTGACGCGTCGTGCCGGTCTTCTGCATGATCCGCTTCAGATGCGAACGCGCCGTTTCCAGCGAGATGCCGAGCGAGGCGGCGACCATTTCCGGCGTATGAGCCATGGCGATGCCGCGGGCGACGCGGGCTTCGGCCGGTGTCAGGTCGAAGAGGCCGCAGAGAACCCGCATGTCGGCCGGCCCCACCTGCCCGACCTGGGTCACGGCCAGCACCGCCATCGAGCGCGAGAAAATGTCGCGTGCGGCGCGGCGCACGGGCAGAAGATGCAGGATCAGCGGCGGCGTGCCGTCACGCAGCGAAACCATCGGCACGGACTGGACGGTCGGCACTGCCTGGGCCTTGTAACGCTCGATCGCTTCGTCGAGGAGCGCGCGTGGGCCGGCCCCTTCGAGCACGATCCTGTCGCCGGCACCGGTGCGGATACGCGGCGCGAGCGCTTCCAGTTCGGGATTGGCGGCGATCATCTGCCCCGCATCTCCGATCACGGCGGCAGGCAGTCCGAGCATGGACAGTGTCTCGGTCATCGAACGGGCTTCGTTGAAGGCCAATCGCGATGCCATATAGGCGGCGCGGGCAAGATCGGGCTTCAGAGCGTTCAGCCGGGCAATCTGCTCGTGGGTGAAGTTGTCGAGCCCGCTTGTGCGCATCAGGGTAATGACAATGACGTGGCCGGTCGGCTCCTGAAACGCCCAGCCGGCCTCCCAGTCGATGCCATTCGGCTTCAGGAACTCGCGGTTGATGACATCCGCGTCCATCTCCTGCGGCGTCAGAAGATCGGAGGTGCGTACGAAGGAGAAAGGCGAGTTCTGCATGGCGCGGGCGGGCCGCATGTTCTGCAGCCTCAGATCGCTTTCAACGAACCTGGCAAAAAGATCGGCGATATTGGGCGTGGTGACGTAGCGGTGTTTGCCACCGGCATCGACGGTGAAGATCGACGCGGTCGAGGACCCGGCTTCAAATGCCAGTTGCTCGCAGGTCTCGGTCCACAATTCGGGAACGAGGGCCGCTTCATAGAGACGATCCGCCAGGGTGGTTTGAGCATTCATCGAGTCATTCACGATTTTTGACCATCAGGACGAAATGTATCGTCCATTCAGTCAATAATACATGCGTTAAATGACATAGAAAAACGCAATAACGATAGCAGCTTAACTTTTGTACGCTACCGTACGTTGATAAGTGGAATATTGACGGCCTTCGGCTTTATACTTTTGCGGCTTCAGGCCTTTTCACCAACACGCAACGGCCAGTCGACGACATAGTCCTCGAAGTCATCCACATCGACATCGTTTTCACTGACGGTGCGGCCGCGGGCGGAAATGCCGGCCTGGTGCACCGTGTCGGGGTCGCCGGAGACGAGCGGATGCCACCAGTAGAGATCCTCGCCATCGCGCACGAGGCGATAACCGCAGGTCGGCGGCAGCCAGTGGATGTCGCGCACTTCCTTCGGCGTCAACTGGATGCAATCTGGCACGGTCTTCTGGCGGTTGGGATAATCGGAGCAGCGACAGCTTTGCCCGTCGAGCAGCCGGCAGGCGACCGAGGTGAAGACGACATCGCCGCTATCCCAGTCCTCCAGCTTGTTGAGGCAACAGAGGCCGCAACCGTCGCAGAGACTTTCCCATTCGCCCTGACTCAGTTCGTCGAGCGTCTTCAGTTTCCAGAAAGGCAGATCGTTCATCATCACTTTTGCGGCAGGACGATACAAATCGTGCGGGCCGCCCTTTGCGTGTTGCGATTTTACAATCGCGCGTCAACCATTTGTCAGCTAATGCTGAATAACCGTGGCCAACTTATGCTCTTGATCGTTGTCAGGCGCTACGTCAAGCCAAACGCAATACCTCTGGAGGTGTTTTGCGGACGGGGGAAAGAAGTTGCAGGACGAGCCCAAGGACGGCCCGAAGAACGGGCCACAGCCATCTCCGGAGCGACCGCGCCACAAGCGCCACACCCTGCTGCGTATCGACAGCTGGATCGATTCGACCGTCTGGAACCTCGGTTTCAAGCTCACCGAAATCTGGGAAGAGATCACCATCTTCTTCCGCCGCTTCCGGGTACGGGGCTGGAAGAAACTCGTCTTCGAAGTCGCCGGCGAGGCGATGACGCTTGGCACGGCCGGCTCGGTCGTGCTTCTGGCGCTGGCGCTTCCGGCCTTCGAGGAAACCAAGGAAGACTGGCGCAACCGCGGCGATTTCGCCGTCACCTTCCTCGACCGCTACGGCAATGTGGTTGGCCATCGCGGCATCATCCATGAAGATTCCGTGCCGATCGACGAGCTTCCGGATCACCTGATCAAGGCGGTTCTGGCAACCGAGGATCGGCGTTTCTTCGATCATTACGGTATCGATTTCATCGGCCTTGGCCGGGCGCTCAGCGAAAACGCCAAGGCCGGCGGCGTCGTGCAGGGCGGCTCGACGCTGACCCAGCAGCTCGCCAAAAACCTGTTCCTCACCAACGAACGGTCGATCGAGCGCAAGATCAAGGAAGCCTTCCTGTCAGTGTGGCTGGAAGCCAATCTGTCGAAAAAGGAAATCCTGTCACTCTATCTCGACCGCGCCTATATGGGCGGCGGCACGTTCGGTGCGGCGGCGGCGGCACAGTTCTATTTCGGCAAGAACATCACCGATGTCAGCCTTGCCGAAAGCGCCATGCTCGCCGGGCTGTTCAAGGCACCGGCGAAATATGCGCCGCATGTCAACCTGCCGGCGGCGCGTGCGCGCGCCAATGACGTGCTCTCCAACCTGGTGCAGAGCGGGCTGATGTCTGAGGGCCAGGTGATCGGCGCGCGCCGCAACCCGGCAACCGCCATCGACCGCGCCGACGTCAAAGCACCCGACTATTTCCTCGACTGGGCCTTCGACGAAGTGCAGCGGCTGGCCAAGGCCGACAAGATCAGGGAACACTCGCTGGTGGTGCGCACCACCATCGATACCGGCCTGCAGCAGGCGGCCGATGCGGCGATGGAATCGAGCCTGCGCGAGTTCGGCGAGGGCTACAAGGTCAAACAGGGCGCAATGGTGATGATCGAGAACGGCGGTGCCGTTCGCGCCATGGTCGGCGGCCGCGATTACGGCGAAAGCCAGTTCAACCGCGCCACCAAGGCTCTGCGCCAGCCGGGCTCATCGTTCAAGCTCTATACCTATTCGGCGGCGATGGAGCATGGGATGACGCCGGAAACGACGATTTCCGATGCGCCGATCACCTGGCGCGGCTGGTCGCCGCAAAATTACGGGCGTTCCTACAAGGGCAAGGTGACGCTGCTGACCGCGATGGCGCAGTCGCTCAACACGGTTCCGGTGCGATTGGCCAAGGAGGTGCTCGGCACCCAGGTGATCGTCGATACCGCCAAGGCATTCGGCATCGAGACACCGCTTCGGACCGACAAGACCATCCCGCTCGGCACGTCGGAAGTCACCGTGCTCGACCAGGCGACCGGTTATGCGGTAATGCCTGCCGGCGGCATGCAGTCACGCCGCCACGGGATCGATCAGGTTCTCGGTTACGGCGGCGAGGTGCTTTATGACTTCAACCGCGACGAACAACCGGCCAAACGGGTCCTGTCGGAAAAAGCGCTGTCGTCGATGAACCGCATCCTCACCCAGATCCCGGTGATCGGCACGGCAAAACGCGCGGCGCTGGACGGCGGCATCGTCACCGGCGGCAAGACCGGCACGTCGCAGAGCTATCGCGACGCGTGGTTCATCGGGTTTACCGGCAATTACACGACGGCCGTCTGGTTCGGTAACGACGATTATTCACCGATGAACAACATGACCGGCGGCGCGCTGCCGGCGATGACGTTCAAAAAACTGATGGACTATGCCCATCAGGGCGTCGAACTTCGCCCCATTCCCGGCATCGACAACCCGCTGCCGACCGGCACCCATAAAAAGGGCGATACAATCGCCGAGAAAAAGGAGACCGATCCGGCGCTGCTGGCCCTGACCCGGCCGCGCTCGCTCTCGTCGGAAACCACCCGCGTGCTGAAACAGATCGCCCAGATGCTGAAGACAGCCCCGCCATTGGTGGCCGGCACCGAAAAAGTGGCCGAAGTCGTTTCGCCCGCAGCCGCGCTGCGCGCCGAAACCAGCAGCGATTTGCGCAAGGGCACGGCGGTGATCAGCCCGATCCGGACAAATTCGATACCGTGAGGGGCTCGCGATCACGCGGCCCGTGGTGCGATGCGGTCGAGTTCATCGACTAGCTGGCGGCGGCGCTGCATCAAGTCGTAATCGGCCTGAAGGCCGAGGAAAAAGCCTTCCGACAGGCCGAAATAACGAGCGAGCCTCAGGTCGGTGTCGGCGGTGACCGCGCGTTTGCCAAGCACGATCTCGTTGATGCGGCGGGGCTGAACGCCGAGCGCGCGGGCGAGCCCGTTCTGGCTGAGTTCCAGAGGTTTGAGAAAATCTTCCAGCAGGATGTCGCCCGGATGCGGGTTGGGCAACCAGTCTGCTTCAGAGGTGGTAATCGACGATTTCGACATTCGATACGTTCCCACCACTGGATCGCGCCCATAATTAATGACACATTGTCATATTCTACACGCTGGAGGTTAGGAACATGCCGGATAATCTGTCAACACTCATAGCCAACGCACAAACTGCAACTGGTGGCGTATTTATATTATCAGGTATTATATTAATTGGATTTGTGGTCTTTGCGCTCAAGATCGACAAAAATAGTCCCTACGCGCCGCACGCACTTCCTTTGCTGGGAGTTATGATAATTGTGCCAGCCACTATGTTTTTAGGCGTCACCAAGATCATTAATTCTGACGCGGTGTCAGCTGTTATAGGCGCTGTGGTCGCTTACATCTTTACATCAAAATCCCACAATCCTCCAGCTTCCGACTGATCCAGGCGCATGTCGTGAGGTTCCGTCCGGCGAGAATCAATGCTAACCCTCTGGTAAAGCTTTCGAGGACGACAATCGCCCGTGTTCCGTGTTCCCTTTCTCGTCGCCATAGCGCTTGCCATCGCCTTTTCGGGCGGGATCTGGTCGACCCGGCTGGCGCTCGACGCCACGATCGGGTTTGGTGCGATCAAGCTCGGCGCCTGGCAAGCCTTTCCGGAGGCGCAGACGGCGGGCGCGGATCCTTATGCGAAATCGCATCGGGCGAATGCCGGGAAGCTGCTTTATGCAACAGCCGAGGGCCTGAGCTTTACCGCCTCGAGCGACGACAGCGGCGCGCGGCTTGACGGCAATTGCAGCTATCAACTGAGCGGCGAGACGCCGACGGCGCGTTACTGGACGCTGTTTGCCGCAGGGCCGGACGGGCGGCCGCCATCTGCCGATGCGGAGCGTCCGAGCACGCTGAATTCCCGCATGGTGCTGCGCAAGGCCGACGGGTCTGCCGACATCACGATCGCTTCGACCGCAAGGACCGGCAACTGGCTGGCGATCCCGCCGCAAGGCGTGTTCCGGCTGACGCTGACGCTGCTCGATACGCCGGCTGCCGGCAGTTCCGGGTTGATCGACCTGTCGATGCCGGCGATCCGCAGGATAGGGTGTGGTCATGCCTGACAGTGCCGCGCCCGGCTCCGTGCCGCGAAATTTCCTGTGGCTGAAGATCCTGTTTGCGATCCTGACCGGGCTTGTGGGGGCAGCCCTGCTGCATCTCGTGATCATCTTCTCGCTGCCGCAATTTTCCCAGCGCGACGCCTATACGCGGATCATTGCCGAGGGCGAGAGCCACCGCTTCTACCGGCTCGGCGAGATGCCGGATCGCGCCGGACTGTCGAAGGAAGACCCGATGATGGAGATGGCGGTCTGCTCGTTCGATATCGGCGAGGCGCCGGTGAGACTGACGGCTGCGAATGGCGGCGTGCCGTTCTGGTCGCTCGGCGTGTATGACGCGTCTTCGGATGAAACATTCTCGATCAACGACCGGACCTCGGCCGACCATGTGCTCGACGTGGTGATCGGCACGCCGGCGCAACTTGCCATCCTTCGCAAAAGCCTGCCGCGCGATTTTTCGCAGACGGTGCTCGTCGAGACGCAGCAGACGGAAGGTTATGCGGTGCTCAGAAGCCTTGTGACGCATAAAAGCGTCGCGCCGGCCGTGGCGCAATTTCTTGAACAGGCAGGCTGCGCACCCTTCAAGTGGCGCACGCGAGGCCAGTTCTAGCTCACATCTATATCAGTTCGACGCGGCCCGAGTGGTTTTCCGCCTTGCGATCCGCGCGGTCGTCGAAACGTTCGTAGCGAATGCCGGTAAACATCACGATCTCGCCCGCAAGCGCAAGGCCCGACGTTGTCACCTGTGTTTGGCCGACAGACGACAGCTTTCGCCCGTTGCGGTCACGCCATGCATTCATCAGCACTATCTCTGCCATGCTCGTCTCCAATCAAGGGATCGAGAGGGATGAAGACGGTTCGATTTCATCCTGCCCTCAAGGGGCCAACGCACCCATGGAGACCTGTACCGGCTCCACGGACATCCGCGCCTTTCTCGTCAAAACGCCTCCGCCAGGCGCTGCGACATTTCATCTACCGGTTCCGCCTGAGCCGGCAGGTGGCAGCGCTGTTTCCAGTCTACCGCCGTTTTCCGGCTTGGTGACCGGTCATGAGCAAAATTCAGCCATAACACGGTAAACAGAAGGTTAACGCTAAAGTAGCGCCCGCTGCGAACGGCTCCCCGTCATCAGATCCATAACGCGGTGTTGCAGATTTGGTTCACTGCACGCCGGCCGATCGCGAAAATTCCGCTCATCGGCAATCCCCACCCTTGTCGCTTTCCCCTGCCCCCTCACCCGGCCCCGCCGGAGCATCATCCCGACAACGGCAGACGAGCGTTGCACGAAAGCCGGTACCGGTCCGCCGGCCGATCCTGTAAACGGCGATCATTCAAACGGACTGATCAAGACATACAGGCGAATGAAGACATGCAGATAATCTCCAAGGTCGACGAACTGCGCAGCGCGATCGGGCAATTGCGCCGGCCTGACGAAAACCTCGGTTTCGTGCCGACCATGGGTTATCTGCATCAGGGGCATCTCGGCCTGATTTCCCGTTCGCGGGCAGAAAACGCCGTCACCGTGGTGTCGATCTTCGTCAATCCGCTGCAGTTTTCGGCAAGCGAGGATCTCGACAAATATCCCCGCAATCTGGAGCGCGATGCGGCGCTTTTGAGAGAGGCCGGCGTCGACATTCTGTTTGCTCCCGGTGTTGCCGACATGTATCCGCGGCCGATGCGCGCCGTGGTGGACGTGCCGGCAATCGGCCGCCAGCTGGAAGGCGAGGTACGGCCCGGACATTTCGCCGGGGTGGCGACCGTCGTGTGCAAGCTGTTCAACATCGTGCAGCCGGACCAGGCCTATTTCGGCGAGAAGGATTACCAGCAGGTGATCGTCATCCGCCAGATGGTCGAGGATCTCGCCGTGCCGGTTCGCGTCTTGCCGGTTCCGACCGTTCGCGATCTGGACGGGTTGGCGCTTTCGTCGCGCAATGTCTATCTCGACGAAAGAGAGCGGCAGGCGGCACGCGTGGTGCCGCGGGCGCTCGACGAGGCGGAACGCCTGGTCGCCGACGGCATGACCGATCCGGACGAGGTGGAAGCGCGGGTGCGGGCCTTCCTTTCCGAGGAGCCGCTGGCCGATGCCGAGATCGTCGCCCTGCGCGACGCCGAGACTTTGGAACGGGTGACACGCATCACGGCACCGGTGGTGCTGGCGCTGTTCGTCCGCTTCGGCTCGACGCGGCTGCTCGACAACAGGGTTATCGGACGGAATTGAACGGGCCAGAGCCGGTTGCCGTCAAGGACGCCGCTGCCGGCCGTCTGCGCTGCCGCAATGCGTGACCGGCGCGCCACACCTGTTCGAGACCCGCCAACATTGCCTGGAATTAATGCAGGACCGCATGCCGCCCGTGCGATGTTTGCCGCTATCGATCTGCCTGCCCGGACATCAAGAGAATTCGATGGCACCTATATACGAGACCCGCATGTCGCTGCAGCCGAACCGGCGTTACTCGGCCACTCAGCGCCTTTTGCACTGGACGATGGCGATCGTCATTTTCGCGGCGCTGGCGCTCGGGCTCTATTGTTCGTTTCTCGGGCGGGGTTCGCCCGATCGCCAGCTGCTGATGGATATTCACAAGTCGCTGGGCATGACCGCGCTGATGCTGATCGTGCTGCGCATACCGCTGCGGGCATCCAGCAGAGAGCCGGCATGGCAGGTCACGCCGGCACGACACGAACGGATCGCATCGCATGCCGCGCATGGCGTTCTTTATCTCCTGATGCTGCTGATGCCTTTGTCAGGTTATATCACCTCGTCATCCGAGGGGCGCACCGTTCCGTGGTTCGGCCTGTTTACCTGGCCCAACCTGTTGGCCGAGAACAGGCCTTTCGGACGGTTTGTCGGCTCCCTTCATCATTATGGAGCCTATGTCTTCTTCGCGGTGCTCGGCCTGCATCTTGCAGCCGTCGCCTGGCACAGGTTGGTCAGGCGCGACGAGGTGCTGTCGCGAATGTTGTGACCGGGTTGCCGGTCAGTCCTATCGCGTCAAAAACGGCCGGTCGGCGGGAGTTTTTCCACAGCTGACCTGTGCCAAAACAAGGCGCCTTCACCAAGCATTAACCCTGTCGGCCTAGCATGATTTTCACCTAGGCTGGCAAGGCATCCGGGCGTTTTGCGCCCGCTTTCCGACCCGGTCACCGGGAGTTCCCCAGGCAAGTAGGATGAGATCGACTGCCGGGCCTGTCTGATTTGAAGGACTGTCTGGCGGCCGTGTATTTCTGGTGACTGGCCGACACGCTGTCGGCACCTTTGTTTTGTATTGCGTCATAAGAGTTTGCCCGTGACCAGTGAGTTTCGAGATCTTGAACGACCGCATGCGATGCGCAGGAAGGACGTCGTGCTGATGGCCACGGTGACGAGCTTCGAAGAGCTCAATCATCCCAACCGTTCGGAACTGCGACAGTTCGCCGAGCTTTTCGTGCCGCTGTTTTCCGCCTCTTCCGACGAAGCCCGCCGGCAGGCGGTGGCGGCGCTGTCGCAATCGAAAACCGTGCCGTCGGCCGTCGCGTTTTTCATCGCCAGCCAGCCGATCGCCATTGCCGCACCTTTCCTGATGACCTCGACCTGCCTGACCGACGATGCGCTGGTTGCCATCGCCCGTTGCCAGGGCATCGAACATGCGCGCGCCATCGTCAGGCGCCCGACCCTTTCCCCCGCCATCATCGACGCGCTTGTCGGCATCCGCCCGGAGGCGGCCCGCCAATCCAGAGATATCGTTCCGGAGACAGACAACGTGCCGGTATCAAGCCAAGAGCAGACCATCGAGGCGCTGGCGCCCGATCCGGAAAAGCTGGCCCGCGAAGAGGATTTACGCCGGCGGATCAAACTTCTGGCCGGCCATGTGGAGCGCGCCAGCGACGACCGGCTCGGCCTCCGATCGCTGACGCCGGTGCAGGAAGCGCTGCTCGTGCGCTTTGCGCGCAACCGGGAAGCCGAGCTGCTGGTCAGCGCGCTCTCGGACATATTGACGGCCAGCCGCTGGCTTGCCGAACGTGTGCTGCTCGATCTGTCCGGCCGGCAGCTTGCCACCGTCCTGAAGGGCCTCGGCCTCAACTATTCCGACGCCACCTATATCCTTACCCGCCTCTACGGCCATCTGGTGGAAGCCGTCGATGGCGTCAGCCAGGCGGAAAGCCTGTGGCAGTCGCTCGACGAGGACGAATGCGGACGACGCATCGAAGCCTGGCGCCGGGCCGACCGGCAGACGCATCCTCAGGCTTCCCCCCTCGCCGCCGTGGCTACCGCGCACGAAGCGGCAGAAGGTTCGCAGGCGGATAACATCGAGATCATCGACCGGCCGATGCGGACGTCTGCGACAGTCAGGCGGCATGTGGCCGGTTTCAGGATCCGCTGATTCTCAGGCGTCAGGCGTCAGGCGTCGGGCGCGACCAAATCCAGGAGATCACCGATCTCGTCGATCTCCAGTTCGACGAGCCACAGATCGGTGTCGAACCGCAATTCCTTCTCCAGCGCCTGGCCGACCAGATCCGCCTCGACACGGGTGAGCCGCGTCTCGAACTTGCGCTGGCCGTCATCCTCATCGTCAAAGAAGTTCTGCGGCGCCGGCGCATAAAGACTTTCCAGACCATCGCGGAACCGCTGGCGGATAAAGATCGCACCCGCCTGCTCCGCCCCCTTGTGCTCGACGGCCGCAAACCCGCCAAGGCCAAAAACGCGGCGGACAAGGGCAGAGACAAAGATTTCGGACCGAAGGCGCATGGGACGTGTGTAAGGCGGTTTGTGGCGGGGTGCAAATGGCCGAGGACGGAAGTCGCCTGCGATCAGCCCTAAGCGGACGTGAAGTTAAAGGATCGTTTTGATACTTATCGACCAGTCGGAAGCGATGAATTCGAGCGTTTCATCGCGAAAGTAAAATAGAAAATGTCGGGCATTTACAGTGTCGGCTGAGATGACCTCCCAGTCGATGTCGCCACCCAGAATGTCTTCTCCCACTACCTCGTAGAATTCGCCCCACTTGGGAGCTTGCTTAGCGTAACGACCCTCCCCAGCAAACCACGCATGGTCGTTGGTCGCATCCCAGTTCCAGCGACTGCAATTGCTGAAGCGGAGCGTTGCCTCCTCCCTAACGTCTTCCTTCCGCTGCGACGGATTTAGTAAGAAGCTCAAGTTTGCTGCGCCGCCTTCGAAAACTACTGCGACCAACGGTGCATTAGGCTCTGCGCTCCAGTCGTCATTGAGTTGAACGAACTTCAGTTCTTGCATGCCGTATATCCTGCCTCAACGAGAGCGGCTTTTAGGGTATCAGATCATTGGTCTGCAATACTGATTGATTTGACCGCTTCTGACGCAAAGATGAAGGCGGCCTTTGGCCCTGAGCCGTTATTCTACAGGCCAGTATTTGGGGTGTTGCTGGAAAAACAGTTGCGGCTTCGGCGTTCCGTCGCGTTCCCTCCAGCCCCACTCGATTTCCTTTGCCACGAAACCAATCGAGATATTCTCCTGTGGATCGCCACCATGATCGGCTTCAATCTGTCCGATACATCCCCAGCAATCCCCCCCAGTGTCGGCGGAAAGCGGGTCTCCCTCGATGTCTAGGATACGACCACAAAGTCCGCAGCGTCGTGCCATAATGCCTGAGTTCCGTCCTGGCTATCTCATCGCGAACATAGCCGGAAGATACATCGTAGCCAATGACCGCTCATGGCGCGGAGCGGAAGGCAGCCTCCGGCCCAAAGGCGACATCGAACTACGACAAGCACTCGATGCCACTACTTCAGCAGATGGTGTTTCTCCGCATACTGTTCACGGGCCAAAATGTAGTCGCTGCTCCAGACATCTATGGCTCCGCAGGCTTGGTCGAGGATGACCTGCAACTGTGGATCGCTATTGATCCGATCAATCCGATCAATCTGACTGACAGGAAAAGGTGCTCCGAATGCATCAATAATTCTGCCCATGCTGTTCGCGTAGCTGGGTAAGAGCATGTCCTGCAGCGCATCACGTACAGTCGGAGCTAGAGCTCCCAACGAGTTGTCAAAGAATTGCTGAACGCCGCCATTCCCGACCTCTCCGTCAAATATTGTTGTTGCATAGAGATATACGCTTGGCTGGCCAAGCACTGTGACCGTCTGTGGAACAAGCTGGTCTTCGATAGAGATGCCTTGTTCAGCCTGATCTATCGCCTGCCGCAGAAACCAGTCATCGAGTGAATTGAGATCCTTGTAAGTCGTCATCATCTCGTTCCGTTCAATGTCAAAGGCCTTTCAGCTCAAACTCCTCAGTGCACGGGCGGCGAACCGCGAAGACGTCATTATTTCAGGCCGACGCTAGACTGTAGATCGATTGACGGCAATTGGCGCTTCCACGCCATCACGGCCCGTCTTTTATCGCGGTCTTGCCCTCATAGAAGTACGCTGATCACAATCTCTCGGAAATGAGGCGCAAACCGAAGGCTGCAAGCAGGGTGCCAATGCTGCGCTCGATCCAGCGTCCAAAACGCTCGTAAGCCCGGCGGGCCATTCGGCCGGATAATAGTACCGTCACGAGGCCGTACCAGAAGATTTCGAGCGCGAATCCACCGAACAGGATTGTCAGTTTGGCCCACATTGCCGTCTCCGGTGGAACGGCTACAGCATACAGGCCGATAAAGAAAGCAATGCCTTTGGGATTGGACAGGTTCACCAACACTCCCATCCGAAGACCGCGCAACAAGCTGCCGGAAACGCCATTTTTCTCCACAGCGGTTACTTGTGACCCACCGGACAGCCACGCCATCACGCCCAGATAGACAAGATAGCAACCGCCAGCGATCTGGATCAAACCGGCAAGCCAGCTAACGCGAGTGAGCACCAACGCCAGCCCCGTCATTGATAGTATGGCATAAAATGAGGCTGCTAAGGCGAGGCCAAAGGTTGCACCTACAGCGGAAGATCGCGCCCCTAACACTGCCAGCCTACTGATGAGTGCGAAGTTAGGCCCGGGACTGATAACGACTGCTGCATAAAGGCCTAGTGTCGTAAGAATGACTGTCAGTTCGGTGCTCATCTGAGCTAGTGCTCCGTTGGCGAAACGCAATTACCTCACATTCAAATAATCGCGGCACAAAACTCGCGTTTGAAAGGTATGTCAATGACCGCTGTTGGCGCGAAACCGCCCGGCTCCTGTCGCCAGTCCCGCAACAGATCTCGGCGGCAATGCCCGGTCTCTAAAGCGCGCCGATCGCCTTCAGCTTGTTGAGCACGAGCTGGTCGGGTTCGCCGGTTTCGGGCAGGCGGTAGTGTTTCTGGAAACGGCGGACGGCGGCCTTGGTCTGGGTGCCGGCAACGCCGTCGACCTCGACATCGGTATAGGCGATGTTCGACAACCCCTTCTGGATCTGCAGCACCATGGTGCTCGGCAGAGCGGTGTCATTGCGTCTGGTCGAAACCGGCAGCGCTGCGACGCGGGTCGGGCCGGGAATGGCGGCGGGCGGCATCATGGCCGGCTGGCGCTCGGCGGAGCGGATCGCGGCGGTGACCGGATCCTCGTTGCGGGCAGCGGCCTTTACCTGCTGAACGGCGGGCTGGACGGTTGCCGGCGAGGTGGGGCGCGTCGACGCGGCCGCGGGACGGACGTCGTTTCGCTGTGCATCCAAACGGGGGGCATCCACACGGGAGGCATCCACACGGGGCGCCTGGCGCGGCACCGGCATGGGAAGCGGGCTGGCATTCGCCTGGGCCTGGGCCTGGGCCTGGGACTGGTTGGGCATCGGCTTCGACTGCAGCACGGCCAGAAGTTCGGGGGTCGGCACACCGCGCTGCGGCAGGCCGGAGGCTTCCTCGAAAAACAGGATGGCGGCTTCGGTGCGCGGTCCCATCAGGCCGTCAGCAGCACCATCATAAAGGCCGCGGCCGGTCAGCGCACGCTGGATGCCGGCCACCAGCGTGGCATCGGTTGCGGTCGCCAACGGACTTCCCGCCGGTTGGGCTGCCGATTGGCCGGCAATGATCGAGCGGATGTCGTCGGCCGGCACGGCTGCCGGCGCTGCGACGACCGGCTGGGTCGCCGGTGCAGATGACGGTTTGCCGGGAAATGGCTGGTTGAGGTCCTGCGGTGTGCGACCCTGCTGGTTCTGGGCCTGCTGGGTCTGGCCCTGTTGATTCTGGGCTTGCTGGCTGGCGGTCGGAGCGCGTTCGATCCTGAAGGTGGTGACGTCTGCCGGATCGGCCTGCCTGAACGGGCGATAACCGGCGATGGCATTGGGATCGCGTGCATCGCGGGTGGCAAGGAACGGCGCCAGATGGCCGCCCGGCGGCTGATACCAGAGCGCATTTGCGGCAACGAAGGAGAAGGCGACGATGAAGACACTGCCGTAGAATGCCGGCTTGGGATTGCGGATGACGGCACGGCCAAGACCCGACGCGGCACCGCCTGCGCCCGAGACCATGGCTCCGCCCGCGCCCGCAAGAATGCGGGACGGAAGGCTTTTTTCCTTCGCTGTCCGTCGCCCCTTAGGCGATTTTCGCTTCCGCGTGGTCATTCGTCGATCCCAGCTTCATTCCAGCCCGCTCCATCGCGGGTTCATCCATCATGGCCTTTTCATCGATAGTCTTCAACTGCACGGTGTTCAGGCGTGGCGGGAACTCCACCATTTCCACCGTTCCGTCCCTGGCTTCCACCGCATCCGGCCCGGCAAGCGGAAGGGTTACGGTGACGATGGTGCCCTCGCCCGGACGGCTGGTCATGGAAAACGTGCCGCGGTGCAGCGAGACCAGACCCTTGACGAGGGCGAGACCGAGGCCCGTGCCTTCGTAATTGCGTGCGTAACCGTTTTCCACCTGGGTGAAGGGCTGGCCGAGGAGGCCGAGCTTTTCCGGTGCGATGCCGATACCGGTATCGCTGACGGAAATCACCAGATCGCTGCCGCTGAGCGATGCATCCATCGACACGACGCCGCCGCGTTCGGTGAATTTGATGGCATTGCCGGCAAGATTGATGAGGATCTGCTGCACGGCGCGACGATCGGCCGTGACATCCGGCAGACCGCGGGCAATGCGGGTGGTCAGCATCACGCCCTTGTCGCGGGCCTGCAGGTCCAGCATCGCGCGGCAGGTCTCGACGGCTTCGGCAGCAACAAAGGGCTCGACCAGAAGTTCGTACCGGCCCGCCTCGATCTTCGACATGTCGAGCATGGTGGTGACGACCGAAAGCAGGTGGCCGCCCGACTGGCGGATGAGGCCGACATATTCGCGCTGGCGATCATTGGCCAGCTTGCCGAAATATTCACCGGCGAGAACATCGGAAAAGCCGAGAATGGCGTTGAGCGGGGTGCGCAGTTCATGGCTGACGGCGGCGAGAAAACGCTGCTTGGTCTCATGCGCCGAGCGGGCTTCTTCCTGGCGGCTTTCAGCCTCGCGACGCAGCGCATCGTATTCGGAAATATCCTGGGCCTGGGCAAAGACCTGCACGAGACCGCCTTCGGCATTGCGGATGGCGGTCAGATCGAACCGCACGGGCACGAACTGGCGGCCGTCATCCGCAGACGGCGCCTTGCGCACCCGGACATCGGTCTGGGCACTGGACGCGCCCTGGCGCAGCATGTCGAAAGCCTGAAGGAGCGCGATACGGTCCGAAACATGGACGCGTTCGGCAAGAGCGTAGCCCTCGCATTCCTTCAAAGCGGCGGGGAAATTCTGACGGTCGCGACCGCCGACCTTTACCACCTGTCCCTGCGCGTCGAGCGAGATCGTCAGGCCGGGGCAGGCATCGAAGGCGAGGTCATCGGCTGCAGCGGCTAGGGGCTGGGTCTGGCGCGACCGCGAAAAGGCAAAGGCCGACAGGCCGAGAAAGGTGGAAAGAACGAGAGCGGCACCAACGGGAAATGCCAGGACAGGACGCAGCACGGCACTCAGCGCCAGCGGCACGACGGGCAATGCGACGGCGGCTGCGATCGACAGGCGGCGCAGACGGGTGATGTCTGCGGCATGCGCATCATTGCTACCGGCGGTTTCACCACCGACACGGGCGAGCCAGCGTTCGGCAGTCTCATCGACGACCCGAACGGCCTTTCCGGCTATGTTACCCAATACGCGCACGCAATACCCTGACACGGTCTCTTTTACGCGGCCACATTAGGCGTCCGCGACTTAAGGAAAGGATAAGAATGGGTGATTCGCGCCCCCGCCAGAAGGCCGCAGATCCGAGTTTGGCACACATTCGGGGGCACTTCTGAGCTTGTGGTTAACGGGGCGTAAGCGACGGAATTGGTTTGATTTTTTCTTACGTGTTAACACTTGTGGCAAAGCCTGGCGGTGAAAACGCCTTGCCTTTGGGGCGATCGCCCCATTTATGCTTAACGGCGGTCGCTAAACTTGGAGAAAACGGCCGGGATCGGGCATGGAAAGGCGCTCGGAAAATCGGTTTCATTCAAATTTTAGTCAAATTCGAACGGCGTCGTCAAAGGCGTATTCGCTTCCTGCCATTAGGGTTGTGTTCAAGAACGGCACAGACCGGTCGGGCAGCGGGACACATCCCGTTGTGGATAAAGCAGGTGGGCAAGGTCTAAGGTTACGAGACGATGTGGTTTCTGATCAAAGGAAGTATCTTCTTCGCGGCTGTGCTGGTGGTGCTTTCGTACTTCAGCAACAGGCCCGTCGGCGAAACCGAGGCTGCAGGCGCCGTACAGATGGGCGACGCGATCTCGGCGGCTACCGGTGCCTATAGCTATATTGCCGGCCTTTGCGCCGAAAAGCCGGATGTCTGCGCCAAGGGCGCCGAGACGCTTTCGGTTCTGGGCGTGCGGGCTGCCGAAGGCGCCCATGTCGCCTTCGAACTGCTCGACAGCCATTTCGGCGACAACAAGGAAAAAACGGCTGCCGGTCCGGCAAAGGACGTGGCGCTGAAGACAGATCCTGATCCGACGCCGTTTCCGCCCGCAAGCCAGCCGGTAACGCAGTCGATCACGCCGTCCGATCCGATCTTGACCGGCACCGTGCCCTTGCCGCTCAAACGTCCCCACCCTTAAGGCACCCCGACCATTGCCCTTGAACGGGCCCATGAGAGATTTCCAGATTACCGCAAATCCGGCCCCCAAGCGCTTCATCGCCTGCCGGAATTGACCGACCTTGCGCCGGGCTCCCAAAGCCACGGTTACCCGGCGCCTGACTGCCCGCCCTCAAATCAGCATTTGCTGACGCCGCAAGGATTAACCTCCTTGCGGCGATTTTTCTTTGGCGTGGCGGTGCACGGCGGCAATTTTCCCTGTCAAGCCGGAGCGAAATACCTATATGGATCGGGAAACCGACAAGACCGGACAAACCATGGCACAGCTTGAACAGATCATCGACGACTTCGCTTTCCTGGACGACTGGGAAGACCGCTACCGCTACGTGATCGAACTCGGCAAGGCGCTTCCCGACCTGTCCGACGACAAGAAAAACGCCGACAACAAGGTGCAGGGCTGTGCCAGCCAGGTCTGGCTGGTAAGCCATGTAGAAGATGGCAGCGCCGATCCGGTCATGACATTCGAGGGCGATTCGGACGCCCATATCGTGCGTGGACTGGTCGCCATCGTGCTCGCCAGCTATTCCGGCAAACATGCATCCGAGATCGTCGCCACGGACGCGATCGATATTTTCAACAGGATCGGCCTTGTCGAGCATCTTTCCTCGCAGCGGGCAAACGGCCTGCGCTCGATGGTGAAGCGCATCCGTGAGGAAGCACGGATAAAGGCTGCGGCCTGAGCCGGCAGGCCTCGTCTCCGTTTTAAGGTGTCTCAGCTTCGGCTGGTCGGGCGGAAATCCTCCGTGCCCCAGTGATGGTTCTGGCGGCGCGGTTTTGCGGCGGGCGGGGCATAGTGACGGGAGAGCGCCAGAAGCGCGGTACGCAGCATCAGCTTGGCCGAGCGTGCCGGCCATTGCCGTTCGCGCTCGACCAGTTCCAGCCCCTTGCCGAAACAGCAGATATCGGCGGCAACACCCGACAATTCCGGCCCCATCGCCTCCATCGCGCGGCCGAAACGCCGGCGCGCCTCGATAGCGCTTGCGGCAATCTCCGCCATGCCTCCCGCCTCGCCTTTAGAGCGCGCTGAAAGCCTGGGCTCCCAGGAAGAGGTGATACGCGGCTGCAATTGCCCGCGGGTGAAATCGGCAAGCAACCGTTCACCAGCCTCCAGAGCCTCGCCCGGGAAAAAGGGGATCCCCGTCTTGTCCTTCAGCCGCGACAGGCCGGAAAGCGGCGATTCGTCGAGATTGCGGCTTACCCGATGGCGCCTGCCCTCGAGTTCGATGGTTGCCGAGACGAGATCGCGGTGCTGGGCGGCGTAGGCTGCAGCCTTTGCATCGCCATCATCGCCTGCCTGCGCGCCCGCCTTGTCCATGCCTTGGGCGAGGAGCGCGCGCTTGACGAAACCGCGGGCTTCCGGCGTCGCTGCGACCACGTTTGCCGAGTTGCTGACAAGACCAAGCGACAGCGCCTGCCGCAATACCGCTTCGGGATAAACGCAGCGGCCAAGCCGGACCGTGCCGTCGGCCATCGCTTCGGGGCTGGCGCCACCGACCAACACCTGCCGGACCAGCCGCAACAGGTGTTTCGACACGTTTGGGGACGAGGCCGGCTCAGTCATGGCGTGCAACGTCCGGAGCAACGAGTTCTGACGACTGGAAGACGGCGGTCGCCATGCGTTCTATCGCCGAGACGAATTCGTCGAAAGCGGCATCGTCGCGGCGGTCCTCGACGACATGGCAGGCGTGGCCGACGGTGGTGCGATCGCGCCCGAAGGCGGCGCCGATATCGCTGAACGACATCTGAAGCGCCACATGGCAGACATACATGGCGATCTGGCGCACATGGCAGGCGGGTCGACGCCGTTCGCGGCGAACGACAACCCGGTCGCTGAGAAGGCTTACCATTTCGGCGGTGATCTGGCTGACGATACGGCAGACGGTGCGGGACGGCAGGGTTGCGGAAAACGCGGGACGCGAGAAGCCGGCAAGCATGGCCTGATGACCGAGTGGCGCACTTCCCCTGTTGATCGGATTCTCGAAAGGCATGACAACTCCTTTTCAAATAGGAATTAATTCATACACCTTCGAGGATGACTGGGAATGCGACCTGGCCTCGCATTTTCAATTTTTGTTGAAAACGCTTTTGTTTTTTTGTTTCGCGTCAACGTGAATGGGATTTTTTTCCTCTAAGCGTCCCCACAATGCAGCCCGTCCATACGAAAAAGCCGGGCACGGGCCCGGCTTATCAGGGCATGATGAATGCCCGGCAGTGTCCGGCGGGAGCGAATGTCCCGCCGATGACAAGATCAGTTGCGGCCGCGCTTGCGGCGCTGGCCCAGACCCATTTCCTTGGCCAGGCGCGAACGGGCTTCGGCATAGGCCGGTGCCACCATCGGATAGTCGGCCGGGAGACCCCACTTCTCGCGGTATTCGTCCGGCGTCATGTTGTAATGGGTCATCAGATGACGCTTCAGCGACTTGAACTTCTGGCCATCTTCGAGGCAGATCAGGTAATCTTCCTCGATCGACTTCTTGATCGGAACCGGCGGCTTCGGCTTTTCGACTGCTGCGACGACCGGCGTCGGCGAGGATGTGCCGCTCAATGCGGTATGCACGTCAGAGATCAGGTTGGAGAGATCGCTGACGGGAACTACGTGGTTACTCACATAGGCAGCCACGATGTCCGCGGTGAGTTCCACCAACAGCTCGGGTCCTTTGCCCAGTGCCATATCTGTCATTTCCTGTCTCCTGTCCATTTGCAGTACGGCGCCTGCCGCGACCTCCGCGGCGGCTTCCGTAGTGAGCTGTGGCGACACCAACCATCACCTCTCGCAGTGTCCGAAGACAGAGGCCTACCCCTAAGCCACCCGCGCGAGAAACGGAACCGTCACCAGATGTTGCATCAGGCTTCCGCATGCCTTCATATTCATCAAGTTCATCCGGCACGCCCCTTCACAAGGCTGAGCTAAATGAGATGAATATGCGGGAAAAACTTAGTCTACAACAACATCACTGCTCTACTTCTATTCAAGTATCACTACATTCTCGAAAGTCCAATTGCGAAATCTAGTAATGAGCGAAGATTTCTGGACGTTGATCGACTGTTTCTGACATTTATTGCTGGCAGGGATGCATTTTTACAATCATTACGCGCCCACAAATACCGTAGGAAAACGGTTATTCATCATTGACGCCCTTCATTTCGTTGCAAACCGAGCGATTCGTCATCGGATAACCGGCTTTCAACGCAGCGACAGCAAGGAGGTGCGCTGATACCGGTGCAGTCAATACGAAGAAGAAAAAGCCCGCAGTTGCACGCGCAAATACAGCAGGATCGCCGGAATGCAGACCGAGCGCCAGAAGCAGCAGGCCCGATCCGACCGTGCCCGCCTTGGAAGCGGCATGCATCCTCGAATAGACGTCGGGAAACCGGTTGAGGCCAATTGCCGCAATCAGCGCGAAGGCACTGCCCGAAAGCACGACGAAGCTCGTCAACACTGCAACCAACAGTTCCATCAGGCGCCCTTTTCCGGCTTGCCGGGCTTGAGCCTCGGCTTGTGTGCAGTCTTGCCGGCCGCGGGGGCGGACTTCTTCTGAGAAGACTTGTCTGGTGAAGGTTTGGCAGGCACCGGTTCCACCGCGGCGATCTTTCCTGCCGCCTCTATCACTGCGGATTTCGACTTGGGCACCGACTTGGGCACCGACTTGGGCACCGGCTTGGGCGCGATCTTTGGCTTGGACTTCGGTTGAGGCTTGCGGCCGGTTTTAGCTGCTGCGGCACTGGGTCTGGCGGAGATCGGAAGTTCTTCCAATGCACCTTCCGCACCGGTCTCCGGCCTGGTGCTGGACAGAATGAAGCGGGCGAAGGCGACTGTCGCGAGAAAACCAACGAGGCCGAGCGCGATGGCGATGTCGACATAAAGCGTGAACCCGGTGCGGATGGCGATCAGGGCGATGAAGCCGATGACGATGCCGACCAGCATGTCGAGCGCGACCACCCGGTCTGGCAGTGTCGGCCCCTTGACCACCCGCCAGGTGGTGAGCAGGAAGGCTGCCACCAGAAGGACGAGGCCGATCCAGATCGAGACATTGAGGATCATATCGGCGGCGCTCATCGAAATGCCTCCATGATCTTCTTTTCGAAACCGTTGGCGATATCGCGCTTCGTGCCCTCGATATCGGAGCAATCTATGGCATGGACATAGAGGATCTTCCTGTCCTCGCTGACATCAACAGACAGCGTGCCGGGCGTGAGCGTGATGAGATTGGCAAGGAGAGTGATCTCGAAATCACGATCGACGGTGAGCGGAAAGGCGAATATGCCGGGTTTCAGGTCCAATTTCGGGCTGGCGACCATCACCGCCACCTTCCAGGCCGACAAAGCGAGTTCCTTGAAGAACAGGAGAAGCAGCGACAGGATGCGGCCGAGGCGACGCAGATAACCCTTTGCACCGATTTCATCGCGGACGATCCACAGCGCTGCGCTCGCAAGGACGAAGCCGAAGACGAGATTGTGGATCGAGGCGCTGCCGGTGATCGCGGCCCAGATGATGGCGAGCATCAGCGAGAGAACGTAGATGATCATCGCGCATCTCCCTGCGGAAAGACCGAGCGGATATAGGCGGCGGGATCGGCAAGGCTGTCGGCAGCGGCCTGGGTGATCCTCAGCAGCGGTTCCGGATAAAGGCCGAAACCGAGCACCAGCAGGACCAGCAGGCCGATCGGGGCAGCCGTCACCCAGTTGCGCACGGGTTCTGCAGTCTGTTCTTCCGCCCGCCGGCTTTGCTCGGGCAAAGGCCGCCAATAGGCCAGCAGGAACACACGGGCGAGCGCGATGGTGACGAGCAAGGCCGATACGAGGATGGCGGCCGCCAGCCACCAGGCACCAATATCAAGCGACGCCTTGAGCAATGCCACTTTCGGCCAGAGGCCGGACATCGGCGGCAGGCCGGCAGCCGCGAGGATGAGAGCGAAGGAGGCGGCGGCGAACCAGGGCGAGCGCAGCCATAGGCCGCCGAGCGCCGACAATTGCCAGGAGCCGGCAAGCCGGGCCGCTTCGCCGGCCATCAGATAAAGTGCCGTCATCGCCACCATCGAATGAAGCGCGTAAAAGATCGCGCCGCTGACGGCCGCCGGCGAGCCGATCGCAACGCCGGCCAGCATGTTGCCGATGCCGACGATGACGACATAACCGATCAGCCGCCGCAGATCGTTCTGCGCAAGCGCGCCCAAGGCTCCCAGTACCATCGTCAGCACCGCCGAAATGGCGATGACGAGGCTCAACGCCTCGCGTTCGACGGGCAGAAGCATGATCGTCACCTTGATCAGGGCATAGATGCCGACCTTGGTAAGCAGGCCGCCGAACAGCGCGGACACGGTGATGCGCGGCGTGTGATAAGAGGCCGGCAGCCAGAAATTGACCGGGAAGGCCGCCGCCTTCATGCCAAAGGCCAGCACGAACAGCGCCGTCAGCGTGATCAGCGGTGCGCCTTCGCGAATTCCCGCCTCCCGGGCGGCGATATCGGCCATGTTGAGCGTGCCGAAGATCGCATAGAGGTAACCGACCGAGATCAGGAACAGCGTCGTCGCGACGAGGTTGAGGATGGCGTATTTCAATGCGCCCTCGATCTGGCGCGGTTGCGAGCCCAGGATCAACAGGCCGAAGGACGAGATCAGCAGGACCTCGAACCAGACATAGAGATTGAAGATGTCGCCGGTGAGGAAAGCACCCGACACGCCGGCCATCAGCAGCATCAGGAAAGAGAAGAAACCGTGGCGCAAGCCGCTCGCATCGATATCCTGCAGCGCGAAGACCGATGCCGCCAGCGCCACCAGCGCCGACGTCAGCGCCATGATCGCGCCGAACAGGTCGGCGGTGAAGGATATGCCGAAGGGCGGCAGCCAGCGCCCCATCGTCATGGTGATCGGCCCGCGTTGCCATACCTGCCAGACGAGAGCCGCATCGAGGACGACGAGCAGCACGAGGGCTGCAATGGCAAGACCGGCGTGAAGGCGAACCGACTTGCGGATCATCATCAGCAGCGCACCGACGGCAATCATCGTCACCGGCGGCAGGATGACCAGCCAGTCGGCAAGAGCCGGCGGGGCAAGCACCATAGCGGCGGCGAGATCGACGGGGACGGAGGACGGCGCAGCCATCAGCGGGAGCCTCCGCTCGACAACCCGTGCCCATCATCCACGCCACGCTTTCGGCCGCTCACCTTGTCGGGGCAACAACCGGCAGGCCAGTGGGGGACAATCAGAATGGCGTTCATTGTTTCAGTATCCCATCGGCGGCAGCGGTTCGTCGCGCGGCTCGGAAAGTCGCATTTCATCGGTCGAATCGGTGCCGAGTTCCTCGAACGCCCGGTAGGTCAGCACGAGAAGAAAGGCGAAGAAGGAAAACGAGATGACGATTGCCGTCAGAATCAGCGCCTGGGGCAGCGGGTTTGCGGCAGTGGCGGCAAGCGTTGCGGACCCTTCGGGGATGATCGGCGGCACTTCCCGCGTCAGGCGCCCGCTGGTGAAAAGCAGAAGATTGACCGCATTGCCGAGAAGCACGATGCCGAGCAGGATGCGGATCGTGAACTTCGACAGCATGAGATAGATGGCGGCGGCAAAAAACAGGCCGATCAGGCCGACAAACAGGGTTTCCATCAGCGCTTTTTCCCCCTGCCCCTGTTTTCTCTCAGCTTGTTTTCCCCGGACCTGTTTTGCTTGAGGTTGTTTTCCTTGGTTTCGTCTTGCGGTTCCAGTTCGAGCGACAGCGCGATCGAGGTGATCGAACCGACCACGACCAGATAGACGCCGATATCGAAGGACATGACAGTCGAGAGCGGCACTTCGATCCCGAAAATATGCGGATAGATCCACAAGCCGCTCATGAAGGGCACACCGGATGCCAGCGACAGGAGACCGGAGATCGTCGACAGAAAAAGCCCGGCGCCGGCAATCGCCATCGGATGGAAGCGGATCGCCCGCTGGACGGCGCCCGGGCCATGGGCGATGCCGAAGATTGCCAGAGCCGAGGCCGCGATCAGCCCGCCGATAAAACCGCCACCCGGCTGGTTATGGCCGCGCAACAGCACGAAAACCGAAAACAGCAACATCAGGGCGGTAAGCACCGGAGCGACGGTGCGCAGGATGAGGGTGTTCATGGGGCAAGACCTCTTCGGTCAGATGCCCGGCAGGGCAGAGAGGGGTAAGCCTGGATGTTCATCGCTTTTCCTCTTTCCCCACCCGAAGCTTGATCAGCGCCAGCACTGCCAGGCCGGTGATCATCACCACCGCGATCTCGCCCAGCGTATCGGTGCCGCGGAAGTCGACGATGATGACGTTGACGACATTGGCACCGTGGGCGATCACCTTCGAATAGCTGTTGAAGAATTCGCTCAGGGCGAAATCGAAGGGGCGGCCGACCGCCTTCAGCAGCAGCATTGCAAAACCGAGGCCGCAGGCGATGGCAATCACCGAATCGAGCACGACCTGAGCGACCGGGCGGCGATCGGAGACCGTAAGCCTTAGCCGTGTCATCACCAGCGTCAGGATGACGACCGACAGCGTCTCGACCATGAACTGGGTGAAGGACAGATCGGGCGCACCGAACAGCAGGAAGATCACCGCGATGGCAAATCCCTGGATGCCGAGGGCAACGATTGCCGTCAACCGATCGCCGGCGCACAGGACGGCGACGACACCGAGCGCTGCCAGAACAAAGAAGGCACCTTCCTGAACCAGCAGCTGGTCGGGCCAGGAGGGCATGTCGGGCAGTTCGCCGAACACGACCGGCGGCACAAGCAGCGCCAGCGCCACCATGGCAAATGTGGCGGTGATGTAGATCTCCAGCCGGCCGGGCTGGGTGATCCGCGTCACCGACACGGAAACGCGGATGAGGCCGGACAGAAGCCGGTCGAACCAGCGATCCGGGCCGGGGCCGAGATTTTCCAGCACCTCGGCCATGATCTGCCGGGCGCGGTCGAGTTTCAGGTAGACCAGCACACCGAGTGCCACGGTCAGAACCGACAGGAGAAGCGGCAGGCTGAAATGCGGTACGGTGCTGATCGTCACCACGATCGGCTCGTCGGTGACGGCGCTTGCCATCGGCGAGGAGACATAGGCATGCAGGATGACGGAAAACAGGCCGAAGAAAAGGCCGAGCGCCGACAGCACGACCGGACCGAGCCAGAGCGACAATGGCGGCTCGTGGGGCGGCTCGTGGGGCGCTTCATGCGGTTTTAGCGGCGTGTCCTTTTTCTCGCCGATGAAGGGTTTCACCCCGACGCCGAAACCGAGCGCCAGCATCAGCGCATTGCCGACAATCGCCACCAGCGTGAAAAACACGGCACGCGGATTGCCGGCGAAAAGGGCGGCATAGATTTCCTCCTTGGCGAGGAAACCGGCAAACAGCGGCAGCCCGCCCATCGAGCAGGCGGCGAGAAGTCCGGCTGCGAAAGTGATCGGCATCGCCTTTCCAAGGCCACCGAGCTGCGGCAGTTCGCGCGTGCCGGTCTCATGGTCGATGGCGCCGGCCACCATGAAGAGCGCGCCCTTGAACAGCGAATGGGCGACGAGATAAAGCACCGCCGCCTCGATCGCATGGGGGACGCCGAAACCGGTCAGCATGACGAGCAACCCGAGCGAGGCCATCGTCGTATAGGCGAGCATGCGCTTCAGATCCGTCTGGCGGATGCCGATCAGCGTGCCTGTTATGAGCGTGATGCCACCGAAGAAGGGCAGCAGGATTTCCCAGGCTGGCGTGCCGCCCAGCACCGGATTGAGCCGCATCAGCAGGTAGACGCCGGCTTTCACCATGGTGGCGGAATGCAGATAGGCGGAGACCGGCGTCGGTGCTTCCATGGCGTTCGGCAGCCAGGCATGGAAGGGAAACTGCGCCGACTTGGTGAAGGCACCGCCGAGCACGAGGATCAGTGCAGGCAGGTAGAAGGGGCTGATGCGGACGGCATCGTCGAGATGGACGAGCAGCGACATCTGGGTGACGCCGGTAATGTTCCACAGAAAGACCAGCCCCGCGAGCAGCGACAGCCCCCCCGCCCCGGTAATGACGAGTGCCTGAAGTGCGGCGCGGCGTGCGGCCTCGCGCTGATGATCGAAGCCGATCAGCAGGAAGGAGGTGATCGAGGTCAGCTCCCAGTAGACGAACAGCATCAGGAAACTGTCGGAAACGACCAGTCCGAGCATCGCGCCCATGAACAGAAGGATGAAGGAGAGGAAGCGGCCAAGATGGGGGTGGCCCTTCATGTAGCCGCCGGAATAGATCACCACCAGCGTGCCGATGCCGGTGATCAGCAGGGCAAAGGTGAGCGACAGACCGTCGATGAACCAGGAAAAGGAAAGGTTGAAGCTCGGCGCCCATGCATAACCGCCGGTCACCACTTCGCCGGAGGATATTTCACGCAAGAAACTGCAGAAATGCAGGAAGCTCAGGGCCGGTGCGACGGCGACGATCCAGGCGGCCCTGTCACCAAAACGGGCGGCAAGTGTCGGCGCCAGCAAAGCGGCAATCAAGGGAAGGAAGAGCGCAATAAACGTCCATGCCGGCGCGCTGGCGGCCATGTTTTCTCCCCTCGTCTTTTCCAACCAACGATGTCGCCGATGGTTGCTCCCCGGTTTTTCTAGGGGAAAGAGCAGCAGGGCTCAAGCATAACCGGATATCGATCACGCAAGGCAGGCCTTTTTTCACAGCGTTCGACCGACTATCTATGGTTCAAGCGAAAAGAACACCGAAGGAGCCCCCATGTCGTCCCAGACAATACCGAAAGTCTCCAAAAGCGATGCCGAGTGGCGCGAGGAGCTGACGCCGGAACAATATCGCATCCTGCGCCAGGCGGGTACCGAACGCGCCTTTACCGGGCCGTACTGGAACGCCAAGGAAAAGGGCATCTATAGCTGCGCCGGCTGTGGCGAAGAGCTGTTTGTCTCCGACACCAAGTTCGATTCCGGCTGCGGCTGGCCGAGCTATTTCGCACCGGTCAAGCCGGATGCGGTGATCGAGTTGCGCGACGCATCGCACGGCATGGTCCGCACCGAGATCCGCTGCGCCACATGCGACGGCCATCTCGGCCATGTCTTCCCCGACGGCCCGCCACCGACCGGCCTGCGTTATTGCATCAATGGCCATTCGATGAATTTCACGCCGATTGAATAGGATCGGCAGCCATTGCCGAAACGAAAAAAGGACCGCCCCCGGGCGGTCCTTTGTCGTTAAGGCAGGCGGATTGGATTAGAATTCCGCCCATTCCTGCCTCGCCGCAGCACTGCCGCCCAAGGCGGAGGCAAGCCTGGCGCGCATGCCGCGTGCCGGTGACGCCACGGCGACGGAGGCCTGTGTGGCCGCACGGATTTCGCCCTTCCTGTCGGCCAGCTTGAACTGGGCGAGAAGGTCCATCAGGTCGTTCGCCTGCTTGGCGAGGCTGTGGCTTGCGGCATTGGTCTGTTCGACCATGGCGGCATTTCGCTGGGTGCCCTGGTCCATCTGGTTGACGGCGGCGTTGATCTCGGAGAGGCCCGTCGATTGTTCGCGGGCGGAGACGACGATCTGGCCGACATTGCTGTTGATCTTCTGAACGTCGCCGGCGATCGCCTCGAGGGCACGGCCGGTCTGGCCGACGAGATCGACCCCGTCGCGAACCTTGTCGCCGGAGGCATTGATCAGCGCCTTGATCTCGCGGGCGGCATTGGCCGAGCGCTGCGCCAGTTCGCGCACTTCCTGGGCAACGACGGCAAATCCCTTGCCTGCCTCACCCGCACGGGCAGCCTCGACGCCGGCATTCAGCGCCAGAAGGTTGGTCTGGAAAGCGATGTCGTCGATGACGCCGATGATATTGCCGATCTCGCCGGACGAAACCTCGATCGCCTCCATGGCGGCAACCGCCTGTTCGACGATGTGTCCGGAGCGCTCGGCGCTGACATGGGTGTCCGCGACCAGCTTGCCGGCCTCGCTTGCACGAACGGCGGAATCCTTGACGGCCGTGGTGACCTCTTCGAGCGCTGCGGCCGTCTCCTCGACGGAGGAGGCCTGCTGCTCGGTGCGCTTGGAGAGATCGTCGGCCGCCTGACGGATTTCATTGGCGCCGGCATCGATCAGGCGGGCATTCTCGCCGACGGCATGCAGGGCAGCGTTGAGCTTGCCCAGCGATTCGTTGAAGTTCACCCGCAGTTGGTCGAGCCTGCCGGCAAAGGGTTGCTGCAGGTCGAAGGCGATGTCGCCATCGGACAGTTTCTGCAAACCGAGCGCCAGGCTATCAACGGCGAAGGCGACATCGGCCGCTTCCCTGGCCTTCTGCTCTTCGCGCGCCAGGCGCTCGCTTTCGCTGAGCGAACGGTTGGCCTCGGTCTCGCGCTCCAGGCGTTCACGTTCCAGCGCGTTGTCGCGGAACACGGCAACGGCCGCCGCCATGTCGCCGATCTCGTCACGGCGCCCGGCAAAGGGGATTTCGATCCTGCTATTGCCCGAGGCAAGCAGGTTCATGGCACCGGTGATGCGGGAAATCGGCCGCGTCACGCGCATGATGCTCATCAGGGCCGCACCGCCGGCAATCGCCACCGAGACGAGGATGCCGATGACGGTGGCGATGACGGCCGAATTTGCCGCGTCAGCCGCCCGCTGTCTATCCTCGACGCCGCGGGCAACGTTGTCGCCCACCAGCGCGTCCAGGCCGAGGCCCGCCTGCGTGCCCTTGCTGGTCATCTCGTTGGTCAGCGTCTTGGCTTCGGCAATGTTACCGCTCTCGACGGCCTTGATGAAGCTTGCACCCAGCGTGTCGAACTCGGTGACGAAGGCGCGCAATTCGGCGAATTTCGCCTTTGCGGCCGGAATGGTCATGCTCGCCCCGTATTTGTCGAGGGACTGGTCGCGGGTTATCTGCTTCTTCGCTATCTGGTCCAGCTGGCTCTGGCGCTGTTCCGCCGTGTCGGCCGTCATCATGATCAGGTAGTATCGGCGGATATCGCCCATCAGTCCGTCGATCGACGAAATGGTCAGGGACCGGTCCATACGACGATTGATATTGTCAGCCTGGGTCTCCATCTCGGCGACGTAGCGGATGCCCAATACACCCTGGACGACGATCAATAGAAGGGTCAGTCCGAACAGGCTTGGAAGTAAAGTTCTGATCTTTGCTGATTTCAACATGGCAATTCCCACAAGAACTGGAAGTTTAACGTGGGCCGATTGCTATGGTGCGGCAATTAATTAAATACTTAAATTTTATTAAATTATTTTTTAGTCTTACGCGTACTGCCCAGACATTTCCGGCTATTGCGTCTTGCTTTCCTGCCGCGGAACCGGAGTTCTGCGGCAGAAAGACAGAATGGATTGCCTGGCCAAGTGAGCCGGCGGAGAATGCGGCTCACCGACGCTTTCACCAGAGCACGTTTGCGACCGGCTGGAGCGGCTTGGCCGGTTTGGTCGTGCCGATCAGCTGTTCCAGATCGATCTGGATGGTGCGGCAGATCGAGGTGACCGGCACATCATGGGCGCGGTTTTCGAACGGGTCCTGCAGGTCGGCGCCGATCCTGTCCATGGCCAGCATCATGAAGCCGACGACCGAGGAGGCGAGCGGCGTGTAGATGGTCAGCGTATCAACAAGGCCGATCGGCAGCAGAACGCAGAAGAAATGCACGAAGAGGGTTGGGAAATAACCGTATTCGCGCGGCAGAGGCGTGTTCTTGATACGCTCCATTCCGCCCTGGGCATTGCTCATGTCGACCAGCAGGGTTTCGATCTGGACGCGCCTGAACGTGTCGATCCATCCCTGCTTTGCCGCTTCAGACAGAAGCTCAGCGGTCCGGTTGAGGATCGCGTTGGGTATGTTGGACACCCCTTCCAGATCTCTCATCTCATCGTCGGGCAGAAAATTGGCGATATCCTCGAAGGGCTTCTGGCGACGCAGATGGCAGCGCAGGGCGTTGACATAGGCAATCTGGCGGACGACGAGATCGTGCCTCAGCTTGTCGCTTTCTGGTGTGCTGTCGATCAGATGGTAGACTTCCCGGCCGTAGGAGCGGGACGAGTTGACCATTGCGCCCCACAAAGTGCGGGCTTCCCACCATCTGGCATAGGCGCTGTTGTTTCTGAAACCGAGGAACAGCGCGAGTGCCGAGCCCAGAAGGCTCATCGGCAGGACCGGAAGATCAAGCCCCGGATGCGGCAGGTAGACATAGGCAATGGTGACGGCAATGTCCCAGATGAAAAGCAGGGCAAGCGGCCAGCCGATGTAACCGAGCATGCGGGGAAGACGGGCGGACTGCGGGAGAACCATTTTTTTAATCTCAACCTTGTTGCTGCGGATCTTGAGCCAAGGCGTGTCCGGCGCCTGGCGACGATCCGCCACCAGCGGTCGTCATCCGGGGCGGCCATGGCCTCGACATCACGGTTGGAAGGGCCTCACGGGGCTCAGGCCCCGTGCGGATGGTTCAGCGTCAATACTGCAGCCGGGCAGCGTCAGGAACGGGCCGCGGTTGCGGCTCTCTTTGCCCCGTCCGCCATCTGCCCCCGCGGCGCAAACGGCACGATATGCGGCACTTCGCGGCCGGTGACGGCGACGGGGAGCGGCTGTCCGTCCTCGATTTCGGTGAAGCGGAAGGCGGCACCGTCATAGATCAGCACATTGCCGGTCTCGATATCGAAGAACCAGCCATGCAGCGTCACCTCACCCTTGGCGAGCTTGGCGGCGACGGAAGGATGGGTACGCAGGTGATCAAGCTGGACGACGACGTTTTCCATCGCGACGGCGCGGATCTTTTCCTTCTCGTCCAGCGTCTCAGGATAGGCCTCGCAGACGATCGAATGGGCGGCATGGCTGTGTTTCAGCCAGGCGGCGACATTCGGCATCGCACCCAGCAGTTCGGGATGGCACAGTCCCTTCATCGCGCCGCAATCGGAATGGCCGCAGACGATGATGTCTCTCACGCCGAGCGCCACGACGGCATATTCGATCGCCGAGGAGACGCCGCCATTCATGGTCTGGAACGGCGGCACGATATTGCCGGCATTGCGGCAGACGAACAGTTCGCCCGGCCCGGACTGGGTGATGGTTTCCGGCATGACCCGGCTGTCAGCGCAGGAGATCATCAGCGCCTGAGGGCTTTGTCCCTCTCTAGCGAGCTTTTTATAAAGTGCCGAATTGTCGGGAAAAACTGCACCGCGAAAACTGGAGATGCCTTTCAAAAGGTCGCCCATGGTCTGTTCCTCGTGCTAGCCGGACGTCGGATCTCATGAGGATGTCCTCGATCCGGCGGGGGTTAGGGGAGCGATCATTTCGCAACTGCGAGAAGAACACGGCAACTGAGGCGAATTATGTCGCAACGCAGCATGAAATGGGGCAAATCATAACGTTTTCGCGAGTTTAGCTGAGACAGTATCCGACTAAACCGGTTCAAAATGTCTCAGCCGAGGAGCACCGACGGCACTTGCGGGATCAGCCGAAGACCAATTCGACCGAAAACGCAAACTGCGCCTTTTCCCCGGCCGGCAATATCGTCGTGTAGGGACGTTTTGCGATCTCGGCAGAACCGCCCGCTTCTGCCGCCGTGCCATGCCAGGGTTCGATGCAGATGAAAGGAGCGCCGACTTTTTGCCAGAGCGCCACATTGGGCAGATTGTCGAAGGAAAATTTCAGGCTTGGAGCGCCCTGCGCCGCATAGGTGAGCGCGGTTCCCGCGCCTTCGGCGAAAATCATCGCATCGGCGGCGAACAGGTCGTGGGACAGCGTCAGCTTTCCCTTGTCGAAGGGCGAAGGCAGTTTGCCTTCGGTGACGAGGCCGTCCTCCAGCCTCGTCAGCAGGGGTTCGGCACCGTTTTCAAGGGTGATCGTATGCGGCACGTCACCGGCGCCCGGCAACGGCCAGAGAAAGGCCGGATGGAAACCAAGGCCGAAGGGCATGGGCCTGGTGTCGCGGTTCTCAACCTCGGCCGTCACCGTCAGGCGGTGACCATCGAGAGAATGGGTGAGCGACAGCAGGAATTCGAACGGGTACACCTTCCGGGTTGCCTCGGACGAGGATAACTCGAACGTGCAGGCGGTGGTGCTGGCGTCGGCGAGCGTGAACTCGCTGCGGCGGGCAAATCCGTGCTGGCCCATCTCGAAAGTGGCGCCATCGACCGCGATACGGTTGTCCGGCGCCTTGCCGACGATCGGGAAAAGGACCGGCGAGCGGCCGGCCCAAAACGCGGCATCGCCGTTCCAGAGGAAATCACGGCCATCGGTCGTCTGCAACAACTGCATTTCGGAACCGAGCGAGGATACTTCAACAACAAGCTCGTCACTGGTGATGCGGACGATATCGGGCATATGGGTTTTCCTCTCAACGGCCTTCACAGAATCGAAGAGCCATCTTTGCCCGACATGCGTTGAGGTTCAATGACGCTTCGATCGCGCGGTGTGATCAATCGTCGAAGTCCATGGCAATCGTCGTCTCCTTATGGGCTTCGAGTTCCGCCAGCCGTGCTTCCAGCGCAATCTTTATCGACGGATAGGTCGAGCCGCCCAGCGCCAGTCTCAATGGCGGCGTTTCGAGGCAGGCACAGGCAATCATCGCTTCCGCCATTTTGTCCGGATCGCCGTTGATATCGAAGCCGCCATTGGCGATGGCGCGGCGGACCTGACCTGCCGGCGTATCCTCATAAACGTCCATCGGCTCTGCGGAGACCAGTCCCTTGCCGAAGTCGGTGCGTGTCGGGCCCGGTTCGACAAGGGTGAAACGGATGCCGAAGGGTGCAACTTCCTTGGCGACCGCCTCGACAAAACCTTCGATGCCCCATTTGGTCGCATGATAAAGCGAGAAGTTGGGATAGGTGATCTGGCCGCCTTCGGAAGAGACCTGCTGGATCAGGCCGCCCCCTTGAGCGCGCAGATGCGGCAGGGCGGCGCGGATAAGCTCGATCGAGCCGATCAGGTTGGTGTCGATCTGGTGACGGATCTGGGCGGAGGTAACTTCTTCTGCCGCGCCGAACAGGCCGTAGCCGGCATTGCTGACGACGGTATCGATCCGTCCCAGTGCGCCAAAGGCACGGGTGACGGTGGCGTGGACCGCATCGACATCCGTCAGGTCCAAATTGGCGATCCACAATCGATCGCCATAGGTGGCGCGCAGGTCGTCAAGCACATCCGGACGTCTGAGCGTTGCCGCAACGCGATCGCCGCGTGCCAGAAGCTTTTCGGTGAGCAGCCGGCCGAAGCCGGAGGATGTGCCGGTAATGAACCAGGTATTCGACATGATTTTCTCCTTTGTCGTTCACCGCCAGACCGTGGTGATGAAACAGGAGATAAGGCGACACTACTCATGCTATAAGCCGTTCAATCCTGCATAGCCCGGTGAATTTTTGCCATGAATGAGAAGCCGACCCTCAACGACCTTACCGCCTATACGGCGATCATTGCGCATCGCAGTTTTCGAAAGGCCGCCGACGAACTCGGCCTGTCGCCTTCGACGCTCAGCCACATGATGCGGGGCCTTGAGACGCGAATGGGCGTGCGGCTCCTCAACCGGACGACACGCAGCGTCTCGCCGACCGAGGCGGGAGAGCGGCTGGCGGCAACGCTTGGGCCCGCACTTCGGCAACTCGATGCGGCGCTGGAGGCGGTCGACGACTTTCGCGGCGGCCCGAGCGGAACGCTGAGGATCAACAGCAGCAATATCGTCATCCGCGGGTTGCTGGACCACGCCGTCCCGACCTTTCTCTCCCGGTATCCGGACATGCAGCTCGATCTGGTCAGCGACGGACGGCTGATCGACATCGTGGCGGAAGGGTTCGATGCGGGGATAAGGCTGAGGGAGACCGTGCCGCAGGACATGATCGCCATCCCCTTTGGCGGGCCGGCACGGTTTATCGCCGTTGCCTCGCCAGGCTATATCGGCAGCCGCGGGGAACCCTCGTCACCTGAGGATCTGCTGCAGCACGATTGCATCCGGCTGCGCATGCCGAGCGGAAAACTCTATCGCTGGGAATTCGAGCGGCATGGGGAAGAACTGACAATCGATGTTCCGGGCGCGCTCACCCTGGACGACACGGAGTTGATGGCACAGGCCGCCGCCTCCGGTCTCGGCATCGCCTATGTTCCGCAACATGTGGCGGCGGATCGTCTGGCTCAGGGAAAGCTGGTGACGCTGCTTTCCGACTGGTGCCCGTTGATCGACGGACTGTGCCTCTATTATCCCGGACACCGGCACGTGCCGGCCGGACTGAGGGCGTTTATCGCGGTGCTGAAGGAACGCGACGGGACTATCGATCCCTCCCGCGGCAGAGACTAAACCTGCCATGCCGGATCGCCGGGAAACAGTATCGCATGGTGATTCTGGGCGGTGTTGAGGATGTGGAGGACATACACCGTGTCTTCGATGACATGGGAGAAGATCGCGCTGACATTTTTCGGCGACGCTCGAGCAATTGCCAGGCCTTCTTCAGCACTGCATCGCGGCTTTCGTAACGGCCGGATGTTACCAGCCCGTCGACGAAATCCTCAAGATGTCTGCCAAGATCCGTCCCCTCAGCCATCGCGTCTTTCCAGACGGAGAAAGATACCGATGGCGGCGGTCATGATCAGCTGCGGCTGTGCCGCATTCAGGCTTTCGAGATCTTCAGTTCCATGCAGGTGAGGTCCAGCCAGCGGCCGAACTTGGTGCCGACCTCGGAAAACTTGCCGGCGATGCGGAAACCGAGTGACTGATGGAGGGCAATCGAGGCGGCGTTCTCCGCCTCGATTGCGGCGATCATCACATGCACGCCGTTCGAGGCAGCCTGCGCGATCAGCTCTTCCATCAGCTTGCGGCCAAGGCCGTGGCCGCGAAAATCTCGGTGAACATAAACGGAATGTTCGACGGTGAAACGGTAACCGTCGAAGGCGCGCCAGTCGCCATAGGAGGCGTAACCGGCCACATGGCCGTCGAGCTGCGCCACCAGAACCGGATAACCTTTCGCCTTGCGAGCCTCGAACCAGGCACGGCGGTTCTCGATATCGACAAGCGTGTCGTTCCAGATCGCCGTCGTATTGACCACGGCATCGTTATAGATCTCCATGATGTCATGGAGATCGGCCTGGGCCGCATCGCGGATAGTGGGGGTGGCGGTCATCGTGTCGTCCATTATAGTGTTCACGCATCCACTTTAGCAGACGATCCGAACCTGTCGAGAAAAATGCGCCGATCGGCAACAAAGGGTGAGGAGGTCAGATACCGTTGCCGGTGAGACTGAAGCAGGTCATCACGGCGCTGTAATGGACCGCTGCGGCTGCGACCACAAAAGCGTGCCAGATGGCATTCTGGAAACGCAGCTTCTCCCAGACGTGGAAGATCACCCCGAGCGAATAGATCAGCCCGCCAATGACGATCAGCCAGACGGTGACGGGCGGAAGATATTGCGACACCTCTTCCATGACGACGACACCGCTCCAGCCCATGGCGAGATAAAGAAGGATGGCGAGCCTGTCGTAGCGGCCGGGAAAGAAACATTTCAGCGAAACGCCGACGATTGCGGTCGTCCAGATGGCGGCGAGCATGAAGGCGATCCACGGATCGCCGGCGGCGCCACGCTGCAGGAAAGGCGTATAGGTGGCGGCGATCAGAATGAAGATCGCCGAATGATCGAGACGGCGCAGGATCCATTTGGTGCGCGAATGCGGCCAGATATTATAGGTGAACGAGGCCGACAGGCAGAGGACGAGGCCAAGACCGTAGATCCAGGCGGCAACAAGCTCGCCATGGCTCGACCAGATGGTGGCATAAAAGATCAATGCCGTGGCACCGATCAGCGCAAAGACGATCCCGACCCCGTGGACGATGCCGTCCGCGATGATCTCATGAAGATCGTAGTGACGCCCGAAATTGAAAAACTCGCTCATGAAACCAGATCGTCTCCGTCCGCCGGCAGAATGCTCGTGACCGGGCCGGAAGGCAAGTCGTGCACATGCCGGCCGACCTCACATTGCGTTCAGACGGGAAAAATTCGGTGTTCCTGCCGGCAATGCCCAAACCGACGGGCGGACGACCGATCACCAGCCGTCGAGATCGATTAGCGATCGATCAGGACGGAGCATTTCGCGTGGCGGACGATGCGGTCGGCGGTTGCGCCGATGATATAGTTGGTCAGGTCCGGCACATGCGAGGCGATGACGATGAGATCGGCTTTCGCCGCCTCGGCTGCGGCCAGGATTTCCTTTGCCGGCGCGCCCTGGCGGATTTCGATATCGGCCGTCACCCCGGTCTTTTCACGCAGCGCCGCCAGCTGTTCCTCGGCCTTCCTGCGGGCGTCGACCAGCATGTCGACCGACAGGTCCGACACCACATAGGCCGGCAGTTCCTCGACGATATTGATCATCAGCACACGGCCGCCGCCGGTGCAGAGCTGCCCGGCCTGCCTGAGTATCCGCTCTGCCTTTTCCATCTGCGCAGTATCGATCGCGACAAGGATCGTCTTGTACATCGAGTATCTCCTAACCCCGGTATTTTCACGCAGCTTACACCCGCCGCCTTGATTCGCATCAAGCTTGATCGTCAACTATTTTAGAACGAAGCTTCTCCCATTTTTCGACTTTCGTGAACGATGGCGATAGGCGATAACTTCACCAACACGGCTTGGCCGCCTCTGGGCCGTATTGCGGGCCGTCATGGAGATCATTGATGACGAACTCTTCCGAAGCTGCATTCGCGCTGACGCGTCCGGCCCATGTGGGCCGTGCCCATCTGGTCGTGACCGACCTCGATACCGTCTCCGCTTTCTACCGCGATATCATCGGCCTGTCGGTCATCGAAAAGGGCGAAAGCGGCGTGCTGATGGGTGCCCACGGGTTGCCGCTTCTGCAACTGACGACGGGCAGCGGCGTTGCTCGCGCCCCGAGACAGGCCGCTGGCCTGTTCCATACCGCCTTCCTGATGCCGAACCGCAGCGAGCTTGCCCACTGGCTGGCGAGTGCCGCCAACAAGGGTGTTCAGCTCGACGGCGCCTCAGACCATCTGGTCTCCGAAGCGCTTTATCTTTCCGATCCGGAAGGCAACGGCATAGAAATCTACCGCGACCGCCGGCCGGACGAATGGACCTATTTCCCCGACGGTACCGTGCAGATGGCAACCGACAGGCTGAACCTGCAGGAACTCTACAATTCGGCCCCGCAGGGCGCTTGGCACGGCATGGCGCCGGGCGCTTCGGTCGGCCATATCCATCTGCAGGTCGGCAACATACCGCAGGCGGACGAATTTTACCGCGACGTTTTGGGCCTGAAGATCATGGCGCGGTATCCGGGCGCCAGTTTCTTTGCCACCGGCGGCTACCACCACCATATCGCGGCAAATATCTGGAACAGCCGCGGCGCCTCCGCCCGCCAGGACAACATGACCGGGCTTTCCGATTATACCGTGCGCTTCAACGACAAGGATGCGTTGACGACGGCACTTGCGGCACTGGAAAGCCAGGAAATCGCCACGACCAAAACGGCCGAGGGTTACACGCTCAAGGACCCGTGGGGCATCGGCCTGACGCTTCCCGCCTGACACCCGTTCCTTTGCCCGCCGGCCTGATGGGCGCCGGGCTTGCCCAAAAGCTAATAAACACTCGGCGTTCCGGAACCGGAGCGCCGTTTTTGCGTTCTCGGGCAGGCATGGGGCGATAAGGGGACAACATGACGACGATCAGCGCGCGCAGCGGAGCCAAAACAAAGAGACGTGCGGCGGATTTCGCCTTTCATCGGCGTGAGGCGTTTGCCGCCGGCGATGACGGGCTGGAAGATCCAGAAGCACCGCTGGTGCTGGGCCGGGAGGCGCTTGAGGTCGCCATGGCCTGGGCGGTGATCGGCATTTTCACCATCATCTTCTTTGCACTTGTCCACTATATGGCGCTGATCCTGATCCCGGTGACGCTTGCCGTTGTCGTCGGACTGATCCTCGGTCTGGTGGCCGACAGGCTCGGCCGGGCCGGCGTGCCGCGGTTCGGCATTGCCGTCATTCTCTCCTCGCTCGTCTTTCTCGTCGTGTTTCTGATCGCCAATGCGCTTGCCGAACCGGTTGCGACACTGATGCAGGAGGGGCCGAATTTCGTCGAGCGCTCCTATGACCGCCTCGTGCCCTTCCTGGAAAGCCAGCGGTGGCTCAACATCTCGCCGGCAAGTTTCGAGACCGGGCCGATGTCGATGGACAAGCTGCTCGAAAACTCGACGAATATTCTCGGCGTGGTGACCTCCAACCTGACGCCGGCGATCGTGCAGGGACTGATCTTCTTTGCAGCGTTGCTGCTGTTCCTTTACGGCCGACTGAGGCTGCGGCGCACGATCATCCTCGCCTTTCCGCGTCGTCGGCAAAGGCTTATCGCCATCCGCGTGCTGAATTCCATCGACCACGTGCTCGGCTATTATTTCGCCACGGCCAGCGTGGTCTATTTCTGCCTCGGCATCGTGATGACGCTGATTGCCTATCTTTGCGGGCTGAGCATGCCGGTGCTGTGGGGCATGTTCGCTTTCCTGTCGAGCTTCATCCCGTTTCTCGGGATCACGCTGATGACAATCTCGGTGGCGATTGCCGGCATCCTGACCCATGACGCGATCATCCTGGCGCTTTTGCCGGCTTTTCTGTTCTTTACGGTGCATCTGACCATGGAGAACCTGATCTTTCCGGCAATCATGGGCCGGCAATGGGAGATCAACCCGTTTGTCGTCTTCCTCGCCATCCTGTTCTGGACCTGGATGTGGGGAGCCGTCGGAGCCATGCTCGCCCTTCCCCTGTCGCTGATCCTGATGACGGTGCTGAGCGAGCTGTTTCCAGAACGCAAGACGGTACCGAACCTGCCGGGCTGAGTCGGGCGTCCGTCACCGTCTGACATCTTCCCACCGCGAGAACCGGCCTTGAGTTCATCCGATCTGAATTTCCATGACACCGACCATGACGACCTGACCACCGGCCACTCCCCCTGGGGGACGGCCGGTGGAGCATCGGCAAGGCTACCGGGGCGCGCGCAACTGTCCGAGAGCATCAAGACCGATGTGGCCATCGTCGGCGCTGGCATTACCGGATCTCTCGCAGCCGAACACCTGAGCGCCCGCGGCCTTGACGTGGTGGTGATCGATCGCGAGCGACCGGGCTTCGGCAGCACCCGCGCAAGTACCGCCATGCTGCAATGGGAAACCGACAGCTCGCTTGCAGAGCTGACCAGTCTCTACGGTTTCGAGACTGCGGCCGGTGTCTATCGCCGCAGTCATGCAGCCGTTGCGGGGCTGGCGGAGCTTGTCACACACCATCGTCTCGCATGCGCATTCTCGCCACGTCCGACGCTTTATCTGGCAGCGGCCGATATCGGCGAAACGGCGCTGCGGGAAGAGCTTGCCCTTCGCCATCGCGCCGGCCTGCCGGGTTCACTTTTATCCCACACGGAGCTTCGCCGGGACTTCGGTTTCGACCGTCAGGCGGCAATCCTGTCGCCGGGTTCGGCGGAAGCCGATCCGCTGCTGCTCAGCTGGTCGCTGCTGGCGCTCGCGGCGGGTCGCGGTGCGCGTGTCATCGCGGCGGATGCGCTGCATTTTCACGATGAAAGCAGACGCGTCGTGATCGAGACATCGGGGCAATATGTCGTCGACGCCCGCCATGTGGTTCTGGCCACCGGTTATGTGATGCCGCATTTCGTCATGCCGGCGTGCCATAGGACTTCATCCAGCTTCGCGCTTTCCACCACACCACAGCAGCCGGACCGTCTGTGGCCGCAACGGGCACTCGTCTGGGAGGCGGCGGAGCCTTATCTTTATATGCGGATGACGATGGACAATCGCATCATCATCGGCGGCGAAGACGAAGAAATCGCCGATCCGGACAAGCGCGATGCGATGCTGCCAGGGAAAATCCTTAAACTACAGGAGAAGCTGGCGAAGCTCTGGCCCGACGCGAATCTTTCCGTTGCCGACGCATGGTGTGGGGCCTTCGGCGAGACCTCTGACGGTCTGCCGCTGATCGGCCCGGTACCGGGAGCCTCCGGTATCTTTGCCGCCTATGGTTATGGCGGCAACGGCATCACCTTTTCCTATCTCGCGTCCCGAATGATCGGGGCAATGATATCAGGCGACAAACAGGCATGGTTCGACGATTTCGCCCTCGACCGGCCGGAACCGGCTCAGTCGTAAAGGTAATATCTGTTCCAGAGGTCGCGTTCGACCATCGAGCCGATCTTGTAGTCAAACGTGACGATGCTCAGTCCCTTTTCGCCGGTCATGCAGCGGTATTTGAGGCGGTACCACTCACCCTTGCTGCGGAAGACGGCACCGGGGGCTTTGATCGAGTCGCCCTTTTCCGCGGTGTCGCCGAACGTATAGGCAATCACCTTGTCGGGACGGTAGTCGCCGGTCTTGCGGATCTGGTCCATCGCCTCCATGTCGCAACGCTGTTCGCGCCGCTCCTCGGGGGCAAGTGCGTTCAGTTGCCTCTCGACGCGGGCGTCAAGGGCATGGGCCGCAGACGCGGAAAACAGGGCGAAAGCCATCACCGACAGCCACTTCTTCATGTCGTTCCTACTCATATGGACGTTGATGGCGCAGAAACTAGGAGAGGTGCATACGATTGACCACCAACCTATGAGAGAAATACCATGATGTGAACAGACGAGGTGGTGAGCGGGAAACGAATGGTGGAACAGGCGCTTTCAGATGCCAAGAAAGAACAGATCAAGCTGCGCGCGACATTTCTCAACAATATCGGGATCGGGGTGATGCTGGTTGGCGTCTTCACGCCGATCATCCGCGTCGTTTATGGTGACGTAAGTCCGCAGATCAGTCCGTTCTGGCTTGCCGCAGCCCCCACAGGTTGTTTTCTATGGGGCATTGCATTACATTTGGCGGGAGGTTGGATCCTCAGAGGACTCAGCAAATGACGACCGAGCAGATCATCGCACTTGTAATGCCCGTTGTCGGCGTAGGCATGGCTATAGGCGTGGTTTACTGGCAGAGCTGGCGGGACGGCGTGCTACCGAACCAGAAGCCGCGCGACGAGAAATAACCGCTCCTCTCCAAATTCCAAGGCCATCATCGGCTTGCCTCCGCCTGCCCGGCAACCTATCTCTGGCACTCCTTCCTTTCATACCGGAGTGCTTCCTTGGCCCCCTCCCTCAAAACGCCTTTCGCCAATCTGCCCGCAGCGCCCGTCGCTCCGAAGAAGCCGGTCTCCGACACCCGCCACGGCATTACCCGCTCGGATGACTATGCCTGGCTGCGCGCCGATAACTGGCAGGCGATGTTCAAGGATCCGTCGATCCTGGACGCGGAGATCCGTACCCATCTGGAGGCCGAAAACAGCTATGTGGAGGCGGCACTCGGCGACACGGCCGAGTTGCAGAAGGTTCTGTTTGCGGAGATGCGCGGCCGCATCAAGGAAGATGACAGCTCCGTTCCGGCAAAAGACGGCCCGTTCGCCTATGGTTCGCTATTCGTCACCGGCGGTGAACAGCCGCATTATTTCCGCACGCCGCGCGACGGCGGCGGCAAGCAGACGCTGCTGAACGGCGACAAGGAAGCCGAAGGCAAGGACTATTTCCGCCTCGCCGGCATCGATCATTCGACCGACCACAGCCACGGTATCTGGGGTTATGACGACAAGGGGTCGGAATATTTCACGCTGCGTATCCGCAATCTGTCGACCGGCGAAGACCTCTCCGACGTGATCGAGAATACCGCCGGCGACGGCGTGTGGGCGCCGGACGGCAAGAGCTTTTTCTACACGCTGCAGGACGAGAACCACCGGCCCTCGAAAGTTTTCCACCATATCGTCGGTGAACCGCAATCCTCCGACCGGCTGGTCTTCGAAGAACAGGATGCCGGTTTCTTCATGGGCGTCGGCGGTTCGCTGCTCGACGACTTCATCTATATCGACATCCACGATCACGAGACGTCGGAATACCGTCTGCTGTCGACCAAAGACCTTCTCGCCGAACCGAAGCTGGTGGCAGAGCGCGAGGAAGGCATCGAATACTCGATGACCGAGGGCGGCGATGTCTTCTACATCCTCACCAATGACGGCGACGCCAAGGATTTCAAGATCGTCGAGGCGCCGGTTGCCGCACCGGGCAAGGAAAACTGGAAGGAGATCGTGCCGCATGAACCGGGCCGGCTGATCATCTCCCACATGGCCTATGCACGCCACCTGATCTGGCTGCAGCGCAAGGACGGGTTGCCGCAGATCGTCATCCGCGACCGCCAGTCAGGCGAGGAACACGCGATCGCCTTCGACGAGGAGGCCTATTCGCTCGGCCTGTCCGGGTCCGCCGAATACGATACCGACATGATCCGGTTTTCCTATTCGTCGATGACGACGCCGTCGCAGCTTTTCGACTATGACATGGTGACGCGCGAGCGGGTGCTGTTGAAGACCCAGGAAGTGCCGTCGGGGCACAATCCAGACGACTACGTCACCCGCCGGGTGATGGCGCCGGCGCATGACGGCGAACAGGTTCCGGTCACGCTGCTCTACCGCCGCGACACGCCGCTCGACGGCTCGTCGCCCTGCCTGCTTTATGGCTACGGCGCCTACGGCATCACCATTCCGGCGTCGTTCTCGACCAATGCGCTGTCGCTTGCCGATCGCGGCATCGTCTATGCGATCGCCCATATCCGCGGCGGCAAGGACAAGGGGTTTGCCTGGTACGAAAACGGCAAGATGGAGAACAAGCAGAACACGTTCAAGGACTTCATCGCTGCAGCCGATCATTTGGTTTCGACCGGCTTCACGTCATACGACCGGATCATCGCCGAGGGTGGTTCCGCCGGCGGCATGCTGATGGGGGCGGTCGCCAATATGGCGCCGGAAAAGTTTGCCGGCATCATCGCCGCAGTCCCCTTCGTCGACGTGCTGAACACGATGCTCGACGATACGCTGCCGCTGACGCCGCCGGAATGGCCCGAATGGGGCAACCCGATCGAATCCGAAGAAGAATATCGCTGGATTGCCGCCTACAGCCCCTATGACAACGTCACCGGCCGCGCCTATCCGCCGATCCTTGCGATCTCCGGCCTGACCGACCCGCGCGTCACCTATTGGGAACCGACCAAGTGGGTGGCGAAGTTACGCGACATGACGACCGGCACGGCACCGATCCTGCTCAAGACCAATATGGCTGCCGGCCATGGCGGCAAGTCCGGACGTTTCCAGCGGCTTGAAGAGATTGCGTTCGAATACGCTTTCGCAATCAAGGTTGCCGGCAAGATGTGATTGAGTATGGTGCGGGGTTGTATACCCGGCCCCGCACGTCCATTCCCGATCTCTTGCCATGCCGACAGAGTGGCCTAACTATCCGCCATCTCTTGCATATCAGGATCCTCTCTTCGTGATTTCCACTTATCTCTGGAAGGCCAGCCAGCTGTCGCGCCGGCTCTGGGTCCGGGCGTCGTTATATGGCGTCGTCGGTATATCGACGGCACTTGCGGCGATCGTCGTCGGGCCTTACCTGCCGCCCGGCCTGACGCGCAGCGTCGGCGCCAATGCGGTCGATGCCATTCTGCAGATCATCGCGTCGAGCATGCTGGCCGTCACTACGTTTTCGCTGAGCACGCTGGTCAGCGCCACGGCGACGGCGGCCGGAAGTGCCACGCCGCGTGCCGCACGGCTATTGCTCGAGGATCCGACGGCGCAACGGGCACTTTCCACCTTTCTCGGTGCCTTCCTGTTTTCGCTGGTCAGCCTGATCGCGCTCAATACCGATCTTTATGGCGAGGGTGGGCGGTTCGTGCTGTTCATCGCGACGCTGATCGTCGTGGCGCTGATCGTCATCACGCTGCTGCGCTGGATGGATCACCTTGCCGGGCTCGGCAATATGGGAGAGACGATCAGCCGGGTTGAACGGGCGGCGCAGGAGGCGATGGACGAATACAGGCAGGCACCGCTTCTCGGCGGAGCCCCGCTCGACCGAGTGCCCGACGGAGCGATCGCCATTTATCACGACCGGATCGGTTATCTGCAACATCTCGATCTTTCGACGCTTTCTGCCGTGGCCGAAGAGGCTGAGGGCGAGATCTTCGTGCCGCAGATGGCGGGCAGCCATTGTTATCCGGCAACGCCGATCGCCTTCATGGTGACGGCGGACAAGGCAAGGGACAAGGACGCGACCGACGCGCTTGCGGCGAAGATCCGCAGCGCATTCACGGTCGGCGACCGGCGCGCCTTCGACCAGGATCCGCGCTTCGGGCTGATTGCCCTGTCGGAGATCTCCTCGCGCGCCCTGTCATCAGCCATCAATGATCCCGGTACGGCGATCGACGTGCTGGCGGCGCTGGTGCGGGTGATGTGCAGCCGATCGGAACTATCAAACCCCGCAGAGATGAAAGAGCCGGATCATCCTCGCGTCCATGTTGCCGGGCTGAGCGAGGACGATCTGGTGGATGCGGCCTTCATGGCGACCGCACGCGATGGTGCGGGCGTGGTCGAAATTGCCATTCGCCTGCAGAAGTCGCTTACAGCCATTGCAGATGCTGGCGACCCGGCGCTCCGCGCTGCCGCTGGTCGGTTGTCCGCGATGGCGGCCCAGAGAGCCTTAGAAACACTAACCTTCGAGCCGGACCGGGAGAGGTTGAAGGCCGAGATCGTATCGCTTCAACAGCGCTTCGGCGCCTGAACGGCAACCGGATGGAACGCGGGCGACATACCTAAGCTTGCAGTTCCGCATATATTTTCGCCAAAACGAATAAGCACCACCTCGCCTGTCAAGCCCTTACGGAGCCAGCGCGCCAAGTGACGCAAGCCTCGCGCAAGGTTCGCACGTTAACTATTGGTTAACCAATATTGACGTGGGCGAGTGCCATGAAGATCGATAGTGGCCTTAGTGGCTATCAATATCCGAGCCGGACTGCGGACGTGGAGCGCAAGCAGGAGGAAGCGCCCCAGGTCAGCACGGCCTCAACACCGCGATCGCAAGGCGGCCTCACCGGCAGCAGCACAAACTTGTCGAGTGCCCTGGCAAGCGCGCTGTGGGGCATGAAGGCCGGCGACGCGGCGCCTGATGCACCCCAGGCAGCATCTGCTTCACAGCAATGGGTCCAGACCCTTTACGCCGAATTCGCCTGACCCTGAAATTCGGCGCGGCGGCCCTTCGATCCCGCAGGCTGCAAGCTCCTCTGATTTAACGATCTTTTCGGGCAGGCCACTGTGATCTGCCGAAACGGCGATGGACAACGCGCGCAAACTGGCGCCGACATCCACTTGCACTCAATCGCCAAAAGCCTATCTAAAGCTCCAGAGACTATAGGTTTGGAGCGTTTCATGCTGTCGATCGGTGATCTTTCGAAACGGACCGGGGTGAAGGTGCCGACTATCCGTTATTACGAGCAGATGGGGCTGATTGCAGCCGCCGAGCGCTCGGAAGGAAACCAGCGCCGATACGAAAAACAGGATCTGGAGCGGCTGACCTTCATCCGCCACGGGCGCGAAATGGGCCTCGACATCTCGGCGATCCGCGAACTGATCGCACTTGGCGAACATCCCAAACAGCCTTGCGGCAATGCCGACCGGATCGCAGCCGACCATCTTGCAAGCGTGCGCGACAAGATCGCCAAGCTGAGGAAACTCGAGCATGAACTGGAACGGATCGTCTCCCGCTGCGACGGCGGCCACGCGATCGAGGATTGCTACGTGATCCGCTCGCTTTCCAATCACGGGCTCTGCGACGGAGAACATTGAGGAGGCTATTCCACGACTACGCATGGCCGTGCGCTTCCAGCATATGAGTTAGGCTGCGGCCTCGATATCGAATTCAAAATGAATGCGATCATAAGGAAAGACGACGCCGCTAGGTTGCGATCTATCGACCACGCCAGCTGCAAGCAAACTCTCGACATCGCCATGCACAGCCTTGAAATCGCGTCCGACGCGCCGGGCAACTTCGCGGATACTCAGCACGCCCTGCCCGGTCATCGCCTGCACGATTTGAAGCCTCTTGGGTGCGAGAACCCGATGCAGTACCTCCCAGGAAGGAAACGCCAACACGCTTTCCGCGGCAATCCGCCCGCCCTCCGTACCGGCCTTGGTTTCGGCAAGGACGCGCGCAAGCGACTGTTCAAGCGTTTCTATCTTGACCCTGAGCGTTGCCATCCAGCCATCCTTTCACGTCTGCGCCAAAATCTGCGAGCAACTGTTCGAGATCTTTGAAAACATATTGCAATTCCTCCGAATCCAGATGCCGATGGTCGCCTTTCCCGGCTTCGTTATCATACCTCAGCACACATTCTCCGAACGCGACCAACGCGAGGCTATATTTGAAATTATGGCTGCTCCCTCTTACCGGAAAGGGCACCTGCCATATGACGATTTCCGCGAACACCTCATCAAGGAGCACATTTCTCAGCCTGCTGACCAGTAACGCTTTCGCCATGACATCGCCCCATGTCCTGATGGAGATTACTACATCACCGCCAAATGAAAAGGCCCGCCATGATCGCGCTTGACAACCATTCGGGACAGGCGCATGAGACTGGCCATGATCAATACGCGCATCACCACCGCCGCAACGTATTTTTGGGCCTACCTGTAAAGGGCGGCTCGACAGATCATCATGTCAACAAGCCGCCGTCAGGCGGCTTTGTTGTTTCAAACGGCACCTGACGGCATGAAGAGACCAGAAGGATGCCGGAAATGACACAGACCCTTACCGATGACAGCGAGATTTCGCTTCCCCGCCCAGCCGTGGTGAATATCCGCCACGCCAAGCGCCACGACCTGCCCGAACTCAACGCGATGATTTCGGCTCTCGCGGCACATCACCACGATGCCTCTGCGATGACGCCCGACATTCTCGAACGGGACCTGTTCGGCGACATGCCGTGGATCACCGCCATCGTCGCGGACACCGGCCAGGAACTGATCGGATACGCCATTCTCGTGCCGCTCTACCGCGCCCAGGAAGGCAGCCGCGGCATGGATCTGCACCATCTCTTCGTGCGTGACGGACAGCGCGGCCACGGCATCGGCCAGCATCTTGTCGCGCGCGCCCGCGACGTCGCCAAAAATGCCGGCTGCGGCTATCTTTCGGTCAGCGCCGCCACCGGCAATTCGGCGGCTCATCGCTTCTACGAACACATGGATTTCAAGCCGCGGCCGGTGACCGGCATGCGCTATACCCAGGCGCTCGCCTGACGGTCTTTCCCGTATGGAGGAGAACCCGAGATGACATCGATCGTGGTGGCGCTGACGCCGGAATTCGCAGACTGGGAATGCGCGCTGCTGATGGCGGTGGCACGCAGCTATCTCGGCGTCACCGTGAAGACGGCAACCGGCGACGGCCGTCCGGTGAGCTCGATGGGCGGGCTCACTGTCGCCCCGGATCTGTCCTATGCGCAGATCGACCCGGCGGCGTTCGATGCGGTCGTCGTGCCGGGTGGGCTTGCCTGGGAAAAGCAGCTCGTTCCCGACACGCTGCACGATCTCGTTCGGACTTTTCGTGCGGAAAAGAAGATGGCGGCCGGCATTTGTGCGGCGGCGAGCATGCTTGCCGGTGCGGGTTTGCTGAACGACACGAAACACACCGGAAACCGGCTCGGCTCGCACCAGCAATACCCGGCCTATTCGGGCGCCGCATATTTTGTCGACGGCCCCATGGCCGTGCATGCCGATGGCGTCGTCACCGCCGCGGGCACCTCGCCCTACACGTTCACGGTGGAAATCCTCAAGGGGCTCGGCCTTTGGGACGCGACGGCGCAGGACGAACTTGCACCGTTTTCGTCCGAGCATCGATAGCCCCCGGAAAAACGGGTCAGCGCGCCGGCACCGCCTTCAGGTAGGCGGCGATCGCTTCCAGGTCGCTTTTGGGCAGATGCGCGATGTTCTTCTGCACCTCGACCATCGATCCGCCAGCGCTGTCATAATCCGGCGTGAAGCCGGTTTCCAGATAGTTGGCAATATCGCCCTCGCTCCATGAGGCAATCTCGCCACCGGGCGTGATGTCGGGGATCGTCCCCTTGCCTTCCGGATTGGGGCCGCCTGCCAGCCATTTGCCCGCTTCGAAACCGCCAAGCGCATTGCGTGGCGTGTGGCACTCGCCGCAATGGCCAGGACCTTCGACGAGATATTGGCCGCGCCTGAGCTTCTCGTCCATCGACGCGAGTTCGACGCGGGGTGCGTCGTTGAAATAGAGAAGCTTCCAGCCGCCGACCGCCATCCGGATGTTGAACGGAAAACGCAGTTCGTGCGGCAGGGCGACGTTCGAACTTGCCGGCAACGTCTTCAGGTAGGCGAACAGGTCGTTGATGTCCGCCTTCGACATCCTGGAATAGGAGCCATAGGGAAAGGATGGATAGAGGTGCTCGCCGCCCGGGGCAACGCCGCGGGTCATGGCATTGCCGAAATCCGCCAGCGTCCAGCGTCCGATGCCGGCCTGCGGATCGGGCGAAATATTGGGGATGTGGAATGTGCCGAACGGGCTTGGCAGTGCCCGACCGCCCGACATCACTTTCAGCGCATCGCCGTCGGCTCCGGATGCGGCATGGCAGCCGGCGCAACCACCGGCCCAGAAAACCAGCTCGCCATTGGCAAGATCCGGCGTGCCGGCATTTGCCCAGTCACTGTCCGGCGCCGGCTGTGGCCGGGTCAATGACCATGCGGCGGCGATGGCGACGGCGACCACCGCAATGCCGCAGGCTGCAATCTTGGACCGGCTCGAAGCCATGGCATATCTCCGGATATGGATGCGGCAGGGCGAATGCCCGGATGGGAGCCGCGGCATGGCCGCGGCCCGCGGGCGAGCCGGTTCAGCGTTTCAGGCGATAGGTCTGGTGGCAGGCGCCGCAATTTGCGCCGAGCGTCTGGACCGCCTTCTGCACGCCGGCCTGATCGGCCGGCATCGACGCCAGGATGGCCGTGGCATCGCCCTCGAGCTTTGCCGCCTTGGCGCGGAAATCGGCATTATTGTCCCAGATGGCGGGAGCGGCGGCCGAATTGATTTCGGAGCCTTCCGGAAACTGGCCGGGAAAGGCCTTCATGTCGGCGCTGATCGCGGTCAGCGCCGTCTTGACGATCTCCGCGTCGTACGGCTTTTCGCCTTTGGCAATGCCGGCAAGCGACGCCATGGAGCCCCCCACCTGCTTCATCATCTGTTCGCGCTTGGCGATCGGATTGTCCTGGGCAACCGCTATGGCTGCCCAGCCAAGACAGAGCGCGACGGCGGAAACAACGATCCTGGATTTCATGCAAACTCTCCTCGCTAGCTGGCCTTATAAATTCGAGCCATGCCGGAAGATATTGACCCGCCTATTCAATCCGCAAGAAATCACGTTTGTGTCAGGTGGGCGAAACGCACCGACTTCCGGTGGATAGCTTGTCCACGACGGCGGGCGAAAACCGTCCTTGCGGATTAAAGACATCCAAGACGGCCGGCCTAACCAGCGCCCGGATTGGCCATGACACGACTGGCCGCCTCGATATCCGGACAGGTGGAGTGGTCATGCCGCCGTGCCTGCCCGGAACCGCATCAACCTCCAGCCCCTTCAATCCTTCTTCGGCAGCATTGCCGACATGGTCTCGTCCCTGTCGATGAAATGATGTTTCAGGGCGAAAGCCGCGTGACCGGCCACAACGATGAGCAGCGCCCAGGACAGGTATAGATGGGCGCTCACCAGATAGGGCGACAGTTCGGGGTTCCTGCCACCGAGCTGCGGGATCATGAACAGTCCGGCCACCGGGATCTTGTAGCCCGCAGCGGAACTGTTCCACCAGCCCGATACGGGCACGGCAACCATCAGGAAATACAGCAGCGCATGGCCGAGATGGGTGGCGATCTTCATGATCGCCGGTATTTCGGTCAGTTCCGGGGGGCGGTGACAGGCACGCCACAGGATACGCGCAACGATCAGGAACAGCGTGAGGGTGGCAAGCGATTTATGGATCGAGATCATCTCGTGCTTGAACAGCGTCTCGGCCTCGCTGACATCCTCCTGCAGAATTTTCTCGCCATAATAGCCTATGCCCCAGGCAACCAGAATGATGGCAGCCATCAGCCAATGAAACCATTTGGCGACGGCGCCAAAGCTTCTCGAAGTCGTATCGTGTCTCGTTGCATTTATCGCCGTGCCGGCCATGGCTGCGCCCCTGTTCTGGTAAATTGCCTGTCGCGGGAACATCGACACACTGACGGGGTCGACCTGGCAGACCATGGGGATAAGGCAACCGGCATTCGATCGACCGGTTTCCCGACAAGCCCCCGGATCAATGTTTCCGCGCCGCCAGAAGACACCGGCGATTGCCGCAGCCAAGGGGCCAGAAGGTCGCAAAGATCGACAGCTGGCCAAGCTTTTGACCACCGGATGTCGGCAGCGCCTTGAGAGCGCTCTCCAAGAGATTGATATGATATTCGTTTTCGCCAAAGATGAATAAACGGCGGCCTTTGGCGGCTCTGCCTGAGGGCTGCCGCAGCGTCGCTTTGCCTCATCCTAGGTTGCGGGCGTGCGGGGTGAAACAAACGCCAAAACGACCGGCCGCGGTCGACCCTTCAGGGATCGCTGGCCGCTGCCGGTCGGAATGTCCGGACGAATGGGGCACGCCCATCCATTCGGTGCCGCATTTTGGCAAGATCCGTTCAGTCCTTCTTCGGCAGCATTGCCGACATGGTCTCGTCCTTGTCGATAAGGTGATGCTTCAGCGCGAAGGCAAAGTGGCCGGCAACAACAAGGCCCAACGCCCAGGACAGGTAGAAATGCAGTGATACGAGATAGGGTGTCAGTTCCGGGTTCTTGCCGCCGAGGCCGGGAATGGTGAACAGGCCGGCGACCGGGATCGCGTAACCTGCCGATGAACTGTTCCACCAACCGGAGATTGGAACGGCGACCATCAGGAAATACAGGAGGAAATGCCCGAAATGGGTCGCCGTCTTCATGATGGCGGGCATGTCGGCCAGTTCCGGCGGGCGGTTATAGGCGCGCCAGATGATGCGGCCAACGATCAGGAACAATGTCGTCGTGGCAATCGACTTGTGCAGTGTGATTGCCCAGATCTTCTGGGCCGTCTCGCCGTCGCTGACGCCGTAATGCAGCATGGCGACGCCATAATAACCGACACCCCATGCCGCGACGATGATGGCAGCCATCAGCCAATGAAAAAACTTCGACGTCGCGGTGAAATTGCGCGACGACGGCCGCCTCAGGTGTCCGGTTTCTGTCGTGCTTGCCATCTTCGCGCCCCTTGTCCGCTGAACCAATATGTTTGGAACTGACGGAACAGTTTGAGGCGCTCGATGCCAATGACGCAGAAGGTCGCGGAATTTCCGGTAAAGTTGCATAACGTCATTCCCATTCGCAAACATGCGAACATCGAACGCCACGCAAATCCCTGTTTAAAAGATGTTTTCCCGACTATCGAAGATAACCGCCGTGACGCGGCCTAACTCCTGCAGCGTCGCTTTGCCTCACCCAAAGTTGCAGCCAGATTATTCAAGCGGCAGGCTGCGGCTTTCCTCGCGACCATAACCGATCACCTCGATGCGGTCGGAATGGATCTCGACAACGGCGAAGGTGTTTTCGGTCTCGGTATCGACCATGCCCTTGAAGTTGACATACCAGGTCGAGCCGGTGCGACCGAGATTGCCGACATGGTTATGGCCGTTCAGATAGGCGATGACATTGCCGGAACGTTCGAAGAGATCGGTGATCCGTTCGCAATCCCAGAGATTGTGCTGGTTTTCAGGATAGAGCGGATAATGCCCTAAAACGACGACCTTTTCGCCCTGATTTCTCGCGTCCAGCAGCGTCTGCTCCAGCCATGAGAATTGCCCATCGCCGATACCGCCGTTCCAGGGCATGGCGTTGATGGCGCCGGCTGCCTCCAACGCAGCGAGGCGATAGCGCGCCTCGGTGTTTTTCGGATCGCCATCCGGCGAGGAAAACAGGCTCATCTCATTCCCGTCGATAACGACGAAACGGATGCCGCCGCGGGAAAAATGATGCCATGGCGCCGGCATGCCGAGGCGCGCATGAACTTCGCCAAGCTGCTCCGGCGCGACCGAAAAATCGTGGTTGCCGGGAAGCAGGATGTTTTCGTGGCGCAGCAGCCCGTAACCGGAAAGGATACGGTCGTAATTGTCCCAGTCGCGATCGATCAGGTCGCCCAAGGTGACGACGAAGGAAAGTTCCTCGCCGTTCAGCGTCTCGACCGCCTCGGCAAGCTTTTCCGGGCTGTTGCGATAGAAGCGGTCATATTCCAGCTTCGGATCGGCATCGGCATATTGGGGATCGGCAATGACGCCGAAGCGGAGGAGCGGTTTTTCAGGAGACATGGCGCGGAGTTAGTCCCGGGAGATGACAGTGGTGTGACGAACTGGGTCACGACGTCTCGACGCATGGCCAAACAAAAACACCCGGCGCGATCGGCACCGGGTGTCTTTCAAATCTGCAGAATGCGCAGGACGCTTACTTGGAAGCGGCTTCGTACATTTCCAGCACGTAATCCCAGTTGATCAGGCTGTCGACGAAGGCTTCGAGATACTTCGGACGGGCATTGCGGTAATCGATGTAATAGGAGTGTTCCCACACGTCGACGCCGAGGATCGGCGATGCGCCATGAACCAGCGGGTTCTCGCCGTTCGCGGTCTTGGAGATGACGAGCTTGCCATCCTTGACCGACAACCAGGCCCAGCCGGAGCCGAACTGGGTCGTGCCGGCGGCAATGAAATCAGCCTTGAACTTGTCGAAACCGCCGAGATCGGAGGCGATTGCGGCTTCCAGCTTGCCCGGCAGCTTGGTGCCGCCGCCATCCTTCTTCATCCACTTCCAGAAATGGATGTGGTTGTAGTGCTGGGCAGCGTTGTTGAAGAGGCCGGCATTGGTGCCGAAGGACTTCTTGACGACTTCCTCGACCGACAGGTCCGCCATGCCGGCTTCGGCGGCGAGCTTGTTGCCGTTATCGACATAGGCCTTGTGGTGCTTGTCGTGGTGGAACTCGAGCGTTTCCTTCGACATGAAGGGAACGAGAGCTTCGTAATCATAGGGAAGTTCGGGAAGTTCGAAGGCCATTGGTCTACTCCTTTTGGGCAAAAAACCTTGGGTAATCGTTGAGCGGGAACATAGGAGGGGACCTCGGAAGAGGCAACGGCTCCAAGGCCAAATTTATGGCAAAAATCAAAGATGTTTCGCATCACCTTTGCTTCTCAACGCCGCATCGCGAAACATCGTTCCGCCGCCTGCCGCCGATCGCCGAAAAACCGCGGAATCCTGCAAAAATCCGGTGACGCCACAGGATCGACTCACAAACCCGGCAGGAGGGAGGCGACACAGGAGGACCGATTCGATGAAAACCAGATTTATGCTTGCCGCAACGCTCGTCACGCTCTCGCTCACCGGTGGCATGGCCCACGCATCCTCCGACGATGCCTGGGCAAAATTCCAGACCGATGTCTCCAAGGCCTGCGTCACGGCCGCCAAGGGACTGATCGAAAAGGGCAAGGCGGTCGTCGACCCTTACGGCAGCGAACATTACGGGCTGGCCGTCGTCACCGGCAAGGCCGTCGGCGCCAAGGCGAAGATCAGCACGATCTGCGTTTATGACAAGCAGAAGAAGACGGCCGAAATCGGCGGCGAGATCGCTGCGGCCAAGCTAGCGGTCAAGCCTTAAGGTCACCGACAAAAAATCCGATAATCAATCAGTTTCGCGCAGGCTTGGCCCTCTAGGCTTCAACCATAGTGTCTGTTTGCGTTTACGATTATCGATTTCGACCGACGAGAGCATTGTGACCAGCAACGACTTTTCAGCAGTACCGGCGTTTTTATTGCAGAGAGCCGATACCGATTGCAGCCATGCCGCGGTAGCGGACGAGCAGGATATCTCCGCCCCGACACAGGGCGGAGATATCACGCAACTCCAGGAAGAGATCGCTTCCCCGGACGATATCCTGTTCGATCAGATCGACCTGCTTGCGGCTGTGCCGGCCGTCGGGACCACGGCAGGTCCGGTAGCGGATGAGCCGCTTGCCGCTGCATCCGTCGAACCGCCCTGCCCCTTGCCTGTCCGACCGATCGCCGCGATCGAATTATCCGGCGGATCGGCGCAGAACGACTATTCACCAGGCGATCTCGAGCTGTTCCGGGCGCTTACCGGTTATAGGCTCGATATGCGAAGCGCCGCCTGGCGCGCGGTCGACGACGCAGGAGGGAGAGCTTCGATCACCGACCGGTTGTTCACCACGCTTGCCGAAGAGGCTTTCCGGTTTGCCGACCGCCGGCGACGCGCCGACGCTTCGGCGCATGACGATGCTTTTTCTTCCGACCTGACGATCGACGATCTGGTGCAGACGCTTGACCCGATCCGGCGCGCCGCAGCATCGATCGGCGCCAAGGGCCTCATCGCATTCGAGCGGCTGAAGCAGGCAATCCTGCGCCGCAAGGACGAAGCAAGCGACGAGATGCTGTCCGGCCTGATCGCCCATGCGTCGAGACCGAGCGGCAGTCCCGTCGCGGCCTGACCATCGTCGCGATGAAAACGATGGTGCCGTCGCAGTCCCGAAACTTGATATATATGCATTAGCTAATATTTAAGTCGCAAAGCCTAACAATTTCCGCGATCACGGGAGCACGGCATGGCGACGGCAAACAGACGCGGGTTTTCGGGCGGCAAGACGACCTTGAAAGCGGTGATGGCGGCGATGGACAGCCTGCCGGTAGCTGTGGGGATCTTCGAGCTCGACGGAAGGCCGATCTATGCCAACCGCTGCTTTCACGAGCTGCATGACCTTGGCAAGCGATGGCGCAGCGAGGCAGAGACCTTTGCCGAGGTCGTTGCCGATGGCAGGATGGCAGACTGGAAAGAGGACCCGATCGCCTATTTCGAGCGCCTGAAGCGCAAGCTTTTGACGGAAGGATGCTCGGAAGCGCAAGTCGAGATCGGCGACAAGATCATCGACGTGCAGGACGTTCTGCTCGACGGCAGATATCTGCTGAGCACCCAGCAGGACATTACCGCGAGGGTGCGCGCCGAACAGCGGGTTTCCTATCTCGCCCATCACGATCCGCTGACGGATCTGCCCAACCGGATGCGTTTTGCGGCAGAGCTTGCCAAGCTGATCGCCGAAAGCCAGGTTCTGCGCCGGCAATTCGGGGTGATGAGCCTCGATGTCGACCGGTTCAAGGATATCAACGACCTGTTTGGCCATGCGGCCGGCGATATCGTGCTGGCCGAACTGGCGCGACGGCTGAAGAGCGTGCTCGATACAAGCGACGTTGCGGCCCGGCTTGGCGGCGACGAATTCACGGTGATCAGCGTCGGCGACGATCAGCCGGAAACCGTGACGCGGCTTGCCGAACGGCTGACACGCGCCATGGACGAGGAGATAGAGGTGGAGGGTCGCTCGCTGCGCGTGAGCCTCAGCATCGGCATCGCGATGTTTCCGCAGGATGGAGCCGACGCCGCATCGTTGCTAGCCAATTCCGATGCCGCACTCTACCGCGCCAAGGCCGAGGGCCGCGGGCGGTTCTGCGCCTTCAATGCCGGCATGGACCGGCGCATGCATGACCGACGGGTGCTGCAGCAGGACCTGCGTTATGCGATCCAGCGCGGCGAACTGGCGCTGCATTACCAGCCGCAATCGTCGGTGACGGGAGAGATATTCGGTTTCGAGGCACTGTTGCGCTGGCATCATCCGACGCGCGGGCTGATCACGCCCGATCATTTCGTGCCGCTGGCGGAAGAGAGCGGCCAGATCGTCGAGATCGGCCGCTGGGTGCTGCACGAGGCGGGCTGCGAGGCCGCCAGCTGGCCGAACCGGCTGAATATCGCGATCAACATATCGCCGGTGCAGTTCCGCCAGGACAATCTGGTCAGCGACGTGCATACGATGCTGCTGCAGACCGGGCTTTCACCCGACCGGCTGGAGCTGGAAGTGACGGAAGGCGTGCTGGTGCAGGATTTTGCCCGCGCCCTGAAGATCCTGCGCGGGATGAAGGCGCTCGGCATCCGGATCGCCATGGACGATTTCGGCACCGGTTATTCATCGCTTTCCTACCTGCAGGCCTTTCCCTTCGATACGATCAAGATCGACAAGTCCTTCACCTCCAAACTGGTCACAGATTCAAGCGCCGACGAAATCGTCCGGGCGGTGATCGGGCTTGGCCGCGGGCTCAACATCCCGATCGTCGCAGAAGGCGTCGAGACCGAGGAGCAGCGGGCATTTCTGGAAGAAGCCCAATGCCAGAACCTGCAGGGGCATCTGATCGGCAGGGCCGGACCGATCGCCCAATATTCGGAGCTGACGGGTGCCGAAGGGGTGGACACGCCCGGAACCGACCAGGATTTCAGCCGTCCGCCCAGGCGCAGGTCACGACGCGGCTGATTTCTCCAAGCCGGCGGAATTTTTCCATAGCCATTATACGTCCTCGGTGAACGGAGCGGTCACAGGCTGCGGCCTATGCCCTGCCCGTTTCCTGCCGTAGAGGAAGGATACAAGTAGACTACGGATCAACCCCTCGCTTGCTCATCAAGGAATACCATGACGGTCGCTGCGAAATCCCTCCTTGTCATCCTGCTCCACGGCGTCGGTTCCAACGGCGCGGATCTCGCACCACTCGGCGACAGCTGGAAGCCACGCCTGCCGGGCGCCGTGTTCGTATCGCCGAATGCGCCGGAACGCTCCAGCTTTGGCCCCGGCTATCAGTGGTTCAGCGTCGCCGGCGTCACCGAGGAAAACCGCCCTGCCCGGATCACCGCTTCACGGCCAGCCTTTGACGCTGTGATCTCCGACATCGTCGAGAAAAACGGTTATTCGGGTCATCTCGACCGGGTCGTGTTCGTCGGGTTCTCGCAAGGCACGATCATGTCTCTCGATGCGATCGCCAGCGGTCGCTGGCCGGTTGCCGCCGTGATCGGCTTTTCGGGACGCCTTGCAAGTGAGGCACCGCTCAAACCCGCCACCGGCACCAAGGTGCTTCTGGTGCACGGCACGTCCGATCCGGTGATCCCCTCGTGGGAAACCGAGAAGGCGGAAGCTGCGCTGAGCGCAGCAGGCCTTTCCGTCGAAACCGTGATAGAGACGGGCCTCGGCCACACGATCTCCATCGGCGGTGCCGATAGGGCGGCGGATTTTCTGGAAACGCTGGCGGGCAAATAATGCCGCCCAAGTGAACTTAGCGCCTGATGACCGGCTCGCCGTGGAAACGGCGGCGGGACGGTTTGGAGACGCCGAAGCCGACCTCCATCATCAGCCGCGGCTTTATCGTCGGTACCGTGCCCATGTGGAAACCGAACGGATCCTCGACAAAGCCGGAGCCGGCGGGGCCGGTCAGCGTCACCGCTTTTTCAGGCCCGTAATAATCCAGCACCTCATCTGCAGGATGCCCGACGAGAAGGGTGTACTGGTGTTTGGCCATGCGCCGGTTATGGCTGCCCTTGACGAAGATATGCGGACCGGTGCCCTCGTCGACATCGACAAGGTTGAAGAAAAACTTCAGCATCCGCCAGTCGTCGAGGTCGAAATGGAACTTGTCGAGCGAAGCCAGACGCCGGTCGGCCTCGGAGGCTGCCTTGGTGGGAAAGCTCCACCAGACGCGGGTGGTGATGAGCTGCGCCCTCGTGCCGAGATAATGCTTTGCCACATCGATCAGCAGCGGATCGTTCTGAATGCTGAGAACACCCGGACTATCCAGCGAACGCTCGAAGAAATGGCCGCTCAGAAGCGAACGGCCGAACGTCGCCTCGGCCTCATCATGTTGCGGGGCGAGGAATTCCAGCGACCGGTTGAAATTTCCGAAACACGGCGTGGTCGCGGCAAAATGGCTGATTTCGCGATGAATTTCGGCCGGCAGCTGGAGGCCGGTGAAGATCCCGTCGTGGCGAAGGCTGTCTGCCACCGCCGATGCGTCCAGCGGACCGAACAATGATGGCTGCGGGGCTGCGGTCGGCTTGTATTTCGATGCCATCGCCCAATGGGCGCGGCGGCCGGGCATGGTACGGGCAAGCATGAACATCGGCAGCCAGGCCGGGTTTTCCTTGACGTCGGCGATATAGGTGGGGATGCGCACCGCCATGCGGCGCAACCTGCTGCCCCCACGGGCGACGGCCTCAAGATCGTTGCTTGCAGATGGGTTCGCCGAGGATGGCGATGACGCGTTCACTGGCATTTCCGCTCCTTTCCGGTTTCCGGTCCGATCTGGTCCGGTTCGCCGTTCCGATTTGGGAGAGATACTGCTGCAGATATTACTTGACTGTCTCACGCATGATTTTGCTGCATTGCGGCAAAAGTAAGATGTGTCGCGAGCTAAACTTTTGCAAGCGAAATAAAACTGCAGCTTTCCGGTGTGAAAATCGCAGATATATTTGTAATACTGTGTCCGTTTTCGACCTGGAGATGCAGATCCGGTCAGAACGGCGGCTGCGGAAACGCGGCTCGGGCCAGTCCGGTGGCGCGTCCCTGCATCACCACCGGCCCGAACCGGACGCTATGCGAGGACAGAATCAGGCAGCCGATTGAGACGGTGACTGCGCCGTGCGTCATCGGTGACGGGCGGCGCAGTAAAGATTCCGATCAGGCGTCGCCGCGGCCGCCGGAACGTGCCCAATCCAGATAGAGATCCAGTGCCTTGCGGGCGACGGGGCCTTCCTGAAGCGAGCGTTCCTCGAATTTCGTCACCGGCGCAATCTTGGAATAGTTGCCGGAGGTGAAGATCTCGTCGGCATTGGCGAAGTCCTCTACCGTCAGCGTCACTTCGCGTACGTCGAAACCGGCTTCACGCAGCAGGCCGATGATGCGGGCACGGGTGATGCCGGCAAGGAAAGTGCCGTTGGCGATCGGCGTCATGACGACGCCGTCCTTGACCATGAAGATGTTGGAGGACGCCGTTTCGGCGACGTTGCCGTTCATGTCACGGGCAAGCGCATTGTCGAAGCCGCGCGAATGGGCCTCGATGATCATGCGGCCGCTATTGGGATAAAGGCTGCCGGCCTTGGCCATGGTCATGGCAACTTCCGGGCTGGGGCGGCGGAAGGGCGACACGGTGAGCGACGAAGGCTTGGCGGTACCCATCGGCGCCTCGAACAGGCAGAGCGCGAAACGGGTCGATTCGGCATCCGGTGCAACGACGCTGTAGGGCGCGCCATGTTCGGCCCAGTACATCGGCTTGATGTAGATGGCCGTGTTGCCGTCAAACTTCTTGATGCCTTCCCAGGCAAGCGCCTCGATTTCTTCCGGCGTCATCGTCGGCTTCATGCCCATGTTGATGGCCGACTGGTTGACGCGCTGGCAATGCAGGTCGAGATCCGGCGCGATGCCATCGAACCAGCGGGCACCGTCGAACACACTCGAGGCCAGCCACATGGCGTGCGACGTGGGGCCGATGAGCTTCGGGTTGCCTTCCACCCACTCCCCGTCCACGAAGGTCCAGGTGATTGAACGGGGGGATGTATCGACGGACATGATTGGTCTCCTTCAACGCGTCTATAAAAGTGGCGCGAATGAAGTGCCGGGAGGCCGCAAGGTCAAGCGATAATATGAGATGAATCATCACAATAATTGATGACTAAGCTCGAAAACGAGTGCCTTCAGGGCGTGCCCGCCGGCTGGTTCGGCGTCGGTGGCTGGCCGGTCAGCGGGTTCTGCCCCGTTCCGTCACCGAGCTGGCCTCCCTGCAACTGCCCGCCTGCGGGAAAGCGGCGCGCATCGTTCATCCAGATGATGCTGAGGACGCAGGCGACCAACAGGCCAAGCACAAGGATAAACAGCCAGCGCAACGGGGGCTCCTCTCGTTTTCTGTTCACGGATTGATGTCGGATCGAAATCATCCGTGATATTTCAGCAAAACAATCGGGCGTCTATGCGGCAAGGCTACATTGCGTTGACAGGGCGGCGCCGGCGGAGCAATCTCCATGCCATCCCAGAGTCATTAAAAATCCTTGGAAACCTGCCGGAGCCATGCCGAAATCCTCACCAATGTCGCTGACCCAGCAGATGGTCGATCTCTGTTTTCGCGATGAGATCGATCCGGGGCCGTCGGCCAACTGGGAACCGCTGACCGATCAGGATTTCACAGCGCTGGCCGACCGGCTGACGGAGGAGATCGGCGACGAACCCTTGTGGATCTTCGCCTATGGATCGCTGATCTGGAAGCCGGGTTTCGCATCGGTCGCGTGCCAGCGCGCCACGGCCTATGGCTGGCACCGGTCCTTTTCGCTGCATATAGAACGCGGCCGCGGTTCGCCGCAGCAGCCGGGCCTGATGATGATGCTGTCGCGTGGCGGACGCTGCGACGGGGTGATCTACCGGGTGGCCGACCACGACAAGCGCGAGCAGATCGAAAGCGCTTTGCGTCGCGAGGTAAGCCACAAGGACAGCCTCACCACTTTCCGCTTCCTGCCGGTTCGCACCGAGGATGGCGATACCGTGCCGGCACTGACTTTCTGGGTGGGTGGTGACAGCCCGCGGATCATCCGCCCGCTCCTGCCGCTCGAGAAGGTGGCGCCGGTTCTGGCCCGCGCCTGCGGTCATCGCGGCTCCTGCGCCGAATATCTCTATAATACCGTCGTGCATCTGGCCGAATTCGGCATCCGCGACCGCAACCTCTGGCGTCTGCAGGAAATGGTGGCGAACGAGATCGAAACCCTGCATGGCGATGCAGCGCCATCGATCACCACGGACACGGATATCGCGACACGCCGATAGAAGACCGGCAAACACGCCCTATATCCGTCGTCGATGATCAACGGACGGCGGGCAAGACAAACGATGCAGAGCATATTGAAGGAAGGCGAGACCTGCTGGCGGGTCGCCAAGGCAGACAGGCTTTCGATCATCATCGACGCTGCCGATTTCTTCCGCTTCGCCAAAAGCGCCATGAGCAAGGCGAAACGCTCGATCTACCTGATCGGCTGGGATTTCGACACGCGCATCGATCTGGTTCCCGGCAATGGCGACGACCGGGCCAGAAACAGGCAGGGTGACGAAAAGGGCGAATTGCCGGACCAGCTCGGCAAATTCCTCAACGCCCTTTCGCAGCGCAATGACGATCTCGATATCCGCATTCTCAAATGGGATATCGGCCTGATCAATTCGATCACCCGCGGCGAGACGCCTTTCTACATTCTCAAATGGATTTTTGACAAACGCATCCACCTGAAGCTGGACAGCGCGCATCCGTCGATTTCCTCACATCACATGAAATTGCTGGTGATCGATGACGAGGTGGCCTTTTGCGGCGGCATCGACATGACGGTCGGGCGCTGGGACACACGCGACCACGCGGAGAATGAGCCCTTGCGCAAATCGCCGATGGGTTTTGCGCAAGGCCCCTGGCACGATGCGACGACCTGCCTTTCGGGCGAGGCCGCGAAGGCGCTTGGCGAGGTGGCGCGGCGACGGTGGAAACGGGCGACCGACGAGGAGCTTGCCGCGTCCGACGACATCAACGACGGCAACGATCCGTGGCCGGAGGGGCTGGAGGTCGGCTTTACCGACATATCCGTCGGGATCGCGCGCACGGCGCCCGAATATGACGAGCGCAAGCAGATCGTCGAGATCGAGACGGCGAAGCTGGCGATCATCGCGGCGGTGAAAAACACGCTTTACGTCGAAAGCCAGTATTTCGCCTCCCGCCGGATCGCCGAAGCGATGGCGGCACGGCTGAAGGAGCCGGATGGACCGGAGATCGTGCTGATCAATCCGGAAGGCTGCGAGGGGTATCTCGAAGCAAAAGCGATGGATTCAGCGCGCATCCGGATGATGAAACTGGTGCGTGATGCCGATATCCACGACCGCTTCCGGCTCTATTACCCTGTCAACGCCGCTCGCACGCCGATCTATGTGCATGCGAAGATGATGTATGCCGACGACCGGCTGGTGAAGATCGGCTCGGCCAACCTGAACAACCGCTCGATGGGCTACGACACCGAATGCGACCTGATCCTCGAGGCCGGAGACGACCAGCCGGCATTGCGCGGCAAGATCATCGCCACACGCGACGATCTTCTGGCCGAACATCTGGGGCGCAAGCCGGATGAGGTGTCGGCAGCGATTGCCGCGCATGGCGGTTCGATCATCGCCGCGATCGAGGCGCTGAACCGCGAGAGCGGTCGCGGGCTGGTGCCGGTACCGATGCGGGAGTTGACGGCCGACGAGGAGATATTCGCCGAAAGCGATATTGCCGACCCGGAACGGCCGACCGGCGTGCGTTATCGCGCCTCGCATTTCCTCAAGCGGCGGTTCGGCCACAAGCTGGGCATGGCGCCTTAACGAGGCGACGGTTGCGAGCTAAAGCCGCTCCGCCAGAAAATCGATGAAGGTGCGGATGCGGACGGCCAGATGTTCGTGGCCGGCATAGACGGCGTGGATTTCCTCGATGTCTTCCGGGTTGAACTCTTCCAGGATCGGCACGAGACGGCCGGCCTGGATATCCGGCTCGACATGGAAGCGGCCGACACGACCGATGCCCAGCCCATCGAGGCAGAACTGGCGGATGATCGAACCGGAACTGCCCTTCAGATTGCCCGAGACCGGGCGGATATCCATCTTGCCGGTTGCCGGATCGCGAAACGGCCACCCCTGCATGACGCGACGGAAATTGAAATTGATGCAGTTGTGGCGATCGAGATCGGCGGGTGTCTCCGGCAGGCCGCGGCTTGCGACATAATCCGGCGAGGCGATCACCACCTGCCGGCTCTGGCCGAGTTTTCTCGCCATCAGCGACGAGTCCCGCAACGGTCCGTGGCGAATGGCGATGTCGACGCGCTCGCGGATCAGGTCAACCGTATCGTCGGTGAGGGTAATGTCGAGCTGCACGTCGGGAAACAGCGAAAGGAACTCGCCGGTCAGCGGCAGGATGTAGCTCTCGCCGAAACCGACAGAGGCGTTGACCGACAGAGGTCCGCGCGGCAAGGCCCGGCCACCGCCGGAGACGATCTCCTCGGTATCGGCGATCTCGGCGAGAATGCGGCTCGCACGGGCGAAATAGGTCTCGCCTTCCGGCGTCAGTTGCAGCAGGCGCGTCGACCGCACGACAAGCCGGGTGCCCAGCCGATCCTCCAGCCGGGTGACCAGCTTGCTGACGGCCGATGGCGACAGTTTCAGCCGGCGTCCGGCTGCCGAGAAGCTCTTGAGCTCGGCGGCAAGGACGAAGACCTGCATTTCTCCGGCACGATTGTCCAAAGTCATCCTCTTTTGGTGTCTTGGGCCTGCCAGACCCCGAGATCAGGGTATCTGCTTCAAAATCCCCTCCCAACCCTCCCGACAAGGGAGAGGGCTTAACCCGGCCGGTCCGCCTCGCCCCAAGTGAGGCAGACGGTCGCCGCGGGGCTTCTCCTCCTTGGGGGGGAAATGGCTGGTAGGCCAGAGGGGGCTTCGTTGCAAAACAGACGGTATGGTTGCGGCTTGCTCACCTGTGATTTTGTTTCACAAATGATTATCCGCTTATGCCGCTACCCATGCAAGTGGAGGGCGACGATATTGCGGTGCATCGAATGACAGCCTGCGGCCCTCCCCCGCCGGCCTCGCAAAAGGATACCCCTCCAATGCCTCTCGCTCTTTATGCGTTGACGGCCGGCGCCTTCGGCATCGGCGTCACGGAATTCGTCATCATGGGTCTGCTGATCGATGTCGGCAAGGATCTCGGCGTGTCGATCTCGGCTGCCGGTCTGCTGATTTCCGGATATGCGCTCGGCGTCGTTATCGGTGCTCCGATCCTCGGCGCCATTTCCGGTAAATGGTCGAAGAAAACCCTGCTGATGGCGCTGATGGTGGTGTTCACCGTCGGCAATCTTGCCTGCGCGCTGGCACCCGACTACTGGACGCTGATGGCGGCGCGGGTGCTGACCGCCTTTGCGCATGCCTCCTTCTTCGGCGTCGGCTCGGTGGTTGCCACCAGCCTGGTTGCGCCGAACAAAAAGGCCTCCGCCATCGCCATCATGTTCACCGGCCTCACCGTCGCCAACATTCTCGGCGTGCCGTTCGGCACCTGGCTGGGACAGGCCTATGGCTGGCGCTCGACCTTCCTTGCCGTGACCCTGATCGGCATTGTCGCCTTTGCCGTGATCGCGTTGCTGGTGCCGAAGGACGAAGCGTCTGACGCCCATGAAGAAACGTCGCAAGGCATCGCTGCCGTGCTTGGTCGACGCGCCGTGCTGCTCGGGCTTCTGACCACCGTGCTGTCCTGGGTCGGCGTGTTCGCCGGCTTTACCTATATCGCACCGATCCTCACCCAGATCACCGGTTTTTCGGAAGCTGCCGTTTCGCCGATCCTGCTCGTTTTCGGCGGTGGCCTCGTCGTCGGCAATCTTTTCGGCGGCTGGCTGGCGGACCGGCATCTGGTACCGACCGTCGTCGGCAGCCTGATCGCGCTTTCCGTCGTGCTTCTGGCGATGACGGCTGCCATCCACCAGCCGGTTCTGGCGGTGATCGCCATCGGCCTGTTCGGCGCTGCAGCCTTTGCCACCGTCGCACCCTTGCAGATGTGGGTGCTTGCAAAGGCGGAAGGTGCCGGTCAGGGGTTGGCCTCGTCCTTCAACATCGCCGCCTTCAACCTCGGCAATGCGATCGGCGCCTGGCTTGGTGGCGCGGTGATCGATCACGGCCCCGGTCTTGGTGCGGTCACCTTCGTTGCAGGCCTGGTTCCGATCGCAGCGCTTGCCGTCGCCATCATCGCCATCCGCCTGGACCGGCAGACTATCGGCAAGGCCGCACGGCTATCGCCGGCTGAATAAAAGAGCAAAAAAGGACAAGCGTCATGGACTATCGTTCACTTGGAAAATCCGGCCTGAAAGTGCCGGTCATCTCCTTCGGCGCCGGCACGTTCGGCGGTTCCGGCCCGCTGTTTTCCCATTGGGGCACGACGGATGTGGCGGAAGCCCGCCGGCTCGTCGATATCTGCCTCGAGGCCGGCGTCACGCTGTTCGACACGGCCGATGTCTATTCGAACGGTGCCTCCGAAGAGGTGCTGGGCGAGGCAATCAAGGGTCGGCGCGAGGAGGTGCTGATCTCGACCAAGGCCAGCCTGCCTTCCGGAGACGGGCCGAATGACTGGGGTTCGTCGCGCTCGCGGCTGATCGGCGCGGTGGAAAAGAGCCTGAAGCGGCTCGGTACCGACCATATCGACATTTTTCAGCTGCATGCCTTCGATGCCTCTACCCCGGTCGAAGAAGTGGTCTCGACGCTCGATCGGCTCGTCCAGGACGGCAAGCTGCGTTATATCGGTGTCTCCAACTTTTCCGGCTGGCAGATCATGAAGTCGCTCTCGGCAGCGGAAAAAAACGGCTGGACGCGTTATGTGGCAAACCAGGTCTATTATTCGCTGGTCGGCCGCGATTACGAATGGGACCTGATGCCGCTCGGCGAGGACCAGGGGCTTGGTGCGATGGTGTGGAGCCCGCTCGGCTGGGGTAGGCTTACCGGCAAGATCAGCCGTTCCAAGCCGATCCCGGCGGGAAGCCGCCTGCACGCGACGGCCGGTTTCGGCCCGCCGGTCGAGGACGAGCTTCTCTACCGGGTGGTCGACGCACTGGAAGAGGTTGCCGCGGAAACGGAGAAGACCGTGCCGCAGGTGGCGATCAACTGGCTGATCTCGCGACCGACCGTGTCGTCGGTCATCATCGGCGCGCGCAACGAAGAACAGTTGAGGCAAAATCTCGGCGCGGTCGGCTGGTCGCTGACGGCGGAACAGATCGAAAAGCTCGATACGGCGAGTGCCGTCAGCGCGCCCTATCCGCATTTCCCCTATTACCGGCAGGAAGGTTTTGCCCGGCTCAACCCGCCGCTTGTCCGGTAATCGATCACGGTATCCCTCCGCACCCAAGATCTTGCGGTTGAACCAGCCGTCATGGGACCCATGTAAGATGGGTCCCATTGCTTTTCAGCCCGGCAGATCCGCCGGGTATTTTTCCCTTAAAAGGAGCATTTCATGTTCGACGTCAGCGCCAATGGCGCCAATATCCCTGCCCTCGGTTTCGGTACCTTCCGCATGCCGGATGCCGATGTGCATCGCATCCTGCCGGAAGCCCTGAAACTCGGTTTCCGCCATGTGGATACCGCCCAGATCTACAAGAACGAGGCCGCGGTCGGCGACGTGCTTTCAAAATCCGGCATTGCCCGCGCCGATATCTTTCTGACCACCAAGGTCTGGGTCGACCGGGTCGGCCACAAGGATTTCATCGCTTCGGTGGATGAAAGCCTGACGAAGCTGAAGACCGATCATGTCGATCTTCTTCTGCTCCACTGGCCGCAGAGCGAGATGCCGCTTGCCGACCGGATCGGCGCACTGAACGAACTCCGCGCCGCCGGCAAGGTGAAGAATATCGGCGTGTCCAATTTCTCCACCGCGCTGATGGCCGAGGCCGTCAAGCTTTCCGATGCGCCGATCGTCAACAACCAGATCGAATACCATCCCTATATCGACCAGACCAAGGTTTTGGGCGAAGCCGCCAAGACCGGCATGTCGGTGACCGCCTATTACCTGATGGCAGACGGCGCCGTGCCGAAGGACGAGGTGTTGCAGGATATCGGTGCCAGCCACGGCAAGACGGCTGCCCAGGTGGTGCTGCGCTGGGCCGTGCAGCAGAAGGATGTGATCGCGCTGTCGAAGACGGCAACCGAAAGCCGCCTGCCGGAAAATTTCGACATTTTCGACTTTGCGCTGTCGGAAAAGGAGATGGCGGAAGTCCACAAGCTCGCCCGTCCGAACGGCCGCATCGTCAACCCCGGCCATCTGGCGCCGGACTGGGACAAGTAGGCCGCAACCACAATTCAGCATTGAAACGGAACGGCTCCAGAGAGAATATCTCTGGAGTTTTTTTATTTTTTGTAGTAACAAAAATGGCGATCATTTTTGACCGGTTCAAGCGAGACGCGACACTGGAGGCACGCGGACTGGATTTCGCGCGTTGCAGCGAGGTTTTCGACGGTCCTTATTTGATGATCGAGGATGATCGCCACGACTACGGAGAGGCACGTTATATTACTGTCGGCCTGCTCGACGATCGGATGATCGTGTTCGTCTGGACCCGACGGGGTGAAGATCAGCGGGTTATCAGCATGAGGAAAGCCAATGACCGGGAACAGGCGTTATACGGACCCAGACTCTACATTCATTGACGAGGATGACGCTCCGGATCTTTCGAAATCTCCCTGGTTGGAAAAATTTGCCGAAGCGCCACTGCAGCGCGGACGACCCAAGAGCCAGAATCCGAAGATATCAACGACCATCCGGCTCGATGCCGATGTGCTGGAGCGTTTTCGCGCCGGTGGTGCCGGCTGGCAGTCACGGATCAACGACGCGCTCAGGGACTGGCTTTCCAAAAACTGAAAATCCTCCACGGCCCCTCTTCCATCTGCCATGAGACCGCCCCAAAGGCTGGCGACAAGATCGCCCGATCCAGATGGAGAGAGGAAGAACGATGACCCTGCGCGTCCTGACATTCGTGTTGCTTGCCAGTGCTGCCGGAGCCGGCACAGCCGAGGCAAAAACCATCTGCACGCTGGTGGCCGATGCTTCGAGCGGCAAGGTGCTGGTCGAGGATGGCGATTGCGAGACCCGCGTGACACCGGCCTCCACCTTCAAGATGGCGCTGGCGGTGATCGGGTATGACAGCGGTTTCCTCAAGGACGCACACACACCGACCATCCCGTTCAAGCAGGGTTATGTCGACTGGGGCGGCGAGGCGTGGAAACAGCCGACCGATCCGACCCGCTGGCTCAAATATTCGGTCGTCTGGTATTCGCAGCAGATCACCCATGCGCTGGGCGAAAAGAGGCTGCACGACTATCTGGCGAAGATGGATTACGGCAATGCCGATTTTTCCGGCGACCAAGGCAAGGATAACGGTCTCGACCGTGCCTGGATCGCCTCCTCCCTGAAGATTTCACCGCAGGAACAGGTGGCGTTTCTGCGCAGCCTGGTGAACCGCAGGCTGCCTGTCGCGCCCGAAGCAATGGACAGGGCGATGGCGGTGGTCGAGACGACCGGTATCGGGGGCGGCTGGACGGTGCATGGCAAGACCGGCATGGCCTATCCGCGCAAGCCCGATTACACGTTCGACGAGGAACATCCCTGGGGCTGGTTTGCCGGCTGGGCGGAAAAGGACGGCCGGGCGGTGGTCTTTGCCCGGCTGGTGCAGGACGAAACGAAAATGCCGGGCACGGCCGGCAACCGAACCCGTGAGGCGATGTTCAAGGAACTGCCCGGCATGCTGGAGGGGATCTGAGCCGGTGTGAACCCGGCGATGACGGGTGGAAAACCACCCGCAAGCCGAATGTGCTGTGCATGATCTCACCCATCGAACGCGGTTCAAGGACAGCCTTCACCCGTGACGATCTATTGCCTATTGCCCTGGCAGGCTGCCGACATAGTTTCAGCGGGGGTTGGGGAAGGAGGAGTTTTCATGTTTTTCAGACTGTTATTGATTTCGGCGGCGGTTGTTGCGGCGACCACTCTTCCGGCTGCGGCGCAACGGCGTGGTGGCGAGCCGGCCCCGCAGGAATGCCCAAAGGCATTGCCCGCGGGAACCGAATGTTTCGCCGGACAGGATATGCGCGGCGCCTATTACTGGATCGCGAAACCGAAAAACTGGAACGGCACGCTTGTCGTGCATGCCCATGGCGGACCGCGCACGGCCAAACCGAAACCGGATGATCCGGTCGAGGATCTGGAGCGCTTTGCCGTGACCGTTGAGGAAGGGTATGCCTGGGCCGGCTCCAATTATCGCCGGCAGGGTTACGGCGTGAGGATGGCGGCAGCCGATACCGACAATATAAGGCGCATTGCGATCCGGCTTCTCGGCGAACCGAAACATGTTCTGCTGCATGGCCAGTCCTGGGGCGGCAATGTTGCGGCGAAAACCGCCGAACTTTACGCGCTCGACTGGCGCGGCCACAAGAATTACGACGGCGTGGTGCTGACCAGCGGCGTGCTTGGCGGGGGAACCAAATCCTACGGTTTCCGCGCCGACCTTCGGGCCGTCTACCAGTATTATTGCCACAACCATCCACGCGCCGACGAGGTGCAATATCCGCTCTGGCAGGGATTGCCGAAGGGCGAGAAGATGCCGCGCGAGGCGCTGGAGAAACGCGTCGAGGACTGCACCGGGCTGTCATTGGCGAAGGACAAGCGCACACCGGAACAGGCGAAAAACCTCGCCAATATTCTTGGCGTCACCCATGTGCCGGAAAAGACGCTGGTTGCGCATCTCGCCTGGGCGACGGGACTGTTCCAGGACATCGTCTGGCGCCGGCTGGATGGCCGGAACCCGTTCGACAATGCGCAGACGGTCTACAAGGGTTCGGATGACGATGCGGCGCTCAACAAGGGCATCGAACGTTTTACCGCCGATCCCGAAGCGAAGCGGCTGATGGCCTATGATGCGGACCTGACCGGCCAGATCGCGGTGCCGACGATCACGCTGCATGCGAAAAACGACCCGACCGCATTCGTAGGGCTGGAGGCGATCTACCGAGAGACGGTGGAAAAGGCCGGCAATGGTGATCTGCTGGTGCAGAATTTCTCCGACGAAGCGGAGCATTCCAAGCTCTCTACACCACAATATGCAGCGCTGTTTTCGGCCATGCTGGATTGGGTCGAGAAGGGCGAAAAGCCGACCAAGCAATCGGTCGCGGCGCTGTGCGAGGAGAAGAGCAAGACCTATGACGAGGCTTGCAGGCTGTTGCCGGATTTCGAACCGGCAGTGGAGTGATGCCGGACGGCTCGGACAACCAAAGAAAGTCCCTCTCTGCCCTGCCGGGCCTCTCCCCACAAGCGGGAGAAGACTGGCGGCCACCGGGCGCACTTTCGATTTAAGCTCGGCGAAGCGGCTGGGTTAAGCCCTCCCCCTTGTGGGGAGGGTTGGGAGGGGTCTTGAAGGCCCGGCTCCCGGCCTGGCTCAATCCTTGGCGAAGGTCGTCGCGGTCTGGGACGTGGTGACCATGGTGTTGTAGTCGGAGACGATCCATTCGATATCGTCGGCACCGGTCCTGCGGGCATCGCCCTTGACCGTCTGCAGCTTCTCGTCGAGATCGCGCAGCTTCGACAGGAGCGAGGCCGGGCGCGATTCGAAGACGTGGAAACTGTCCGGATGATCGAGCGAATAATCGTCGAATGCACGCACGGCGCCGGCGTAATCGTCGAGCGCCGTCTCGTAGGCCACCATGTCGGTCACCGGTTTTTCATTGTCCGGCAGAAGGTTCATCATCGTCTCGGCATGGATCATGACATTGCGGACATGCCAGCGCGACTTCCTGCCCTCCGACTGTTCGAGGGCCGATAACGAAGCAAGGTCGAGCGTCACCTTTTCCTTGCGAAGGGCCAGATCGGCAACCTTGCGGCGTTCCGTATAGGTCGGCGCAAGTGCTGCGATCTGCCTGTGGAAGGCCTTGGCGCCTTCCATCTTGTCGGACTTGTAGTCCAGTCGCTCGTAATATTTGTTGGCTTTGTCGATGACCGGCGCCAATTGCTGGTAGACCTCGACATAAGCGGCCATGGCCTTGTCGAGTTGCGGCAATTTCGGCTCGCTGCTTGCCGCCGCCTCGACGGCGGCGATCTCGTCGCGCACGTCATAAAGCGCATAAAGCCCATAGATCGCCTTTTCCTTGCCGGTCGGACCGTTTTTCATGTCCACCCAGCTGTCATACCGCTCCAGCGATTCCGAAGCACGCAACGAACGATTAAGGAACTCGACATAGGCGTTCATCTTGCCGATCGCCTTTTCCGAAAGGTCGATACCGGCGCCCGACGCTGCAGCATTCACCGCGCCGGGCTCAGGCTGAGCGAAAGCCGGCGTACCGGTGAGGACCGGAGCGATGGTCGGAACCTGAGCCAAAAGCGAAACCGCGGCGACGGCCAAAGCCCTCGACGTGAAAAAACGCATTCTGATTACCCCCGCAATAGTCGATGCATGCAACACCGTCGAATTTGGGACTTCGACAGCGAAGGTCAACTGCGAAAACTTGCCTCCGGCACCGCGTTTGTGCCGCGGCGGACGAATACCGTGCCGAAAACGGATGAAATCAATCTTCACTTGCAAAAAACTTCAACTTCAACTTTGCTTCCTTGCAAATATTCAGCAACGAAACAAATTTATCGCTTCCGGCACCTTTGGATTAAGTTGCAATTAAGCAAGATTCCCTAGCGTAACAGCAAGCCCATGATAGGCCTGCAAAAGCCCGCTTGCCACCTGCGCCTGCCGTGCGACGCGCCTTCAGTTGTGCCCCCTCCAGATAAATCCTCCCGAAGCGACCTGCGGCCACGCGGTCCGTTCTCATGGTGTATGCAATGAGCTTTCTTTCAAACGCGAAAATACGAACCAAGATACTGTCGCTGATCGTGCCAGTCTGTTTGATCGGTGTTGCCGGCATCGGTGCCGCGGCCTACAGTTTCAAGCAGGCCGACAGCGAATACACCGCCTTCATCGCCGAGGACAATGTCGCTGCGACCCAGGTGTCGCGCGCCTCGACATCGATGAACTCGGTCGCCTACAGCGCCTATCAGCTGACGGTCTATCCGAAGGATGCGCCGTTCCGCGCCGTGGCCGCGAAGAATTACGAAAGCGGCAAGAAGGTCATCGGCACCCTGCTCGGCTCGGCCAAGCTGCTTATTCCCGAACAGGCCGGTGATCTGTCGGTTTTCGAGGCGCGGGCGCTGGCGATCACCGCCACGACCGACAAGGCGGTTGCGCTGACCGAACAGGGCAGGATGCAGGATGCCCAGGCCGTGCTTGCCCAGGTGGACCCGGACATCGCCAAGATCCGCGACGACTTCAAGGACTGGAACGTCGCCAACGCCAAGACGGTGCTCGACAACAGCGCAGCAATCTCCTCGCAGATCAATTCGACGCTCATCACCCTGATCGCCACGATCGGCGTGCTGTTTGCCGGCGCCATCGCCATGTCGCTGTTCGTCGCCTCGCGCGGGATCTCCGGTCCGATCGACACGCTGCGCCAGCGCATGGCATCGCTTGCCGGTGGCCAGACGCGCGAGGACGTTCCAGGCATCGGCCGCAAGGACGAAGTCGGCCAGATGGCGGAAGCGGTCGCGGTGTTCCGCACCAATGCCATCGAGCGGATCGCGCTTGAGGAAGAAACACTTGCCAACCGCAGCCTTTCCGAAAAGGAGCGCGCCGAGCGCGAAGCGCAGAAGACCAGGGAAGCCAACGACGTGAAGTTTGCCGTCGACAGCCTGGCAACCGGCCTTTCGCACCTCGCCGACGGCGATCTGGCACATCGGATCAACCAGCCGTTCACCGAAACGCTCGACGGCGTGCGCCACAACTTCAATGCTTCCGCCGAGAAGCTGCAGACGGCCATGCGTGGCGTTGCACAGAATGCCCGCGGCATCGATGCCGGCGCCAATGAAATCAAGTCGGCAGCCGACGACCTGGCCAAGCGTACCGAACAGCAGGCGGCAGCCCTTGAAGAGACCGCCGCAGCGCTCGAACAGATTACCACGACGGTAAAGGACGCCGCCAAGCGCGCCGGAGAAGCCGGTACGCTCGTTGCCCGCACCCGCCAGGGTGCCGAAAAGTCGGGCGAGATCGTTCAGACTGCGGTCAGGGCCATGGAAGATATCGAGAAGTCTTCCGGCGAGATCGGCAACATTATCGGCGTGATTGACGAGATCGCCTTCCAGACCAACCTTCTGGCGCTGAATGCCGGCGTCGAGGCCGCCCGCGCAGGCGAAGCCGGCAAGGGATTTGCGGTCGTTGCCCAGGAAGTGCGCGAACTGGCGCAGCGTTCGGCAAACGCCGCCAAGGAGATCAAGGCGCTGATCACCACGTCCAACGAACAGGTCAGGAGCGGTGTGGAACTTGTCGGCGAAACCGGCAAGGCGCTGAAGACGATCGTCGAGGAAGTGCAGGAGATCAACCGCAACGTCGCGGCGATCGTCGAATCCTCGCAGGAACAGTCGTCCGGCCTCCAGCAGATCAACACCGCCGTCAACCAGATGGACCAGGACACCCAGAAGAACGCCGCAATGGTGGAGGAATCCACCGCTGCCAGCCATAGCCTTGCCCGTGAAGTCTCCTCGCTGAATGCGCTGCTGTCGCAGTTCAAGCTCAATGACGGCCATGCACCGGCGGTCGTTCGTCCGGCAGCGATGACCGATGCACCGGCAGCCTCGCCTGCCCGTTCGCTCGCCCGCAAGGTGGCAGGCGCATTTTCCGGCAATGCCGCGGTGGCGCAGAACTGGGAAGAGTTCTGAGCTGCAACAGGCTCATGCCGAAATCAACAACGGGCGGAGCAGCGATGCTCCGCCCGTTTTGCGTTTCCGGACCTGCCCAGCGTGTTAGAGCCAGCCCTTGCGCTTGAAATAGAGGTAAGGGACGGCCATCGAAAAGATCATCAGGACGATCGCCGAGTGATAACCGTAATGCCATTGCAGTTCCGGCTGGTAGGCGAAGTTCATGCCGTAGACCGAGGCCACCAGCGTCGGCGGCAGGAACATCACCGAAGCGACCGAGAAGATCTTGATGATCTGGTTCTGCTCGAGATTGATCAGTCCCAGCGTCGCATCGAGCAGGAAATTGATCTTGTTGGACATGAAGGCCGAATGATCGCCGAGCGAAGTGGCATCCCGCTGCAGCAGTTTCAGCCGCTGGCGGATTTCCTTCGACAGTTTGCGGTCGACGCCATCGAGTGCCGCATAATAGGCGACGACGCGTGAGACGCTGACGAGGCTTTCGCGGGTGATGGTGATGAACTCGCCCTTCTGGCCGATGGCACGGATCAGTTCCTGCAGGTCACGCTGCTTCTTGTCAGCCTTGGACGCCCTGGCCTGAAAAACGTCGCGGGAGATCTGGTCGATATCGGCGCCGAGGCGTTCGAGCGTATCGGCCATGCGGTCGATGATCGCCTCGATCAGCCCCGTCATGATCAACTCGCCGGTTGCCGCATGCAGGCCGAGGCCGTTGGCCTTGCGGGCACGCGCCATGAAGGCGTCGAAGGGACGCGGCTCGGCATGGCGAACCGTGACGAGAATCGAACCCTTGATGATGAAGGTGACGGGCACCTTGATCGGCTGGCCGGAATCGGGCCGGGTCAGCACGGTCATGGTCATGAACTCCGCCCCGTCCTCCTGGTAGAGCCGGGCGGACAGCTCGATGTCCTCCATCTCGTCCATGGTCGGAACGGCGATGCCGAGGCACTGGCCGACCTCACGCTCTTCCTCCGCGGTCGGGCTGATCAGATCGTACCAGACGACGGAGGACAGGCGGTCCGCAGGCAGGCCGGCGGCAGACTGGGTGTCAGCATGCGCAGTGGTGGTTTCGCCTTCGGACTGTTCGTCGACGGCTGCAGGGATAAGGCGATCAAGGTCATAGGCGTGGATGCGCAGCATGACGGCTCCTGTTTGGACCATCTGGTCCCCGGAGCGCATCACCGAAAAGAACGGATCAGAGCCCCGAAGCGGCAGGTCTATCTGTTGACGTCGAACTTCGACTGTCGGGGTTCATCTCGGTTGTCCTTTGAAAGAGCGGCGCCCGGACGGGCCGTCGCTTCGAGCGGTCACATGGGCCTGTTGAAAGGGAAAGTCAATGGCCCCGAAGGCACGGAAACGGTGCCTTAACGATACCACATGCGTCTCTCATCATCTGATTGCATATTAGATATTTCTAACGTACAATTGAGTCGTCGCCTCCCCCATACCCAAGGGCGACAAAGAGGTCTCATCCTCGCCCCAGGGGCAAACCCCAGCCCCAATCGATGTGGCAATCCCCCCCGATCGCCATTCGACAAAAAGCCGCCGGTTGCAGGAACCGGCGGCCTTTTTGTTGATACGGATTTGGCCGCGCGGACAGCTCAGACGAACTGCGAAAGGCCCGGTACCGAGGCAATCACGGTGTCGACCACCTCATCGCCGGCATGTTCACGGGCGACCGCCATCGTTTCCTTGGCAAGTGCGGTGATCTCGCCCATGCCGAGGCCCTGGCTCATCAGCTGCTGGCCGAGCGCCATGACGCCGCCGCCACCGCCGAGGCTGGCCATCAGGCCGCCCAGAAGACCGCCGCCGCCGGTGCCTGCACCATTGAACTTCGCGACAAGATCCGAACCGCCGGGGATTGCCTCGATCATGCGCGCCACGGCGCCATCATCCGCCTCGCGCTGCAGGAAACCGAGCATCATGCCGATCGCCTTTTCGGCGACATCCGGCGCGATACCAACTGCATCGGCGACGCGGGAAACCAGTTCGTTCATCAGGAGTGCCTCCTCAAAATCTGACGTTGACGTCAAAGTCATACACTTTTGGACGGACAAAGCCAGCGCCTGAGCGTGGCAGAAACCGGCCGCGGATGAGAGGTTATCCGCGACAATCGCACGGGAGCGCAACCCTGCCCGGTGCAATGTCCTCGCTTTTCCTGAACGGTTGGATGACAGAGCCGCCGAAACCGTTGCCGCATGCCCAAGCGCGTCTTATAAGCACTTGAGAACAAACGCCGCGAGGGAGTTCATAACAGCATGACGGACGAGACAGGTAAGCTCTTTATCGGCGGCAGCCGCAAGCCGGACGACACGCTGAACAAGGCCGAATATCTGGACCTGAAATTCGGCAACCGCCACGGCCTCGTGACCGGCGCGACCGGTACCGGCAAAACGGTGACGCTGCAGGTTCTGGCCGAGGGCTTTTCCCGCGCCGGGGTTCCGGTGTTTGCGGCCGACATCAAGGGCGATCTTTCGGGCGTCGCGGCCAAGGGCGAAGCGAAGGATTTCCTTGCCAAGCGCGCCAGCGACATCGGCATGCAGGATTACGAATTCGACCAGTTCCCGGTGATCTTCTGGGATATCTACGGCGAAAAGGGGCATCGGGTCCGCACCACGATTGCCGAAATGGGGCCGTTGCTGCTCGCCCGGCTGATGAATGCGTCGGAACCGCAGGAAGGCGTTCTCAACATCGCCTTCAAGCTGGCCGACAAGGCCGGGCTGCCGCTGCTCGACCTCAAGGACCTCACCTCGCTGCTCAACTACATGGCGGAAAATGCCAGCGAGCTTTCCAAGGAATTCGGGCTGATCTCGAAAGCCTCGGTCGGTTCCATCCAGCGGGCGCTGCTGGTGCTCGAACAACAGGGTGCCGAACATTTCTTCGGCGAGCCGGCGCTGAAGATCAGCGACATCATGCGCACCAACCCGAATAACGGTTACGGGCAGATCTCCATTCTGGCCGCCGACAAGCTGATGATGAACCCGCGGCTTTATGCGACCTTCCTGTTGTGGCTGCTTTCGGAACTGTTCGAGGAACTGCCGGAAGTCGGCGACCCGGAAAAGCCGAAACTGGTGTTCTTCTTCGACGAGGCGCATCTGTTGTTCGACGAGGCGCCGAAGATCCTGCTCGACCGTGTCGAACAGGTCGTCCGCCTGATCCGCTCCAAGGGTGTCGGCGTCTATTTCGTCACCCAGAACCCGCTCGACGTGCCGGAAACGGTGCTCGCCCAGCTCGGCAACCGGGTGCAGCATGCGCTGCGCGCCTATACGCCGCGCGAGCAGAAGGCGGTGAAGACGGCAGCTGATACGTTCCGCCCCAACCCGGACTTCGACTGCGCCACGGCGATCACCCAGCTTGGGACCGGTGAGGCACTTGTGTCGACGCTGGAAGCCAAGGGGGCGCCATCGATGGTGGAACGCACGCTGGTCCGCCCGCCATCGGGCCGTATCGGGCCGCTGACCGATGCCGAACGGCAGGTGGTGATGGATCGCAGCCCGGTTCTTGGGGTTTACGACGAGGATCTGGACCGGGAAAGCGCTTTCGAGATGCTGGCTGCAAAGGCCAAACAGGCCGTGGATGCGGCTGCGTCAAAGAAAGCTCAGGACGAACTCGATCCGGCTCCGCCGGCAGGGTCCGGGGAAACGAGCGGATGGACGCTGCCGGGCTTCGGCGGCGGTGACGACGACCAGGATCAGCGCGGCCGCAAGACCGTCGGCCGTTCCGGTTACCAGCGCGAGACGATCGTCGAAGCGGCGATGAAGAGCGTCACCCGCACTGTCGCCACCCAGCTCGGCCGAGCAATCGTGCGCGGGATTTTGGGAAGCCTGAAGCGCTAAGGCGGTTCTGGGGGATTTGAAGAAAGCCCCCTCCCAACCCTCCCCGCAAAGGGAGAGGGATTAACTCAGCCACACCGCCGAGACCCAATCATGGCAGGCGAGTGAAACAAGTCTTCGCGCCCCTCGTGGGAGAGATGGCCGGCAGGCCAGAGGGGTGTTTCGGTATTTGAATGTCTTTCCGCCTGCAGGACGAAGATGCCGGCAGGCGGATGCGCAAAAGGCTCTCGACATCTACCGTTTCGGTGCCACCAGGCAGAAAAACGCGCCTTGCGGGTCGGTGGCCTGAACAATCCAGCTGCCGCCGGGGACTTCCTGCGGGCCGAAGACGATTTTGCCGCCATTCGTATCGATACGGTCGATGGCGGCATCGATGGCCTCGACGTTGAAATAATAGCTCCAGCAGGGCATCGGTACGTTTGGCGGCCTCGTCATCATGCCGCCGACCGGCTCCCCACCGGTGTTTTCCCGGTAGCGGAAGATGCGGTATGGACCCATCTCGCCCATGTCGAAATCATGGTCCTTGGTCCAGCCGAAAACGGTCGCATAAAAACCGAAGGCTTCCTCGCAATCGCCGGCGTAAAGCTCGCGCCAGCCGACATTTCCCGCCTCGTTGGGCCCGAGTTCGCGGGGCGGGTTTTCCGGCGGGATCGGCGTCATGATGCAAAGGACCGCGCCATGCGGATCGGCAACCACGGCGAAGCGGCCTATGCCGGGAATATCATCCGGCGCGCGTTGTATTTTGCCGCCAAGATCAACATATTGCTTTGCCGTCTCATCGACATCGTCGACCGCGACATAACCGGTCCAGTTCGGCGGCAGCCTGCCTTCGAGCTCCGGTGGGAAGGTCATCATGCCGCCGATGCCGGGGCAATTTTCGCCCTCGCCCATTTCGAAAAGGAAATAGGACATGCCGGCCATCGGCATCTCGTTCACCTTCCAGCCGATGACGGCGGAATAGAATTTGCCGGCGGCGCTGGTGTCCGAAGTGATCAGCTCGCACCAGATGAATTTGCCATGGGTGTCTGACCGGGTAATCGAAGCGGTCTGCTGCATGATTTTCCTCCCTTGGGTCGCACCGGGTTTCAGCCCGGCGATTGTCCGGCCTCCTCCTGCCGCACAGATCGCGTTGATTTCAGACCAACTCTCAGGCGCTGTCAAATCATGGGTCGGTGGGTCCCGAAGCAAATGGCGGCTCCGCGCCGATCAGGCCTTATGGTCGGCAAGAAAATCGCGGAGAATGGCATTGAACTCCTGTGGTTTTTCCCGGTGAACGCCATGGCCGGCGCCGGCAATCCTGATCGGCGCGCCCTTCCACAGGTTGGCGAAGGAGAGGCCGTCGATATAATCGAGGTTGATCAGAGGATCAGCGGCACCGTTGACGATGCAGAGCGGAACGGCAGAGGTTTCCACCAACCGGCGCTGATTGGCGCCCTGCCCCGCCACCACGGCCTCGATCATATATTCGCGGGCGAGGCCGTGCGTGCGGCGCACGGCGGAAAGGAAGAAGGGATCATTGCCGGCATCGTCACCAAGGGCGACGGCAACAACCATCGCCACCTGCGCGTCCGAGAGTTCCGCATTGCCGGTATAAGCCATTTTCGGGCTCGGCAGAAAACCTGCCTGAAGCCCATCCATGTCGTTGCTGATCGGCGGCGTGCCGAAGACGAGGGCCGCACGCACCGGGCCACCAAGCGCGACCATTTCAAGGGCGACATGGCCGCCGAGGGAATGCCCGATCGCGATAAATTCACGGACACCCAGGTCAGCGAGCAATTCCAGAAGAGCCGCCGCATAACCGGGAATGCTGTAGGTCCGCCGTGGATCCAGAGCATCGGACGAAGCACCATGTCCGGGCAGATCGACGGCGATGACGCGGCAGGCAGTCTCCAGTGCCGTTATCTGCGGCGCAAACGATTCCTTCGATACGGAATTGGCGTGGATGAACACGATTGGAACGCCTTGCCTGCCGGTGTCATGAAACGCGATACGGCCGTGGCTGGTCTCGGCAAACTGCTCGTTCATCCTGCAACTCTCTGAATTTGAAACATGACTGGTGGTGAAAGGTCGAACTCAGCATGTGGCGGCCTTAGGGTCAACCGCGCCTTTGGCCCGTCAAAGGGACAAAATGTCCGAGAGCGGCGATCGCGGCCCGATCGGCTAGGCGGGACCGGAAACGCCAAAACGCCCGGCGGTCACCGGGCGTTTTGTTTCGGGGCGGGATCCGCTCAGGCGGCTTCGGTCCTGTCGAAATCCGTCGAGATGGAAATCGCCCTCAACCGTTCCAGCAGAGCCGTATCCGAGGCGATCTTGGCTTCGATGGCGGCGACCGTGTCGCTGCCGAGCGGCAGGCGGACCGGCGGGTTCTGCATGTCGACGAAATCGATCAGCACTTCGGCGAGTTTCACCGGATTGCCCGGCTGGTTGCGGCTGATGTGTTTGGCCGCCTCGCGCACCTTGCCGGCCGTTTCGGCATAGTCGGCAATTTCCGTCGGGCTGATGCTCAATGAATTGCCTTCGAGAAAGTCGGTGCGGAAATAACCGGGCTCGATTGCCGTGGCATAGATGCCGAGCGGGGCAAGTTCGTCGGCCAGCGCTTCGGTCAGGCCTTCGACGGCGAATTTTGCCGAGCAATAGACGCCGAAGCCGGCTGCACTGCGATATCCGCCGATCGACGAGAAGTTGAGGATATGGCCCGACCGCTGGCGGCGCATATGCGGCAGCACGGCGCGGGTGACGGAGAGAAGCCCGAAGACATTGGTGCGATAGATCGCCTCGACCTCCTCACCGGTCGCTTCCTCGATGGCGCCGAGCAGGCCGAAACCGGCATTGTTGACGAGAATGTCGATCCGGCCGAAGCGGGCGACCGCTGCCCTGGCGGCTTCGTGGGCCTGGGCCTCGTCATTGACGTCCAGCGCGACGGCTAAAAGATTGGGATGATCGCCGAAACGCTCGACGACCGTCTTCGGGTTGCGGGCCGTGGCAATGACATTATCGCCCTTGGCCAGCGCCTTTTCGACGACGAGAGCACCGAGACCGCGGGATGCACCAGTGATGAACCATGTACGCATTTTGAAATCTCCTGATTGGTTAGCGATTGTCTGCGCCGTGCCGGTTATCGGCGGCTGAAGAGATTTCTACGCCCGGATCGTTCCTGAGATAATCGACTCGATTCTTCATGGCTTAGTGAATATAATTCAGCAATGCGAACCATTGCGCCATCCGACCTGTCTCCTTTCCTGGCGCTTGCGCGGCATGGGAGTTTTCGACGTGCCGCCGACGAACTGGGCTGCACACCATCGGCGCTCAGCCACGCGATGAAGGCCCTCGAGGAGCGACTGGATCTCAGGTTGTTCAACCGCACGACGCGCAGCGTGGCGCTGACGGAAGCGGGCGAGACACTGCTTGCCCGTGTGGCGCCGGCATTCCGTGACATCGAGGATGCGCTGGACGATCTCAACAATTTCCGCGGCACGCCGGTCGGGCGGCTGAAGATCAACACGTCGCGACCCTCGGCGCGGATGGTGCTATTGCCGCTTGTCGCCCGGTTTCTCCATACACATCCGCGGATCGCGATCGATATCGTCATCGACAATGATCTCGTCGACATGGTGTCGGAAGGTTTCGACGCCGGAGTGCGTTTTGGCGAAACGGTGGCGCAGGACATGATTGCCGTGCCGATCGGTCCGAGGCAGCGCACGGCGATCGTGGCGACGCCCGGCTTCTTTGCAGCACATCCGAAGCCTGTCACGCCGGATCAGTTGAAGTCGCTTGCCTGTATCGGCTTCCGCTTCGGTTCGGGCCGGCTTTATTCCTGGGAATTCGAGCGTGGCGGGGTTGAACTTTCGGTTGAGGTGGATGGCGCACTGGTGCTCGACGATCAGGACATGATGGTGGATGCGGCACTGACCGGTGTCGGCATTGCCTTCACCTTCGAGGACCAGGTAACGGATCTCGTGGCATCGGGCAGGCTGGTGCGGGTGCTGGAAGACTGGTGCCCCTATTATTCGGGTTTCTATCTCTATTATCCAAGCCGGCGACAGATGCCGGCGGCGCTTCGCGCCTTCGTCGATTTCGTCCGGGCTGAGGGAAGCGGGCGCTGACCGATTTCGCGGGAAAAGAGTAATTTTCTTAAAAACAGTGCTTCATACTTGTTTTGGACACAATCATGGATTACATGTCTCTCATCGGCATTGCTGATGAGCGCTGAAATTTTCGCCGCTCGCATGTGCCGTCGCTGCTTTTTACCTTTGACCATGGATGTACCGGCACTGGTGGACAAAGCGGCGATGAGAGAGGTCGGAGCAATATTGCGCCGGCCTTTTTTCGTTTAAGGGCCCCTCGCCGTCCCACCCAAAAAACACAGGACACGCATAGTAACCACCAAGGTGAACGGTGCCGTCATCGGGAGGATTGATGGCGGTTGCCCGGTTCTGCCTTGCAGACGTTTTTCCAGCCCGTGAATTCCAGGTTTTCTTTTAATTTTGGAACGATCCCGTCGTTTAGACGATTGGCATAAAACAGGAGATTGTTGATGATGAAAAAGAAGATGGTGGAGGCCACGGTCAAATTCGAAGGCGACCGCATCCCGATCGGTTTGATGAATGTCGGCCAGGCACTCGAGTTGGCGCGCGAAACGGGAATGCGCTTCAGCCATCCCGATGGCATTGCCGGAGAGACGAACGATCTTTTGACCCGCCAAGAATTGGCAACTCTGGTCGGCTGCGGCGCTTAACGCGTGTCGTGACCTGCAAAAGCAGCCTACCGTATTCTCAGTGCCTTTTGCCCTCACATGTGATTGTCGCAAACCCATTGCATAATCGGCGCGACGAGACCGGCAAAACGCCCAACAAAGCCGGTTTTGATCGAGACTGAACGGATAAAATCTGACGTGCGATCGGTTTCGTGGTATCGTGGCTGATTGCGGAGACATTCTCTCGGCTGAACCGATAGGAGCATGCGGTGAATTCCATCATACCCATCGGCTTTACCCTGGAATGGAGCTATCCGGTCATCGTCAGGGACCGGGAAATCCGCGACCGGCCGATTGCAGGCCCAAGGGCTGCGTTGAAATATCTCCACGAGGATCTGGCCATCCGTTCCGGCCGAACCTATTGGCGGGCGATCGACGCCTGCAACGATGCGCTGCGTTACCGCGGAGATATCGATGACGCCCGCAATTCGTTCATTGCCGCCTATGCGGAATGCATGACCAAGCTCAGCATCCATTAATCCATGCAAAACCACCCGGCTCAGGCGATTGCAGCGTCTGCGTCGGTGCGATTGTCGAGATAGGTAAGAACATCGCCGAGACCGGCGGCTGTCTGGATCTTTTCAGCCGGAACGCCGCCCAGAGCCTCGTTATGGCGCGCCAGCCAGGCTCTGGCGATTTCGCAATCGCCCTTGGTGATCGCATTCAGATTGCGAAACAGGCGGAGCAGCAACAAGGACCGCTCAAGCGGTTCCGAGCCCTTTTCCAGAAGGTGGTCGAGACATTGCATGCGACAGATCTTGTCTTCCGGCAGGCCGACAATACCGGCAAGTGCCGAAGGATAAAGACCCAGCCGCTCGGCGGCGGTGACGGTCGCCTTGGTCACCACCTGCATTTCGGAAATGACGAGACATGGTGCCGGCCTGTCCATCGACGAAAATCCCCTTTGGCCCTTTCGGCCCGCCCGTGGTCCCGCCACTCATGACGAAGCGCGCCGTGGCATGGCCGCAGAAAAACGGCTATCGTTGCGATAATCAAGTCCATCGCCCGCCTTGCAGGGGTCAAACATGCCTTCTTTCGAACTGCTGATCGCATTTTTCGTCACCACCGCGGTGTTTGCCTACATTCCCGGCCCGGCCATGCTTTATGCCGCGGCACAGACACTGGCGCGCGGGCGGCGTGGCGGACTGATGGCGACGCTCGGCATCCATCTCGGCTGTTATGTGCATGTGGTGGCCGCGGCAGCCGGGCTTTCGGTCCTGTTTCATGCCGTGCCGGCGCTTTATCTGGCGGTGAAGCTGATCGGTGCCGGGTATCTGGTCTGGCTTGGCATTTCGCTGTTTCGGGCACGGGCTGCCGGCGATGCCGCCCTGCCCGCCTTAACGCCGAAATCCGCCCGCCGGGCGTTTCTGCAAAGCATCACCGTCGAAGTGCTCAATCCGAAGACGGCGATCTTCTTCATGGCCTTCCTGCCGCAATTCGTCGATCCGTCGGCGACCTTTCCGGTATGGCTGCAGCTGCTGATCCTCGGTACGATCGTCAACCTGACCTTTTCGTCGGCCGATATCGTCTGCGTGTTGCTGGCGGGCGCGATCGTCGGTCGATTGCAACGTTCCGGCAAGGCACAGCGGATGATGCAACGGGCCGGAGGCACGGTGCTGATCGGCCTTGGCACCCATCTCGCGCTTCAACGAAGCTGATATCGCCTCAAGCTGAAAACGGCCGGGAGCCCGAAGGCTTCCAGCCGTTTTGAAAGATTGACCGAAAGCCGCCGGCGGCGGCCTTCGACATTCCATTTTGCCGATCAGGCAACCGTGACCGGAACTTCGGTCGCAGTGCGCATGGCGTGGCTGTAAGGGCATACGATATGCGCCTTGGCAACGAGGTCTTCGGCCTGGGCGCGGTCCATGCCGGGAATGTCGACGAGCAGCGAGACCTCGATGCCGAAGCCGGTGCCATCGTCACGCGGGCCGATGCCGACGGTTGCCGTCACCTTGGCATCTTCCGGGATCTTGACCTTTTCCTTAGCCGCAACGGCCTTCAACGCGCCGAGGAAGCAGGCCGAATAACCGACGGAGAAAAGCTGTTCCGGGTTGGTGCCGGTTGCGCCGTCGCCGCCAAGTTCCTTCGGCACCGTGAGCGTGACGTCGAGGACGCCGTTTTCAGAAGCGCCATGGCCGGCGCGGCCGCCGGTGGCGGAACCCTTGGTCGTATAAAGAATGGACATATTCGTACTCCCTTCGGTTAAATTGTTCGCAATTTGATTGCGTGCAATACATCTATGCGCATTGCATTTCGACGTCAAGCCTGCGACAATGCATTATCGAAGAGATAGAGCACGGTTTCGTGATGACACGGGCAGAGTTGAAGAAAAAACCGGCATTGCCGGGCGGCGCGCAGGACAATGCGCCGGCGGACCGAAGCGCTGCATCGTCGGGCAGCATCACCGACAAGGCGGGCCTTGATGCGATGTTGTGCTTTGCGATCTATGGCGCCTCGCATGCGTTCAATCGTGCCTACAAACCGTTGCTCGATCCGCTCGGCCTCACCTATCCGCAATATCTCGTCATGATGGCGCTATGGTCGGAAGACGGGCAGAAGGTGAAGGCCCTGGGCGACCGGCTGGGGCTTGATTCCGGCACACTGTCGCCGCTCCTCAAGCGGCTCGAACAATCCGGCCTGGTTTCGCGCAAGCGCGATGCGCAGGACGAACGACAGGTGATCATCACGCTGACGCCGCAAGGGCTGGCGCTGCAGGACCAATCATCGGGTGTCATGAGCGAGATCGGCCGCGCCACCGGCTGCAGCCTTGACGAGGCCATGGCTCTGCGCGAGGCGCTGATGGGACTGACAGAGAGACTGGCGAAGGCGCAGGACAGCTAACGTCAACAGCGTCGCCAGCCCGCGGCACCTGTGCCGACAGGACCCTTTTTCGATTTGCGGATCTCACACGCAAAACAGCTACGCACTTTCGCCCGAACTGCTTTAAGCTCACCTGCGGGAGAGCAAAGAGCAAAAGGGAACAGTGGATGACCATAAAAGCGCGCATGGCACTTGCGGCAATCGGGCTTGTGGCAATGGTTGCCGCCGGACCGGCCCTGGCCGACGGCACCAGCCTTGCCTCGATCAAGCAGGCAGGCGTCCTGAAGATCGGCACGACGGGCGATTACAAGCCGTTCAGCTACAAGGGTGGCGATGGCGAGCTTGTCGGCGCCGATATCGCCATGGCGAAGGAGCTAGCGGAAACTCTCGGCGTCAAGCCGGAATTCGTCATGACCACGTGGAAAACGATGCTGGACGACTTCAAGGCCGACAAGTTCGATATCGTCGTCGGCGGCATCACCGTCAATCCGGCACGTGCCGAAGTCGGCAATTTCTCGGTGCCGAATGTCAGCGACGGCAAGCGGCCGATCGCCCGCTGCACCGACAAGGACAAATTCACCAGCATCGAGGCGATCGACCAGCCTTCAACGCGCGTCATCGTCAATCCGGGCGGCACCAACGACAAGTTCGCCCACGAAAAGCTGGCGCATGCGACGATCGAAGTGTTTCCCGACAACAAGACGATCTTCGACCAGATCGCCGCCGACAAGGCCGACGTGATGGTGACCGATGGTGTGGAAGCCGATCTGCAGTCGAAACTGCATCCAGGCGTGCTGTGCCCCGTCGCGGTGAAAGAGCCCTTCACCCATTTCGAGAATGCCTATCTGATGCAGAAGGATGACGGGCTGAAACAGGCCGTCGACGCCTTCGTGAGCAAGGCGCTTGCCGATGGCGACTGGAAGAGCAAGCTCGACGCCGCGATGAAGTGAGGGTTGGAGGGCGTATTTGAAAAGTCCCCCTCTCGCCTGCCGGCGATCTCCCCCACAAGGGGGGATAAGACTCGCGGCACCCACGAGCCCTAAATCGGATTTCGGTGGTGCGGCTGGGTTAAGCCCTCCCCCTTGTGGGGAGGGTTGGGAGGGGTCTTTTCAACCAGATAATGCCTAGCCGTTTACTGCCACACCACGATGCGGGCCTTTTGCGGCACGCGCTCATAGAGGTCGATAATGTCCTGGTTCATCAGGCGCACGCAACCGGATGAAACGGCCTTGCCGATGGAATTCCATTCGGGCGAGCCGTGCAGGCGATAGAGCGTGTCCTGACCATCCTTGAAGATATAGAGCGCGCGGGCGCCGAGCGGGTTCATCAGGCCCGGCGGCATGCCGCCGTTCTTCGACGAATATTTGACGAGTTCCGGCTGGCGGGCGACCATTTCGTCCGGCGGCGTCCATTTCGGCCACTTCTGCCGCCACTGGATGACGCCCTCGCCTGACCAGGCGAAACCTTCACGGCCGATGCCGACGCCGTAGCGCATGGCGGAACCGCCCTCCTCGACCAGATAGAGGAAGCGCGACGGCGTATCGACGACGATCGTGCCGGGACGCTCGCCGGTCGGATCGATGACACGCTGGCGATAGTAACGCGGGTTGATGCGCTGATAGGGGATTGCCGGAATGACGAAACCGCCATCGGCGATCGAGCCGTACATCTGGGCGGCATCGGCATCGCCGCCCGGCGCCATTTCCGGCGGCTGGGTGCTGATGCCGTCACGATAGGTGATGACCTGTCCGCCAAAGGGCGTGGTGGAGGCACAGCCGGCAAGCGTCGAGGCGGTGCCCGCGCCGAGAAGAGTGAGAAAGCTCCGGCGGGAAAAAGAGGTGTCGAATGTCATGTCGGGGAGAACCATCCAGAAGAACGCGATTGCGCAAAGCTTAATCGAACGATCTTCCAGGCGAAAGGTTCCCGAGGATCAAACCGTGCCTCTAAGAGATAGGGCTGCGGCAAATCGGCAACGATCACTTCAGCGACACGGTGCATCACCGAAACGAGAGAAGCCGCCCGGCAGGCGGCTCCGATGCATCTTTCCTAAAAGATTGCCGTCACATGACGACGATCGGCGTGCCGCTCGGCACGCGATCGAAAAGATCGATGACGTCCTGGTTGAGCATGCGTACGCAGCCGGACGATGTCGCCTTGCCGACCGATTGCCAGTCGGGCGTGCCGTGGACACGGTAGAGTGTGTCCTTGCCATCCTTGAAGATGTAGAGCGCGCGGGCGCCCAGCGGATTGTTGAGGCCGGGTGTTGCACCGCCTTCGGACGCCGCAAACTGGCGCAAAGCGGGGTCACGGGCGATCATCTCTCCCGGCGGGGTCCAGCGCGGCCATTTCGCCTTGCGCTGGATAACGCCGCGGCCGGACCAGGAAAAGCCCGCCTTGCCGAGACCGACGCCATAACGCATTGCCTTGCCATTGGCGCCGACGAGATAAAGGTAGTGGGCGCGGGTGTCGACGACGATCGTGCCCGGCGCCTCGCTGGTGCGATAATCGACCTCGCTCCTCAGATAACGCTGGTCTATCCGCGAATAGGGAATGGCCGGCAGCGTGTGGCCGTCGTCATTCATCACGTCATACATTACCCGGTGGACCGGGTTCGATACCGGCAGACCGTAGGTGGCATGATCGTAGGTCTGGTGGAAATCGGACGGATAAAGCTGCCGCTTGTGCGGGATCGCGCCCGGCATCGGCGGCGGCTGGTTGGTCGGCGGATCCTGATAGGGCGGAATGTAGAAGACCGGCGCCGTTTCCTGCACGAAGACATTCGGATTGACGCGGCTGGTATCCGGGATGAACGGCACCTGGCACCCCGCAAGCGAGGTCGTGGCAATAAGAGTGGCCGCAAGACCGGTGGCGCGGCGAAACGATAAAACTTTGTTCGGCATGGAGACCCGCTTGAGCAGATGACGTCTCGGGCACTCTTTCAGATGGCGCTGGCGCGAGGCTGGTGACGTGCCGGCAAAACGGCCTCAAGCAATGGCCGAAAGCTACGCGGCGTGGAAACGTCGCAAAAAATACGCAGGTGAATAAACCCAGTAGATTTTGGGGGATTGATTGATGGCATTTATCTAAAATTGAATATTTTCATAGAAAGCTGTCGCGAGTTCTCTCTTTCTGCCTCGCGTTCCAGGACATTCGACAGACATGACCAGCATAAATATCAAAAGCCCGCTCTGGATGAAGATCACGGGTTACGGTTTCGCCGCCGTTCTCTTTACCAGCGCCGCGATCGGCGGCCTGGCCTGGTACCGGCAGGCAGACATGAACGACAAGGCGCTTTACAGCAAGGCTGCAAGCGATCTGCAGGTAATCCAGACGGACATGGCAGCGATCCAGCGCTCGGCCTCGGCGCTCGCACTGGTTCTTGCCGGCGAGCCGGACCTGCCGAACTATATCCGCAACAATGACCGCCAGGGCCTGCTCGACAAGTTCTCCAGGAACATGACGTCGATGGCCCAGGCCGGCGGCCTCCAGATCATCACCATTTCGAACGCCAAGGGCGATGTCGTCGCCCGCATCCATTCGCCGGAAAAATTCGGCGACAACGTGATGAGCCGCCGCAAGACGGTGCAAGCTGCCGTCACGACCGGCAAGCTTGCCGCCGGCATCGAGCCGGGCAAGGCCGGAATCGGCATCTATGCCGTCGCCCCGGTCATCGTTGACGGCACCGTAATCGGTGTTGTCGATATCGGCACCGAACTATCGAACGCCTATTTTGCGCCGCTCGCCGAAGGCCTCGGCGCCGAGATCGCCGTCGACGTGCTTTCCGACGGCAAGCTCACCAACCAGTCTTCGACCGAAGGGGGGAATTCCTTCCTGCCGGCAGAGGCGATCCAGGCTGCGTTCGACGGCAAGCCGGTCTTCGACCAGGCGACCCTCGAGGGACGCGACATGCTGATCAAGGCCGTGCCGTTCAACTCGTTTTCGGGTGACAAGCTCGGCGTGTTCGAAATCGGCACCGACGCCACCGAGATCATGGCTGCAGCCCGTAGCGCGCTGTGGACGATGATCGGCGTCTCGCTGCTCACCGCAATCCTGGCGCTTGCCGGCTTCTTCCTGTTTGCCAAGTCGCTCGGCAATGCCATCGGCCGCCTGACCAGCACGATGGGACGACTTGCCTCGGGCGATCTGTCGGCCGAGATCGAAGGCGAAAACCGTCCGGACGAAATCGGCGCGATGGCCAAGGCCGTGCAGGTATTCAAGGACAATGCCGTCAAGACGCAGGCACTGGAGCGCGACGCCGAAGAACAGCGCAACCTCACCGACGAACAGCGCCGTCGCAATGCCGAAGAGGCCCGCATCCGCGCCGAAGCCATGGCGGAAGCCACCAATGGCCTTGCCACCGGCCTCAAGCATCTGTCGGCCGGCGACCTGACCTTCCAGCTCGAGCGCTCGTTCGCCGAGGATTTCGAAAGCCTGCGCGCCGACTTCAACGCTGCCGTCAGCCAGTTGCGCGGCACGCTGGGTTCGGTTGCCCAGGCGACCAGTTCGATCGATTCCGGCTCGCGCGAAGTCAGCCAGAGCGCCGACGATCTTTCCAAGCGGACCGAACAGCAGGCCGCGTCCCTGGAAGAAACCGCCGCAGCGCTCGACCAGATCACCACCAATGTCGCCAATTCCTCCAAGCGCGCCGAAGAGGCCCGTTCCGTCGCGATCCAGGCCAATGAAAGCGCCCGCCATTCGGGTTCCGTCGTTGCCAATGCCGTCGAGGCCATGGGCCGTATCGAGGAATCGTCCGGCCAGATCTCCAACATTATCGGCGTGATCGACGACATCGCCTTCCAGACCAACCTGCTGGCGCTCAATGCCGGCGTCGAGGCTGCCCGTGCGGGTGAAGCCGGCAAGGGCTTTGCCGTCGTTGCCCAGGAAGTCCGCGAACTGGCACAGCGTTCGGCCAATGCCGCCAAGGAGATCAAGGACCTGATCAGCAAGTCCTCGGTCGAAGTCGGCACCGGCGTCAAGCTGGTCAGCGAAACCGGCAAGGCGCTGAAGACGATCGAAGATTATATCGTCACGATCAACCAGCACATGGATTCGATCGCCACCTCGTCGCGGGAACAGTCGGTCGGTCTTGCGGAAGTCAACACCGCCGTCAACCAGATGGACCAGGTGACGCAGCAGAATGCTGCCATGGTGGAAGAGGCGAATGCCGCCGGTGCGACACTTGCCAACGAGGCCGGACGCCTGCGCGAGCTGATCTCGGAATTCCAGCTCGGTGGCGGCACGTCCCGCCCGGCAATGCAGACGGCCGCGCTTCGCCAGACGGCTTCGGCGATGGCAGCCCCGGTGAAATCCGCCTCGTCCCGCTCGGCACCGGTTGCCTCGCCTGCCCGCGGCATGGTCGGCAAGCTCGCCCAGGCCTTCGGCGGCGGGCGCAGCAGCAGTTCGGCAGCACCATCCACCGACAATTGGGAAGAATTCTGATCGTCATCGATCAATATCAGAACACTGGAAAGGCGGGGTTTGAACCCCGCCTTTTTCGTTTCCGACTCAGGCGAACTGGTTGAAGAAACGGATGCTCTCGACAACTGCGCCGGGGACCACGCCATTATGACTTCCGGGCATCAGTTTCTTGTCGATCGACACGCCGGCAGACCGTGCCCGATCGACGAGGAGCTGGTGATCCTGGTCGAAGGGGCGCTCTTCGGTACCGCGCAGCAGAAGCGTGGGGCATTTGAGGCTCGGGCCGAAACAGACAGACGAGCGCATGATGAATTCCCGCGGGTCTTCCGGATCGAAACGGATCTCGTCGGAATAGCGGCCGAAATAACGCCAGGCGCTGACGCCTGCGGAAATCGGCACGGCGGCACGGAATTTCCGCGTCATCGCCGAAAGCAGCGCCAGCGTGCCGCCATTCGAATGGCCGGCGAGAAAGAAGCGGTTGCGATCTATTCCCGGCAGCTTTTCCAGATAGCCGGCAGCTGCAAGCGCGTCCGACGTCTCATCGTAAAAGCCGGAATAATTGCCGGCCTGGCCGTTTTCTCCGCGAAAGGACGGCAGGAGGACAACGAAACCCGCCTCCCAATAGGCCTTCATCAGCGCCCAGTGTCCATCGCCGGTGGCATTGCCGCCGTGAAGGAAAAGCACGGCCGGCTTGAGCTTCTGCGATGGTTCGTAATGGGAAAGCCAGGCGATCAGTTCGATCGATCCGTCCGGCCCGCCCGGATAGGTGACGCGTTTTGCCCCCGGAGGCGTGCCGAGCGGCGGCGAGACTTCCGGTGCCGGACCATGTTTCAACAGGCCGGTGGAAAAGCTTTTGCGGGCAGCGGCATAATCCCTGGTTTCGAGCGGCGGTATATCGGGTGTGGTGAAGGTGGAAACGGAGGCGGCGACGGCATTTCTCGAAAGGGCACCGGCGGCGAGGCCGGCAAGGATCATGCGGCGGGTCACTGTCATTGGCAAAACATCCGGATACAGAATGAAGACACGGCACTCTTAGCAGACGATAAGATGCGCGATGTCACATGTTCGTCAATGGGGACGCGGCCAAAGACGTTTCGCAAGAGGCGATCACGGCTGCCACGCACCGACCATGGGCGGAGAAGGCTTGCGGGTGGCGCGATGCCGGAGGCGTCAGGATTTTCCTTCCCTCGTCTCGATCATCGCCGTCAATGTTTCCAGCCGGTCGGCATCACGGGGCAGCTTGTCCTGGCGAAGGCGGGCGATCCTCGGGAAGCGCATGGCCACACCCGACTTGTGGCGCGTCGAACGGTTGATGCCCTCAAAGGCGACTTCCAGCACGAAACCGAAATCCGGCTCGGCGCGCACCGCCCGCACCGGGCCGAAACGGTCGATCGTGTTGTCCCGGACGAACTTGTCGAGCACTTCGAGTTCCGCATCGGTGAAGCCGAAATAGGCCTTGCCGACCGGCACCAGCTGATCCCCCTCCTCGGACTTCGTCCACACGCCGAAGGTAAAGTCGGAATAATAGCTCGAGCGCTTGCCGTGGCCGCGCTGGGCATACAGCATGACCGCATCGACATTATAGGGATCGCGTTTCCATTTGAACCACGGCCCCTTCAGCCTTCCTGCCTGATAGACGCTGTCCTTGCGCTTGATCATTACCCCCTCGATGACCGGATCGGGCGGGGCGATGCGCAGGCGGTCAAGCTCGCTCCAGTCGGTGAAGGGGACGAGATCGGAGAGATCGAAACGATCATGAGGCGCCTTGTCGATCACCTGCGAGAGGCGGTCACGGCGAGTGAGAAAAGCCTCGCTGCGGATATCCGTCTCGCCCTCAAACAGAAGATCATAGGCGCGGACGAAGGCGGGGTATTCGTCCATCATCTTGCCTGTCACCGTCTTGCGGTTGAGGCGCTGCTGCAGGTCGGAAAAGCTGCGCGTCGGGGCATTGCTGCGTTTCGTGCCACCGACCAGAAGCTCACCATCGATGACGCCGTCGAAATTGATCGCATCGACGACATCGGGGAAAGCACCGGTAATGTCGTCGCCGGAACGCGAATAGAGTTTCTTCGTGCCGCCGTAGCTCGACATCTGGATGCGGATGCCATCCCATTTCCATTCGGCGGCATAATCGTCTGGATCAAGCTTTTCGAGATCGCCGTCTTCTACCGGATTGGCAAGCATGACCGAATGGAAGATCGCCGGCGTGGCGAGAACCGGCTTTTCCGCCCTGCCCTCCAGCCAGGCGAACAAAGGCTCATAAGGCGGCGTGAGGCCGTGCCAGAGGGTTTCTATTTCGCTGATGTCCCTGGCGTTTTCTCCAGGACCGCTCATATCGGCAAGCGCCTGTTTTGCAAGGCGGGCCGAGACGCCGATGCGCAGCCCGCCGGTGGCAAGTTTGAGGAAGGCGAAACGGCTGGAGGGATCGAGATGATCGAGGAGATCACGCACGGCGCCGCGCACCTCGGTGCGGCCCAGCGCATTCATCCGGTTGACGACCTCGGACAGGCGCGGCTGCGGATGATCAACGGCATGGTCCTTGGCACCACCATCCCAGACGAGCGAGATGGTTTCGGCGAGATCACCGACATAATCGTAGGAATAACGGAACAGCACTTCGTCCATCCGCTCCATGACGAGCTCGCGCAGCATGGCGGGCTTGACGCTTTTGAGGTCCAGCGTGCCGGCCAGTGCGGCAAGCCCATAACCGCGGTCGGGATCGGGCGTGGTGCGGAAATAATCGGCGAGCAGGGTCAGCTTGCCGTTGCGCGACGGGGTGAGGACAAGGCGGTCGAGCAGGGTTGCGAAGGCTTTCATCGCGTTACCTCCACGGCAAATTCCCCCTCTGGCCTGCCGGCTTGCCGGGGTCGAGCCGCGGATCTCGACCCGCTCTTCGAGCCCCCTACAAGGGGGGAGACAATATGCCGCGTCCGCCTGCCGTCATTGGGCGCCAGCGGTGCAACCAGGTTAAGCCTTCCTCCTTGTGGGGAGGGTTGGGAAGGGTCTTCCCTCCGTGGATGACAAGCCATCGTCAATCCCCCTCGTCCTCGTAGCCCACCAGATGCAGCGGTCTTGCCGGTATGCCCTTCAGTTCGCACCAGCGGACCAGCGCCTCCTCGCGCCCATGGGTGACCCAGACCTGCTGCGGGGCGATCTCCTCGATGGTGGCCAGCAGTTCCGGCCAGTCGCAGTGGTCGGAGACAACGAGCGGCAGTTCGACACCGCCCTGCTTGGCGCGCTGGCGGACCATCATCCAGCCGGAGGCAAAGGCGATCAGCGGCTCGTTGAAGCGCCTCGCCCAGCGATCCTGAAAGGCAGATGGCGGGCCGACGACGACGGCACCGGCAAATTCCGCCGGCCTGCTTTTTTCGATCGTCGCAGGCCTTATGTCGCCCAGTTCGATACCCTGGGACCGGTAATAGTCGCAGAGCCTTGCCAGCGCACCGTGGATGTAGATCGGCTCGGAATAACCACCATCGCGGATCAGTCGGATGACGCGTTGCGCCTTGCCGAGCGCATAGGCACCGACGAGATGACTGCGTTCGGGAAACTGTTTCAGCGAGGTGAACAGCTTTTCGATCTCGGTCCTCGGATCGGGATGATGGAAAACCGGCAGGCCGAACGTCGCCTCGGTGATGAAGACGTCACAGGCGATCGGCTCGAAGGGGGCGCAGGTGGGATCGATGCCGCGCTTGTAATCGCCGGAGACGACGATCCGCATGCCATCCTTCTCGATCAGGATCTGGGCGGAACCGAGGACATGGCCGGCAGGCCTGAACATCACCCTGACGCCATCGATGGTGATTTCCTCACCCCAGCCGGCTGCCTGTTCGGAACCGGTAAAATCCTCGCCATAACGTATCGCCATGATGTCGAGGGTCTGGCGGGTGGCAAGCACACTGTCATGGCCCGACCGGGCGTGATCGGAATGGCCGTGGGTGATCAATGCGCGCCCGACCGGGCGCACGGGATCGACGTAAAAGTTTCCGATGGGGCAGAACAGCCCGGCGGGGGTCGGATGAAGCAGGGCCTCGGGTTTCATGCCCTTGAAGATAGGAGCAGGATCCGGAGTTTCGAGGCCTCAGGCGGCGGCTTTTTCCTTGCCCGGCGTCGGCGCCAGTTGCGCCATCGGCAGGCGGATCGGCTTGAGGCAGAGACCGGCGACCAGGCCGATGATAGTAATCGCAGCCGCCGTCAGGAAGAGCGGCGAGAACGCATCGTGATAAACGGTGGCCACCATCTGGCGTGATGTTTCGGGAAGACCGGCCAGGATCTTCGGCGTTAGAGCCTCGATATCGGCAAGGCCGGGGATCGGGACCGCGGACGCCTTCAGCCCGACGCCGATGATCGCACCATAGAGTGAAATCGCAATCGAGGCGCCGCCCATGCGCATCAGCGTCACGGCACCCGTCGCCGCGCCGATATCGCCGCGAGGGACGGAATTCTGCACACCGATGATCGGTGCCTGCTGGCCGAAACCGACCGACAGACCCTGACCGAACATGATCGCTGCGACAACGAAAAGCGAAACATCGTGGCCGATCAGCGAGAAACACGACAGCATGACACAGCTCATGGCAAGGCCGATGATGGTGAAGGGCTTGTAGCGGCCGGTGATCGAAATGAGGCGTCCGGCCGAAATCGATCCGGCGACGATGCCGCCCGTCAGGGCGATGAAGAACAGACCGGCGAGCGACGGCGAAAGCCCGGTCGTCGTCTGCAGGAAGAGTGCGTAATAGTTGACCAGGCCGATGCCGACCGCGCCGGAGCAGAGCGAAACGATGAGATAGAGCGGAAAGGTACTGTCGCGGAAGAGTTTCAGCGGCACGATCGGTTCCGGCACCCGGCTTTCGACAAAGACCCAGACCGCGGCACCGACGATTCCGCCGGCGAGAAGAGCGAGCGAAGCGGGTGCAATCAGCGAACCGAAGATCTGGCGGCTGTCGGCGAAGGCGACGAGGCAGGTGATGGTTGCGGCAAGCACGACGGCGCCGAGGTAATCGATCCTCGGCTGACGTGTCGGGCGACGGTAGGGCAACATGGCAATCAGGCCGGCAATGACGATGATGCCGAGCGGCAGATTGATGAGAAAGATTGAGCGCCAGCCGAACAGGTCGCTCATCGTGCCGCCGAGAACCGGGCCAAGGCTGCCGGATGCCATGATCATCAGGCTCGAATAGCTTTGGTATTTGGCCCGCTCGCGCGGCTCGAACAGATCGGCGTTGATCGAGAAGATCGACACCATGATACCGCCGCCGCCGAGACCCTGGAAAACCCGGGCTGCAATCAGGCTGTCCATCGACCAGGCAAAACCGCAGGCAAGCGAACCCGCCGTGAAGATGACGATCGCCGCCAGCATGACGTATTTGCGGCCGAACAGATCACCGAGCTTGCCATAGATCGGCATGACCGCACTGGTTGCCAGGAGAAAGGCAGAACTGACCCAGCCGAAACGTTCCATCTGGCCGAATTCGCCGACGATGGTGGGCAAGGCGGTGGCGACAATCTGGTTGTCGAGCGTTGCCATGAACAGCGCCGCCATCAGCAGGCAGAAAACGATGAGACGCTGCCGGTGGTCGGCAACGAGCGGTACGACAGGAATCGTGGAAGGGGTCATGATCTATCCAATGTGAGGCACGATTTATGTGCCTTTAGCATATAAATGTCAACAGCACTTCAATGCTCATTGCAGATATCTGTTGCCCGCATCGCCAGCTCTGCTATTCTTCGCAGCCATGACAAAGACGATGACCGAGACCCTTTCCGCCAAGGCAGACGCCGATATCACCCATATCAGCGAGGTGATGGGGCGCATGCGCCTGATGATCGGCCGACGTGTGATCAGCCGTACGCTGATCGACAATGTCGCCCCCACACTGGAGATTTCGCATCTGGATGCGCTCAAGGCGATGCGGCGGATCGACGGCGAAGTGACGGTCGGGGCAATCGCCGACGTGATGCGGCTCGACCCGTCGCGCGGCAGCCGGCTGGTGGCGGAACTGGTGGCGCAGGGGTTACTGCGCCGCGACGCATCGCAGGCCGACGGACGCCGTTCGATCGTCGTGCGCACGGAGCTCGGCGATCGGCTGATGGCGGATCTCGACGCATCCAAACGCGCGCTTCTCGGATCCATGCTCGACGGCTGGACGGAGGAGGAACTGAGCGTCTTTGCCGTGCTGTTCGACAAATTCGTCAGCAAGTTCGAAGAGACCTATCCGAACGAAAAGGCACAGGGCCCGGCTGCGACCCGCAGCCTTGCCAACGTGTCCTAAGGCTCAGGCCGAGACCGTCAGGCGGTCGCGGCCCAGCTCCTTGGATTCGTACATGGCGTGGTCGGCACTGGCGAGAAGATCCTCGGCAAGCTCGCCGTCCTCGGGATAGAAGGCAACGCCCATGCTGCAGGTCGCAACCACGCTTACCCCTTCGACGCGAACCGGCTCTGCAACACGGGTGCGCAGCTTGTCCAGGCGGCGAAGGACGCCCGAACGGTCGCCGTCGGGATTTGAGAAAACGATGGCGAACTCGTCACCGCCCAGCCTGACGATCAGATCGCTTGCACGGATGCAGCGCGCCATGCGGCCTGACAGGGTCTTGAGAACCTCATCGCCGGCGGCATGCCCGAGCGTATCGTTGATCGTCTTGAAATTGTCGAGATCGACATAGGCGACGGTGACCTTGCGGTTTTCGCGCCGCGCCTCATGCAGGGTACGACTGAACTGGCTCCAGAACAGCGTGCGGTTGGGCAGGCCGGTCAACGGGTCGTGATGGGCCAGATGGCGGATACGACGCTCGCTTTCGGCCCGCTCTATGGCGATGCCGGCAATGTCGGTTGCCATGTTCATCAATTCCAGTTCCCGCACCGTCACCTTGCGCACCGACGGGGAATAAAGCGCAAAAGTGCCGAGCACCCGCGCGTCGGCGCCGACGATCGGCGTCGACCAGCAGGATCGGAAGCCGAACAATGTGCCCAGTTCGCGGAAATCCGCCCAGAGCGGATCGGTATGAACATCCTCGACGATCACCGTCTGATGGCTCCAGGCGGCGGTGCCGCAGGAACCGCGGCAATGGCCGATCTCGACACCATCGATGAGGGAAAGATAGGCAGGAGGCAGGCTTGGTGCGCTGCCTCCGACCAGATGAGCGCCATCTTCGTCCAGCAGCATCACGGCACCCTTCAGATCGTGAAGCTGTGTTTCCACCAGGCGAACCAGAGCGTCGAGCACAGCATCGAGCGGCTGGCCGCGAGCGATCATTTCCAGCAGGCGGGCATGGCCGTGGCGCAGGTCCTCCTGACGCTTGCGCTCGGTGATGTCACGCGACACGTCGACCAGGCCAACGATCTGGCCGGCAGCGTTGCGCAAGGCAGTCTTGGACACGGAAAGCCAGAGAATCCTGCCGTCCCTCAGAACGACCTGTTCCTCCTTCTTTTCGATCGCGACGCCACTCTCCATCACGTCCTGCTCCAGCCGATAGAGATGTTCGGCAATTGCATTCGGGAGAAGATCGAAGTCGCTGCGCCCGGACAGGACCGAGCAGTCGTCGATGCCGACAACACGACAGGCCGCCTGGTTGTTGAAGACGTAGCGGCTCTGGCGGTCCTTGATCGAGATGAAATCGGAAAGCTGATCGAGAAGCTTCAGTCCGGTAATATCCCGGAGCGCTTCAACCAGATCCGGAGCAACGCTGATCTCCATCGAGACCCGCCGCAATCGATCGGTCAAGTCTTCAAGTGTCTGCATCGGCGTCCCCAGCGCCGTGCCATATAATGCAGGACCTATCATCGTCCGCCTCCGAGCCCCCGAAACGTCCAGGAATTGCATTCCCCACAGCCACTCACCTTATGAGGCAATCCCTTCATCTTGCTTAAGGCGGCGCCAATACAGTTCATGAACAGATGATGGCAAAGTTTTTACCCGCGCGCGCAAGAATTGTGACGCAGCGCAACCAAAGATACTGCCATAGAAAACCTTTTATTGACGGGTGGAGAAAACTGGATGATTTCGAGACGTCAGCTGTTTGCCGGACTGGCCGGAGGCACCGCGATCACGCTCTTTCCGCAGTTGGCCGCCGGACAAACACGGGCGATTTCGGGTGCCGGCCTGCGCGGCTCCATCGATGCCGGGGCGCATGGTGTAAAGCCCGGTGGCGGGGCGTCGGCACAGCGTAATCTCGCGCGCCTGCTTGCCGATGCCGCGAGGCAGAACCTGCCCGTCTTCCTGCCGCCCGGCGATTATCCGGTCTCCGGCCTCGCGGTGCCGGAGGGGACAAGGATCATCGGGATTGCCGGGGCATCCCGGCTGATCCAGGCGGGCTCCGGGCCGCTGTTATCGGCCGAGAATGTGCAGCATGTGATGCTTTCAGGCCTGGTGCTCGACGGTGCAAACCGCAGCCTTGCCGGCGACGGGACGGGGCTTATCCAGTTTCGCAACGTCGCCGACCTGCGGATCGACAATTGCGAGGTTGTCAATTCCGGACGCACGGGCCTTTCTCTTGAAGGCTGCGGCGGGCGGATCGAGCAGACCCTGATATCGAGGGCCGCCGAATACGGGCTCTATGCCGTGCAGAGCCGGGATCTTTCGGTGACCGACAACCGCATTTCGGACTGCGGCAATGGCGGCATTCTCATCCATCGCTGGGAAAAGAGTACGGACGGCACGATCGTCTCGGGCAACCGGATTTCGGGGACCGGCGCCACCAATGGCGGCACCGGGCAATATGGCAATGCGATCAATCTCTACCGTGCCGACAACGTGATCGTTTCCGGCAATCACATCTCGGGTTCGGCGTTTTCCGCCATTCGTGCCAACAGCGCCTCCAATGCGCTGATCGCGAACAATCATTGCACCGCATCCGGCGAGACGGCCATCTATGCGGAATTTTCCTTCGAAGGCGCAATGATTTCCGGCAATATGGTCGATGGCGCGGCGAACGGTATTTCGGTGGTCAATTTCAACGAGGGCGGCCGGCTGGCGACGGTCTCCGGCAATGTCGTGCGCAACCTGCGCCTCACCGGCCCCTATACGATAGAGGATCCGATCTTCGGCGTCGGCATCAGCGTTGAGGCGGATACGGCGGTCACCGGCAACGTGATCGAGAATGCGCCGTTCTGCGGGCTTGCGCTCGGCTTCGGTCCATATCTGCGCAACGTCACTGTCACCGGCAACATCGTGCGCCAGGCGGCGGTGGGTTGCGCCGTGACCATTGCAGAGGGTGCGGGTGGCGCGATCATCGCCAACAACATCTTCCAGTCGCTCCAGCGCGGCGCAATCATCGGCTATCGCTGGCGGGATGCGGCAACGGGAGACCTGGCGAAAGGCGGAGCCGAGACATTCCCTCACCTGACGATCGCGGGCAATCGCGTGAGCTAGGTGTCGAGATCAGGCGGGCGCTGCCGCTCCACTGCGGGGGGCTAGATATAGGAGGGCATCCTCAAGGCCGCGGATTGCCCTGGGAGCGAAAACGACCCGACAAGTCATCGTCCATCTTTATCTTTGAGCAGCATGGCCATTCTGGCATCAAGGCGCCTATCGACGTCTTCCAATCAGGGTGCGCAAGCCGTTACGGATGACTTCGCTTTCGGAAGCGTATTGACCGGACGCGACCTTGGACTTGACCATCTCCGCCATTTCGATCGGCAGCGTGATGCTGAGCGACTGGGTGGTGCGCATGGTTTATCGCCGCTGATCATTCGACACGATTAAATCCTATCGAAAACTTTGATGGGCATCCAACGCGCATTGATCTTCCGTTCGTCACGGAAGCACTCTAGCTTCGCGGCGAAATCAATGGAGACTGCCATGCTGAAAATTTACGGGGTTTATCGTTCGCGCGCGACACGGCCGCTCTGGCTGGCCGAGGAAATCGGGCTGCCGTTCGAGCATATCCCGATCATCCAGGCCTATCGGTTGCCGGACACTTCGGCACCCGGTTGCCCGGTCAACACGCGGTCAGGCGAATTCCTGGCGGTCAATCCGATGGGCTCGATCCCGTCGATCGACGATGACGGATTCGTGCTGCATGAATCGCTGGCCATCTCGCTCTATCTCGCCCGCAAATATGGCGGCGAGTTCGGCCCGAAGGATATCGAGGAAGAAGCGCTGATGATCCAGTGGTCGCTGTTTGCCGCGACCAGCATCGAGACGCCTGCGTTGAAAATTCAGTCGACCAAGGCCGATACGCCCGAAGGGATAGCGGCCGTCGACGATGCCGCCGATGCTCTCGTGCGGCCATTCGACGTGCTGGAGAAACATCTGTCGACAACCCATTACCTGGTCGGCGACCGCTTCACCGCCGCAGACGTCAATGCCATCGAGATCCTGCGTTATGCACGCGGCTATCACCCGCTTTTCGACAGCCGTCCGTCGCTGAAGGCCTGGTATGAGGCCTGCACCCACCGCCCGGCCTATCAGTCGATGTGGGCGAAACGCAACGCCGAGCCGGCGTAAGCGCTAGCGATCACGTGGCGGCCGTCAGGCCGCCTGCTTTTCTTCGGCCAGCGCCTGCTGCACGGCAGGACGCCCCAGCATCATCCGGTAATGGGCGTGGACGCGCGGAAACTCCGCGACGTCCACGCTGTCGCTTTCCAGCCAGCCGGCCATGACGAAGAGATAGGCATCGGCCACCGAATAGGTATCGCCGAGCACGTAGGGACCTTCGAGAAGCCCGTTTTCAATCAGCGAAAAGCACTCGCGCATGGTCTGCGGTACCTTGCGGATCATGTCCGCATGCGAGGCTTCATCATCCGCCCAGCGGGCACCGCGGCGGCCATGCGCATGGTTGATATGGACGGTCGAGGCCAGATAGGCGTTGAAGGCCTGCATTTTGGCGAACAGGTAGGCGTCGGCAAACGGCGCGAGGTTCTTCTCCGGCACAAGACTGGCGATATAGGCCAGCAGCGCCACGGTTTCCGTCAGCACGCCCTTTTCCGTTACCAGTGCCGGTACGCGGCCCTTGGGATTGATCCTGAGATAGGTTTCCGATCGCTGCCCGCCATCGGCAAAGCTGATGCTGGAGACACTATAGGCCAGACCGGTCTCGGCCAGCGCGATATGGCTCGCACGCGAGCAGGTGCCGGGCGTGATGTAGAGTGTCAGCATCGTTCGAAACCCTCGCTGCAGGATCAGGCAAACATGGCGTCGGTGACGCGAACGTCGCCGACATGAATGCCGTTCCAGTTCTTCATCTGGCGGTTGGCCATGGCCATCAGCTTCGTTTCGACCTCGCCGCCCTTTTCAAAATAACGGGCGATCAGGGCAAAAATCATCGCTTCGGCGGCGCGGGTGGTGCCGTCCTCGCATTTGACCGCCATGGCGATGCCCTGATCGGGAAGTGCCGCGACAAACACGCCTTCGGCGCCGGTCTTGGCAAAGATCTTGCCCGGCGCCAGTTCCATCAGCTTCGTGCAGGCGCGGCCGGTGCCGGCGACATAGAAGGGTTCGGCCATGCAGGCGTCGATCAGCCGGCGCGACGCTTTGGCACGCGCGGCAGAAAGCCCCTCGCCCGTCAGCATCTTGGCAAACCCATGCGCCAGGCCCTTGAGCGGCACGGCATAAGTCGGGATCGAGCAGCCGTCGGTGCCGCAATTATCCTCGCCGAGCACGGCGCCGGTGAGACTGCCCATCACGTCGCGGATCTCGCGCTGCAGCGGATGGTCGTAGGCAACATAACCTTCGACCGGCGCGCCGGAATGGGCGCAGGTACAGACGAAGCCCGAATGTTTGCCCGAGCAGTTGTTGTGGAGCGCCGTCGGCTTTTCGATCGTGCGGGCCTGATGGATGAGCGCCGACTGTTCCGACGACCAATGGGCGCCGCATTCCAACGCAGAGACATCCTTGCCTGCTTTTGCCAGCATGGATCGCGCCATCTCGACATGGCGGTCCTCGCCGGAATGGGAGGCACAGGAAAAGGCCAGTTCGGCATTGCCGAAACCATAGGCATCAGCCGCACCGCTTTCGACCAGCGGCAGCGCCTGCATCGCCTTGCAGGAGGAGCGCGGGAAAACGCCAGTGTCAGAATCACCGAAGGAAAACAGTGTCTTGCCGGAGCCATCGACCACTATGCCCAATCCCCTGTGGCGGCTTTCGACAAGGTTGCCGCGGGTGACTTCAACGGTAACGGGATTTTGCATGGTCAGTCCTGGCTTTGCTGGCTTCTATTGCGATCTGAACGGGTGGCGGTCTCATAACCGTTTCGCGGAAGACTTGCACGGGAAATGCTGATGAAATCGGTAAAACGGCTGCTGATCGTGATTTTCGTCGTCTACCTCCTGCCGACCTTCGCGTCGGCCGGGCTCTGGGCGATGAAGGATCATCCATCCGGCTGGAGCGCGGCACGCTGGACCTCGGCCGACATCCTGCCGAAACCCGGAGAGAGTGAAGAGGCCGCTGTCTACATATTCTCGGCGATGACCGGTGGCCTCAAGGGTGCGGTCGCCAGCCATGCCTGGATCGTCACCAAGGAGAAGGGTGCCTCAGGCTATACGCGTTACGACAAGGTGGGCTGGGGGTCGCCGATCCGCCGCAACCATCGGGAGCCGGATGCCTACTGGTATTCCAACGCACCGCAACTGGTCGCTTCGATAACCGGCGCGAAGGCGGAGGTGCTGATCCCGAAGGTGGAGGCCGCGATCGCCACCTACCCCTATGCGCAACCCGGCGACTACACGATCTGGCCGGGGCCGAATTCCAATACGTTCGTCGCCCATGTATTACGGACCGTGCCTGAGATCGGCGCCGTTCTGCCGCCGCATGCCGTCGGACGCGACTACCTGCCGAACGGTGAATTCGTCCATCTCGACGAGGACTGGCGCGACCTGCATGTGACGATCAGGGGTCTTGCCGGATTTTCGCTCGGCAGCCGCAGCGGGTTCGAAGTGCATTTTCTCGGGCTGGTGGCAGGGTTTGATCTGACAGATCCCGGCATCAAGGTACCGGCATTGGGGCGGATCGGCCTCTGATCCGCCAGGCGTGAAGCCAACAAATGCAAAACGCCCGCGGGATGGCGGGCGTTTTCATCAGAGACTATGCCTGTTTTTCGATCAGAAGCCGTTGGCCGTGCGGGCGAAGCGACGGATATCATACGGGTTGATCCCGAGATCTTCCAGTTCGCGCGAGGTCATGCGCTCCAGCTCGGCAACCGTCCGACGATAGTTGCGCCAATTCTTGAGAGTGCGTGTAACGTTCATGATGGTCCCCCTTTCCTGGGCTTTCGAAGCGGCGGCCGGTGGTGGCGCCTTCCTGCTTCGATGGCTCCGTTATACGCCCAGGGACCGCCTATCGGTAGCATTCGATCGGCAGCACACCCATGCGCAATGAGCAGGGTCTTTTCTGATCTCGATCAAAGCAGCAGCATGAAAAACGGGCATGACTGGAGATGTTACGCCGAAAAAACATGCAGCACGGCGACAGGGGATTGCTGCAGGCGTATGGCAGACGCGCGCGTGACGATCGGCCGGATGCGCGCTTGAGGCGCCTCAATCGCAGCGTCATCGCAAGTCACGAGCGCGGGGTGATTACCAGAGATGGCGCGAGCATCTCCGGAAAAGGAAAAGGGCCGCCAAGGCGACCCTTCCATGAAATCTGGTCCGGTTGAACGAACCCGGCCTGTCTCACGACAGTCCGAAGGAAGATGAGGTTCAGGCCGAGGGCTGCCCCGTCAAGACCGCCACCTTTCCATTGCCCGTTACGCAGACCGAAATCTCATTAGACATTGGATCACCTACCTTTCATTACGTTGACGATGAATAAAAGGTAGGAGCCAAACGCATATCTTGCAAGGCAAGTTATGTAACGATGCGCGAAGATATGTGCGTTGCAAAACCGACGGGCCGGACTTAGCATTCGCGAGCCTGAGGAAGATCACGATTCTTCATTGCTGCGTTTTTATCCCATTTTCAGCACGATCTTGCCGATATGGCTGCTGGTTTCCATCAACGTGTGGGCATCGACAACTTGATCGAAATCCATCACGGAATGGATGACCGGACCGAGCTTTCCCGCTTCCAGCAACGGCCAGACCTCAGCCAGAAGATCGTCGCGGACGGCGCGTTTCTCGTCTGCCGTGCGCGGTCGCATGGTCGAACCGGTGACCGTCAGCCGCTTGACCATGATCGGCGCGAGATTGACCTTTTCGGCGATGTTGCCGCCGAGAAAGGCGATGATCGACAGGCAGCCGTCCTTGGCGAGGACCGACAGGTTCTTTTCGAAATAGGCCGCGCCGATCATGTCGAGGACGACATCGACGCCCTGCCCGCCCGTTTCCGCCCGGATGACCTCGGCAAAATCTTCGGTTTTGTAGTTGATCGCGCGCTTGGCACCGAGTTTTTCGCAGGCATCGCATTTTTCCTTCGAGCCGGCGGTCGCATAGACGGTGGCACCGAAGGCGCGTGCCAGCTGAATGGCGGTCGTGCCGATACCGCTCGATCCGCCATGGATGAGCACGCTTTCGCCATCGGTCAGCGCCGCCATCTGGAAAAGGTTTGCCCAGACGGTGAAGAAGGTTTCGGGGAGTGCCGCGGCCTTTACCGCGTCATAACCTTTCGGCCAAAACAACGTCTGACCGGCCGGCAGGACACAATATTGCGCATAGGCACCGCCATTTGCGAGGCCGCAGACCTTGTCGCCGAGCGCAAATCCGGTGACGCCCTCGCCGAGAGCGACGACTTCGCCGGCGATTTCCAGCCCGAGAACCGGGCTCGCACCCTTTGGCGGCGGATAGATGCCCTGGCGCTGCGCCACATCCGGGCGGTTGACGCCTGCAGCTTCCACCTTGACCAGGATTTCACCGGCCTGCACGGCCGGTAAGGGGCCGCTTGAAAAGGTCATCACTTCGGGAGCGCCGAAGCTGGGCAGGTCGACGAAACGCATCTCGGTGGGAAGCGGCATGGAGAACTCCTGTCAGAATGAGAACACTGACTTAGGACAGTACCCCGACGTTAGAAAGGCATGGCGCGACGCAAACCGATCACTTTGCCTGACCGAAGAGCGAGAAGACGAGCCCGCCATTATCCGGTCCGAACTGGTCCTTGCCGCTTTCCTTGGCGGCAGCCTTGACCGCCGCGATCTCGACGCTGATGCGGCCGATATCGTCGAGCAGCAGGCCTTTGGGGATTTCCAGAACGCCGATCGAACAGCGAAGCAGCGGGAAGTCGCGTTCACGGCCGGAACGGTCATGGCCGCGTATCTTGCCGGCAGCACGCTCTTCTTCCGAATAAAGTTCGACGACATCGCCATGGAAATCGGACAGCAGGCGCTCGAGAATTTCCTCTAGCTCGTCGCGAGCCCAGTCGCGCACGCCGATGAAAAAATCGTCGCCGCCTATATGGCCGAGAAAATCTCCCTCGGAGAAGAAATAACGCTTCATCAGGGCGGCAAACAGCGAGATCGCGTGGTCGCCCTTCTGAAAACCGTAGTGATCATTGAACGGCTTGAAATTGTCGAAATCGCAATAGCAGAAAAAGCGGGTTTCCTCGTCGTCGCGACCGGCTTCCTGCATGAAATCGCGCACGGCACGGTTGCCCGGCAGGCTGGTCAGCGGGTTCTGGTCCTGGGCGATCTTCAGCTGCTTTTCGTTGACCACCTTGATCAGCGAGGCGGCCGAGACGACGCCGGCATAACGCAGGTTTTCGGTCAGGATGACACAGGCGCTGTTTTCCATGTTGGCGAACAGGCTCATCAGCTCCTCAGCCTCGGCATCAAGACCGATGATCGGGGCCCGTTCGACAAAATGGGCAATCGTCCGCTCGTAGACCTTGTTCTTCAAAAGGTCGCGGCCGAAGGGCTGATAGATGAATTCCTTCAGGTGATATTCGTTGATGACGCCGCGCGGTTCGCCATTGGCATTGAGCACCGGGAAAAATGCCTGGCGCGGATTGCGGCGGAAAAGTTCGAACACCGTATCGATGCTCTCGTTTTCATAGACCGAGGGCAGCTTTTCGATCTGCTTGCGGATCAGGATCTCGTCGAGCGACTGGCTGGAGCGACGAGCCCGGCCGATCTCCGCGAGATAGGGAAAGGACGGCTGCAGCTCGGTCAGGAATGTCGTCGGCCTGGCGATGAAAAAGCCCTGGACGAGGTCGACGCCATATTCCCGGCAGGCAAGAAATTCGGCTTCCGTCTCGATCCCTTCCGCGATCACCCGGATACCGAGAACATGGGCGATGTTGACGATGTTCTTGACCAGATGGCGCTTGCGCGGATTACGATCGATATCGGAGACGAAGTGGCGGTCGATCTTCAGGTAATCGACCGGGAAGTCGCACAGCAGCTTCATTTCGCCGTGGCCGACGCCGAAGTCGTCGATCGCGAGCTTGAAACCGGCCTTGCGCATTTCCGCCACCAGATCGGCGAATTCCGGCACGCTGGTATTGTCGAAACGCTCGGAGAATTCGAAACAGACGGAGGACGGCGCGATATGGGCGGCGCGCAGGTGGTGAAGCACTTTTTCGAGAAACTCGTGTCCCTGGCGGATCAGCCGGACGTCGAGATTGAGAAACAACGTGGCCGAGGAATAATCCGGCAGGGTGGCGAATTTTGCGAGCGCCCGACCGGACATCATCTGTTCCAGCGCCAGAAGCTGCCCCGCCTTCTGCGCTTCGTCGAGAAGTTCGGGCGGCGACGAAAAGCCGATCCGCTCATGGCCGCGCAGCAGCGATTCGTACCCAAAGACCGTGCCTGTCGCGACTTCGACAATCGGCTGGAAGGCATTTTCGAGAACCAGCTTTCCAAGCGTCACGAGCTGATCGCCTGCATAACGCCGGACGACACTCGGCTCGAGAACGGCCGCAGAAGACATACGCATTACTCCACTGCACATAACCGCTGGGACCAAATCCTCGCGCGGGGCTTTCAAATGACGTTGCGCAAGTTGTCTCGCGACCCGTCAACAATCCGTTTCCCCTCTATGAAAATTGCATGAAGCTTTTGTGACAGCCGTCCCGTATTTACTTAAAAATCAATGCATTAACTGGCGTCTATCAGGCAGCACGGGCAGCCAGTGCAAGCGCCACAATCGCCCAGCCCTGGATGATCAGATCGACCGCCAGAAAGGCGCCAAGCACCAGCAGACTGTTGACCGGCCAGCCGAGAGCAATGACAAGGCCGGCCAGTGCCGTAATGGCGCCGGCGGCGATCACCCAGGTCGAGCCGCGCAGCGGGCGAAGCCGGAAACCGACCCGCATGCGGAATATGCCGGCGACCATCAGCGCGATCGCCATGATAAGCGTCAGGACCACGGCCGTCAGTGCCGGGTTCCAGAAAGCGAGCAGGCCGGCAATCGTGTAAAGCGCGCCGCTCAAACCCCAATAGAGACCGTGTTCCCAACCCTTGAGCTGGAAAGCATGAAGGAGATGAGCAATGCCGCCGATCAGCATCAGCATGCCGACATAAAAAACCGAGGCGATGGTCGCGGCGAACAGATTGGCGAAGGCGACGAAACCGAAGATGATCAGCAGGATGCCGAGCGCCAGGAACCATCCCCATCTTTCATGCAGTTTCGAGACGGGCGGCGTATCCAGACCGAGAACCATGACTACATCCTTTGTTTCGAGACAGCCCAAGCCAAGACGGACCGAATGCCGCGGCCTGGATGTTTTCAGGATTGCTCCTCAGGATCTGGCGCAGTGTGCCTCAGCTTCAATGGCGCGCTTTTGAGACAGCACGGTTCGCAATCGCCGCTTGATTGAAAGCGCGATCAAAAATAACTCGTTAGGGTGCCAGTTTCCGCATTTCAGAAAGCCCGCCGCGATCATGTCCCGCCCGAACATCCTCATCATCATGGTCGACCAGTTGAACGGGACGCTGTTTCCCGACGGCCCGGCGGACTGGCTGCATGCGCCGCATCTTAAGGCGCTCGCCGCCCGTTCGGCGCGGTTTGCCAACAATTACACATCCTCGCCGCTCTGTGCACCGGCCCGCGCCTCGTTCATGGCCGGGCAATTGCCGAGCCGGACGCGGGTCTATGACAATGCCGCCGAATATGTCTCGTCGATCCCGACCTATGCGCATCACTTGCGCCGTGCCGGCTATTACACGGCGCTTTCGGGAAAGATGCATTTCGTCGGGCCGGACCAGATGCACGGGTTCGAGGAGCGGCTGACGACCGATATCTATCCGGCCGATTTCGGCTGGACGCCGGATTACCGCAAGCCGGGCGAGCGGATCGACTGGTGGTATCACAATATGGGTTCGGTGACCGGCGCCGGTGTGGCCGAGATTTCCAACCAGATGGAATATGACGACGAAGTGGCATTTCTGGCCAACCAGAAGCTTTACCATCTGTCGCGCGAAAACGACGATGCGGATCGCCGGCCCTGGGCGCTGACCGTGTCGTTTACCCATCCGCACGACCCTTACGTGGCGCGAAAGAAGTTCTGGGATCTCTACAACGATTGCGAGCACCTGATGCCGGACGTCGGCATGCTTGAGCACCAGGACCCGCATTCCGACCGCATCCTGAAATCCTGCGACTATGCCAGCTTCGGGATTACCGAAGACAATGTGCGCCGCTCGCGCCAGGCCTATTTCGCCAACATCTCCTATGTGGACGAAAAGGTCGGCGAACTGATCGACACTTTGACCCGCACGCGGATGCTGGACGATACGGTCATCCTGTTCTGTTCCGACCATGGCGACATGCTGGGCGAGCGCGGATTGTGGTTCAAGATGAACTTTTTCGAGGGATCTGCGCGGGTGCCTTTGATGGTGGCCGGCCCCGGAATCACCCCTGCCCTACACTCCGCACCGGTTTCCAATCTCGACGTGACGCCGACGCTGTGCGATCTCGCCGGTATCTCGATGGCCGAGATTGCGCCGTGGACGGATGGCGAGAGCCTGAAACCGGTGATCGACGGCGGCACCCGCACCGCGCCGGTGCTGATGGAATATGCCGCCGAAGCATCCTATGCGCCGCTGGTCGGCATTCGCGAGGGCCGTTGGAAATACATTCACTGCGAGCTCGACCCGGAACAGCTTTATGACCTTGAGGCCGACCCGAAGGAGCTGACAAACCTTGCCGGCGATCCGGCCTATGCCGATGTAATGAATGGCTTTCGGGCCAAACGTCTGGCCAAATGGGACATGGCGGAATTTGATTCCGCTGTGCGCGAAAGCCAGGCCCGCCGCTGGGTGGTCTATGAGGCGCTGAGGAACGGCGCCTATTATCCCTGGGACCATCAGCCCTTGCAGAAAGCCTCAGAGCGCTACATGCGCAACCACATGAACCTCGACAATCTGGAAGAGTCCAAGCGCTATCCACGTGGGGAATAAGGCACATTGGGCGGAGACAAGAGAATGAAAGCACAGCCGAAAGCCAGCCACTTCATCGATGGCGAATATGTGGAAGATGAAGCAGGCAGCGTCATCGAAAGCCTTTACCCCGCCACCGGCGAGGTGATCGCAAGGCTGCATGCGGCAACGCCCGCGATCGTCGAACGCGCGATTGCGGCCGCCAAACGTGCCCAGCCGGAATGGGCGGCGATGGGCCCGACGGCGCGCGGCCGCATTCTCAAGCGTGCAGCCGAGATCATGCGGACAAGGAACCGCGAGCTTTCCGAACTCGAGACACTCGATACCGGCAAGCCGATCCAGGAGACGATCGTTGCCGATGCGACCTCGGGGGCCGACAGTTTCGAGTTTTTCGGCGGCGTGATCGCGGCCGGCATGAACGGCCAGTATATCCCGCTTGGCGGCGACTTTGCCTATACGAAGCGGGTGCCATTGGGCGTCTGCGTCGGCATTGGTGCCTGGAACTATCCGCAGCAGATCGCCTGCTGGAAGGGTGCGCCGGCGCTCGCTGCCGGCAATGCCATGGTGTTCAAGCCATCGGAAAACACGCCGCTCGGGGCGCTAAAAATCGCCGAAATCCTGATCGAGGCCGGGTTGCCAAAGGGGCTCTACAATGTCATCCAGGGTGACCGGACGACCGGGCCGCTGCTCGTCAACCATCCGGATGTCGCCAAGGTGTCGCTGACTGGCTCGGTGCCCACCGGCCGCAAGGTGGCGGCGGCCGCAGCCGGTAGCCTTAAGCACGTGACGATGGAGCTTGGCGGCAAGTCGCCGCTGATCGTGTTCGACGATGCGGATATCGACAGTGCCATCGGCGGAGCGATGCTCGGCAACTTTTATTCGACCGGACAGGTCTGCTCCAACGGCACTCGCGTGTTCGTCCAGAAGGCGATCAAGGACGAGTTCCTGTCACGGCTGAAGGCGCGGACGGAAAAGATCGTCATCGGCGAACCTATGAACGAGGCGACCCAGATGGGACCGCTGATCTCGTTCGACCAGCGCCATAAGGTGATGACCTATATCGACAAGGGCAAATCTGAAGGTGCGACGCTTGTGACCGGCGGCGGCATTCCCAACGATGTCACCGGCGAAGGCTATTACATCCAGCCGACCGTGTTTGCCGACGTGACCGACGAGATGACGATCGCGCGCGAAGAAATCTTCGGGCCGGTCATGTGCGTGCTCGATTTCGACGACGAGGCGGAAGTCATAGCCCGAGCAAATGCGACGGAGTTCGGCCTTTCGGCCGGCGTGTTCACAGCCGATCTTTCGCGCGGGCATCGGGTGGTGGATCAGCTGGAGGCGGGCACTTTGTGGATCAACACCTACAATCTCTGCCCGGTGGAAATTCCCTTCGGCGGCTCGAAACAGTCGGGCTTCGGACGGGAAAACTCGCTGGCCGCGCTGGAGCATTATTCCGAGCTGAAGACGGTCTATGTGGGAATGGGCAAAGTTGAGGCGCCGTATTGATGGCCAAAGCGGCTACCGATTTTGCATCTTTCCTGACTTCGGTGAATCCGCCTTACGTTCATCGCATCTCGGCGGAAAAGACCGAGTTAGAACAAGCTGTTCGCGATGCCGAAATCAGCCATCTATTTGAAGTCGAATTGGGCCATTGCAGCAGCCTCTCCGACACCTTTCGGTCATTTATGACAGGATTGTCCCTGCCATACCGAAATCTCAATACGGATGCATTTATCGACGTCATGAGAGATCTGCACCCGATAAATCCCAAGGGTGCATTTGTCGTTATACTCTCTCAGGCAGATCTCTTCCTTCGCCGTAATACATCAGGCTTTGACGAGCTAACCAGCCTTTTAAATTCTACAGGATCGGAATGGGCAAAAGCCATCGCGGATGGGTCGCAATTTGACAGGCCATCGGTAGCTTTTCATGTTCTTGTGCCCGTCTCCAGCAGCATCAGGCTGCCCCTTCCCACAGCCGATTATCCACTCTGATACCGCCGGCCAAAATCCCAAAACTGGACTTGACCATGCAAAACGCAGATTTCGTCATCATCGGTTCCGGTTCGGCAGGGTCCGCCATGGCTTACCGCCTGTCGGAGGACGGCAAACACTCGGTGATCGTCATCGAGGCGGGTGGATCGGATTTCGGTCCGTTCATCCAGATGCCGGCGGCACTTGCCTGGCCGATGAGCATGAAGCGTTACAATTGGGGTTATCTATCCGAACCCGAGCCGAAGCTGAACAACCGCCGCATCACCGCACCGCGCGGCAAGGTTCTGGGCGGTTCGTCGTCGATCAACGGGCTCGTCTATGTGCGCGGCCATGCGGAGGACTATAACCGCTGGGAAGAGCTTGGCGCTCAAGGCTGGGCCTATGCGGACGTGCTGCCCTATTTCAAGCGGATGGAACATTCTCACGGCGGCGAAGAGGGCTGGCGCGGCACCGACGGGCCGATGCATGTGCAGCGCGGGCCGGTGACCAATCCGCTATTCCACGCCTTCATCCAGGCCGGCAGCCAAGCCGGCTTCGAGACGACCCAGGATTATAACGGCTCGAAACAGGAAGGTTTCGGGCTGATGGAGCAGACGATCTATGAGGGTCGCCGCTGGTCCGCCGCAAACGCCTATCTGCGGCCGGCCATGAAGCGGAAAAATGTCGAGATCGTTTATGGCCTCGCCCAGAAGGTAGTCATCGAGAACGGCCGGGCGGTCGGCGTCGAGATTCTCCGACGCGGCGTGCCGGAAGTGGTGAAGGCGAACCGCGAGGTGATCATCGCCGCCTCCTCGTTCAACTCGCCGAAACTGTTGATGCTGTCGGGAATCGGTCCGGCGGAGCATTTGAAATCGCTCGGCATCGCAGTGAAAGCGGACCGGCCGGGCGTCGGAGCGAACCTGCAGGATCATATGGAATTTTATTTCCAGCAGGTCTCGACCAAGCCGGTGTCGCTCTATTCCTGGCTGCCGTGGTTCTGGCAGGGCGTCGCAGGGGCGCAATGGCTGATGACCAAGGGCGGCCTTGGCGCGTCCAACCAGTTCGAGGCCTGTGCTTTCCTGCGCTCGGAGCCCGGGCTGAAGCAACCGGATATTCAGTATCACTTCCTGCCGGTGGCAATTTCCTATGACGGCAAGGCGGCGGCGAAAAGCCATGGTTTCCAGGCGCATGTCGGTTACAACCTGTCGAAATCACGTGGCAATGTGACCCTTCGCTCGGCCGATCCGAAGGAGGATCCCCTCATCCGCTTCAACTACATGAGCCACGAGGAAGACTGGATCAAGTTCCGCCACTGCGTGCGCCTGACCCGCGAGATCTTTAGCCAAAAGGCGTTCGACGATTATCGCGGGCCGGAAATCCAGCCGGGCGAAAAGGTGCAATCGGATGACGAGATCGATGCCTTCCTGCGCGAGCATCTGGAAAGCGCCTATCATCCCTGCGGCACCTGCCGGATGGGAGCCAAGGACGACCGACAAGCGGTGGTCGATCCGGAATGCCGGGTGATCGGCGTCGAGGGGCTTCGCGTGGCGGATTCATCGATCTTCCCGCATATAACCTATGGCAATCTCAACGGACCTTCGATCATGACGGGGGAGAAGGCGGCCGATCATATTCTCGGTAAAACGCCCCTGCCGCGCTCCAATCAGGAGCCCTGGGTCAACCCGCGGGCGGCGGTGAGCGACCGGTAGTCAGTGGTAGTCTTCCTCACGCTGGTGGCGGATGGCAGCAATGGTAACTTTATCGCTTCCATCGATGCGAAAAAGGACGACGTAACCAAACGAGCCAAATGGGACGAGCAATTCTCGGAGCAGCGGGCTATCCCCCCAAGCTTTCCGACAGGAAAATGGAAACTTCTCAAGCACCGTCATTGATGCCGTAATGGCTTCGAGCGCTCGTGCGGCTGCGTCTTCGTCCCGATCAAGCATATAGGCATAAAGGCGATGCAAATCCTGACGCGCCCTCTCCGTAAACTTGACCCGATAGGTCATGAGTTGCGCTTTTCCGCCCGTTTGGCCTCAAGCATCTCTCGCAGTTCCCCAAGAACTTCGTCCGACGTGTAATAGACGCCGGTGCGCTCTGCCTCTTCCAACCCGGCAAGTCCGCGCGCAACAAATTCGGCCTGAGACTTGCGGATATGGACCTGCCTGCGCAGGGAGGCTTCAACCAATGAGGATAACGTCTCGCCATCCTTCAGCACACTCTCTGCCGCGGCTCGCAGCTCCGGCTCGACGCGAAGGGATGGGATGGTCGCGGTTTTTGTCGCAGCTTTTGTTGATTTTCCCATCGGGCATCACCTTATGCGTTGCAATTGCGATGCATGATGCGCCCCGGTGAGATGCTTGGCAAGGGAAGGATGTACGAGGCAAGGTGCGCGCAGACATCCGCCCCCTCACATCATTGGTGCCAATCGGTCGAGGCGGTCGACGATCAGTTTCGTCAGGGCCTTGTAGTCGCCGTCGAAATGGTGGCCGCCGGGGCGGGCCTGGATATCGGCGCCGGCGATGGCCTCAACGGCCGGGCAGGCGCTGTCTTCTTCCTCCACGCCGTGGATGCACTGGATCTTGGAAGGCTCGATCTGCGACAGGTCATCGACCGGATCGCCATGCCTGCCCATGCCGGCATAACCCAGCCAGCCAGTGACGGCGATTTCGAAATCGGCCTGGCGTGACAGCGCCAGAAGCGAGACCAGCCGCACGATATTCCGGTCGCTTTCGGGAAGGCGGCGATAGGTTGCGGGCAGGATGTTGGCGCCGAAGGAATACCCGATCAGCACGACATTGCTGACGTTCCAGCGTCCGGTATAGGTGTCGATGATGCGGGAAAGATCCGTCGCGGTTTGCTGCGGATTTTTTTCGTTCCAGAAATAACGCAGGGCATCGATACCAACGACCGGTATGCCCTCCTGCTGCAGATAACCGGCAAGCTGCCGGTCTATGTCACGCCAGCCACCATCGCCGGAATAGATCACCGCCATCGTGTCGCGGGTGGCGGTTGCTTCCAGCGGGACAAGCGGAAGATCGAGCGGAGACGAATTCACCGCAGCGGCCGTCAGAACGCTGCGTGTCGCCGCCAGAAATGCGTCTTCCGGCGGCTCGGCCTCGGCCGTCACCTCTATGCCGGGATGAGAACGCCTCAGATCCTCGACATGGCTTCGGCCGGCCGGATCTCCGGTGGGCGTGAACACCACGTCGACGGCGTTGGGCAGCGCACCCTCCGTCAATCCATAGGTCATGCCATCCGCGGCCGCCTGTTTGGGAGCGGGGGTGCAGAGGATTTTCGACAGCGGTATCGATGCGTCCGGATCGACGGCAAGCGTCGCGCCGATCGTCGAAAACGGGGTCTGGGCGGCAATCGCCAGCGCCAGCGACCCGCCGCCGCCGATACCGGCGACAAGCGGCGGCCGATAGACCGTCATATCCCGGTCGCGATGGATCTGGCGGCTCAGCTCCTCGATATCGGAGACCAGATAAAGGCAATCGCGGCCTTCCTTGCCGAGGGCCGCATAATATTGCGGAAGATCGACACCGACGACGACCGCCCCCTCGCCGGTCAGGGTCTTCGACATGCGCTCTTCGCGGGCGCCCCAGCCCTTGTCGTCGGAGAGGAGGACGACGATGCCCTTTTCCTCGCCTTCGGGATCACTGATCCGCGATGTCGGGAGGCTGACGATCTCGTTTTCCACCAGATGATTGCGATAAAATTCGGTCGCAGCCACAGCCAGGGTAATGACGGCAAGGGCAACCGGCAGAGCTTTCATCTGCGCAGGATCCCGCGCAAGCCGCCGCCGATCAGCATGGTGACGTCGAGGATCGAGGCAATCGGCAGGCCGCGGTCGGCAACAACCAGATAACGCGGTTGCCAGACCGGATCGAACTTGGACTTGAAGGCCTGTACGCCGCGGAAATTATAAAAGCGCTCGCCGAATTCGAAAATCTCGCGGCCGAGACGGTTCCAGAGCGGTGCATAATGGTGATCGGCAAGACCTGCCAGCGGCGCCATGCCGAGATTGAGCGTGACGAAACCACGCGCCTTCATGTGTTCCATGATGCGGACGAAGAGAAGATCCATCATGCCGCGATGGGTATCCGGCACGTGGCGCATCAGATCGATGAAGGCATCGCCATGCCCGCCTGCCTCGAGAATGTTGGCGAAAGCGACGATGCGCCCTTCGAAGCGGATCACCGCCACCGGTCCGGCCGTCACATAGGCCGGATCGAAGGTGCCGAGCGAAAATCCCTTTTCGGAAGCGTTGTGCGATGCAAGCCAGCTGCGCGAAACGGCGAGAAGTTCATCGATGACACCGGGCACCTCACCGGCCGGCAGCATGGAAAATTCCAGCCCGTCCCGCTCGGCGCGATTGATCGAGCGACGCAGTTTCAGCCATGCACCGCCCTTCAGGTCGAAGCGAACCAGATCGACCACCGCCTGTTCGCCGAGCTTGTAGGGGCGCAGGCCGCTGTCGAAGGCATGCGGCAGGAATGCCTTGGAAACCTGATAGAAGACCGGCCGGCAGCCATGCTCGCGTGCCGTCGCCATGAATTTGTCGAGTAGTCCCGGCCAAAGCGCCTGTGGACCAACCGGGTCAAACAGGGCGACCAGCGAATGGCCGTGCTTGGCATACATGACGAAGGCCTGGCCGCAATCGGAAAACAGGATGCGCTTGTCGCCGAGCCGGACAAGTCCCGCGCTGGCATTTGACTGGGTGGCAAGGATCGCCAGTGCCTTTTCCATATCCTCCGCAGACGGCCCGCTGCGGCCGTTCCTGCGATCCGCCATGCACGCGGAAGGCATGGTTTCGGTGCGACGGAGAAACCGGTCGAGCAACGAACGGCGAGCCGCGGCAGGCTTGCCGGTGGCGGTCAGCGGCAGGAGTTGCTCCTGATGGCAGATTTCATCGACATGGGCCGACATGTAAAGCCTATCGAGACGTTAAACCGTGTTTGCATTAGCTTACTTTTATTTATCAAACCTTACGTCTCAAAGATGTAGCCACTGCGACACATGGACCGATCACGAGCCGTATTCACCGACCAATGCGTGTATCGCGATACCTCGATGCCCAGCGCGCGGGGTCCGGGAAATGCGTTAATCCTTGGCGACCTTTTCCGTCCTGTCCCACTGGCCGTCGATGAAGCGCAGCGCATCGATGATCGTCAGCTTCCAGACCGACCAGACGTGATCGCCATCGGTGATCCTCAATTCGGACGGGCGGCCGCCTGCCTGCAGCGTCTCGTGCAGCGCCACCGCACCGCGCCAGAGGAAAAAGCCGTCGTCATCGCCGCAGGTGATGAAGGTTGCCGGCAGGTCCGTCTGTTCGGCGATGTGCTGGGACACAAGGGTAAAGATGTTCTTCTCGTTGAATAACCGCGCATCGAAAGGCGTACCGAAGGCGCCGGAGAAATGATCGCCGGTCGAAGGCAAGACAACGCCGCTGGTAACCGTTGCCCGGTCGATCCGGTGAAAGAAGGCGCTGTCCTCGATAAGTTTCAGATCCGCCGGGGTCTTGTCGAGATCGGAGGCCGGCACGTTCTGCCAGATGGCGCCGGAGAGGCTCGCCACCGCGCCATAGAGATCCTCATGCGCATAGGCGAGATGCAGCGCGCCGAAACCGCCCATGGAGAGGCCGGCGATCGCCCTGCCCTCGCGATCCTTTCTGACCGTCATGGTATTTTCGATCTCGTGGCGCAGATCCGCGGTGATCGCCATCTCGTAGTCGCCCGGTCCGTCGACCGCCGAGGAATCGACATACCAGCTGTTTTCGACGCCGGGCATGACGACCACGAGCGGCCGGATCGTGTCTTCGGCAATCAGCCTGTCGAGCGTCGCTTTTATATCGCCGAGGTCGCGCCAGCTGTTCTGGTTACCGTCATGACCGTGCAGAAGATAGAGAACCGGCCAGCCACCTTGCGGCGCCTCGCCATCCGGCTTGTAGACATTGACCGGAAATTCGGCATCGAGAGCGGCGCTGTGGAAACTGGCATCCGAAATTTCGCCCGCATGGGCGGTCGCCGCAAAACCCACGGCCGCGATGGCGGACAGGACAGAGTTTTTCAAAGACAGCATCCAGCCCCTCCTTGATTGTCGGACAGGGCTGGAACGTCAGCAGGGTCTGCGGGTTCCGGCACGATGCCGGGCGACCTTTACTTGGTAAAGATTTTCCAGCGGGTGGGCCGGAAGCGGGCTTCTGAGCCGAGTTCGATCGGCGCATGAAGCGGTACCTCGACCTCGACATGGAACGGCGCATGGCCATTATTGGCGATGTCGATTTCGGCGATGCGGGTGCCGGCCAGACGGCGAGAGGCGGTGACCTTGCCGAACAAGGCATGCGGCTCGTCGGTCAGAACAATGTCTTCGGGGCGGAAAAACAGGTCGCCGGCACTATCCGATGCCTGCGAGATGCCGATCGGCTCCCCCTGGAAAAGGACGGTGCCGTCCTTCACCTCGACCGGCAGATGCGAGGATTCACCGATGAAGGAAAAAACGAAAGGTGATTGCGGCCGATCATAAACGTCATCGGCCGAGCCGACCTGTTCGATCTTGCCCTGGCTCATGACGACAACGCGGTCGGCAAGTTCCAACGCCTCTTCCTGATCATGGGTGACGAAGATCGTCGTGTGGCCGGTGCGATCATGAAACTCGCGCAGCCAGCGGCGCAGTTCCTTCCTCACCTTCGCATCGAGCGCGCCGAATGGCTCGTCGAGCAAAAGGATACGCGGTTCGATCGCCATGGCGCGGGCGAGTGCCACGCGCTGGCGCTGGCCGCCGGAAAGCTGGTTGGGATAGCGGTTTTCCAGCCCCGACAGTTGCACCATGTCGAGCAGGTCGGAAACGCGCTTTTTGATCTCGCTTTTCGGCGGGCGGCTGGCGGCGGGGCGCACCTTGAGGCCGAAGCCGATATTCTGCGCCACCGTCATATGGCGGAACAGGGCATAATGCTGGAACACGAAGCCGACATTGCGCTCCTGCACCGAGTGATGCGAGGCGTCCTCCTGGCCGAAGAAGATCCGGCCATCGGTCGGGAAATCGAGGCCGGCGATCAGGCGCAGGAGCGTCGTCTTACCGGAACCGGAGGGGCCGAGCAGCGCGATCAGCTCGCCCGAGGCGATATCGAGCGACACGTCGTTCAACGCGGCAAAACGGTCGAATTCCTTGCGGATATTGTTGATGCGAACTTCCATACGGGTTCAAGCCTTTAGTGTCTGCCGCCGGCTGCGCCGGCACCGAACCGAAGTTCGAGAAAGGTTTTCAATGCGAGGGTGACAAGCGCAAGCAACGCCAGAAGCGAGGCCACCGCGAAGGCCGCAACCATGTTATACTCATTATAGAGTATCTCGACATGCAGCGGCATGGTGTTGGTGAGGCCCCGGATGCGGCCCGAGACGACCGACACGGCACCGAATTCGCCCATGGCGCGGGCGTTGCAGAGCAGCACGCCGTAAAGCAGGCCCCATTTGATATTGGGCAGCGTCACATACCAGAATGTCTGCAGGCCGGAAGCGCCGAGCGACAAAGCTGCCTCCTCGTCGCCGGTGCCCTGATCCTGCATCAGCGGGATCAGCTCGCGGGCAACGAAGGGGAAGGTGACAAAAACGGTGGCGAGCACAATGCCGGGCACGGCGAAGAGGATCTCGATGCCGTAGCCTTTCAGCCATGGGCCGAGCACGCTCTGGGTACCGAACAGCAGCACATAGACCAGACCCGAGATGACCGGCGAGATGGAAAACGGCAGGTCGATCAGCGTGATCAGAAAGGCCTTGCCCTTGAACTCGAACTTGGCGATCGCCCAGGAGGCCGCCAGACCGAAGATCAGGTTGAGCGGCACGGCGATGGCAGCCACCGTCAGCGTCAGCTGGATGGCGGCCCAGGCGTCGGGTTCGACCAGCGCTTCCGCATAGGCATCCCAGCCCTTGCGAAACGCCTCGTAGAAGACAGAGACGAGCGGCAGGAACAGGAAAAAGGCCAGGAAAACGAGCGTCAGGCCGACGAGGAGAAGCTTGGTGGTGAAGCTTTCGTCGGCCGGGCTGCGGAAGGAGATGCGGCGGTTATCGGACATGGGTCTGCCTCCTTGCCGTTGCCAGAAGCTGCCCCTCATCCGCCTGCCGGCACCTTCTCCCCGTTCTGACGGGGAGAAGGGACAAGCCGCAGCCTCTCGGATCCCCCTCGCCCCGCCTGCGGGGAGAGGGTGCGCCGAGCGAAGCGAAGGCGGGGTGAGGGGCCGAGCTGGCTCGAAGTTCGTTGAGATCACGCATTGCCATACCTCTTGCGGCTCCAGGCCTGGATGAGGTTGATCACCAGCAGCATGGCAAAGGAGATGAGCAGCATGATCGTCGCAATCGCTGTGGCACCGGCATAGTTGAACTCTTCCAGGCGGATGACGATCAGCAGCGGGGCTATTTCCGACACATAGGGGATATTGCCGGCGATGAAGATGACCGAGCCGTATTCGCCAACGCCGCGGGCAAAGGCGAGTGCGAAACCGGTGAGGATGGCCGGCGTGAGGCCCGGCAGCAATACGCTGAAAATCGTCTGGAAACGGTTGGCGCCGAGCGTTGCGGCCGCCTCCTCCACCTCGCGGTCGATCTCTTCCATGATCGGCTGCACGGTGCGCACGACAAAAGGCAGGCCGATGAAGATCAGCGCGATGACGATGCCAAGCGGCGTGAAGGCGACGCGAAACGGCATGAGCAGCGAACCGACCCAGCCGTTCGGCGCGTAAAGCGAGGCAAAGGCGATGCCGGCAACCGCCGTCGGCAGCGCAAACGGCAGATCGACCATGGCATCGATCAGCCGGCGACCTGGGAAACGATACCGGGTCAGCACCCAGGCGAGCAGCGTGCCGAAGACGACATTGATCAGTGCCGCAAGGAAGGCGGAGCCGAAGGAAATGTAGAGCGCCCGCAGCGTCCGCTCATCCGACAGGATGGCGAAAAAACCGGACCAGCCGAGTTCGGCGGTGCGCCAGAGCAGGCCGGCAATCGGAATGAGGATGATCAGCGACAGGTAGGCGAGCGAAAAGCCGAGCGTCAACCCGAAACCCGGGATGATGCTCGGCTGCTTTACCCGCCACCGCGCCTTGGTGGCGGCAGTGACTGTGGTCATTTAAGGTTCCGACTTACTTACCAGGCTTGTAGATCTGGTCGAAAATGCCGCCGTCGCCAAAGTGTTCCGGCTGCGCCTTCTTCCAGCCGCCGAAGATCGGATCGTCGATGGTGACGAGCTTGATCGGCGGCAGGGCTTTCAACAGTTCCGGCTTTACCACATCCGGCTTTGACGGGCGATAGAAGTGCTTGGCCGCAATGTTCTGGCCCTCGTCGGAATAGAGATATTGCAGATAGGCTTCGGCCACCTTGCGAGTGCCCTTGGCATCGACCGTGGCGTCAACGACGGCAACCGGCGGTTCGGCGAGAATGGAGATCGGCGGCACGACGATATCGAAGGCGTCCTTGCCGAATTCCTCACCGGCCAGATAGGCCTCGTTTTCCCAGGCGAGCAGAACATCGCCAATCTGGCGCTGGGCAAAGGTCACGGTCGCGCCGCGCGCACCGGTATCGAGAACCGGGGCACGCTTGTAAAGCTCGCCGACATAGGCCTTGATCTTGTCCTGGTCACCCTTGAACTCCTCGTTGGCCCAGGCCCAGGCAGCCAGATAGTTCCAGCGGGCGCCGCCAGAGGTCTTCGGGTTCGGCGTGACGATCTGCACGTCGCCCTTCACCAGATCGCCCCAGTTCTTGATGCCCTTCGGATTGCCCTTGCGGACGAGGAAAACGATGGTCGACGTGTAGGGCGAAGCGTGGTTGGGAAGGCGGGTGCGCCAGTCCTCCTTGATCTTGCCGGTCTTCTGGATGGCGTTGATATCGCTTTCGAGCGCCAGCGTCACGACATCGGCATCGAGACCGTCGATGACCGAACGGGCCTGGGCGCCGGAGCCGCCATGCGACTGGCGGATCGCCACGTCTTCGCCGGTCTCGGCCTTCCAGTGCTTGGCGAAGGCGGCGTTGAAATCCTTGTAGAGTTCGCGGGTCGGGTCATAGGACACGTTCAGAAGCTGTGTCGCGGCAAAGGCCGGCGCGATGCTGCCCGCCGCAAGCGTGACGCCGATTGCAAGCGCTGCCAGCCGTTTGCCAATCCCGTCAGTGAAATTCAACATAGGGTCTCTCCTGTGATTACCTTCGGCCTAAAATCCCTCGGCCCGTGATCTGGGGTAAACTCTATCGGTCAGGTCGTCTTAGTCAATTCACGGCGAAAAGAAGGCAAAACTGTTTCCCTTGGCGGGGTTCAGGCGACAAAGAAAGGACCGCCGCATAGCGCCATGACAGAATGCCAGCGTCGGGAAAACCCCGATCGGCAAAAACGCAATCCGGCTCCGGCTACCGTTTTTAGGCATCAGCGAGGCCGGCTCATGAAGATTTCCGTCGGGCGCAAGATATCAGGAACCGGGCGGAAAGAGGCACAGGGCTCAAAACCGAAGGCCCGGTAGACGGCCATGGCATCGGACATATAGAGCGAGGTCTGGATCACGATCCTTGGCTTGCCTTTCGCACCGATCCTGGCCAGAGCCTCCCGCATCAGTGCGCCGCCTATGCCTTTCCTGCGAAAAGCCGGGTCGACATAAAATTTGTGGATCTCGTCGGCTGTCTCGTCGAAGGGCGCAAACGCGATGCAGCCGGCAGGCGCCTCGTCCCATCTCGCCACGAGCATGGCCGCATCGGGGCCGGAAAAACGATCGCAGAGACTTTCGGCGGTCTGGCTGTGAAACAGGTCGACCACGATGTCTGCGGCAATGCCGTTCGCTTCATGGGTCACCGCATCCCAATCGCCGAGCGCGCGGCAGAGCATAGCCGCCGCCTCGAAATCATCAGGAGATCTTGCAATGGAAACGGAAAGCATTTCGCACTCCTCGATTGCAACCATACATAGCACAGCTACAATCGAGCGCCACTCGGTCTTCCAGCTCGTCTGAACGATGTGACTGGCCGGCACAGTCCCGCAACTGCAGTCGCGATATTGAAGAAATATCTTTAAAGATATAAATAGGGTGCCGATGTCCTATCTCGTCAAGTTCCATCCTGATTTCGTGCCGGAATGGAAACGACTGTCGATGGCTCTCAAAGAACTGGTGGGCGAAGTGCTGGACCATCTCGAAGACGAAGGTCCATTTCTGGGGCGCCCGGAGGTCGACACGTTGAACGGTTCGAAACATTCGAACATGAAGGAAATCAGGGTTCGATCGGGCAAAGAGGTCTGGCGTTTTGCTTTTGCATTCGACACCGAGCAAGCGGCCATCATTCTTTGTGGAGGCGGCAAGCAAGGAATGAGTGAAACCCTGTTCTACAAGCAGTTGATCAGCAAGGCGGACGATCGGTTTGCGTCATGGCTGCGGGAGAAGAAGAAATGAGCACCGAATGGAAAGACCTGCGTGCGGAACTGCCGGTCGATGTTCAACGCCGGCTTGATACCAAACGCAACGAACGGCGGCTGGGAACGGCGTTGGCTGAAATCCGCAAAGCGATAGGGGTTACTCAGCGCGAGGTGGCGATCGGCGCGGCAATGACGCAAAACACCGTCTCCAAGATCGAGCATTCCGATGACGTTATGATTTCGTCGATTGTTCGCTACATGCATTCCATCGGCGGCGGGGTCGAGATCGTGCTCAAGACGCCAGACGGAAAGACCAAACGCGTAGACTTCGATCCGCATATCGACGCGCAGTGACGCTCTTTGGCCGAACGGGTGACCGACTTTACGCCGTCAGCAGTTCGCGCACTTCTGCCGGCTTATGCTCGCCTGCACCTTCGATCGCGTCGGCGATCGTGGTGTTGAACAGGACGTCGCGGGTGGCATCGGCGACGCGGGCAAAGACGTGGCGGATCTCGCAGAGGTGCTCGCCATCGCAATCGTCGCATTTGCGGTAGGCGGTCTGGGAGAGACAGGGAAGCGGGGCGATGGGACCATCGACCAGCCGAAGAACCTCACCGAAGGAAATGCTGTCTGCCGGTTTCAGCAGAAGATATCCGCCCTGCTTGCCGCGCCGGCTCATGACGATGCCGGAGCGCTTGAGGTCAAGCAGGATCTGTTCCAGAAATTTCTTCGGGATAGACTGCTGGACCGCGATCTCCGAAATCAGCATCGGTTCGTCCGGGTCGGCCTGCGCCAGCGCGGCCAAGGCCCGCAACGCATATTTCGCTTTCTGGGATATCATCACGCAACCATCAACGACAACGCCGCCGCGAGGCCGATTTCGTCCTCACGCCGCCGCTCAAGAATTCGTAGTCCAAGCTTCTGCGAATAGCCTGAAAGCGACATCCGCAGTCGCCGGCATGCAAGCGGATCTACCGCATTGCACACTCATCTCTGGAGTACCGCAAATGCCGAGAAAATACAAACCTATGCGGGCATATGGACGGCTAAAAACAGTCACATTTGGTTAAGGCGGCAGGTTTTCTGTGTGAGCGGCGCTTTCTAGAGATATTTGCTCTGAGCCTGCGGTGGAAGAAACGGCTTTTCCTGTCTTCACAGGAGTGAACTGGCGATAATCCAGCACTTGCTGATGAAAGAAGAACAATGACACCGCATGATGTGATTGCGCGTACCGCATATGACGAAAGCGACAAGGTCCGTTCCGTCGCCCTGGCTGTCGAACTCAATGACCGGCTCGCCGGCCTCGATCTTGCCGAGCGCCTTTCTGCCGCCGCGGAACTGGGGCATGCCGTCTTCACTACGTCGCTCGGCATCGAGGACCAGGTGATCACGGCGGCAATCGGCACGCACCGCCTGCCGATCGAAGTCTCGACACTGGAGACCGGGCGCCTGTTCAAGGAAACCGTCGATCTGATCTCCGAGACAGAAGACCGATATGACATGGCGATCCGCCGGTTTTATCCGAAACAGGACGATATCGATGCCTATGCGGCACAGTTCGGCCTGAACGGTTTCTACGACAGTGTCGACGCCCGTCATGCCTGCTGTCATGTCAGGAAGCTCGTGCCGCTCGCCGAGGCGCTGTCCGGCGCGCAGGTCTGGGTGACCGGCCTTCGCCGCGGGCAGTCGGGCAACCGCGCGACGACACCTTTTGCCGAATATGACACTGAGCGCGATCTCATCAAGGTCAATCCGCTGGCCGACTGGGATATCGAGACGATCAACGCCCATGTGGCCGCCGAACATATCCCCATCAATCCGCTGCATGCCCGCGGTTATCCCTCGATCGGCTGCGAACCCTGTACCCGCGCCATCAAACCCGGCGAGCCCGAACGCGCCGGCCGATGGTGGTGGGAAAATGACGAGAAACGCGAATGCGGGCTGCATGTCCCGGAAACCGCGTCTCAGCCGGTAGGCCAGGCCAATCAGGCGGCGAGTTCCATCGCCCGCTGAGCCCCCCGTCCATCGGCCCAATTCCCGCTTTTTGTGTGTAACATTCAAGACTTACCGGAGACCGAAATGTCCCTGTCCGTACAGGAAACGGAAATCAAGAACCCGCCCGTTTCCCGCCCACCGCTCGATCCGCATCTCAAGGCTCTCGAAAACGAAGCGATCCATATCTTCCGCGAAGTCGCGGCCGAATTCGATAACCCGGTCATGCTCTATTCGATCGGCAAGGATTCCTCGGTGCTTTTGCATCTGGCGCGCAAGGCCTTCCATCCGGGCCGCGTCCCCTTCCCGCTTCTGCATGTCGATACGACCTGGAAGTTCAAGGAAATGATCGAGTTCCGCGACCAGATCGCTGAAAAATACGATCTCGACCTCGTCGTGCATACCAACAAGCGCGGCGCCAAGGAAAACATCACGCCGTTCACCCACGGCTCGGCCTTCTATACCGACGTGATGAAGACCGAAGCGCTGAAGCAGGCGCTGGATGCCGGCGGTTACGATGCGGCCTTCGGCGGTGCGCGGCGCGACGAAGAGGCGTCCCGCGCCAAGGAGCGCATCTACTCCTTCCGCACGCCGGATCACAAATGGGATCCGCGCAACCAGCGGCCGGAACTGTGGAACATCTATAACGGCATGATCAAGAAGGGCGAGAGCGTGCGCGCTTTCCCGCTGTCCAACTGGACCGAGGTCGATATCTGGCGCTACATCCAGGCGGAAGACATTCCGCTGGTGCCGCTCTATTACGCCGCGACACGCCCCTATGTGGAGCGCGACGGGATGATGATCCTGGCCGAAGATCCGCGACTTCAACTGCTGCCCGGCGAGGAGATCCAGCATGGCTCGATCCGCTTCCGTACGCTCGGCTGCTTCCCGCTGACCGGGGCGATCCGCTCGACGGCGTCGAACCTCGAGGAAGTGATCGCCGAACTCGAAATCGCAACCGTTTCCGAACGCCAGGGCCGCGCCATCGATCGCGACCAGTCCGGCTCGATGGAAAAGAAGAAGCGCGAAGGATATTTCTGAGATGAGCGCCACAGCTACAGCCAATGCCGCTTCGGCAACCATCCTGCCCTTCGCCGAGTCCGCCGCACGCGTCTCCCGCGACACACGGCCGCTGCGTCTGATCACCTGCGGCTCCGTCGATGACGGCAAGTCGACGCTGATCGGCCGGCTTCTGTGGGACACAAAGGCGGTGAAGGAAGATCAGGCCGCGACGCTTGCGCGGGACAGCGGCCAACAGAACGATCTCGGCCTGCCCGATTTCGCCCTGCTGCTCGACGGGCTGCAGGCGGAGCGCGAACAGGGCATCACGATCGACGTTGCCTATCGCTATTTCTCGACCGACCGGCGCTCGTTCATCGTCGCCGATACGCCCGGCCATGAGCAATATACCCGCAACATGGTGACCGGTGCCTCGACCGCCGATCTCGCCATCCTGCTTGCCGATGCCCGCGCCGGCCTTTTGGAACAGACCCGCCGTCACGCGACGATCGCGGCGCTGATGGGCATCAAGCAGTTCGTGCTGGCGGTCAACAAGATCGACCTGATCGGCTACGACAAGGCGGTGTTCGAAAAGATCTCCAACGAGTTCCGCGAGTTCGCGCTGGCGCTCGGCGTGCGCCAGATCACGGCTATCCCGATGTCGGCGCTGAAGGGCGAAAACGTCGTTCTGTCCGGCGAAACGGCCATGCCCTGGTATGAAGGCCCGACGCTGATCGAGGCGCTGGAACTTGCCACCAGCCGTTCCACCCAGGCCGGCGGCTTCCGCCTGCCGGTGCAGCGTGTCGTGCGTCCGGGCGAAAGCTTTCGCGGGTATCAGGGCACGGTCTCGGGCGGCTCCATCAAGCCGGGCGACTCGGTTGCCATCCTGCCATCGGGCACGGTTGCCAATGTTAAGCAGATCGTCACCTTCGATCTGGTGCGCAACGCGGCTGTCGCCGGTGATGCGATCACGCTGGTCCTCGACCGGCAGGTGGATGTCGCACGCGGTGACATGATCGTTTCGATCGACGGCCAGCCGATGACGGGCACGTCCTTCGAGGCGCATCTGGTGGCGCTGCAGCCGGGCGGCATCGAACCGGGCAAACGCTACTGGCTCAAAAGCGGCACGCGCCGCCAGCGCGTCAGCGTCGAGCCATTGTCGCAGCTCGAATTGCAGACCGGTCAGTGGAAGCCGCATGCCTCGGCGCTGTCGATGAACGCGATCGGCAAGGTGCATCTGTCCTTCGAGGAACAGGCGATCTTCGACGCCTATGAGCAGAACCGCTCGACCGGGGCCTTCATCCTGATCGATCCGGATACGCTGAACACGGTTGCCGGCGGCATGATCACTGCCAAGCGCGGCGGTGTGGACGGTATTCATCGCAAAGATAGCGAACAGCGTGTGGTGCTGTCGCTGCCGGCCGATCTTGCCGAACAACTGATGGCGAGCGAGCTTTTTGCCAATCGTCGCGACGAGACGGAGATCCGGCGTGTGACAGCAGCAGAGGCCGCCGAGTTCTTTTCCAACGCCGGCAGCGATATCTAGAGCAATCTTTCGAAGGCAGCACAGGCTGCCTTCGAAGCCCCTTTATTCTAGAGCATGTCTCCCGAAAGTGGTCCCCGCTTTCGGGAGACATGCGAAAAAACAAGACGCTAAAGCACGGCAAGCGAATCTGAAAGATCGCTGCGTGCTTTAAGAGGTCACTCGCCCCCGTATTCGAAGACGAGCTTGGCATTAGGCACTTCGTCGCTATAGGCGACAACCTCGCAACCATGCCGCACCGGCGCCTTGCCGGTCAGGATCACCCGGGGGCCAATATTGTTGTCGAGGCGGCCACTGACCAGATAAGGCGCCGGCGCACAATTTTTCCTGAACGCGTAGGCGACGCCCGAAATCCATTCGTTCGGCACTGACCAGCCACGAAACAGAACCGTATTGGGCGCGATCGTGCCCGCAAGCGAAGGTTTGGGCTCGGAATAGACGATAATGTGATGCTGCTGATGGTTGAAGACGGTTGAGCCATTATGCCCCATATGCTCGCCATAGAGCGATTCGTCCGGGCCAAGCTCGAAGGTGGCTCCCACAGGCTGGACATTATAGGGAAAGCCCATCGGGCAGAGCGTCAGCCATTGCGAGCCGAGATCTCTGCCGCCTTCCGCATTCGACATGCCGACCTGCTTGCCGGTTTGCGCATCCTTGACGCTGACATAACCGGCAAAAAACTGATGGCTCTTGTCGGCGCCGTTGAACAGGTAATGTTTGTCATCTGCCCAGAGGTCGCCGGTCTGGCAGTTGGCGGTCGCCTGGTAGATGTGGTCAGCCTGGTCTTCGATGATCAACCTGGCACAGTCCTTCATGTTCTCGCCCGTGCCGGCACGCCAGTTTTCACACCAGCTGAGGGCCGTTTCTGGCGTCACGCGCGCCTTGGCGGTGGATTTCGTGCCGCCGTAATCGGTAAATTCGAAAATTATGGCGTCCGGCGACTTGGAGCCGCTGGGAAAGACGTCACCGATCGGAGCCGGAGGCATGGCCGGTAAGGTAGCAGCCAGAAATACGAGTGAAAGAAGAGTGGGCATTTCCGTTTCCTATCGTGTCTTGCCGATGCAGCCGGTTCCTGGCACGCGCCGCGGCAAGGAATGCGCCTTGCCCGGTTACCAGATGGTGGATGCGTTTGTCGGAGATACAGCGGCGGATGATCGGACAGGGATCACCCGCCGCCGCTTCGGCTTGCTTACGGGGTACAGGCCGAGAGGAGCAACTTACTGCGTCGCCGCGTCGGCGGCGCCACCTGCAAGCGTGGTGATCAGGTTGCGGCCCTCGCGGTCGTAAAGCTTGATGTCCTGAATATCGGCGACAAGTTCACCACGCGAGCGCACCTGGCTCATGCGGATGGTCATCTTGGCAAAAACTTCGCGATCGACCGAGCCGTAGGAGGTTTTGCGGGCGTTGAGGAATGCCTTGGCCTTGGCCTTTTCCATCGGGATGCCATCGATCGATGCGGCGTTGCTGAAGAAGACCTTCAGCTCGCGCGGCAGCGAATTGCAGCAATTGTTGACCCGGAAATAAAGGCCGTCGGCCAGCGGGCGGAACTCGAACTTTTCGGCTGCGAAATTATAGTCGCCGAATTCAAAGCGGGTCTGGATGGTGAAAGCCTCGTTGGCGTTGGCGGCCGCGATGACGTCCTTCATGATCTTGAGGGTTTCGGCACGCTTGTCCTCCAGTTCGAACTCGTCGTTCTTGAAACGCGACCAGACTTCCGGGCGGTAGGTCTCCATGTAGCCGTCGACGATATCGTCCGGCATCAATGTCGTGTCGAGCTTCAGATAGACCGGCAGCACGGTGTTGTAATTGAAGTCGGCAGCGGCGGCAGTGAACGCCGATGCGCCGAGAAGGACGGCAGCGGCAAAGCCGGTGACACGCGATTTCCAGTTGAATAGGATCATGGTCTTTTCCTTGATTGTTGGTTTTGCGTTGGCGCGACGAGGCAGAATGATGCCGGCCGGGATCAGGCCGGCGTCTTCAGGGCCTTGCGTGCCTGCAGGACAGAGAGAACGGTGGTTGCCAGCAGGGCGAAGGCGCCGATCGATGGTGTGAAGGAGCCAAAATCACTGACGCGGGGGGCGCGCAAACCGGCCGTGTTGCGACCCATCAGCGACGACATGGCACGATCCTGCTGCGCCATCGCGCTATAGGCGCTGAACAGCGACCAGAGGCCCCAGATGAGGAAAAGGACGCAGATTGCGGCGGCCGCCAGATCGATGATGCGGGAATAGGGCTGGAGTTGCGGGATGAACGGCGCTGCCAGCGCCGCGCCGAGCGCCAGCGGGACGATATAGGCAATGCCGCCGACCAGCAGCGGCAGGCCGACGCCCTGGCTGAACATGCCGCCCATTGCCGTGATTGTGACGGCCGGGAAGAGGACGCTGGCGATCGCCAGCACAAACAGCGCCACACGCATTTTCTCGTTGGCGATGGATGGCTGGGCGGTAGATTGCGGGGCAGAAAAGATCTCGTTGCTCATGATCAAAACCTGTTTTGTCTATGGGGGCCAGAGCAAGCAAAAGGCCAGCCGACAGCCGCCGCCGGCGCGATAGGGCGCATGCCCTGACCGCGGCGGCCTGGCTTTCGGCAAACATCAACCCTGGGCGGCGAATGCCTGTCCCAGAAGGATTTGCTTGTGGCTGTTGGGAAGCGGTTTCCGGATCGGCCGATCAGATCAGCCAGGTCGAGGGATTGGCGATCGGTTCACCGCGATTGAGATAGACGAGGCTCTTGATGCAGCGAACCAGGTACCAGATCGAGGTTGCGATATAGGCGAAGAAACCGATCACCAGGAAGGTGAGGATCAGGCTCACGACCATGAACAGCAGGCCCTTCCAGAAGGTGCCGATCAGGTAATTGTAATGGGACGCAACCAGCGGCGTCGCTTTGCCGCGGTCCATATAGCTGAGGATAAGACCTGCGGGTGCGAATACGAAGGTCAGGACGGCGGCGACATAACCGAGCGTGCGGTTGTCGGGAGCGGTTACGGCGGGAGATTGGATATCGGTCATGATGCGGGTGCCTCTGAAAGAAAAACATTGTCGACTGGTCGAAGTGGTACGCCGATCATTGGCGGGTTTTTCTTCATGGCATCAGCCGACCCCCACATGTGCCGTGGCCCCTTTGAAAAGGCACCGGCAGCGAGGCCGGACCCATCGGCGTCTCGCAGGCACAGGTTTTCCATGTGACGTTTTAATCGATCGAGAAATGTCGGCCGTATTTTTACCCTCAAATGGCAAAACGGCGGGCGAACTTGCTGCCTATGACAAACGAAACGTAAATGAAAACATGAACATGCAGATTTGATGAGAGATGTTTTTCACGGCAGGTTGCGATCCATCGCAGCATGATTGCATAGGCGCGGAAAAGCGGAAGGAACGGCCGATCCGGCACGGCAGTCGAGGGCGAAAACGGCAGCGATCTGCGACATGGTGGCCGATCGAAACCGGCTGATTGTCGAATGGTGCCGGCGGTCAGGATATTGCCAGGGCGCCTTTATCGGCAAAAACGAAAAAAGCCCGCAATCGCGGGCTTTTTTTCGCTGGTCGGAGTGAGAGGATTCGAACCTCCGACCCCCACGTCCCGAACGTGGTGCGCTACCAGACTGCGCTACACTCCGTGACCAGTGGCGCCTCTATAGAACAGCAATTTTCCTTCGACAAGCGCCGTTAATGAAAAAATTGCGACAGCCAGGAATTTGGCCAGCGAGACAGAGGCAGATGCGTCCCTATCCGTTGCAAAAAAGCGGCGCTCGCAGAATTTGATGCCGGATCGCCGCGTTGACCTCGCGACGCAGAACAAAAATCTGCTAGCTGGAAGATGAAAGCCCGTCTTCCCAGCGGCACAGCCACCATATAAGGATTTTCAAGGATCATGAGCCGTCGTCTCATCGCATCGACTACCCTCCTCGCCCTGACCGCAACGCTCGCAAGCTGCACGACCGTCAGCCTCGCCGACAATCCGATCAACAAGCGCTGGGTCGGCGTTTCCGCCGGGCAATTCTTCGCCAAGTACAATCCGCCGCTCGAAGACACGGCTTCGGGTTCCAGCACCGTCTATAGCTGGCGCGGCGGCTACAAGCGCATCAAGCTGCAGAACGGCGCGAGCGCCAGCGTCAGCTGCTCGGCAAAGATCACCGTTTCCGACAGTTATGTGATCCGCGACATCACCATCACCGCCGATCGCCCCGGTGCCGCCGGACCGAGCTATTGCGAAGAACTGCTGGCCGGCGCCTAAGCCGCGCCGAGGCCGCCACACCGCCCTGCGGGGCCGTGACCGAAGGATGGCGGGCTCCTGCCCGCCCTCTGCCTAAACGGCATGTTTAACGAAAGATCCTGATAGCTTACTGGCGCAGCTGTCATTTCCAGTGGCGCCATTCGCGGAATTGTCGTATTTTAGCGTCAATTTTACGCTCCTTACGCAATCAGGGTCTTGAAGACGCGCCTTGTCCAACCTTATCAATCACGCCCGTGTCGTCAGCGCCCTTGTGATGCGCGAAATGTCGACGCGCTTCGGAGCCAAACCGGGCGGTTATCTGTGGGCAATCCTCGATCCCGTCAGCCACATTGCCTTCCTCTCCGTGATCTTCATGGCGATCGCCCACATGCCGCCGCTTGGAACGAGCTTTCCGCTGTTCTTCGCGACCGGCTACATCGGTTTCCAGTTTTATCAGGCGATGGCCGGTTATCTGAACAGCGCGGTGAGCGGCAACAAGGCCCTGCTCAGCTATCCGAGCGTCGCGCCAATCGATACGATGGCGGCACGCTATATCCTGCAGTTTGCGACGACGGCGGTGATCGGCATACTGGTCCTCGGCTACATCGTGATGACCGTACGCCAACCGGTATCGATCGACATGCCGGCGCTTCTGGAAGCCATGGTCGCTGCCAGCCTGATCGCACTCGGCGGCGGCTTTGCCAATACGGTGCTGTTTACCATGTACCCGGTCTACGAGAAGGTGTTCGGCATCGTGACACGCCCTCTTTTCCTCCTTTCCGGGGTTTTTTTCCTGCCCGATTCGCTGCCACCGATGGCCAAGGATGTGATACTTTTTAACCCTTTGGCACATATCGTCATGCAATTCAGGACCGGGTTCTATCCGCAATACAGAGCCGCGGATTATGACCGTTTCTATGTCTGGAGCATTGCAGCAGTGTTCATGTTCATGGGACTGCTGCTGTTCACGATGTCGAAAGCGAGGCTGAGAGACCGATGATCATACTGGAACGCGCCTTTAAAGAGGTGCGCATGAAGGGCGTCAGAAAGGTGATCATCGACGACGTGTCGGTGACCTTTCCACGCGGCAAGAGCATCGGCCTGCTTGGACGCAACGGTGCGGGTAAATCCACCCTGCTACAGATCATCGCGGGCACCCTCGAGCTCGACCGCGGCCGGATCATCCGTCAAGGCAAAATCTCCTGGCCGCTCGGCTTCCAGGGCAGTTTCCAGGGCAATCTTTCCGGCGAGCAGAATGTCCGTTTCGTCGCCCGCATTTATGGCGTGGATACGGATGAACTCGTTGCCTATGTTGCGGAATTTGCCGAGCTCGGGCAGTTTTACCGCGCGCCGGTGCGCACCTATTCCTCAGGCATGAAAGCAAGACTGGCGTTCGGCGTGAGCATGGGTATCAATTTCGACTATTATCTGGTCGACGAAATCACCGCCGTCGGCGATACCAACTTCAAGAGGAAATCGCAGCAGACCTTCAAGGAAAAGCTGAGCAATTCCGATGTGATCATGGTATCGCACAGCACCGGCACGTTGCGCGACTACTGCCAGACGGGCATCGTGCTGGAAAATGGACAGATGACCTATTACGATGACATCAACGAGGCCATCGCCGTGCATGAAAGCAATATGAAGAGGCACTGAACTTGAACCAGACGGCTCCCAACACCGTATCAGGCAACCATATTGCTGAGGCCCCGACCGCTGCGGGCGGGCAGCCGAAAAGCCGTAACCTGCGGCTTCTGGAATCACTGCTGGAGCAGCGCGCCCCGGCACAGCCGGTGCCTCCCGTTCTTCCAGCCCAGCCGGGCACCCCCGAGATCACCATTGAAGCTCCGACACCGGAGCCTGCCAAGCGCGGCTGGCTGGAGATACTGAAGTTACGTCATCTTGCAATCGTCGGCGGCTTTGTCGCCATGGTGGCGGTGCCGGCGGTCGTCAGCACCACTTACATGGCCTTCATCGCCGCGGACCAGTATCACAGCTTTTCATCCTTCTCCGTTCGCAGCATTGATGCCGCTCCATCCAGCGACCTGCTTGGCATGTTCACCCAGAGCTCCAGCGGCAGCACGATTTCCGATTCTTATGTGCTGGTCGATTTTGTCCTGAGCGAACGTATGGTGCAGATGGTCGACGAAGCCTTCGGCCTGGACACCGTTTTTGCTCGAAGAGGAGCCGACTTCTTCTACGGCATTGCCCCGGGCATGCCGATCGAAGACAAGCTTGCCTATTGGCGCGGCATGGTGACGGTGAACTTCGACTCCTCCTCAGGGATTATGGACCTGCAGGTGAAGGCGTTCAGCCCTGAAGTGTCGCAGAAGGTCAGTGCCTTCGTCATCGCGCAGAGCGAAAAGCTGATCAACGATCTGTCACTGACCGCTCGAGACGAGGTTCTGAAAACGGCCCAATCCGAGGTTCAGACAGCCGAGGACCGCCTTACGCAGACGCGCGCAGGGCTTAGGAGCTATCGCGATGCATCGCAGGAAGCCGATCCGGTCGAGGGTGCAAAGCTTGCGGCACAATTGGTGGGATCGCTGGAAGAGCAACTCGTCAAGCTGAAGACCGACCTTTCAACCGCTTTGACCCAGATGGGCGAAAACACGCCGCGGGTGCGGGTATTACGCTCGCAGATCTCCAGCCTCGAAACCCAGATCACCAAGGAACGCCAGCGTTTCGGCAGCGGTACCACCGCCAAGGGCGGGCGCGCGGCGGGACAGGCGACCGATGTCGCCGGGCGTATTGCGCTCTACGAATCGATCCAGACGCAGAACGAATTTGCCGAACGGGCCTATACGTCGGCGCTTGCCTCTCTGGAAAAGGCCCGGGTGGAGGCCGGGGCCAAGCAGCGGTATCTGGCCGTGTTCATCAAACCGACACTGTCACAGATGGCGCAATATCCGCACCGCCTGCTCAACCCGATCCTTGTGACGCTTGCCGGCCTGCTGCTGTGGGGCGTTGCCGTGATGATCTTCTACAACATTCGCGATCGACATTAGTGGTTCTTCAGCCGGGCCGGACAGTTTTCGGCCCGCAGCCCACCCCTTGTTCGTTTCGCGGTAAGGCACGCCGTTGAACTACTTCAGCACCCATATACGCATCGTCACGGCATTCGTGATCCGCGAAATTGCCACCCGCTACGGGCGCAGCCCGGGCGGCTATATATGGGCGCTGCTCGAGCCTGTAGCCTTCATCGCTTTGATGTCCTTCCTGATGGGATCGCTCGGCAGGCTGCCGGCTCAAGGTGACAGCTTCACGCTGTTTTATGCGACCGGCTACCTGGCCTTCAACATGTACAAGGGGATGGAGGGTTATCTTGTGTCGGCAATCGCCGGCAATCGGGGCCTGATGAGCTACCCGAAAGTGTCGCCCTTCGATGCGATCGTCGCGCGACTTGTATTGCAAGGGATGACGTCCTGCGTGGTGACGTTCGTGATCATTTACGGGGCGATGTGGACGACCAGCCAGCCGATCGAGATCCACTGGCTGCAGATCGTCGAGGCGATAACCTTCGCCTGGATCATGGCGCTCGGCGTAGCGCTGGGCAATACCGTGCTGTTCTTCAAGTTTCCGCTCTATCAGAAAATCTTCGACATCGTCATGCGGCCGTTGTTTCTCCTGTCCGGCGTCTTCTATGTGCCTTCGCATATGCCGCATCCCTTTTCGGATATCCTGCTGGCCAACCCGGTCACCCAGGTGGTCGTGCTTTTTCGCGAGGGGTTTTACGTTCAGCATGGCGATACCGGGCTCGACATGCCCTTCCTGATGACTGTTTCAGGTGCGTTGCTTTTTGTCGGAATGGCGCTTTTCACATTCATCCCTGTCGCACGAGCGCGGGAATCGTAAACCCGACGGTCTTCGTTCCAGCGGACAAGTGATACTTCGACGCGGCGCGCGAATGCTGGATATTTTCTTCACTCACCCGCACATACAGGATTAATTACACAAGAACATTGTTGCCCGGCTTCAAAATGAAGTGTACGTTCCAATCTATATACGGAATTACTTCGGTGGAATGATATTCACCTTTTGAGCGACAATGGAGCTGCCATGCATGATGCAATACAGCCTGCACGCCGCAATCTGGTTTTCGCTCGTGTGGGCAGGGGATCCATCCATAACAAATGGGCCGGCCCGGCCCCGCAAGACCGCAGCTGGGATATTCAACTCAGCACCTATCTCGACGATGTGAGCAGTTTCACCGAAGGTGACTTCCCTGTTTATGTCGACAAGGGAACCAAGTGGGACAGCATTGTCCGTTACTTCGAGAATAATCCTGATCTTCTCGACAAATACGAACACATTTTCTTTCCCGACGACGATCTGGACATGGCGCCGGACGGTGTCGAGAGGATTTTCGCTGTCTGCGGGAAATATGACCTCTACATATCTCAACCGGCGCTGACGCCAAAAAGCTATTACTGGCACCCGATCCTGCTGCGCTGCGCGCCATTCGAGATACGCTATATAAATTACATCGAGCCGATGGGGCCGTGTATCAAAAGCTCCTATCTTCGCGACATCATGCCGGTCATCAAGAAGAACTTCACCGGCTGGGGCATCGACAATATCTGGACGCAGTTGATGGATGATCCGGTGGGCAAGGCTGCGATCATCGACTGCGTTGCGGTCACCCATACACGGCCGTTCGAAACCGGGGCGATCTACGACGCATTCAAGGAGATGAAGATCGATCCGCATCAGGAGCGCCGGAACATCCTGAAAGACTTTCAGACCGGTATTGTCGGCATGGTCGTTTATGGTGGCGTCCTGAGAACCGGATGGCGGGTCAATGGGATCCTCGCGCGCATCGTCAGCGGGCTCTACATGCTCTCGGCCATACCGTGGGTGCGCAACAAGCAGGGTTCGGTCCGGGTCGCGATCGGATCCTTCGTCCGTGCCTTCACCTTGGCCAAATACCGACCGCAGCATATTACCGTTCCTGGCTCGGAAGAGCCCGCCTGACGACTTTGGTCACTATTTTGATCGGTTTATCGGCCGCATCACGGCGCCACGGCGCGAAAACAATGAGCGGTTGCCTGTCGGTGTCCCTCTGACGTTTTCGTGTTGCTGACGCGAGATCAACAGGTGGCAAACAGGAATGGACTGGCGCCGGGTTTCGCGAGATGCGATGCAGCGATCTCCGACGTGGCGCGCTCCGTCAATCGCCCAGGAATGCCGCTTTCATCAGCCCGGAAAAAGATCGCTGACGCGCCTGGAGACGGTAATTGACGGCGCGTCTGGCGCGCTCGTTCGGCAGCAGGAAGGCGAGCATGAGGAAGACTGTCATCGACAGCTTGAATTTTGCGCTCTGGGGATCGCTCCATAACAATGACAGGAGAGCAAACTGTCGGCGCAACCCGAAAGGCCGGTTTTCCGCAATCGCCAGGTAGAAACTGCGTTCCTGAAAAAAATAGGCCCGATCGGTCGTGACCAATCCGATCCCGAGGCCTTTTTCGGACAGAAGCGCACGCAGATGTTCGAGCCTGTCGGAGAACCGCTCCACTTCCTGCCTGAGCGGGCGCGGGTTCAGCTGGTCGCTGAAGCCGGAATCATTGCGGTCATGCACGCGGTAACGCCCCAGCGGCTCAGACAGGCTGACGATATCCCCCCAGAAGGGAGCAGCAAACAGGATGACACCATCGACGGCACGCTCGTAGTCGGCATCTTCGATAAGTTGGCAGACATCCCGCCGGAAGACATTCCCGGATGTCGGCGGGCTCATATAGGCACCGGTCTTCAGCACGTTTTCAGTCAGCTGCCTGCCGCGAAAATCCGACAAAGGCGGAACCGGCCCGCTGATGACGGTGCCCCCCGCATCGATCCTGATCAGCGGGAATTGCAGCTTGGCGACATTCGGGTCGAGCCGCTGCAGGATTTTCTCCAGCGATCCCGGCATGAGTTCGTCATCGGCGTCAAGAAACAGCACGAAGGGCGCAGTCGTCTGCCCCAGCCCATGCAGGCAGGCGAGTCGCTGGCCGCCGTTGTGGATGCGACAGGCCTTCGCACCGGTCGCCGTGATTGTCTCCCATGAGCGATCTGTCGAACCGTCGTCGATGACGACCAGCTCACAATCGGCCCTGCCCTGCGCCAGGACACTGGCGATCGCGCAGCCGACATAATCCTCGTAGTTCCAGCATGTCACGATGACGGCAAGTCTTGGAGGCTCCTGCCCCGTCCGTATCGAAGACCTGTCGTCGATGTCGTCGAACGGCGCCGGCTCATCCTGGTATGCGGCGCCGTCCTTGGTCATGATTTGTGCCTGTTGATGACGTAACCGATGAGATTGACGCCAGCCCTTCGGAATTGATGCTCGGCTTCTTTCACCGCTTCGCGGGTGGTGCGTCCCCAGCGGGCAACCACCAGCACGGCATCGGCATGAGACGCCAGGGCCAGGGCATCGAGCGAGGTGTCGAGCGCCGGCAGTTCGATGATCACATCGCCTTTGAGGCGTGCTGCCTCGATGATCTCGCGAATACGGGGATTGCGAAAATTGGCATAGGCGTTGATCAGCGGTTCACGCGACAGGATCGGCAAGACCGGCACGCCCGCACGATAATCGAAGTCCAGCTCGTTCAGCTCCCTATCGGAATGGGCAAGGTCCAGCATCGATGCCGGGGCGCTCGATGCGCCTTGCGCCTGAGGCTCGCACCAGAACACGCTTGTCGGCCGGCCGGAGCGGGACAACATATCGGCAAGACTGAGCGAAAGAGCGGAGGCGCCGGTATCACGAGAACATCCGGCGAGCGCGATGACCACATGCTTTTCGCCTTTTCTGGGCACGCAGGCGATATCGATCAGGGTCCTGAGGTCACGCAGTGCGACCGCCTGTCGCTGAACGTTGCGGCTGCGCACGCCGAGCCTCGCCATTGCCAGGCCGGCAGCGGTTTCGGGAAGGGTCGCGAGACAAGGCAGGGGCGTTTCGAGTTGGAGATCCTTGGCGGCGCGGACCCTCCTGTCGAAAGCGACGCTCATGGCGAGTGCTGTCATTCCGCAAAACAGGCCGAGCACGCCGCCAAAGGCGACGATCAACGATGTGCGGGGGCTCGAAGGGCTGAGCGGGTGGAGCGCTGCACCGGTGATCTTGGCATCGGCGTCCGGCGTCGGTACTTTCGGCAGCGTACCCGCCGCCATCGCTTCCGTTGCCGCAGTCACCTGCTTGGCGAGGGCATCCAGCCGGCCCTGCAGTGTTTCCGTTCCTGCCTGGGCAAGCTGCTCCTTGGCGATCACGGACTGCAGGATGTAGCCGGAAATGATGGCGTTGGCGATACGCGCCGGTTGGGATGGATCGGTCGACCAGTAACCAACCTCGACGACATAGGACTGACCGACGCGACGCGCAGAGACCCGGTCGACGAAATTTGCAAAAGCGATACGCTTGAGGTTTTCCTCAGGGCTCGGGGCGCTGGCCGGCGGCGCTTCCTCATCGATGGCATCTGACGGCTCGATGAAGACGGAGCGAACGAAATCGACAAGGTTGGCGATCGCCGTATGCACGACGCCGCCTTCCTGCGGCCCGAGTTCCGGGCTTTCATAAAGGCGCAGGCTTTCAAACACGGCTGAAAGAAGCCGTTCCGACAAGAGGATCTGCAATTCGCTTTCGGCGCTGTTCAGGTCCAGTCCCTGCTGCAGCACGGTGCTGGCATTGGCAAACTGGCGCGGCTCGAGCAGCATGGTCGCATTGGCGTTATAGGTGCGCGGCAGCGAATGGGCGTAGAGTATGGCGAGAATGATGCCGGTGGCGATACAGGCGATCAGCCTGATCTTGTATCGCCAGGCGATAGCAATCACATGCTTCAACAGAACGACCGGACCATCGGCGCGATTGTCCTTCGGCATGTTGTCCAGCGGCCAGATGCGTGACGCCCGCTCGACGGGACCTGGTCTATCGAACGTCATCGAGCAACGCCTCCCCCAAGCCGTTCCAGCTTGCCCGGCAGCACTGTCAGCAATGCCACATTTTCAGGATTGATCCGGCCGCGCAGGACATCGAAAACCGCCGCCAAATTGCCCTTCACCCTGCCCCGCCGATCGATGAACGGTTCGGGACGCAGAGATTTTGCAAGGTTCATGGATATGTTGCGCCAGATCTGGCCGATCGCCTGTTTGGTCGTCATCGTTCCCTTCCGACGTAAGTAGAGTGGATTGATTACCTGCGAATATCCAAGCCGGTGGCCGCTCGTCCGGCCGACCTTGACGCCCATATGTACGCCGTAGGCTTCTGCGGATTTCACCAGATCCCCGCCCTTTTTGGCCAGGCATGCACCAAAATCCCGGTCTTCCAGCCAACCGTAAAGTACGAGACGTTCGTCAAAGCGGGTATCGCCGATCGCCGACACCCGGAATGCCATGTTACAGCCATAGGGGCTGAACGGCCGTTCCCAGTGCGGTTCGGCAGAGCCCGGCGCGTCCCCGACCAGCCGGACGGCCTCGGCAAACGGTATTCCGGGCCCCTTGATGCCATCGGCCACGACACGGCCGGTAAAACCTGCAATCCGGCTTTCATCGGTGAAGGCCTGCAAGGCAACGGCCAGCCAGTTCGGATCGGCAACGAAATCGTCGTCCAGAAAGACGACGACGTCAATTCCCGCCGGCAAATGATCCAAAGCATTGTTGCGCTGAACCGACGAGCCCATCTTGCCGGTGAGGATGGTGACACGATCATCATCGACCAGATCGCCTGCGTCACCGCGCTCGACGCAGGAGACGATCACCGCGTCAGGAGCGCGCGTCTGCGTCGCCATCAGATGCCGCAGGGTCTCGGATACGACGGCGGGCCGGCCGCGGGTGGCAACCGCCACCGCGATTTTCGATACCGAAGGGCTTGCCGGCGTCGACGATCGAAGGCGGCGTTTCGGTTCGTCCAGCAATTGCCGGTATCCATCGGCGGTCTGCGCCCAGGAGAACTTGCGCACCTGCAGGAGGCCCCGCCCACGCAGATCCTGCGCCAAAACATCGGATCCCTTCAGGGCTTCCACATGCCGGACCCATTGCGCCGGGTCAAAGGGCGAGGCAAGCAATGCCGCGTCACCACAGACCTCCGCCATGCTGGAATGACAGGATGACAGGACCGGGCAACCGAGCGCCATCGCCTCGACGATCGGCAGGCCGAACCCCTCGTTCAGCGACGGGAAGGCGAGGCACAGCGCATGTTTGAGGAAATAGGCCAGATCGTCGTCGGAGACGCGGCCTGCCATGATGATGTTAGCCTGACTTTCGGTGACGCTTTCGCTGAAGATGCCAAAGCCGCCGCCGGCAATGACGATATCGATGCCAAGCGCATCCAGATCACCGGCGATCGCCGACAGCAGCGCGAGGTTCTTGTGGCGGGCGCGCGACCCGAGCGCAAAGACATAACGGCGAGACCGCGACAGGATCTTGTCGACGATCGGTGGCGCAACGCTCGCCGCCCCGGCATTCCAGGCGAAGGCATGTTCATGGCCGTTCGGCAGGACGGCGATGTCTCTCGCCTCGATGGGCAGATAACGGGCCAGTTGGCGCGCCGAAGCATGGGATACGGTCGCAATTCTCGCCGCGCGCCTGGCCAGCGCCGGGTGAAGAGCGGAATAGACGGTGCGAAACGCCTTGCTGTAGCTGTCGGGCGCGGCAAAGACATTGCCATCATGGATACAGACGATCTGATCGGCCTTCATCGCCGGCGCCGTGTTGCAAAGATTGAGCAATGGACCCCGCCAACGGCGTGGCAAGGCCAGCTGCTCCCATGCATGCCCCTTGAAAGGGCCGGCAATCTCTATCCGCTCAAGAGAACTCAAGCCCGGATCGGCCGCACCGCGGGGCACGAGAAGCGGCATCGACGCACCGGCTTCCGCCGTCTCGTCCATCGCCTTCAGCACGTTCAAGGCATAACGCTGGACGCCGGTCGGAGTTTGGGTCAGGAAGCGACCATTGACGGCAAAATCGGATTTCAGGGTCATCGGCAAATTCCACGGCCGGTGCCGGCACGGTTGTTGCCGTAGCTGTAGCGGACCAGCGCCACCTGCGGGGCAAACGCGCGCCACAGCATTCCCCGATCATCAGACAGGATATCCCGGATGTATTCGCGGATCACGGAAGAATAGAAAGAGTAGTTACCCGCAATACATCCATCTCGACGACAACTCTTTACCAGATCGAGCATACCAGAGATCATGCCTTACTCCGTCGACGTCTGTGAACCTGCGTAACGGGGCCGGCATAAGCCACCCTGTGAAAACTGCGCCGGGTATCCAAGCGGATGCCGGTGCTCATGCATGACAGTTCGAACATTTCCGGCTCAAGCCAGATTGCACTGGACGCTCCGGCTCCCTGTTCCTCCACAATCCCGGCAAGCGCGCTTCATATTTCGCCGGAGCTCAATCTATCGCAAGTATAAACAGTAATTCACGGTATCAAAAGCAGAAACTGGACTTAATAACTTCCGCGTGCGTTCAAGACTGCGGGAATAGTCTTTACCATGATGACGACGTCGCCGATCAGGCTGCGGCTGGCGACGTATTGGGCATCGAGCTGAACCCGCCTGTTGAAGTCGGTATCGCTGCGGCCGCTCACCTGCCAGAGGCCCGTCAGACCGGGGCGAACACGGATATAGTCGACATAGTTCGGGCCGTAGAATTCCAGCTCGCTCTGCACGATCGGACGCGGCCCGACTATACTCATGTGACCGAAAAGAACGTTGATCAGCTGGGGTAGTTCATCGATGCTGCTCTTGCGCAGGAAAATCCCGAAAGGCGTGACGCGCGGGTCGTTTTTGAGCTTGCGGGTCGCAAGCCACTCGGCCCGCTCTGCCGGATTTGCTGCCAAGTATTTCTCAAGCAACGCCTCGTTATTATTGACCATCGTCCTGAATTTCAGGCATGGAAACATCGCCCCGCCTCTTCCGACACGCCTGTGGGCGATGAAGAACGGCCTTCCCTGGACGATCAGAAGCATCAGCGCCGTCGTCAGGATCAACGGCGCAAGCACGAATAACGCGATAAGAGAAATAACGATGTCCACTGCTCGCTTTACAAATAACGACAGTCTCGGGGACGTTCTCAATTTTGCAGTTTCAGGCACGAATAACCGCTGAACGACTGCATCGCCAGCGTTTACATTAACGTCACCCATCGACGCACTCCATGTCAGCAAATGTGATCTAAGATCAGCGGATCATACTGCACTTCTTGCACTGTTAATCATTGCTAACAAATGCTTAAAAGTTTGACAATATATTTATTGCTTGTAGTCTACTGAAAATGATGGTGACATACTGGAAGTCTTTATAGCGGCCTTCCGGGCCGTTCCCGCTTAGTTCTTCTTTGGAACAAATCAATAGCCTGAATATATCCTACAGATTAGCAGACGTTAACACGGTTCGTGAATATAACGGTTCTCACGGGGTAACTCATGCGCGTTGCAATTATACACTATTGGCTCGTAGGAATGCGAGGCGGTGAAAAAGTTCTCGAAGCAATCTGCAAGATTTATCCACAGGCCGACATCTACACGCATGTGTATGACAAGGATTCAATATCGGCTGCTATTAATTCGCACACGATCTATCCAACCTTCATCAATTCTTTGCCTTATGCAAAGCGGATGTATAAGAAATACCTGCCCTTGATGCCGATGGCGCTGGAGCAGCTCGATCTCAACCAGTACGATCTGGTGATCAGCAGCGAATCCGGGCCGGCAAAGGGCGTCATTCCGAACTCGCCGGCGGTCCATATATGTTATTGCCATTCGCCGATGCGGTATGTCTGGAACATGTACCATGAATACTATCGCAAGTCGGGAATACTGACGCGGCTGATGATGCCGCCGCTGGCCCACCGGCTGCGGGCCTGGGACATCGGCACGGCAAGCCGTGTCGACCATTTTGCCGCCAATTCGGTGACCGTCGCCAACCGTATCCGCAGCTACTACCGCCGCGATGCCGACGTGATCCACCCGCCGGTCGATACCCAGGCATTCAGGCCGGTGCCGATCAGCGAAGTCGGAGACCATTACCTGATGGTCGGTGAACTGGTCGGTTACAAACGACCGGATCTTGCCGTCGAGGCCTTCAACCTGATGAAGAAAAAGCTGGTTGTCATCGGCGGCGGCGAAATGCTGGACTATTTGCGCAAGATCGCCGGACCGACCGTGACGATCATGGGACCGCAGTCCTTCGACGTGCTGAAATACCACTATGCCCGGTGCAGGGCGCTGATCTTTCCGGGCGAGGAGGATTTCGGCATCGTTCCGCTGGAAGCGATGGCGAGCGGACGCCCGGTGATCGCATTCGGACGCGGCGGCGCGACCGAAACCGTGATCGACGGCAAGACGGGCGTGTTCTTCAAGGACCAGTCGATCGAGGGGCTGATCGATGCCTGCGACCGTCTGGACCGCATGGACCTCGATCCGTCGGACGCGGTGATGCGTGCCGCCGATTTCGCCACGCCGGTCTTCATCCGCAAGTTCAGCACATTCGCCTACAAGGCGCTGGGAACCGAACCGCCTCCAGCGGTACGCCCGGCACAGATCGCATGACACGGGCCGTGCGAAACAGACACGGGAAGCGAAGGAGCAGCGCGACGTGACGCATGGTAATTCTTCTTCTGAAACAGCCGCTTGCAGCCGCCGTCATAAGATAGCATCACTCTTCGCCACGAGATCCTCGTTGTTTGCGATGATTTCGCTTGTTCTTGCGTCGACTTTTTCGCCTGCCCTGGCATCGACCTACCTGCTCGGTCCGCTTGACGTCCTCAAGATCCGCGTCTTCGAATGGCGTCCGAGCGCCGGCGTGGCCTTCGAGTGGGTGCCGCTGACGGGAGAATTCACCGTGTCGGCCTCCGGCACGCTGTCGCTGCCGATCGTCGGCACGATCCCGGTCGCCGGCAAAACCCCTGAGGAAGTGGGCGACATCATCGGAGAACAGTTGCAGCAACAGATCGGCCTGCAGAAACGGCCGAATGCTTCGATCGAAATTTCAAGCTACCGGCCGTTCTTCGTCACCGGCGCGGTGGCCAGTCCCGGTAAGTTCAACTATCTGCCCGGCCTCACCGTGACACAGGCTCTCAGCATGGCCGGCGGCAGCGGCAGCATCGATCCGAAGATCATGGAGATCCAGCGCGAGACCCTGGTCAACCAGGGATCGATGCGGGAACTCGATGCCGAGCGGACCGGCCTTGTCGCCAGGCAGGCCCGCGTCGATGCAATGCTGGCAAACAGCAGCAAGATCAGTTTTCCGCGTGAACTGACGGAGCGGAGCACGCAGGCAGGCGTTGCGCAGCTGATGCGCAACGAGCAGGCCCTGCTCGACAGCCGCCTGCGGTCGATGCAGTCGGATCTGTCGGCTTTGGAACAGTCGAAGGTTCTCGCCAAGAACCAGCTCGAGGCGCTGAAGCAGAAGGAAATATCGCTGAGCAAGCAGATCGACATGGCCAGCAAGGACCTGAATTCGGTCAACAAGCTTGTGTCGCAGGGCCTGACCGTATCGGCCCGTCAGCTTGGCGCCAACCAGAATGTCGCAGATCTCGAAAGCCGCAATCTCGACGTGTCGCTCGCCATCCTGACCACGCAGCAGGACCTGACCAAGCTCGATCAGGATGCGCAGGCGGTGGCTGAAAAATACAAGGCCTCGGCCCTGACGGAAGCCGCGGACCTCAGGGACCGGATTGCCGCCAATGACGAAAAGACCAAGACCGGCAAGGCGCTGATGCTCAATATCGAAATGCGCGTGCCGGCGGCACTTTCGGCGATGACGGCAGAGGGCCGGCCGCGGACGATCACCAAGATCAGCCGGACGGTCAACGGAAGCGCCGACACGTTTGTCGTCAAGGACGAGGATGCCGTGCTGCCGGGCGACGTCATCCGCGTGGAGCCGCAGCTGGACGTCTCCCCGACTGTGCCGATTTCGACGACGCAATAAGGCGCATAAATCAACCTTAACGGGGGCAATATCGTGAATTCCGACCTCCGGCCCTTGATCGGGGCGGTATACGCGTGCGATACTTAATATTAGGAATACCTAATAGAAGTTGAGTGCAACGTAGTGATCTGGGCTCTGATGCTGTCCGCCGCAATTGGCGCCTTGTGCGGAATCTGGCTTCATGTCGTCGTCTTTGCGATGCTTGCGGTACTGATCGCAGCGGTCTTCCTTTTCTCCGCCGCCATGTCGGGCATGGCAATCCTGTCTGCATTGTCGTGGTCGCTGATGCTGAGCACGGCACTTGCTCTCGGCTATATGGCGAGCCATCTGCTGCGCTATTTCGTTCACCTCCGCGCGAAAGCTGCCGGACGCGAAAGACCGGAACTGGAAGCAGCGCAGGAATATGTGCGCGACCGCCGCCCTTAAGACGTTTCCTGCCGGTTTTGCCAGAACTTCCGTTGCTCGGATTTCGTGACATTCACCGCCGATATTCCGGTCGTTTCAGCACGGCATCGGTCATGTGCGGCGGACGCTGCGAAACGGGCCGATGCTTTTGGACAGGCGCGCGGCATCAGCGAGGCTGACTGAGGGCCGCCTTGCCTCCCTGCCGTCACGATAAAATCATCCCGTCAATATTTATTTCGATGGACGCCATGTCCATCCACGTTTTATTCTATCAATACATAAGAAAGATATGATGAATCTTCATATTTCAGAATAGATATGAAGCAAAACAATACAGCCGTTCAGAACATCCTATGCCTGCAAGAATTCGCATGGATGCGTTTGTCGGTAGACATTGCTGCCTTGCAGACAAACGCGCACCCTCCTCCGATGAAGGAAAAGATATGTCGACGTTGCACCGCAGGACTTTTGTAAAGGCTTCTCTTCTGGCCGGCGCCGGCTCGATGTTCGGCGCCAGAGCTCACGCAGCCGACGACCCCACGTCCGGGCTCAAACTCACGTTCGACGAACAGTTCCGGACGATCGACTGGACGATATGGGAAGCAGGCCGCAAGGCAACGACATTCGATCCGGGTTTCTACGGACGATCCGCCTTTGCCCGCAGCACCGGCGAGGAAGGTTTCAATCCCTATGCGATCGTCGACGACGTGGCCGCAACAAACGGCAAGGCTCTGCAGATCTCGGCCAAATATATCGGCCGCGAAATGTCGGTGCCCTATTATTTCGGCAACAAAATCTCGGATTCTCAGTGGGTATCGGGCAACCTGCAGACCGCGCGCCTCGACGGAACAATCCTGAAAGGCTGGAGAACGGGTTATTTCGAAGCGCGGATGATTTTTCCGAAACATCCGCTCTCCTGGCCAGCCTTCTGGTTCATGAATGGCCGCAGCATCCTTTTCCCGAAAACCAGCATCGAGATCGATGTTGTCGAGCAAAAGGGTTTCGAGCCTTCGACCTACGGTGCCTACCTGCATGAATGGGGACAACCCGGCGAACATCACGAAGTGGTCGGCGTCAACACGCCGGTCGACATGACGACACAATATCTCCGTTACGGCATGCTGGTGACGGAAACCGAATGCAGGCCGTATTTCGAGCGCAAGCCGGTCAACGATCCGGCGACAGGCAGGCCGGCTATCTGGCCGATCACGCGGGCAGCGGAACTGACGGCAAACAACGACGTATTCTGGCCGCTGCTGACCCTGGCTCTGCGTGCGGATGTCCCCTATCCCGATCCGATGCCTGCCGAACATCTGGAGACGTCGATGCGCGTGGATTATTTCAGGGTCTATTCCTGAACGATTACCAGCCCAGTTTTCTCACAACCTTCGGCCAGGAGCCGTGGAGCGGCCATGCCGATCCACGGCTCGCATGCTAAGCCTCTGTTCTTTTTAGGCCATCATTGCCGCAGGATTGCTAAACCTATTGGCGCGACATGCGTCAGACCCGCACCACGACAGGTGAGACAGAGGTCTCCGGTTCCTCCGACGGCACGGCCGTGGCAAGCCCTGCCATGATGAAGAACAACAGCCCGGTATCGACGGTGGCGACGGCGACGACCGCGCCGACCAGCAGGCAGAGGCAGCCATTGCGGGCGGCAAGCCGCACGTCGCCGTCATATGTCCGTGCCTCGCCGCGCGGCGTCAGGAAGGCCGAAAAGAAGAAGAGCGAGAAAAACAGCGTTCCGGGAATGCCGACATTGGAGAGGAGCGCGAAGATGAAACTCGATGTGCGCGCCGTTCCAAGCCCGACGCCGAGCCCGTAGGAATCGAGAAAATTGCTCCAGCCATAGGCATTCCACATGCCCCGCTCGACACCCGATGCCGAACTCGCCTTGCTGAACAGGAGAAGGTCGAAATAGGCATAGAGCTGGCGATAAAGCTCGTCATACATGACGATCATCATCGCCAGCAGAACAAGGACGATCGGCGCGAAGATGACCACCGTGGCGCTGATCCGCGTGCCGGACTGTCCGCCACAGCGCAGCAGGCAGGTGAAATAAAGGATGACGAGGCAGACCGGCAGGCCGAACAGGCCCGATGACGAGGTCGACCGGATGACCATGATCGAGGACAGGAGAAACAGAAAACCGTTTACCCTGCTGTGGCGCCCGCAGATGCGCATCGTCCCGGTGAACCCGACCGCACCGAGACTGATACAGGCAAAGGTGGAGGCTTCCGGCCACGAGCCGACGACACGCTTGACCCCGGCCACCATGTCCTCGTCGTGAAAGGCATAAGGCGCATTGCGGATATAACCGAGGAGATCCTGCACCCCGGTGCCGAAGCTGACGAGATCGACGATGCCGAAAAACAGGTTGGCCGCCGCAAAGGCCATGACGCCGAATGTCACCGCCCGAAAACCGGACATGGTCGAGCCGAGCGCCACGACCATGACGAAAGTGACGATATCGGCGGTGTAATAAACTGCCTGGGTAAAATTGCTCGATACCGGGCCAAGCGGCACGGCCCCGCCGGTATCGGGATATTCCGAGGACCCCAGCGGGATGATGTTCATCGTCTGCGCCCACAGTCGGGGGGCGAAATAGCCGGTGATGACACCATAGGTGAGAAGGCAGATGAGCCAGAAGGCCGGGTTGGGAAAGGCCAGCGCATCGATCGCGACCTTCATCTTGTCGCGGTAGGACAAGGTCGCAAGAGCCAGAAAGCCGACAAAGAGATGACCGGGCTGGATGCCGGCCGAGCCGATCAGCATCGCCGCCGCCCCGCCGAACACCGTCATCGCTCCGAAGGCAATCGCCGTCGCACGATAACCCGACATCAGGCAGATGATGCCGACGATAAGTGTGAAAATGCCGACCGGCGGGATGCTCATCGCTGAGCCCCCGCCGCCGGCAGAGTGCGGACGCTGGGCGCCGTCACCCCTGTTCCTCGACCATGCTGGCAAGGCCAAGCGCCGAACGGGCTGCCCGTTCGCCACTCAGGAAGGCGGCATCCGTCCAGATATACCCCCATTGGCCGAACCTGCCGCAATATTCGATGCCGATCTCGTCGAGATAACCGTGCACGATATCGACCGCGGCCTTGCGGTCCAGATCGAAAATGACATTGCCGAAGGGCAGCATGATCGCGCTCTGGTGGATGATCTCGTCGCGCGACAGGACGATGCCGCACTTGATCAACGCATCGATTGCCGGTTCGATCCAGGCATCCGGGCTGCCGGTCAGCGGACGGTATTTCTCGCTGAAATAGATCTCGGCCTGCAGCGCGCCGCAGCCATCCGGCACGCTCTTTTTAGACAGGTTGCCACGATAGCTGACGCGCGCAAAGGGGATGTCCTCGTCGTAGAAATAGGACCATTGCGGCTTGGTGTCGATCGGCCGGTTAAGGCCGATATTGACGACCACGACCTGGGTGCAGGCAAGCCTTGCGGCCGCTTCACGGACCTCGTCAGGCGCGCCCTTGATCAGCGGAATGACGATCGGAAGCGGCAGAGACGAAATCAACTTGTTGAAGTCATGGGTCGTGCCGTCCTTGAAGGTCAGCCGCTTCTCCTTCACGTCGATCGCCGCGATCTCGTGATCGCACAGCACCTCGGCCTTGTCGTAAAAGCCGCTGATGAAGGATTCGAAGCCGCCCAGCGTCGGATAACGGAACTCGTTGACGTAAAAGACATCGAGCGGCTCATGTTCTATAGCCCCGCGCAGGACCTCTTCGAGATTGGGCCGGTAGAGGCGCGGGCCGAGCCAGTCGGTCGACATATTCTCCGCGCCGGTCGTGTGATACTTGCGCGTATAGACCGCCGGGAAAGTGTCGGCGAAGGTCTTGCCGAAGGCAGCCATCAGCCAGTCTTCGTAATTGTCGATCTTCGGGTTCTCGACCTGCCGCGCCTCGATGAAGTCCTTGATGCAATTGACCACCAGATCCGCCGGCAGGCCATGCAGGTTGACCTGGGCCGGATGCTTGATCCAGTGTCCCTGCCAGTAGTTGTTGCAATAGACATTGCCGACCTCGAACTGCTGGCCGGTGGATTCCGCGAACAGGTCCTTCACCCGCGGGTTCCTGGTGAAGGATATGTGCACGCCTTCGTCGAAGACGAAACCGTCGCCGGAGCCGAAACTCGAGGTCAGGCCACCCGGCCTCGACCGCTTGTCATAAATCCTTGCCCGTATGCCATTGGCAAAAAGAACGTTGGCGGCGCCGAACCCGGCCATGCCGCCGCCCAAGATCGCGTATCCCTGATGCTCCATCATGCTTCCCTTGCCATCATTGACTGGCCGTTCAATTCACCCAGCGGACGTCGTCGGAAAGACGGCCCGCATCCATGAGACGTTCGAGGGTGGCCAATCGCTTGGCCGCCGCCGGAACCACTTCGCGCCCGGCGTCCCTGGCCGTCGTCAGGCCGTTCACCAGGCGGGTGATCGATTCAGACAGCGAGATCGCCGGCTGATGATCGGGCGCCGCCTTGGCAAAGCGGGTGAAATCAACCTGGTAGGAACGCAGGTCCGGCAGCGCATCCTTGTTGATCGACACGCGGGTGCCGGGGATTGCCTCGGCCACGGCCTCGGCGAGCTGCGAGACCTGGTAGTTGTTTTCGTTGCGGCCGGCATTGATGGCGACGAAACGGCCGCCATTATCGACGTCGCGCTTGATCGCCCATTCCATCGCACGCGCCATATCCTTGACGTCGATCAGCGGCCGCCAGGGCGTGCCATCACTCAACACCTTGATCTCGCCGGTGGACAGTGCGGTGGCGACGAAATCGTTGAGCACCAGATCGAGCCTCAGCCTCGGCGACTGGCCGCAGGCGGTGGCGAACCGGAGGCAGGTGATTGCCATATCCGGCGCTTCAAGCTGTTCCAGTGCCTGTTCGGTAGCGATCTTCGACCGGGCATAGGCGGTCAACGGCGTCAGCGTGTCGGTTTCCTTGCGCGGACCACCCTCGGCGTAACCGTAAACACTGCAACTGGAGGCAAAAACGAAGCTCTTTACGCCCGCTTCCGCCGCCGCGCCGGCGATATCGATGCTGGCCCGGTAGTTGATACCTTCGGTCTGCTTCTCGAAACGGGCGCCGATCGGATCGTTGGACAGGGCTGCGAGATGCACGACGGCATCGACGCCTTCCAGCAGTTCCACCGGAAAATCCCTGACGTCACCGAAAATCTGCCGGTCGAGGACGCGCTCCGGGAACTCGTCCGGCACGGTCAGGCATTGGGCGAAATAGCCGGTATCGAAGCCGATCAGCTCGGCATCGGGCCAGACCGCGCGAAAATGTGCAGCCACGACCGGGCCGATGTAACCCATGTTTCCCGTGATCAAGATACGCATGCGAGACCCCTGTTACTAAACGATGGTGGTGATGGCGCCGGCCGCCGGATCGGCGGCATCGGCATGGTGAACAGGATCGACCGGCCCCGAGAGGCCGGGCGTCAGGCGACCTCGATTTCCTGCGGATACGGGATCGCCTTGAGGAAGGTGCCGCCGTTCTTGTGGTAATCCGCCTGCTGGACGACGATCTCGTCGGCGAAATTCCAGGGCAGGATCAAAAGGTAATCGGTCGGCGCCGTCTGCAGCTCTTCGACCGGCTTGATCGGCAGGCGGACGCCGGGCATGAACTTGCCGACCTTGTGGGTGTTGCGATCGACCACATAGGCGATCGTGCCGGTGGGCAGATCGGCGTAATTCAGAAGCGTCGCGCCCTTGGCCGCGGCGCCGTAAGCGGCAACCGTCTTGCCTTCGTCGCGGAACTCGCCGAGCATCTTGCGCAGACCATCGCGAATGCCCGACACGCGAAGACCGAAATCACGGTAGCAATCGAAACCGGTAAGGCCCATCGCGTCTTCCTCGGCCTGCATCTTCTGCAGCCGTTCGGACTTGCCTTCGGTCTTCGACACCCGCAGACGCAACGAGCCGCCATGGATATCGAGCTTCTTGGCATCATTGAGATAAAGACCGTGGCGGCCCATCAGCGGTTCGAGCGCTGCCAGCGAATAATAGAAGAAATGCTCGTGATAGATGGTGTCGAAAGCGCAAGCTTCGATCAGGTCCTTGACGTAAGGGAACTCGAATTCGGCGATGCCGTCATCGGCGAGCAGGATGGCAAATCCCTCGACGAAGGTGTTGATGTCGTTGACATGGGCGAGCACGTTATTGGCCAGCATGACGGAGGCGCGCTTGCCCTCGGCCACCAGCTTCGTCGCCACGTCGCGGCCGAAGAAATCGATGACGGTCGGCACGCCGATCGCGATTGCCGCCTTGGCGGGACCCGAGGCCGGGTCGATGCCGAGGACCGGAATGCCGTTCTCGACAAAGTTCTTCAGCAGATAACCGTCATTGCTGGCGATCTCGACGATGAGATTGTCGGATCCGAGGCCACGTTCGGCGATCAGATCGAGCGCGTGTTCACGGCTATGGACAAGCAGGGCCGGAATGAAGGACGAAAAATAAGGATAGTCCTGGCCGAAGAGAATTTCCGGCGGCACATCCTCGCTGACCTGGGCCAGGCCGCAATCCTGGCAGAGGATGACTTCGAGCGGGAAAAGCTGTTCGGGCAGGCCGAGCTGTTCCGGCTCCAGCAGCGCGTTGGCAAGCGGCTGGTTGCCGAGATCGAGGATGGTATCGAGATGACTGCCACCGCAGGACCGGCACGCGACGATGCGGCCGGACTTCGGCAAAGAGGCTTCCACTTGAATGCTTGCAATGGTCATGGCTTAACCTCCGTGATTAATTCGGCGTCCAAACAAAGATCTGCTGCGGCACGTATGCGCGAAAACGGCGCCTTGGCACGTTCCGCGATATCGAGAAGAGAGCGCTTGCCGTCGCATTGGTTGAGAACCCAGAGCAGGTCCATCTGCGAGGCGCCTCCGGCCTCTTTCTGGCCGGCGATGGCGCGGTAAAGCCCGCGACGGCCGAGCTGGGGTTCCCCCCTGCCGTCGACGCGCCGATAGGTGCGGTTCTGCTGCAAAAGGTCGATCAGGTCGGTGAGCAGGCCGAGAGACTGGGCAAGTGCCGTGCCGGTGACGAAATCGCAATTGTCGAGCGAGGTATGGTATTCGGGGAATGTGCCATGGACGGCGCGCATCAGGCAGCCGACCGGCAACGCGATGCCCGGTGAACCATATTGGCGCTCGTCGTAACCATAGGGCGAGAATTCCAGGGTCTCGAAAGCGTGGCCGCTGTGGCGCAGCACATGCTCGGCCGCCAGATCGACCACCGCACCATCAACGGTCTTCTTGTAGTGGAATGGTCCCTCGTCGCCGATACAGGTCAGAACCAGACCGTGGACGATCTTTTGCAGGCCTGCCTCGTTCTGCGCCAGCCAGGTGATCGCGCCGATCGTTGCCGGCAGGAACAGAAAGCGGATACCGAACCGTCTCGACGGCTGCGCCAGATAATGTTGCGCCAATGCGGCGGCCACCACGATGCCGGAGAGATTGTCGTTGGCAAGGCTCGGATGGCAGATATGGACGGAGATCAGGATCTCTTCGTCCGTTTCGCCGGGAACGAAAAGCTCGCCATAGGTGAGCGCGCCATCGGTCAGCGTGCTGTCGATCTCGACCCGGTAGCTGTCGTCCTGCATCGTCTGCCACAGCGCATGTGGCAGGCAGAAGCCCCAGTTCTGCGCATAATAGGACGTGCGGTAAGGGATCGCCGCCGGCTGGTCGGGAAGCGTGTGGATATGGCCGGCCAGTTCCCCGCGGGAAAAGACGCCACTGACGGGCACGCTGTAGCCGACGACATGCAGGTTGTTCTCGGCGAAATCGACCAGCACGCGACCGTCAAGCGTCTTGATCGTGGCACCACGGATATTCCATTCGCGCGGCACCTCCCAGTCGAAGACCGGTGTGCCGGTAGCGACCTCCTGGATGTCCAGCGGCAGATGCGCCTTCAGCCCCTGCAAGGTTGCGCGAACACCGTCGCCCGTCAGACTGCGCGGCAGAGGAAACAAGTTTCTCAGCAGCGCCATCATATCGAGCGGCGGCACGCGACCTCCCCCGTCAGGGCCTCCCCCACCATTGCCCGCAATCTTGAATACACCATCCAGCATCATGCCGCACTCCGCCGGAGCCAGGGCAATCTGCCCGCAAGATCAGGCCAGGCCAGATCCTTCTCCGAAATTTCCGTGACGGGCTGCGGCCACCTGATCGAGATCAAAGGATCATCGTAACGCGCTCCATCATAGAGCTCAGGGTGATAGGCCGCGCCCATCAGATATTCGACAACCGCATCCTCGCTCACCGCCTGGAAGCCGTGGGCGAAGCCGGCAGGGATGTAGAGCATCCTGCCGTTATCGGCGCCGAGCTCGACATGGAAGCTCTCCCCGAGTGTCTCCGACCCCTCGCGAAGATCGACGATCACGTCGTGGATGCGCCCATGGCTGCAACGCACCACCTTGGCATCCGCATGCGGGGCCCGCTGGAAATGCATCCCGCGCACAGCGCCACGCGTTTTCGTCAGCGAGGTATTGCCCTGGACCGGCGAGAACGCGATGCCGGCCTCTTCAAACAGTTGCGTGCACCAGACACGGGCAAAGCTGCCGCGATTGTCGGCATGGACCCTGAGATCGACGACCTGTGCATCCGAACCGCCGAGAGAGGTGAAATTCATGACGCCTCCCCCGAAGCTACCAGACTTTCCATTGTGCCGAGCGGGACGCCCACATCTCGTTCAGCACGGTCTTGTCGCGCAAGGTATCCATCGGATGCCAGAAGCCGCGATGGCGGTAGGCCATCAGCTCGCCCTGCTTGGCGAGCTCATCCATGGGACCCCGCTCCCACATCACCTCATCGCCCTCAATCAGGCTCAGAACCGACGGGTCGAGAACGAAGAAACCACCGCTGATCCAGGTTCCACCGTTTTCCGGCTTCTCGTTGAACGCCTGCACCCGTGGATCCTGATCTTCCAGGAACATCGCGCCAAAGCGGCCGACGGGCTGAACTGCCGTCACGGTGGCGCTCTTGCCGTGATCCTTGTGGAACTTCAACAGCTCCGTCAGGTCGATATCCCCAACCCCATCCCCATAGGTCATGAAAAACGGCTCGTTGCCCAGCAAATGCCGGATGCGGGCAAGCCTGCCGCCGGTCATCGTCTCAGCCCCGGTATCTGCCAGCGTGACACGCCAGTCTTCGCCGGGCGGGTCAAGATAAGTCACATCCGATGTCGCGAGATCGAAAGTTACGCTCGAACCACGCATGCGGAAGTCCTCAAAGAACTTCTTGATCAAATGACCCTTGTAGCCACAGCATATAATGAAGTCTTTCACGCCATGTGCAGCGTATATCTTCATGATATGCCAGAGAATTGGCTCTCCGCCAATTTCAACCAAAGGCTTTGGAACAGTCGACGTCTCTTCAGACAGTCTTGTTCCAAGACCGCCCGCCAAAATAACTGCCTTCATAGTAAAACACGCCACCCGCTCTGCAGGATCCACCAGGATGGACGCCGCATTGAAACACACAACTTACTCTAATGCTGGCAAATTCACGTGATATAAGTAGACAAACATACTTCATATGGATGGGCAAGAGATTTTTATTACTTGTTAAGAATTTAAAATACACATGCCAAGAATAAAATCGCATGACCAAGAATTGAGCACGGGATGCGGGCAAATTTCGTCGCAACGCGCAGTCCCGCAGCAAACGGTGGCCGACGACATTCTCCGGCACGCGCCGTGACGTCCCCTCGCCCGTATCTGCCAATGCAACGAATACGCGACCGGTTCAGCGCGCGTCGAACAGTTCGAACCGGCCTCCGCCGAGTTTCAGCCTGAGGCCAAGCGCCACGAGTGCTGCCGCGTAGCTTGCCGCGCCAAAGCCCGCGACCAGCGCCATCTGGGCGACTTCGGGCAACGCGCCGACCGGCGACTGCAGCCGCAGCCAATAGACGGCGACGGCCATGACGGCGCCCGCCACTGCGACTTTCCAGAGGTTGCCGAGCTGCTTGCGCAGGCCGACACCCAACAGGCCACGCACCTGGGTGACATAGATGACCCCCATCACCGCCGACATGGCCAGCCGCGCGTAAACGACACCCTCGATCGACAGGAAATAAAACCCGGCGGAGATCATCGTCGTGCGCAGCACAAGATCGATCAGGTTGAGCCGGAACAGGATGTCGGGCCGATCGAGCGCGAGGCTGAGTGAATTCAGCGTCTGGTAATAGGGCATGGTCAGCATCGAGATCGACAGCAGGGCAAGATAGGGTGCAGCCTCGATCCATTTCGGGCCGAGCAGCAGGCTGGTCAGCAGATCGGCCGTCAGCGCCACGCCGAGCGAAGCGGGAACCGAAATCAGCATGGCGATGCGGATCGCCTTCAGGAAAGCGAGGCGGACGCGTCCGTGGTCCGACCCCATCCTCGAAAAGGCGGACATCAACGGCTGCAGAGCCGGACCGATAAAGCTCTGCACCGGGATCACCGCGACGTCGCTTGCCACCGTATAGCGGCCAAGCATCGCCTTCGGCACATAGGCGCCGATCATCAGGCGATCATATTGCCAGTTGACCGCCGAGACGATCTGCGATGCGGTGAACCAGCCCATGAACCCGGCAAAATCATTGATCCGCGCAAAGGAAAAAACCGGCCGATACCGCGCAAACACGTGGGACATGATGGTCGTAACACTGGCGGCCACGACATAGTTGGCCACCAGCGCCCAATACCCACCCTCGGTAAAAACGATGACGATGGCGGCGACGAGGCCGCAGATCTTGCTGGTGGTCTCGGCGATGAAGGTCGGACGAAAATCGATATTGCGGGCGAAGTGAACCATGGCCGGGCTGTAGAGCCCCTTGACGACGGTGCCGATGGCCAGAACACAGACCACCGGGATCAATTCAGGGTCACCATTGATCCAGGAATAGGGCCAGGCGCAGCCGATGGTCAGTATGGCAACGAAGATGCTTCTGAGCACGGCAAGGGTGAAGCCGGTATCAAGGTGCTTTCTGTCTATCTCGGAAAGCCTGACCAGTGCCTGGGTGACCGGCACTTCCAGCACCGTATCGATGATCAGGACCAGCGCCATGGCAAGCGCCGTCACGCCGAAATCGGCCGGCACGAGAAGGCGTGCCAGAATGAGCAGGTTGAGAAAGTCTATGAGGCGACCGATGAGCTTGGAGAAGATCAGCCACGACGCGCCTCTCAATGTAGCGAATGCAAGCATAGACGGCCAAACTCCAAACAACAGGGACCGCTGACACACCTCAATCCCGGAAAACGCAGGATAGAGGCCTCCTCATGCCGCAGCATTAACCAGATAGATCGCTCCGAACGCCTGCCGTCAACAATACAAGGCCGGCCAGACGCGGAAAATCCTAAGAACGCAGATATGAAACAATTGAATAGACCTGCCGGATTTCGGCCTGTCATTCTATCTCCCGGCCATAGTTGACCATCAATAATCCAATTGCGCAAATCACATGTAAATACAAAATATATTTGACGTTTAAATCCATGTTTTTATTATATTTTCTCATATTTTTAAAGTTATACATGATAATACTGTTGACTTTATGCGTTAACGACAGGAGATTATTCTAAATATTACGACCACGTGATATTCCGGAACAGTATTGTTGGCCTTTCAGCTACCCGTGGAGGAGAATCGATGAGTGATTCCTGGGAGTTGCAACAGGAAACGATAGCCGAGAGCGAAGCCTTCGATGCGATCATCCTGGGTGCCGGCGTCAGCGGTCTGGTGGCAGCGTCGGTGCTGATCGAGCAGAATACTGCGCGGATCATGGTGATCGACAGCTATGAGCAGGTCGGCGGAAACCACATAGACTGGTCCCGCGGCGGCTTCACATTCGACGTCGGCAGCCTGATCTTCCAGGACGATTCTCCGCTGGTGAAGCATTTTCCGCAATTGCTGGATCAGTATATCCACATCCACCCGTCCTGGGGCCGGCTGAACCCGCAGCAGAAGATCACCACCTATCCGATCTCGGTCCGGGACGACATCGTCAATGCCGGACCGGTCGCCATCTTCAGGATCGCGCTTTCCGTGTTGTTCGAGCGCATCCGGGCCAAAAAGATGCGCAATGCCCGCGACTTCGCCGCCTACTGGATCGGCGGCTACCTGCTCAAGCGGTCAGGGCTGGAAAACTACATGGCACGCTTCTATGGGGTGGCACCCGACCATATCGATCTGGAACTGGCGCAAAAACGGATGCTCTGGATCAAGGAGCATTCGTCGCTGATGAACCTGATGCGCAAGCTTTGGCAAAAGCAAAAGCCGGCGCTGCAGGTGCAGAACAAGCAACTGGCCCGGCCGAAAGCCGGTTATGCGGCACTCTACGAGCCGATCCGGCTGGCGCTCAGCCGAAGTGGCGTAGTGTTCAAGCTCGGCACCGATATCGTCAAGCTCGAAAAGACCGGCGGCGACCGGTTCGTGGTGACGTCGTCACGTGGTGAAAGGATCACCGCCGCCCGGATGATCTCGACGATCCCGATCAACATCGTTTCCGATCTCTGCGGCCTGGACCAGAAACAGCCCCTGCAGACGATCACGCTGATCAGCCTCTATTTCAGCTTTTCGGGCGAGCGCGGCTTTGCTCAGTCGATCCTCTACAACTTCTCCTATGACGCCGCCTGGAAGCGGTTGACGGTCTATTCGGACTTCTATGGCAAAACGGACGGGCGCGAATATTTCGCCGTCGAAGTCGTGGCCAACGACACCATTACCAGCATCGACCTTGCCGAAGCGGAATTTCGCGGCCATGTGGCCAAGAACGGGATATTCGACGGTGATCTGAGGCTGGAAGGCGGGCACATGCTTGACAATGCCTATCCGATCTATGCCCATGGAGCGGCGGCCAATGCACGCAAGCAGATCGACAGGCTGCAGCAATTCGGCATCGAATCCTTCGGCCGTCACGGTGCATTCAACTACCAGCCGACGGCTCGGGTTTCGACCCTGGAAGCCGAGGAAGCATTGGGTTACCGGCATCCGGCGCCTGCCTGAAAGCCGGGCGCAGCAGCTAACCGCTGCAGCCAGAACGTCTGAGTAAAGCTTGTTTCGTGTCAGGTCGGGTCAATCGAACATGCGTATCCTGCATCTCCTCAATCACACCAACCGGCTGAACGGCCACGTCCATGCGGCGGTCGATCTGGCATGCGAACAGAAGCGGCAAGGCCATGACGTGTGCATTGCCAGCGGCGGCGGCGATTTCGACCGGCTGCTTTCCGCCAACAAGGTGGACACCCGGCAGCTCGACCACGAGCGCAAGCCGCTCACCATCCTGCGATCGTTATGGGCACTGAGACGCCATGCGAAAGAGTGGAAACCCGACGTCATTCACGCCCATATGATGACCAGCGCCGTGCTTGCCTACCCGATCTGCAAGCTTCTGGGCGTGCCGCTGATCACCACCGTCCACAATGAGTTCGAGAAAAGCGCCATTCTGATGGGGCTCGGCACACGCGTGATCGCGGTCAGCGATTCCGTCTGCCGCTCGATGCGCGGTCGCGGGGTTTCGGCGGACAAGCTGCGCGTAGTGCTGAACGGGACGATCGGCGCGGCGCGTTTCGTTGCCCGCAGCATGGTTCCGGCCGATCTTGCGCGACCCAATATCGTTTTTGTCGGCGGTCTGCATCCGCGCAAAGGGCTGCCGGATCTGCTGAATGCCTTCAAGACCATCCACACCCGTCATCCGGCCGCACGGCTATACGTGATCGGCGGCGGCCCGATGGAAAACGATTACCGGAGGCTTGCCGCCGAGACCGGTTGCGGCGAGGCGATCACCTTTGTCGGCGCGATCGACGATCCCTATCCGTATATGCTGGCGGGCGACATATTCGTTTTGCCCTCGCTTGCCGATCCGGCACCGCTGGTGATTTCGGAGGCACGCGAGGCGCGGTGCGCAATCGTCGGAACCAATGTCGACGGCATTCCCCAGTTGCTGGAATTCGGCGAGGCCGGGCTTCTGGTTCCGCCCGGAGAACCGGACGTCCTGGCCGCAGCACTCGAAGAACTTGTCGGCGATCCGGACAATCTCAATGCCTGGAAGGAGCGGAGCCAGTTTCGACTGGACAACCTCACCATCGAGCGGGTAGCGCGGGAAACGTCGAATGTCTATCGCTCCGCCATGGCACGGCCCGAACTGGCGCTGGCGACAAGCCAGACAGGCTGAGATCTCCTCGTCTCAAACAGCCGTAAAACACGATGCCGGTGCAGTTCGACGCCGGGATCGGAAGATCGCGCCTTCAAAAGTCCCGCAAAAACGCCTGGAATCGCGGTGCAATTTTCAACTTTTGGCTGTTTTTGATGATTTTTAAGCCGTCACAATAAAATCATATGCACGCAAAGGTAGCGTTTTAAATCATTGAATTTGCAATCTTAATCCTGCTCAAATCAAAACGGCGCGGCATCAAATAACGTCGACCACCGTACAGTCATTCACGAAATATTGTTGAGGTTATTCACTTTTCAAATTTTTCATCTAAGTTACTTTGTAAATAAACAGTAAAAAACTTGATTGCATGTTCGCATAACGACACAGAGTCGGAATCTATAGTATTGAGGCCTAGATTCTATGATCACGCGTACCCAGAGTATTGATCAGCAGACCCGTATCAAGGCTGCTGCAGAAAGTGCTTTCGACAATCTGAGACCGACAATATTCCACGAAGACTGGTGGCTCGAAGCCGCCACCGGCGGACGCGTCGATTTTGTCGAAGTTACCGATGGCGGGCGAACGGTTGGTCGCATGCCATACATGGTCAGTTCCCGTTACGGGCTTTCAAGCAGCAACATGCCGACCCTGACGCATTTTCTCGGCCCCGGCATCAATGACGGCGGCGGCAGCGAGGCCAACCGATACGTCAAGCGGAACTCGATCACGCAAGAACTGATCCGCAAGCTTCCGCCACTTTCGTCGTTCCGCCAGAAGATGCATCGCGGTATCTGCGATGCATTGCCCTTCCAGGCGCAGGGTTACAATGTCGAGGTGCAGTTCACGTTCGAAATCCAGCCCTATCCGGAACTGATGATCTGGAAGGCGATGCGCGACAAGACACGCAATGTCATCCGTCGAGCGGCTGAAAATTTCGAGGTTTATGAAAGCGCGGATCCGGACGCCTATTTCCACCTTGCAAAAGCCCATCTGGAAAAGAAGAACATGCAGGCGAATGTCGATTTCGGCATCTGCAGGGATATTGCCATCAAGGCGATGGAACGGGGGCGCGGACATGTGTGGGTCGCACGCGAATATGCCACGGGGGACGCGAAGGCCGCGATCTTCTGCGTCTGGGACAGCAACACCTATTATTATCTGATGTCGACTCGGGCGCCGGATGCCGGCAACGGCGTGGTGCCGCTGCTGATCTGGAATGCCATCCAGTCGGCCGTTTCGATGGGTTACGTGTTCGACTTCGACGGCATCAGCAATGCCGGCTCGGTCCTGCTTTTCTCCGGCTTCGGCGGAAAGACCGCACCGCGCTACATCGTCAGCAAATCGAGCATGCCCTATCGCGTGCTGAGGCAGATCCGCCGGATGGACCCGAACGCCTATAACGCGTTCGGCTGACAGCTGAAGGATGCCCGACAAGAGCGTAACGTTCCCGATCAGCGGGATTTTGGTGAAAAATTGTGGCTGGGGCGCCAGGGATCGAACCTGGGATGCCGGTACCAAAAACCAGTGCCTTACCGCTTGGCTACGCCCCAACACTTGACTGACAGCTGTCAACAGCTGCAGATCAGGTGTCTCCTCTAGCAAAGCTTTTCCTTGCCCTCAACGGCAATCTTTCATCATCCGCCTATTTTCCTGATGCACGCATTTGCGCATGCAGCACCGATCAAGCGGTGCTAAGGCAGGCATGCGGGGGACACGAGCGGGACAGACGGAAGACCGGAATGGCAAACGACATCGATTTCGACACCGAATTCCTGCCGGCCCACGGCATCGCGGTGCCGGTGGCAGACGGCGTCGAGCGGCTGACCGTCAACAACCCCTCGCCGTTTACCTTCCACGGCACGAATACCTATATCGTCGGAAAATCCTCGGTCGCGGTCATCGATCCCGGCCCGGAGGACGAGGCCCATTTCGAAGCGCTGATGACGGCGCTTGACGGCCGGCCGGTCAGCCATATCCTCGTCAGCCATACACATCGGGATCATTCCCCGCTCGCCAGGCGGCTGAAAGCTGCAACCGGCGCGCTGACGGTGGCGGAAGGCCCGCATCGGGCCGCACGGCCGCTGCATGAGGGCGAGACGAACCCGTTTGCAGAAAGTGCCGACAGCGATTTCAGCCCGGATATCGCAATTGCCGACGGAGAGGCGATCGGTGGCGACGGCTGGTCCCTTTCGGCAATCCACACGCCGGGCCACACCGCCAACCACTCGGCCTTTGCGCTCGACGGCACCGGCATCGTGTTTTCCGCCGATCACGTGATGGCATGGGCAACCACGATCGTGGCACCACCGGACGGGTCGATGGCCGATTTCATGGCCTCGATCGAAAAGCTGCTTGCCCGTGACGACCGTATCTATTTTCCCGGTCATGGCGGTCCTGTCCGGCAACCTGCGTCCTTTCTGAGGGGCCTGCGCACCCATCGGCGGATGCGCGAACGGGCGGTGATGGAGCGCATTCTCGCAGGCGACCAGCTGATCCCCGACATGGTGAAGACGATCTATGCCAAGACGGATCCGCGGCTGCACGGTGCCGCAGCGCTGTCAGTTCTTGCCCATATCGAGGACCTCATCGAAAAGGGCCGCGTGACGACCGACGGACCACCGGTGTTATCCGGCATCTATCAGCCAGCGCCTTGAGAGGGATCAGCCGCCGGCCAGACCCAGCAGTTCCTGGTCGAGGCGGTCGAGAAAATCCTCGGCGATCTGCGCCGCAAAACCCAGATCATGCGGGCCATACCGCGAGACGACACGAATATCGACCGAGGTTGTTTCCGCTTCCTCGCGCAGCCTGATCACCACGTCGAAGCGCAGGCCGGCGACCAGTGTCCGGGTCTGGCCCTGCATCACGACTTCGGTCGGGTTGCCGATTGCGGGATCGAGCGAGGGTTCCGGCCGCGCCATCGGCACCGGCGCGACGTCTGGCACCGGCGCCTGATCGTCCTTGGGGGCACCCCGCTCACTCAGGTCAGGCTCGACGAGCGAAAGTCCCTCGGTTTTGACAATCGCGATGCGGGCCGAGAGCGAGGCCTTGCGGACACCGTCATAAACACGGTCGAGCGCGCCTTCGTAACGCCTGCCGACCAAAGCGGGATAAGCGGCAAGCTGGGCGCGTCGTTCACTGGCCGCTGGCGAGGCAGGGCGCGCCAGCCATTGCTGATCCGCATGTGGCTCGGTGATGAAGGCGGGCGGATCGGCAAGATCGGAGGACAGGTCATAGATCGCCGGCAGCGTGTAATATTGAGTGGCGCCATAAACGACGACACCGAGCGGCAAAACTGCGTAGATCAGGCCCTTGGTCGCAGCAATTCCGCCATCGGCACCGACCTGCCAAAGACGGGCGAGACCGAAGAGCGAGAGCGGCAGGGACACAGCGGCAATGGCGGCCGCAAGCAGCAGCAGCGCCAGGAATGTCGGCTCGCTCAACGGACCAAAACGATGGGCCAAAGTGACGATCGCAAAAAGGAGAAGCGCGGAGAGCGCAAGACGTCGTCCGAGATAGGCGGAATGGGATACGGGCCGGACGAAACGGACGGTCATGACGGCGGCGCAAGCTCCACACGATGAGTATCCTGACTGTTTAGGACACACGGCGGAAGAATGGAATCCCCGAGCCGGAGGGATGCACCCGATGGCGATGACAACCTGTCATTTTTCGTCGGTTTTTTTCGCGGCAGCCGCGCATTTTGCCGCCAGATGCCCTAGATAAAAGTTGCGGCTTTTGTCGGCATATCGTTTCTGGAGCATGACCATGCGTCTTCACCGCCTTCTGCTTTCCTCCGTCCTCCTCGCATTCCTGGCCTCGTGCCAGACGATCACACCGGAGGAACGGCGAGCGGCGGACGAGCGCACCTGCGCCAGCTACGGTTTTCGCGCCAAGACCGATGCCATGGCACGCTGCCTGCTCGACCTGGAACTCGACCGTCGCGCCCAGAGCCGTTCGCTGATGGACCGCAATGATACGATGTTCTGGGGACCGTCGGTCATCGTCGCACGGCCGGTCTATGTGCACCGGCCGTAAGTCTCACCGACGGTACTGCAGCTCGATCCTGATCCCTTCGGGCCCGTAGACGAAGATCTGTCCTATGCCGGCACCGGGAATGCTGTCTTCCTCGAAGCGGAAACCGGCGATCCTGACGCGTTCGATCGCCTCGCCTCTGTCGTAAAAGGCAAAGGCTGCGTGGTTCAGCATTCCGGGCGGAAAGTCTTCCTCGCGTTCGACGGCATTGATATGAATGGCTGGATGGCCGTCGAGATAGAGCCAGTGGCCTGGAACCTCGAAAGGTGGACGAAACCCCTCCTCCGCGCCGAGCACGGTTTTCAGAAAACCGATCATGGCTGCCGCATCACGGCTATGGATGTTCACATGGTCCAGGCATGGCATCGGCCCCTCCCAAGGTTTGCTGCCGGTACCCCAGACTACCATAGTCTTGTGGCCTTGAGCCACGGGCCTTCAGCCGGTGTGTCTCAGCCGTTGCGCTTGGCGATCGCCGCCTGGGCCGCGGCCAGCCGCGCCACCGGCACGCGGAAAGGCGAGCAGGAGACATAGTCGAGATCGGCATCCTCACAGAAATGGATGGAGGTGGGATCACCGCCATGTTCGCCGCAAATGCCGAGCTTGAGATCGGGCTTGGTCTTGCGCCCGCGCTCGGCGGCAATCTGGATCAATTCGCCGACGCCATCGAAATCGAGAGAAACGAAAGGATCATGTTCGATGATGCCTTTGCGCTGATAGGTCGGGATGAAGGTTGCGGCATCGTCGCGCGACATACCGAACGTGGTCTGGGTCAGGTCGTTGGTGCCGAACGAGAAAAACTCGGCCGTCTCGGCGATCACATGGGCGCGGATGGCGGCACGCGGCAGCTCGATCATCGTGCCGACCAGATAGCCGATCTGCATGCCGGTTTCGCTCGCCACCTCGGCAGCGACGGCGTCGATCACGCCCCGGACATAGTCAAGCTCGGCCCTGAGGCTGACCAGGGGCACGAGGATTTCCAGTTCTACGGGCTCACCGGTTACCTTGGCTGCCTCGGTCGCGGCCTCGAAGATGGCGCGGGCCTGCATCTCGGCGATCTCGGGATAGGAGATCGCCAGCCGGCAGCCGCGATGGCCAAGCATCGGGTTGAACTCGTGGATGACGTCGATGCGGCGGGCAAGAAAGGCGGCCGGCATGCCCATGGCGCGCGCCACATCTTCGGTCTCTGCTTCCGTCTTCGGCAGGAATTCGTGCAGCGGCGGATCAAGAAGCCGGATGGTCACCGGCAGGCCGTGCATGATGGTGAAAAGCTCGGTGAAGTCCGAACGCTGCAAAGGCAGCAATTTTGCCAATGCCTTTCGACGCGCCGGCTCGTCCTCGGCCAGGATCATCTCGCGCATCGCATGAATGCGCTCACCCTCGAAGAACATGTGTTCGGTGCGGCAAAGGCCGATACCTTCTGCGCCGAAGGATCGCGCAGAGCGCGCATCCTGCGGCGTGTCGGCATTGGTCCTGACCTGCATGCGGCGGGCCTTGTCGGCCCAGGCCATCAGCTTGCCGAAATCACCGGACAGTTCCGGCTGCAGCATGGCCACCCGGCCCTTGAGGATCTGGCCGGAGGAGCCGTCGATGGTGATGATGTCGCCCTTCTTGAGGGTGATGCCGCCGACACCGGTCAGAAGCTCATTGCGCAGATCGACACGCATGGAGCCCGCACCGACGACGCAGGGGATGCCCATGCCACGGGCGACGACGGCGGCGTGGCTGGTCATGCCGCCACGCGTCGTCAGGATCGCCTCGGCCGCATGCATGCCGTGAATGTCTTCAGGGCTGGTTTCGATGCGCACGAGAATGGCGCGCCGACCCTCGGCCTCGGCTTCGACGGCCTGTTCGGCGGTGAAGACGATCTCGCCGGTCGCAGCACCGGGAGACGCCGGCAGGCCGGAGCCGATGACATGGCGCTCCACTTTCGGATCGATGGTCGGATGCAGCAGCTGGTCGAGCGACGGCGGGTCAATCCGACAGACCGCCTGTTCCTCGTTGATCAGCCCCTCGTCGACCATTTCGACGGCGACGCGCATCGCCGCCCGCGTCGTGCGCTTGCCGGTCCTTGTCTGCAACATCCACAGCTTGCCGCGTTCGACGGTGAACTCGACATCCTGCAGATCCTGGTAATGCCGCTCGAGCTGCGCGCAGATGGCGCGGAATTCGGCGAATGTCTCCGGCATCAGCTTTTCCATCGACGGCTTGTCGGAGCCGGATGCCAGCCTGCTTTCCTCGGTGATCGACTGCGGCGTGCGGATGCCGGCCACCACATCCTCGCCTTGAGCGTTGACCAGATATTCGCCGTACAGAGCCCTTTCGCCGGTCGACGGATTGCGGGTGAAGGCGACACCGGTGGCCGAAGTCGAACCGAGATTGCCGAACACCATGGCCTGGACGTTGACCGCCGTTCCCCAGGTGTCGGGAATGCGGTGGAGGCTGCGATAGGTCACGGCACGGGTATTGTGCCAGCTGGAAAAGACCGCAGCGATCGCCTTCCAGAGCTGAACATGCGGGTCCTGCGGAAAGCTCTCGTCCAGCTCCTCCTCGATGACGCGCTTGTAGAGGGTCACGACATGCTGCCATTCGACGGCGGAAAGATCGGTATCGTTCTGATGGCCGAGGCGGCCTTTCTCGTCTTCCAGCAGCTCTTCGAAGACTTCGTTGTCGAGGCCCATCACCACATCGGCATACATCTGGATGAAGCGCCGGTAGCTGTCCCAGGCGAAGCGGGCGTCGCCCGCATCGTGGCCAAGCGCCTGTACGGTTTCGTCATTGAGGCCGAGATTGAGAACGGTATCGAGCATGCCCGGCATCGACGCCCGCGATCCCGAGCGCACCGACAGCAGCAGCGGTCTTTCAGTTCCACCGAAAAGACGGCCGGTTTCCCGCTCGACGGATTGCAGCCCGGCCAGAACGTCGGCCATCAGATCATCGCCGAGCTTGCGGCCGTCGGAAAAGAATTCGTGACAACAGTCACAGGTGATGGTCAGCCCGGGAGGCACAGGCAGGCCAAGGCTTGCCATCTCCGCGAGATGGGCGCCCTTGCCGCCGAGCAGGGCGATATCGGCAGCGCCGCCTTCAGCCCTTCCGCCGCCGAACAAGTATACCCGTTTGACCATGTCTTCCTCCCCCGGCCAATCCTCTCTGAATCCAGAGCTTTTGCAAGAGCTTGGGAAACTAACACGGCAGCAATATGTTGCGGCGCGGCAATCCGCAACCGACAATTTGGCGCATGGAAGGAAGGCTTTTTCTGAGATGGGAAGAGATTAAAGACTTTGCGGGGCCGGATCACACGGCCCCGCAAAGTCTTCCGCGTAGGACAGGAAACCCACGCGGGGGGTAGATATTCGATGGAACGGCCTATGCACCGTGAAAGTGCCCCCCAGCCCCCGACGAATTCGTCTGTTCATGTAGCCGTATACCACACGCCGCGCATCACCTATATGGGTGAAACAACGTAGATATGACGGCTATCAAGAGCGATACGAAAAGATTTTCGCGACACCTGAAGCGCCATTCTCCACAGCCCTTTCGATGCGAGAGAGGGACAGTCTCCGATCGGCGCTGCGGCATCGATCCCGATCAGCTGGCTTCGCGAATGAGTTCGGCCGTCTGCAGGTCCACGGAGACCAGCTGGGAGACGCCCTGTTCCGCCATCGTCACGCCGAACAGTCGGTTCATCCGGGCCATTGTGATGGGGTTGTGGGTGATGATGACGAAACGCGTCTCGGTCGAGGCGGCCATCTCATCCATCAGGTTGCAGTATCGCTCGACATTATGGTCGTCGAGCGGCGCATCCACCTCGTCGAGCACGCAGATCGGCGCCGGGTTGGTGAGGAAGACGGCGAAGATCAGCGCCATGGCGGTGAGCGCCTGCTCACCACCCGAAAGCAACGTCATCGTCTGCGGCTTCTTGCCCGGCGGACGAGCGAGGATTTCGAGCCCGGCCTCCAGCGGATCCTCCGATTCGATCAGCTGCAATTCCGCCGTGCCACCACCGAAGAGATGGGTGAAAAGCCGCTGGAACTGGGTGTTGACCACATCGAAGGCGGCGATCAGGCGTTCGCGCCCTTCCTTGTTGAGGCTCTGGATGGCGCCACGCAGCTTGCGGATCGCATCGACCACGTCGTCGCGCTCGCGGGTCAGCGCATTGAGCTTGTCGGAAAGCTCCTTCTGTTCCTCGTCGGCGCGAAGATTGACGGCGCCGAGGCGCTCGCGTTCCATCTTCAGGCGATCGACCTCCCGCTCGATGGCGCGGATATCAGGAACCGGCTGGCCTGGCTGAAGACCGGTGAGACGCAGAACTTCCGCGGGCGTGACATTGAGCGCTTCACGAATGCGCTGTTCGCTCTCGTGGCGTTTTTCGGCCGCGGAAACGAGGCGCTCCTCGGCGCGACCGCGCTTTTCGCGCACATCGGCAAGTTCTGACAGGGCAGTTGCTGCCCGCTGGTCGGCTTCGCGCTGGCGGGTTTCGGCGATTGCCAGCTGATCGGCGGCACCACGCCGGGCCTCTTCGGCCTTCTGCAGTTCCGACAGAAGGCTGCGGCGACGGTCATCGACCTCCTCGGGTGCGGCTTCCAGCTCGACGATCTCGTCGCGCGCCTCTTCCTCGCGTTCGCGCAGGCTTTCGATATGGCTGGCAGCGCTATCGGCACGCGCCTTCCAGGACGACCGCTCCTGGGCAATTGCAGCAATACGGCGCTTGCGGGCTTCCAGTTCGCGGCTCAGGCCCTCGTAGCTCGCACGCGCTTCGGCAAGCCGTCCGCGGTCGGTCGCGACAGTCGCCTGCTGATCGCGCAGACGATTGTCGAGATCGGAAATGTCGGGGCTGCCTTCGAGCTCGATGCGGGCATTTTCGCCCTGTACCTCGATATCTTCGATCTGCGCATCCACCTGGTTCAGCGCTTCGGCAACGACATCGCGGCGCCGCATCAGGTCGCCGGAAGCGCGTTCGGCGGCGGCCAGCGCTTCGCGGGCGTCGGACATATGACGGGTGGCGAACCTTACCCGGTCACGCGCATCGGCAAGCACCCGCTCGCTGGCGGCGATTTCGGCGAGCGCATCAGCCAGCAGGCTTTCGCATTCGGACAGAACATCGCGGGCCTCATCGATCTCGGCTTCGAGCTCTGAGAGACGGTTCTTCTGGGAGAGCCTGAGGGCTGCAGCGCCCGGCGCTTCGGACCCGGTCACATGGCCGTCCCAGCGATAAACGGCCCCTTCCTTCGTCACCAGCCGCTGGCCGGATTTGAGAGAGGCGGACAGCGAGCGCGCCTGTTCCACCGTGGCGATGCCGATCTGTGCGAGGCGGCGGGAAAGTTCCGGCGGGGCGGTGACGCGGGCGGACAGGGGCTCGACGCCATCGGGCAGGCGCGGATCGCCGGAGACGTCGCCATTGAGCGCCCAATAGCTGGGTGCCGAAGCATCGACCGGGCTTTCCAGATCGTCTCCGAGAGCGGCACCGAGGGCTGCCTCATAACCGCGCTCGACATGCACCATTTCGGCAACCGGCACGTACTCGCCCGAAGTCGCGCCGGCGGCAAGCATTTTCGAGATCGTCCGGGCTTCTGTCTGAAGACCGTTCAGCGTGGTTCTTGCGTCTTCCAGCGGACGGCGGGCCGTCAGTTCACCGGCACGGGTCGCAGCCAGGGCTGCTTCCGCCTCTTCCGCTGCAGCCGTCGCATCGTCCAGCGCAATCTCGGCCGCATCGACCAGTTCCGCTTTTTCGGCCGGATCATCCAGGGTTGCGAGGCGTCCGGTGACGGTATCGAGTTCGGCTGCTGCATCCTGACGCTGACGGTCGAGGCGCTGGCGGCGCTCGGCAAGATCGCGGATCAGGCGTTCCAGCTGGTTGCGGCCGGCTGCTGCCTCGGCGCGCTCACCGGTCAATGCTGCAAGCAATTGCTCGCTTTCGGCAAGTGTGGCACCGGCGGTGTCGAAAGCCTCGCGCAGATCAGCACTTTCTGCACCGCTATCGGCCAGCATGTCGTTGAGCTCGAGCTCTTCCTCGTCCAGCTTGGTGAGGAAGGCGGTGTTGTCGGCGGCGAGCTGTTCTTCGCGGCGAATGTCCTCGCCCAGCTGAACAAGGCGACGGGTCAGCTCGTCGCGGCGCTTCAACAGCCGTCCGGCCTCTTCCTCGAGCTGGCTGCGGGCGATCTGCAGGCGCTGGAGTGCCGCACCGGCCTTCGCTTCATCCTCGCGCAGTTCCGGCAATTTCAGGCTCGTGACCGCCTGATCCTTGGCGGCCTCCATCTGTGCCTGGGCTCGTTCGGCGACGGTGACGGTGACCTGATTGAGGGCGGTCTGGGCTTCGAGTTCCGCCTGCTCGGCCTCGACCCAGCGGATATGCAGGAGCATTGCCTCGCGGGCGCGGATATCGGCGGACAGCGCCTTGAAGCGGTTGGCCTGACGGGCCTGGCGTTTCAAACTTTCGATCTGGCTTTCGAGCTGGACGACAACGTCTTCCAGCCGTTCCAGATTGGTTTCGGCGGCACGCAGGCGAAGCTCGGCCTCGTGGCGGCGCGAATGCAGGCCGGAAATGCCTGCCGCCTCTTCGAGCAGTTGCCGACGCGCCTGCGGTTTCGCATTGATCAGCTCGCCGATCCGGCCCTGCCCAACCATCGAGGGCGAGCGGGCGCCGGTGGAGGCATCGGCAAACAGAAGCTGCACATCCTTGGCGCGGCTTTCCTTGCCGTTGATGCGATAGACCGAACCGTTCTCGCGCTCGATGCGGCGAGTGACCTGGATCTCATCGGCATCGTTGAAGGCAGCGGGTGCCGTGCGGTCGAAATTGTCGAGATAAAGCCCGACCTCGGCGGTGTTTCGCGCCGGGCGATTGCCGGACCCTGAGAATATCACGTCGTCCATGCCGGACGCGCGCATGTTCTTGTAGGAGTTTTCGCCCATCACCCAGCGAAGCGCTTCGACAAGATTGGATTTGCCGCAGCCATTGGGCCCAACCACACCGGTCAGGCCACGCTCGATGAAAAATTCCGTCGGTTCGACGAAGGATTTGAAACCGACGAGGCGCAGCTTGTTGAATTTCATGCTGCGCCCCTCACGCTCTCAAAGGAGAGCGCGTTGTCAGATGCTGTCGATAAGAGCCGACATGGATTCAACCGACATGTCTCCAGAATACTTCTTCCCGTTGATCAGGAAGGTCGGCGTGGAATTGACGGTAAACTCGTCCGCCGCCCGTTTTACCACATTGTTGATTTCATCGAGAAGCTTCTGGTTCGTCAAGCAGGCCTCGAAAGTCTGCTGTGTGTAACCGGCAATCTTGACGCTCTGCATCAGGGCGTTTCGGACATCCTTGTCGGCCGGGGCTGCCCATGCGCGCTGCTGCTTGAACAGCATCGAGACCATGGCGAAATACTGTTCCGGGGTGGCAAGTTCCTCCGGCTTCTGCGGGTTGCTGCGGGCCAGCATGAAGGCGGCCGTGGCAACCGGATCGAACGGGAATTCGCGGATGATGAACTCGACCTTGCCGCTATCAACATATTTGGTCTTGATCGCATCGAAGGTGACGTTGTGGAAGTTGGCGCAATGCGGGCAGGTCATCGACATGTATTCGATGATCTTGACCGGTGCATCGGCCTTGCCGAGCGACATTTCAGGCAGCGGGCCCGGCTTCAGTGCGGCGGCCATATCGACATCGCCCTGGGATTCCGGCTTCTCCTGGGCGAAGGCATCGGTAACGCCGAGCGGCAGCGCAAGAGCGAGAGCAGTGACGGCCACGCCGCCAAGAAGCGCGCGTCGGGTCGTGGTAATGTCGTTCAAAAGCATGGAACACCCGTGTTCAAGGAATCTTTAGGTCGGAAACTCCGTATCCCGGCGCCCCACCCTGAGCAAGTTGCCGTTAGGTAACTTACTTCAAACAATTGTGACAAAAGCAGGAAAATCAGCCGACTGACGCGCAATTGATCCTAGCGTGTGCGCTTTTGCTGCAGCACCGCGGTTCCCAGCCGCTCGACCGCCTTGCGCAGCGCCTCGCTCTCGATACCCTCCATCATGTCGTTGAGGCGGCGGGCGGGCTCGCCCTTCAAGGGCCTCGGTGTCCTGGAATGCTTGAGTTGCGGCGAGACGGGCTTCTGGACGATGCGGATCTGGCGGATGGCGGGAAACCCGAAAAAGGCGTTGATCCGGCCGATAAGCTCCCCCTGGGCGTGGGTGAGGAAAAGCGCGCGGGCGCCCTCGCAGGCGATGGTCAACGTGCCCGGCGTATAACCGTCCTCGCGGTAACCGTCATTGCGCGCCCAGACGATCTTCTCCGGCCGGGTGCAATCGGCAAATTCCTCGCCGGCGATCTCGTCCCAGGATCCGAGCAGCGCCGTCGAAATGCCGGCGCGTCTGGCCAGCACCGGATCGATGAGGCCGTTGGCGATCTCTGCGATCTGGTTTGCGCCCTTTCGCTGGAAGGGCTTGGTCTTCTTGACGGGGTAATTCATCGCTGGATAACCGGTCTTGCAGGCTTGGGCCGTCCTTGATGCCGGCGCATTCATCTTCCAAGTATAGGGCAACTTCCCCCATGACGGCAAACGATGCTCGATACGTTATCCCCGACACCGAAACGAACCCACGCGACAAGGCTTCTCGCCTGGTATGATCGCCATCACCGCGAATTGCCGTGGCGGGTCAGCCCGTCTGCGGCGATGGCCGGGAGACGCGCCGATCCCTATCATGTGTGGCTGTCGGAAGTGATGCTGCAGCAGACGACCGTACAGGCGGTCAAACCGTATTTCATCAAGTTCCTCGGCCGCTGGCCGAAGGTGACGGATCTCGCGGCCGCCCCTTCCGAGGACGTGATGGCGGCATGGGCGGGGCTCGGTTATTATGCCCGCGCCCGCAACCTGAAGAAATGCGCCGAGGCGGTGGCCGCCGATCATGACGGGATTTTTCCGGACACGGAGGATGGCCTCAGGGGATTGCCGGGTATCGGCGACTACACGTCGGCTGCGGTCGCGGCGATTGCCTTCAACCGGCAATCGGCAGTGATGGACGGCAATGTCGAGCGGGTGATCTCGCGGCTTTATGCGATTGATGCCCCCCTGCCCGGCTCCAAGCCTCAGATGAAGGCGAAGGTGCGGGAGCTGACGCCTGCCGACCGACCGGGCGATTTCGCACAGGCGATGATGGATCTCGGCGCCACGATCTGCACGCCGAAACGGCCGGCCTGTGCGCTCTGTCCGTTTCGCGAAGACTGTCTGGCCGTTGCGGAACATGATCCGGAGCGCTTTCCGGTCAAAGCTGCCAAGAAGGAGAAACCGGTTCGTGTCGGTGCAGCATTCGTGGCGGTTACCGAGGACGGCGACATTCTGCTGAGGCGCCGTATCGAAACGGGCCTGCTTGGCGGAATGACGGAAGTGCCGACCACCGCCTGGACGGCACGGATCGACGGCGGCACCGGGCCGGACCAGGCGCCTTTCGATGCCGACTGGGCCCCTTGCGGGACGATCACCCATGTCTTCACCCATTTCGAGCTGAAGCTTTCGGTCTATCGCAGCCTTGTCGCTTCCGCCACGGCGCCTTCCGGCTGGTGGGTGCCGGTCGAGCAACTTGATAACGAAGCCTTGCCGACCGTCATGAAAAAGGTAATCACTCAGGCTATACCGACCGCCTTTGCGAAACACTCAAACTGACCGGGAAACATCATGGCAGGCCAGATCGACCATATCGTCTTCGATATCGGCAAGGTTCTCATCCATTACGATCCGAACCTTCCCTTCAGCCGCATCATCCCCGATGCCGAAGAGCGCAAATGGTTCTTCCAGAACATCTGCACCCATGACTGGAACGTGGAACAGGATCGCGGCCGGACTTGGGAAGAAGCCGAGGCACTGCTGATTGCCGAACACCCTGACCGCGAAGATCACATCCGCGCTTTTCGCAAGCATTGGCACGAAATGGTGCCGCATGCCTATGACGGTTCGGTGGCGCTGATGCTCGAACTGATCGACAAGGGGCATGATGTCACGATGCTGACCAATTTCGCGGCCGACACGTTTGTCGAGGCACGGAAGATATTCCCGTTTCTCAATGCCACGCGGGGCGTGACTGTGTCGGGTGAGATCGGGCTGATCAAGCCGGACGTGGCGATCTACGAGCGACATGCGAAGGATTTCGACCTCACACCGGAAACATCGATCTTCATCGACGATACGATGGTCAATGTCGAAGGTGCACGGGCCGCCGGCTGGCAGGCGGTTCACTTCACCGACGCGGAAACGCTGCGCAGGGACCTGATTGCCCACGGGGTGGCGATCTAATTTCGCCAGAACCGCCGTGTCAGCAGGCGACGGCGGCGCTGCGCACACGGCCGACGACTTCTAAACCGGCGAGGCTCTTCTCGTCGATTTCCTGGGCCGGATAGGCACTCGAATTATCGGCAAGCAGTTGCAGCCCGCCGCCGATCAGGCGTTGCACGCGGCGAATGATCAGCCTGCCATCGGTCCTGATCGCGTAAATCCCGCCATCGGCAAGATCGCGATCGCCGCTGTCGAGGAAAACCGGCGCGTGATCGGCAATGGTCGGCATCATGCTGTCGCCTTCCGCCAGCACGGTCGAAAGCGACGCCGGATCAAGCCCGAGCCTTGCCCAATATTGCTCGATCGCGCCCGCGGCCACGGATGACGGGCTGATCTCGTCATAACCATGCAGATAGGGCTGGGGCGGATTGTCCATCATGCCCGGCGGCATCGCGCCGGCCGCAAAAGCCGGAGACAGATCGATCCGGATGCTGTCGACCTCGAAAAACCATTCCCCCCCCAGATAACGCGCCGCAATTCCAGCCTTGTCCGCCATCTGATGCAAGGTTGCGAAAGTCGGGTCCTTCTTGCCGTGACGATAGTTGTCGAGCGTGTTGTCTGCCAGTTCGGCAGCTTCTGCAGCCATCGTCCTGCCGCCAAGCATTTCGCACAGGACAAGCACCTTAAAACACACCGTTTGCCGCAGGGGATCGAGGTTAAGTCTCGCCCAGCTACGCGAAAACTTGGCGAGCTTGGTTTCGATCCTACCTGCGACATCGTCCGAGAGTAGAATTTTCATCTAATTGTAACCCTGGGTGGAAATTGGTTTACAGGTGAAAATCATTTTACTAATCTCAACAGGATTTCACCATCGCTGGAACGGCTTCTTATTCAGATTATCCGGACGGATCGCAACCGCAAGTGGTCTTTCCTGATATAGCAACATCATATGCGCCAAGCAGGCTTCCATGCATCATCCTGACAGAATCTCAGAGACAGTCGAGATATCAACCGACAAATTCGAAGAGAGCTTTGCCTTCGATATGGAGGACGGGCTGCGGAAGAACGTGACGGTCTTGCGCTCAGGCCGAGAGTTTTCCGTGGTGACGGATTATCTCGACGGGGCAGTGATCGACACGACGGTGGAAACCTTCGAGGCGGATGGGTCTGTGCGGATCAGCGTGACGGAGACGGGCATCTATCTGGCGAGTGTCCGCAGCCTGCTTGCCGACCGTGCGCGGCTGCGGCGGACACGCTTTTTCTGAACCGGCGACAAAAAAATGGCGCCCGGGCACAGCCGCCCGGGCGCCGATTATCCTCTTCCGGGACTAGAGGTACAAAAACCGGAAGAGGAAACCTGTCATCTGGCTCGACTGGTGGCTCAGTCGAGTTTGCCCAGATTGCTGCGAATGACGACGCGCAGTTCATCAATGGGACGCAGTGCCTGGCCGTCGTCGAAGTGCCAGAAGGTCCATCCGTTGCAGGCATCGAAGCCCTGTACTTTGGCGCCGAGGCGATGGATCGAACCCGCATCGCCACCGGAAGAAAGCGTACCGTCGGCGCGGATGATCGCGCTGTAGCGACGTCTTGCGTCGGTCAGAACCTGGCCGGGCTTGAGAAGGCCTGCCTCGATCAACACGTTGAATGCGACACGCGGTTCGGCACGCTTGCCGGTCATGACAGTCAATTCGGCCTTGCCGAGCGGCTCGACCGCCTCGATGCGGGCCGAGGCCGCATCGATATAATCCTGCTCGCGCTCGATACCGACGAAGTTGCGGCCGAGGCGTTTGGCAACCGCACCTGTCGTGCCGGAGCCGAAGAACGGGTCGAGAATGACGTCGCCCGGCCGGGTCGAGGCCATGATGACACGGGCAAGCAAGGCTTCCGGCTTCTGGGTCGGGTGGACCTTCTTGCCGTCATCGCCTTTCAGCCGCTCGCCGCCCGAGCAGATCGGGAACAGCCAGTCGGAGCGCATCTGCACGTCGTCGTTGGACGCCTTCAGCGCGTCGTAATTGAAGGTGTAACCCTTGGCCTTGGCGTCACGGCTGGCCCAGATCATCGTCTCATGGGCATTCTGGAAGCGGCGGCCCTTGAAGTTCGGCATCGGATTGACCTTGCGCCAGACGATGTCGTTCAGGAGCCAGAAATTCAGGTCCTGCATGATCGCGCCGACGCGGAAAATGTTGTGGTAGGAGCCGATCACCCAGATCGTGCCGTTGGGCTTGAGAACGCGACGGCAGGCGAGCAGCCAGGCACGGGTGAAGGCATCGTACATTTCGAAGGAGGCGAACTGGTCCCAGGCATCGTCGACGGCGTCGACGACCGAATGATCGGGACGGTGCAGGGTGCCGCCGAGCTGGAGGTTGTATGGCGGGTCAGCAAAGATCGCGTCGACCGAATGGTCCGGCAGCGCCTCGAGAGCGGCAACGCAATCACCCTTGATGATGGAGTTAACCCATGCGTCCGGACGAACCTGTTTTTTCAGGTCGGCCAGCGGAAAAACTGCAGCCATTTCACACTCGCTACGCTATACATAAAACGAATTTACTGACTGTTATGGTTACCTATTCTGGTTACCAAAAGCTGAACCATCGCCACATTTCGGGAAAAGTTTTCGAAATCGCCCGGCAGGTGGACGCTGCGAACAAGGGTATGGTCGGAAAAGCAGATCAACAAACAGAGAAGTTGCCCTACGCTCTACCAGAGGAGGAGCGCCGCTCTATATCGTCCTTCCAACCGAGGAAGACGAATGTTTAGAAAAATTGCAATTCTTGTCGTAACAGCCGTTACCGCTTTCACGGGTGTCGCACCCGCCCAGGCTTTCCCCACAGCGCCAGTGACGAATATCGAGAGCCGATCCGACATTCAGCAGGTCCGCGACGATCGCCGCCATGTCCGTCGCCACGATCGCCATCACGTCCGCCGGTACGATCGTCATCGTGATCGCCACCACCGCTACAGCCGTCACAGACATCACCGGAACAATACCGGCGCGATCATCGGCGGTCTGGCTGCCGGCGCGATCATCGGCGGTGCCATCGCATCCCAGAACCGTTCGGGCAGCTGTGCTTCGCGCTATCGCTCCTACCGGGCTTCCGACAATACCTATCAGCCGAGTTCCGGGCCCCGTCGCGTCTGCCGCTAAGGCAATCGGCCCCGCCTGAAAAGGGCGGGGCATGATCCCGCCGGCACGTCGAAGGCCACCATCTTCCATAGGTCACCAGGGGATGGACCGAGTGGCACCCGCAGCCCGGCTATTTGCGCTGGCAGGCATAGGCCGGTGAAAAATGTTCGAGATGTCCAGAGCATGGGACCGGGTCCCAGCGATGTCCTGCGCGGCGAGACTGATGCTGGCACTCTTGCTGACAAGCAATGGAGCCCTGGCAATGACCGACGCCGACATCGGAAAATTCCATGATGCCGTTCAAACCGGCTACGCCGCCATGGTGGCGGCGATGCTGAAGACCGAACCGAAGCTTGCCACGTCCATCGGCGAATTCGTTTTCCAGCCGATGAACCTGCAAGACAGTTACTTCGAACCGAAAATCTTCCAACTGCTTCTGGCAAACGGCGCCGATGTCAACGCCGCCAATGATGAAGGCATCACGCTTCTGCACATCATCTCGGAACCCGAACCTGTCACCGCGATCGTGGCGGCCGGCGGTAATCTCGAGGCGCGGGACAAGGATGGCCGCACGCCGCTGCTCGTCAACATGACGGAGCCCGACCGGGAAGACGTCATCGAAGCGCTGGTCGAGGCCGGCGCCAATGTCAACGCCAAGGACAATCGTGGGGAGACAGCCCTGTCCCTGGCGCGACAGCGCGATGACGGCGCGTTGAAGGAACTGCTGATCGAGGCCGGCGCTCGACAATGACACGGATGTGATTCCGCAGGCGTGGTGTCAGGCGTTTACAGGCCTTTCGTCCTTGCATCCCCTCCCCGCCTTTCCTATTCAAAGCGCTATTGCGAATAAAATAGGTATTTGAAGACTTGGATAGCATCACCATAGCCCTCGTCCTGCTTGTCGCGGTCATTCTCAGCGGCACGATCTCGCGCATGCTGCCGCTGCCCATCCCCCTGCCGCTGATCCAGATCGGGCTTGGGGCGGCGATTGCCGGGGTGACGGGCAGCGGAGTGGTGCTGGAGCCGGATATCTTCTTCCTGCTTTTCCTGCCGCCGCTTCTGTTTCTCGATGGCTGGCGTATCCCGAAGGAAGGCCTGTTCCGCGACAAGGGCGTGATCCTCGAACTGGCGCTGGGACTTGTCGTGTTCACCGTGATCGGCGTCGGTCTTCTGATCCACTGGATGATCCCGGCCATGCCGCTGGCCGTCGCCTTCGCGCTTGCGGCGATCGTTTCGCCGACCGATCCGGTCGCCGTCTCAGCGATCGCCCAGCGCGTCACCATTCCGCCGCGACTGATGCACATTCTCGAAGGGGAATCGCTGCTCAATGACGCATCCGGCCTGGTCTGCATGCGGTTTGCTGTCGCTGCGGCCGTGACCGGCGTCTTTTCGGTCACCGATGCGGTCGGTACCTTCCTGTGGGTGGCGATCGGCGGTATCGCCATCGGCTTCATCGTCACCTGGCTGGTGGTGAAGGTGAAGGATACGGTCTCGCGAAAACTCGGGGAAGAGCCGGGTGCGCAGATCCTGATCAGCCTGCTGATCCCATTCGGCGCCTATCTGATCGCCGAACACCTGCATTGCTCGGGCATTCTCGCTGCCGTCGCGGCCGGCATCACCATGAGTTACGCGGAATTGAGGGGCCAGGCACTCGCCATCACCCGTGTCCGCAGAAATGCCGTGTGGGATACGGTGCAGTTCGCGCTGAACGGCACGATGTTCGTGCTGCTCGGCGAACAGCTGCCGGGCATCGTTTCGGGTGCCGCACGCGTGGTGACGGAAACCGGCCATATCGATCCGATCTGGATGATCGGCTACGTCATCGCCATCAATCTGGCGCTTGCCATCCTGCGTTTCGCCTGGGTCTGGGTGTCGCTGCATTTCACCATGTTCCGGGCCGCCCGGCGTGGTGAGGCGCTCCGCAAGCCGCACTGGAAGCTGCTGGTCGCCACCTCGCTTGCCGGCGTGCGTGGGGCAATCACCCTTGCCGGTGTGCTGACGCTGCCCTTCTTCCTCGATGACGGTATCACCCCCTTCCCGGCCCGTGATCTGGCGATCTTTCTTGCCGCCGGCGTGATCATCGTTTCGCTGGTTGCCGCCAGTATCGGCCTGCCCTTCCTGTTGAAGGATATCGAACTGCCGCCCGAGGCCGATCATCACAAGGAAGAGGATCTGGCACGGATCGCATCGTCCGAAGCGGCGATCCGGATGATCGAGAAGCTGCAGCACGCGATGAGCGAGGGGCGCACGGATGCCGATCTCTACGGCCATGTCGGCACAAGGCTGATGGAGCTTTACCGCGAGCGTATCGATGGACGATCCAAGATCGGCGACGAAGCGGAAGAGGTGCGGCGCATGGAAGAGGCCGACAGGCGGCTGAGGCTTGCAGCACTCCGGGCCGAGCGCGACGAGATCTTTCGCCTGAGCCGCGCCCGGAAAGTGTCCGAAGAGATTGCCCGCAAGCTCATTCGCGAGATCGACCTCGCCGAGGCGCGCTACAGCGCCTGAGGCCTCTTAAGCCGCATGCACGTCGCGGCTGTCCTGCGGCGCTTGCGCGCGCTCGAACATGCCGTAGTCGCGCAGGATATGGCCGATGCGCAGCCGGTAATCGGCAAAGACGCCGTTGCGGCCAGCCTGCTGGGCGGCGCGATGTGCCTCGACATTGCGCCACGCCTTCACCGCCTCCTCGTCGCGCCAGAAGGACAGCGACAGGATCTTGCCGCGAAGGGTCAGGCTCTCGAAACGCTCGATCGAGATGAAGCCGTCGATCCGTTCCAGTTCGGATCGCAGGTCGCCGGCGAGATCGAGATAACGGTGGCGTTCGCCCATGAAGGGCACGACTTCGAAGATGACGGCGATCATGGCTTTAGCAAATCCCTCATTGGCGCTCCATGCGGCAGCGACATGTTCTTCAGGAAGATGCGATCTTCCTTGAGGATGAAGCGCTCGCGTTTGGCGAACTGGTAATTCTCCCGGCCGAGCGGATCGGCGGCAAGCCTTGCGCGATAGGCTTCGTAGGCGGCAAGGTTTTCGATGTTGTAGACGCCGTAGGCGGTGGTGGCCGAGCCTTCATGCGGGCCGAAATAACCGATCAGGTCGGCGCCGTTGCGCGGGATAGACTGGCCCCAGGCACGCGCATAGTCGGCAAACTTGTCCTGCTTGAACGGGTCGATCTCGTAGCGGATGAAACAGGTGATCATGGCATTTTCCTTGACTGAATGTCCTCGTGACCCACCGTTTCTGCCATGTTGTCGCGCAGGGATGCTTCGGCTACGATCGAAGTATGAAGGCTAAAGATATGGGATGATGCGCGGCATGAAGGAAGGACCGGACATAGCCCGTATCGGCACACTGATCGGCGATCCCGCCCGCGCCAACATGCTGACGGCACTGATCGGCGGCAAGGCGCTGACGGCGACCGAGCTGTCGCAGGCGGCCGGCGTGACGCTGCAGACCGCGAGTGCGCATCTTGCCAAGCTCGAAGATGGCGGGCTGATCGTTCAGCGCAAGCAGGGACGACACCGCTATTTCACGCTCGCCGATGCGGCGACGGGTGCACTGCTCGAAACGATCATGGGGTTTGCCGCAAGCCGCGGGCATCTGCGCTACCGGCCGGGACCGAAGGATCCGGCACTCAGGAAGGCGCGGGTCTGTTACGATCATTTGGCCGGCGATTACGGTGTGCGGATGCTCGACAGTTTCGTCTGCCGCGGCGAGATCGAGACGGATGGCGAGAACCTGTCGGTCACGGCAAAGGGCCGAGAGCAGCTTGCGGCCTTCGGCATCGATCTTTCCCGGCTTGCGGCCAACCGCCGTCCGCTGTGCAAATCCTGCCTCGACTGGAGTGAAAGGCGATCGCATCTGGCCGGCACGCTCGGCAAGGCGCTGCTGTCGCATATGTTCGACCAGGGCTGGGCACGGCGCAGCGACGAAAGCCGGGCGGTGATCTTCACATCCGAAGGCGAGCGACGGTTCCTGCTGCAGTTTCCGCTCGATATGCAGTAGCCGACAGCTTCCCGCTTCGCTCTACCCTGCCATGCGGCCCAGCCGGTTGAGCTTGCGCGGCGCTTCCGCTAGAACCCCGCCTGACTTGTCCCAAAAGGTATTTCAGACATGAGCGGTTTCGACCTCATCATCTTCGATTGCGACGGCGTGCTCGTCGATTCCGAAATCATCGCAGCCCAGGTCGAATCACGGCTTCTGACGGAAGCCGGTTATCCGATCAGCGTCGAGGAAATGGGCGAACGGTTTGCCGGCCTGACCTGGAAGGACATTCTTTTGGCGGTCGAGAAGGAAGCCGATATTCCGCTGTCCGCCTCGCTGCTCGACAAGTCGGAAAAGCTGCTCGACGCCCGGCTGCAGCGCGACGTGAAGATCATCGACGGCGTTCGCTTCGCGCTTGCCCGCCTGACGACGCAGCGCTGCATCTGCTCCAATTCGTCCAGCGCGCGGCTCGACATGATGCTGACCAAGGTCGGCCTGAAGCCCTATTTCGCACCACATATCTATTCGGCCAAGGATCTTGGACCCGATCGGGTAAAGCCGAAGCCGGACATTTTTCTGCATGGCGCGGAACAGTTCGGCGTCGACCCGTCGCGCTGCCTCGTCATCGAGGATTCGACCCATGGCATCCATGGTGCAAGGGCGGCCGGCATGCGTGTCATCGGCTTCACCGGCGCGTCGCATAGCTATCCGAGCCATGCCGACCGGCTGACCGATGCGGGTGCTGCGACGGTGATCTCGCGCATGCAGGATCTGCCGGCCACGGTTGCAGCGCTCGGCGAATGGGCCGAAGCGATCTGACCGTCAAAATCTAGAAATCGACGACGAGGCTTGCCTTCGCAGCGTGGCTTGCGAAGGATTTGGCGAATTCGCCGGAATAGGTCAGCTTCACCCGCGCGGTCCTTGAGACCTGCGCCGAAAGCGAGGCTTCGACAACGGCCGTGTCACGCGGCAGCGAGACGCCCTCGATGATGAACGGGCTGCCGGTCGAAAACGCAAACCGCGTCGACGGCGTCAGGTCACCGATCGCATGGCGCCAGCCGAGCATGCCGGAAAAACTTGCCGGCAGATCGGCATTGCCGATATCTGCTGCCCATCTGAGGCCGAGCGTCGTCAGCGTCACATCATCCGTGCCGCCACCTGCCGACAAGGCTGCTGCCCCGCCCTTTTCACCAAAACCATCAGTATCAAGATTGATATAGGCGAGATTGGCAAAGGGTTCGAGCGTTACCGGGCCGAGCTTTTCGCGCCAGCCGAGATCGGCAAAGACCTGGCGGGTGACGCTCGAATAATCGGCCTGCAGCTCATCCTCGAACGTACCGAAGGCAAGATTACGGGTCGTCGAAATCTCGTTCCTCGAATAGATCGCCCCGCCGGTGAAATTGAGCCCGCCCCATGCCGCTGCGGCATAGAGGCCGGCATGGTAGCTGTCCCAGTCGGCATCGAGGCCGGCCGAGGCATTGGTATAACCGACAAGTCCGCCGACTTTCCAGTGATCCGAGATATCGCCATCGAAACCGGCAAACAGGCCCGCCGCATGGCTGTCGATCCCGGCGGCATTGCCATCGCCGTCGATGCGGCCCGAGGCGGCGATGCCGGTCATCCAGACGCTTGCGCCGCCGTCCGTCTGTTGCGCGGGAATATCGCCATTGATCCGGTCGAGAATTGCTTCGCGGGCCAGATCCGCCTGCTGCATCAGCTGGCTTTTCAGCGAGGCATGCAGTTCACCGCTCAATTGCGAAAACGCGTCGCGGGCGCCATTGGCGCTGAGCGGCAGAACACCCAGGAAGACGGAATTTTCAGTGCCGAGCGACTGGACGGCGTTGGCCGTGGCGCGGGTATTGGCGGTCTGTGCGACATCGGCGAAATCGACGTCGTTGCGATAGAGGTCGAGGGTGATCGACGTCGGATCGTAGGTGAGGATCGGCGAGAGGAAGGCGAGATCCGAGGTCACGTCGTCGAAGATGCCGTTGACGCTGTCGCCGGTCAGGATCGTGTAGCTGGTGTCGAGCGCATAGGTTCCGGCGCCGGCCAGAACCTCGACCGTACCGCCGTTGATCGTCACCGTGCCGGAAGCATCCAGACGGTCGGACGTGCCGGCCGCATCGGTTTCCACCTGATAGGTCGATCCCTTTTCGAAGGTGACATCGCCATTGACGGCGACCGTCGCGATGCCCGGTCCCGGCGCAAATGTGCCGCCATCGCCGACGGTCAACCCGCCGATCGTGCCGGAGCCTGCAAGCACGCCGTCCGTGCCGATATCGATTGCGCCACCGACCGTGCCGTCATTGACCAGCGTGCCGCCGATGACCGTCGCATCGCCGGTGATCGTGCCATCCTCGTTGTTGGTGAAAGTGCCGCCGGTATTGGTCAGCGAGGCAATCGTGCCGGCATTGGAAACCGTGCCGGCATTAACGACATCGCCGGCCGTCGCACCGGAATTGTTGACGAAGGCGGCGGCCGCCGCGACATCCACGTCGGTGACGGTGAAATTGTTGACCACCGTGCCGCCGGTGACGACCGTATCGCCGGTTACCGTGCCGCCGTCATTGTTGGTGAAGGTGCCGCCGGTATTGGTCAGCGAGGCAACCGTGCCGGCATTCGAAGTATTGCCGGCATTGGTGACATCGCCGGCGGTCGCACCCGTATTGTTGACGAAGATCGCCGCCGCCATGACGTCGACATAGGTGACGACGAAATTGTTGGTCACTGTGCCGCCGGCAATCACCGTATCACCGGTCACTGTGCCGCCGTCATTGTTGGTGAAGGTGCCGCCGGCATTGGTCAGCGAGGCAACCGTGCCGGCATTCGACGTATTGCCGGCATTGGTGACATCGCCGGCGGTCGCACCCGTATTGTTGACGAAGATCGCCGCCGCCATCACATCGACATTGGTGACGACAAAGTTGTTGGTGACCGTGCCGCCGGTGACGACCGTGTCACCGGTGATCGTGCCGCCGCTATTGTTGGTGAACGAACCGCCGGTATTTTCCAGCGAAGCGATCGAGCCGGCATTGGACGCGGTACCGGCATTCTTTACATCGCCGGCACTGGCGCCGGAATTGTTGACGAATTCGGCGGCCGCCTCGACATCCACATCGCTGACGACGAAATTGTTGGTCAGCTTGCCATCGTCGAGCGTGGTCTTGCCCGTGATCGTGCCATCGTTGACGGTCTCGCCACCGGTCATGTGCAGGGTGCCGGCAAGCGTGCCGGAATTGGCGAGATTGCCGCCGGACATCTCGACATCGGAGGTCAACTGGCCACCGGTGGAGATCTCGATCCGGCCGGGATCGGCAAGGGTCGTGCCGCCCGAGGCCGAAAGATCGGCATCGACATGCAGCGTGCCGCCGGTGACGTCGACCGAATCGACCGTGGCATTGGTGGAAACAGTCGGAACGCCGGAGCCGATCGCTGCGGCATCGCCTGCGCCGGGTGCAGATGGGGTCCAGTTGGCGCCGTTGGCGAAATCATTGTCGGAAGCACCGGTCCAGGCGGATTGTGCCGAGACGGCAGCAGGCAGCAGACACGCAAGCGACACGATCGCCGTGCAGAGCTTGAGGCGCCGTCTTGCGCCTGCCGAAATCGCTGGACCAGCCATTCCCACCTCACCCAGACCTCGATTAAAGGCGAAGCGCCCTTAACGATCTGCTAATATGAGTTAAGGAATTATGGTTAACGGATGTTTAACAGCAGGCGCTCCGATGCCGGAGCGGCCTGCATTTTCAGACGATAAGATGGCGCCCGTCGCTTAGACGCGCTTGCCCTTGCGAACAGGCTTGGCCGGGGCGTTATCGAAGCCGAGGCGGACGCGGGTGAAGCGCGAGGCGCCGCCCTGGGCGTTGGGGATCTGCACGTCGGCCTTGGAGAAGATGAACTGCGAGCCGCCGGCCGGCATGTTGACCGGGAAAGCCACCTTCTGCGAATAGATGACGTTGTCGCCATCGACGACATCGACCGTGACCGGCAGCGTCAGCGAACCCGGCGTGCCGGCCGGACCCTGGACGATACGGCCCTGGGCGACGACATTGATGGTCATCGTCGTCTCGTTTGCCGTGCATTGACGCGTCACGTCGTTGAAGGATGCCTGATAGAGAAGCTTGCTCGGATCATCCTGGCCGCCCTTGGCATAAACGCGGTAGACGGCGTTCTGCTCAAGCATGACGACCTGGGGGCAATAGGCCTGAACCACGGCCGGGGCAGCGGCGGCAGCCGATGCGTTGGCACTCATATCAAGCCCCTGCGAAGCAGAATTGCAGCCTGCCAAAAGAGCTGCGAGTGAGACCGCCATAAAACCGCGAGAGAACTTGCCAACCACGTTACTCAACCCTTTGCAGCTTCGTTATCGAAGGCGGTACCGACCCGTCGTATTCCGGTCTTTCACCGCCGATTTCGATAGTCTATATCAGCGGTCGGAACAAAAATCGATCAGGGATTCAACGTCGTGGAATACATTTCTACCCGGGGCACTGCGCCCGCTCTCGGCTTTCGTGATGCACTCATGGCGGGGCTCGCAAAAGACGGCGGGCTCTATGTCCCGCGCAAATGGCCGTCCCTTTCGAAGAAAGAGATCCGTGGCCTGCGCGGCAAGAGCTACCAGGATATCGCCTTCGAAATCCTGTCGCGCTTCGTCGACGGAGAGATTTCCGACGACAAATTGAAGGCGATGATCGACGAGGCTTATGCCACTTTCCGCCATCCGGCCGTGGTGCCTTTGGTGCAGGTCGGGCCGAACGACTTCATCCTCGAACTCTTCCATGGCACGACGCTCGCCTTCAAGGACGTGGCAATGCAGCTGCTTGCGCGCCTGATGGACCACGTCCTGACTGAACGCGGCGAGCGGGCGACGATCGTCGGCGCCACGTCGGGCGATACGGGCGGGGCAGCGATCGACGCCTTTGCCGGCCGCGAGCGCACCGACATCTTCATCTTCTTCCCGCATGGCAAGGTTTCTCCGGTGCAGCAGCGGCAGATGACCTCGTCGACCGCATCCAACGTGCATGCGATTGCGGTCGAGGGCAATTTCGACGATTGCCAGAACCTCGTCAAAGAGATGTTCAACGACGCAGCCTTCCGTGAGCGGGTCAAGCTTTCGGGTGTCAACTCGATCAACTGGGCCCGCATCATGGCCCAGGTCGTTTATTACTTCACCTCGGCCATTTCGCTCGGGAGCCCGGACCGGAAGATCTCGTTCACCGTGCCGACCGGCAATTTCGGCGATATCTTCGCCGGCTACGTCGCCAAGAAGATGGGCCTGCCGATCGACCGGCTGGTGATCGCCACCAATGACAATGACATCCTTGCCCGGACGCTGAAGACCGGCCGCTACGAGATGAAGGGCGTCAAGGCGACGACCTCGCCATCGATGGACATCCAGATCTCGTCGAATTTCGAACGCCTGCTGTTCGAGGCCTATGACCGCGATGCAGCCGCCGTGCGTCGCTCGATGGACGGGCTGAAACAGTCCGGCGCCTTCGAGATCGAGGCAAAGCCGCTGAAGGCGATCAAGCGCGAGTTCCGCGCCGGCCGCGCGACCGAAAAGCAGGTTGCCGCGACGATCCGCGAGATCCTGTCCTCGACCGGCTACCTGCTTGACCCGCATACGGCGACCGGCGTTTTCGTCGCCGCAAAGAATGCCAAGGCAGGAAGTCCGATGGTGACGCTTTCGACCGCGCATCCGGCCAAATTCCCGGCTGCGGTAAAATCCGCTTGCGGAATTGATCCGGCACTTCCATCATGGTTGTCTGATCTTATGCAAAGGGAGGAGCGCTTCGACATTCTTGAACCGGAGCTTAAGGCCGTCGAAACCTTCATCGGCAGCCGTACCCGGGCCAAGTAACGATGGCGCCAGAGAGTTCCAAAATGAATGTAGAGATTACCCGGCTCCCCTCCGGGCTGACTGTCGTCACCGAAAGCATGCCGCATCTGGAAAGCGTGGCTCTCGGCGTGTGGATCAAGTCCGGTTCGCGTAACGAGACCGAGGCCGAGCACGGCATTGCCCATCTGCTCGAGCACATGGCCTTCAAGGGGACGGCGCGCCGCAGCGCCCGCGACATCGCCGAGGAGATCGAGGATGTCGGGGGCGAGCTCAATGCCGCGACCTCGACCGAAACGACATCCTATTATGCCCGCGTGCTGAAGGATCACGTGCCGCTTGCTGTCGATATCCTGGCCGACATCCTGACGGAATCGGCATTCGACGAGGAAGAGCTGCGACGCGAGAAAAACGTCATCCTGCAAGAGATCGGGGCCGCCAACGATACACCGGACGATGTCGTCTTCGACCGGTTCTCGGAAATCGCCTATCGCGACCAGACAATCGGCCGGGCCATCCTCGGTACCCCGGAACGGGTGAAAAGCTTTACGCCGTCGCAGATCCGCGGTTATCTCTCGCGCAATTACACGACCGACCGGATGTTCGTCGTGGCTGCCGGTGCCGTCGATCATGATGCTTTCGTCAAGCAGGTCGAGGAACGCTTTGCCGGCCTGCCGACCACGCCGAGCGCACCGCCGGTTTTCGACGCCGCCCGCTATATCGGCGGTGACGTGCGCGAGGAACGCGACCTGATGGACACCCAGGTCCTGCTCGGTTTCGAGGGCAAGGCCTACCATATGCGCGACTTCTACTGTTCGCAGATCCTCGCCAACATTCTCGGCGGGGGCATGTCGTCACGTCTCTTTCAGGAAGTGCGCGAGCATCGCGGGCTGTGTTATTCGGTCTATGCCTTCCATTGGGGCTTTTCCGACACCGGCATTTTCGGCATTCATGCGGCAACCGGCAGCGACGACCTGCCGAAGCTGATCCCGGTGATCATCGACGAATTGCACAAGTCGGCCGACACCATCCATCAGGTGGAAATCGACCGCGCCCGGGCGCAGATCCGCGCGCAATTGCTGATGGGCCAGGAAAGCCCGGCGGCACGCGCCGGCCAGATCGCCCGCCAGATGATGCTTTATGGTCGTTCCATCCCCAATGAGGAGATGATGGAGAGGCTTGCCGGCATCACAACCGAGCGGCTGACCGATCTTGCCGGGCGGCTGTTCTTCGATACCGTGCCGACGCTTTCGGCTGTCGGGCCGATCGAGAAGCTGGCGCCGATGTCGGAGATTGCGGCCGCATTGTCGTCCCCCGTCATCAAGACAAAAGCGGCCGGCTGATCCGGCACTCAGCGCGGGAGCGGCAGCAGAATGGCAAGGTCGGTGTTTCGGTTCTTGTCCCGACATCCGGACACGCCGGAACTATCCGGCCCGGAGCATCTGCTCAGGCTGCCGCATAATTCCGACTATAAACAGTGGTATAGGCTGCGGTCCGAGAGCCGCAGCTTCCTGCAGCCGTGGGAGCCGACCTGGCGCGCCGATGAACTGACGGAGGCCTCCTACCGCGCCCGGGTGATGCGCAGCGCGCAGGAATGCTCGGCAGGTCTTGCCATTCCCATGCTGCTTTTCCGGGCCGACGACATGGTGCTGCTCGGCGGCCTGACAATCGGCTATATTCGCCGTGGAGCGGCGCAAAGCTGCATGATCGGATACTGGATGGGCGAAAAACATGCGGGCCGAGGCCATATGTTGGCCGCATTGAGAGTGGCAATCCCCTATATCTATGGCGGACTTCAGTTGCACCGGATCGAGGCAGCCTGTATTCCGGACAATGGGAAGAGCATCCGGCTTCTTGAAAAGGCCGGCTTCGAACGGGAAGGTCTTTTGCGGAAATATCTCAAAATCAACGGCGAGTGGCGCGACCACATGATGTTTTCCCGGTTGCCGGAAGACGGCGAATTCGGGAAAATGATGAAGCCATGACCGAAGATTTGCGTATTGCGTACCGGGCTTTCGGCCTGAAGTTCCTGCTTATCGCCCTGTTTGCCTTGCTGACGGTCGGGATGGCCGGTGCTCGTGCCGCCGAACCAGTGAAGATTTCCCGCGACGACACGGCCCTCGACCTGACGGCGACGACCGACATCTATACCAACCAGGGCGAGGCCTTCCAGGTTTCCACCGCAGCCGGTGCCGATGGTATCCGCCGGCGTATCGAGGTCAGATCCAGTTCACCCAGCCACCAGGGTGACTGGGCCGTGTTTGCGCTCTCCAACGTTTCCGAGGAACAGCTGGAGCGGGTCATCGTCGCGCCGCATTTCCGGCTGGTCGGCTCGAAAGTGTTCTGGCCCGATCTCGGCTCGCAGCGCATCATCGCGATCACGCCATCGGAAGGTTTTGCGCTCGACCGGGTATCGAGCCCCGATGCCGACGTGTTCCGCATCACGCTCAATCCGGGTGCGACGATCACCTTCGTCGCCGAGCTCGCCACCCCTTCCCTGCCACAGATCTATCTCTGGCAACCGGATGCCTACAAGGACACGGTCAACGCCTTCACCCTTTACCGCGGCATCGTGCTCGGCATTGCCGGGCTGCTGGCGGTGTTTCTGACCATCCTGTTCGTCGTCAAGGGCACCTCGATGCTGCCGGCGGCGGCGGCACTCGCATGGGCGGTGCTTGCCTATATCTGCGTCGACTTCGGTTTTCTCGACAAGCTGATCACGATTACCTCCAGCGACCAGCGCATATGGCGGGCGGGCGCGGAGGTGGCGCTCGCCTCTTCGCTTGTCATCTTCCTGTTCACCTATCTCAATCTCAACCGCTGGCACGTGCATCTCGGTTACGCGACGCTTGCCTGGGTGGTCGGTCTCGTGCTGCTCGGCGGCGTGGCGATCTACGACCCGTCGGTTGCGTCGGGTATCGCCCGGCTGTCGTTTGCGCTGACCGGCACTGTCGGCATTCTGCTGATCATCTATCTGGGCTTCAACCGCTACGACCGGGCGATATTGCTGGTGCCGACCTGGACGCTGATCCTCGTCTGGCTGTTCGGCGGCTGGCTGACGGTGACGGGACAGCTCGACAATGACATTATCCAGCCGGCGCTTGGCGGCGGTCTGGTTCTCATCGTTCTGCTGATCGGCTTCACCGTGATGCAGCACGCCTTTGCCGGAGGGGCCTACCAGCAGGGGCTGTTTTCCGATCTCGAACGTCAGTCGCTGGCACTGACCGGCTCGGGCGACACCGTCTGGGACTGGGATGTCGCGCGCGACCGGGTGATCACCACGCCGGATATTTCCGGCCGGCTCGGGCTTGAGACAGGTGCCATGCACGGGCCGGTGCGCAACTGGGTTCCACGGCTGCATCCCGACGACCGCGACCGGTTCCGCGCCACGCTCGACGTGCTGCTCGAACATCGCCGCGGGCGGTTGCATCACGAATTCCGTATCCGCGCCGAAGATGGCCATTTCCACTGGCTGCAGATCCGCGCCCGGCCGGTGCTCGGCTCCAATGGCGAGATCATCCGCTGCGTCGGCACGATCATCGACGTGACCGAGCAGAAGAACTCGGTCGAGAGACTGCTGCAGGATGCACTGCACGACAACCTGACCGGCCTGCCGAACCGGCAGATCTTCCTCGACCGGCTGCAGAGCGTGCTGACGCTTGCCGCAAGCGGCGACAGCGTGCGGCCGACGGTGATGGCGATCGACATCGACCGCTACAAGCAGGTCAACGACAGTCTCGGCATTGCCGCCGGCGACAACATGCTGATCGCGCTGACGCGACGCCTGCGACGGCTGTTGAAGCCGCAGGATACGCTGGCACGGCTTGCCGGCGACCAGTTCGGCCTGATCCTCGTTTCCGAGCGCGACCCGGCCAAGATCGCCGATTTCGCCGATGCGGTTTCGCAGGCGATCATGGTGCCGATCAACTATGCCGCGCGGGAGATCGTGCTGACGGCCTCGATCGGGCTTGCCTCGTTTGTCGACCAGCAGGAAAGCGCTGCCGGCCTGCTTGCCGATGCGGAACTTGCGATGTACCGGGCCAAACGCGGCGGCGGGAACAAGGTCGAGCCGTTCCGGCCGATCTTCCGCACGTCCGGCACCGACCGGCTGCAGATCGAGACCGACCTTCGCCGAGCGATCGAACGCAAGGAGCTGTCGCTCGCCTACCAGCCGATCATCCGGCTGAAGGATGGCGAAATTGCCGGCTTCGAGGCACTGATGCGCTGGGACCACCCCAAGCGCGGCGCCATTCCGCCGGCGGAATTCATTCCGATCGCGGAAATGTCGGATCTCATCGGCCCGCTCGGCGTGTTCGCCATGGAGCGGGCGGCGGCCGACCTCGTGTCGTGGCAGGAACAGACCGGCGAAGTGCCGATCTTCGTGTCGGTCAACCTGTCGAGCGCGCAGCTGCTCAATGCCGATCTTTATAACGATGTGCGGGCGCTTCTTTCCAAGACGCAGGTCAATCCGGCCCAGCTGAAGCTGGAACTGACCGAGTCGCTGATGATGGAAAACCCGGAACAGGCAAGGCTGATCCTCGCCAAGCTGAAAGAGACGGGCCTGAGCCTGGCGCTCGACGATTTCGGCACCGGCTATTCGTCGCTCTCCTATCTCACCCAGTTCCCGTTCGACATGATCAAGCTCGACAAGACGCTTGTCGGCGACATGAGCGAAAGGGGTTCCATCCTGCTGCGCTCCGTCGTCGCCATGGCCCGCGGGCTGGAAATGACGGTCGTGGCGGAAGGTATCCAGACCGACGAGGACGCAATGGAACTCGCCAAGATGGGCTGCCATTTCGGCCAGAGCTACCTGTTCGGCCCACCGGCGACCAGCGAAGCGATGCTACGGCTGCTGAAGGAGCGGTTTCCGCTGACGAAAAGGGCGTAAGGTTGATGGCGCGGCTTTGAATTCAGAACACGCCGCCCTCAATACGTCGCAAGAAAAACCCCTCCCAACCCTCCCCACAAGGGGAAGGGCTTAACCTAGCCGCGCCGCAGTGCCCTGATGGAGCCAGACGTGTGCCCCAAGTCTTCTCCCCCCTTGTGGGGGAGATGGCCGGCAGGCCAGAGAGGGTCTTTTTCCGCCTTACCGCCGCAATACCAGATCATGCACGAATTGCAGTTTTGCCGTTACCGACGGCGTGAGGATAAACGGGTAGAGATCCGGCACGCCCATCGAGCGGTGGATGCTGTTGATCGCCAGGCTGAACGGGATCCAGGCCGAAACCAGCTGTTCGGCGCTACGGGCCCTGTAGGGATTGAAGTCGATCTCGGCGGCCAGTTCCTCGTGGCTGCGTGGATCGATCGACATGCCATAGGCACGCGCCGTTTCCAGCGTGTCGACGATATGGATATAGTGGGCGAAGCTCTCGGCGAAATCCTCCCAGGGGTGCGAACTGGCATAGGTGGAGATGAAGAACTCCTGCCAGTTCGGCGGTGGACCTTGCTCGTAATTGCGCTTGAGCGCCTCTCCATAATCCACAGTCTCGTCGCCGAAGACGGCGCGGAACTGGTCCAGCCGGCCGCCGTCGCGCACCATCTTGTCCCAGATGTAATGGCCGGTCTCGTGGCGGAAGTGACCGAGCATGGTGCGGTAGGGCTCGTTCATCGATACCCGGATCTGCTCGCGGGTCGCGTCGTTTGCCTCTGCCGCACGAATGGCGATCAGACCGTTTTCATGGCCGGTCATGGCCGGCTTCAGGCTTCCGTCCGGCTGAACTTCATCGACGAGGAAATCGAAAACCAGTCCGCCGACCGGATCCTCGTCGCGGTTGATACGTGGAAGATCCCATTTCAGCATCGAATAGAAAAGGTGCCGCTGGGCCTGGCTGATGCTCCGCCACTCGCTTAACCCCTCTTCCGTGGAGGCGTCGGGAACCAGCCGGTTATGCCGGCATGCGGGGCAGAAGTCGTTGGGGTCTTCGGCAAGGACAGTCCAGTTGCAGATGTCCATGGCTGCATTGGCACAAGGGCGAACCTTGTGGTCGGGCTCGGCGAAAAGCGACCAGGTGTCGTCAGTTTCGCTGGGCTGCAGGGCATGCATGGCAAGTGCCTCCGGCACGAAGGCGAGCCGGTAGCCGCAATTGACACAATTCCTGTTGTCGAAGTGAACAGTCTGGCCGCAGTGGTCGCAGTCATAAAGGCGCATGGTTCGATCCGGTGTTGGAAGCCTGGAGGGAATACATAGAGAAAACCTGCTTCGGCATGACCGAAACAGGTTTCTGACTGACTGGAGATTCCCGGTTCGGCCTTTCGGGTCGAACCGTTATTCGGGCGCCTTAGAGGCGGTCCACGAATTCCTTGCCGGCTTCCTTGATCTTGCCCTTGGCCTGCTGGGCATGACCCTTGGCTTCCTGGGCATTGCCCTTGGCCTTGAGTTTAGAGTTGTCGGTCAGGTCGCCTGCGGCCTGCTTGACCTTGCCTGCAATTTCGTTGCCCTTACCGGCCATCTTATCGCTGGTGCTACCCATCCTGCTGTCTCCTTTATCTGGCGGCGCGTTGTCTGCGCCTTGCAGAAGTAGAACGGAGCGGGAGAGAGATCGTTCCAAAACAAATGCCGCATCGGCTGACTTTATGCGTGCCCTGCCTCGGTGGACAACATTTCCGGGGTCACGCCCATTGTGGCAAGCGCCCGCTCGTATTTCGTATCGACCAGCGGATCAAAAATGAGATCGTCCTGCGCCGGGCAGTTCAGCCAGCCGTTATTGCCGATTTCCGCTTCCAGCTGGCCTGCCCCCCAGCCGGCATAACCGAGCAGCATGGTGGCGCGGGCCGGGCCGTTGCCCTTGGCGATTGCCCGCAGGATGTCGAGCGTGGCGGTGAGCGAAATCTCATCGCTGACGGGAATGGAGGATTCGCATGAGAAATCGTCCGAGTGGAGCACGAAACCGCGGCCCGTTTCCACCGGCCCCCCATAAAGGACCGGAAAATGACGGGCCTTTTCGGGAAGGAAACGCCGTTCGGCCTCATCGACCAGCTTAAGATGCTCCACAACGTCTGGAAACGACAGGTCCTGTAGCCGGTTGATGATAAAGCCCATGGCACCGGCGGAAGAATGGGCGCAGATATAGACCACGGTACGGGCAAAGTTTCCGTCCTGGACACCTGGCATGGCGATGAGGAACTGGCCGTCCAGAAAGCCGCGTTCGCGCTTGTCTCTCAGTGCCGAAAATCCCATCGTGCCTCCTGTGCGCCATAGAGCCCGGCCCGGACAAGGAACCGCATCGGACGATTGAGAGATCAAGATGGAGCAGTCGCCCTGATCATTCAACCGAAAATGATCGCTTTTCGGCAGACGTGGCTGGCATGACCTTCGAGCCTGGGTTAAATCCCGATCCATGACATCGACCGTTTATGCCCTTCGCCACCTGACATCCGCAACGCTGCTGACCCTTGCATTTCTGCTGCTACCGTTTTGCGCACATGCCGAGACGACGGAATGGGCGAGCAACGAAGGCGGCCGTATGAGGATCGTGGCGCTTGCTCCCGATGCAGGCGGCAGTGTGCGCGGCGCATTGCAGATCGAACCGAAGGCCGGCTGGATCACCTATTGGAAGGAACCCGGCGATGCCGGCATTCCACCGCATGTGGCATTTGCCGACAATACCGGAGTGGAACTGAAGCGGCTGTCCTACCCGGCACCGCGACGCTTCGACAACGGGCCGATCCGCGACATCGGCTATGACGGACCGGTGAGTTTCCCGTTCGAACTCAAGGTCGAAGACCCGAGCAAGCCTGCGGCGTTGACGGCGTCGGCCTTCATCGGGCTTTGCCGCAACATATGCATTCCCTTCCAGGCGGACTTCTCGCTTTCGCTCAAGGCGGATGAGGGGACATCCTTTGCGGAGGCAATGATCATCAACAATGCGGAGGCAAAACTGCCGGAAGCGCCCTCGGATGATTTTGCCATCACGCATTATTCGGTTTCCGCCGATGGCGACCATTTGCGGCTGCGGCTGCGGCTTCCCAGGGATGCTGCGAAAAAACCTCAGGTGATCGTTACCGGGCCAGAAGGCCATGTGCTGTTCGGCGATGGCCAGGGCGAACGGGACAATGATAGCTATTCGATCGACATGCCGGTCGGAAAGCTGCCGAAGGGTTATGACATGAAGGGCAAGCGCTGGGGCATACTGGTGCTTGCCGGCCACCGCGCAATGGAGACATCGCTCGCCTTTGAGTGAGCTTGCCTTGTCATTTGTCATCCCTATAGTTCCGGCAGCGGCCTAGCCAAGGGTGGTCAGGGCCGAAATGGCAGGAGATCGGCATGACGATTGCAGTGGGCGACAAGCTTCCCGAAGCAAAATTCAAGGAAAAGACGGCGGACGGCCCGGTGGAGGTGACCACCGAAGACCTGTTTGCCGGCAAGAAGGTCGTGCTGTTTGCCGTGCCGGGCGCGTTTACGCCCACCTGCACGCTCAATCACCTGCCGGGTTATATCGAAAACCGGGACGCGCTGATCGCCAAGGGCATCGATGACATCGCCGTGGTCGCGGTCAATGACTGGCATGTGATGGGCGCCTGGGCGCAGCAATCGGGCGCGATGGGCAAGATCCATTTCCTCGCCGACTGGGATGCCGCCTTCACCAAGGCAATGGGCCTCGATATGGATCTTTCCGCCGGCGGGCTCGGGGTCCGCTCCAAGCGGTATTCCATGCTGGTCGACAACGGCGTGGTGAAGTCGCTCAATATCGAGGAAAGCCCCGGACAGGCAACGGTTTCCGGCGCCGAGGCGATGCTGGAACAGCTTTGAAAATATCTGCCCTCATTGCCGTGCCAGTCACGGCAATGAGGGCAATCCGTCATGCCGCCAGATCGTAGACGATCAGGCCGGACAATCCGCCTTCCGCCGCCGCAATGATGCGTTCGGCAACCGCGATATGGCCGGGTGCCGCAATATAGGCGTCGCGCGCCTCCGGGCTCTCGAAGGTAACGGTGAAGCCATCGAGAAAACCGCCATTGAGCCCTTCGGCGGACACATTGGGACCCGCCTTCAAGTCAATAATACCTGGCACGACCGTCTTCAGGCCGTTGATGGCGTCGTAGAGTTCCTGCTTTTCCGCCGCCTGCAGCGCAGACTTGAAGCGAACGAATACACAATGAAGGATCATTGATAACGGTCCTCGTTTTCCAATTTTGGGCAGAATAGTCGGTAGGGCCGAAAGCGCAACCGTGGCAAGCTCTGCGGCGCAATTAAGGCACCCACGCTGCGGCGGGAAGCGGCGGGCCAATTTCCATTTTCAGCAATTACAAATATCTTCAAAGGCTTGCGCAGGCAGGGGATTTTCCCCCGGCAAATTTTAACTCGCGTTCACCACTCCAATTAAGGCGCAATTAGGGCGAAATGCGGCATAGATGTGCCAATGCAATTTCGAGAAAGTGCTTTCCCTTGCGTCGCATCTATCTATCCCTCGCCATTCTTGCAGCGTCCTGTGCCATGTCCCATGCGGCCGATCTTTCGGGTGATTATGGCGGCAATTGCGATGGAGCGGTGCAATGCGCCGTCGAGGTTTCAGCAACGACCGTGTCGGTCATCGTTGCCGACCGAATGGACTATGCCAAGAAGAAATGCGTCATCAGCGGCACGCTTCAGAATGTTGCCAAAGGACTTGCCGGTGAGATCCGGCCCGGCATGAAGGTCTTCGTCAATGCCACCGCTGACGGCGGCATCTATCTGAATGGAATTCCGGCCAAGACCTGTGGCCGTGATCTCAACGGTTACTACACACCCGTCGGCGACTGAGACAGCCAAGCTCACCTGTCGCCCCGCCACTTCATCCAACACTTCATCCAGCGCCCGTGCAAGCCAGTGATTTCGATCCCGGCGGGTTTTGCGGGCATCCAGCAAAAGGCCAGTTTCATGAAAAGCTTGCAGTATACGAAACTTCTGATCGCCAGTGCGCTGAGCGTATCGATGACCGTCAGCCAGGTGGTTGCCCAGGAGGCTGCGCCCGCCCCGGTGACGCCGACGACCGAGGCTCCTGCCGCACCCGTGGCAGACACAACCGCACCGACACAGGCCGCGCCCGCCGTCGCAGCAACCCCTGCTGGCGCCGCGGATCCGTGGCAGCAGGAATTCGCAGTCTGGCAGGCCGCTTCGGCCGGCAATACGGTCGAGGAATATCAGGGGTATCTGACCGCTTATCCGACCGGCAAATTCGCAGCGATCGCCCAGGCCCGCGCCGTCAAGCTGGCCACGGCGGAAGAGAAGGCGGAGCAGGAAGCGGATGCTGCCGAAAACGCCAACACCAATGTCTCACAGCAGCCCGCCAATAACAGCTTCACGGTGGGCACGCCGATGGAGGAATCGGTGCTTCTTTCGGACAACGCCACCAAGCGCGAAGTGCAGGGCCGCCTGACATCGCTCGGCTTCAGCACCGGCGGCACGGACGGGGTCATGGGGCCGCGCAGCCGCACCGCGATTTCGCAGTGGCAGACGGTCGTTTCGGCGCCTGTCAGCGGTTATCTTTCCTATGACCAGCTTGCCAAGCTGCGCGCCGATACGGCAAGCGTCTACCCGACCTGGCTTGCGTCCCGGCCGAAGGCATTGCCGCCGATCCGCCGCAGCAATAGCGACCAGCTCGTCGGCCGCGTCAACGACGATTCCGCCGATGCGGCCATCGCGCTCGGTGTTCTCGGCCTTGCAGCCGGCGTCATTGGCGGGGCGGCGATTGCCGGCGGACGCCATCATCGTGGCGGCCCGCGTTACTACGGCCATCGCGGTGGCCCGCGCTTCGGCCACGGCCCGCGCCGTCACTAAAGACTTGGCCATAAATGGATCAGGCGCGATCGCCGAAACGGCGGTCGCGTCTACTTTATCAGGAGCGAGCGGCCCAGACTGGGCTTCTTGAACGGCGCCATGCCGAGACGGGCGAGTTCATCGGCCCGCTCGTTTTCCGGATGGCCGGCATGGCCCTTGACCCAGTGCCACTTGACCTTGTGGCGCTGGTTTGCGGCATCAAGCTGCTGCCAGAGTTCGCCGTTCTTGACCGGCTTCTTGTCAGCCGTCTTCCAGCCGTTCTTTTTCCAGCCGAAGATCCATTTCGAAATACCGTCCATGACGTATTTGCTGTCGGTATGGAGATCGACTTCGCAGGCGCTTTTGAGCGCGTTCAATGCGCTGATCGCCGCCATCAGTTCCATGCGGTTATTGGTGGTCTCGGCTTCCCCGCCGTTCAATTCCTTGGTGGTTTCGCCGTAACGCAGGATGGCGCCCCATCCGCCGGGACCGGGATTGCCCGAGCAGGCGCCATCTGTGAAAATCTCGACCTGTTTCATGACCCCACCTCGATTGCCGGTGCATATTCGGCGACGGAGGAAATCTGGCGATGGAACCGCAATTTGCGCAAATATTCGAGCGGATCCTTCTTCACCACCAGCGCGCCTTCCGGCGTGGTCAGCCAGTCATAGAGGCGGGTGAGGAAAAAGCGCAGCGCCGAACCGCGCGACAGGACCGGCAACGCATCACGCTCCTCTGCCGATAGCGGACGGACGGAGCAATAACCTTCGAGCAAGGCCGATCCCTTGGTGACGTTATAAGAGCCGTCCTTTTCGAAGCACCAGGCATTGAGGCAGATCGAGACGTCGTAGGCGAGAAAGTCGTTGCAGGCGAAATAGAAGTCGATCAGGCCGGAGAGCTGATCGCCAAGGAAAAACACGTTGTCCTGGAACAGGTCGGCGTGAATGACGCCGGATGGCAGGGTCTTGGGCCAATGAGCTTCCAGATAGGCAAGCTCGTTGGTGATCTCATCCTCGAGCCCGGTCTCGACCTCGTCGGCGCGTTCGGCCGACTTCTCCCACAGGATCTTCCAGCCTTCGAGCGACAATGCGTTCGGCCGCGGGATATCGAAACCTTCGCCGGCAAGGTGCATTTCGGCAAGCGCGCGGCCCACTTCACGGCAATGCTTTGCCTCGGGCTTTCTCAACCACATGCCTTCGAGGAAGGAAATCAGCGCGGCGGGACGTTCCGACAGTTCGCCCAGCAATTCGCCGTCACGGCGCGGAAGCGGCAGCGGGCAGGACAGGCCGCGCTCGGACAGATGCTGCATCAGACCCAGGAAAAACGGCAGGTCGGATTTTTCCACCCGCTTTTCGTAAAGCGTCAGGATCAGCGGATCCTTTGTCGTATGGAGCAGGAAATTGGTGTTTTCGACACCTTCGGCAATCCCCTTGTAGGAGGTCAGCTCGCCGACGTCATACTGCGCCAGAAAATGCTTGAGGTCGGTTTCGGTGATGTCGGTGTAAACGGCCAAGGCGGTCTCTCAGTCGGTCGTGGAGCAGAATCATCTGCCGGAAGTGTAACCCCATCTGCCTTGCCGGGCATCGTGTGGGAAGGGGAAATGTGTTCGAGTTGCGGCTTCCCATGCCTGCGCGCCAGATCGGCCCTCACCCTAACCCATTCCTGGGTAGAGCCACGGGTCTCTACCCGCCCTTCGGGCCCCCGTAAACGGTGCGAGGGGATTTGCCTCATGGGAGCTCCATGACTGGGCGACCGGGCGCGGCATACTCCTTTCTCCCCGCCTGCGGGAAGAAAGTGGCGGCAACCGAATGAGGGGCGAGCCGAAATTATTCGGCCGGCTGGTCGGCACCTGCAGCAAGCGGCCGCTCGCCATTTACCCAGGCCATATCCTCGACCGTCAGCGGCACGGAACGAAGCTCGCGGTTGACGAGGAAGTTTTCGGTTTCCTCGGCGGTGATCGCCAGTTCGATCTCGGCTGAAAATCGCTGCTTGAAGGCCTCGATGATCTCGTCGACGATGACTTCCGGGGCAGAAGCGCCGGCGGACAGGCCGAGCGTGCGGATCGAGCCGATCTCATCCCAGTTCAGTTCGGAGGCGCGCTGGACGAGCAGCGAGCGCTTGGCCCCTGCCCGCAGCGCCACTTCGACGAGACGTTTGGAATTGGAAGAATTCGGCGCGCCGACAACGATGAAGAGATCGCAGCCGGGGGCGGCTTCCTTCACCGCTTCCTGGCGGTTGGTGGTGGCATAGCAGATGCTGTCGGCGGCAGGCGCCGTCAGGTTGGGGAACCGCTCCTGCAGCTTGGCGATGACGCCGGCCGTATCATCGACCGACAGCGTCGTCTGGGTGACGTAGCCGAGATTGTCCGGGTCTTCCGGCATATAGGCTTCGGCATCGGCAATCGTATCGACGAGCGAAACGGAGCCTTCCGGCAGCTGCCCCATCGTGCCGATCACTTCCGGGTGGCCGGCATGGCCGATCAGGACCACATGGCGGCCGAGGCGCTGATGGCGCATGGCCTGCTTGTGGACCTTGGAGACCAGCGGGCATGTGGCGTCGAGATAAAAGAGATTGCGCGCCTGGGCGTCTTCCGGCACCGATTTCGGCACGCCATGGGCGGAGAAGACGACCGGCTGCTGACGGTGTTCTTCCGGGATCTCGTGCAGTTCCTCGACGAAGACGGCGCCCTTGGCTTCCAGGCCTTCCACGACATAGCGGTTATGGACGATCTCGTGGCGGACATAAACCGGCGCGCCATAGGATTTCAGCGCCAGAACGACGATCTGTATCGCCCGGTCGACGCCGGCGCAAAAACCGCGCGGGCCGCAAAGCCTGATCGTGAGAGCCGGTTTGGTGACCTGGATGTTCATTCCGTGTCCGCTGCTGGTGAATGTCTGAGCCCTCATATAGGCGAGGCAGCCGGAGGCGCCAACAGAAAATGTCGTTATCGCTTCTCGCCCGCAGATGGCAGGGCGGGCCTGCGGCTGCGCCACCACATGCCAGAGACGACCGCCAGAAGCGCCGCGGCCAGTCCATACCAAGTCATGGCATATTGCAGATGGTTGTTCGGCAGGTCGAATTGGGTGACACCACCTTTCGGCCAGCCGCCGGGATTTTTGACCGAGGCATCCGCATCGACGAAAAAGGGTATCACTTTTGACGCATCGAGCCCGGTGCTTTCCACCATGGCGTCGAGATCCTTCCAGTAGAAGATGTTCTTGGAAAGATCGTTGTCCGGGACGAGCGACGAGGGTTTGCCTGCAAGTTTTACCCGCGAATAACCGGTGATTGCCTGTTCGCCCCCCACCTCGCCTGCCGGCCGGGTTGCCGGCTCCTTCATTTCGTAAGGCGCGAAGCCGCGATTGACGAGAATGATGCGGCCATCGGAGAGCGTCAGCGGCGTATAGACGTAAAAGCCGGTCTGGCCTTCGAATGTAGCAAAGAAATGCCGTTCCCTGGCGTGGTCGAAGATGCCTGACAGGAAAACGCGGCGATATTCGATATCTTCGCCCGCCAATGCCTGCCGCTCGATGTCCACCAGTGCGACGGGTTCCGCTGCGCGGCGCTCGGAGATATCCGCAAGCAGGCCTTCCTTCCAGTGCAACCGCTCCACTTGCCATGTGCCGAGCGTGAGCAGAATGGCGAGAGAAAGGAGGATGAGAGCGGTGGTGAGGATAGTTTTCAATGACTTTTTCTTAGCGGTAACGGTCGAGGCGGCCTTGGGCTCATCTATCTACGATCAATTCTATATCCCAGCCACCTCGACGGTTATCGCAGCCCCTCCCCCACAGCGCAGCTCGCTGCGCTGCAGCTCTCCCCGGAAATGGAGAGAGGGAACGTGCCACGCTCCACATCGATGAAGACCTGAGAACGGCGCGGCATCTCCCTTCGCCCCGCTTGCGGGGAGAAGGTGCCGGCAGGCGGATGAGGGGACACGCCGCCCACCCGCCTTCCATCACATATGCGCCAGAGGTGCGCCCCAGCCGCCCCAGATGTAGATCGAGAAGAACAGGAAGAGCCAGACGACGTCGACGAAATGCCAGTACCAGGCGGCGGCCTCGAAGCCGAAATGGCGTTCGGGGGTGAAACCGCCATTGATGGCGCGGATCAGGCAGACGATCAGGAAAATGGTGCCGATCAGCACGTGGAAACCGTGGAAACCGGTCGCCATGAAGAAGGTGGCGCCGTAGATCGAGTTGGAAAACTCGAAGGGGGCATGGGCATATTCATAGGCCTGGACGGCGGAAAACAGGATGCCGAGCGCCACTGTCAGCGACAGGCCGGTGATCAGGCCCTTGCGATCATTGTGCAAAAGCGCGTGATGCGCCCAGGTCACGCAGGTGCCGGACAGAAGCAGGATGATCGTGTTGTAGAGCGGCAGGTGCCAGGGGTCGAGAACCTCGATGCCCTTGGGTGGCCATTGCCCGCCCATTGCGGCGACCCGGGCGGCCTGGATGGCTTCGGCGGGATAAAGGCTGGCATCAAAAAAGGCCCAGAACCAGGCAACGAAGAACATCACCTCGGAGGCGATGAACATGATCATGCCGTAGCGCAGATGCAGCGAGACGACGCGGGTGTGGTGGCCTGCCTCGCCTTCCCTGATCGTATCCGACCACCAGCCGATCATCACATAAAGAATGATCGCAAGGCCGATGAAGAAGACCCAGGGTGTGGCCCAGTTGAGGCCGAACATGTGGAATTCGCCGCCCTTGAGGTAGCGCATGTAACCGACGCCGCCGAAGGTGATAACGAAGGCGCCGATCGCCGCCATGATCGGCCAGGGGCTCGGATCGATGATGTGGTAGTCGTGATTTTTCTGATGCGCGTCTGCCATGTCAAAATCCCCGGTGAATGCCTCTCCGCCGCCCCGGGGACAAGCCCCGAAACGCTCCTCTCAAAGCTTGCCTTCGCTGCTCTCTCCATCCTTGCGCACCGCTGCGACCGGTCTCGCCGGTTCGCTCGGGTAGAAGGAATAGGAGAGCGTGATCGTTTTGATGTTCTTCGTTTCCTCCGCCTTGACGATCTCGGGATCGACAAAGAAAACGACGGGCATGGAAACGGATTGCCCCGGTTGCAAGGTCTGCTCGGTGAAACAGAAACATTGCACCTTGTTGAAATAGACGCCCGCTTCCATCGGTGTGACGTTGAATACCGCCTGACCGGTGGTTGGGACCGGCGAACGGTTGGTGGCGGTAAACTCGACCTGCACCGTCTCGCCGATCTTCGGCGCCACGGCTTTCGCCGGGCGGAAATCCCAATTGAGACCGCTCGATATGTTGGCGTCGAAAGTGACCTGGATGCTGCGGTTCAGCACTTTCGTCGAATATTGTTCGACGCGCTGGGTCGTGCCGTTATAGCCGGTGACCTGACAGAAGAGACGGTAAAGCGGCACGGACGCATAGGCCGCGCCGACCATGCCGGCGACGAAAACGGCGCAACCGGCAAAGATCGAGGCATTGCTGACGCGTTTTGCCTGATGCGGCGCGCCCTGCCCCATTCTGCCGTTCTGAACCTCGCCTCCCATGTCGCTCCTCCCCAGCTCCATCCGGCCTAATCCTGTTCGCCTAGTTCCAGAACCCGCCGACCTTGACCAGCGTGATCACGTAGAAAAGGACGCATAACCCTGCCAGAACAAGGCCGAGCGCCACGTTGCGGTTCCGCCGCGACTTCTTCTGCGCCTCGCTGAGCTTGATCGTGTCGATCACAGAAGCCCTCCGATGAAGGCAACGAGATCGGCCGCAACATGGTCGACAAGCAGGGCTGAGAAGACTGCGAAGAGATAGAAGATCGAATAGAAGAACAACTTCTTGGCAGGCAGCATCTTCTCGTCATCCTCGGCCATGCGCAGCACGAGAACGGAATAATAAAGGAAGATGGCGCTCAGAACGCCGGTAAAGATGCCGTAGCCAATGCTGGCAAGACCGGTGAAGGTCGGCGCGGCGACGACGGCCGCCATCAGAACCGAATAGGCGACCATCTGGCGCTTGGTGGAGCGCTGGCCGACAACATTAGGCATCATCGGAATGCCGACCGAACCGTAATCGCGCATCTTGAACAGGGCCAGAGCCCAGAAATGCGGCGGCGTCCACATGAAGGTGATCATGAACAGGATGGTGCTATCGAGCGACACATCGCCAGTCACGCAGGCCCAGCCGAGCATGGGTGGGAAGGCACCGGCGGCACCGCCGATAACGATGTTCTGCGGCGTCGAGCGCTTCAGCCACATCGTGTAGACGACCGCATAAAAGAAGATGGTGAAGGCGAGCAGGCCGGCAGCAAACCAGTTGACCGCAAGGCCGAGAATGACGACCGAAAAGGCCGAAAGCGTCAGGCCGAAGGCGAGCGCCTCGCGCGGCTCGACGCGACCGGCGGGGATCGGCCGCTTGGCGGTGCGGGTCATCACCGCATCGATATCGGCGTCGTACCACATGTTGAGGGCGCCGGAGGCACCGGCGCCGACGGCAATACAGAGAATCGAGATGACCGCCAGAACCGGGTTGATATGGCCAGGTGCCAGAACCAGGCCGGCAAGAGCGGTGAAGACCACCAGCGACATGACCCGCGGCTTCAGAAGCGCGAAATAATCGCGCGCATCCGCTTCGGAGAGGAGCTTTCCTTCCTCGTTGCCAAGCACATGGGTGGGGTCGATGACGGTCATTTCAACTCAAATCCTGACGACAAGCCGGGCGCCTCCCAGACACCCGGTTCCAAAGTTATTATTTGATGCGGGGAAGCTGTTCCCACTGGTGATAGGGCGGAGGCGATGACAGCTGCCATTCCAGCGTGGTCGCACCCTCGCCCCAGGGGTTATCACCGGCAACCCGCTTCTTGGCGAAGGCCTCCCATACGCCGAAGAGGAAGATGAGTACACCCACAAATGAAATGTAGGAGCCGATGGAGGAGACGTAATTCCAGCCGGCGAATGCATCGGGATAGTCGATGTAACGGCGCGGCATGCCGGCCAGGCCTAAGAAATGCTGCGGGAAAAACACCAAGTTGACGCCGACGAACATGACCCAGAAATGCAGCTTGCCGATCGCTTCATTATACATGTAGCCGAACATTTTCGGGAACCAGTAATACCAGGCGGCAAAGATGGCGAAGACCGCGCCGAGCGACAGAACGTAGTGGAAGTGAGCCACCACGTAATAGGTGTCGTGCAACGAACGGTCGAGACCGGCATTGGCCAACTGCACGCCGGTGACACCACCGACGGTGAACAGGAAGATGAAGCCGATCGCCCAGATCATCGGGGTCGCGAAGGTGATCGAACCGCCCCACATGGTGGCGATCCAGGAGAAGATCTTGATGCCGGTCGGCACCGCGATCACCATCGTGGCAAAGACGAAATAACGCTGAGCATCGAGCGACAGGCCGACCGTATACATGTGGTGCGCCCAGACGACGAAACCGACGGCGCCGATCGCGACCATTGCATAGGCCATGCCGAGATAACCGAAGATCGGCTTTTTCGAAAAGGTCGAGACGATGTGGCTGACGATGCCGAAGCCGGGCAGGATCAGGATATAAACTTCCGGATGACCGAAGAACCAGAACAGGTGCTGGTAAAGGATCGGGTCGCCGCCGCCTTCGGGCGAAAAGAAGGTGGTGCCGAAATTGCGGTCGGTCAGCGCCATGGTGATGGCACCCGCGAGAACCGGCAGCGACAGGAGCAGAAGGAAGGCGGTGACCAGAACCGACCAGGCAAACAGCGGCATCTTGTGCAGCGTCATGCCCGGTGCGCGCATGTTCAAGATGGTGGTGATGAAGTTGATCGCGCCGAGGATCGACGAGGCACCGGCGACATGCAGCGAGAAGATCGCCAGATCGACGGCCGGACCGGGCTGGCCGGAGGTCGAGAGCGGCGGATACATGGTCCAGCCGCCGCCCGCGCCATAGGCACCCGCCGGGCCTTCGACGAACATCGACAGAACCAGAAGCAGGAAGGCCGGGACGATCAACCAGAAGGAAATGTTGTTCAACCGCGGGAAGGCCATGTCCGGCGCGCCGATCATGATCGGCACCATCCAGTTGGCAAAACCGCCGATCATCGCCGGCATGACCATGAAGAAGATCATGATCAGCGCATGGGCGGTGGTGAAGACATTGAACATGTGCTTGCCGCCATCGATCGCGGCATCGCCCTCGAAACCGTAAACCATCGCCGCCAGACCATGGAAGATCTGGATGCCGGGTTCCTGCAGTTCCATGCGCATGGCGACCGACAGAAGGCCGCCGATCACGCCCGCGATGATCGCGAAGATCAGGTAGAGCGTGCCAATGTCTTTATGATTGGTGGAAAACAGCCAGCGCGCGGCAAAACCCGGCTTGTGGTGCTGATCACCATGGGCATGCGCATCGCCAGCACCATGGGGGCCGGCGCCATGGGTATCGCGAGGGTGGGAATGATCTTCGTGGGTCATGTCAGCCATTGGTCTCGCCTCCCCTTACTTGACGTCGTTTGCCGCGACATCGACGATGTCGGCGGCAGTCTTGTTATCGGCGGATGCGAGAAGCGCCTTGTAGGCTCCCGGCAGATCGCTGGCGGCGGCAGCAAGCCAGGTATCGTATTTGGCCTGCGGGACGACCCGGATGGCGATCGGCATGAAGGCGTGGTCCTTGCCACAGAGCTCGGAACACTGTCCGTAATAAAGGCCCTCGCGCTCGGCGCGGAACCAGGTTTCGTTTAGCCGGCCCGGAACGGCATCGATCTTGACGCCGAAGGCGGGCATGGCGAAGGCGTGGATAACATCGGTCGGCGCTGCGGTGACGAGCAGGCGCACGGTCTTGCCGATCGGGATGATCATTTCGTTATCGACCGCCAGAAGGCGCGGATAAACGGCCCGGTCTTCCTTGCCGGCGGCGGCGCGGTCCTGATCCTTGAGAAGAAAGCTGTCGAAGGCGACGGGCGACGTATTGTCCGCCGGGCCCGAGCCCTCGTATTCGTAGTTCCACTGCCACTGGGTGGCGGTCGCCTTCACCGTCATGTCGGTATCGGGAATTTCCAGCTGGGCGTTCAGAAGATTGAAGGACGGGATTGCCAGCAGGAACAGCACCAGAACCGGTGCGACCGTCCAGACGATCTCGATCACCGTGTTGTGGCTGGTGCGCGATGGCTTCGGGTTCTTGTCGGCGCGGAATTTCACCGCGACGATCACCAGCAGCGCCAGAACGAATAAAGTCACCGGGACGATGAACCAGAGCGTGTAATGCTCGAACCAGCGAATCTGATGCATCATTTCGGTCGCCGGAGCCTGAAGATCCAGTTGCCAGGCGTGCGGCTGGTCCGCATGCGCCACCGAAACGCCCAGCAGCCCCGCAAGCGGGGCCGTGAGCCGACAGATGATAGCCATCATCACTGCATAAGCCCTGTTAATCACCAACTTTTCTCCCCATGCGTGTGATCCAGATCAAATCTTACGCACTCTCCAAGCTGTAACTTGGGTTCAACCACAGTTTGCTTATATCCGCAACGTCTTGCGACAAATGCCCCTGCGGCATTTTGCGCATTCATTCTGCGCGCCGACTTGCGGTTGTGCTTTCTCCTCGCCGGACATCCCCTCCCTCCAGAGAGTCGCCCTCGATTTCGAGGATAAGCCTTTTCCCTCTGTGAATTCCACCAGATTTTGAACGAGAACCCCGTCTTGTGACTTGAACAGGGTCCTACTTTCGCCGTACTCCGCTGAAAAGCCGGCAGGACTTTCAAAGTCGCTGCCCGAGCGGCAAGAATAGCTGCATTGATTCGTACCAGAGGTTTCCATGGGTCGTCCCTCCCTCATCGGCGCAAGCCTGATCGCCCTGCTCACGCTGAGCGCAGTCTCACCGGTCATGGCGCAGCCCGTGCCGCAAGCGGCTCCGAAGGCGCCGGCAACGGGTGCCGCGCCGAAAGGGCCGGCACCACAGATGCTTGCTCCGACGCCGGCACCCGGCCCGACATCCGGCCCGTCCCCCTCGGCGCAGCAGCCCGGCAACGTCAAGGAAAGCCACGGCGCCTGGTCGGTGATCTGCGACCGGCCCGCCGGCGCCAATGCCGAACAATGCGCCCTGATGCAGAACGTCATTGCCGAGGACCGGCCGGAAGTCGGCCTCTCCGTCGTTGTCCTGAAGACCGCCGACCGCAAGGCGCGCATCCTGCGCATCCTGGCGCCACTCGGCGTGCTGTTGAAGGACGGCATGGAGCTCTATGTCGACAATAACAATATCGGCCGCGCCTATTTCACCCGCTGCTTTTCCGAGGGCTGCTATGTGGAAGTGGATATCGACGAGGAGCTGATGCGCATCCTGCGTGCCGGCAAGAACGCCGTGTTTGCGCTGCGCGAATCCTCCGACCAGGACCGGGTCGGCATCCCGGTCGAACTCGCCGGCTTCGGCGAAGGTTACGACGCACTTCCCTGACACAGAACAACTGCCTGACAAGGACAAGAAAAAACGATGGACCTCAAGGGCAGCCATAGTTTCACTATTCGCTATGACGACAACATAATGCTGGATGCTATCCGCACCTTCGTCTGGCGCCGCGTCCTGGTCGAGCAGAAGACGATTTTTATCGCGTCGGCGCTGCTTGTTGTCTCTTCGGTCTATTTTCTGTTCTGGAGCGAAACGGGCTGGATGGCAGGTGTTACCCTGATGCTCGGACTGTTGCCGCTAATCTTTGGCGCCGTCGTCTGGCGCAGCCACAAGGTCAAGACGTTCTCCAGCTACAAGCGCATGGGCAACCCCACGGCGAAGGTTACCGTCGATGCCAAGGGGATCGACATCGCCTCCGAGCTTGGCCGCGAGATGATTGCCTGGCACGACGTGACCGAGGTCTGGGAGCGGCCGCGCGCCTTCATGATCTTCAACGGCGCCGGCGAATTCAACACGCTGCCGCGCGAAACCATGCCTGAGAAGGTTCAGGCCTATCTGCGCGCAAGGCCGATCCAGGAGCATAGGGACGAGCCGATCCAGGGATAGGCTTGCGTCGGCTTCACTGCGGACCTACATCGGTTTTCAAGATATTTCGGCTTGGGTGCACGTAATTGCCCCTCATCCGCCTGCCGGCATCCTGTGCCCGTCCTGACGGGGCAGAGTTAGGGTGAGGGGCAATTGCTTGTGCTGGAGCAACCGTTGCCCAAGGAGCATTTCCATGAACACCGATCTCTTGAGCCTGTTCGACAGCGACGAGGCGAAGCTGCGTGCGATCGTGGCAGAGGCGCTTTCCGGCGCCGATGACGGCGAGCTTTTCGTCGAACATGCGCAGGCGGAATCGCTGACCTTCGACAATGGGCGGCTGAAGGGCGGATCGTTCAATACCGACCAAGGTTTTGGCCTGCGCTCGGTCGCCGGCGAGGCTGTCGGTTACGCCCATGCGGGTGACCTGAGTGCGGCCGCGCTCGAGCGTGCGTCGGATGCCGTGCGCGCGGTGACGGCCGGTTATTCCGGCTCCTATGCCGCCGCCCCTCAGCGCACCAACAAGAAATATTACGGCGACGAAAACCCGATCGGCCAGCCGAGCTTCGAGGCCAAGGCCAAGCTGCTTGCCGAGGTCGACGCCTATCTGCGCGACAAGGACCCGAAGGTGCGGCAGGTGACGGTCTCGATCGCGGCCAGCTGGCAGGTGGTCGACATATTGCGTGCCGACGGCCACCGGGTGCAGGACATCCGCCCGATGACGCGGCTCAACATTTCCGTCATCGTCGGCGACGGTGACCGGCAGGAGAGCGGCACATTCGGCACCGGCGGCCGCATCGGTTTCGGCGATTTCATTGCCGACGGCAACTGGCAGGTCGGCGCCGACGAGGCGCTGCGCCAGGCGCTGGTCAATCTGGAAGCAATAGAGGCGCCGGCCGGCACGATGGATGTGGTTCTGTCCTCCGGCTGGCCCGGCGTGATGCTGCACGAAGCTGTCGGCCACGGGCTGGAAGGCGATTTCAACCGCAAGAAGACCTCGGCCTTTGCCGGACTGCTCGGCGAAATGGTCGCCGCTCCCGGCGTCACCGTCGTCGACGACGGCACGATCGACAACCGCCGCGGCTCGATCACCATCGACGACGAAGGCACGCCTTCGGCCTATAACGTCCTGATCGAAGATGGCAAACTTGTCGGTTACATGCAGGACCGGCAGAATGCCCGACTGATGGGGATGAAACCGACCGGCAACGGGCGTCGCCAGGGCTACAGTTCCGTGCCGATGCCGCGGATGACCAATACCTACATGCTCGGCGGCGACAAGAGCCCGGAAGAAATCATCGCCTCGGTGAAGAAGGGTGTCTATGCCGTTTCCTTCGGCGGCGGACAGGTGGATATCACCTCGGGGAAGTTCGTGTTCGGCTGCACCGAGGCCTATCTGATCGAAAACGGCAAGGTCGGGCCGGCGATCAAGGGCGCCATGCTGATCGGCAACGGGCCGGATGCGATGAAGCGTGTCTCGATGGTCGGCAACGACATGAAGCTCGATACCGGCATCGGCAATTGCGGCAAGGCCGGCCAGTGGGTGCCGGTCGGCGTCGGCCAGCCGCATTTGCGCATGGATCAGGTCACCGTCGGCGGCACGAAGGCTTGAGATTGATGAGCGAGATCGCCATCCGTTCTTTCGAGCCCGGCGACGAAGACGGCGTCATCGGCGTCATCCTGCCGATCCAGCAGGAAGAGTTCGGCGTGGCGATCACCGCGGCAGATCAGCCGGATCTCGCTGATATTGCCAGTTTCTATCAACTGGCCAAGGGCGGGTTCTGGGTGGCCGAAAAGGATGGCCGGATCGTCGGCACGATCTCGCTCAAGGATATCGGCAACGAAGAGGCGGCGCTGCGCAAGATGTTCGTCGCGGCTGAGGTGCGCGGCAAGGAATTCGGCGTGGCGGCACGCTTGCTCGACAGGCTGATGGCGCATGCGTCCGACGTCGGGCTGAAGACGATCCTGCTTGGCACGACCGACAGGTTTCTCGCCGCCCACCGGTTCTACGAAAAGAACGGTTTTGAAGAGATCACGCCGGATGCGCTTCCGGCAGGCTTTCCGCGGATGGCTGTGGACAGCAAATTCTATCGACGTTCGGTCTGAGGGTCTCGCCGATGGGAAATGCTCTCGTCCCGGAGTTCGCCGTTTCGGATTGGCTGGAAAGCCGGTATTTCTACTGCGACATCATCGGTTTTTCCGTGCGTTATGAGAGGCCGGAGGAAGGCTTCTGTTATCTGGAACTGGGTGACGCGCAGCTGATGATCGATCAGATCGGACTGGGGCGCGATTTCGAGCGCCCCGGGGCACCTTTTGAAAGACCTTTCGGACGCGGCCTCAATGTACAAATCCGGGTTCCCGAGATTCAACCCATCGTTCAGCGGCTGGCCGAAGCGGGCGTGGATCTCTATCTGCCACCGGAAGAGAAGTGGTACCGGCGCGACGATGGCGAGGTCGGCAACCGCCAATTCGTCGTCGCCGATCCGGACGGGTATCTGCTCCGGCTATTTGAAGATCTCGGCGAGCGATCCCGCACCGATCCTTGACAGATCAGATGAAACCGCCGCAGGTGGACGGTCTATCCGCATCCCTTAGACCGTAGCATCATGACCTCCCCCGATCCGATATCCGCTTTTCTCGCCATGTGGCTTCCCGGTCATTCGGTCGCCGAGCTCGCATTCGTGTTTTTCGCAGCAGTCATCGCCGGCCTGGCGCGCGGCTTTTCCGGGTTCGGCGGGGCGCTGATCTTCGTGCCGCTTGCGAGTGCCGTCACCAGCCCGGCGATCGCTTCGGCGCTGCTGCTTGTTATCGACGGCGTGATGACGCTCGGCATGGTGCCGGAAGGCTGGCGCAAGGCGAACCGCCGCGAGGTATTCACCATGCTTGCCGGTGCGGTGTTCGGCGTGCCGGCCGGAACCGCTGTCCTGTCGCTTCTGCCATCGGTCACGCTGCGCTGGATCATTTCGCTCGTCGTGCTCGGCCTGCTTTTATTCCTGATGTCCGGCTGGCGTTATCACGGAAGGCCGAAGACGTGGCTGACAGTCGGGGTCGGTGCGCTTGCCGGCCTGTTCGGCGGGGCGGCACAGATGTCGGGACCGCCGATCGTCGCCTACTGGCTGGGCGGCGCGATAGAGCGCAGTACTGTGCGCGCCAATCTGGTTCTCTATTTCGCGCTGGGCACGGTTCTGTCGGCAACCTCCTATATCATCACCGGCATCCTGACGCTCGAGGTTCTGCTGATCGCGATCGTCGCCGGACCGGGTTACGGGATCGGCCTTTCGTTCGGCTCGCGGATGTTCGGGCTTGCCAGCGAAACGACATTCCGGCGGATATGCTTCACGCTGATCGGAGCCGCCGCCATCATCGGCATGCCGCTTCTGGATGGGCTTCGCCCGTGATCGTCGTTTGACCGGCACCCTGTTCAACAAGGCTTAACCGGGCTTACGGTACCTTTCCCTATCCACAGGCAGGGGGCGGCCACCGATCAATGAAGGAACGAGCGAAAGCGATCTGGCGTCGCAACGTCAAACGCTGGCTGATCGGCGCCGGGCTCGAGGCCTCCGCGCTGGCAACCGGGGCCGGCCTGTTCAAGGCCGCGCGCGGTTTGGGCGCGATCTTCACCCTGCATCACGTGCGGCCGGAATCCGCGTCGCTCATCGGCCCGAACCGGCATCTCGAAATCACACCGGAATTCCTCGACACGGCCATTCGCCAGCTGAAAACACTCGGCTATGATTTTGTCGCCCTTTCCGACGTGCCCGAGCGGCTGGCGAAACCTTCGGAAAAGCCGTTTGCAGCATTCACGCTCGACGACGGCTACAGGAACAATGCAGACCATGCCCTGCCGGTCTTTGCCCGTCACGGCGTGCCGTTTACCGTATTCATCGCGCAGGGACTTGCGGAACATACACAACCGCTCTGGTGGGAAACTATTGGCCGATTGCTCAGGCAGGAAAACCGGATCAGCTTCGATTTCGGCCGGGGGATGGAGACGGTGGAGCTCACCACGTCGGTGCAGCAGCTCGACACGTCGTTCCGCTTCGCCAGCTATGTCTGGAGCCGGACGGAGGCGGAGGCGGTCGGTGATATCTGCCGTCTGGCAGAACGGTACGGCATCGATCCCCTGTCGGTCACCCGCGATCTGGTGATGGGGCCGGAGGAGCTCAAGAGCTTCGCAGGCCATCCGCTGGTTTCGCTCGGTGCGCATACGGTGACACATCGCAAGCTTGGCCGGCTTACGGCCGAAGAGGCCGAAGGCGAGATGCGGCACTCGGCGGACTGGCTGGAGGCCCTCACCGGCAAACGCCCCCGCGCCATCGCTTATCCCTATGGCAGCCGCGATGCCGTCGGCCCCCGCGAGTTCGCGGCGGCCCGCGATCTCGGTTTTGTGATCGGAGTGACGACACAACCGGGAATGCTGAACGGCCGCGACCTTCTGCGGCCAACCGGCCTGCCGCGCGTCTCGCTTAACGGCTATTACCAGAAGCCGCGCTACGTGACGGCACTGGCCTCCGGCATTCCCTTCATCACCAAGCGATAACGTATCGCCCAGACGTCAGGGACGATCACGGATACATCCGCACCTTCGTCCAGGAACCCGTCGGGTCCTCGCGGCGGAATTCGACGCGGTCGTGCAGGCGGAACGGGCGGTCGTGCCAGAACTCGATCGATGTCGGGCGGATACGGAAACCGGACCAGGGGGGCGGACGCGGTATCTCGCCGATGGCATAACGGGCGGTGTATTCGGCGACGGATTTTTCCAGTGCGAAGCGGCCTTCGAGCGGGCGCGACTGCTTCGACGCCCAGGCTCCGATACGGCTGCCACGTGGACGCGAGGTGTAATAGGCATCGGCTTCCGCATCGGCGACGACCTCGACCGGACCGCGCAGACGCACCTGACGACGCAACGATTTCCAGTGAAACACCATGGCCGCCTTTTTCTGGCCGAGGATTTCCTGTCCCTTCTGGCTCTCGAAGTTCGTGTAGAAGACGAAGCCCTGTTCATCGAAGCCCTTCAGCAGAACCATCCGCACATTCGGAAGACCATGCTCATCGACCGTTGCAACCGCAACCGCATTCGGATCGTTAGGCTCTGAAGCCTCCGCATCCTTCAACCATTTGGCGAAAAGGGCGAAGGGTTCGGATTCTTCGGTGAAGTCACCTGTTGTTAACTCACTTGAAGACATATTGACTTAAATGCTCCCAATCTGATCGAACATGCCCGAGACCATTCAGCGGACAGGATACAAGGCGACAGTGATAGCAAAGTGGACCGATATGACAAAGGGCTGGTGTCGCAGGAGCGGCGCTGCAATTTGCCTCGCCACGGCGGCATTGTCTCTTGGTGGATGCACCAGCAGTCTCGACATGTTCAGCAGCTCGGAAAAGGTCGACCGGTCGATTTCCACCGGAACGGTTCCGGTCAAGGCCCAGTCCGAAACCAGCGTTTCCGACGAAGCGACCGTGCGCAATGCTGTCAGTTCGGCCGATCTTGCCAAGATGGGCGACACGCCCCTCCCCTGGGCCAATACCGCGACCGGCAGTGCCGGTGTCGTCTCCACCATCCGCGAAGACAATGCCCAGGGTCATACCTGCCGCGCCTTCAAGACCACCCGCCATTCCTATGAGGGGATCGCCGTTTTTGCCGGCCAGACCTGCATGACGGGCAGCGGCGACTGGATGCTGACGGCCTTCGACAGGCAGGGCTGAGCCCTTTCGTCGCCCTTCCCCCAGCCTGTGTCATAAGATCACACTTCGTTTACCGTTCCTTCACCATGCCATCGGCAGCCTGCGTCGTTGTAACCACTGATTCAGGACTGCGCCCCTACTCTCCCAATCCAAGAAATTCGGAGCAACGAGCGGCGCATGATCGCGCTGCATTGCCTGTGATTGTGTCGAGTATCGGGGGGGTCGCGATTTTGCCGAACCCACCAGTAAAAGCGTAACCGGTGGTCTCACAATGCGCGATCCCTATTCCATCCTCGGCGTCAAGCGGACGGCCGACGCAGACGAAATAAAGGCGGCCTGGCGAACCAAGGCCAAAACCATTCATCCGGACCAGAACCGCGATGATCCGAACGCGACCGACCGGTTCGCCGAGGTCGGCCAGGCCTATGAGCTTTTGAAGGATCCCGAGCGCCGCAGGCGCTATGACAGGGCAGCCGACATGCATCAGACGATCATGCAGCAGCGCCAGGATGCAGAGCGCGCCGCAGCAGCCCGTGCCAAGGCTGAAAAGGTGATGGAAGAACTGGCCAAGGCCCAGGCTGCCCGTGCCCAACAGCAGCCTCAGGCTCAGGCAAAGGCGCAAGCTCAATCCCAGGCCGGTAAACCGGACGCGGCAAAAGCGGGCACCGCGAGTGCCGGCAAGAAGCCTGGAGAAAGCCCGGAGGCAACCATCGAGCGGATCTTCGGCGGCGGACCCGAAAGCCGTGAACGTGCCAAGGAACACGCAAGTGACCAGACAGATCCGACGAGCGAGCAAAAACCAGCGGAAGCGGGCCTGAAGGACGAGGTGTCGGCGGAACCGAGACCGCCGCTGCCGATGATGGCCGTCGACCTGATCAGCAATCTGGTCAAGCGCTGGCGCGGAACGGCACCGATGCCGGAAAAGGCGCCCGACCTTTCGGTCGATGCCAAAATCACCGTCGCGGAACTGCTGGCACTCAAGCCGGTGACGATCAAGCTTGCCGACGAGCGCGAGGTTCGCGTGCCGATCGAGCGGGGGGTTTCCGACGGGCATCAGATCCGTCTTGCCGGACAGGGGCTCAAGCTGGCCAACATGAAGCAGGGCGACCTGCTGGTGACGCTCAAGGCGGCGCGCGACGAGCGCTTCACCGTCCAGGGCTTCAACCTTCACACCGTGTTGCCGATCTCGCTGCAGGACGCCGTGCTTGGCGGTGAAGCGCGGGTGGAGACGCCGGAGGGATCGCGGACGATCGAAATTCCGAGCTGGTCGGGATCCGACCGGACGATCAGGATCGAGGGCCTCGGCCTTCGCGATGACGCGGGAAGCCGCGGCGATCTCGTGGTCGAACTCAGGATCGTGCTTGTCGAGACACCGGACGCCAAGGTCACCGACCTGATGCGATTGATGCGAGACGGGCTCTATTTGTGACAAAGCGGTGACGTCATCCCCAGTTGCGCACCCTTTGTTACGTCGTCTTAACAGTTGATGATCTGACGCATGCTTGAACCATGGTGCGGCCTATGTCATAGGCAGCACTCATTTTTTCGTGTCAGGGATTACACAATGGTTCAGGCATCCGGCCTTATGGCAGGCAAGCGCGGGCTCATCATGGGCGTTGCGAACAACCGCTCCATCGCATGGGGCATTGCCAAGGCCATCGTCGACAATGGCGGCGAAGTGGCCTTCACCTACCAGGGCGATGCCCTGAAGAAGCGGGTCGAACCGCTGGCTGCCGAACTCGGCGCCTTCATGGCAGGTCACTGTGATGTCAGTGACGAGTCGACGATCGACGAGGTTTTCGCCAATATCGAGCGCCATTGGGGCAAGATCGACTTCATCGTTCATGCCATCGGCTTTTCCGACAAGGACGAACTGACCGGCCGTTACGTCGACACGTCGGCGGACAATTTCGCCAAGACGATGCAGATCTCGGTCTTCTCGTTCACGTCGGTCGCCCGTCGTGCCGAAAAGCTGATGACCGATGGCGGCTCGATGCTGACCCTCACCTATTACGGTGCGGAAAAGGTCATGCCGAACTACAACGTCATGGGCGTTGCAAAGGCGGCACTCGAAGCCAGCGTAAAATACCTCGCCGTCGATCTTGGCCCGAAGAACATTCGTGTCAACGCGATTTCGGCCGGCCCGATCAAGACGCTCGCCGCGTCGGGCATCGGCGACTTCCGCTATATCCTCAAGTGGAACGAATATAACGCACCGTTGCGTCGTACCGTCACCATCGAGGAAGTGGGTGATGTCGGCCTCTACATGCTCTCCGACCTGTCCCGCTCGGTGACCGGCGAAGTGCATCACGCCGACAGCGGTTACCACACGATCGGCATGAAGGCGGTCGACGCGCCGGATATTTCCGTCATCAAGGACTAAAGCGAGGCATCTGCCGTGATCGTTTATGTGATCCGTCACGGCCAGACGGACTGGAATGCCGAAGGCCGGTTGCAGGGACAGCGGGATATCCCGATCAATGCAATCGGACGCGCCCAGGCGACACAGAACGGCGAGGCGCTCAGCGCTCTCGTCGGATCCGCCGAGGATTTTGACTTCGTCGCAAGCCCGCTCGGGCGCACCCGCGAGACGATGGAACGGATCCGTGCGGCCATGGGGCTCGACCCCATGGGCTACCGAACCGACGAACGGCTGAAGGAACTCTCGTTCGGCGACTGGGAAGGCTATACGACGGCCGAAATCAAGAAGACCGAACCGGAGCGCCTTCGCGAGCGTTCAAAAAACAAGTGGGGCTTCATCCCGCCAGGCGCCGATGCGGAGAGCTACGAAATTCTCTCCTGGCGCGTCGGCGCATGGCTTTCTTCCTTGAAAGAACCGACGATTGCCGTGGCGCATGGCGGCGTATTGCGCTCGCTTTTCCGCATTGTCGGCAATGTCGAAGAAGAAGATGCTTCCACCATGCCGATCCATCAGGACCGCATCGTCAGGATAGATGTCGAAAAACAGGATATCGGCTGGATCTGACAGCCGCCTCAACGGCCTACTGAACGATCTCGAGATCGTCGACGGTCCGACTTCCATCCACCATCGTGTAGAAAACCAGAACCTTCACGCCCGCCTTCAGCCCTTCGAAGTTGAATTCCTCCGGAAGCTTGTAGGTCTTGCCGTCGTCCAGCGTCAGGCTGAGCGCGGTCATGTCGATAGCCTTGATCGTCGCTTCCACATCTGCACTCTGCGCCCAGCTGTTGAGCGGCGAGAAGATGCTGGCGGTGGCGAGCAGGGTGGCGATGAGCATGCGCATTGTGAAGGCCTTTGACGAGGTCCGCTGTGTTTCGTTCCGATGCAAAGATCACCTCCGAATGTGGCGAAATTCGCCCTCGATCATGGCATTTCATGCTCAAAACGAGGCATTTATATTAACAAAATTACACCGGATACATCCTGCCTCTGCTCCATCTCGGACGGAGACATGCTTTACACAGTATTAAACGGCATTTCCGGAAGCCTCTTTGTTGATAATTTCCGGAAATGATAAATTAACTCGGCATATCTATAATATAAGTTCATTCAGAGACGTTAACGACGGGCATCAGTACAGTGAAATTCAGGCCGCCGCATCATTTAAGCTGGCAGAGTATCATCACCTCGAATCCAATCTCGCTGCTGATCGCCCTTTCCATCTCTCTTTGCATCGTCGCAATCGCCTTCAATATCGATCGCCGCAATATCGATGCCGGTCGCGCGGCCTTGAGGGAAGAGGTGGAAAAGACGGCCGCCTCCATGTCGCACAGACTGGCCGGGCATCTCGAAAGCGACATCAAGGATGCCGAGATCCTGGCGCACCAGCTTTTCCATGAACCCGACATCACGCCCGAGCGTCATCGCCAGCTCATCGACCTGACGTTCAGGGGTCACCAGCATTTTGCGGCCGTGGTCATCGCGCCGGGCCTTGCCATCTCCCAGATACATACCCCCGCCGGATTGGTTGAACCGGGCCAGCCGAGCCCGTTCAGCTCCGAACAGGTCGGTACCGATCTCGATACCGCCCGAGCGGCAAACGGGCCTTTCGTTCTCACCGGCTCGCAGGAGAACTACATCACCCTCGTCGTTCCGATCACTTCGGAGGACAATGCATCTCGTCCCGCACGCGACGCACTCGCCATCGTCATCGACAAAACCGCGCTGCTCCAGGCCTCCGGCATGCTGCTTCAGGGTGATCAGCCCAAACCAGGCATGATCGACCTCACCTCGACAAATTTCGCGCTTCGGGATGCGTCGAGACCGGAATATCTTGCTTTTCTCGGCGATGACGATGTCGAGAGCCAGCAACCTCTGACAAAGACGATCGAGATTGCCGGGTCGCGCTGGGAACTGGCCATGGCGCCGAAGAGCGGCTGGGATATCGTGCCCGCCAGCCAGCATAATTTCCGGCTGCTGCTGGCCTTCGGGGCGCTTGCGGTGATCCTGCCGATCATCATCGCCATGGGCCTTCTATCCGAGCGCAACCGCAACATTGCCGAACTGAAGGCACGCGAAGCCAATCTTCTCGACCTTTCGCAGCGTTTCAACCTTGCGATGGAAGCCTCCAATATCGGCATTTGGGAGGTGAATGGCGACGGGGTCCAGCTTTTCCTGGACCGGCGTGCGAGAGCGCTTCACGGGGCGCATTCGCGTCTCGAACTGCAGCGGCTGAACGATCTGCTGAAACTGGTCGTGACAGAAGACAGGGCCAAAGCTGAGGCACATTTCCTCAAATGGGCAGAGCTCTACGAACCCTGCAGCGAAACATACCGCATTATCCTGCCGAGCGGCGCGATCTGCCATCTGAGATCAGCCGGCGCCCGCTACGAGAATATCGACGGCAGCCAGCGCATGACCGGCATCGTCTGGGACGTGACCGCTGACATGCTGATGGCGCAGACCTTGCGCAACGCAAAGGCCAATGCCGACGTCAAGAATGCCGAGCTGGAACTCGCTCTCGACGAGCTGTCCAACCGTGAGCGACAATTGGAGGAACTTTCCAGCAAGCTCGACCTCGCGCTCGCTTCCTATGGCTGCGGCATATGGGAATATACCCCGGCGCTCGGCACCGAGACCTGGGATACACGCATGTGCCAGCTTTACGGCATTCCCTTCACCAACGGGATGATGACCCAGGAACGCTGGCTGAACCTGATTGCGCCGGAAGACCGGCCGATCGCGATCAATGCCTCGGCAACCTATCTGCGCGGCAATACAAAAGAAGCGCTGGTTGTGCGCGTTCCGCAGGCGGACGGCACGATCCGCTATGTCCGTTCCGTCGGACAGCTGCATGTCGGCAAGGACGGCTCGAAAAAACTCATCGGGCTTGCCTTCGACGTGACCAAGGACACGATCCTCACCGTCGAATTGCAGAAGGCCAAGACCGAAGCGGATGCCAAGAACAGCGAACTGGAAATCGCCAAGAGCCGGATCGAGCACAACGCCCTGCACGACCCGCTGACTTTGCTCGCCAACCGCCGCAAGCTCGATCTGGAACTCGATGCATTGAGCCGGACGGGCGGGCGACAGAAATTCGCCCTGCTGCATCTCGATCTCGACCGGTTCAAGCAGATCAACGACACGCTTGGACATGCCGCCGGTGACGCGATGCTGGTCCATGCCTCGCGCATCCTTGCGCAGAATGTCGATGAAGACGATCTCGTGGCGCGGATCGGCGGAGACGAATTCGTCATTCTGGTGCGCGGCCGCTCCAATCAGGACGAGCTGGCGAGGCTTGCCGAGGGGATCATTTCCGATTTCCGCCAGCCGGTCGACTTCGAGGGGTTTTCCTGCCGTTGCGGCGTATCGATCGGGATTGCGGAGGCAAACGGCTTCCATGTCGACGCCCGGCGCATTCTCGTCAATGCCGACCTTGCCCTTTATCGGGCCAAGGGCCTGGGTCGCAATCGCAGCGAATTCTTCACCCAGAACCTGCATGCGGAAATCATCGACCACAAGCGGACGGCCGACGAACTTCTGTCCGCCATCGAGAACCACGAGTTCACCGCCTGGTACCAGCCACAGGTCTGCGCTGCGACCAACCGGCTGATCGGTGTGGAGGCGCTGATCCGCTGGAACCATCCGCGACGCGGCCTGCTGATGCCTGACCAGTTCCTGAAGATCGCCGACGATCTCAACGTGACGGCACTGCTAGACCAGATCGTGCTGGAGACGGCACTGAAGGACAAGATGCGGTGGACGGCGCAAGGCACCGCCATTCCACGCGTCTCGGTCAATGTCTCGGCGCGTCGCCTGCACGACCATCATCTGGTCGAAATGCTCAGCGGATTGCTGATCGTTCCCGGTGAGATCGCCTTCGAGCTGGTGGAATCCATTTTCCTCGATGATAGCGACAGTATCGTCATCGCCAATCTCGAGAAGATCAAGGAACTCGGGATCGACGTCGAAATCGACGATTTCGGCACCGGGCACACGTCGATCGTCAGCCTTTTGAAACTGAAGCCGAAGCGGCTGAAGATCGACAAGCAACTCGTGCTGCCGATCCTCGATGCACCGCAGGAACGGGCGCTGGTGCGGTCGATCATCGACATCGCCCGCTCGCTTGGCGTGGAAACGGTGGCCGAAGGCGTCGAGACTTTCGATCATGCGCGCATGCTGGGCGAACTGGGATGCGACGTCTTGCAAGGTTACGCCTTCGCGCGGCCCCTGCCCTTCGACGAACTGACGGAGGCGGCGCGCAAGGGCTGGAAGCAGCCGGCCGCATGATTGCCTTCAGGTGACCGGACTGTTCACCGGCACCGTACCATGCCGGCGCAAGAAAGGCTTGTCCGGGCGTGGCCTTTTGCCTATGAAAGCCTCGGTAAAACGGCTCTTCCAACGCTCGGCGCCGCACGGTCTGCCTGCGATGCGAAGGGACGCTGCAAACCTTGAAATCCGTGTTTCGCCATCTTTCAAAGATTGCGAGGCACCAGCAGCCAGGCAGCATTGATGTCCCATAACACGTTCGGTCACCTTTTCCGCGTTACGACCTGGGGGGAAAGCCATGGGCCTGCACTCGGCTGCGTCGTCGACGGCTGCCCTCCGGGACTTCGCTTCACGCTCGCCGGCATCCAGGCCTGGATGGACAAGCGCAAGCCGGGCCAGTCGCGTTTCGTCACCCAAAGGCGCGAGGACGATATCGTCAAGGTTTTGTCCGGCGTGATGTTCGACGAGGACGGCGAGACGATGATCTCGACCGGCACGCCGATTTCCATGCTGATCGAAAATACCGACCAGAGATCGAAGGATTATGGCGAGATCGCCCAGCGTTACCGCCCCGGCCATGCCGACTATACCTATGACGTCAAATACGGCATTCGCGACTATCGCGGCGGCGGACGTTCGTCGGCCCGTGAAACCGCCGCCCGCGTCGCCGCCGGCGGCATTGCACGCCTGGTCGTGCCCGGTGCGCGTGTCCGTGGCGCGCTCGTCCAGATCGGCAAGCACAAGATCAACCGCGCCAACTGGGACTGGGCGCAGGTGGACCAAAACCCGTTCTTCTGCCCTGACCCGGCTATGGTGCCGGTCTGGGAAGACTATCTCGACGGTATCCGCAAGGCAGGCTCCTCGATCGGCGCCGTGGTCGAAGTGGTTGCCGAAGGTGTGCCGGCAGGTCTCGGCGCGCCGATCTACGGCAAGCTCGACCAGGATATCGCCTCGCTGCTGATGTCGATCAACGCGGTCAAGGGTGTGGAGATCGGCGAAGGTTTTGCCTCGGCCGAACTGACCGGCGAGGACAATGCCGACGAGATGCGAATGGGCAATGACGGCAAGCCGATCTTCCTGTCGAACCATGCCGGCGGCATCCTCGGCGGAATTTCGACCGGCGAAGCCATCGTTGCGCGTTTCGCCATCAAACCGACCTCCTCGATCCTGACCGAGCGCCAGTCGATCGATGCCGACGGTCGAAATGTGGATGTGCGCACCAAGGGCCGCCACGACCCTTGCGTCGGCATTCGCGCCGTGCCGATCGGCGAGGCCATGGTCGCCTGCGCCATCGCAGATCATTATCTCCGTGACAGGGCCCAGACAGGCCGAACCCGCTAGGACATATCCCAATGGCATACGATCAGAAACGCGTCGTCGACGCCCTCCGCGCCTTCGAAGCCGGCGAAATCGTCGTGGTCACCGATGACGACGACCGTGAGAATGAGGGCGACCTGATCGTCGCCGCCGTTCACTGCACACCCGACAAGATGGCCTTCATCGTGCGTCACACATCGGGCATCGTCTGCGCCCCGATGCCGCGCGAAGAGGCCAAGCGGCTGAACCTCAACGCCATGGTGGCCGAAAACGACAGCGCCCACACGACCGCGTTTACCGTCACCGTCGATTTCAAACACGGCACGACGACCGGGATTTCGGCCGACGACCGGACGCTGACGGTGCGCAATTTGGCCAACCCGAATGTCGGCCCTGCCGACTTCGTTCGTCCCGGCCATATCTTCCCGCTGATTTCCCGCGAGGGTGGCGTTTTGATGCGCTCCGGTCATACGGAAGCCGCCGTCGATCTTTGCAAGCTTGCCGGCCTACCGCCGATCGGCGTGATCAGCGAACTCGTCAATGACGACGGCACTGTCATGCGCGGCCAGCAGGTTGCCGAATTCGCCGTCAAGAACACGTTGAAGCAGGTCTCCGTCGCAGACCTGATCGCCTACCGGCAGCGCAAGGAAACCCTGATCGAGCAGATGTCGTCCTTCGACGTCATCACCCCGATCGGCAAGGCCAAGGCAAATGCCTATTCGCTGCCCTGGGATTCCATGCAGCATGTCGCCGTGATCTTTGGCGATATCCGCGATGGCGTCGACATTCCGGTCCGCCTGCATCTGGAAAACGTCGCGCAGGACGTGTTCGGTGCCGAACGTTCGGTCGAGCGCTACATGAAGATGATCGAGAAAGAGAGCCGCGGCGTCATCATCTATCTGCGCGAGGGCTCTGTCGGCGTCGGCCAGACGGATACCGGCCGCAAGATGCGCCATGACCAGGAAGCCCATGCGGAAGCGCAGGCACGCGAAAGCGAATGGCTTGAAATCGGCCTTGGCGCGCAGATCCTGAAAGATCTCGGCGTCACATCGATCAAGCTTCTGACGCGCAGCGAACGCCATTATGTCGGCCTCGAAGGCTTCGGCATACAGATCGCCGAAACAGTGATCTGCTGACCCCCACAATCACGGGATTGTAACATCGTTCGTTTCATCGGATCGTCGCTCGTTGTCGGGCGACGATTTTTCGTGTACGAATAATGGTCAGATTTGTCTGGGACGAGCGTAAGCGGCTTGCGAATATAGAAAAACATGGTCTCGACTTCGAGGACGTGGCTTTTTTCCAATGGGAAACCGCTGTCCTGGAGAAGGGGCATTCCGGCCGCACCAAGGCGATCGGCTATTTCGAGGATGGCACAGCTGTCGTGATTTTCGCGAAGCTTGGCGCCGAAGCTGTTTCCTTGGTCAGCTTTCGACCCGCAAATGCAAAAGAAAAGAGGCTGCTGTTATGGCGATGAAGCATCCTGTTTTGAAAGAATTTGTGCCTGGACGAGGCTATACGAAAGAAGACTGGGATGCGGTGGATAGCCCTCCGCTGACCGACGAGGAGTTGGCCAATATGCGGCCGGCGCGTGACATGCTGCCGCCGGAATTCTTCGACGCGATCGAAGAGATGCGCAAGGGTCGTGGCCGACCGAAGGTCGAGGCGCCGAAGGTGGCGGTGACGCTGAGGCTCGATCCCGACGTGCTCGACCGGTTCAAGTCATCCGGCAAGGACTGGCGCAGCCGGATGGCCGAAGAATTGCGCAAGGCGGCCGGACTTTAATTTTTGCCGGTGATCGGCCGGATACGGTTCACCGGCTCGCAGCGAGGATAGCCTCGATAAAACGATGGGCGTTGAGCGCATCCTCGCCGCTGACGCGCAAAGTCTCTTCGCCTCTCACCGCACCGAGGAAATTTTCGATCAGGGCGCGGTGCATGCCGTGGCCGAAAGCCATCGGATCGGCACCGGCGCCGATCGTCTTTTCTCCCCCGAAGCTCGCAACCGTGCCATCCATAAAGGCAGCCTCCAGCGTATCGCCGGACAGCACCGCCGTGCCCTGCGTGCCGATCAGCTCGATACGGTCCGGCAGTCCGGGATAAGCGCAGGTCGTCGCGTTCAGGGTTCCGATCGCACCGCTTTCGAAGGAAAAGGCGGCCGTCACCAGATCTTCCGTCTCCATGGTGTGGATCGGCGACGTTCGAACAAAGGAAAACACCTCCTTCGGCGCACCTGCGTAACTCAGCAGCAGGTCGATCGTGTGGATGCCCTGCGTCAGAAGCACGCCGCCACCGTCCCTTGCCCGGGTTCCCCTGCCCTCGACGTCATAATAACTCTGGGGTCGCCAGTTGCGGATGGCGGCGGAGGCTTCCACCATTTGGCCAAGCCGGCCGGTGCGGACAATTAGGTCAAGTGCCAGCGCTGCCGGCCGGAACCGGTTCTGCAGCACGACGCCGAGCAAAACCCCGGCATGCCTGGCAAGGTCGACGATCGCCTCCGACCGGTCCCAGCTGGTCTCCAGTGGCTTTTCAAGAAGGATGTGCTTGCCCTTCGCCACCGAATGACGGACGAGTTGCAGGTGGCTGGCAGGTGGCGTGATGATCAGCACTGCGTCGATCGCCGGGTCATCGAAAATCGCTTCCATGCTGTCGGCGACCGGGATTGGATATTGAGCGGCAAACGCGTCTCGGCGGGCAGCCGTCGGACTGTAAGCCGCCACGCATTCGACCTGATCGGAGAGATCGAGCAGTGCCCGGGCATGATGCCCCGCCGCCATGCCGAGACCGATCATTGCTACCCGCAACTTGCCCATACCGTGCTCCTCCCGAGATCCAGCAGCTGAGATTTAAACGGATCGCAGGCAGTTTGCGAAGCCGTAACATCGTCATCGCCGAGGCTGTGGGCGTGGCGAATGGACGCTTGCGATGATGCCGGCGTCTGAAACACGCCCGACACGTGCCCATCAAGCAACTCCTGATTGTTCTTTACCTTCAATATCTTCGCCGCCGAAAGCCGTGGCAGGGCGGGCGAGACGGCCGTTATTGCAACAATTTTATCGGAACCGGCGTGACCGCCCGGCAGTTAGACCCGCGACTTCGTGGCTCCAATCGACGGCCCCAACCCCTGAAGGCAGGCAAGACCGATGAACACGCGCCCGCAATTTTCTTCCCGCATTTCGCTGACCGATATTCCACCGCAGATCTATTATGTGCATCCGCTGATGCTGCACGGGATCGAAGCGTGGAAAGAAGTTTTCGCCCATGCACGGGATCTCGGCTTCGATACGGTCCTGTCCGGCCCGCTTTTCGAGCGCGGTGAACTGGGCCATGGCGGCAAGGCGGGCATCTTCACGACACGGAATTTCGACCACATCGACCCGGAGCTTGGGCTCGGTGACGATCCCAAGCAAGCAATTGCCTCGCTGGTATCGGCCGCACGCGAACATGATCTGAAATTCATGCTGGACCTGGTGATCGATCAGGTCGCGCTCGATCGTGAGCACGCACCACCGGTCGCGGCCGACCCGCGGCTGAAGCCGCAGCAGGCTGGGGCTCGCTACGTCGATTTCATGCGCGAGGCGCGGCATATCGAAAGCTGGCGTGACCGGCTGGCCATGCTTGTCGGCTCAGGCATCGCCGGTTTCCGCTGCATCGGCATTGGCCGGGTGGCGCCTGAAGCATGGTTCGACCTGATTGCCGTCGCACGTCGCGCGGCGCCGGAAACCGTCTTCGTCGCATGGACACCAGGGGCAGCCTTTGCCGATCGCAAGGCGATGGCCGACACCGGTATCGACGGCAGTTTTTCATCGCTTGCCTGGTGGGACATGGAGGAACGCTGGATCCTCGACGAATACCAGATCCAGCGCGATCTCGGTTACCAGATCGCCTTTCCCGAAGCACCGTTTGCCAAACGGCTGGCGCATGGCACGGATGGCTGCGAAGTGCTGAAACGCAAGGCTGTCAGGGCGCTGAAACTCGCATCGACCTTTACCAGCGGGCTGATGGTGCCGATGGGTTTCGAATTTGGAGCCTCGATACCACTCGATCCGCTGCATGGCGATGGAGCCGGGCTGCGCGGGCTGAAGGATCAGGGCTCCTACGATCTTTCCGCCGATATCCGCGCCACCAATGGCGGTACCAACAAGACGGCTGCCGGTTTTGCCCGCCGGCCACTGAAGCTGGTTTCGGCAAGCCAGGGTCAGGTGGTCGGCCTGTTCCAGACCGATCAGGAGGATAGTCGCGTATCGGAAAAGATGCGCGTCGTGCTTCTCAACCGCGATCTGCGCAAGGTGGCCAGCGCACCTTTCAACGTGCTGAGGGAAGCGGCCTCACCGTTTCTGCCTCTGGTGGCACCCGATGACGAAAATGACGTCTTCGACGCGAAGCTGACCCTGAAGCCGGGCGAAATCCGGATCTTCGAAGGGTATTCGTCGGAGCCGATCATTGACGCCGTGCCCGTGCCGAGTGCGGCGGATGCGGCCGCCACGCCACGGCTTGCGATCGAGAAGATCACGCCCATGGTCGATGAGGGGCGTTTCGTGGTGAAGCGGGTTGTCGGCGAAACAGTCAAGGTCGAAGCCGACATATTCGGCGACGGACATGATCCGCTTGCCGCAGCCCTGCTGTTCCGTGCCGCCGATGACGAGGACTGGCAGGAAGTGCCGATGCAGCTTGTTCTCAACGATCGCTGGCAGGCGGAGTTTCCGCTGAAGCGGATGGGGCGGCACGAGTTTATCGTCGAGGGCTGGAAAAATCCGTTCCAGATCTTTCGTTACGAGTTCGGCAAGAAATACGAAGCGGGTCTCGACCTGAGGCTGGAAATCCAGGAGGGCATCAATCTGGTGCTCGATGCGCTGGATCACAGTTCAGGCCAGCTGAAACAGCAGCTGCAGGCTCTATTCGACCGGCTGACGGCCGAAAACGACGCGCAACGCACAAAAGTGCTGCTGCTGCCGGAGACGGCGGAGCTGATGGCGAAAGCCGATCGCCGTCCGCACCGCGCCCGCTCAAGCGTCATTCCTGTCGATGCCGAGCGGACGGCTGCGGCTTTTGCAAGCTGGTACCAGATCTTTCCGCGTTCGCAGAGCGGCGATCCGGATCGCCACGGCACGTTCGACGACGTGATCGGGCGGTTGCCGGCGATCAAGGAAATGGGCTTCGACGTGCTGTATTTTCCGCCGATCCACCCGATCGGCAGCACCAATCGCAAGGGCAAAAACAACACGCTGACACCTGGCCCGAACGATCCGGGCAGTCCCTATGCGATCGGCTCCAAGGCCGGCGGGCATGACGAGATCCATCCCGAACTCGGCACATTTGCAGATTTCCGCCGGCTGGTGGATGCCGCAGAAGAGCAAGGGCTCGAGATCGCGCTCGATCTTGCCATCCAGGCGTCACCCGACCATCCGTGGCTTAAATCGCATCCCGGCTGGTTCGACTGGCGGCCGGACGGCACGATCCGCTATGCGGAAAACCCGCCGAAGAAATACGAGGACATCGTCAATGTCGATTTCTACGCCCGCGAGGCGGTGCCGTCACTCTGGACCGAGTTACGCGACGTGGTGCAGAAATGGGTCGATAACGGGGTCAAGCTTTTCCGTGTCGACAATCCGCACACCAAGCCGTTTCCGTTCTGGGAATGGCTGATCGCCGATATCCGCTCAAGGCATCCCGATGTTGTCTTCCTGTCGGAGGCCTTTACCAAGCCGAAGGTGATGTACCGGCTCGCCAAGGTCGGGTTCTCGCAGTCCTATACCTATTTCACCTGGCGCAATGCCAAGTGGGAACTCGAAGAGTATATGCGCGAGATCACGACGGAAGAACCAAAGGAGTTCTTCCGGCCGCATTTCTTCGTCAACACCCACGATATCAACCCGGATTTTCTGCAGAACGCGCCGCGTCCGGCCTATTTGATCCGGGCGGCACTTGCTGCGACGCTGTCCGGCCTCTGGGGCGTCTATAACGGGTTCGAGCTTTGCGAAGGTCGGCCGGATGCGAAGCGCAAGGAATATGCGGATTCGGAGAAATACGAGATCCGCGCCTGGGACCATGACCGGCCGGGCAATATCAAGGGCGAGATCGCGCTTCTCAACCGCATCCGCCGGGAGAACCCGGCGCTGCACAGCCATCTCGGCCTGCAGCTTTTGACCGCATGGAACGATAACATCATGTTTTTCGAGAAGGCGAGTGCGGGTCGCGAGAACGTGCTGCTGATCGCGGTCAACCTCGATCCGCACAACGCGCATGAGGCGGATGTCGAAATTCCGCTCTGGTCGTGGAACCTTCCGGATCACGGCGCGCTTCAACTTGAAGACCTGATCGCCGGCAACCGGTTCACCTGGACAGGAAAGATCCAGCGCCTGCGGCTCGATCCGCTGGCAGGACTGCCGTTCGCCATATGGCGCGTCAGATAAGGGAGGAATGCGCCGTGGATTTCATGACCAACAGCCTGACCGATGCGATCGTCCAGAACCAGAGCCAGGACAGTGATCCGCTCTGGTACAAGGATGCCATCATCTACCAATTGCACGTGAAGTCCTTTCACGATTCGAACGGCGATGGCATCGGCGATTTCAAAGGCCTGCACGAGAAGCTGGACCATATCGCCTCGCTTGGCGCCAATACGATCTGGCTATTGCCGTTTTTCCCCTCGCCGCGACGTGACGATGGTTACGACATTGCCGACTACGGCAATGTCAGTTCCGACTACGGCACGATGGAGGATTTTCGCGCCTTCGTGGACGCGGCGCATGAACGCGGAATCCGGGTGATCATTGAACTGGTGATCAATCACACATCCGACCAGCATCCCTGGTTCCAGCGGGCGCGGCAGGCACCGGCCGGATCTGCGGAGCGGGATTTTTACGTCTGGTCCGATACCGACCAGAAATTCCCCGAAACGCGGATCATCTTCCTCGATACGGAAAAGTCGAACTGGACCTGGGATCCGGTTGCCGGCGCCTATTACTGGCACCGTTTTTATTCCCACCAGCCGGACCTCAACTTCGACAATCCGCAGGTGCTGGAAGAGCTTTTGCAGGTGATGCGTTTCTGGGCCGATACCGGCATTGACGGGTTCCGGCTCGACGCGATCCCCTATCTGATCGAACGGGAGGGGACCAATAACGAGAACCTGCCCGAAACCCACGATATCCTGAAGAAGATCCGCGCGGCGCTGGATGAAAGCCATCCGGGCAAGATGCTGCTTGCCGAAGCCAATCAGTGGCCGGAGGATACAAGCGAATATTTCGGCAATGGCGACGAATGCAACATGGCGTTTCATTTTCCGCTGATGCCGCGCATGTATATGGCGATCGCCAAGGAAGACCGCTTCCCGATCACCGACATCATGCGGCAGACGCCGGAAATTCCGGAAAACTGCCAATGGGCGATCTTCCTTCGCAACCACGACGAGCTGACGCTGGAAATGGTGACCGACGAGGAACGCGACTATCTGTGGAATACCTATGCCGCAGATCGCAGGGCGCGGATCAATCTCGGTATCCGCCGGCGGCTGGCGCCGCTAATGGAGCGGGACCGGCGCCGGATCGAGCTGATGAATGCGCTGCTTCTGTCCATGCCCGGCACGCCCGTCATCTATTATGGCGACGAGATCGGTATGGGCGACAACATCTATCTCGGCGACCGCGACGGGGTTCGCACCCCGATGCAATGGTCGCCGGACCGCAATGCGGGCTTTTCCAAGGCCGATCCGGCGCGGCTGGTGCTGCCGCCGGTGATGGACCCGCTCTACGGTTACGAGGCCGTCAATGTCGAGGCGCAAGGCGCCGACGCCCATTCGCTGTTGAACTGGACCCGGCGAATGCTCGCCCTGCGCAACCGCCATCCCGCCTTCGGCCGTGGGTCGCTGCGGTTCCTTGCGCCGGGAAACCGCAAGATCATGGCGTATCTGCGCGAATATGACGGCGAGACGATCCTCTGCGTCGCCAATCTCTCGCGCCTGCCACAGGCGGTAGAGCTCGATCTTTCGCAGTTCGAGGGCTCGGTTCCGATCGAGCTTACCGGCATGTCGCCCTTTCCGCCGATCGGCCAGCTGACCTATCTGCTGACGCTGCCGCCCTATGGTTTCTTCTGGTTCCAGCTGTCGCAGGAATCTGACGGGCCGAGCTGGCGCAAGGCGCCGCCGGAACAGCTGCAGGACATGGTGACCATGGTCGTGCGCCGCGACCTGCAGGAACTGATCGACCAGCCGAAACTGGCAGACACGATGGCCAAAGAGGTGCTGCCGAACTACCTCACCATGCGTCGCTGGTTCGGTTCGAAAGGGCAGATGCTCAATCATGCCGCGCTGATTTCGGCGACGCCGCTGCCTTTTGCCAACAATATCCTGCTCGGCGAGCTGGAGGCGGATGTCGGCGGGCGGATGGACAGCTATCTGCTGCCGCTTGCCGTCTCCTGGGACGACAGTTTCCCGACTGCCCTGGCGCAGCAGCTTGCCATGGCGCGGGTAAGACAGGGACGCCGCGTCGGTTTCCTGACGGATGGTTTTGCGCATGAGAGTTTTGCGCGGGCTATCCTGCGTGGCCTTTCCGAGCGCGCCTCGATCTCGGGCCGCGCGGGAGCACTGGATTTTATCGGAACCGACCATCTCGACCAGCTGGAAATAACCGACGACCTACCAGTGCACTGGCTATCGGCCGAACAGTCGAACAGTTCGCTGATCGTCGGTGATCTGGCGATGGTGAAACTGATCCGGCACATCTTCCCCGGCACCCACCCGGAAGTGGAGATGACCCGGCATCTGACCAAGGTCGGCTACAGGAACACGGCGCAGCTGCTCGGCGAAGTGGCGCGTACCGGGCCAGACGGCACCCGCCATACGCTGATCATCGTGCAGAAGGCGATCCGCAATCAGGGTGATGCCTGGACCTGGATGCTCGGCCATTTGCGCCGCTCGATCGACGAGATCGTCGTGACGGGGCTTGATGGCGATGCGGCAGACGATCATTTCAAACCGCTTGTCGATTTTTGCGCCACGATCGGTACGCGGCTCGGCGAGCTGCACGTGGCGCTTGCCGAGCATTCCGAGGACGAGGCGTTCACTCCGGAATGGGGAACCAAGGACGATGTGGCTGCGGCACGACGTGCGGTGGCCGAGCAGATCGGCCAGAGCCTTACCATTCTTGAGGGCACTGTCGGTGGGCTGGAGGGCGAACTTGCCGAGATCGCAAAATCGCTGATCGCCCGGCGCGACGAGCTGACCGCGCTTGCCGGACGGCTGACCGAGGCAACCGGCGGCACGCTGAAGACCCGCCATCACGGCGATTTCCATCTCGGCCAGATTCTCGTGGCCGAAAGCGATGCCTACATCATCGATTTCGAGGGCGAGCCGACGCGGACGCTCGCCGAACGTCGCGCAAAGACCAACCCGTTGCGCGACGTTGCCGGCCTGCTGCGCTCGCTCAGCTATCTCGCGGCCGCCGCCGACATGGACCGCGAAGTGGTGAGCGAGGTGGATGATATCCGCCATCGCCAGCTGATCACCCGGTTCATCGAACTGGCCGAACCGGCCTTTCTGCGATCCTATTTCACCGCAGTGGAGAAATCCGACGCGCTGATGCAGTCGAACAAGAACCGCGACAGGGTGCTGGATCTCTTCCTGCTCGAAAAGGCGGCCTATGAAGTGGCCTACGAGGTTCGCAGCCGGCCGCATTGGCTTCCCTTACCGCTCGCCGGATTTTCGGCGATCGCTTCCCGCCTTCTGGCCAGTTTTTCGGAGAATGACCGATGATCCACGCGCGCGCAGACCTGATGACCGGCATGGTGCAGGAGGGGCTGCAGGCCCTTGTCGACGGGCGCCATGGCGATCCGTTCTCCATTCTCGGGCGGCACCAATATGGCGAATTGACCGTCATCCGGGCGCTTTTGCCCGGCGCGCTTGCCGTCAGCGTGATCGAGAGCGGAACGGGCCGGGTCATGGCAGAGCTGGAGCCGATCCATGACGGCGGCATCTTTGCCGGGCTGGTCGGCAGCCCGGCCGCCTATCGGCTGCGCATCGCATGGCCGGACGACGTCCAGGAGACCGAGGATCCCTATTCCTTCCCGCCGCTTCTCGGCGATCTCGACCTGCATCTGATCAGCCAGGGCACCCATTACGAACTCGGCCGGGCGCTCGGTGCCATCCCGATGGAAGTCGACGGCGTCGATGGCGTGCGGTTCGCGGTCTGGGCGCCGAATGCCAAGCGGGTGTCGGTGGTTGGCGATTTCAATGTCTGGGACGGACGGCGCAACCCTATGCGTCTTCGTCCTCAGGCCGGAATATGGGAACTGTTCATTCCCCGCCTCACCCATGGGGAACGCTACAAGTTCGAACTGCTCGACGCTCACGGCAATCTTCTGCCACAGCGCGCCGACCCGATTGCGCGATCCTCCGAGGCCGCCCCTTCCACCGCCTCGATCGTGGCCTCGTCAAAACCGTTTCGCTGGAGCGATGCCGACTGGCTGGCGGCACAGGCGAAGGACCGTGCCCGCGAGGGCGCGATGTCGGTCTACGAGGTGCATCTCGGTTCATGGGTGCGGATATCGGAGGAAGGCAATCGTTCGCTCGACTGGGTGGAACTCAGCCAGCGGCTTGTTCCCTACGTCCAGTCGCTCGGTTTCACCCATATCGAGATGCTGCCGATCATGGAACATCCGTTCGGTGGCTCCTGGGGTTACCAGCCGCTCGGCCTGTTCGCCCCGACCGGTCGCCACGGCACGCCGGAGGATTTCGCCTATTTCGTCGACCGCTGCCATCAGGCCGGCATCGGCGTCATTCTCGACTGGGTGCCGGCACATTTCCCGACCGACGTGTGGGGTCTGGCCCGTTTCGACGGTACGGCACTTTACGAACATGCCGATCCGCGCGAGGGGTTCCACAAGGACTGGAACACGCTGATCTACAATCTCGGCCGCAACGAGGTGAAGGGGTTCCTGATCGCCTCTGCGCTCGAATGGCTCGAACATTTCCATGTCGATGCGTTGCGCGTCGATGCGGTCGCCTCGATGCTTTACCGCGACTACAGCCGCAACGAAGGCGAGTGGATCCCGAACCAGTATGGCGGGCGGGAGAACCTCGAATCCGTCGAATTCTTCAAGCACCTGAACAGCATCATCCACGATCGATGCCCGCATGCATTTACCGTTGCGGAGGAATCCACGGCCTGGCCGGGCGTGACCAACAGTGTCGAGAACGGCGGGCTCGGCTTCGACTTCAAGTGGAACATGGGGTGGATGCACGACACGCTGCATTATGTCTCGGACGATCCCGTCTACCGCAAGTATGAACATGGCGGCATGACCTTCGGGATGATCTATGCCTATTCGGAGCGTTTCATGCTGCCGATTTCCCATGATGAAGTGGTGCATGGCAAAGGGTCTCTACTCGGCAAGATGCCGGGCGACCCATGGCAGAAGCTTGCCAATCTCAGGGCCTATTACGGCTTCATGTGGGGGCATCCGGGCAAGAAGCTGTTGTTCATGGGCTGCGAGATCGGCCAGGAAAGCGAGTGGAACCATGACGGGTCGGTCACCTGGGATCTGCTCGACCGGCCGGACCATGCGGGCATCCAGCTGCTGATCCGCGACCTCAACCGGCTTTATGCGGCAGAACCGGCGCTGCAGTTCAGCGATCTTCACCCGCAAGGTTTCCAGTGGGCCGTAGCCGACGATGCGGAAAATTCCGTTTACGGCATGCTGCGCTCCTCACAGGATCGATCCACGCATATGCTTGTCATGTCCAACATGACGCCGGTGCCGCGGCATGGTTACCGGGTGGGTGTGCCGGAGGAAGGCCGCTGGGATGTGGTGCTGAACACCGATGCGGCAATTTATGGAGGTTCGAATTTCGGTCAGGTGGACAGTTTTGCGGAACGGGTGGCGGCGCATGGCAAGCCGTTTTCGCTGGCGCTCGACCTGCCGCCGCTTTCGACGGTGTTTCTCAGGGGGAGGCGGTAATCAGCCGCCTTTCCACCCCTGCTGATAGATGACCTTCTCGACACCTGCAAACCGACCGACGCGCTGGAGTTCGGCATCGAGCTTTTCCAGCCGCCCGGTCGAAGCGCGGATGCCTTTTTCCAGCCAGAGCCGCTTGACGTCGAGGATCCCCGCCTTGCGATCGGCCTTCATGTCGATCCGGCCGATCATCCGGTCGCCTTCCAGCAGCGGAAAGACATAATAACCGTATTGCCGCTTCGGCTCCGGCACGAAAACCTCGATCCGGTACAAGAAGTCGAACAGGCGCTCGGCGCGGTCGCGGTTGCGCAGAAGCGGATCGAACGGGCTTAAAACCCGGATGCGCGCCGGCGGTGCGGGGATGTCGCCGAGGCTTTGTGGAAAACCATCAAGGGCAAAGGAGGCGCGCGGTTTGCTGCCGTCGGCGGTGCCGATCACCACCTCGACCAGTTCGTCGCGATGCGCCAAAATCCAGTCGCGTGCCTCGTTCGGCGTGACGATATCCCAGAAGGCGGCAATCTCGCCGGACGTGGCGAAACCCAGCCGCTTCAATGCGCTGCGGCAAGCCCAGTCGACGAATTCATCGTGTTCGACCTCCGGCTCGTGGTGATGGGCGGCAATCACACGCTCGGTGAGATCATAGATCTTCTGGAAATTCATCCGGCCGGCGATCGAAAGCTTGCCGATATGCCAGTAATATTCGAGCGCGGTCTTGTTCGGGTGCCAGTTCCACCAGCCGCCCGACTTGTGATCCTCGACCTTCATGTCACGCGACATGATCGCCCCGTTTTCGGCGATATGGCGGAACGTGTCGTCAAAAGCGGAATCGAAACCTTCCCCATGCCATTTGCGCCAGCGCTCGGCCAGAACAGGCTCGCGGCGGCGGAAACGATGTTTCCAATAGCGGAAGAGACGCGCGGGAATGATCGAGGCGTCATGCGTCCAATGCTCGAAAAGCTCGCCATCCTTTTCCAGAAGTGCGGTCAGGTGCTCCCGCCGATAAGTCTGGTTGCGGGAAAACAGGATCATGTGATGGGCGCGCTCGACGGTCGCGATACTGTCCACCTGGACGAAGCCCAGATCGTCGATCAATTGCAGCAGGCCGGCCTTCGGCAGAGCGCGGCCGGGCGAAGCGGAAAGCTGCTGCCGCTCCAGGAAGATCTGCCGTGCCTGTTCGTTCGGGATCAGAATCGCCATGGATCCAAACGTATGGCGTTGCGGCCCTCTTTTCAATGTTCTTTTTTTGTTCCGAATTCCCCCGTCTGTAATTCCGGTCTATAGACGCCAGGAGATATCGGGGAGCGAATTTGGACATTCGTTATAAAGACGTCGAGGTTCGCTTCGAAGGCCGCACAGTCATTCACCCGCTGACGGTGACGCTGACCGAGCGGCGCATCGGCATTATCGGGCTGAACGGTTCGGGCAAGACGACCTTTGCGCGGATGATCAACGGGCTTGTCAAACCGTCGTCAGGCCAGGTGACGGTCAACGGTTTCGATACGGTAACGCAAGAGGACGAGGCGCGCAGCCAGAGCGGCTTCATCTTCCAGAACCCGCAGAACCAGATCATTTTGCCGATCCTTTCCGAAGATATCGCGCTGGGGCTGAAATCCCGCAAGCTGTCGAAGCCTGATGTGGCGGCGGCGGTGGATGGCGTGCTTGCCCGTTTCGGCATTAGCCATCTCGGTGCGCGGCGCGCGCACGAGCTTTCCGGCGGCGAGCTTCAGCTGGCCGCGCTTGCCTCGGTGCTCGTCACCCAGCCGGGCATTCTGGTGATGGACGAGCCGACCAATCAGCTCGACCTCAAGAACCGAAACCTGGTGGACCATACGATCCGGACACTGCCCGAGGACGTCATCGTCATCACCCATGATCTGGGCCTGTTGTCGGGTTTCGATCGGGTGCTGATGTTCGATGCGGGGCGTATCGTGGCAGATGGGATGCCGGACGAGGTGATCGGCCGATACAGAAATATGCATGGGGCGGGTTACGAGGTGCAGGCATGATGCGCTCGCTGCATATCGACGGCGACAGCATCCTTCACCGCTTGCCGGCGGCCCTGAAACTTGCCGCACTGACGCTGATCAGCCTTGGCCTGTTCACGATCCAGATGCCGGTCCTGCTGGCAGTTGCCGCGATAACCGCTCTTGCGGGGCATATGCTGTTGCGAATCAGTGCCGGCGAAATCTGGCATCGCATGCGTTCCTATGCGCTGATCATCGGCGTCGTTGCGCTGTTTACCGCCGTTTTCAACAGCCCTGTCGAGGGGCTTGTCGCGCTGTTGCGGCTGTCTGCATTGGCACTGTTTGCCAGCCTCGTCACGGCGACGACCACGACCGGTGATTTCATCGAGGTGATCACCCGCGCCGCCTCGCCGCTGGAGCGGATCGGCCTTGTGAGGGCGCAGGATGTGGGACTTTCGATCGGTCTCGTCATCCGCTTCGTGCCGGAAATCATCGGGCGATACGAATTCATTCGCGATGCCCACCACGCGCGCGGGTTGAAACCGCGCCCGGTCTCCGTCATCGTACCCCTGATCATCACCACCCTTCGCAGCGCCGACGAGATTGCCTCGGCCATTGACGCACGCGGCATCCGCCGTCAAAAGTGACACAGATTCAGCCTTAAGGAAGCATAAGCAATGGCCACTCGCGACCTCGTGCTAGCAGCGCTCTTCGCCGCAATCATCGTGGCTCTCGGTCTTGTCCCACCGATCATGCTGGGTTTCATTCCGGTCCCGATCACGGCGCAGTCGCTCGGCGTCATGCTGGCCGGCGTCGTGCTCGGCGCCAAGCGCGGCGGGGTTTCCGTGCTGCTGGTACTGGTGCTGGCAGCCATCGGGCTTCCGGTCCTTTCCGGCGGACGCGGTGGCCTTGCCGTATTCATGGCGCCGACAACCGGCTACCTGATCGGCTGGCTGCTGGCAGCGATCGCAACCGGCTATCTGTCGCAGATGCTCGTCGGCCGCGACCAGCCGGGCTTCGTCCAGACGGTCAACTTCTTCGTTGCGGCTCTCTTCGGCGGCGTCATCGTGCTTTATGCCTGCGGCGTCAGCTACCTGGCCCTGATTACCGGTACCGGCTTCACGAAGGCCTTCCTCGGATCGCTCGCCTTCATTCCCGGCGACGTGCTGAAGGCGCTGATCGCAGCCCTTGCCGGCCGTGCCGTGATGGTCGGTTATCCGCTGCTGCCGCAACGGGCCTGACACGAAAACTTCGGGCTTCTCAATCGAGAAACGAATAGAGCCAGTCGCGCAGTTCTTCGGGCAGCGCGACGGATGCGCCCGTTTCCCTGTCGGTTGCCACCCAGACGATCTCGACCTCCGCGACCGGATCTTCACTGCGGGTCATGCGGACGAGGAAACCTGCGGACTTGCCACCGATCTTGCTGACGCCGACATGGGTGTGGACGATATCGCCAATCTGCAGCGGCAGATGGAATGTACCGGCAACCTTGCCGATGACGAATGTCGGATCATCACCCTTGGCCTTGCGGCGGCGCCAGAAAGCGGCAACGGCCTCCTCGGCCCGATCGATATAGATCGAGCGGAACATCTGGCCATTCATGTCCACGTCGCGGAATGCCACGCGAAAATCCGACGCCTTGACCGTTTCCCTGACCACGCTGTTCTCCGATCCGCGGACTGCCAATGCGGTTATTGTTTCCGACCAAACGGGCGCGAGGGCAAGGGTTACAGTGCCGCGTGGTCTATAAAACGTAAGAGTTCGCGAGATTGACGCGCTCCCGCATCGCGCTTTGCAGACATCGATTTCAATCACGGCCAATGCGCATCGCTTGAAAAACGGCTTGAGATGCGCCATGTCGTGAGCATTCAAACGACGGGCCGACACAATGACCACCCGCCTTTACGAGCACCAGATCTTCCTCGAACATCCAGCACCCGAAGGCCATCCGGAGCGACCGGACAGGCTGCGTTCGCTGGCAATCGCTTTGCAGCATCCCAATTTTGCCGATCTGGCGCGTAAGGAAGCGCCGCAGGCCAATGAGGATTCCGTGCTGCTCGCCCATCCGGAGGAGCATCTCCGCAAGGTGATGCGCGAGATCCCCGAGGAAGAGACGATCCGGCAGATAGAGGCCGATACCTATGTGGGGCCGAAAAGCCTGCAAGCGGCGCTGACCGGGATCGGCGGGGCAATGGCCGCGGTCGACGACGTGATGACCGGCAAGGTGGACAATGCTTTCGTCGCGGCGCGCCCGCCGGGCCACCATGCGGAAAAATCCAAGGCGATGGGCTTCTGCCTGTTCAACAATGCGGCGATCGCAGCGCGCTATGCACAGCAAACCTATGGCGTCGAGCGGGTGGCGATCGTCGACTGGGACGTGCATCACGGCAACGGCACCCAGGACATTTTCTGGGACGATCCGTCGGTGCTGTTCTGCTCCACCCACCAAATGCCGCTTTATCCCGGCACCGGCGCCAAGAACGAGACCGGTGCGAAGAACACGATCGTCAACGCGCCGCTTTCGCCCAATGACGGCAGCGAGCATTTTCGCGATGCGTTCAAGGATCGGGTGCTGCCGAAGCTTCATGACTTCCAGCCGGATTTCATCATCATCTCGGCCGGTTTCGATGCCCATCACCGCGATCCGCTGGCGCAGATCAATCTGGTCGGCGACGATTTCGACTGGGCAACCGGGCGGCTGATGGAAATTGCTGGGAAATACGCCAATAACCGGGTCGTCAGCCTGCTCGAGGGTGGTTATGATCTGGAAGGACTGGCGGAATCCGCCGGCATGCATATCGTAAGACTGATGAGAGGATGAAGGACATGACCGAAACCACACGCGCGCCGGATGGCCAGATCGATGTGAACGGCTATTCCTTCGAAAAGGCAGTAGCGGAACTGGAAAGCATCGTCGCACGTCTGGAGCGCGGCGATGTGGCGCTCGACGAATCCATCGCCATCTACGAGCGCGGCGAAGCTTTGAAGAAACATTGCGAGAAACTGCTCAACGCCGCTGAAAACCGGATCGAGAAGATCCGCCTCGACCGCGCCGGCAAAGTGCAGGGCGTGGAGCCGCTCGACGGCGAGTGATGCAAATCCATCGTCAATAAAATCTCAGGTTGCAAGCCCGGGTTTCACTCGACTGTCACATTGTTCCTTCCTATATTGTCCGTATGGACAAGGATCAGGTCATCGCCAAGCTGAGAGAGCACGAGACGGAGCTGCGCGCCGCTGGCGCGGAGCGTATGTCGATCTTCGGCTCTGTGGCGCGTGGCGAGGCGACCGAAGAGTCGGATCTCGATGTGCTGGTGAAATTTTCCGATCCGATCATCCAGTCGGGCTGGGACTATGTCACGGCGGTCGAAGATTTACGTGGACTGATCAGCGATATCACAGGTGCCGGCAGCGTCGACATCGTTCCGGAGCCCATGCGCAAGAAACGCTTTCGCCGAAGCGTAGAGCGGGATCGCACCATTGCCTACTGAACGCCCTCTGACCCGGCTTAGAGACATTGTCGATAATGGCCAAGCCATTCTCGAATATACGCTTGGGATGAATTTCGAAGCTTACCTGGCCAGCAACATCACGAGAGATGCTTGTGAGCGGTGCCTTGCTCGGATTTCGGAAGCCAGCGTGAAGCTTGGCCCGACCGCACAGGAGTTGTTCCCGGCCCATAACTGGCCTGCCATGCGCGGTCTTGGGAATATGTTGAGGCACGATTACGAGGATATTCTGGATGAGACGATCTGGAAAACAATCACCGATCGCCTCCCTTCCGTGATCGTTGAACTTGAAACATTTCTCGCCAAATACCCAGAAGATCAGGAAACACTCTAGCGAGGCCACATGTCCTTTTTCCCTGGAACAGACCCCGCCCCCGGTGATGCGTTTGCCTGTGATGCGATCGAGAACCTGATCATTCCGCGCTCCTCCGATATCGGCGGGTTTTCCGTGCGGCGAGCACTGCCCAGCCGGCAGAGACGGTTGGTCGGGCCGTTCATCTTCTTCGACCGGATGGGGCCGGCGATCCTGAAACCTGATGAGGCGCTGGATGTGAAACCGCATCCTCATATCGGGCTTTCGACCGTGACCTATCTGTTCGACGGAGAGATCAAGCATCGCGACAGCCTGGGCACCGAACTCGTGATCAAGCCCGGTGATATCAACCTGATGACCGCGGGACGCGGCATTACACATTCGGAAAGGACACCGGAGAATTTGCGCGGGCACCCGCTTTCGATGTCCGGGCTGCAGACCTGGCTGGCGCTTCCCGACGACAAGGAAGAGATCGATCCCGCCTTTGCCCATACCGGCAGGGAGGCGATGCCGTCGATCGAATGGGACGGCGCTCATGGTCGGGTGGTGATCGGCGCATTCGAGGGGCTTGCCTCGCCGGTCCCGACCTTCAGCGATACGCTTTACGTCGATCTTAGGCTTGAGCCGGGCAAGCGTTTTCCCTTCGCCGCAGGCCACGAGGAACGCGCTCTCTACATTCTTGCCGGTGAACTGGAGATTGCTGGCGACCGGTTCGCGCCCGACCAGCTGCTGGTATTTCGAGCCGGAGACGAGATCACCTTGCGGGCCGGGTCGCTCGGCTGTCATGTCATGCTGTTCGGCGGGGCGGCGCTCAATTCGAAGCGCTATATCTGGTGGAACTTCGTTTCCTCGTCGAAGGAACGTATCGAAAAAGCCAAGGAAGAGTGGAGAACCGGGCGTTTCGACATCGTTCCGGGCGACGAAGAAGAGTTCGTACCGCTGCCCTCCCCCTTGCCCACCAGCTAAAATCGATTAGAACCGAGTATTCGTGAAACTTGAAAAATTCCGTTTTCTGCTCATCTTTCGAGACGACGCGCTTACCAAGAAAACAAGAAGAGAAAGCCTGCTTCCGTGACTTCCCTGCCCGCGACGCCGCTGCTCGACACCGTCAAGCTTCCTGCCGATCTTCGCAAAGTCGACGACCGCGACCTGCCTAAGCTGGCGCGTGAAGTCCGCGACGAGATGATCGATGCTGTGTCGAAGACAGGCGGGCATCTGGGTGCCGGCCTCGGCGTGGTTGAGCTGACGATTGCCATCCACAAGGTTTTCAATACGCCAGAAGACCGGCTGATCTTCGATGTCGGTCACCAGTGTTATCCGCACAAGATCCTGACGGGCCGCCGCGACCGCATCCGCACGCTGCGCCAGGAAGACGGGCTATCGGGCTTCACCCGCCGAGCGGAAAGCGAATACGACCCCTTTGGAGCTGCGCATTCCTCGACGTCGATCTCGGCCGGCCTCGGCATGGCCGTCGGCGCGGAACTTGCCGGCAAGAAGCGCAATGTCATCTCGGTGATCGGCGACGGCTCGATGTCGGCCGGCATGGCGTTCGAGGCGCTCAACAATGCCGGATCGCTGGATGCAAGACTGATCGTCATCCTCAACGACAACGACATGTCGATCGCTCCGCCGACCGGCGCAATGAGCGCCTATCTGGCGCGTCTGGCTTCGGGTCGCGCCTATATGGGCGTGCGCGAGATGGGCAAGAAGCTGACCGGTTATCTCGGCCGCTCTATCGACCGGGCGATCACCCGCGCGGTCGAACATGCCCGCGGTTACGTCACCGGCGGGACGATGTTCGAGGAACTCGGCTTCTATCATATCGGCCCGATCGACGGTCATTCCTTCGAGCATCTTCTGCCGGTCCTGCGTAATGTGCGCGACAATGCCCATGGTCCGGTGCTGATCCATGTGGTGACGCAGAAGGGCAAAGGTTATCCGCCGGCGGAAGCTGCGGCCGATAAATATCACGGCGTCAACAAGTTCGACGTCATCACCGGTGCGCAGGCGAAGGCCAAGCCGAACGCGCCGTCCTATACAAGCGTGTTCGGTGACGCGCTGGTACAGGAAGCCGGTTTCGACGACAAGATCGTCGGCATCACCGCTGCGATGCCTGACGGCACCGGGCTCGGCAAGCTGCAGGCCGTCTATCCGTCGCGCACGTTCGATGTCGGCATTGCCGAGCAGCATGCGGTAACATTTGCGGCCGGCCTTGCGACAGAGGGCTTCAAGCCGTTCTGCGCGCTTTATTCGACCTTCCTGCAGCGGGGCTACGACCAGGTCGTGCATGACGTGGCGATCCAGGGCCTGCCGGTGCGCTTCCCCATCGACCGCGCCGGTTTCGTCGGCGCCGACGGGCCGACCCATGCCGGATCATTCGACACGACATTCCTCGCCACCCTTCCCGGGATGGTGGTGATGGCTGCCGCCGACGAGGCGGAACTGAAACACATGGTGCGCACGGCCGTCGCCTATGACGACGGCCCGATCTCGTTCCGCTATCCGCGCGGCGAAGGTGTGGGCGTGGAACTGCCCGAACGCGGCGAAATCCTGCAGATCGGCAAGGGCCGCATCGTCAGGGAAGGCTCCAAGGTGGCCATTCTTTCCTTCGGTACGCGGCTGAAGGACTGTTTGCTCGCCGCCGAGGACCTCGAAGCCGCCGGCCTTTCGACCACGGTTGCGGATGCGCGCTTCGCCAAGCCGCTCGATCACGATATGATCCGCCAGCTTGCCCGCCACCACGAGGTGCTGATCACCATCGAGGAAGGCGCAGTGGGCGGGTTCGGCAGCCATGTCCTGCAATTCCTCGCTACCGAGGGCCTGCTCGACCACGGGCTGAAGGTGCGCTCCATGGTTTTGCCCGATATCTGGATGGAACAGGCCAGCCCTGAGGTGATGTATGCCAAGGCCGGCCTCGACCGTGCCGGCATCGTCAAGACGGTGTTCGGAGCGCTCGGCAAGACACAGGTCGGCGTCGGCGCAGCCGGATAATCATCAATCAGGCGGGGTTGGCGCCGCCCATATCGAGAGACGGCGCCGTTGACCGCATGCGGCGACGCTCAAGCGCCCAACCAAGAACCAGCTCGATTGCGCAGCCCGCAATCAGAATCGCCAGCTGAACCATCAACGACGCGTGCGGATTGAGGTCCATATAGGCGCTTGCCGCTGCCGAGAGAAAAATGCCGACAGAGAAGACCGGCAGGCTGTGGTGTCCCAGCATGCAGACAGGTCGCAGCCATGGATGGCTTGCCGCTCTCTTCACCGCCTCGATGTTCCAGGCCAGGTAGAGAATAGCCAAGGCATCTGCGATGCGCAGCGGGCCGCTGTTGGTTTTCGACACCAGTTCCTTGTAGAAACCCGGATAGGGCAAGGCGACCCAGTTCCAGAGAACCGCGAGATTGACCGGAATCGCGATGATCGCGAAGGCGGCAGCGAGGGCGAAAATGCCCCGGTGATAGGGCATCGGATCGCGCCCGCTTTTGATACGGATGCCAAGCAGAATGCCGATGGTGAAGATCAGCTGCCAGGACAGCGGGTCGAAAAACCAATGGCCGGTTTCCATCGCCAGGTTGGGCAGATTGAGATGACCTAAGCCTGCGACAAGCCACAGCGCCATCGACATTCCCGCAAGCAGCAGGGGGAACCTGTCATGGAGCACGAACACGAACGGCGCCCAGAGCATCAGGACGATATACATGGGCAGGATGTCGAGATTGCCGGGCATGTAGGCAAGCAGCATCGCCTGCATGCCACGGAGCGCCGGGTCGGCGAGAAAGCCCGCCATGTCGGCGGCCACCTCGGTCGGCGGCAGGATGACCGCGAGCCAGGCACCGAAAGCGCCCATGACGAGAAAAATCAACAGATGAGCGAGATAGATGCGCCAGGCACGACGCCAGGGGCGCATCGGCGCCAGGGCAGCGCCGGGCCGGTAATAGGCGAGTGCCGACGACATGCCCGCCAGGAGGACGAAAAGCTCCGATGCATCGGCAAAACCGCGCGCATGCTGGAATGTGTCGGAAAAGCTGAATTCGGCATGGCCGACGAAGATCAGCAGCAGCGTGATGCCGCGCAGAAGATCAATCCTGACTTCGCGTTGAATACCCATGCCGGTCCCCACGACCTGTCCATCGAGAACGTCGAATGGAATGTCCTAAAGAAAAACCGCTAATGTACGATTTACGCTGGCGCTCTTATTTCGAGATCCGCCCATTGTGCCCGATTATGGGATTTTTCCCAGACTGGTGCCACGGGCGCGACCGGCGGATGCCATTGCTCTTGCCTTGAGCCGAGGAAACCGCCAAGAGAGCCGCATGACCCAACATTCTTCATCCGTCCGCCTCGACCAATTGCTGGTCACGCTCAATCTTTTCGACAGCCGCTCGCGGGCGCGCGATGCGATTGCACGCGGAACGGTGAAAGTCGACGGCCGGGTGATTACCAAACCGGCGCAGACCGTATCGTCCGAAGCCGAGATCGTCGTCGACGATCCGGCCAGCGCCTATGTCTCGCGCGCCGCTTTGAAGCTGATTGCCGCACTCGACCATTACGGGTTCGATCCGGCCGGCCTGACCTGCCTCGATGTCGGGGCATCCACCGGCGGTTTCACCCAGGTCCTGCTGGAACGCGGGGCCGCACATGTGATCGCCGTCGATGTCGGCCATGACCAGATGCATGAGCGGCTGCGCGACGACGAGCGCGTCACCAATATCGAGGGCCTCAATGCCCGCGAGATGACCGCCGACGACATTGACGACGAACCGGTCGATTTCATCGTTTCCGACGTCTCGTTCATCTCGCTGAAGCTTGCCCTGCCGCCGGCATTGGAACTGGCGGAACCGGGCGCGGCCTGCGTGCTTCTGGTCAAGCCCCAGTTCGAGGCCGGCCGGGAGAATGTCGGCAAGGCCGGGCTGTTGAAGCTGCCCGAAACGGCGCCCGATGTGGCGGCCGAACTGGAGCGCTGGCTGGTCGAAGAGATGGGCTGGAAAAGCCTCGGCCTGATTGCCTCACCGATCACCGGGGGAGACGGCAACGTCGAATTCCTGCTTGGCGGAAGGAAACCATCATGAGCACGGTCACCATCACGATCGATCGGCTGGGAGCGCAGGGCCATGGCATTGCCGATGGCGAGGACGGTCCGGTCTATGTGCCCTATGCGCTGCCCGGCGAAACGCTGGCGATCGCCCGCAATGGTGACCACGGCACCGTCATGTCGACATCCAATCCATCCCCGGACCGGATCGAACCTCTCTGTCGGCATTTCAATCCGGACGGCGACGCCTGCGGCGGCTGTTCGCTGCAGCATCTGGCGGAACCCGCCTATCACACGTTCAAGCGCGGACTGGTGATCGATGCCCTGAAAGCCCGCGGGCTGACGCCGGAGGTCGGCGAACTGATTGCCTGCCATCCGGGCGAACGTCGCCGCATCGTGTTTTCGGTCCGCAAGACCGAGAAGGAACTGTTGCTCGGTTTCAACCGCGCCGAGACCAATCACATCATCTCGATCGAGGAATGTCCGATCACCTCGCCCGAGATCGTGGCGAGGCTTCCCGCAATCCGCAAAGTGGCGGCGGCGCTGGCGAGTGGCTCGGAGACATTTCGCCTGACGGTTCTCGAAACGCTGTCGGGCCTCGACATTGCCGCCGACGGATTGAAGAAGCTCGAGGACAAGCAGCGCCGCGCCGTCACCGAGGCGGTCCTGTCGCTGAAGGGGATCGCCCGCGTTTCGGTTAATGGCGAGATCGCCATCGAGCCGGTGAAACCGGTTATCGATTTCGGTGGCGTGCGGGTTTCGCCGCCGCCGGGCGGTTTTACCCAGGCAACCAAGCCCGCAGAAGACGCGATGTCGGAACTGGTGCTTGCGCATCTGGGAAAGGCCAAACGGGTGATCGATCTGTTTGCCGGTTCGGGGACATTTTCGCTGAGGATCGCCCGCAAGGCCAAGGTGCATGCGGTCGAGGGCGAGGACAAGGCGATCAGGGCGCTCGACATGGCCGCCCGCAACACGCAAGGGCTGAAGCCCGTCACCGCCGAGAAGCGTGATCTGTTCCGTCGGCCGATGACGGTGCAGGAACTCAAAGTGTATGACGCCGTGGTCTTCGATCCGCCGCGTGCCGGTGCCGAAGTTCAGGTGAAAGAGATCGCCCGTTCCGGGATCAAGACGGTCGTTGCCGTCAGCTGCAACCCGGCAACGCTTGCTCGCGACCTTCGTATCCTCGTCGATGCCGGCTACAACATCCGCTCGGTGACGCCGATCGACCAGTTCCTGTGGTCGACGCATGTGGAGGCGATAGCGCTGCTGTCGCGCTAATTCGGAGCATATTTCGCCCCGGCTCGATACAACCGCAATCGTCAGTGCCGAACGGATACATCTTCCGGTATCGATATGGTCACAATCCGCATCCCGCGCAATTTACATACATTAGAACGAGCGTAAATATCCCCGCCTCGCAGCCTGTGGAAGCAAACGACTTGCTTCGGCGCGTGGGAGGGGAAATCATGACTGAGGTAGCGATGCATGGACATGGCGTGCGCGGCATGAAGCCGGAGACGCTGCATTCCTTCGACGGCATAGGGGATCCCGGCAAGTTCGGGGTGATGTTTCCAAATCTTCTGCCACTTTCGGCGAGCGACGACGCGCTGGCGGAACTGGCCGACGCGATGCTGGACAGTCTTGACGCAAAAGGCAATCCGGTACCCGCCGGCGACAACCTGAACATCCCGGCCGGCTACACCTATCTCGGCCAGTTCGTCGACCACGACATCACGCTCGACACGACGCCGCTCGACCAGCAGAAGGCCGATCCGAAAGCGACGGTCAACTTCCGCACACCGTCGCTCGATCTCGATTCCGTCTATGGCGACGGACCGGGCATTCATCCCTATCTCTACCAGCGCGATCCGGCCAAGCCGAAGATCATCGGCAAGATGCTGATCGGACATGCCGGCCAGTCGGGCGATCAGAAAGGGCGCGCCATTCCGACCCTGCCCAACGACCTGCCGCGCAACCAGGTGGGCCATGCGCTGATCTTCGACGAGCGCAACGACGAAAACCTGCTGGTGGCGCAGACGCATCTGCTGATGCTGAAATTCCACAACAAGGTGTTCGACAAGGTGACGGCAGAAAACCCCGGCCTCAGCGGCGACGCCGCGTTCAAGGAAGCCCGCCGCATCGTTACCTGGCATTATCAATGGATCGTGTTGTTCGACTTCGTCGAGCGGCTGACCGAACCGGGGCTGATCCAGAAGATCAAGCATGAAGGTCGGCGCTTTTACCGGTTCAAGCAAAGGCCCTACATGCCGGCCGAATTTGCCGCTGCCTGTTATCGGCTCGGCCACTCGATGGTGAGGCAGACCTACAGCCATAATCAGGTGTTCAACCCGACCACCGATTCCATCGCCAATGCCACGCTCGGCCTGTTATTCTTCTTCACCGGCAAGTCCGGGTCGATCACCGGGGAACTTGCACCGGTCCCGCCTGCCCCGCCACCTGCGGCACAGGCCTCGCTTCCGGCCAACTGGGTGATCGACTGGCGGCGCTTCTTCGATCTCGGCACGGCAGCGGGCGGCAATTTCGCCCTCAATCACAGCCGGCTGCTCGATCCGATGATCACCCCGGCACTGCACACGCTGCCCGGCCTGGTGCCCGAAGCGCCGCGGCAGCAGGTTCGCGAATTCAACCTCGCCTTCCGCAACCTGAAACGCGGCGTGCAGATCGGCCTGCCGTCCGGTCAGGCCGTCTGTCGGGCGATGGGCCTCACTCCACTCAAACCTTCGCAGGTGGCAACCGGGCCTGATGGCAAGGCCGCCAAGAAACACGGCCTGCACGAGGAAACACCGCTCTGGTATTACGTGCTGAAGGAAGCCGAGCATTATCACAAGGGCGAGAGGCTGGGACCGATGGCCTCGACCATCGTTGCCGAGACGTTCCTCGGCATGGTGCATGGCGACCACGAATCCTTCCTCTGGCAGCAATCCGACTGGAAGCCGGAACTGCCCGGTGCCAAGGCGGGGCATTTCACCATGGCTGATCTGATCCGGTTCGTCGGCGATATCGATCCGATCGGCGCGGTCCTCGACAAGGTGCTGGAACCGCAGTCTTAAGGGACCGAATTCAATACGCAGTCTGCCCGCCCGAGCAGACGAGCCTGCCGGTGTCGACCATCGTGTCCGCATCGGCAGGCTTACGTGCGTTTGCGACCGGCCTCGGTCTTGCCCGGCTGTTTCAGCGCTGCATGAAGGCTTCGAACGCGGCGCGGGCCTCGGCGCTTTTCAGTTGTGCCGAAAAGTGGAGAAGTTCCTCGTCCATGCGGGCAAGCACCTCGTCGCGGGGGCCGCGGACAAGATCACGGGCGATCTTCAGCGCCTGCGGTGGTTTCTTCGCCAGGTCGGCGGCGAGCGCCAGCGCTTCCATTTCCACCTCGTTGGGACCAACGACCTTCCAGACCAGTCCGGCATTGAGCGCCGCATCGGCGGAATACCCCTCGCCGGCCACAAGAAGCGCAAAGGCCCGCTGGTGGCCCATGATCCTCGGGGCAAGCAGGCTCGATGCCGCTTCCGGCACCAGTGCCAGATCGACAAACGGCGTCCGGAACAGGCTACGACCCGAGGCGACGGTCAGATCGCAATGAAGATTGAGTGTCGTGCCGATACCGATCGCCAACCCGTCGACACCGGAGACGAGCGGTTTTTCGGCAAGCGCGAGTGCCCTGATGAACACGGCTGCGGCCAGCGGATCGCTCGATCCAGAGCCCGCCGCCTTTTGGGCATGGGAGAGGAAATCGCCCATGTCGTTGCCGGCGGAAAAACAGCCTTCGGTGCCGAGAAAAACGACCGCCTTTACCTCGGCGTCGGCGTTCGCCTCCTCGAGCGCTGCCGTCATGCGCTGGTACATGGCGGCGGTGATGGCGTTCTTCTTTTCCGGCCGGTTGAAGCGGATGACCAGAACGCCCGGATAGGCATCGGTGCGGCTGACGATGATGTGCTCGGTCACGATGATATCCTCAATCCAGAGCGGCGCGGGCGGCGGCAAAGCTTGCCGAGCCTGAGACGACGCGGTCCTTGAGCGCAGAGGTTTCGGCAAGCAGGTTTTCCGCCATGAAACGGCAGAGGCTGATACGCCCGTTACCCTCCTGACCATTATCGGCCGCCACCAGCCCGCCCCTGGCCATATAGATGCCGGTCAGAACCAGGCCGAAAAGCCGCTGATAGGGTGTGGCTCCCGCCAGTGCCTCAGTCACACGCTTGTCCGCCTGGGCCTGCAGCAGCCAGTTGGTGGCTGCCTCAAGCGCTGCGATTGCGGCCCGCAGCCGGCCGCCGGTCTCACCGAAGGCTGGATCGTTGCGGGCCAGCACCTCGTCGGCCACCTGCCTCAATTCGGCAAGCAGGCCACGCACCTGCGCGCCGCCGGAAAGCGGCAGCTTGCGGGTGACAAGGTCGATCGCCTGAATGCCGTTGGTGCCTTCATAGATCGGTGCGATGCGCGCGTCGCGCAGGTAACGGGCAGCACCTGTTTCCTCGATGAAACCCATGCCGCCATGAACCTGGATGCCGAGCGAGGCGACTTCGACGCCGATATCGGTCGCGAAGGATTTGGCGATCGGGGTCAGAAGTGCTGCGCGCTCCGCCCAGTGCCGGGCGGCATCGCCTTCATGGTGATGCGACATGTCGGTCGCATGGGCGCAGGCATAACATATGGCACGCGCGCCTTTGGTCAGCACCTTCATGGTGAGCAGCATCTGGGCGACATCCGGATGCCTGATGATCGGGCTCATGCCGTCTTTGGTCCAGCCGGGAGCCTTGCCCTGGGTGCGCTCCCTGGCAAAGGCAACCGCCTTCTGGGTAGCAGCCTCGGCTATTGCAACGCCCTGAATGCCGACAGCAAGCCGGGCATTGTTCATCATCGTGAACATGCAGGCGAGGCCCTTGTTTTCCTCGCCGACCAGATAACCGACCGCACCCCATTCCTCCCCAAACCGGCCGTCGCCGAAAATCATGGTACAGGTGGGTGAGCCGTGAATGCCGAGCTTGTGCTCGATCGAATGGCAGAGAACATCATTGCGCTCACCGAGCGAACCGTCCTCGTCGACCAGGAATTTCGGCACCAGGAACAGCGAGATGCCGCGTGTGCCGGCAGGTGCATCGGGAAGTCTTGCAAGCACCAGATGAATGATGTTGTCGGCGACATCGTGTTCGCCCCAGGTGATGAAGATCTTCTGGCCAAAGATACGGTAACTGCCGTCGTCGCGGCGTTCGGCGCGGGTCTTCAGGACGCCGAGGTCCGAGCCCGCATGGGGTTCGGTCAGGTTCATCGTGCCGGTCCATTCGCCGGAGACCAGCTTTTCGAGGTAGATCTCCTTCAGCGCATCGGAGCCGTGGGCAGTGAGTGCCTCGACGGCGCCCATGGTGAGCGTCGGAGCCAATGCAAAGGCCATCGAGGCCGAATTCCACATTTCCAGCGCCGCGACGTTGAGCATATGCGGCAGGTTCTGGCCACCATAGGCTTCCGGCGCCGTCAGGCCGTTCCAGCCGCCCTCGCGCCAGCGACGGTAGAGCGCCGGCCAGCCTTTCGGGGTGGTCACCTCGCCGTCTTCGATCCGGGCGCCCTCGCGATCGCCCTTTTCCCCCAGCGGTGCGATCTCCGCCGATGCGAACCGGCCGGCCTCTTCAAGAATGGCCGCCACCAGGTCGCCGCTGAGATCGCCGAAACGTCCCTCCTCCAATGCGGGGCCGAGTCCGGCCACGTGGTTCAATGTGAAGGCGATCTCCTCCACCGGGGCGCTGTACATATGATCCTCCTCATCAGCCGTGCAGCCTAGCCTTTCCGGGCAAGCAATGACTTTTACGTAAACGTAATAGAGATTGTCAATCGGAAGGTTGTTCCATCATGAAACAGTCGCCCATGAGGGGAAAGCGAAATGATGAGGGCGCGGCCTTTCCGGCAGGCCAAATCGAGGCGGGATATTCCAGATCCGCGTCTCTCGTCTTAGCTTGGTGCTCTTGCGCGTGTCCTTATCCCGAAACCGGTGATTACTTTCGGGAGATATGCGCTAAAGATTCCTTCGCGAGTTTGGCGTAGAAGGTCTGCAGGATACCGGAGTTGACCTGATGGATACCCCTGCCCTGTTGATGCCCGCCATCCCCGGCCTCGTCTGGGCCTATCGTTTCGATGCGTCGACGCGCTCCTGCGCCAAGCTGCCGCTCGACACGACGGTGGGTGAGCTCAGCGTCACGGACGGTTTTCTGTGGCTGCATCTCAATCTCGCCGACAGCCGGGTTCCGGCCTTCCTCGAAACCCTGCCGGGCCTGACATCGGCCGCAGTTGCGGCGCTCACGACACGCGATACCCATGCCGCCGTCATCCTCGACGAAAAGCTCGTCTACGGGACGATGATCGACTTCCAGAAGGAATTCGACAACGAGACGCGCGATATCGGCTGGCTGCATTTCTTCGTGTCGCAGGACATCATCATCACCACGAGGCTGCAGCCACTGCGTTCGGTCGACAGGCTGAGGGCGGCGATGGAGAAAAACGCCGCCCGCTACAAACGGCCGATCGACGTGTTCGAAACGCTGGTGGCGGAATTCCAGCGGACGCTGATCGCGCTCGTCATGGAACTGACCGAAGAGCTGAACCTGATCGAGGATTTCGTCTATGACAACGCGCCGCGCGACGAACGCCGGCGCCTGGCGCCCGTCCGGCGCACGGTGGTGCGGCTGCACCGGCATTTACGCACCGTGCTGACACTGATGCGGCGGGCAGCGGCCTCCGACGAGGATGACATGCCGGATGGGTTCGATGATGCCGCCGGTCGGCTGGTCGGCCGGCTGGAGGCGGTGGATCACGACGTCTATGCGCTGCAGGAAAGGGCGCGGCTGCTGCATGAGGAAATCGATTCCAAGCTGTCTTCGGAAACCAACCGGCATCTCTACATCCTGTCGCTGATGACGGCATTCCTCCTGCCGCCGTCGCTTGTCACCGGCTTTTTCGGGATGAACACGGAAGGGCTGCCGTTTGCGCATCTGGAGCACGGCACAGCGTTTGCGATCGCCATCATGGCGCTGTCGGTCGCCGCCGCATGGTGGCTCTTGAGACGCACCGGAATTTTCTGATCCGCCCATGGCCCCCGCCAAACGGAAAAGGCCCGCCCGGTTGTGCCGGGCGAGCCTTTCTCGAAGATCATTTCCGCATCAGTAAAAGGGCGAATAGCACTGCTGGCGCGGGCCGTTATAGGGCTGGAACGTGTTCGAATAGCTGTCATAGGACCGGTAGCGACCCGAGCACCATTCATAATGGCGCGGGTTGAGGCCGCTGCTGCGATAGACCGGAGCCTGCTCGACATAACGGGGGGCCGGCTCGACATAACGCGGCTCGGCGTAGCGCGGGGCTGCAAGCGCGCCGCCGATGATGGCACCGGCGCCGAAGGCCGCCAGCGGATACCAGTAGCCGTCGCTGTGGCGGCGATAACCGTCACGGTAACCGCCATATCCGCGATAACCGCCATACCAGCCGCCACGGCGCGGGCCGCCGTAATAACCACGCGGCGGGCCGCCATAGTGGCGGTAATACTGGACGTTGGTGACATCCGATGCCACCGGAGCAGATGGTGCGGCCGGCAGCGGAAGTGCCTGTGCCGCGCCGATCGAACCGGCAAGAACCACTGCCGACACTGCGGCTACTGCAATTTTCCTGAACAGAGTCATTTAGGCTCTCCATTCCTTCGTTGGCGGGCGAGATACGTGAAACGCATTCGACCCTGAGGTAGTCATCTATTCCGAGGCAAACCTAGGATTTTGAAGCTGAACCGGTCATTAACGTGGAGATGCGAAAGCCCGGCAGAAAGATCTGCCGGGCCGTCATGTCATCAAACTGGCGTTACCATCACGGCGAAACGCAGGTGCGGCGAACGCCCGGGCTCGACACATAGGTATTGTCGGAGGCGCGGTAGGTGCGATAGCGATTGGCGCACCACTGGTAATGGCTGCCACCCGATGCGCGCGGCTGGTTGGCGATCGCACCGCCAATGATTGCGCCGGCACCGAAGGCCGCAAGCGGGAACCAGTAACCGTTGTGCTGACGATAACCGCGACGGTAATCGCGATAACCGCGATGGCCGTTGTAATAACCTTCGCGATAGACACGGCGGTCGTGGCGATAGTGTCGACGCTCATCACGCGGACGGTACTGGACTTCCGTTGCCGGATTGGCGGAACTGGTCTTAACCGCCATCGGTGCCGATGGCGCCAGCGGCATGGCGGACACAGGAACAAAACTTGTAGCGAGGACAGCAGCTGCTGTCAGCGCTGTAGCGAGGCGCATGCGGAATGCGATCATTTGGGTGTTTCCTCATTAGATATGTCTTCCGACATATAACGGGAAACACCCTGACTTGTTCCATGCCCGGAGCGGCCATGGAGGCATTGTCGGTCAGGCGACGGCGTAGAGTTTGCTCTCGTCGCCCTGCAGCCGGTCGATCATGAAGTTCGAATACCATTCGACGAACTGCATGACGCCGCCCTCATGCGCTTCCGAATAGGGACCCGGCTCGTAGGCCGGCGAGCGGATACCGAAAGCGTTTTCCTCAACGATCTGGCGGTCCTGGTCGTTGGTCATGTTCCAGACATGGGTGAGTTCCTCGACGTTGTAGTCAACGCCCTCTACCGCATCCTTGTGGACCAGCCAGGTGGTGGTGACGGCCGTTTCCTCCGGTCCGATCGGAATGACGCGGAAGGAAATCGCGTGGTCGACGAGCATGTGGTTCCAGGTGGTCGGATAATGGAACATCAGCATGGTGCCGATATGGGAGATCTTGACGTCGTCCGAGAGCGAACGCAGGACCGCCGGGCGGCCGTTCATCGTGTAGCTTTCGGCATCTTCGATCAGCGGCATACGGGCAACGCGGAACTGGCCGTCCGACGACATGTTGAACGTGCTCGGAAGGCCGGCGGCCTCGCAGCGGCTCCAGTGTTCGGAGATGAACGGGTCATCGCCGGCACCCTGCACGCCGGTAGCGGTCGGAGCTTCCGGATAGGTGCGGCACAGTTCCGGATGGTTGCCGGCGCAGTGGTAGCACTCGCGGTTGTTCTCCCAGACGAGCTTCCAGTTGCCCTTCTCGATAATGGTATTCTTGGCGGCAACCTTGGTCTCGGACAGGCGATGCGGCGCCATATAGGGCTCGACGGTGGCGCGGACCGGCGCAAAATCCGGTGCGTCCTGGGCAAGGCAGACGAAGATGTAACCGGCGACGACCTGGCAATGGACGGGCTTGAGACCAAACTGCTTCTTGTCGAAATTCTCGCCCATGTGACGAGCCGACATCAGCGAACCGTCATGCTGGTAGGTCCACTGGTGATAGGGACAGACGAGACGCGTCGCCGAGCCGGTGTCCTTGGTGCAGACGCGGTGGCCGCGATGGCGACAGGTATTGTGATAGGCGCGGATATCGCCTTCGCGGGTACGGATGACGAGAACCGGATAATCGCCGATCTGCAGAGTGACATACATGCCCGACTTCTCGATCTCGCAATCGTGGCCGACGAACAGCCAGTCGCGATACCAGATCATCTCGAGATCGACCTTGTAATAATCCGGGTCGATATAGAAAGGCTGTTCAAGGCTGAAACCTTCGCGGCGGTTCTTCAGCTGCCGCAGAACCTGATTGTGAACGTCCATTTGCTTCCTCGTTATCAAGCAAGCGATCGGGCATGGACAAGTCGGCGGCACGATGCAGCCAATTCCCGTCCCGTCGCCCTCCGCGACCGGTCTTCATCAAGCTCAGGCTGGTTTCCGGGCTGAGGAGTTGTCCCCCGAGTTTCCCTCGAGGAACTGCATGGCACCTTCCCGGGCGGCCGTTCGGCTCTGTCCCAGTGGCGTTAAGCCATGCCTTGAACTCCACCACCGTTGCGGGGGCAGCGCCGGATAGATCTCGTCGACCCGCCGGCTTCCCAATTTTCCGCCTCCCCTAGCGAGGCAGCACCTTGAGCTTTGTCATATTTAAGCGTGAGGCCGGCCTGTCGCATAGACGACATTGCGACATCGGAGACTGCATTGGCGACGACGCCCGAGATCGCTGCGGCGGTTGGGCGGTATCGCCAGCTTGCGACAAGCAAGACACTGTTAAGGTCTTGCTAATAGTATTCCGCAAAATCAATCGGAAGAACCACGAATATGCCAGGACCGCTCCGGTATTACGAGGTCAACAGACAGAGGCCGCTCATCTCGGCGCCGAGCGGGGGCAATGCCCATTCCGAATTCCTCCGCACGGGCAGAATTCCGCGCTCCCGCCCGATGTGGGTTCCGAGCGAACGCCGCTATCTGAGCTACGAGGAAGTCGCCGAAAAGACCGGCAAGAAGCTCGAAGCCGCAGGCGAGACGACACACAAGCGTCTCAACAGCTTTCACCAGTCGATCCACCTGCCGAAGATCATCTTCCATCGCACGCTCGAGGGAAGCCCGCATCTCGGTTATTGCCATGTCACCGCAGCGCGCACCTTCTTTTCGCGTGACGCGATGGTCACATGGTCATTCTACATCGCCAATTTTTCCTCGGAGATCGGTGGGGAAGAAGTGTTTTTCGCCCGTATCAACCCGCGCAACTCGCGCATGTATTTCGCCGTCGCCGTTGAGGGCGAAGCGGGAGAGCAGGCAAGGATCGACCGCAGCTGGCGCAAGAACGGACTGCTGTTCCAGACCAATGATCCGCAGGAAGCGATGCGCAATGTGCTGATGCTCGGCGCGCCGGATGCCGCCATCCGCGAAATCATCAAAAGGCTTTGAAGCGAGCCCGCTCCGCTGTATTGACGGCGTCATGAAAGCCGAAATCATAGATACGGCCAAGGAGCCTAGGCGCGCGATCCGCGAGGGAAGCCGCGTGCTCGGCGAAGGTCTTCCCATCGCCATTCCGACCGAAACGGTCTACGGGCTCGCCGCCGACGCGACGCGGGCGGATGCCATATCGCGGATCTACGAGACCAAGGGGCGGCCACGCTTCAATCCGCTGATCAGCCATGTCTGCGATATCGAAATGGCCGAGCGTTATGCCGTGTTCGATCCGTTGTCGCGTAAGCTGGCGGAAACCTTCTGGCCCGGCCCGTTGACCATCGTCCTGCCCGTCAAGCCCGGCAGCGGCATTCATCCGCTGGCGACGGCCGGACTGGAGACGGTGGGCCTGCGTTGCCCGACCGGGTTTGCCAACGAGCTGATCCGCGCCTTCGACCGGCCGCTTGCAGCACCGAGCGCCAATACATCCGGCAAGGTCAGCCCGACAAGCGCCCATCACGTATTGGACGACCTCGGGGGCAAGATCGCACTCATCCTCGATGGCGGGCCGGCACCGGTCGGAGTGGAATCGACGATCATCCGCGTCGATCCGGAAACGGGCACGATCCTGCTGTTGAGGCCCGGCGGACTGGCTGCAGCCGAGATCGCCGAGGCTGCGGGACGCGATGTAACAAGGCGTGCCGGTCCCGCCGCGATCATCGAGGCGCCGGGCATGCTTGCGTCCCATTACGCGCCGGGTGCGGCAGTGCGTCTCGGCGCAACCTCCGTCGATCCGGGCGAGGCACTGATCCGTTTTTCCGGCGTGACGGTGGACGGCATGGACAAGACAGCGATCGATCTCGATCTCTCGCCCTCGGGGGACCTTGCGCAGGCGGCCGCAAACCTGTTCGAATACCTCAAACGCGCCGATGCCAGCGGTGCGGCCAGCATCGCTGTCACGGCGATCCCCGATGAGGGGCTGGGCGAGGCGATCAATGACAGGCTCGCGCGTGCTGCAGCACCACGCGACGTGCCGGAAAATGGGGAGCGAGACCATGGATAATGCGACGATCGCCGAGAATTCCGTCAGCGGGTCAGGGATGACACCCGCCCTCATCGAGCGCTTCGCAGCGATCGTCGGCGAAGCCAACGTACTGACGGATCCGGCCGACCTCGCGCCGCATCTCGTCGAGGACCGCGGTCTCTACAAGGGATCGTCGCCGATCCTGTTGAAGCCCGGCTCAACGCAGGAAGTGTCGGCAATCCTCAAGCTTGCCAGCCAGACCGGCACGGCGATCGTGCCACAGACCGGCAATACCGGCCTGGTCGGCGGCCAGACGCCGCGTGCCGGTGGACAGGACGTCATCGTTTCGCTTGCGCGGATGAACCGCATCATTGATGTCGATCCGGTCGCCAATGTGCTGGTGGCCGAAGGCGGGGCGATCCTCGCCGAGGTGCAGAAGGCGGCCGAGGGGGTGAACCGGCTGTTTCCGCTGTCGCTCGGGTCGGAAGGCTCGTGCCGGATCGGCGGCAACCTCTCGACCAATGCCGGCGGTACGGCGGTGCTCGCCTATGGAAACATGCGCCAGCTTTGCCTCGGGCTTGAGGTGGTGCTGCCGACCGGCGAAATCTGGGATGGCTTGCGGCGGCTGAAGAAGGACAATACCGGCTACGACCTGCGCGACCTGTTCATCGGCGCAGAGGGCTCGCTCGGGATCATTACCGGTGCGGTGCTGAAACTGTTTCCACGCCCGGTCGGCCATCAGGTGGCGCTGGCCGGCGTCGGCTCGCCGGAAGACGCGCTGAAACTGTTCGACAGGGCCTCCACCCTTTGCGGCGCGGCACTGACCGGTTTCGAACTGATGCCGCGGATCGGCATCGAATTCACCTCCCGCCATATCGACGGCGTGCGCGATCCGCTGTCGGAGCCGCATCCCTGGTATGTGCTGATCGACATCTCGACTTCGGATTCGGCGCAGACCGCCGAGGTGATGGTGCATGCGCTGCTGGAACAGGGGTTCGAGGCAGGTCTCGTGCAGGATGCGGTCATCGCCTCTTCCGTCGCCCAGCAGACGGCGCTGTGGACGATGCGCGAAAGCATGTCGGGCGCACAGAAGCCCGAGGGCGGCTCGATCAAACACGACGTCTCTGTGCCGGTTTCGAAGATCCCGCAATTCATGGCGGATGCGGAAAAGGCGGTTCTCGCCGCCATGCCGGGTGCGCGCGTCTGCGCCTTCGGTCACATGGGCGACGGCAATATCCATTATAACATCTCCCAACCGATCACGGCCGATATGGCCGGTGACAAGCAGGCCTTCCTCGATCGCTGGCGGGAGATCAACGCGATCGTCCACGCGATCGTGCTCGATGTCGGCGGATCGATTTCGGCAGAACACGGCATCGGCCAGCTGAAGCGGGACGAGCTTGCCCATATCCGCTCGCCGATCGAGATGGACCTGATGATGCGCATCAAGCAGGCCTTCGACCCGGCCGGCATCATGAACCCCGGCAAGGTCGTCACCATTCCCGCCAAGGCCTGAGGGAAAAAGCAGGATGAGCCGCATTCAACGCACGACATTCCGCATCGATTTCGATATCGGCGTCCGGCTCGGGCCGGGAAAGGCGCAGTTGCTGGAAAGGATCGCCGAACACGGCTCGATCCGTGCAGCAGGGGCCTCTTTCGGCATGTCCTATCGCCGGGCCTGGCTGCTGGCCGACGAGATCAACCGGATGTTCCTCGAACCCTCGATCGCGACCCGACACGGCGGAAAAAGCGGCGGCGGTGCAGGGTTGACGGAATTCGGCACCGAGCTTCTTTCGCGGTATCGCCGGATGGAGGCCGCCATGCTCAAGGCGGCGCATGACGATCTAGACTGGCTTTCCGGCCATATCGACCCGACTTTCGTGTCGCTCGACAAGAAGGATGACGGTTGACGCGCAAAGCGTTTTTCAACCGGCAATCGACCTCGGCTGATGAGGTGAAAAGCGTTTATCCACAGGCTCTCCGCGCCCTTCACGACCTGCCTGCCGCAAACTGTTTCGCATCGGTACGTGAAACCGTGTTCACCCTTCGGAAACCGCAATGGTTGTGACATTCGGTAACCATCCACCGAGGCAAACTTTCCTTAACCGCGATTTTTAAGCAGTTCTGCCAAAGCTGCCGCCTATGTTGCACCCATCAGAGGACAAAAGTCCCGCAGAGACACCGAATACGGGAAACCGGACGAGGCTCTCAGGTAAAACAAGGGTAGCATTAAGAGATGAGCAAAACCGTTCTGAAGCCCGAATGGGCAGGGTCGACACTGAGGCTCGATCCGTCTCGCTTTCCGCAGCAGGTCACCTACACGCTGCGCGAGACATCAGGAGATGTAACGATCACCATCGACGAGCGCGGCGCCGTGCTGCGCAAGATCCTTCCGGAAAGCGGCCTGCCGCTCTCCTTCGCCCTGCCGGCACGCGCCTTCAAGGGTGTGGCCGCCCGCGCCATCGACCATGGCGACGGCGAAGTGACCGTGACGCTGGAACTTCACCACGACGATCCGGACCTGTGCATTCCGCTGCTGGTCGCCCATGACCTTTGCGACATCGCTGCCGACTGGCGCAGCTGGTCGGATGCATTCCGCATCCCGATGCTGATGGTCGAAGCCGATGGCGTTGCCCGGCCGCTCGAAAACCATATCGGCGAAGTGCGCGACCATGGTGTCAAGCAGCGCCGCCGTCATTCCTATTTCGCCTCCAGGCGACCCCGTTTCCTCGTTCGTCGCACGACCGGCAGCCTCGGCGTGGTGATGAAGATCGAAGGTCGGGAAATCATCGCGCGCCGGTAGGGTCCCCTAAACCTGCAAGGTGCTGCACAAAGCCCGGCTTTTCCAAGCCGGGCTTTTTCAGTTTCAGGTCTTGTCCGCTCTAGAGAATAAGCGAAAGGACGAGGCCGACAAAGATGATCGCGCCGACGCGGTTGTTGGAGAGGAACAGGTCCCGGCATTGGGCGGTATTGCGAATGTCGAGAACCAGGATCTGCCAGCCCAGCATGACGGCCATGGTGATCAGCCCGAGATAGGCGAAGACACCGGCACCGGCTGCAATAAACGCCAGGAGCAGAAAGAGGACAGTGGCGCCGTAAAGGCCGGCAATGCAGGGCTTGGCGTTTTCCCCAAACAGCCTTGCTGTCGAGCGGACGCCGATCAGTTCATCATCCTCGATATCCTGATAGGCGTAGATCGTGTCATAGCCGATCGTCCAGGCAACGGCGCCGATATAGAGAAAGATCGCCGCCCAGGAAAGCGTCCCGAAAATCGCCGCCCAGCCCATCAGAGCGCCCCAGGAAAACGCAAGTCCGAGAAAGAATTGCGGCCAGTCTGTAAAACGCTTGGCAAAAGGATAGATGGCGACGACCGCAAGCGAGGCGATGCCGAGGACAATCGAAAAGACATTGAACTGAATGAGGACAAGCAATCCGACCAGCGCCTGCAGCGCAATGAAGACCTTCGCCTCGAAACGGGACACGCGGCCGGAGGGCAACGGCCGCGAGCGGGTGCGGGCGACCTCCATGTCGATATCGTGGTCGACGAGATCGTTATAGGCACAGCCGGCGCCGCGCATGGCGACCGAACCGACGAACATCAGGAAGAGGTAGAAAATCACCGTGCCGAAGGAAAGATCGAGATCGGCGGGTGCGGCATCGGCGGCCAGTGCCAGCGACCAGAAACACGGCCACATCAAAAGCTGCCAGCCGATCGGCCGGTCCCAGCGGGCGAGCTGTGCATAGGGCCACAACCAGCGCGGCAGGACGCGATAGACAAAATTATCGGAAGGCGCATCGGCCACGCGGCCGCCGGGATCGGAAATATGGGTCATCATGGGCGAGGTTCTAACGCCCGGAAAAGCGGGCGGTCAAGGATTGGATATGGGATGTCGCGTGGGTGGCCGATCCCCTCACTTGCAATTTCTGAAACTTAGCCTGCGGCTAAGATTTCGAAATTGCTTTCTCTCCCACAAGGGGAGAGGTGCCGGCGACTGCGGCACCCTCGGCGCCCAGCCTCTCCCCTTGTGGGAGAGGTTACAAAATCAGGATCTTAGCCAAAGGCTAAGTCCTAGATTTTGTTGGTGAGGGGATCGCGGCGTTTGCAGCCCCCTCACCCCATTTACACCGCGATCTTGGCGAGCGGCAGGCGGCTCTGTTCGAAGGCGTGCAGCTCGGCTTCCTTCTCGTAGATATAGTCCCGATTGTCCGGTACGGCCTGACGCTTCTTGACGATCTGGATCTGGAAGATGTGGAAGGCTTCGTGGGTGAAGGCCATTTCGGAGGCGGCGAGGTAGAATTCCCACATCCGCACGAAACGCTCATCATAAAGCGCTGCCGCCTTGTCCCTGTTGGCCATGAAGCGCTCGCGCCAGTGACGCAGGGTATAGGCATAATGCATCGGCAGGATTTCGACATCGGAGACCAGCAGGCCCGCCTTCTCGATCGCCGGCAGCACTTCCGCGAGCGACGGGATGTAGCCGCCGGGGAAGATGTATTTTTCGATCCACGGGTTGTTGTAGATCGCCGGATAAGGCTGACCGATCGAATGCAGCACCATGACGCCGTCGTCGGAGAGAACGTCGTTCACCTTGTTGAAGAACTTCCTGTAGTTCAGCCGGCCGACATGTTCGAACATGCCGACGGAGACGATACGGTCGTAGCTCTTGGTCGGCGGAAGATAATAATAATCCTGCAGTTCGAAACGGACGCTGTTGGCGAGACCGCGTTTGGCTGCCCGCTCGCGGGAGATCTTCAGCTGCTCGGTCGACAGGGTGATGCCGGTGACGTCGACACCACAGCTTTCCGACAGATACATCGCCATGCCGCCCCAGCCGGAGCCGATCTCCAGCGCCTTCTGGCCGGGCTCTGCGCGAAGCTTTGCCACGATATGGCGCTTCTTGGCGACCTGCGCCTCGTCCAACGAAATGCCGGGGGGATTGAAATAGGCACAGGAATATTGCCAGTCCTCGTCGAGGAAAAGCGAGAACAGTTTTTCGTCGAGATCGTAATGGTGCGAGACATTCTTGCGATTGTGGTTGATCGGCACGCGGTTGCGGAACTGCGCCTCGATCATCCGGCCGACCCCGCGAACGATCATGCCGAAGGTCAGGCCTTCGGACAGGGTGTTGTCCTTGATGAGGGCGAGAAACTCATAGATATCGCCCTCCTCCACGAGCATGCGACCATCCATGTAGAGTTCGCCGAGTTGCAACTGCGGATCACGCAGAAGCGCCTTCTCGGCCGCTTCATCGGTAAAGCGGACCGTCACCGATCGCCCTCCCCCGCCGCCATAATGCTGCTCGCCGCCCGTTCCGCGGACAGTCAGAGTACCTATCTTGATGATTTTGCTAAGAAGATCGTGAAGAGACGAGGCCACGGACCTACCTCCTTAATAGTAAGGCTACCTTATCAATTCCCCAAATCTAGCGTCTATTCGTCGGACTGCAAGCATATTCCAGCCATGAAAATGACATGAATCGGCACGCCGTCAAACGGGTTGTTTGACGGCGCACATCTAAAGGTAGCAGTAAGCGGAGGGCTTGTAGGTTTCAGCGCTTTTTTAAAGCTTCTGCGAGCGCAGCACCGAAGGCGCCTTGCTGCGAGGGCTTTTCGGTCTTCATGAATTTTTGATTGGCAGGGCGCTCATTTTTGCCCGGGCCCCGCGGTGCAGGGGCGGAATCGGCTCCATCCTTGCGCATTGTCAAGGCGATTCGCTTGCGCTTGACGTCGACCTCGACGACGCGGACCTTCACGACGTCACCGGCCTTGACCACTTCATGCGGGTCCTTGACGAACTTGTCGGCAAGCTGGGAGACATGGACGAGACCGTCCTGATGCACGCCGATATCGACAAAGGCACCGAAGGCGGCGACATTGGTCACCGTGCCTTCGAGCATCATGCCGGGCTTCAGGTCAGTGATCTCGTCAATGCCTTCTGCGAATGTGGCGGTCTTGAAGCTCGGGCGCGGGTCGCGGCCGGGCTTTTCCAGTTCGGCGATGATGTCCCTGACGGTCGGCAGACCGAACTGTTCGTCGATGAACTGGCGCGGATCGACCGATTTGAGCGCGGCGCTGTCACCCATCAGGGCGCGCAAGTCACGACCGCAAGCGGCAACGATCTTCTTTGCCACGCCATAGGCTTCCGGGTGGACGGAGGAGGCATCGAGCGGTTCCTTGCCATTTGGAATGCGCAGGAAGCCGGCAGCCTGTTCGAAGGTGCGGTTGCCGAGGCGGGCGACCTTCAAGAGGTCCTTGCGGCTGGCAAAGGCGCCATTGGCATCGCGATGGGCGACGATCGCCTCGGCGATCGAGCGCGAGAGGCCTGATACGCGGGAGAGAAGCGGGGCTGACGCCATGTTGAGATCGACGCCGACGGCATTCACCGCGTCCTCGACCACGGCATCCAGCGAGCGGGCAAGCTTGCCCTGATCGACATCGTGCTGGTATTGGCCAACACCGATCGCCTTGGGTTCAATCTTGACCAGTTCGGCGAGCGGATCCTGCAGGCGGCGGGCGATCGAGACGGCGCCTCGAAGCGAAACGTCGAGGCCGGGGAATTCGAGGGCAGCGGTTTCGGAGGCGGAATAGACCGATGCACCGGCTTCCGAGACGATGACCTTGGTCGGCTTGGCGCCCGGCAAATTGGTCAGCATGTCGGCCACCAGCTTTTCCGTCTCACGGCTGCCGGTGCCGTTGCCGATCGAGATCAATTCGACATTGTGCTTGCGGATCAGTGCCGCGAGTTCGGACTGGCTGCCGCGCACGTCATTGCGCGGCGGGAACGGGTAGACGGTGGTGGTTTCCAGCAGCTTGCCGGTCGCATCGACGATCGCCACCTTGACGCCGGTGCGGATGCCCGGATCGAGACCCATCGTGGCGCGGGAACCCGCAGGCGCGGCCAGAAGCAGGTCCTTCAGGTTGCGGGCGAAAACATGGATAGCGTCCTCTTCGGAACGTTCGCGCATTTCCCGCATCAGGTCGAGCGACAGCGATACCGACAGCTTGACCCGCCAGGTCCAGCCGGCAGCCTCCATCAGCCACAGATCACCCTTGCCCAGACCGCGGATATTGAAGGCAGCGGCGATGATGCGCTGCGCCGGCTTGACCGGGGATGTGTCGTCGGCGTCCACCTCGATCGTCAGCGTCAGCATTTCCTCGTTCCAGCCGCGCAGCATGGCAAGCGCGCGATGGCCGGGAACGGTCGCCCAGCGTTCGGAATGGTCGAAATAGTCGGCAAACTTGGCACCCGCCTCCTGCTTGCCGTCGACCACCCTGGCACGCAACACGGCACCGTCGCGCATATGCTGGCGCAGGCGTCCGAGGAGATCGGCATTTTCCGAGATGGTTTCGGCAACGATGTCGCGGGCGCCATCGAGTGCCGTCTTCACGTCAACCACCTCGCCGGCGATATAGACTTCGGCGAGTTTGGCCGGATCGGCGGCACGATCGGCCCAGATCGCTTCGGCGAGTGGCCCGAGTCCACGTTCGCGGGCGATCTCTGCGCGGGTGCGGCGCTTCGGCTTATAGGGAAGGTAGAGATCTTCCAGTTCGGCCTTGGTGGCGGCGCGGCCAAGTTTTCCCGCCAGTTCGTCGGTCATCTTGCCCTGGCTATTGATGCTATCGACGATCGATGTGCGGCGGGCTTCCAGCTCTCGCAGGTAGACGAGCCGTTCGGCAAGGTTGCGCAATTGCGTGTCGTCGAGGCCGCCGGTGACTTCCTTGCGGTAACGGGCGATGAAGGGCACGGTCGCGCCTTCATCCAGGAGGCCGATTGCAGCCTTTGCCTGATCCGGCCGTGCATTGATCTCGGCGGCAATCGCAATTGCAAGCTTCTGGGTATCGGCGGCCATGATGTCCTCGTCACAATCCGGGGGTCAAAATCGGGAGGCGCGACCATAGTCGAAGTTTGCGGCAAGACAACATCGACGCCGGGTCACTCACAGAATGATACACAGGCTGTGCCAGAACCGGACGCCATTCAGAAAACAATAACCGTCGTTCAGTGGATAAATACGTGACATCTTCTCGCATTCCTCCCCCTGTCTATAGTCACTGCTGCCGTATGAAGCGGCGTGCATGGAGGTATGAATGCCTAGAAGAATTGCCAGGCAGTTGGCTTGCGACGAGGCGGTCGGCTCCGAAGAACTCGAAGCCGCCATCATCTATCTGAATGAAAAGATCAAGGATGCAGCCTATAGAGAAGAACCTATCCCCTTTCTTGCCTTTCGAAACAGAGTGATTTTCCAGGCGACGCTGGCATTGCGCCGGCAGGAACACTCTTCGCTTTAGCGGTTTTCGACTGCCGTGGTCGCGCCGACCCGATTTCCCCAAGGGGCCGGCCGCCAACTCATGGCTTTCAACGAGAACGCTCAACCAACAGCTTTCAATCGCAGCTTTGCGGCCCATCTTGCCAGCCGCCCTTGACCTTTGCGGAAACGGGCCTTAACCGCCCCCTGTAAAACAACCATGAGGGCGGTTTATGAAGGTTCTTCTGATCGGCTCCGGCGGCCGCGAACATGCACTGGCCTGGAAGCTTGCACAGTCTCCCAAACTGACGGCCCTTTATGCCGCTCCCGGCAATCCCGGCATCGCGGAAAACGCCGAGATCGTGTCGCTCGATATCGACGATCATCATGCCGTTTCAGAATTCTGCCTGACTAACGGCATCGACCTTGTCGTGGTCGGTCCGGAAGGGCCGCTTGTCGCCGGCATTGCCGACGTGCTGCGCGCCAAGAACATCACCGTATTCGGACCGTCGGCAGCAGCAGCCCAGCTCGAAGGCTCCAAGGGTTTCACCAAGGATATCTGCGCCCGCTACAATATTCCGACCGGCGCCTATCGCCGCTTTACCGATGGCGCCGAGGCAAAGGCCTATGTCGCCGAACAGGGCGCGCCGATCGTCGTCAAGGCCGACGGGCTTGCCGCCGGCAAGGGCGTGACGGTTGCGATGACGGTCGAAGAGGCGTTTGCCGCGATCGATGACTGCTTCGATGGTGCTTTTGGTGCCGCCGGCGCAGAAGTCGTGGTCGAGGCCTATCTCGATGGCGAGGAGGCAAGTTTCTTCTGCCTGTCCGACGGCAAGACAGCGCTGGCGCTGGCCACCGCCCAGGACCACAAGCAGGTCGGCGATGGCGATACCGGACCGAATACCGGCGGCATGGGCGCTTACTCACCCGCCCCCGTGATGACGCCCGACATGGTCGAACGGACGATGAAGGAAATCATCGAACCGACGATCCGTGGCATGGAAGAAAGCGGCTATCCCTTCACCGGCGTCTTCTTCGCCGGGCTGATGATCACTCAGAAGGGGCCCGAACTGATCGAATACAACGTCCGCTTCGGCGATCCGGAATGCCAGGTGCTGATGATGCGACTGAAGAGCGATCTGCTGGAGATCCTCTATGCCGCCGCCACCGGCACGCTCGATCAGGTGAAGGCCGAATGGCGCGACGAGGTGGCGCTCACCGTCGTCATGGCCTCGAAGGGTTATCCGGGCGCCTATGACAAGAGCACCCCGATCGCTGCCCTGCCTGAGACCGCAGAAGGCGAAAAGATCTTCCATGCCGGGACGGCGATGAAGGACGGCCAGCTTGTGGCAACCGGCGGCCGGGTGCTGAACGTGACGGCCATCGGCCCCAACGTGCGTGAAGCGCAGGCAGGCGCCTATTCTCTGGTCGAGGGAATATCCTGGGACAACGGCTTCTGCCGCCGCGATATCGGCTGGCGGGCGGCAGCACGAGAGGCGTCCTGATCAAGGATCGCAACCTCTACCGAGCGCGAGAGATAGATAGAGTTTAAACGGTTGTTTACCGGTTCTCCTGACGGGATCGCAACCACTCGCAGCTATAGATGATGCAAAGAGAGGATTTGCATCATGCGTCATCTGGCCCTCACAGCTTTCGTACTCGTCGCCGGCACAGCACAGGCACAGTCGATCCAGCCGTTCTCTGCCGAGCGGCATGGCGCAACCTCGAGCATCGTCTTCAAGACCTGCGAGAACTGCCCGCCGCTCCTTGCCCAGGACGATACCGGCTACAAGGTTCCCGAGCTGCGCGGCAGCATGCAATCCGTCGCGGTGATGAATATCGACGGCCAGAAAAAGATCGTACGTACCGAGCAATGGCTGGGCGGTTCGCCGGTCGTCTATATCAGCAAGGTTCCGGACTGGATGACGGTCGACCAGATGCAGGCGGTGATCGATACCGGCAAGGGCAAGCATGTCCAGACCGAGGTGCAGGTTGCCGTCGCCAACCAGAACCGGGATCCGATCGATTTCGATGCCCAGACTGGCGCGGTGGAAAACGGCACCGATGACGCGAGCAATTTCGGAGATACCCCCCTAAGGTTGAAATAATATTTCGACCGATCCTCCGCTTTTCTCCGCGAATCCTAATATTTCCAATACTAAAAACTGACGTTACTGATACCCGGCGCGACATGTTCGCCGGGTATAGATGATAATATCTTGGTTATTTGATCCCCGCAGCGGAAATTTAAATTTTTATTTAAATATACCGGGCAAGTGTGTCTGCGTGCGATGCAGCACAAACACGGCGCAGGATGCGCTTCTTCCCAACATTTAAGATCTATTCGGCAGCCTTGAGCAAGGATGCCCGCTCGCGCTTGAGGACATCATGAAAAACCTGAGGATTTCTCATCAGCTGGTGCTGCTCGTGCTGACCCTGATGGTCGCTTTCGCAGTCGGCACCTATTTCGAACTGCGTGCCTCCACCAACGCAATCTATGCCGAACGCTTCGGCATGCTGCGCACGCAGGTGGAATCGGGCATCGGCATCATGAAAAAATTCCAGAGCCGTGAAGCCGCCGGCGAGTTTACCCGCGAGGAAGCTCAGAAGCGCGCCTTCGAAGCCATCGCGGCGATGAGCTTCCAGCCTGACGGCTATCTCTACGCCTATGACTATGACGTGACGATGCGGCTGCATCCCGATCCGAAGCGTGTCGGCCAGAATTTCAAGGGCAAGCCGGACAGCCAGGGTTTCATGTACCGCGACGAACTGGTGAAGATCGCGCGTGCCGGCGGCGGCACCGCCGACTTCCTCGGTCCCAAGCCGGGCGAGCAGGGCGACGGCTTTCTGAAGAGCTCCTATGCACTGGCCTTCGAACCCTGGCAGCTGGTTCTGGTGACCGGCGTTTATGTCGACGATCTGCAAGCGCAGATCCGCGCCGATATCCTCAAGGCCGTCGGCATCGGCGCCGGCATCCTCGTCATTGCGGCCATTCTCGCCTTCGCGGTGATCCGCAGCATTTCCAAGCCGTTGTCGGATATCCGGCAGGCCCTGAATGCGGTGGCAGACGAAAATGTCACTCTCAAGATCCCGCATACGGACATGAAGAACGAAGTCGGCCTGATGGCCCGCGCTACCGAAGCCTTGCAACAGAAGGTGCGTGAGCGCCACGCGATGGAAGAGCGCCAGCAGCGCAGCCAGCAGGAACTGGACAGCGAACGTCAGCAGAACCTGACCATGCAACGCGACGAGGCCGAGCTGCAGGCCCGCGTCGTGTCGACAATCGACACCGCACTGGCAGAACTTGCCAAGGGTGACCTCACCATCCGTTGCGGCGATCTCGGCAGCCGTTATGCCGGCCTGCGCGACAATTTCAACGACGCGCTCGGCCACCTGGAAGCAGCAATGGCCAAGGTCAACACCAAAGGCACCGATATCGGCGGCTCGAAAGACGAGATCCGCCGCGCCTCCAACGAGCTGTCGCAACGCACAGAGCGCCAGGCGGCCAATCTGGAAGAAACCTCGGCGGCGCTCGACGAGCTGACGGTCGCGGTCAAACAGACTGCGGATGGCGCAAGGGAAGCCGCGAGCCGGGTCGTGACGGTCAGCACAGAAGCCAATCGCAGCGATGCGGTGGTTGCCGAAGCCATCGATGCGATGAGCGGCATCGAGCATTCGTCCGGCGAGATCACCAAGATCATCGGCGTGATCGACGAAATCGCCTTCCAGACCAACCTTCTGGCGCTGAATGCCGGCGTTGAGGCCGCACGTGCCGGCGAAAGCGGCAAGGGCTTTGCCGTCGTCGCGCAGGAAGTGCGTGAACTGGCGCAGCGCTCCGCAAGTGCCGCCAAGGAGATCAAGGACCAGATCTCCCGCTCCTCGACCCAGGTGGAAAACGGCGTGCGCCTTGTCGGCGAGGCCGGCGAAGCGCTGAAGCGCATCTCGACACAGGTGAAGGCGGCGAGCGACATCGTCAGCAAGATCGCCGATTCCGCCGCAGAACAGGACACGACATTGCGGTCGATCTCGTCGTCTCTCAACCATCTCGACCAGGCGACCCAGCAGAATGCTGCCATGGCAGAGGAAACCACCGCTTCGGCCGAGACGCTGGCAGCAGATACCGAGGAATTGCTCGACCTGATCCGCGGCTTCCGGGTGAGCAAAACCGCAGCTACCGGCCATCTGCGCGACATGGGCAACCGGATGCGCATGGCCAGCTGAAGATGCCATATCGCTTCATTCCCCGGGGGGCACCAGGGGGATGGGAGAAGCCGTCGGGTGACAGCCCGGCGGCTTCTTTTTTCGGAAATTGGCGCCACGCATCCGATACACGGCAGCGCCGACCGGATCTAATCCAGCAACCTGTCGAGTTCGTCGATGCGGCGATCGGAAAAAACACGGATGCCCGCGTCTTCCAGAAGGGCCGCCGTCACTCCGTAGCCGGCATGCTTGCGGCCGGCAAAGGCGCCGTCATAGATAAAGCCCGAACCGCATGACGGGCTGCCGTCGATCAGCAGGGCATGGGTGCAGCCATGGGATCTGGCAAATTCCAGGGCATGATGGGCCCCGGCAATGAAATCCGCCGTCACATCGCCGCCGGTCATTTCCATCACCCGGGCCCGGCCGGCAAGAACATCGGCACCGGTCATGCCGTTCTCGATCTCGGCAGGCGGACGCGGCACGCTCATGCCGCCGGCCAGCTCGGGGCAGATGGTGACAAGCCGCCCCTCTTCCCGCCAGCGGGTGATTGCCGGGTGGGAAAGCGCCTTGCCCTTGCCGTCATAACGGACCGCATGGCCGAGAAGGCAGGCGCTGATGAGGATTTTGGAGCGGTTCATTTCTGGTCGTCGAGATGGCGGCGGATATCGGTCTTCTCGTGGAGAATGCGGACGATTTCGATCTGTCCGTCATCTGCTGTTACATAAAAGATCAGATGATGGCCACACCGGATACGGCGATAGCCTGCCAATACCGAATCCACCCGTTGCCCGATGTCATGGTTGCTGCCCGCCAACACGAAAGTCTCGAACAGGCTGGAAATATAAGTATCGGCCTGCTCTGTGGACCAATTGTTAGCCGTATATGCCCAGATATCGTCAAGATCCAACTCTGCAGCCGGGCTTAGACGATAGACCCTCATCGCCCGTGTTTCTCGCGCATACGCGCCAGAAACTCATCAGGGTCGACATAGCGGGCCGGGCCGCTGTTCTCCCCTTCGATCAGCAATTCCCGCAGTCTCTCGATCTTCATCTGCTCTTCCTCGAGCATGCGAAGACCCGCCTCGACCACTTCATCGACGGTTTCGAAGCGGCCGCTTTCCAGCTCGCGCGAGACGAAGCTTGCGGCTTGTTCGCTGACGGTGATCTGCACGGGCTTGTTCATCTGCCGCTCCTGGGACATCTCTGAAACACAGTTTAACACGGAGCATAAGTCAGAAAAAAGCCCCGCATAGGCAGGGCTTTCGAAGTTTGAAACTCACCGGTTGCGATCAGCCGGAGATCTTGGAGAAATCAGCAACCGTGCCAGTCGCCTCGCGGATGGCCTTGAGCAAGGCCAGGCGATTGGCGCGGATGGCGGCGTCTTCGTCATTGACGAGAACGTCCTCGAAGAACGTGTCGACCGGCGCGCGCAGCTTCGACAGCGCTTCCATGGCGGAGTGGAAGTCTTCTTTCCCTGTTGCTGCCGCAGCTTCCGCCGAGGCAGATTTGATGGCAGCCCAGAGCGCCTTTTCGGCATCGAGCTTCAGCAAGTCTTGCGAAACGCCATCGGCAACGACGGTACCCTTCTTCTCTTCGGCGGCCAGCAGCTGGGTGGCGCGTTTGGTGCCGGCGAGCAGGTTCAGGCCGTCATCGGACGAGATGAACGAGGTCAGTGCTTCGGCACGACGGGCGACGAGAAGGAGGTCGTCGGTTTCCGGCGTCAGGACCGCGTCGATGATGTCGTGACGGGCACCCATATCGCGCAGATAGACTTTCAGACGGTCGTGGAAGAAGGAAAGGAGCTCGGTGGGGCGCTCTGTAACCATCCGAACAAATGCCTCTGTGTCTGCAACTGCATCATCGGTATGAGCAAGCCAGTCCTTATGAACGCGTTCAACTTCGCGAGCTATCTCTTGCTCTGTTAGATCGCGCTGTTTTGTAAGAGCTACATCGAAAAAGGTCTGCAACGGAAAACGTTCCATCCGAGCTTTCTGCTCGACCTCCATAATCATCAACACCATTGGAATGCTCACTACTTCCTTTAGCGACAACCGGACATTCCGCTCCAGCAGAATGCGCACGACACCCAAAGCTGCACGGCGGAGCGCATAGGGGTCCTTGGAACCGGTAGGCTTTTCGTCAATCGCCCAGAAGCCGATCAGCGTGTCGAGCTTGTCGGCAAGTGCCACGGTGATTGCCACCTTGTCCTTCGGAACGCGGTCGGACGGGCCCTGTGGCTTGTAGTGGTCCTCGAGGGCGATCGCGACGGATTTGTTTTCGCCCTGCAGGCCGGCATAACGGCGGCCCATCAGACCCTGCAGTTCGGGGAATTCGCCAACGGCCTCTGTGCGCAGGTCGGCCTTTGCGAGCACGGCGGCACGATCGACGAGATCCTTATCGGCGCCGACGATTGGAGCCAGTTCCTCGGCCAATTCGCGAATGCGGGAAACGCGTTCGCCCTGGCTGCCAAGCTTGGCGTGGAAGGTGACGTTCAGCGCGTCGAGCTTGGCCATACGCTGGTCGAGCGGCTTTCTAAGATCGAGATCGAATTTTGCGGCCGATTCAACCAGCGTGCCAAGATCGGGAATGTCGTGCTGGTCACGGGTCCAGAAGTGCTTGGCGTCCGACAGGCGGGCGCGGACGACCTTGCCATTGCCGTGGATGATTTCCTTGCCACCGTCCTTGGCATCGATATTCGAGATCAGCACGAAATGGTTCGAAAGGCCTTCTTCCGCGCCTTGCGGGCGGGTGACGAAGCATTTCTGGTTGGTCTTGATCGTCAGGCGGATGATTTCGGCGGGGATTTCGAGATAGTCCCTCTCGAACGTGCCCATCAGCACATGCGGCCATTCGACCAGGCCAGAGACTTCTTCCAGCAGGCCTTCATCCTCGACCAGTTCCAGGCCGCTGGCGAATGCCAGATCACGGGCATCGTGCAGGATCATGTCCTTGCGGCGGTCGGCGTCGAGCATGACCTTCGCCTTTTCGAGGCTTGCGACATAATCGTCGAAGCGGCGAACCTTGATCGCCTCCGGCGCATGGAAGCGGTGGCCGTAAGTAATGTTTGAGGCCACGATACCGTCAATCTCGAAGGGGATGACCTTCGTCTCTTCGTGTTCGGTGCCGAACATGCAGACGATCGACTGCAGCGGGCGCACCCAGCGCAGGCTTTCCGGACCCTTGCCCTCGATGCCGCCATAGCTCATGCCCTTCGGCATGGAGGCTGCACCCCAGCGCATCGATTTCGGCCAGGGGAATGCGCGGATGATGCCGGGCATGACACTTTCGATGATCTCCTCGGCGGCGCGGCCAGCCTTGGAAACGATCGCGACGTAGAAATCGCCTTTCTTAGGGTCGCTTGCGACCTGAGCTTCGGAAATATCCGAGAGACCTGCCTTGCGCAGAAAGCCCGCGATCGCCTGTTCCGGTGCCTTGGTGGAAGGGCCCTTGATCTCTTCGCGCAAATCGGCGGAACGGGCGGTGAGGCCACGGATATCGAGCGTCAGCCGGCGCGGCGTCCAGTATTCGCGCGCACCCTCATAGGTCAGGCCTGCATCCACCAGCGCGTCGGTTAAGAGCTTTTTCAGGTCACCCGCCGCCTTGCGCTGCATGCGGGCGGGAATTTCCTCTGAGCGAAGTTCTAGAAGCAGGTCGGGCATGGGGTTCAAGTCTTTGCGCTGAAAATAATGTCGTGGCGGGCTTAGCAAGCCCATCCGCAAAAGTCACCAGTTCTCGTCGGGAAAGTGGAGGCCTATGCCGCCGTCATGACCGGTATGGCTGCGATCTCGGCCGCCTTTGCCTCGGCAGCGATTTTCAGCTCATAACTTATCTGAAGGTTCATCCAGAATTCAGGGGTCGTGTTAAAAAATCGAGCAAGCCTTAAGGCCGTATCAGACGTCATGGCAGTCTGTTCTGAAACCAGCCGCTCTATACGGGTTCTTGGCACATTCAGCTTTTTTGCCAATCCACCGGCGCTCAGCTTCAATGGAACAAGATATTCCTCTCGCAGAATTTCGCCCGGATGAACGGGAGGCAGGATAATCACCATCAAAAAAATCCCTCAGTGATAATCGACAATCTCGACACTTTCCGCCCCGGCGTCATTCCAAACGAAGCAAATCCGCCATTGATCGCTGATCCTGATCGAATACTGCCCCTGACGATCAGCCTTTAGCGCTTCCAAGTGATTTCCCGGCGGAGAACGCAAATCGATCAGCTCTCTTGCGTTCTCGATCATGGTCAGCTTGCGGACGGCTCTTCTAGCGATGTCAGCGGGAAAGCCTTTAGGAACCCTGCCATGGGCGACTTCCCTGGTTCTCGTGTCGGCATAAGATCGTATGACCATGATCTAGCTCTTATGTATCACGCGGCGATACATTCCGCAACACTCTCCCTCACCACCCGCCTCCACCACCACCGCCTCCGCCGCCCCCGGAGAAGCCGCCGCCGGTCGAAAAGCCGGAGGAGGATGACGAGGATTTCGGGGTCGGAATGGTGGATTGGATCGTCTGCGACATGGAGGAGGAAAAGCCGCCGATGCGATCACCGAAACTGCCGATGCCATCGCCGTAATACCAGGTCGATGCATAAGCAGCGGCGCCGGTGGCAACCGCTGCCGCAAGCCAGGTCTCGAAGGCCTCGCTCCAAGGTTTTTCGACGCCGAGGGCCACGGCATAGGGCAGAAGCTTCTCGAAATGCTGCGGCGACATGGCGGGTGCACCGGCCATGTTCATCCGGTCCTGTTCAGCGACCGTCAGATAGAGGCGCAGGCCTTCGATCTCGTCCATCAGCTTGCGGCCGAGCGGGGTCGGGGCGCCCATCAGGAAAAAGAACACGACATTGATGAGGACGAGCCCGCCAATGCCGGCAAAGACCGGCCATTGGCCATCCATGACACTTTCCACCGCGCCGACGACGAAGGTGCCGCCGATGGAAAAGGCAACAAGGCCGAAGACTGCAAGCGAGATGATCGCGCCGATGCGGGCGGCGACGGTTCTTTTCCTCAGGAGCGATTTTCCCACCTTGACGGCGAAGAAGGACCAGAAGGCGCCGAACAGGACGGAGGGCAGCAACAGCCCGAGATCGTCCGGGTCGATATCGCCGAAGATCAGCAGTGCGCCGGCGCCGAGCACACTGAGCAACAGGCCGAGCACGATGTAGACGGTATTGTGCCGGTAATATTTGCCGCGATGTTCCTTTTCGATCGCCTGCCGGAAGGCCTTGCCGATCTCCTGCACCCGCTCACCATTGGATTTCTCGATGGCGAAACTCTCGCCGGCGGCGCCAAGCTGGAAGAGCAGGGTCTTTTGTCCGGGTGGCAGATCCTTTAGCGGCTTGCTGCTGGAGATCCTGACGACGACCCGCGATTTCAGGTCCTCCAGCGTCAGGTAGCCCTTGACCGCAAGATCGAGAAGGCTGGCGGAAAAGGCCGTCCAGCCGCCGCCGGAAAAGCCCTTATTGTCGATGTAATTGACCAGTGCCGGCGAGATGCCGGCCGGCGTATCCCAGCGCGGCACGATGGTGCCGCCTTGAGGATCGCGCCCGACCTTGCGCCAAACCATGACGTAATAAAATACGACGACGGCCAGACCGCCGAGTGCGAGAAACAGGTTGCGATTGTCGCGCCACCACCAGACGCTTTGCTGGTCGGCAGACGGTTCGGCGACGATGCCCTTCGGGAAACCGACAACGATGGTGAGGCCTTCCTCGCTGCCCAATGCCCGGGTTGTGGCAAAGACGGCCTGATTGCCCGAAGCGCTGGCGCGGGCGTCACGCGCCGTCGAGCCATAGGCACCGGTGAAGGCGGCCGTATCGGTCACCCGCCCACCCGGCAATGTCACCCGCGCCGAGGCCTGGGCGATGCGGAACTGCCACCCATTGCCGGTGGCGTTCCAATAGAGCTCGTCATGATCCTCGAAAAAGCGGATTTGTCGGCTGCTCTTGTAGGTGATGACGTAAGAGTGCTGGCCGGGGGAAAGCAGGGTATTTTCATCACCGGCATAGATGCGGATGCCGCGAGAAATGGTTTCGGTGTGAAAGGCTTCCGGCCGGCCGTCGCGGGTGACGGAGAGAAGTTCGAAACCCACCCGGATCTTGCGGCCCTTCGCATCCTCCATGGTCATCGGGAAATCGCGAAAGATGCCGCGGCGGATGCGGTTTCCTTCGGCGTTGACGACAATCGTCTCGGCCACCGTCAGTTCGCCATCGGAAGCGATCCGGATATCGGCATTGTAGCTGCGGATATATTCCTCAGCCGCAGCCGGCAGAGATGCCACCAGAAACAGGGCGAAGGTGACGAAAAGGCGCCGGAGCATCAGCTACCTCCGCGTCAGAATTTTACCGTGGGCACGGCGCGATCCGCCGGGTTGTCGATCTCGAAATACTCGCGTTTGGAAAAACCGAAGGGGCCGGCGACGAGATTGGCGGGAAAGCTCTCGACCTTGATGTTCAGGTCGCGGGCCGAACCGTTGTAATAACGCCGCGCCATCTGGATCTCGCTTTCGATCGTTTCCAGCGAGGCCTGCAGTTCGGAGAAATTCTGATTGGCCTTGAGGTCCGGATAGGCTTCGGCGAGCGCGAAGAGTTTTCCCAGCGCCTGCGAGAGCAAGCCTTCCGCCTGGGCGCGGCCGGCGACATCGCCTGCCGGTACCGCTTGCGCCTGGTTTCGGAGTTTCACCACCTCTTCGAACGTGCCCTTTTCATGGGCGGCGTAGCCCTTGACGGTCTCGATCAGGTTGGGGATCAGGTCGGCGCGGCGCTTCAGCTGCACGTCGATGCCCGACCAGGCCTCCTCCGCCATCTGCCGGGCGCGCACGAGGCCGTTATAGATGAAGATCACATAGATGGCGGCAATGGCGATGATGCCGAGCGCGATATACATGGCTGGTCCCCCCAAGACGATGATGTCGCAGGGAGACTATGTCGGCAAAGGCGGGTTGTCACCGACAAACGATGGCAATCCCGGCACGGTCAGGCTCAGGCGGCAGCCTTGCCGATATTGGCCCCACCCGCATCGGTGAGCAGAAACGCTTCGCCGCAGGCCTTAGCGAGCGTACGCACGCGCAGGATATAGCTCTGGCGCTCGGTGACCGAAATCACGCCGCGGGCATCCAAGAGGTTGAAGACGTGGGATGCCTTGATGCACTGGTCATAGGCCGGGAAAACGCATTTGTGCAGCGCATTCGCGTCGCCCGGCGCGCCGGCAGCGAGCAGCGCCTGGCATTCCTTCTCGGCATCGATGAAATGGCGATGCAGCATTTCGGTATTGGCGAATTCGAAATTGTGCCGCGAATATTCCTGCTCTGCCTGCAGGAAGACGTCGCCATAGGAGATCTTCTCTTCGCCTTCGCGGCCGTTGAAGTTCAGGTCGTAGACATTGTCGACGCCCTGGACATACATGGCCAGTCGCTCAAGACCATAGGTCAGTTCGCCGGCGACGGGGGCGCATTCGATGCCGCAGACCTGCTGGAAGTAGGTGAACTGCGAGACTTCCATGCCGTCGCACCAGCATTCCCAGCCGAGACCCCAGGCGCCGAGCGTCGGGCTTTCCCAGTCGTCCTCGACGAAGCGCACGTCATGCAGAAGCGGATCGAGGCCGATCGCCTTCAGCGAGCCGAGATAAAGCTCCTGCAGGTTGGACGGGTTCGGCTTCAGGATGACCTGATACTGGTAATAGTGCTGCAACCGGTTGGGGTTTTCGCCGTAGCGACCGTCGGACGGACGGCGTGAGGGCTGGACGTAAGCAGCCTTCCACGGCTTGGGGCCGAGCGCGCGCAGCGTCGTCGCCGGGTGGAAGGTGCCGGCACCGACTTCCATGTCATAGGGCTGCAGCACGGCGCAGCCCTTGTCCGCCCAGTAGTTGTGCAGTGCAAGGATCAGCCCCTGGAAGGAGCGGGTCGGAGACATGTGGTCGGGCAGGTCGGTCATGGCGATCATCGAAATCGTTTATTGAGGATGCGGACGAGTGCCACGCCAAGGGGGAACGGGTCAAGGATTTATCGATCAGCCAGCTTTTGCCGCGCTACTCAGCGTTTGCGATCCGTGTTAGGTTATTGCCGTTTCCGGAGCATCCGCCATGAACATCAAGAACACCGTCACGCTATCCGACCGATATCTGCGCTATGCCGAGCAACTGGTGGAAGATGGCCAGTTTCCTTCGGTGGAAAAGGTTGTGGAAGCGGGGCTCGACGAACTGATGCGCGCCGAAGAATTGACGCCGGAGCAGAGCGATGCGTTGATGGCAATGGCCGATGTCATCCGTGCGCGGATGGATACACCACGAGATCAATTTATTCCGTTCGAGAAGGAAAACCTGTTTGACAAGGTTCGCGCCCGGCTTGACGAAAAATACGCAGCCGAACGCAAAGCCAAATAATGCCCGCCTATCGGCTTGAATACCATCCGGGAGCCGTCGAAGACCTTTTGAGAATTCCGGCCTGGTCGCGGATTACGCAGGCAGGATCATAGCGGATCGGAAAATCGCGGAGATAGAAATGGCGGTGCACCGCCTCGCCGAACTACCAAAAATTGGCTCTCTCCGCGATGAAATAAGGCCGGGTTTGCGTGTCATACCCGTCACCGAAAAAGCCAGCCTCTGCTTTATTGTCGAGGACCCAAGCCGTACTGTCCTGGTCCTGTGCATCGGCTATGCCGGGTCTGACTGGATGTCCAAAATAAGAGATCGTAGCTGAGCGCTATTCCTCATCCTTCTTCACCCGGTATTCCCCCGTCACCGGATCCTTTTCCAGCGTGGCGACGGCGCCGGTCTGGCGCTCCTTTTCCTCACGGCGGCTTTTCGCCGTCAGCCTGTCGGCGTCCTTGATGAAGCGTCTGTAGATCATCCACCCGCCGCAAGCCACGACGACCAGAAATATAAGCTGGGCCATTTCCCCTCGAAGTCCTCAGATTGTACGCCCTGCAAAGGCTGGCGCTTCAGGCATTAAAGCCCGTATCGGCTCCACATTGCCCTTTCTTCGATGCCGGCGGCAAGTCCTGCACCGGCATCCGCGGCGATTTCACCGAAAGACGGGGCGCCCGAGATGACGCCGGGAAGCCGCTTGCCGAACAGAGAGCGGGCACTGCCAATCAGCTCGAGCCGGACATCCTTGCCGAAACGGCGCTTCAGCACCTCGCGCATGTCGCCCAGCCCGTCGATCAGGCCGAGCTCCAGGCCCTTGCCGCCTGTCCAGAACAGGCCGGAGAAAACCTCACCATCATCCGACAGACGTTCGCCGCGGCGCATCTTCACCATGTCGATAAAGACCTTGTGGATCTCCAGCTGCAGCGTCTTCAGGTATTCGATGTCGCTTTCCTTTTCCGGCTTGAACGGATCGAGGATCGCCTTGTTTTCGCCGGCCGTGTAGACGCGGCGTTCGACACCGATCTTGCGCAGCAGTTCGGGGAACCCGAAACCGCCGGAGACAACACCGATCGATCCGACGATCGAGGTCGGGTCGGCAAAGATCTCGTCACCGGCCAGCGCGATCATGTAACCGCCGGAGGCCGCGACATCCTCGACGAAGATCAGCACCTTCTTCTGCTTTTCTTCCGCCAGGGCGCGGATGCGCTGGAAGATCAGCCGCGACTGAACGGGAGAGCCGCCGGGAGAATTGAGCGAGATGGCGACGACCGGCGCGTCCTTCACCGAAAAGGCCTTTTCCAGCATCTGCGCAGTATTGGCCAGGTTGAGCGTCGGCTTGAACTGGCTGCCGCCCGTCATGATCGCGCCGTGCAGCCTGACGACAGGTATCGCCAGTCCCTTCTTGCGAAAACGCTTCGGGAGCAGACGATTGAGCAAGCCAGCCATTTACGATCCTTCCAGACTATCGGTTCAGCACTGCATGTAGGCATTGCAACGACAAGTGCAATCATCCTGTTCCACACGAGATATCGCGGCGGGATATCCATCTTGTTGCGAATGACTTGCAATTTCATTCTAATCGAGCATGATGCACGCATCGCTCATCCGAGGACTGCATGGATCTCTCCCGTATCAAGACCGAGAACGGCTGGCGGCACGAAGCCCGCGAGGCCTCGTTGTCGGACGTCTATCAATCGGTCAATGTTACCAGCCACGGCTCGAAGCTTCGGCGCATCATGGCATTTGCCGGTCCCGGATATCTGGTGGCGGTCGGCTATATGGACCCCGGCAACTGGGCGACCTCGCTCGCCGGCGGGTCGAAATTCGGTTACGCGCTGCTTTCGGTGGCGCTTCTTTCCAATCTGATGGCGATCGTTCTGCAATCGCTTTGCGCCCGGCTGGCAATCGCATCGGGCCGGGATCTGGCGCAGGCCTGCCGCGACGCATTTCCGCGATGGGTCTCGGTCATTCTCTGGGCACTGGCGGAAATCGCCATCATCGCCACCGATATCGCCGAGGTGATCGGCACCGCCATCGGCCTCAACCTGATCTTCGGCATATCACTGGAAGTCGGCGTGCTGGTCACCTCGCTCGACGTGTTTCTGATCCTTTACCTGCAGCGACTGGGTTTCCGCTGGGTCGAGGCCTTCATCATCACGCTGCTCGGCGTCATCGCCGTGTGTTTCGGGGTGCAGATCTTCTTTGCCGATCCGGTCTGGTCGGAGGTCGCCTTCGGTTTCGTGCCGACCACCGAGATCGTCCGTAATCCGGAAATGCTCTACCTGGCGCTCGGCATTCTGGGCGCAACCGTGATGCCGCATAACCTCTACCTTCATTCCGGCATCGTGCAGACGCGCGCATTCGGCGAAACCGTGCCGGAGAAACGCGAGGCGCTGCGGTTCGCCACCATTGATTCGACCGTGGCGCTGACCTTCGCGCTGATGATCAATGCCGCCATTCTCATCCTCGCGGCGGCGGCGTTCAATGCCACCGGGCATACGGATGTGGCCGAGCTGGGCGAGGCCAGCGCGCTTCTGTCACCGATGCTGGGACTGGCCTTGGCACCTGTCTTTTTCGGCGTAGCCCTGCTCTGCTGCGGTCTCAATTCGACGGTGACGGCCACGCTTGCCGGGCAGATCGTCATGGAAGGGTTTCTGCATATCAAGCTGAAGCCATGGATCCGGCGGGTGGTGACCCGCGCCATCGCCATCGTGCCGGCCGCCATCGTCACCATCTGGTACGGCGATGCCGGCACGTCCGAGTTGCTGATCCTCACCCAGGTCGTGCTCAGCCTGCAGCTTTCCTTCGCCGTCTTTCCGCTCGTCATGTTTACCACCAGCAAGGCGAAGATGGGCGCGCTGGTGGCGCCCCGCTGGCTCGCGGCGCTCGCCTACCTGATCGCGCTGTCGATTGCGGTGCTCAACGTCAAACTGCTGTTCGACGTGGTTGCCGGCTGATACCACGCCGGGCATAAGCCGCGCGGCCGTTGTTGAGATCGTCCACCTGCGGGCTGAACGTGTGGCCGTCTTGCCCGTGGACGACGAGCGGCGGGCGAAAAACAAGCCTCGCCTTCGATCCCTTGACGGCCGACACCAGGATGCGGATTGCATCTTCCTGCGGACGCGGATGGACCGGGGTGATCTCGATACCACCGAAACGGTTGCCACAGGCTGAGAGAATATCGGCGATCGACACCGGCCTTGCGATCAGCGACAGCTGGCCGCCGGGCTTCATGATCGCACCGGCCGTCCTCAGCCAGGCTTCGAACAGACCATCGGTCAAGGCATGCGCCTCCGCCTTCAGGTTGTCCGGCGTCTTCCTGTCCCCGGCATGATTGAAGGGCGGGTTCATGATGACGTGATCGTGAACCTCGTCCCCGAGGCCCGCTGAAAGCCGAGCTTTTCCCGTTAGCGACACGTCGGCTTCCAGTACCGTCACGCGGTCCTTCAGGAAGGCATTTTCGGGCAGGTGGATGCTTCGTCTGGCATAGTCCGCCATGACCGGAAATTTCTCCACCAGAAGGACATGCGCCTGCTCCAGCCGGGCGGCGACCGCGAGACCGGCAGCCCCTGCCCCGGATCCAAGATCAGCGACGCTCAGCGGCTGATCCAGTGGCCGGTCGGTTGCCACCAGCGAGGCAAGCAGCATGGCATCGACACCCGAGCGATGCCCTTCGTTCCTAGGCTGTGCGACATTGAAACGCCCCCGGTGAAAGGCGTCGATGGTAAAGTCAGGCGCACCCGGATCCGTTGCCGTCAAACCGACTTCGCTCATGGCCTGAGTTCAGCCTCCAGACCGGCATCGCGAAAGATGTCGCGGGCCTCGCCGGCCCGTGCCTCTTCCACCAGCAGGCGTCGCTGCAGAAGGCCGAGCGAACCTTCCATGATGCTCATCGCCTGATCGGCGACGAGGCAATGGATGCCGGCATCCTTCATCAGGCTCTCCGCCAGCGACAACGTGACGACGTCATTGGTGCGGATAAGCTCGATCATCGGGCGCCCTTTCGTGAAAAGCTCTTTATGTTTTGCACTTGCCGCCCTATGACCAGTTTCTAGTCTCGTCTCATACATTTCCAGGGAGGCCTGAACTTGGGCGTCGTCATACCGCTTGAAGAAGGCAAAAACAAATCTGCATCCGTTACGCCGCTGGTCGATCTGACCCGTGGCGACATGGACCGTGTCAACCAGCTGATCCTGTCGAAGGCGGGATCGGATGTCCAGATGATCCCGGAAGTGGCCAACCACCTGATATCCTCAGGCGGCAAGCGGCTGCGCCCGATGCTGACGCTCGCATCCGCTGCGATGTTCGGTTACCAGGGCGAAGGCCATGTGAAGCTCGCAACGAGCGTCGAGTTCATGCACACGGCAACGCTTCTGCATGACGACGTGGTCGACGAAAGCGACCTGCGCCGCGGCAAGTCGACGGCCCGGATGATCTGGGGCAACCAGGCAAGCGTGCTCGTCGGCGACTTCCTGCTGGGCCAGGCCTTCAAGATGATGGTCGATGTCGGCTCGCTCGAAGCACTCGACGTGCTGGCAACCGCCGCCGCCGTCATTGCCGAAGGCGAAGTGCTGCAGCTTTCCGTCGCCAAGAACATGGAGACCACCGAGGACGACTATCTTTCGGTCATCCGCGCCAAGACGGCAGCGCTGTTTGCGGCGGCCGCCGAAGTCGGTCCGATCATCGCCAATGCCGACAAGTCGAGCCGGGCGGCGCTGCGTTCCTTCGGCATGAACCTCGGTTATGCCTTCCAGATGGTCGATGATGCGCTGGATTACGGCGGCAAGGCTGCCGATCTCGGCAAGAATGTCGGCGACGATTTCCGCGAGGGCAAGATCACTCTTCCGGTCATCCTCGCTTTCCGACGCGGCACGCAGGAGGAACAGGCCTTCTGGCGCACCGCGATCGAAAACGGCGAGAGCAGCGACGAGAACCTTGAAAAGGCGCTCGGGCTGATCACCAAATACGATGCGCTGAAGGACACGATCTCGCGCGCCCTGCATTACGGCAAGATCGCCCGGGATGCGCTGGCGCCGCTGCCGGCCGGGCCGATCAAGGAAGCGCTGATGGAAGTCATCGACTTCTCCATCCAGCGGGTCAACTGAGCGCGCGTTGACGCAAGCGTGACCGGCTTCTCTGCTTGGGGATGCCGGAGATTTTCTTGCGGACATGCTTCAAAAAAGCCATTCTGTTGTGAATCACTCAGGCGTAATCCTGCGGCGATATTTCGCTGCCACGTCCGATCTCATGAAAGGCCCGTCCATGCGGCAGACAACCCGTCATCTCCTGCTTTCCAGCGTCGCGCTCGCGGCATGTCTGGTATTCGGTACCGTTGCGGGTGCGGCCACTCCGGAAGCCAAGCCTGCCGAAGCAAAGACCGTGACCTTCGTGCCCGGCGACATAAAGTCGTTTTCCGGCGCCTTCCTGGCTGGCCGTACCGCCGATGTCGATCATGATTACCCGACGGCGATCTCGCTCTATCGCAAGGCGCTGAATTTCGATCCGGCCAATCTGGAAATCCGCGAAAGACTGATGATATCGCTGCTCTTGAGCGGCGATTTCGACGGTGGCCTCAAGGAGGCCGATGCGCTGAAGGAAGATGCAGCCGTCGAGCGGGTCACCAAGATCGTACGTGGACTGGACGCCGTGCGCGGCGGAAAATACGACGCTGCCAAGAAGATCCTCGCCTATGACGGGCCAAACGATCTCGACAAGCTGACGCATCTTCTCCTGTCTGCCTGGGCAGATGTCGGTGCCGGCAAGGGGAAAAAGGCGATCTCGTCGATCAACAGCCTCAAGGGTCCGGCCTGGTTCAAGGTATTTACCGACTACCATCTCGGCGCGATGGCGCTGGTGACCGGTGACGTGCCGACTGCGCGTCAATATCTCAACAAGGCGGTGACCAACAATGATGCGGTCGCCACCGCGCCGGACACGTTCATGCGTGCCGTGATGGCGCTGGCACGGCTGGAGGCATCGGCCGGCAACAAGCAGAAGGCGCTCGACGCGATTTCCGTCGGCGACGGGCTGATCACCAATTACGCGCCGCTCAAGGCGCTGCGTGAAAGCATCGAGAAGGGCGAGAAGCTGGCGCAGCAGATCACCAACGCATCGGAAGGTGCCGCCGGCGTGCTGTTTTCCATCGGCGGTGCGCTGAACCGCCAGGGCGCCGAGGACATGGTGGCGCTCTACCTGCAGATTTCCCATGCGTTTGACGAAAAGAGCGCCGATACGCTGATCCTGCTCGGCGGCATTGCCGAGAAGCTGGAACAGCCGGAACGCGCCATCGGCTTCTACCAGCAGGTTCCCGAAAATTCGCCGATGCGGCGGATTTCCGAGCTGCAACTCGGCATCACGCTGTCGGATACCGGCAAGCTCGATGAAGCCAAGAGCCACCTGAAGGAACTGATCACGTCCGATCCTTCCGACATCCGCAGTTATATCGCTTATGGCAGTGTGCTGTCGGAGGCGAAGGACTACAAGGAGATGGCCGCCAATTACGACAAGGCCGTCGAGGTGATCGGGCCTGTGCCCCGGACCGGCAACTGGTCGGTGTTCTTCCAGCGCGGCATCGCGTATGAGCGGCTGAAGGACTGGGCCAAGGCCGAGCCGAACTTCCGCAAGGCGCTGGAACTCAATCCGGAACAACCGCAGGTCCTGAACTATCTCGGTTATTCGCTTGTCGACATGAACATCAATCTCGACGAGGGCCTGAAGATGATCCAGCGCGCCGTCGATGCGCGTCCTGATGATGGCTATATCGTCGATTCGCTCGGCTGGGCCTATTTCCGCATGAACCGTTTCGACGATGCGGTGACCGAGCTTGAAAAGGCAGTCCAGTTGCGGGCCGGCGACGCAACCATCAACGACCACCTCGGCGACGCCTACTGGCGCGTCGGGCGCAAGCTCGAGGCCGTCTACCAGTGGAACAGGACATTCGTTTCCGAAGGCGAGGACGTCAACCGCGAGCATGTGAAGGAAAAGATCGCCAACGGCCTGCCGCCGCTCGATCCGAATGCCACCAACACCGTGCGCAACCAGACGGAAACGCCGGCCACGCCTGCGCCTGAACCGGCCACGCCCGACAAGAAGTCCTGATGTTCGATACGTCGCTCGATCAACCGAGGCCCGCCGGTGACGCGGGCTTTGGTCAATGTGCGCATGTCGAATTTGCGCCGGCGAAAATCAATCTGGCGCTGCATGTGGTCGGCCAGCGCACCGACGGGTATCACCTGCTCGACATGATCGTGACCTTCATGGCCGCGGATACATCGGTCGGTGACCGGCTGTATTTCAGGCCATCGGCGAGCGACGAATTCTCGATTTCCGGCCGCTTCGGCATGGATCTGCCCGCCGATGAGCCGGGTGCGCAGAAAAATCTGGTGCTCAAGGCTCGCGACCTGCTGCGGGCAGCGCTTGAGATCAAAGGAACGGTGGCGCCGCCCGTTGCCATCCATCTGGAAAAAAACCTGCCGATCGCATCCGGTATCGGCGGCGGTTCGGCCGATGCGGCTGCAGCGCTGCGCGGTCTCCTGCGCCTGTGGAATGCCGGAATGGACGACGGCGAAGTCTTTTCGCTTGCCCTGTCGCTCGGTGCCGACGTGCCGATGTGCCTGAAAAACGAACCGGCGATGGCGCGCGGGATCGGCGAGGATCTCGTTAGCCTGCCCATGCCGTCCTTCGCGATCGTCATCGGCAACCCACTTGTCGGTGTCTCGACGCCTGAGATCTTCCGACGGCTTTCGACCAAGACAAATCCCGCCATTCCTGCCCTTTCCGGCGACTGGAAGACCGATCTTGCCGCCTTGCGCAACGATCTCGAACCGCCGGCCGCGACCCTTGTCGGCGAGATCGGCGCGGTTTCGGCCATGATTGCCGCCGAAGGGGCGTGGCTTACCCGCATGTCGGGATCCGGCGCGACCTGTTTCGGCCTGTTCACCAATTTCGATGAGGCCCGGCGCGCTGCGGAAAAACTTCAGGCTTTGCGACCGGACTGGTATTTTGCCGCAGCAGAAACAACAGGAACAAGGTCATGATCGGTATAGATGACACTCGCGGTTTCGTGCCGCTCGGCATTGCCGTGCTGACCGTTTCGGATACGCGCACGCTTGCCGACGACAAGTCCGGCCAGACCCTGGTCGATCGTATCGAGGCGGCCGGGCACACGATCGAAGGCCGTGCCATCGTCACCGACGACCGCGAGAAGATCGCCGCCCAGGTGACCGCCTGGACGCTGGAGCCGGATATCGACGTGGTCATCACCACCGGTGGCACCGGGTTTACCGGCCGGGATGTCACGCCCGAGGCGCTGGAGCCGCTCTTCGAAAAGCGGATGGACGGATTTTCGGAGGTCTTTCACCGGATTTCCTACGACAAGATCGGCACGTCGACGATCCAGTCGCGCGCCACCGGTGGCCTGCTCAATGCCACGTTCATCTTCGTGCTGCCCGGTTCGCCCGGCGCCTGCAAGGATGCCTGGGACGGGATCCTGAAGGCACAGCTCGACTATCGTCACATGCCGTGCAATTTCGTGGAAATCATGCCGCGGCTCGATGAGCATCTAAAGCGGACGAAAAAATAGAGCATGTCCGGCGGACGCAGAATCGCCTCCATGCTCTCTCCCTGTTTTTTGCCTTGCGCACGCAAAATCACTTCACGCGTTTGCCGGGGAATTGTTCTAGCGCGCCCGAACGACCCAGGCCGGGATCAGCTGGCTCGCCAGTTTTGTCGCCTTGTGGCCTTTTGCCAGCATCTCCAGCGTCATGCCCGACTTGGCGGCGGCAAGGGCGCTCTTTTTCGGCACAAGCAGGCCATATTCCAGCGGCGGTACCGAACGGCCGATCCGCTTGAAAAACGGGCGCCGATAGTTGCGCGACGGTGAAAACCGCGCCGCATGCCGGTGAAGTGCCAGATATTCCATCACTTCTTCGATCCAGCCGCTTTGCGGGCGGGCGCCGGCCTCGATGAACAGCAGCCACTCGCCGCGGGCGCTGCGCAGCACATCGTCGATCTCCCAATGACTGTGAAAACGGCAGCCGGCCGCATCGGCGACCCGCGACGAGCCATCGCGCGACGCGTGATCAAGAACGATCACGTCGCTTACCAGCCCCTCGACCGCGGCTGTGACGAGGATCGAAAGCGTCTGCGCCAGCTCGGCTTCCTGGTCCCGGCATTCCATCAAAACAGTCAGCATTTCTGACCCTTAGCGCATCGGTTTGTGGATTGCCAGCGAGGAACAAAGTTTGTTCTTGCAATGTTCTCGTTTCGGCGGTAGGAATTTAGTCATCGAGAACGGGAAACGATCCCGTCAGGAGCCTTCAATGACAGAGCTGTCTGATCTGCGGCAGGGTGCGTTTGCGCCCGCCCATACGGCTGACATTGCCGATGCACTGGTTCAATCCTCCGGCCTGCGGATCGAGATCGACCGGCGGCGTGGGCGCGGCGCCGGCATCAATCCGAGCGGCCGCTTCGAAGCCGAACGACGCGAGGCCTTCGACGACGGCTGGCAGACGCTCGAGGAGCTCGAACCGTTCCGCACCGAGGTGCAGGTCGAGAAACCAAAAACGGCGATCACCCGCAACGATAGTCCCGATATCGGTTTCGACCGGTCGATCAATCCCTATCGCGGGTGCGAGCATGGCTGCATCTATTGTTTTGCCCGACCGAGCCACAGTTTCATGGGCCTTTCGCCGGGTCTCGATTTCGAATCCAAACTGTTTGCCAAACCCGACGTGCCGCGGCTCCTGGAACGTGAACTGAGCCGGCCGGACTACAAGGTCAGGGCAATGGCGATCGGCACGAATACCGATCCCTACCAGCCGATCGAGCGGGAATGGCGGATCATGCGGCAGATCCTCGAAGTGCTGCAGAAGGCCAACCATCCCGTCGCGATCGTGACGAAATCGGCACTGATCATGCGCGACATCGACATTCTTGCCGACATGGCGTCGAAGGGGCTGGCCAAGGTCGGGATTTCGGTCACCACGCTCGACCGCAAGCTGGCACGGACGATGGAGCCGCGCTGTTCGACACCAGCCAAGCGGCTCGAAGCGATCAAGGCGCTGACGGATGCAGGCATACCCACCGCGATCATGGCCTCGCCGATCATTCCGGCGCTGAACGACCACGAAATCGAGCGCATTCTCGATGCCGGTCATGCAGCGGGCGCGACGGAGGCAAGTTACGTTCTGCTTCGCCTGCCGCTGGAAGTCAGCCCGCTTTTCCGCGACTGGCTGCTGCGCAACTACCCGGATCGCTACCGGCATGTGATGTCGCTGATCCGCTCGATGCGCGGCGGCAAGGATTATGACGCCGAGTTCGGCAAACGGATGAAAGGCGCCGGTCCCTATGCGTGGCAGATCGGCCGGCGTTTCGAGATGGCGACGAAGAGGCTCGGGCTCGCCCGTCGCGGCCTACATCTGCGTGACGACCTGTTCATCCGTCCGGATGGCGGCGGCATCCAGCTGTCACTGCTTTAGAGAGGAGCAGGCCCATCCCGAACGGAGGAAACCGGCAGGAGTGAAACGTCCAAGAAAGCCCCGACGACATTCTTCATGCTGCGATCAGTCCTTCATACGCATTTGACTTTGTTCCCGGCCTTGGCCTCCCCCGCCACAAGGCCCGGAACATTGCCCCGAAGCCACCGCGTTCCCCGGTGGACAGCGAAGCCGCACTCGCGTTCGGGGCTTGCAGGAGATCGGGACGGCGTGCGAGCTTGCCGCCATGTTGGTTCGCACGCCGCCCGATTCTCCGATGCCTTTCGATAAGAACCCTATCTCTTGTGATTTCAGCCTGGAGCTCGCCGCCCGCAGCGCCGGACACTGGCCGGTTGCGGGCACGGACGAGGCCGGGCGCGGCCCGCTGGCGGGTCCGGTCGTGGCCGCAGCGGTGATCCTCGATCCCGACAATATCCCGGCCGGCCTGAATGATTCCAAGAAACTCAGCCTCAAGCAGCGCGAAAAACTTTTCGAAGCGATCATGGCGACCGCACATGTCTCCATCGCCTCCTCCGGGCCGCGGCTGATCGACGACATCAACATCCTGCGTGCCAGCCTCGACGCGATGCGCCGTGCGGTCACGGGATTGTCGGTCGCGCCGGCGCATGTGCTCGTCGATGGCCGTGACGTGCCCAAAGGCCTTCTTTGCTCCGGCACAGCCGTGATCAAGGGCGACAGTCGTTCCGTCTCGATCGCCGCCGCCTCGATCATCGCCAAGGTGACCCGGGACCGGATGATGGAACGAGCAGGGCTTGTCTATCCAGCCTATGGCTTTGCCAAACACGCAGGCTACGGCACCAAGCAGCATCGCGACGCGATCCTATCGGACGGCCCGTGCCTGCTCCACCGGATGAGCTTTAGGCCGTTGAAAAAGGATGACGTGGCCTAGGCTGACATTCGCAGGATGACTGCCGAGGCCGCCAGCTGCTATTCTTGTCTGGCGCCATAACTGCAGCCGGCCCATATTCGCCATCAGCGATCATTGCGGCGCCTCGAGCGTAAAGCTATGGGTGTCCGCTTTACGACCAGCCACGGAGAAATGAGATTATCAAGATAATGGTTTTGCTGCACAGCGCCGTCGGGCTGGACTGGCAGTCTCCGCCGAAAGGCACGAGCCTGAAGACCCTGGGCGAAGCCGAGGAACAAGGTTTCATCCTGATCCGCGGCGAGTTTCAGAAACGGCAATTCCGCCTGACAGCCAAAGGTTTCGAACATGTCGAGCACGACAAGCGACGGCTGGAAGCGCGCAGGCTGTAGAGCAATGTCGCCTTTCTTCGAGCCGCGACATTGCTCTGCCTCCATGATTTGACACGGTCGAGCCCTATCCCCCATCGGCAGGCAACAAAAAAGCCGGGCGTTTCCACCCGGCTTTTCGAATTTTTGTTCCGATCAAAGATCAGTTGAGGCGCGACTGGACCTTGGCGACGGCGTCCTTGAAGAGCGCGGTCTGGGTGGTCTTGTCGGTCTTGGCAGCAATCACCTTCTCGGCGGCAGCCACGGCAAGATCGATCGCGGCAGTACGGACGGCGGTGACCGCGTCGGCTTCTGCCTGCTTGATCTTCTGTTCCGACAATGCGTTGCGGCGAGCAACGAATTCCTCGGTCTTCTGGCGGGCTTCCTCGGTCAGGAGAGCGGCCTCGCGTTCGGCGGCAGCCACCAGGGCTGCAGCTTCGGCTTCGGCTTCCTTGCGCTTCTTCTGGTATTCTGCGAGCAGTGCCTGGGCTTCCTCACGCAGGCGCTTGGCCTGGTCGAGTTCGTCACGGATGTTGTCGGCGCGCTTGTCGAGCTGCTTTGCCACCATGCCCGGCACCTTCAGATAGGCGATCAGCATGATGAAGAGGACGAGGCCGACAAGGGCGAAAAACGAATTGTCCAAGGCCATGGATCAGGCTCCCTGCTTGGCGGCCGCAACGGCGGTCTTGATGTCGTCGCCGGTGGCCTTTGCGCCAATCAGCTGGTCGACGATCGCGGTTGCGGTATCTTCGGCAATCGTGCCGACCTCGGCGAATGCCTTGGTCTTGATCTCGCCGATGCGGATTTCCGCAGCACCGACTTTCGCAGCCAGTTCCGCCTCGATCGCGGTGCGATCGGCGGCAGCCTTGGCCTTGGCGTCGTTGCGCGCGGTCTCGGCAATGCCATGCGCCTTGGCGCGGGCTTGAGCGAGTTCCTTTTCATAGGTCTCGACGGCAGCGTCGGCTTCAGCCTTGAGGCGGCCGGCTTCTTCGAGATCACCGGCGATACGGCCCTTGCGATCTTCGATGATGCCACCGACGCGCGGCATGATGACCTTCTGAATCACAAGATAGAAAAGGCCAAAAGTGATGACGAGCCAAAGAAGCTGCGACGCAAAATGGGTCGAGTCGAAAGGCGGGAAGCCAGCGGAAGCGTGCTCGCCACCGTGGGCAACGCCGGTTTCGGTATGAACCTCGCCTGCGCTTGCCGCGGGCGTTTCAGATGCGGCCGGCGCGGTCTGCGCGTATGCCGAGGTCACGAACATCATCACCTCCAGGTGAATTCCATATAAAGTGGATCACGGCTCGCCGTTGCCGGCCGGCCGTGATCCTATCCTATGCCGCTAGACTATCAGGTCTTAGACAGCGAACAGGAGAAGGAGAGCTACGAGCAGCGAGAAGATGCCCAGAGCTTCCGTAACGGCGAAGCCGAAAATCAGGCGGCCGAACTGGCCATCAGCAGCCGACGGGTTGCGCAGAGCGCCCGACAGGTAGTTGCCGAAAATCGTGCCGAGGCCGATGCCTGCGCCACCCATGCCGAGGCAAGCGATACCTGCACCGATGTACTTTGCTGCTTCCGCGTCCATATTGAACTCCTTTGAACGGTTTGTTGCGGCTGTGGACTGGTGCTGGAAGCACCAACGACTTTATTTCTCAGTGACCGTCCGGATGCAGGGCATCGTTCAGATACATGCATGTCAGGACTGCGAAGACGTAGGCCTGAAGGAATGCAACGAGAAATTCCAGACCTGTCAGAGCGACGGTCATGAGAAGGGGAAGGATCGCGGTTCCAATGCCGAGCGCGCCGAGCGCGCCAAGCGAGGCAACGAAGCCTGCGAAGACCTTGAGAGTGATGTGGCCGGCCAGCATGTTGGCGAACAGACGAACCGAGAGGCTGATCGGACGGGCGATGAACGAGATGACCTCGATCATAACAACCAGCGGCATCAGCACGCCGGGAACGCCGGACGGTACGAAGAGCTTCAGGAAACGCAGGCCGTGCTTATAGAAACCGTAAACGACGACCAAGCCGACAACGAGCATCGACAACGCGAAGGTGACGATGATCTGGCTGGTGACGGTGAAGAAATAAGGGAACATGCCCAAAAGGTTAGCCGTCAGGATGAACATGAACAGCGACAGAACCAGCGGGAAAAACTTCATCCCGTGGCTGCCCGCCCCTTCGCGCAACATATTTGCGACGAATTCATAGGACATTTCGGCAACCGACTGCGCGCGGCCCGGGATCAGCGAACGCTGCGACGTAGAGAAATAAAGAAAGCCAGCGGCGAGAACCACCGTCGCGACCATAAACAGCGAAGCATTGGTGAAGGAGAAGTCGACTCCACCGATCTCGATCGGAACGATCGTGTTTATGTGGAACTGATGGATCGGATCGTTTGCCACCGTCTACCTCTTTCGATGACCGCACTTGCGGCCTGTTTGCCAAGACGACCTTAAGCCGCCTCACTTCTTATCTTTGCCGCCCCGGCTATCGAGGTGCGGTGGTTGAGCCACCATGCCTACGCCGCGCAGCACACTTAGCACACCGGCACAAAAACCTAAGAGGACAAATAGAATCATCCCCCAGGGCTTTGTACCGATAGCCCAATCGATCAGATAGCCCAGGATGCCGCCAACAGCGATTGCAGAAATGAATTCGGAGGAAATTTTCAACCCGAGAGCCATGCCCTTGCGGCTTGCTTCCGATTGCCCGTCCCGTTTCGCCTCTGCCGCGTCGTCTGCCTTTCTATCAGCCAAGGCTGCAGAAAGGCGCTTCCGGCGCTCATCCAGACCATCTTCACGGTCATCCATCGTACGCGTCCTCCTCCGGCCCGTTTTCGTCCGGCACAGCCGAACTTCAGGGAAGCGAGGGATTTCGCGCCTTCCGGCCCGTTTTCAAGTCGCGCGCAACATAGTTTTCACCGCTCGGCTAGTCAAGGCGGTGAGCAAGCTTGCCCCAAGGGTTTTAAAGCTAATGAATTCATCGCCTTATCGCGCAGGAGGGGCGATCATGGGTAAAACTGACGCGGGAAACCACGGGGTTATTGCGCTTGTATCAGCTCCAACCACCACCATAGGTTCTATAGAAGACGTGCAGACCGATGCGGCCGACCTTTTTCATCGTCTTTGCCCAGTTCGGCCGGACATAAACAGCGTGGTAATGTGTCGCAGACCCGACCTCCGGCATCCAGATCCGGCCGGCCGTCACCGCCATCGCCACATCGCGGGCAGTTTTCCAGTGATCTTCGGAGCGGATCCGGTCCTTGATATTGTCGCAGGCGAAGGAAAACTGGCAGCGATTGCGCCAATCCTCGTTTTGATAAACCACATCGCAGATCGTATCGGGATAGGCGGGATTGCGTACCCGGTTGAGGATGACCTGGGCGACGGCCGCCTGGCCGCGTACCGATTCGCCGCGCGCCTCGAAATAGACACCGGATGCGAGGCACTGCTGCTGCTTGGCCGAAAATGAATCCGCCGGCAGCGGGTTTGCCGCCCAGGCGTGGTCTTCCGGTCCGATCGGCGGGATAAAACGGCCGGTTTCGGGTTTCTTCAGAATGGCATCGAAGGGCGACTGGCGGGAGAAGTCCGGCTTGGCCGGAGCATAGGCCGTTGCCAAAACGTCGGCGTGATTATTGGTGACGAGGCTGGCAATCATCGGCGGCAGGCTCTGTTCCTTCACCTCATCCTTGCGGAAATAGAATTCGGCGACTTCCACCGGCTGCTGCTCGGCCTGCCGGCTCGGCGATCTGACGAAGGCGGTCATGTCGTCGTCTTCACTCACCGGCGCCGTCAACGAACTGGAGCGGTCAAGGATAGAGCCGGCGGAAAACGCCTTTGGCGGCAGCATCGGCATGACGGCGACGATCCGGCCCTTCTTGGCGGCGCGGTTGACGCGATCCTCATCCGGCGTTCCGTCCTGCGACTTGTCCTCGTCGGAAAGCGCCACCCTGCTGCCGTCGGGCAATGCGATACCCGCATCGCCACCCAAAACGCCGGCACCTCCGGGAAACGCGAGAGAGGCGGTGTGCAGCGAACCGGCCGGCGATTTGGTGATGACCATGCGCCAGCTTTCCGACGTGCCGTTTAAGCCGGCGAAAAGATCGGTGAGATCGCCCTGCGAGGGCACGGATGGAAAGACGAGCCAGGCTGCAAGGCCCATCACAACCGGGGCGGCCAGCCTGTCCCAACGCGGCAGGGACCTCTTACGCACAACGCTCTTCGGACGCAAAACGGCAACTCCACAAGTCGAACAATGACCGAAGAGTGAATTATTAACCTTGATGAGCGGTTAACGCCGTAAGGAAGAAGCCTTGTGCGACAGGCTAGATCAGCACACGCGCACTTAACAAATGCGTGAATGTTGCGCCAAGGACACGCGCCGGAGGAGCGGCACGTTTGTCAGATGATGACGTGCGAACCAAGCTCCACCACCCGGTTGGCCGGCAGATGGAAATAGTCCGACGGGTCGGTCGCCGCATTGGCCATGGCGATATAGAGCCTGTCCTGCCACATCGGCATGCCCGATTCGGCATCGGGCACGAGCTTGCGGCGGCCAAGATAAAACGAGGTCGACATGATATCGAACTTGAAGCCGGTCTTGCGCAGATAGGCGAGCGCCTGCGAGACATTGTGCGACTGAATGAAACCGAAGCGCAGCTCGATGACGGTGAAGCGTTCGGAAATCTTCTCCACGCGGAAACGCTCTTCCATCGAGACACGCGGCTTGTTGACGGTGCGGATCGTCAGGACGACGTTCTTTTCGTGGAGGACGTGATTGTGCTTGATGTTGTGCAGAAGGGCCGCCGGCGCCGTGTCCGGATCGCTGGTCAGGAATATGGCGATGCCGGGCACCGAAACCGGCGCGTGATCCGACTTCTTTTCCACCATCGGCACGAAAGCGTCGAGCGGCACGTCGATGCGGCGGGTCTTTTCGAACAGGATCGCGGTGCCGCGCTTCCAGGTCCACATGATGATGGTGAAGGCTGCCGCCATCATCGCCGGAACCCAGCCGCCGTCGTGGATCTTCAGGAGATTTGCGCCAAGGAACACCACTTCAAGCGCAAGCAGTGGCGCAAGCGTTGCGATCGCCACGGTCTGCGGCCAGTTCCACCGCAACCGAACGAACTCGAAGGCCATTAGCGTGGTCACCACCATCGCGCCGGTGACCGAAATGCCATAGGCGGTGGCCAGCGCTTCCGAGCTTTCAAAACCGAGGACAAGCGCGATGACGCCGACGAGAAGCAGCGTGTTGACGCCGGGCAAGAATATCTGCCCGGTATTGGTCTCGGAGGTGAACAGGATCTGCATGCGCGGCAGGTAACCGAGATGGATCGCCTGACGAACCAGCGAAAACGCGCCGGTGATGACCGCCTGACTGGCGATGATCGTCGCCGCCGTCGCCAGGATGACGACCGGCAGCAGCGCCCATTGCGGGAACATCAGGAAGAAGGGATTGACCATGGCCTCGGGGTTCTGCAGCACGAATGCGCCCTGCCCCAGGTAATTCAGCGTCAATGCCGGAAAGACCAGCATGAACCATGCCCACTGGATCGGCCGGCGGCCGAAATGGCCGAGATCGGCATAAAGTGCCTCGGCGCCCGTCACCGTCAGGAAGACCGCGCCGAGAACGACGACGCCGGCATACCCTTCGCGCAGCATGAACTCGATGGCGTACCAGGGATTGAAGGCCTTGAGGATGGTCAGGTCGTCGGCAATATGGGCAATGCCGGCTATGGCCATGACGACGAACCAGACTGCGGTGATCGGCCCGAAGAAACGCGAGACCATCGCCGTGCCCTTCGACTGAATGGCAAAGAGCGCGATCAGGATGACGATCGAGATCGGCAGAACGGCGCTATCGAGCCTGGGCGTGACCAGTTTCAGTCCCTCGACCGCCGACATGACGGACAGCGCCGGCGTGATCATCGCATCGCCGAGGAACAGTGCCGCACCGACGAGGCCAAGGACCATCAGGAAGGCGCGCTGGCCATTGGCGGCTTTGGTCAACAGCGCCAGCAGGGAGAGCGTGCCGCCTTCTCCGTCATTGTCGGCCCGCAACAGAAGGAGGACGTATTTCAGCGTGACGATCACCGTCAGCGTCCAGATCATCAACGAAATGATGCCGATGATCTCGCCCTGCGTCACACCATCACCCGCAACCGGCTTCAACGCTTCGCGGAAGGCATAAAGCGGGCTGGTGCCGATATCGCCATAAACGACGCCGACGGAACCCAGGGCGAGCGCGAACAGGCCATGGGTGCGCGTCTTTTCAGCGGCATGATGTTCAGCGGGGTGACCCATATGGTGCCTGACCTCAAGTCAGCCTTTCCAGAAGACGACGGGGAACGAACGGATAGCGGCATGCGCAGTGGAGCGGGTGGACTTCCAAACTACCTTTTTATGCGGCAGACCTTGATCACTCTCAATCTGCGACCAGCGTTTCCCGCCCGAAAATGCATTCGGCCCTGTTGCGGCACCGATTTAAAGCCTGCACACAGGCACAGGGCCCGGGAGCGAGGGCCTATTAAAGACAGCAACTGCTAAAATCAAGAGGCGGGGTGCCCCGGCGATTTGCAAGACTTCGCCCGGAAAAGCCTTTTGAGCAAGGGCGATGCGGCGATCCGCCACAAGCCGAGACACCGACGGCGCACTTCGCCCGTCACGGTTGGCGTCAACACGTGACACGCGCCAGGAGGCCGTTATTCGAAGACGATCGCCGGCGCCTTGCGGCGGGTGCCCTGCGACAGCTGCGCCCAGACACTGGCGGCGATGTCGCGGTAAATCCTCGATATTTCACTGTCCGGATCGGCGTGGACGATCGGCGTTCCGAGATCGGATCGTTCGCGGATATCGATGGTGAGCGGCACTTCGCCGAGGAAGGGAACGGCGATCCGGTCGGCTTCGGCGCGTGCGCCACCATGGCCGAATATATCGTAACGCGTGCCGGTATCGGGCGCCAGGAAATAGCTCATGTTCTCGACGATGCCGAGGATCGGGATCTCAACCTTGCGGAACATCGTCACCGCCTTGCGGGCATCGATCAAAGCCAGATCCTGCGGTGTCGAAACAATCACGGCACCGGCCAGCGGCACCTGCTGGGCAATGGTCAACTGGGCATCGCCGGTGCCGGGCGGCATGTCGATGACGAGCACGTCGAGATCACCCCAGGCGACTTCGCGCAGCATCTGCAGAAGCGCCGACTGGACCATCGGCCCGCGCCAGATCATCGCCGTCTCCTCGTCGACGAGAAAGCCCATCGACATGGCTTTCAGCCCGTAATTTTCCATCGGCTTGATCAGCCGGCCGTCGATCTGTTCGGGGCGGCCGGAAATCTTCAAGAGCCGCGGCACCGAGGGGCCGTAGATATCGGCATCGAGAATACCGACGCGCAAACCGTTTGCCTGAAGGCCGAGGGCAAAATTGACGGCGGTCGTGGATTTGCCGACGCCGCCCTTGCCGGATGCGACGGCAATGATGGCACCGACGCCGGGAACGCCGGCCTTGGGGCCGCGCGGCTGAGTGGCCGACGGAGCATGCCCGTGGCCATGGCCCTGCGACTGGCCCGGCGATGGTGCAGCCGGTGCCGGTTGCGGAGCGGCGGATGCCTTGCGATCCGCGGTCAGGGTGACGACCGCGCCCTTGACGCCTTCGACGGCCGTCACCGCCTTTTCGGCTGCAAGCCGTAAGGGTTCCAGTTCCTTTGCCCTGTCGGCGGGCACGGTGATCGAGAAATAAACCTTGCCGTCCGAAATGAAGACGTCCGAGACCATGTTGCGGGACACGAGGTCGCCCTCAAGGTCGGGACCGCGAACCTTGCCGAGCGCAGCAAGCACCTGGTCCTTCGTTACATCCGGCATGTCGAGCTCCTCGCATCACAGGCAGCACCGACGCCTACCGCGCCGGAGCACTATCATCGCCGTTATATAGGAGTTGAGGTAACCGGGGAGCAAGACGAATAAAGCCGCTGTCCGGGTGGCAGCCACGAGGCGCTCGATCCGGACAGCGGCTTTTTTCTTGGTCGCGTCTCTTGGTACGCTTTTCTTCAGTCCCCTCTGGACCTGCCAAAGAAGAATGCAGGAAACGTGCCATTCACGAAAAAGCAGAGATCCGGCATTTTCAAGGTTAATTTCCGCAGGCCAAGACGAATTAGACGCCATTTCGCACTGCAGCAAACACTAGACCGCACATCAATTGTGCAGATTAGCGATACCCTATTTAATAAGCCCGATCCGCAATGCCTTGGCCACTGCCTGGGTGCGATTGACCGTGTCGAGCTTCTTTGCCGCACGGTTGAGGTAATGATTGACGGTATGTTCCGAGAGGCCGAGAATTTCGGCGATCTCGGCGCTGGTCTTGCCAGCGGCCGTCCAGTTGAGGCAGTCGATCTCGCGCTCCGTCAGAAGCTCGGGGGCGCGGACATCGAGATTGCGGATTTCAGCGAGCCGGTCGAAGATGTGGATGGCCGCATAGCTCAGTTCCATCATCTGCTGGCGGTTGAGTTCCGGCCCCATGCCACCGATCACCACGGCACCGCGGGCGCCGCCCGCATCATGAACGGGAAAACATCCGCCGCGAACGATACCGTACCGGCCGAAGATCTCGCCCATGTCCGGGCCGTCAGCCTCGGCCGACATCTGGCTCAGGTCATAGGAGAAGGGCGTCGTCGAGACGCGCAACCGGCGCAGGACATGGCTCGACTGGATCAACCCCTGGCGATCGAAAAGAGAAACCAGTTCTGCCGGCCAGTTGTTGATAATGGCGCTGCCGGCCAGACCGCGAGCGGTCGTCGGCGGCAGGTTGAGAACCATGAAATTGCGGTATCCGTAGGATTCGACCAGTCTTTTCATGAACAGGAAGACGTCGAACTGCGTCTTGAGCCCGGCTATTTCGTCGACCTCTACGTCGAGATTCATCAGTTCGGTGGCAGTTTCCAACTTGGACATTTCTGACTTCTCTATTCCACCGACTGCGCCGGATTGATGGCGCAAGCCCACGAATCATTCAGGGGATTTTCGGAGATCGCTCTACGGGAGGAAAGGCGAAAGTTGCAATTTCCCTGCATTTCTTCCCGCGTCGCGTGTCTTGCGACCATGAGCTTCCACTGCAGAATTAAAGGAGATGTTAATTTTTTCCAAAACAAACAGTTTTATCGGCAACAAACATGACATCTGATCGGCGCCGGGCCAAGCGTGACGGCCGAAGTTTCTGCCTTGAACCGTCCGTCACGGTCGTGAAGCGGTGGACAGCGGGAAGCGGATATGGCGAATTGGGGCCACTATTCGGACTTGCCGGTCCGCGGTGCATATCAGGGAGAAGAAAGATGGCATCCATTCATCCGTTCACGGGCAGCGTGCTGTCGCCGACATTGTGCGAGCTTGGGGAAGGCGCAAGTTTCGAGCCCGAGACCAATACGCTGTGGTGGTGCAACATCCTTGGAAAGTCCCTGCAGGCACTTGATCTCACAAGCGGCAAACAGACCATCATCCCGCTGCCGGTGATGGCCAGCGTTGTCGCCCGCATCGATGACGACCGGCAGCTGATTGCCAGCGACAAGGGTCTATTCATCCGCAACAGGGCGACTGGCGAACTGACCCCGCACGGCCAGATCGAGCCGGGCAAGGATACGAACCGCTCCAATGACGGTCGCATGCATGCCTCGGGCAATCTGTGGATCGGCACGATGGGGCTGACGGCGGCCGACGGTGCCGGCGGGATTTATCATGTCTCCAGAGGCGTGGTGACGAGACTGTTCGAGGGGCTCAGCATTCCGAACTCGATCTGCTTCTCGCCGGATGCAGCCACCGCCTATTTCGTCGATACGCGCGCCAACCGGCTGATGCAGGTATCGGTCGACCCAGCAACCGGCCTGCCGACCGCCAAGCCTTCGCTGTTCGTCGATGGCAGCGCCGATGCCGGCGGCATCGACGGATCGATCTGTGATGCCAATGGCCATATCTGGAGCGCGCGCTGGGGCGAAGCGGCGCTGGACCACTATAATGCCGATGGAACGTTCATCCAGCGCTACCAGTTGCCGGCGCAGCGGACGACCTGCCCGGCTTTTATCGACGGCGGGCGGATCGCCGTCACCTCGTCGTGGGAAGGACTGGACGAGACAGGTCGTGCGGCCGATCCGATGGCCGGCGCAACCTTTGTCCTCGATGTCGGCGCAACCGCCAAATACGACCCGGCCTACCGTCTTTGAACGGGAGATGAGTATCGCAATGGCCGATTATATCGGCATGGCTCTCGCCTAAAAAAGCAGCAAATGGGGAACCAATCTGCCCCGGCTTTGTTTGTCCTAGCGAACCGGTGCTGTGCTGACCGTCAGGTTTTGGCCGGCATCGGGTCGATGGAACGATAACCAACCAAAGAGGCAGATCACCATGACCAAGACCCGTGGGACCAACACCGTTGGCAACAAAACCCTTGGAGCAATCGTCGCCGCTGCTCTGCTGACCTCCACCGCCATTGCGCCTGCGTTTGCCCAGTCCAACTCGACGCCCGCCTCGCCGTCGGCGCCGACGATGCAGGCCGAGCCGAAGGGCATGGCACCGGCGCCATCAGCCAATTCCGACATGCCTGCAACGGGCGATGCGGCCTATATGACCCAGCAGTCGCAGACCCAGATCAGCGCCAATGATTATATCGGCAAGTCGATCTACAATACCGGCGACGAGAGCATCGGTGACGTGAACGACCTGATCCTTGAGGACAATGGCGGCATTGTTGCAGCCGTGGTCGGTGTTGGCGGTTTCCTCGGCATCGGCGAGAAAAACGTCGCGCTGCCAATCGACAAGGTCACCATGGCGCGCGATGCCAAAAGCAACGAGGTTCGCCTGACGACGACCGAAACGGCGGAAGCGCTGAAGGCCGCGCCGGAATTCAAGACGCTGGATGAAGCAGCAACAGGCACGGATGCGACGACCACATCGTCGACCACGCCCGCACCTGCGACGACATCGCCATCCGCGACAACACCTTCGACCGGCGGTGACACGAGCTCGTCGACGGCCGCGCCCAAGCAGTAAGCCTTGGGCAAAAGCCTGGAACGGGCGAACCATCGCCAATTGCAAGAACAATGATGATCAGTGGCGGCACCGCGGTGCCGCCACTTTTTGTCTGAGGCTTCCTCATCACGGCCGAGACAATGCGCCTCACCCGCCCACTACGCGTCCCTTACAACAGCGAACAGATGCGCAGCGCGTCGTAGATGGCGGCGTGGATGTTGCGGCTCGCGACCGCGTCGCCGATGCGGACGAGATCAAAACCTGCACCCGCCTGCTTTTGCGGCAGCGGTGCCTTTCGGGCGATCAGGGCTGTGTAGTCGACGGCGCCGAGATTGCGCGACAGAGGCTTCAGGGCAAAAAACAGATCGGCATTGGCCGCCGTGCCATGTTCGACCACGACCTGGCCCACCTGACGCTCGACGGTTGCCGGCGAATAGTCGGAGCCGAGCACGGCCGTCAGGCCATTGCCGTTGCGGCGCACCGCCTTCAGCCGGGTGTTGATCGTCACCGTGACGCCCTTTTCGGCAAAGGTCTTCGCATAAGGCACATGGTTCATGCCGCCCATTTCGGGGGCGAAGAAACGTTCGGGGGAGATCAGCTCGAGTTCGGCTCCGGTCGAGGCGATCACTTCGGCGGCGCTCATTCCGGGATGGCCGCCATTGTCGTCGAAAAGCAGCACCGAGCCTTGCGGTTTTGCAGTGCCGGCGAGAATATCCCAGCTGGAGGTGACGAGATCGTCGCCCTCGTCCAGTTCCGGAACTTGCGCGAAGCCGCCGGTGGCGACGACGACGAGATCGGGCTCGATGGCCAGCACATCGCTCTCTTCGGCATAGACATCGTAGCGGATCTCGACGCCGAGGCGCTCAAGTTCGGCAAGTCGCCAGTCGACGATGCCGATCATCTCCTTGCGGCGCGGATTGCGGATGAGGAGATTGACCTGTCCGCCGGCCTCGCCGGTCGCTTCCAGCACGATGACGGAATGGCCGCGCTCGGCCAGAACCCGCGCCGCCTCCAGCCCCGCCGGCCCGGCGCCGACCACAATGGCGCGGCGCGGCTTTGCCGCCGGTTCGATCTCGTGGGAAATCAGTGCCTCGCGGCCGGTCGCCGCATTGTGAATACAGAGCGCCTCGCCGCCCTCGTAAATCCTATCGAGACAGTAGGTCGCGCCGACACAGGGGCGGATGCGCGCCTCGGTGCCCGCCATGATCTTTTTCACGATATGGGGATCGGCGATATGGGCGCGGGTCATGCCGACCATATCGAGCTTGCCTTCGGCAATCGCATGGCGGGCGGTGGCGACATCGGCGATGCGGGCGGCATGAAAGACCGGAAATTTCGTCGCCGCCCTCACCTCTCCGGCGAAATCCAGATGCGGCGAGGCGCGCATGCCCTGGATCGGGATGACGTCGTTCAGCGAAGCGTCGTGATCGATATGGCCACGGATGACGTTCAAAAAATCGACATTGCCCGACGCCACCAGACGCCTGGCGATCTCGATCCCCTCCTCGCGCGACAGGCCCTTGTCCCAGTCCTCGTCCGCCACCATCCGGATGCCGACGATGAACTTTTCGCCGACCGCCTTGCGTATCGCTGTCAGAACCCTGTCGGAAAAACGCAGCCGGTTGTCGAGCGAGCCGCCGAATTCGTCGTCGCGGCGGTTGGTGGCGGGAGACCAGAACTGGTCCATCAGGTGGCCATAGGCCTCGATCTCGATGCCGTCGAGGCCGGCTGCCTGCATACGGGCGGCGGCATCGGCATAGTCGGACACGATCCGCTCGATATCCCAGTCCTCCATCTCCTTCGGAAAGGCGCGGTGAGCGGGCTCTCGGATCGGAGACGGGGCCAGAACCGGCAGCCAGTTGCCCTTGTTCCAATTGGTGCGCCGGCCGAGATGGGTGAGCTGGATCATCACCGCCGTGCCATGCTCATGACAGTCGTCGGCAAGCTTTTTCAGCCAGGGCACGATCTCGTCCTTGTAGGCCAGGAGATTGCCGAAGGCGGGCGGGCTGTCGACCGAGACGCTGGCGGAACCGGCCGTCATTGTCATGGCGATGCCGCCCCTGGCCTTTTCCAGATGGTAGAGCCGGTAACGATCCTTCGGCATGCCGTCTTCGGAATAGGCCGGCTCATGGGCCGTCGACATGATGCGGTTTTTCAGCGTCAGGTGCTTGAGCTGAAACGGCTGCAGCAGGGGATCGTTTGAGGTCGACATCGCTTGCCCTTCGGTGAGGTCAAAACGTGATCATCGCCGACGAGGGTGCGTGGCGCGACGATCAGAAGCGCCGCTTGATGTCTGTAAAGCGGCAGATGCGGACATTGGAAAAGAGAACGCTGTGCCGAAGGAGACATCCATCCCCGGGGTCGGCCACAGTCCCCGCCATGCCGTCAATTTCAAAGAGGCTGAGCGACCGAGGCGGGCGAGTTTCGTCGTGGATTTCCACCTGGCTGAAACCCGCTGGCCGCAACGCCTTCAGATCAACCCATCAAACGCATCAGCCTCATTTTGGGTGGCGAATGCGAATGTGACCAGTTCACTCTCATCATCTTGACGGATACCGACCGCGGTCACAATCAACCGGGCGATCTCGTCCTGCGCTTCGTTTCCTGACCGAGACGATCTGACTGCCTTTTCAATGGCCGGCGCAAAGACTTCACTGATCAAACCGAGGCGCATGTTGTGTTTCATGATGATATCCCGGTCCTCGATAATGGCTGCCTGCTCAGCCTTCGGGATTTCGGCATTGTCCATGGCGGTGATCGTGGCATTGGTCGCAAGCTTGATCGGACCTTCCTCCAGCCATCGCTCGACCATCTGGTGGAACTGTCGCATACGCGCGGCCGGGATTGTTTTCTTCACGGTGATCGGCATCGGTATTCCTGTCTCAGCTTCCATTCAAACCGACACGCCATCCCCGAACTGAAGAACGGCTGTCGCAATGTTCAAAAAAATTACGGCGGGAGCGTGTGTATGGTCCAATGCGGCGCACTTCAATGTCTTTATGTAGAAGAAGGCGCATCTCCTGGGCATCGAGCGCTGCTACAATCAGGCGAGCAGGCGCTGGACAATAAGCGCAGCGGCAAGGCGTGTTTCCAGGACCTGAAAAGGCGCCGCCGTGCCGTGTTTGCCGCGCAGTGGCGATGGCTTAGCCTTGCTAAAACCTTATCCTTATGACGCCTTCCGTAAAACACCAGACAAAGACGGAGCAGAAGAAGAGAAGCTTCCACATGTCCACGGAATAGTCTGTCGGGAAAATGCCAGTCACCGGGAAATTGGCGCCCGATGAAAAAAATATCGGAGCGATAAGAATGCTCCACCGAGCAGCGCGATGATAGGCCTTCGGACCAATCCTCTCGACGAAGGGCCTGATCTTGTAAGGAAGCAGAGTCAGGTGGAGGTATCCGACTGTCAACGCGCTCATCGTTCCGAATACGCCAATTCCGATGGAATAGTCAGCGAAGCAGGATACAATCAAACCAACTTCCAACGCAGCGATCAGGAAAAGGTACTTGTTGGGCAATCCGGGTATCATGTTTTGGCTTAAGACCCACGTTGAGCAACAGTTAAATAGCGTTCTTTTCTCCGTCGCCGTCAACTGCGGCAACACGCCCACGTTGTCGTGGGCGAAGCGCTGCTATAGCTCAACCGCAAGCGTGCCCGTCAAATCCGCTCGATCGCCATGAAGTCGTGGTAATGGTCCTGGAGGTAACGCAGGGTCGCGGCGCCATCGACGGGCTTGCCGTAATAATAGCCCTGCCCCATGCCGCAGCCGAGGGCTCGCAGCATTTCGGCATCCTCGACCTCCTCTATGCCTTCGGCGACGACATCGAGGTCGAGACCCTGGCACATGGCGATGATGGCGCGCACGATGTGTTCGGAGGCGCGGTCGGTGGTGATGCGGGCGATGAAGGCGCGGTCGATCTTGACCTTGTCGAACGTGAAATCGCGAAGGCGCCCGAGGCTCGACTGGCCGGTGCCGAAATCATCCAGTGAAATACGCACGCCCTTTTCGCGCAATTCGGCGATGATCCGCTGGGCGGTATCGGCAGACGTCATCACCGCGGTCTCGGTGATTTCCAGCTCGACACGTTGCGGATCAAGACCGACGCGCGACAGGGTCGAAAGGATGTTGCCGGATGTGCCCGGATCCATCAACTGCGCCGACGACAGATTGAAGGAGAGGAAAAGCTCGCGCGGCCAGGAGAGCGCCGCTTCCGCCGCCTTGCGCAACAGCGTATCCGACAACGCGTCGATAAAACCGCGTTCCTCGGCGAGCGGCACGAAGACAGCCGGTGAGACGAAGCCGAGATCGGCATCGCGCCAGCGCGCGAGCGCCTCGAAACCGACGACCATGCCGTCGCGGATCCTGACGATCGGCTGGAAATGGACATCGACGGCATCGGAAATGATGGCATTGCGCAGCGCCTGTTCGATCTGTGTCGCACGCCGCATTTCCTGCGCGATTTCGGTCGAATAGACGGTGATCTGGGCGCGGCCGCGGCGCTTGGAGCGATAAAGCGCGGTCTCGGCGCTTTTCAGCAGATCCTCGAATTCTTCGCCGGCAAACGGATAGATGGCAAAACCGAAGGAAGCGGACAGACGGACATTGCGGTCACCGAGATCATAGGGTGCCGACAACACGTCCTTCATCATCTGGCCGATGCGCTCGGCGCCGATACGCTCAAAGACGAGCGGCAGGACGAAGGCGAATTCGTCCCCCTCATGGCGGGTGACGGTCGCACCGTCGGGCATGCAGGCTTTCAGGCGATGAGCGACCTGGCAGAGGATTTCGTCGCCCGCTTCCGAACCGAACAGGTCGTTGATCGGCTTGAAGCCGTCGAGATTGGCGATGCAGATGGTAAAGGGTGCCGGATCGTCCGCCCGCTCAGCAGCAAGCAGGCGCACCTTGTCGCGCAACCGGTAGCGGTTGCCCAATCCAGTCAGCGGATCGCTGTAGGCCATGGCCTGCAACTCGTTCTGGCTGACTTGCGGCAATGGATTGCCCGCTGGCTTCATAAAATTCCTGCCCCTCGAAACCAGCGAAGGATGCGGGACAAAGATTAAAAAATTCTGCTGATGTATCAGTTTATGGCACAACTCATATACGAGTGTACGCTAGCGGACAAAATGTCAGGCTTCCTGCTCAAGCTCGATCTCGGTCGGATAGAGGAAACGCCTTATTGCCGCATCAAGTGTTTCAGGGCTGATCGGCTTCAGGATCACGTCGTTCATGCCTGCCTCGAAGCAGGCTTCCCTGTCGCGATCGAAGGCCTGCGGCAGTACGCCGATGATCGGCACGGCCAATGATCCTTCCTCGAGCGCGCGGATTGCGGCCGAGGCTTCAAAGCCCGTCAGTTTCGGCAGGGTCACATCCATCAGCACGAGACGAGGCTGATGGTCGCGCCACAGCCGCACCGCTTCTTCGCCATCGACAGCCAATGCATAGCTGTAGCCCAGACCCTCGATGATCTGGGAGAAGACGATCTGGTTGACCTCGTTGTCCTCGGCGACAAGGATATCGATGCCGCCCTTTTCCGGCACCGGTGCATCGCCATAAGCGTCGACTGCGGGCAGATCCAGTTCGACCGTGTCCCGCCCCAGTTCCCTGGCGACCAGTCCGGGAAGTTTCATGCCGATAAACTGCTGTTCGAGGCGCAGCCCCTGTACGCCGTAGGCTTCGGCGATCTCGAGGCATTCGGCCGGCATACGGGCATCAACAACGACCAGATCGATGCGGACATCCGCTTCGGCCGCCAATTGCAGGAAAAGCGTCAGTTCGTCGGCATCGACGGCCGTGGAAACGTCGGCTCCCTGCCGCGACAGGATATCGATCGCCTCGGCCGCAGCGTCGGCGAAACGCGTGACGACGAGGATGTTTGCACCGGGCAGCATCTCGGCCGTGTCATCCTGCGGCAGCGCCAGAACCGGGTCGCGGGTCATGTCGATCGGGACGAAATCGGATGACCAGGGCTGCACGTCGGAAGGCGCCGTACCACTGGCATCGGCCGCGACGGCGGAGACATCCTGCTTGACGGTGACGATATAATAGCGGCCGGGCTTGCCGATGCGGTATTTGTGGACGATGGCAAGGACGGTCGATCCATCCGGCCGGGTGATGCGCTCGGGAAGCTGGATCGGATCGCCGGTCTCCATCACATGCTGGTTGATCGGACCGAGACGGTTTTCCAAGGCGGACGGATTGATGTCGGCGCCCTTGTGGCCAAGGATGGCTTCCGCCGGCAGGTCGAGGAAGTCGCAATTGGCCTTGTTGACCGCGACGAAGGTGGAGTTGCGGTCCTTGACGCTGATCGGGAAAGGCAGGTTGTCCAGCACCTCTTCGGTCACCTGGACACGCTCTGTGTCGAGACGCCACTGCTCCTCGCGCTTTTTCTGCTCGGACACATCCTTGATGATGCAGATGCCATATCCTGATGCGAGCCTGCGCTTGACGATGCTCAGCCAGCGGTCAGGACCCGGCCGCTCAAGCGTTTCGGAACGCTCCTTCCACAGTCCGGCGATCTGTTCGGCGATCCAGTCCTCGCGACCGAGTGCGCGGCGATAATTATGGGTATCGGAGACCAGGCGGATGCCAGCATCGTACATCGCCGCCAACAGATCGCGGATACGCGTTCCGGGCAGCAGTACACGGGGCTGAACCCGCACGAAGCCGATCAGTTGCTGACTGGCAAAAACGAGAAGATCGTTCTTGTCATAGAGAAGCACGGCCGCGGACAGGCCTTCGGCAAGCGCTTCCATGATGGCAGTCTGAATGTTCGGATCCGCCGAGTCCAAATCATTCATGGGATGAAACTCCGTATGCTCACAGGACGGCGGAACGCCATACCCGGTCAGCCGATCCTACGTATGATCGGCAAAATTTCCTTCATATCCGGTCAGATCAGGTGGGAACATGCTGGCTCCAAGTCTTCAACGATCGACCGAAGGGAAATGTGACAGTGCCCAGCCGGCTGCCACTTCGGTCGTTCGCGGAGAGTGAGGACACTCTCCCGGCTTCATCCAAATCAACAAGGCGAACATAGAGCGCTACCATTAAGTTCGGATTAATGGCGTTTCGCATTGAAACATCCTGGGCGTGTCCAAATATCGATGCCCGAAAGACCGCGTGGGGGATAATCGCCACCCGGCTCTTTCCTATGACGCTCGAATCCCCGAAAATAGGGAATGTCTGTAAAACTCCTTCCCGAAACCCTGATCAACCAGATCGCCGCCGGCGAGGTCATCGAACGACCGGCCAGCGCGACCAAGGAACTGATCGAGAATGCGATCGATGCCGGTGCAACGCGCATCGAGATCGCCACTGCCGGTGGTGGCAAAAGCCTTGTGCGGATCACCGATAACGGCTCGGGCATGGATGCGGCGGATCTGGAACTGGCGGTGCGCCGCCATTGCACCTCGAAGATATCGACGACGCTCGACGACATCCACACGCTCGGATTTCGCGGCGAGGCGCTGCCATCGATCGGCTCGGTGGCGCGGCTTACCATCACCAGCCGGCGTCATGGTGACCAATCCGGTTCGCAGGTTTCCGTGCAGGGCGGCAAGGCATCTCCGGTCAAGCCGGCGCCTGCCAATCCCGGCACCGTCGTCGAGGTGCGCGATCTGTTCTTCGCCACGCCGGCGCGTCTCAAATTCATGAAAACCGAACGTGCGGAAGCGGCGGCGATTACCGAAATCGTCAAGCGCATGGCGATCGCGTTTCCGCATATCCGCTTCACACTGTCCGGTCCCGACCGTTCGACACTCGAATTTCCGGCGACCGGCGACGACCATCTCGCCCGCATGGCGCAGGTGCTGGGCCCCGATTTCAAGGACAATGCGATCGAGATCGATGCGGGCCGCGAGGACGTGTCGCTTTCCGGCTTTGTCGGCGTACCGACATTTCACCGCGGCAATTCGGCCCATCAGTTCGCGTTCGTCAATGGCCGCCCGGTGCAGGACAAGCTGATCCTGTCGGCGATCCGCGGCGCCTATGCCGAACAGATGCCGTCCGGCCGTTATCCCGTGGCGGTGCTTTCGATCGAGCTGGACCCCGCTTTCGTCGACGTCAATGTGCATCCGGCCAAGTCCGATGTCCGCTTCCGCGATCCGCAGCTGGTGCGCGGGCTGATCGTCGGCGCGATCCGCCAGGCGTTGCATCGCGAAGGCGACCGCGCCTCGACGACGGGTGCAGCGGCCATGCTGCGGGCATTCCAGACAGCCCCTTCACAGCCGGGCTTTTCGGAACAGCCGACATCCGCCCGTCCCCAGCCGACCTGGCCGCATTCGGCGACACCGCAGACCGCATGGTCGGCTTCATCGTCGGTTTCCCGACCGCTCGATCCCGGCCCATCGGCGCCCTACCCCGGCCGACCGATGCAATCCGGGTTCGACGCCTTTGCAGCGCCGACGGCACGCGCCGACACCATCGCCGAACCCGCCTATGTTCCCGAGACGACCGCGGCCGGTTACCGGCTCGGCGCCGCCCGTGCCCAGGTGCATGAAAACTACATCGTGGCGCAGACCGAAAAAGGTCTCGTCATCGTCGACCAGCATGCTGCGCATGAGCGTCTCGTTTACGAGAACCTGCGCCGCGCGCTGGAGAACGACCGGCTTGCCTCGCAGGTGCTGCTGATCCCGGAAATCATCGATCTGCCGGAAGAAGATTGCGACCGGCTGATGGCGCATGCCAGCGACCTCGACCGGCTGGGGCTTGCGATCGAACGGTTCGGTCCGGGTGCCGTTGCCGTGCGCGAGACGCCGGCCATGCTGGGCGAAGTCGATGCGGCAGCGCTTGTGCGCGACCTTGCTGACGAGATCGCCGAATGGAACACTGCAAGCGGACTGCGCAACAAGCTCGAATATATTGCCGCGACGATGGCCTGCCACGGGTCGGTGCGCTCCGGGCGGAGGCTGAAACCCGACGAGATGAATGCCCTGCTCCGGCAGATGGAAGCGACGCCAGGCTCGGGAACCTGCAACCATGGGAGGCCCACCTATATCGAACTCAAGCTTTCCGATATAGAACGACTGTTCGGTCGCAGTTGAAAACGGCCGCATGTATCAAACGGCGCGGCATTGTTGATGTGTTGCGAACAACACGGGGCGCTGTGGAAGCGCTCTGGTAATCGCTTTTGGTTCGGGGTAGAGGGGACGATGTTTTTTCGCAGGAGACGAGTGATGAACCGGTTCGAGGGAAGCGGCTTTCGCGAAGCAAAAATCCGCTATCTCGATGGTGACTATCAGGTGCTGAGCGCCGGCTCCTATGTCGTGTGTGCGGCAACCGGCGTGCATATCCCGGTCGACGAGCTGCGCTACTGGAGCGTTGCGCGTCAGGAAGCCTATGTCGACTGCGCCACCTCGCTCGACGCCGAAAAACGCGCCGGCACATTGCCGAACCAGCAGCACGGATAATCTTGCTCGGCCCGTTTGTTTCAGTCAGCCCTTCGAGGCCCCCTCGCGCAGCCTTCTGTCGCGAAAATTGGCGAAAGCCGTGTCGATGATGGCCATCGGGGCGCGCGGATCATCGAATACCATGTCGATCTCGACGATTTTCGACCGTTCCTGCAATATGCGGGCAAGGCCTGTATGACCGGCGAGCCGGGCGGCATCCTTGGCGGTCGTCGCCAGCACCAGCCCTTCGTTTTCCGCCTCGTCGAGCAGGGAGCGGATCTCGTCCTCGGTGAAATAATGATGATCTGGAAATGAGCGGGTCTTGGCGATCAGCCCGCCGACCGACCGCAGCGTACGGTAAAATTTCTCGGGGTCGGCAATGCCGGCATAAGCAAGCACGTTTGTGCCGGAAAGGCTAGCATCCGGCCGCGGCTCGATGCCGGCGACATGGATGGGCTTGCCGGCCTTGGCCGCTTTTCTGACCAGCGCGTCGGCCGCCTCGCCATTGCCGACCTTCAGGATGGCGGAGAGCTGGCGCATCTGCTCGGCGAGCGGCGCACGCACCGGGCCGCCCGGAACAAGGTGACCATTGCCGATGCCTCTGGTCGAATCGATCACCACAAGGGCGAAATCGAGGGTCAGCCGGGCGCTCTGGAAACCGTCGTCCATGATGATCAGATCGGCGCCTTCTGCGGCGAGTTTCCTCGCGCCATCGACGCGCTTTCGCGAAATCACCGTCATCGCCTCTGCCGCCAGCAACAGCGCCTCGTCACCGACGGCATCGGCCCTGTGACGGTCGCGATCAACCAGCGTCGTTGTGTCCAGCGATCCGCCATAACCGCGGCTCAGGAAACCCGGCCGGTGGCCCATCGCCTTTGCCGCCCTTGCCAAAGCGATCGAGGTCGGGGTCTTGCCGGCGCCGCCGACGGTGAAATTGCCGACGCAGATCACCGGCAGGTCGGCGGAAGCACGTTTGGCATTGCGCATACGGCGCCCGGCGATCGTGCCATAAAGCGCTGAAAACGGCATGAGGGCGCGGGCGCGCCAATCGGGCTTTTCCCACCAAAATGGCGGCGCTTCGGAGACCATGCCGCTATTGACCTAGCTGCCCGGAGGGCGATGCCGCCGGGGCAAAAAGAAGGCCTTCGATCTGAGTAATATCATCAAGGCAATGATCGGCCAGGGCCGACAACGTCTCGCGGGTTCCCGTACCTGTAAGAACGGCAAGGTTGAGCCCGGCACCGGCGGCGCGGCCCATATGCATGTCGTGATTGTTGTCGCCGACCATGGCGACCTGAGACGGTTCGAGACCCACCGCCTTGCAGAAGGCGAGCATCATGCCCGGTTGCGGCTTGGCGCCGAAACCGCTGTCGTAACCGGCGATGAAATCGATGTCACCTTCTATGCCGAAATGCGCCGCCGTGCGGCGGATTGCCGTCTCGTTGTCGCTGGAAGCGATGCCGAGTTTCAGCCCCCTCGCCTTAAGGCTGGCAAAAACCTGCGCAAGATCGGCCACCGGGACTGAAAATTCGGCGGCGCGGATGAACAGCGCATCGAGCTCGCGGGTCAGATCGTCGACATCGAAAGGAGAGCCTGCGACGACGAAACCGGCGGCGATCTCGGCGGAGTTTCCGGCAGCCAGCAGGCTGTCGGCTTTTGTCTTGCCGGTATCGGGATCCATGCCGCCGGCCAGGAGCAGGACGGGTTCAAGATCGGGATTGCCGACAGAAGCGATGCGGGCCGCTTGGCGGTTTACCGGCCCCCAGCTTTCGTCATAACGGATCAGCGTGCCGTCCTTGTCGAACAGGATGCCCGCGATCGCGGGTGGCGACATCACCGGCCGATGCCTGCGGCGGCGACCTTCGGCTGCAGCCGGGCGCTGACGGTCAGGGGATTGATATAGGGTTCGAGCGCCTTGACGGTCTTTCCGAGCGCGCCGCGCAGATCCTCCATCGCCTCCTGGCCGGCATCGACCATCTTGCGGCGGGCCGGATCGGTGATCAGCAGATAATGAACGGCCTTTGCCAGCATCTCGACATCCTTCACCACACGGGCTCCGCCCTTGCGGACGAGATGCTGATAGGCGTCGCGGAAATTCTGTATGTTCGGCCCGGTCAGCACGGCGCAGCCGATCATTGCCGGCTCAAGCGGGTTCTGCCCGCCCTCGTTGGTCAGCGAACGGCCGACAAAGGCGATTTCGGTCAGGCGCAGGTAAAGCCCCATCTCGCCGATACTGTCGCCGAGGAAGATGTCCGTCTCCGGGGTCAGCACGTCATCGCGCGATCGGCGGGCGACCGTCAGGCCCTCGCTCTTGAGCATGGCCTCGATGGCGTCGGCGCGATCCGGATGGCGTGGCACGATGATCGTCAACTGGCCGTTCTTCGGCTTGAGTGCCCGGTGAACGGTGGCCGCAGCCTTTTCCTCGCCATCGAACGTCGAGATCGCGGCCCAGGTCTTGCGGGCGCCGATCTCGGCCCTGTATTTGGCAAGCAGCATCTCGTCGCAGGGTGGCGGATCGGTATCGCTTTTCAGGTTGCCGGATACGATGACCGGCCATGCGCCGAGATCACGGAAGCGCTCGGCATCAAGATCGGACTGGGCAACGACCAGCGCCATCTTTTCGAACAGGGCTTCGGCAACTGTCGCGTGAGAACGCCAGCGATCGAAGGAACGATCGGAAATGCGGGCATTGACCCTGATCTGAGGAACCCGCCGACGGGTGAGTTCGGCAACAGTCGTCGGCCAGATTTCCGATTCCGCCGTGATGCAGGCGTCCGGCTTCCAATAGGCGAGGAACCGCTTGATCGGAAACTTCACGTCGATCGGTACATATTGGTGGATGACCTCGTCGCCGAGCCTTGCTTCCACAAGGGCGGCCGAGGTGACGGTGCCGGTGGTCAGCACGATGTGGATTTCGCGGCGGCGAAGCTCGCGGATCAGCGGCAGGATGGACAGTGTTTCGCCGACGCTTGCCGAATGCACCCAGACAAGCGGCCCGCGCGGACGCGGATGGCTGGCATAACCCAGCCGTTCCAGCCGACGGGACCGATCTTCCTTGCCCTTCAGCGCACGCATGCTGAGATAGGGGCCTGCCAGCGGATAAAGCATTATACCGGCAACGCGATAGCCGACCAGAGCCATGCGGGCCAAACCGCTGCTCATAGCTTCCGCTCCCGATGCATGCCAAACGCCATCAAAACCTCACTCCTGAAGTGATCTTGTATTCCGGCTTACGTGTTTCACAAATGCGTCAAAAAAGCGAGCTTCGGATCGAGGCCCTCTCAACCTGAAGCTTTATCATATTTTTTGAGGCTTGTGTCAGGCCTGCTTGACTTCCGGATCCAGAAGCCGGTGCATGTGAACGATGAAATACCGCATCTCGGCATTGTCGACCGTTGCCTGGGCTTTCGAGCGCCACGCGACCAGCGCTGTGGCGTAATCCGGGTAGATGCCGACGATGTCGAGCGCCGACAAATCCTTGAACTGGACACCGGCAAGGCTCGACAGCTCACCGCCGAAAACCAGGTGCAGAAGTTGCTTCTTTTCGCTCGCATCAGTCATTTGCAAATCCGTCCTTCACGCTATGCAGATTTCTTCCTCTGCGGCATTCCGTCACAAAGGTCAACCCGCTGGATTGGCCGCTGGATCGGCCGCAGAACCGGCCACCAGATGCGGCAGCAGAACCTCGCGCGCATGGCGCGTGCCGGCAACCAGAACACCATGGCTGACAGTCTCGCGATTATAGATCAGCGGCCGGCCGTGGAGATCCGTCAGGGCGCCGCCGGCGCATTCCAGAATGAGGTCGGCGGCGGCCAGATCCCAGTCGTGGCTGTCGCGCTTGACGATCGTGCCGTCGATGCGACCGTCGGCAACCATGGCCAGCCGATAGGCAAGCGATGGGACATGGCTCACTCTGCGGATCGACAGTTCCGGCAGCAACTGCCTGACGATCTTTTCGTCCGCAGCCAGCACCAGTTCGCCACGCGCATCGCCTTCAGCCGGCACTGAGATCGGCATGCCATTCCTCAGCGCCGGACCACCGGCGACCGCGACATATTCCTGCTCCAGCGCTGGCGCCACCAGCACGCCCGCCACCGGCCGGCCGCGATGGACGACGGCGACCGATACGCACCAGATCGGCTCGCCGCCAATGAAGGCCCGCGTGCCGTCGATCGGATCGACGACGAACAGGGTGTCGTTCAAAAGCCTTGCCGCGTCGTCGTCGGTTTCTTCCGACAGCCAGCCGTAATTGGGCCGAGCCTTCAATAGCACCGACTGGAGGCGATCATTGGCAGCAAAATCGGCGGCGCTGACCGGCGAGCGGCCCTCGTTCTTCCACCAGACTTCCGGTGACTGGCGAAAGAAGCCATGGGCGATTTCACCGGCCTGCCGCGCCGCATCGACGATCAGGTCCAGATCCGCGCTCCAGGGATTTTCGATGCCTGGGGGATTTTCTAAGCTAGCCATGGCGATCACCGCCCTGCCAGCGTCATGCCCTCGATCGCGATGGTCGGCGAGGCAACGCCATATTTGCGGTCGATATCGTTTGCCGGGGTGATGCGCATGAACATGTCCTTGAGGTTGGACGCGATCGTCACTTCCGAGACAGCATAGGCAAGCTTGCCGTTCTCGATCCAGAAACCGCTTGCACCACGCGAATATTCGCCGGTGATCATGTTGACACCCTGGCCGATCAGTTCGGTCACATAAAGGCCGGTACCAACCGAGGCGATCAGGTCTTCAGGTGAAATGTCGCCGGGTTCGAGCGCGAGATTGGTGGAGGCCGGGCCGACCGAGTTGCCGCCGCGCACGCCGCGGCCGTTGGTGGGAAGGCCCAGTTCACGGCCGGTCGAGGTCGACAGGAACCAGTGTTTCAGCACGCCGTCCTCGATCATCGTCATGCGCTCACCCATCACGCCCTCGCCATCGAAAGGACGCGAGGCAGAGCCGCGCACGATCAGCGGATCGTCGGTAATGTCGAGGCCCGCCTTCAGCACCTGTTGCCCCATGCGGTCGCGCAGGAAGCTGGTCTTTCGCGCAACCGACGCACCATTTATGGCGCCAGCGATGGTGCCGACGAAGCCCCGCGCCATGCGCGGATCGAAGACGACGGTGACGTTGCTTGCCGTCTCGACCTGGCGCGGATTGATGCGGGCGACGGTGCGCTCGCCGGCGCGGCGGCCGATCAGTTCTGCGGCGTCGAGATCGGCTGCATAAAGGCGGCTGTCGAAATCGTAGTCGCGCTCCATCTTCGTGCCCTCGCCGGCAATGGCGCTGACCGAGCGGCCGAAGCGGGAGCCCATATAGGAGCCGGTGAACCCATGCGAGGTGACGAGAACCATGCCGCCCATGCCGGCGGAAGCGCCCGCGCCCAAGGAATTGCTGATGCCGCTGACGGCCAGTGCCGCCTCTTCCGCCGCCAGTGCCGCCTCGCGCAACTCATCGGTCGAGACCTCCGTCGGATCGAAGAGGTCGAGATCGGGATAGGTCTTTGCCAGCCGGTCGGTATCGGCAAGGCAGACATAGGGGTCTTCCGGCGAGACCTTCGCCATGGCGACGGCGCGTTCGGCAAGCGTCTTCATGTCGAAGCCGGGATTGGCGGACACGCTTGCAACCTTCTGGCCGACGAAAACGCGGAGCGCGAAGTCGTCGCTCTCGGACGATTCTGTTCCCTCGACCTTGCCGAGCCGCACCGAGACGGAGCGCGATCGGGAGCGAACCACCACGGCATCCGCCGCATCCGCACCCGCAGCCTTGGCAAGGTCGATCAGTTCGGACGCCCGGGACAAAAGCTGGGCGGAATCAATTTCAGAGCTCATAATTGCAAGCCTTTCGTTCCCGTCCCATTTATTGTGAGCGCTTCGACGCATCAAGTGCGCCACACCTTTTCTTGACTGCCATATCCTTCCTACCTGAAAGTTCTTTCATGACCGCACCCGGCTCGCTGTTCACCGAAATGCTGCTTTTGCTCGCCGGAGCGGTCATCGCCGCGCCGATCTTCAAGCGGCTCGGCCTTGGCACGGTGCTCGGATATCTTGCCGTCGGAGTGATCATCGGGCCGCTTTTGCAACAGATCACCGATACGGAAGAAGTGCTGCATGTGGCCGAATACGGCGTCGTTTTCCTGCTGTTCGTCATCGGCCTGGAACTGAAGCCGTCGCGTCTGTGGCAGATGCGCGGCGACGTGTTCGGGCTCGGGCCGGTGCAGGTGCTCGTCACCGGCTTGGCGCTTGCTGCCCTCGCCTTCGAAACCGGGCTTTCGACATGGCAGGGCAGCCTGATCATCGGTTTCGGGTTGGCGCTGTCGTCCACTGCGTTTGCGCTGCAATTGCTCAACGATGCCGGCGACATCAACAGCCGGTACGGGCAGCGGTCGTTTTCGGTGCTGCTGTTCCAGGATCTGGCGATCGTGCCGCTTCTGGCGCTGATCACCATTCTGGCGCCGGGCACCGAAGAACAGGCGGCAACGCCACTGATGGATTTCGCCACGGCGGTGGCCGCGATCGCGGCGATGGTCGTTGCCGGCAAATATCTGCTCAACCCGATGTTCCAGGTGATCGCCCGCACCGGTGCGCGCGAGGTGATGATCGCAGCCGCCCTGCTGGTCGTGCTCGGCTCGGCGGCAGCGATGCAGGCGGTCGGCCTGTCGATGGCGATGGGCGCCTTTCTGGCGGGCATCATGCTGGCTGAATCCTCCTACCGACATGAGCTTGAGGCCGATATCGAGCCGTTCCGCGGCCTGCTTCTGGCGCTGTTCTTCGTCGCCGTCGGCCTGTCGCTCGAGATCGAGGTGATCCTCGACCACATCCTGTTCATCCTGCCGGCGGTGATCGTCTTCATGGCCGTCAAGGCACTGGTGATCTACGGCCTGTGCCGCCTGTGGGGTTCGCCGCACAATGATGCGATCCAGATCGCCTTCCTTCTGCCGCAGGGCGGCGAGTTCGCCTTCGTATTGTTCACCACCGCGACGGCTGCCGGGCTATTATCCAGCTCGACGGCCTCGCTGCTGATCGCCATCGTGACGATTTCGATGGCGTTGACGCCGCTCGGTGCGACGCTTGCCAAGCGGCTTCTCAAGGGAGAGGCCCGCGAAGAGCTGGAAGAGGATTTCGAAGGTGCGGGCGCCGACGTGCTGATGATCGGATTTTCCCGCTTCGGCCAGATCGCCGCGCAGATCCTGCTTGCCGGCGGCCGCTCCGTCACCGTCATCGACGATTCGGCCGACCGTATCCGCCAGGCGGCGAATTTCGGCTTCCGCATCTATTTCGGCGACGGCACCCGCCGCGACGTGCTGGTCTCGTCCGGCATAGAACGCGCCAAGATCGTCATCGTCTGCACCCAGAAACGGGAAACCACGAACAGGATCGTCGACCTGGTTCTTTCCGAATTCCCCAATATCCGCCTGTTTGCCCGCTCCTACGACCGCATCCATTCGCTGTGGCTGCGGGAAAAAGGCGTTGAATACGAATTGCGCGAAACGCTGGAATCCGGCCTCCTGTTCGGCAGCCGTACGCTTGAGGCGCTGGGCATGAGCGAGGCGGACGCCGAAAAGATCCGCGATGACATCCGCCGCCGCGACGAGGAACGGCTGCAGATCCAGGCGGTCGACGGGATCAGCGCCGGCCGCGACAAGCTGTTTAACAGCCCGGTCAAGCCGGAGCCGCTGATCAAGCCGAAGCGCGTCAATGTCGAGGAAGAAAAGAAGGCAGAAGAAGGCGTGGCCGTCGGCCAGTGGTAGAGCCGGCGGGGATCACTCCCCGCCGACCGCCACTTCCAGCGCGTCGACCGCGCGTTTTAGCTCGTCCTTGACATGTTCGGACTCGTCGAGGATCTCGCCTGCCTTGAGGAAATCGAGTACCCGGAAGCGGTTGACCTGCGGGCGCAGGAAAATATGCGGCGGGTTGAGCTTCAACTTCAGTGCGATCGATGCCTGCATGGTCAACTGGCTTGCGCCGAACAGCGCATCGATACGGGTCGGCGGATGGGTGCCATCACCCTCCGGCGCGCCGACAACATCGACGCCGATCACCACATCGGCAAGATCCAGCAGCTGTTCATAGGGCACCGGATTAAAGACACCGCCGTCGATCATTACCCGGCCGTTGACCCAGACCGGCATGAACAGGCCCGGAATGGCTGCCGACGCGGCAATCGCGTTGCGCAGGTCGCCCTCCTCCAGCACGACTTCCGCCTGGCCGTAATAATCGGTGGCGGAGATCTTCAGCGGGATCTGCAGGTCGGAAAAATCCTGAGGGATATCGGGCGGCAGGAAGGCTTCGAGGATAGGATCAAGGTTGAAATGGCCGAAGCGGAAACCGCCGAGCTTGTCGCGCATGCTTGACGGACCAAGGCTCCAGAGACGGTTGAACAGCGAATTGCGGTTTCCAACAGTGCGCAGCGCGTAGTCGCGAATATCGACGCCACGCATGCCCGACGCCATGCCTGCGCCCATGATCGCACCGATCGACGAGCCCGAAATCGCCACCGGCCGGATGCCAAGTTCATCGAGCGCCTCGATGACGCTGATATGGGAGATGCCGCGGGCACCGCCGCCGCCGAAGGCGACCGCATAACGCAATTGCCCTCCGGGTTTATCGTCATCCAGATCCGGCAGTGAAATGCGGGTGTTCATGACGAGATTTCCTGCTGCGGATCAGCCCGGTTGATAGCGGTAAAATTCGACGCGCGTGTCGCCGAACATGCGGCTTTCCATCGGCTTGAACACCGGATCAACGACGACCGCAGCATCGGCCCGCTCCTCGATGATGGCGAGCGCACCGGGCTTCAGCCAGCCGCCGGCATGAGCCACGGCCAGCGCCTTTTCCGCCAGACCCTTGCCATAGGGCGGGTCGGCGAAAACGAAATCGAACGGCTCGATATTGCCGACGGAACCAAGATCCGTCGCATCACGCCGCAGGATACGAGCCCGGCCATGAAGGCCGAGACTATCGATATTCTCCCAGAGCAGGCCCCTGCCCTCGATGCTGTTTTCGACGAACAGCGCCTGCTTGCAACCACGCGACAAGGCCTCAAGCCCAACCGCGCCGGTGCCGGCAAAAAGATCGATCACCCGCGTTCCGTCCAGCGCCTCCGGATAGACATGGCCGATGATGTTGAACAGGCTTTCACGCGTCCGGTCGATGGTCGGCCGGATATCGTTCGACTTCGGCGTGGCCAGGGCGCGGCCGCGAAATTCTCCCCCAACGATGCGCATGCGTCAGCCCCTGGGGGTCCGTGGCTTGCCACCGGACGGGCGGCCACCAGCCGGACCGCCGCGCGGCTTGCCGCCCGCGCCGCCGGAAGGTTTTCCGCCGAAGGATTTGCCACCGGCCGGCTTGCCGCGTCCGCCCGAAGGCTTGCCGCCAAAGCCGGGCTTGGCGCCTGCAGGCTTGCCACCGAAAGGCCTGTCGCCTCTCGCCGGACGGTCACCGAAGCCGCGTTCGCCGGAAGGGCGCTCGCCGCGCGGTCCATCACCGCGGGGACGTTCGGAGCGTCCCTCGCCGCCTGAAAAGGACCGTGCCGGACGATCACCATCCTGGCGTGGCTTGCGATCGCCGAAAGGACGGTCGCCACGAGGGCTATCTCCACGGGGGCGATCCGAGAAGGGGCGCTCGCCACGAGGACGTTCGGAACGTCCCTCGCCACCGGAGAAGGACCGGGCCGGACGATCACCATCCTGGCGCGGCTTGCGGTCGCCGAAAGGACGGTCGCCACGCGGCTTTTCAGCACGCGGTCCATCGCCACGGGGCCTATCGCGACGGGGGCCATCACCGCGGGGACGGTCACGGAAACCACCTTCACCCCGGCCCTCACTGCGACCTTCCCCACGGGGACGGTCGGAGCGTGCATCTCCGGAAAAGGACTTGCGGGCCGGACGATCGCCGCCGTCGCGCGGCTTGCGGTCGCCGAAAGACTTCTCACCCCGCGGCTTGTCGCCGAAACCGCGTTCGTCGCGATCACGGAAACCACCGCGTGTCGGCGTGTCCGGTCCATCGGCGCGGATCCAGTCGCCATCCTCGTCGGCGGCGCGGTTGATCACGACGCGACGGTCATTTTCCGGCGAGGGCTTCTTGAACAGTTCCTCGGCCTTGGCACGGGCAGAGGAACTGCGTTCCTTGCCGTCGGCGGTTGGCCGGGCGCCGGGCGCCATCCAGACATTGGCCGTGCGGCTGGTGCCCATTGGCGGCCGCTTCTTCGGCTTGTCGTCGTCGAAATCACGACCGGCCGGCTTTGCGCCAAACGCGCCGCGCGGTTTGTCAAAGCTCTTGCGATCGTCGCGCCTGCCATCGGTGCGCTGGCCATCAGGCCGTTTGGTGTCGAGCCGGCCAAGCGCCCGCTCGCGGCGATCCTCACGGTCGCCACCCCGCTCGCCCGTCCAGCCGCCACGCTCGGGCTTGCCCGGACGTTCCGCCTTTTCGGCACGCTGCGGCGTCTCTTCGGCGACTTCGCGTTCGTTGAACAGCGGTGCGTCAAAATTGGCCTTCGATTCATCGATCAGACGCGGCCCGAGCTGGTCGCGCAGCGTGCGGCCACGCACTTCGAGCACTTCGCCTTCCGGCAGGTCGCCCAACTGGAACGGGCCGTAGGAAATGCGGATCAGGCGATTGACCTCGAGGCCGAGCGCGCCGAGCACGTTCTTGATCTCGCGGTTCTTGCCTTCGCGCAGACCCATGGTCAGCCAGACGTTGCGGCCCTGGCTGCGGTCGAGCGTCGCTTCGATCGAACCATAGAGAACGCCGTCGACGGCAATGCCGTCCTTCAGCTTGTCGAGCGCTTCCTGATCAACCTCGCCATGGGCGCGGACGCGGTAGCGGCGCAGCCAACCGGTGGTCGGCAATTCGAGCGTGCGCGACAGGCCGCCGTCATTGGTCAGCAGCAGCAGGCCTTCGGTATTGATGTCGAGACGGCCGATCGAAAGAACCCGCGGCAGGCCTTCCGGCAGATTGTCGAATACGGTCGGGCGACCTTCCGGATCGGAATTGGTCGTCACCAGGCCACCGGGCTTGTGATAAAGCCACAAACGGGTGCGTTCGATGCCGCGGATCGGCACGCCATCGACTTCGAGCTTGTCTTCCAGCGTGACGTTGATGACCGGCGTGTCGAGCGGCTTGCCGTTCAGCGTGACGCGGCCGTCGAGGATCATCCGCTCGACATCGCGGCGCGAGGCCACGCCGACGCGGGCGAGAAGCTTGGAGACGCGCTCGGGCTTGCCTTCGGCAACCGTCGGGTTTGCTTCGGTCGCAAACTCTTCCCGCTTGGCGGATCTGACCTGCCTCTTCGGAGCGCTGTCATCCTTGGCGCGCGTCTTGGCGGCGGCAGACGGTTTTGCACCCGATTTGGAAGCAGGTTTGCCTTCCGCTCTGGGCTTGGTTTCGCGAACGAAGGGCTTTGCTCCGCCGCGCTTCGGCTTGTCTTTTGAATTCATTTGTTGTTTGCCTGAAGCATGATGTCTACGGAAGATCCGGACATCCTTGTTCGTGTTGGTTTGACGTTATCACGCGCAAAGCGCGCTTCGTGTTGCATGCTTCCTACCAGTTCGTGCGATCCGGGTTAAGAGGAAATCGCCCAAATGACTAACAGGGTCGGGTTCATGGATGCTGCCTTGACGGAAGCCAGGAATGCCGCGGCACGCGGAGAGGTTCCGGTCGGCGCCGTGCTGGTCGTCGACGGCCAGATCGTCGCCCGCTCCGGCAACCGCACCCGTGCCGAAAACGACGTGACGGCACATGCCGAAATCGCCGTCATCCGCGAGGCTGCGGAAAAGCTCGGAACCGAGCGTCTCGATAATGCCGATCTCTATGTGACGCTTGAACCCTGCACCATGTGCGCCGCCGCGATATCCTTTGCCCGCATCCGCAGGCTCTATTACGGTGCGAACGATCCGAAGGGCGGCGCGGTGGAAAGCGGCGTACGATTCTTTTCCCAGCCAACCTGCCATCACGCGCCGGAGGTTTATTCCGGTATAGCCGAAAGGCCGGCGGCAGACCTGCTCATCGGCTTCTTTCGCTCGAAGCGGGAAAACTAGGAACTCCTGTTCGACCGGAAGCGCTTACTGGAAAGGCTTCCACCAGGCTGAGCCGGTCGAAGAGGCGGCTTCCGCTTCCTTCTTGCGGCGTGCCTCCTTCTTGCTCTCGGGCTCGCCGAGATCGGCAAGCGTGCCGGCGTCGGCCGAGCGGTAGGCTGCCGGCGGGTCGGACAGCGAACGGCGGCGGGCCGTCACGTCGGTGGTCTCGGCATTGGCCTTGGCCGCGCGGAAGGCTTCCCACTTTTCGGTTTCGGTCATCTGACCGGCCTGGCCGTTACCGGCCAGGAGGGGCGAGCGGTAATTCTGGTTCAGCCTGTTGTCTTCGGCTTCCTTACGCAGGCGCGCACGGGTTTCTTCCGGCGATTCGACCCAGTTCGGATTGTTTTCGCGGTTCGCCAGCGACTGTTCGGGAGCCGGCAATGCAGCGCCGTTTTCGTCCTGCCTTGCAACGACCAGGGTCGGACGTGGATTATAACGAATCTTCGCCTTATCCTCGTCCTTGCCGCCGCCGATCGCAACCGCCGCGCCAAGATCATCGCCAAGCTGCACCATGGCAGGCTTGTCGGTGCCGTAAGTCGGGCCCATGCAGCCGGAAAGGGCTACTGTCACCGCCAGAATACCGGCCGTACCGAAGGCCAGACGCAAGGTTTTTGTCGTTTCCATCAAACCCCTACCACAGACGCCCGCCTCGACGCCTCATAGATTATTTCCATCGACCTGACGGATAAATCCGGCCAATTTCAGGCAGGAATACCGGATGAAGCATAGAAGCGCAATCATCCGGTAACCCTGATGAGCATCAGAGCCGGCCGAGCTTGGCCAGTTCCGTCAGTGCGACCGCATCGCGGGCCGAGACGTCCGGCCATGCGGGATCAGAGCCGACATCGGTCGTCACCCGCCAGGAACGGGCGCATTTGACGCCTTCTGCCGGCTTCGGATCGACAGAAACGCCCGGCACGTCCGACAGACGGAAAGCCGTTTCCGACCCCTCACCCGCCGTGATCGTGATGGCGGAGGTGATGCAGGTCTCCTCGAATTCGAGACCTTCCAGCGCCTTCAACAATTCGGCATCGGCAACGTAAACGACGGGAGCCGCCTCCAGCGAAGAGCCGATACGCTTGTCCTTGCGCTCGATTTCGAGAGCGCCGGTAACAACCGAACGGACCTTGCGGATCTTTGCCCACTTTTCGGCAACCGCATCGTTCTGCCATTCGGCCGGCACCTGCGGGAACTGTTCCAGATGAACCGAAACCGCATCCGGCTTCAACGACAGCCATGCCTCTTCGGTGGTGAAGGGCAGCATCGGCGCAAGCCAGGTAACCGTCGCTTCGAAGATCTTGCGGATGACGGCAAGCGACGCACGGCGGCGCGGGCTCGACGGTGCGTCGCAATACAGCGCATCCTTGCGGATGTCGAAATAGAAGGCCGACAACTCGATATTGCAAAAATCGATCAGTGCGCGGGCGATCTTCTTGAATTCGAACGCGTCATACCCCTCGCGCACGATCTTATCGAGCTCGTAGAGGCGATGCAGCATCAGCTTTTCGAGTTCGGGAAGCTCGGAGTAAGCGATCTCCTCGCCTTCGTCATGGGCGAGCGTGCCGAGCATCCAGCGGATGGTGTTGCGGAGCTTGCGATAGGCGTCAACGTTGGTCTGGATGATCGTCTTGCCAAGACGCTGGTCTTCCCAGTAGTCGGTGGTCATGACCCAGAGACGCAGGATATCGGCGCCGGCATCCTTCATCACGTCCTGGGGCGAGACGACATTGCCAAGCGACTTCGACATTTTCTGGCCCTTTTCATCCATGGTGAAACCATGGGTGACGACCGTGTCATAAGGCGCGCGGCCGCGGGTGGCAGCCGATTCCAGAAGCGACGAATGGAACCAGCCACGATGCTGGTCGGAGCCTTCGAGATAGACATCGGCCGGCCATTTCAGGTCCGGGCGATCTTCCAGTGTGAAGGTGTGGGTGGAGCCACTGTCAAACCAGACATCGAGAATGTCCATGACCTGGGTCCACTTGGCCGCATCGTGGCCATTGCCGAGGAACCGTTCCTTGGCGCCTTCGGCGAACCAGGCATCGGCACCTTCGGCATCGAAGGCTTCGAGAATGCGGGTGTTGACCTCTTCGTCCTGCAGGACATTGCCCTCGTCATCGGCAAAAACGCAGATCGGGACACCCCAGGCACGCTGGCGCGACAGAACCCAGTCCGGGCGCTGTTCGATCATGGCGCGCAGGCGGTTCTGGCCGCCGGCCGGGACGAAGCGGGTATCATCGATCGCAGACAGCGCGCGGGTGCGCAGCGTCGTGCCGTCGGCAAGGTCCTTGTCCATATAGACAAACCATTGCGGCGTGTTGCGGAAGATGATCGGCTTCTTGGAGCGCCAGGAATGCGGATAGGAATGCTTCAGCCGGCCACGGGCAAACAGCGCGTTGCGCTCGATCAGCGCCTTGATGACGCGATCGTTGGCATCGCCCTTCTTGCCGTTGTCGTCCATGACGCGGGCACCGTCGAAACCGGGGGCGTCGGCGGTGTAGGTGCCACTGTCATCGACCGGGAACGGGATACGGGTATCGATACCGCGGGCTTCGAGTTCCTTGACGGACGACATCCAGGCCTCGAAGTCCTCGCGGCCGTGGGAGGGAGCGGTATGGACGAAACCGGTACCGGCGTCATCGGTGACGTGATCGCCGGAGAGAAGCGGCACGGCGAAATCGTAGCCGAGATCCTTGAGAGGGTGAGCCGTGGTGATGGCCCCGAGTTCATCGGCGGAGACATCGCGCAAGCGCTTGAAGGTGAGTTTCGCCTTGACGGCGGACTCTTCCGACAGGCCATCGGCGAAGATCAGCTTTTCACCCGGACGCGGGCCGAAATCGTTTTCGGCGGTCAGGACTTCGTAGAGACCGTAAGCGACCTTCGGCGAATAGGCGATGGCGCGGTTGCCGGGGATGGTCCAGGGGGTAGTGGTCCAGATGACGACATGGGCATCCGCCAGTTCGCCAGCACCGCCGACAACCGGGAACTTCACCCAGATCGTGTCGCTCTCGTAGTCGTGGTATTCGACCTCAGCTTCCGCCAGCGCCGTGCGCTCGACGACCGACCACATGATCGGCTTGGAGCCGCGATAAAGCTGGCCGCTCATGGCGATTTTCAGCAATTCGCCGGCGATGCGGCTTTCGGCGTGAAAATTCATCGTCAGATACGGGTTGTCGAAATCGCCGACGATGCCGAGGCGCTTGAACTCGTCGCCCTGAATCTTGATCCATTTTTCGGCATAGGCGCGGCATTCCTTGCGGAATTCGATCATCGCGTCCGGCTGTTTCAGGTCGGGCTTGGCCTTGCCCTTGGCACGGTAGTTCTCTTCCTCGATCTTCCACTCGATGGGCAGGCCGTGGCAGTCCCAGCCCGGAACGTAATTCGAGTCATAGCCGCGCATCTGGAACGAACGGGTGATGACGTCTTTCAGGATCTTGTTCAGCGCGTGGCCGATATGGATGTTGCCATTGGCATAGGGAGGGCCGTCGTGCAGGACGAATTTCTCGCGGCCGGCGGCGGAAGCGCGCAGCTTCTTGTAGAGGTCCATCTCGCGCCAGCGGGCAACGGTTTCCGGCTCCTTCTGCGGCAGGCCTGCGCGCATCGGGAATTCGGTTTCAGGCAGATAGAGGGTTTTCGAGTAATCGAGCTTTTCGCCCGTTTCAGTCACTGTATCGGTCATGTTGGGCAATCGTTTCTGGCGCCATTCAGCGGCGCGATGCGGATGAGGAATTCGGTGGCGGAGGCGCTGTTTATTGCAAGCGCCGAAATCCCGGACCTTCCCGCAGCTTGATCAAGCAGCGCGGAAAGCCGGGCCGATAATTCGTATGATCATCGTGTCGATGACCTTAGCCGAGATCTGGGCCGACCAAAAATCTGTCATGGTGGCGGTTATTAAGGCGTTTCGACACGGAAAGGAAGGGGGAAATCGGATCCGCGGGACGACATGATTGCCTGATCGCCGCGACCTCGTATATTCTCCCGTCGACTGCAGCAAGACAGGTCTGGGTCATGGCTATGAAAAGAACGTTCTTCGTAAAAGCCGTCTGGGATGCGGAGGCCAAGGTCTTTTATTCCGAGAGCGACATCGATGGTCTGCATATCGAGGCCCCCACGGTGGATGCGTTCGAAGATGTCATGTTTGACGCGGCCATCGACCTGATCGTCGCCAACCATATTTCGGCAACCGACCTCGCGGACACACCGATCAGGGATCTTATTCCCGCGATTTTATGGGAAAGGCCCGCCAACATACCGGCTGCCGCCTGATGGTCGACGGTTTCTACAAAGCCGTTCGCGCGATCATTTCGGAACTTGGCTACGAATATCTGACGAATGCAAAAGGCTCGCACGAAAAATGGCGCTCTCGTGAAACGGGAAAAATCATATTGCTTCCGCGCCATCTTTTAAGCCGCCACACTGCCAATGCCGTCCTGAAAGATGCGGGTTCGGCGAAGCGCCTCTGAAAAGAAGCCCTCGCCTCAATCCTTCGGATTGTTCACCATCACCGCGCGCAGCGCGTCGTTGATGCGGTCCTGCCAGCCAGGACCGTCTTCTTGAAAATATTCGATCACGGCGCTGTCGAGCTTGATCGAAACCAGCTCCTTCGCCTGCGGCACAGTACGCTTCTCGACCGGGGCGGCCGCCTGCTTCTTGGCGGGCTTGAACAGTGCTTCGGCCGCTTCCATCGGGTTGACGGGCCTGCGTGGGGTGGTTGCCATGCGCCTATCCTTGCCTGTCTGTGTTGAAGGAGAATGCGATTTTTGCGTCCAGTTCACCGATCGGGGTAACGCCGGCCAAAAGCGCCCGCGCCTCTTCCTCGTCGCGCCTGATCTGCGCCACGAGCGGGTCCAGTCCGTCGAATTTCAGCTCGTCGCGCAGATGGCCGAAGAAAGAGACCGAGCAGATCTCGCCGTAAAGCGAGCCGGAGAAATCGAACAGATAGGTTTCGAGCAGCGGTGCACCATTGTCGGTCACCGTCGGGCGGCGGCCGTAGCTTGCGACGCCATCATGAAGCGTGCCGTCCGGGCGGCGGAAGCGCACGGCATAGATGCCGGGCTTGAGTTCCGTTTCGGGAGCAAGCCGCATATTGGCTGTCGGGAAACCGAGCTGGCGGCCGAGCTTTTCGCCGCCGATCACCTCGGCTTCCACCGTATACCGATAACCGAGCAGGCCGGCCGCGTGGCTGACATCACCATGCGAGAGGAGCGCGCGGATGCGGCTCGACGAGATCACTTCGGCATTTTCGTCGCGGAAGGCATCAACAAGCGACACCGAAAAACCATGCCGTTCGCCCGCCTCCATCAAAAAGGCCGGACCGCCTTCGCGGCCCTTGCCGAAATGGAAATCGAAGCCGGTGACAACGGCACTCGCACCCAGCCAGTCGCCCAGGATCGAGGAGACGAATTCTTCCGCCGAGCGGCCGGCAAACGCACGGTCGAACGGGTATTCGATCACCGAGCGAAACCCCATCGCCTCCAAAAGCCTTGCCTTCAAGGGCGCCGGCGTCAGCCGGAAAACCGGCTGGTCGGGCCTGAAGACGGAGCGCGGATGCGGTTCGAAGGTCAGGACAAGGGCCGGCACACCGCGTTCCTGCGCCAGTTCAAGCGCCCGCTCCAGCACGCTGCGATGGCCGCGATGGACACCGTCGAAATTGCCGATCGCGACCACGCCACCCTTGAGTTCCGCGGGCAGCGGGTCCTTCTTTTCGTTGCGGTGGAATACGGTCATTCCAGTGAATTCCAACTAGGCCAGGTCGTTCATGCGATGTGGGTCAAGAGACAAGGCTCACGCCAATCTGGGCATCCAGAATTTCGGCGCCGCGTTTTCAGCCTTCAGCCAGGCCTTGAGGATCGCCTCGTCGGTCTCGCCGTTGACGGTATATTCCGCGACATGGATGCCACCTGCGATATAGAGCAGATCGAGGCCTTGCGACAGCGCGCCGCGGACATCGGTCGGCATGCCGTCGCCGATGGCAAGAACCTTCGCCTTGTCGAAATCGCCGCGTGCCTCGCGGGCAGCAGCAAGCGAGGCGACGTAGATCGGCGCATGCGGCTTGCCGGCAACCCGGCTTTCGCCGCCGAGCTGTTCGTAATAGGCGGCAACGGCGCCGGCGCAGGGGATCATCTTGTGGCCACGCTCGACGACCAGATCCGGATTGGCGCAGATAAACGGAATGTCGCGCTTAACCCAGGTCTTCAGCATGTCGGTATAGTCTTCCGGCACTTCCTTCTCGTCGTCGAAAAAGCCGGTGCAGACAACGGCGTCGGCCTCGTCGGCGGACGTGACGGTGACGTCGAGACCGTCGAGCAGGTTCAGGTCACGTTCGGGGCCGAGCAGGAACACCTTGTTCGGACCGTCGGCGATCAGCTTGCGGGTGACATCGCCGGAGGTGACGATCCGGTCATAGGTGCCGTCGGGCACGTTCAGCCCGCGCATCTGCTCAATGACATCGGCCGAGCGGCGCGGCGAATTGGTGATAAGCACCACGGTCGCACCAGCCTCACGGGCGCCGGCCAGCGCCTCGCAGGACTGCGGAAAGGCGGCAACGCCATTGTGGACCACACCCCAGACATCGGACAGGACCACGTCGTAGCCACCGATCACCTCGTTCACGTTCTGGATGCGCTGTACCATTATCGTCGATCACCTTTGCAGAAAACTGAGGCTGATGTCGCAAAGCATGGCCGACATGGCAAGGAGATTTGCGTGCGGTGCGGGATATTTCATGTCGCCGTTACATGAGGGCAGCCAAGCGGATCGCAAGGCCTAAGGCCGCGCAGAGACCGAGAACGGCAACCATGCCGAGCTTCATCCCGAAGAGCAGGAAAGCCGAACCGAAGAAGAGAAACAGCGCCACCGGATCAAGGCTCGACCAGACCGGCAGCGCCAGATCGAGGCCGATCGACGGCATGAGCGCGACCCGCCCGACCTCACGAAACAGAACATGCAGGCCGAACCAGATGGCAAGATTGAGGATGACGCCGACCACCGCCGCAGTGATCGCCGACAGCGCGCCGGAGAGCGTGCGGTTGCCGCGCAGCCGCTCGATATAGGGAGCGCCGGCAAAAATGAAGATGAAGCTCGGAACGAAGGTCGCCCAGGCGACGAGAAACGCGCCGAGCATGCCGCCCATCACGCTGCCGAGCGGGCTTGAGGCTTCGCGAAAACCGGTGAGGAAACCGACGAAGGACAGAACCAGCACAAGCGGGCCGGGCGTCGTTTCGGCCAGCGCCAGCCCGTCCAGCATTTCGCCGGGTTTCAGCCAGCCATATTGCTCGACGCCGACCTGCGCCACATAGGCCAGCACCGCATAGGCACCACCGAAGGTAACCAGCGCCATCTTCGAAAAAAAGGAAAACAGGCCGGCAAGCCCCGCCGGTGCCGAGACGGCCCAGAGCACGAACAGCGGCATTTGCCAGACGAGGAGCCAGCCGATCAGCATGGTTATCGCCCGGCCCGCCGAGGGTGGCGAGGCGATACCGGACAGATCAACTGCGGCCGGTGGAGCGCTGATGCGTCTTGCGCGGAGAAAACCCGCCAGCGCTGCCGTGAGAACAACAAGCGGAAACGGTACTGCGAAAAAGAACAATGCGATGAAGGCGGCGGCTGCGACCAGACAGAGAAAACCGGTCTTCAGCGTCTTTTTGCCGAGCCGGATCACCGCCTCGACGACGATCGCCAGCACTGCCGCCTTCAAGCCGAAGAACAGGCCTGCGAGCCATGCTGTGTCCTGATAGAGTACATAGGCCACCGACAGGATGGTGATGACGAAAAGGCCCGGCAGAACGAACAGCAGGCCGGAAATGATGCCGCCGCGGGTGCCGTGGGTGAGCCAGCCGATATAGGTGGCAAGCTGCTGCGCCTCGGGGCCGGGCAGAAGCATGCAATAATTCAGCGCATGGAGAAACCGCTCTTCAGAGAGCCAGCGTTTTTCCTCGACCACGACGCGATGCATCATGGCAATCTGGGCTGCCGGCCCGCCGAAACCCAAAGCCCCTATGCGGGCGAAGACGGAGGTGAGTTCGGCGAGTGTCGGGCTTGGTGAAGTGAGTTCAGCCGGGGAAGTCTCCTTAAAAGTCTTCAAGATCAATGTCATCGCCCTCTGCTGCAATGCGCTGCAGGGCGCGCATCAAGCTTCCCGTTTCGAAAACTTCGGCCGTCGAAGCGTCCCACCATCTCTCGTCGGCGATGGTCTCCACGATCCTCCAGCAGATCTCCTGCAACGGCATGTCATCGAGTTTAGAAGGAGTTTCGGGAAGCCAATTCTGACGCGGCCGCGGGTTGGCCCTCATGAAGGCCAGCCATTCAGCACATCCACGAGGGACCGCCGAAACCAGTTCGCCGATATCATCATGCACCGGATGATATCGTTCTTCGTCCTCGTGATAGAACTCCTGCGGGCTGAGATCGGCCAGGATTTCGAGCAACGACGCGGCTTTCTGACGCCAGTGCCAATTTACTGTCTTATTCATGGGCTAATCGAAATTTCGCTGCTGTTCTTGACTCGACATCGAGGCACCCTTATCTCGGGCTCCGTTAGCACTCTGAAGAGAGGAGTGCTAAACGAGATCCGCGGGTCTTATCCAAGACCTGTCCATGTCATTTGATCGAGGGATTAGACAATGGCAAGCACAACTTTCCGCCCCCTGCACGATCGCGTTGTCGTTAAGCGCGTCGAGTCCGAAGAAAAGACCAAGGGCGGCATCATCATTCCTGACACCGCCAAGGAAAAGCCGGCTGAAGGCGAAATCATCGCTGTCGGCTCCGGCGTTCGCGACGACAAGGGTGCAATCGTTGCTCTCGACGTCAAGGTCGGCGACCGCGTTCTGTTCGGCAAGTGGTCGGGCACCGAAGTGAAGCTCGACGGCGTAGACCTTCTGATCATGAAGGAATCCGACATCATGGGCGTTATCGGCTGATTGCCGGTTACGCCTTTTTCGTAATTCGCTGACACCTCTATTCAGGAGCTCTCAAAATGGCAGCTAAAGAAGTAAAGTTCGGCCGCTCTGCGCGCGAAAAGATGCTGCGCGGCGTCGACATCCTCGCTGACGCAGTGCAGGTTACCCTCGGCCCGAAGGGTCGTAACGTCGTTATCGACAAGTCCTTCGGCGCTCCGCGCATCACCAAGGACGGTGTATCGGTCGCCAAGGAAATCGAACTGGAAGACAAGTTCGAAAACATGGGCGCCCAGATGGTCCGCGAAGTTGCTTCGAAGACCAACGACATCGCCGGCGACGGCACCACGACGGCTACCGTTCTTGCCCGCGCGATCGTTCGCGAAGGTGCAAAGGCCGTTGCTGCCGGCATGAACCCGATGGACCTGAAGCGCGGCGTCGATCTCGCTGTTGCAGAAGTCGTCAAGGACCTGCAGGCGAAGGCCAAGAAGATCTCCACCTCGGCTGAAGTTGCCCAGGTCGGCACGATCTCCGCCAACGGCGACAAGCAGGTTGGTGCAGACATTGCCGAAGCCATGCAGAAGGTCGGCAACGAAGGCGTCATCACCGTCGAAGAAGCCAAGACCGCTGAAACCGAACTCGAAGTCGTCGAAGGCATGCAGTTCGACCGCGGCTACCTGTCGCCTTACTTCGTGACCAACCCGGAAAAGATGATCGCCGATCTCGACGACGCTTACATTCTCCTTCACGAGAAGAAGCTGTCGAACCTGCAGGCGATGCTTCCGGTTCTGGAAGCCGTCGTTCAGACCGGCAAGCCGCTCGTCATCATCGCTGAAGACGTCGAAGGCGAAGCGCTTGCTACGCTCGTCGTCAACAAGCTGCGTGGCGGCCTGAAGATCGCTGCCGTCAAGGCTCCGGGCTTCGGCGATCGCCGCAAGGCCATGCTGGAAGACATCGCCATCCTCACGGGCGGCACCGTCATTTCCGAAGACCTCGGCATCAAGCTCGAAAACGTCACGCTCGACATGCTCGGCCGTTCCAAGAAGGTTTCGATCTCCAAGGAAAACACCACCATCGTTGATGGTGCTGGCCAGAAGTCGGACATCGAAGGCCGCGTAGCCCAGATCAAGGCGCAGATCGAAGAAACCACTTCGGACTACGACCGCGAAAAGCTGCAGGAACGTCTTGCCAAGCTCGCTGGCGGCGTTGCCGTCATCCGCGTCGGCGGCTCGACCGAAATCGAAGTCAAGGAACGCAAGGACCGCATCGACGACGCTCTGAACGCAACCCGCGCGGCCGTTCAGGAAGGCATCGTACCGGGCGGCGGCGTAGCCCTGCTTCGTTCGGCTTCCAAGATCACCGTCAAGGGCGAGAACGACGACCAGGAAGCTGGCGTCAACATCGTTCGCCGCGCTCTGCAGTCGCTGGTTCGCCAGATCGCCGAGAACGCCGGTGACGAAGCTTCGATCGTGGTCGGCAAGATCCTCGAAAAGAACGAAGACAACTACGGCTACAACGCCCAGACGTCTGAATATGGCGACATGATCGCCATGGGCATCGTCGACCCGGTCAAGGTTGTTCGCACGGCTCTGCAGAACGCAGCTTCGGTTGCTTCGCTGCTGATCACCACCGAAGCCATGATCGCCGAACTTCCGAAGAAGGAATCGGCTGGCGGCGGCATGCCTGGCGGCATGGGCGGCATGGGCGGCATGGACATGATGTAAGACCTTCGGGTCTTATATCTGAGCCATCCGGTTCAGAACACGGAAAGGGCGGTCGTAAGGCCGCCCTTTTTGCATATCGGGACTGTTGCGCCCCGGCACACGATAGGTGACAAGCCGAAAAACGTGCTAAGCGGCAGCCAAATCATGACAACAGGAGTTCAAGAGTGAGCGAACCGACCGTAGCCGATGCGACAGACCGCATTTATCAATCGCTGAAGGCAGACAATGCCGACATCGACCTGCATATCGCAACACTCAAGGCGGCGTTGACGCGGGAAGGTTTGAAAGAGGCGGTATTCGATCCTGCAAGGCTCGAGCAGAACAACCGCTCCGGCAGGAAGCTGATGCAGGCCTATTTCCGGCAGCGTGGCGTGACTGTCAAATTCTCGGCCTCGTAAGGCCTTTCGGTGATGTCAGGCAGCGCGGCCTCAATCGAGCCTGACACCACGGCTTGACGTTCGCAGACGAACTCACGCGACACATTCGATCCGGATACGACGCTGCCGACGCAACCTGTCAGCTTTCGGCCGGTTTATGCGGATTTCCTTCGTTGTCCCGCGCGGAGGACGTCCCACTGTGGTGGCAGGATCGGCCCGGAAAGAGCGTCCCCCGCGCCCATAATTTTTAGCGGCCCCACTAGTGCTTGCCGCACAAACACTTTAGCGTTTGGGTCTCTCCTTATTTTCCCTCAATGATAGAGACGACCCATGGCCGAGCCTTCTCTCTTCGCCCGCTTTATTGCCCTTGTCGGCCAAGCGGCCGTTACCATCCGTCATTCGGGGGATGCCCCGCGGGAACCGGTCTATGGCACGACGCCGGCCATTCCGGTGGCCAAGCCGCAGGGCAAGATACCGACATTGAAGATGCCGACTGCCAAGGGCTGGGAAGGCGAGCACAAGCCGACCACGGCTGCCGGCCTCAAGGTCAATGCCTTTGCACGCGGGCTGGTGCATCCGCGCAATATGTATCTTCTGCCGAATGGCGATGTGCTGGTGGCCGAATCGATGGGCGAGCGGGGCGATCCGCGCACCCTTTTCGACCATGCCATGTCGGCCACGATGCAGCGGGCCGGCGCTTCCGGTGACAGCGCCAACCGCGTGACGCTGCTGCGTGATGCCGATGGTGACGGGGTGGCCGAGGAACGGTACGCCTATATCGAGAATGTACGGCAGCCCTTCGGCATCGCGCTTGTCGGAGAGACGCTTTATGTCGGCGCCAGCGATGCGCTTCTGGCCTATCCTTACGAGGCGGGAGCAACGAAGATCACCAGCCAGCCGAAAAAGCTGATGGATCTGATCCCCGGCGGCCACTGGACGCGCAATCTGCTTGCCAGCAGGGACGGCACCAAGCTTTACGTGGCTGTCGGATCGCTGAGCAATATCGGCGATGCCGGCATGGAAGCGGAAGAAAACCGTGCCTGCATTTTCGAATATGACTTGTCATCGGGGCAGTCCCGCATCTTTGCCGGCGGCCTGCGCAATCCCGTGGGCATGGCCTGGGAGCCGGAAAACGGGATGCTCTGGACGGTTGTCAACGAGCGTGACGGGCTGGGCGACGAAACACCACCCGACTATCTGACATCGGTGACCGATGGCGGGTTTTATGGCTGGCCCTATTGTTACTGGAACCGGGTGATCGACGACCGGGTGCCGCAGGACGAAGCCAAAGCCGCCTCGGCGCTGCAGCCCGATTATGCGCTGGGCGGCCATACGGCCTCGCTGGGCCTCTGCTGGCTGCCCGAGGGGACGCTGCCGGGCTTTCCGGCGGGCATGGCCATCGGCCAGCACGGATCGTGGAACCGCTCGAAACTCTCGGGCTACAAGCTCGCCTTCGTCGCCTTCGACAAGGGCAAGCCTGTCGGGATGCCGCGCGAGATCCTCACCGACTTTCTGTCGCCGGACGAGAAACATTCCTATGGCCGCCCGGTCGGGGTGGCGTTGGCGGCCGACGGCGCGGTGTTGATGGCAGATGATGTCGGCGACGTCATCTGGCGCGTCACCGGCGCCTGAGAGCGGGCGGCCACGACCTTCCCATTGATTGCCGCTCGCCCGCTTTGATATCCATCGCAGGCGAGTTGGCGTTCATCCGCGGCCTTCCGGTCGAGATCGTCGCCGCTTGTCAGCCCGACGACGCCTGCCATCTGGCTGACGCGAGATCGGCTCTTTGTTCGGGGGATCGGTTTTTCGCGATCATCTCGTTTTCAAACCTGCGTCGCGCCGCCATCAACGCAGAGTTCAGCTCCAGTGGTAAAACTGCTCTCGTCGCTCGCAAGGAAGAGTGCCGCGGAGGCAACCTCGTCCGGCCGGCCGAGGCGTCCGAGCGGGATCATATTGGTCAATGCCTGGCGAACCTCTTCCGACGTGTCGGCCATCATCGCCGTATCTGTCGGTCCGGGGCTGACGACGTTGACACGGATGCCCCTCGGCGCCAGTTCGTTCGCCCATGTCCGGGTGAATGAGCGAACGGCCGCCTTGCTGGCGCTATAGACGCCGTATCCCTTGGTACCCACGACATCCGCGATCGAACCGACGAGCACGATCGATCCGCCGGACTGCATCAGCTCGATGCCACCTTGGGCGGCGAACAGCAGTGAGCGGACATTCAGTCCGAAAATCCGGTCAAAGAGGTCTTCGCTGATGTCGCCAAGCATCGAGAATTCGGAGATGCCTGCGTTGAGAACCAGAACGTCTATCCGGCCCTCTTCGGCGCGGATACGATCAAAGACTTCCGCAAGGTCAGCCAGGCTACCCGCGTCGGCGCGAACAGCGCGGATATCCCCGCCCCCGGCGCCCGGCCATGCATTCGGGCCGTTCTCTTGCGCCTTTCGGCTTGTGGCGAAAACCCGCGCGCCTTCAGCAGCAAAGCGCTGCGAAATTGCTCCGCCGATACCCGTGCCCCCACCAATGACGACAGCGATCTTGTTTTCCAACCTGCTCATGTAGGCTCCTTGCAAAAAAAATCATGCGAGGAGCAGATATATTCTCTATATCTACGGTGAAATACGCACCGCATATAAAGTAGATATCGACGAGTATACCTATGCCCGAGACGATCGACGAGTATACCTATGCCCGAGACGATCGATGACATGCCTGAAGACACACGTTTGCCAAAGCGTTCCGTCAAGCGTGTCATTGATGAAGCTCTGCTTGATGTGAAAGCCACCCGGCCGATCCTGGAGCAGATCGGCAATAAATGGTCGGTCCTCATCCTGACCGTCCTGTGCACGCGGCCATCGCGTTTCAACGAAATCATGCGCCGCCTCGACGGCATTACGCACAAGGCGCTCGCCGACGCGCTGAAGCGGCTGGAGCGAAACGGCCTGATCCAGCGTCACGTGCTGCCCACGGCTCCGGTCGGGGTGGAATACACGATTACCCCATTGGGCCATTCGTTGCGCGAGCCGTTCGCCGCACTCTACGATTGGGCGTTGACGCATGGTCCGAAAATGGAGAGTGCCCAGGCTGAGTATGACCGAACGCGCAATGAATGACACTGAGGTTCATGGTGCGGATTTGGTCTACCCGCCGGGCGCGCCGGTCCATAGTTCCCGCCTTTGTCATTCCGGTTATTGTCTCACCGGCAAATTGCGCTGCGCGTTTTCGTGATCAGCTTGAGGGGCGATGTTAGCGTCTCGTTAACCACCCCGATCTAGAAAATTGACCAGCATGGTGGTCGATGATTTTCCGCCAGGAACCAGAAGATCACCCATGTCAGTCATCTCCTTTTCCCTTCGCAAAAGCGGTCGCGTGAAAACGCTGGTGACGACGGGGCGCTCGTCATGGGGGCGCAGAAAGACGGCCGGCAGCGTCAAGCAGGCGAAATCGCGTGTGATCGTCCTGACGGCCTGTTTCATTTCTGCCTATTGCGCGATGTTCGTCCGGCTCACCTATTACGGTTTCAGCCCGGCGGAGGCGACGGCATCCATTCCCGCGAATTCCTCGATCGCGGCTCGCCCCGATATCACCGACCGGAATGGCGAACTGCTGGCGACCGACGTTCATACCGTCTCGATGTTTGCCGAGCCCTTTCGCATCGTCGATGTCGACGAGACCGTCGAGAAGATTGCCGGCCTCTTCCCCGATCTCAATCGCAAATCGCTTTATGCCAAGCTTGCGGACAAGCGGCAGAAATTCATCTGGCTTCGCCGTCAGCTGACGCCGAAGCAGCAAAGCGATGTGCTGAAACTCGGCATGCCGGCCATCGGCTTTCGCCCGGAGGTGAAGCGATTTTATCCCGACGGTCGGGTTGCCGCGCATGTGCTCGGTTATGTCGATATCGACAATCGCGGCGTTGCGGGCATGGAGAAATATCTCGACATGCAGGGCCTTTCCGACCTCAAGAGCGTCGGCATGACGACCGAAGAGGCGCTGAAGCCGATCCGTCTTTCGATCGACATCCGGGTGCAGAACATCGTTTATAACGTCGTCCAGCACGCGATGACCGAATACAGAAGCAAGGCCGCCGGTGCGGCGGTGCTCGACATTCACACCGGCGAAGTGCTGGCGCTGGCCTCGGCACCCGATTTCGATCCGAACGACCCGCAGGCTGGCGGCGGCGAAGGCTGGCTGAACCGCATGACGAACGGCACGTTCGAGATGGGCTCGACCTTCAAGACCTTCTCGATGGCGATGGCGCTCGACAGCGGGGCTGCCAAACTCAGCGATACGTTCGATGCCACGGCACCGCTTCACTATGGCGGCTTCACCATCCATGACGACAGCGACGTGCCGCGGCGCTGGCTTACCGTTCCGGAGGTCTTCCGTTACTCCTCTAACATCGGCACCGCGCGGATGATGGATCATGTCGGGATGGACAATCAGAAGGCCTATCTCACCAAATTCGGGCTATTGACCCGGATGGAGACCGAGTTGCCGGAAGTGAAGATGCCAAGCCAGCCGAAGGTTTGGAAAAAGATCAACTCCATCACCATCTCGTTCGGCCATGGCGTGGCGACCACTCCGTTGCAGACGGCCGTTGCCGGAGCAGCTCTCGTCAATGGCGGCGAGCTGATCGAGCCGACCTTCCTGCCGCGCACAACCGAGGCTGCGGAACAGACGGCCGTCCGGATCGTCAAGCCTGGTACCAGCGATACGATCAGGGCTCTGTTCAAGCTCAACGGTGAGCAGGGTTCGGGCAAAAGTGCCGACGTTCTCGGTTTTCATGTGGGCGGCAAGACGGGAACGGCGAACAAGGTCATCAATGGCAAATATTCGCACAAGCTGAGCTTCAACGCCTATCTTGCGGCTTTCCCGATCGACCATCCGCAATATGTGATCCTGTCGTTCTGCGACGAGCCGCTGAACGGCGAACACACGACGAGCACTTTCGCGACCAGCACGGCGGCCCCGATGGTCAAGGAAATCGTCGCGCGCGCCGCGCCGATGCTCAACGTCCTGCCGGATTTCGCGCCGACCATGGTGGCAAATTACTGAGAGCGTGCGCAGATGCGGCTGTGGCGCTTACTGTGCCTGACCTGGATCACCACACGCGCACAGCACCTCTGGCGCAAGGCGAATGCGCCGTCACAATCATCGCGGGTATTATTTTAGATAGATGGAAAATAATATATTAGCTGATATTCAATCATAAACACCTGCCGCTACCATCTGCCCCGACGCACTCTTTTGACAACGGGGCAATTTCGATGAAGCATATCTCGATCGTCGGCAAGTTCATGGCCATCATGGCGCTGTTCGGCATCTTTGCCCTGGCGATTGCCGCCTACAGCAGTTCACGGATCTACGAGATCAACGGTTCCTATGGCGATCTCCTGCACAAGGAAAGCATGGCATCGCTGTCGGTCGCCCGAGCCAACCGCTCGATCCAGATGGCGCGGGCGGCGATCGGTGATCTTCTGATGTCGCGCACGCCGGAGGGCAATGCCGCCGCGAAGGCCGAATTGCAGCAGGCGGAGGCGGGTTTTGCCGAGCGGATGGATGGAGCGATCACCATCCTGCCGGACAACAAGGACCTGCAGATGCTGAAGGCCACCGGCCTTGCCATCCTGCAGCAGTCCTGCACGCCGGCAATCGGGCTTGGCGAAACGGCGAATACCGAAGCGGACATCCAGGCATCGCAGGAGGCCTTCCTGTCCGGTTGCCAGCCGCAGTTTTCCGCCTTTGCCCAGACATCCACCCGGATTACCGACGCCATCATCAATGGCGTATCGAGCAAGGCGGAGTTTCTCGGCGGCGCTGCGAACACCACGGCACTGACGACGCTCGGGGGCGTTCTTCTCGGTCTCGTACTTGTGCTTTCGGCCGGTTTCTTCGCCATCCGCAGCTGGCTGGTGCGGCCGATCAGCCGGTTGCAGGCAACGATGATCACGCTTGCCGGCGGCGACCTGTCGGTCAGCATCGACGGTGCAGACCGACGCGACGAAGTGGGCCGGATGGCCGGCGCCGTGCAGGTGTTCAAGGATAACGGATTGCGCGGCCGCGAGATGGAGAGGCAGGCCGAAGACAGCCGCAATGCCCAGGATGCCGATCGCCGCCGCACGGCAGAAGCCGACCGGATCCGTTCGGAAAACATGGCACAGGCGACACAGGGCCTCGCCGAGGGCCTGAAACAGCTTTCCGCCGGCAATCTGTCGACCGAGCTCAGCCGGCCTTTCAGCCCGGATTTCGAGGGGCTGCGCAACGACTTCAATTCCGCGGTGACGCAGTTGCGCGAGACGATGCAGGCGGTTTCGGCTGCCACCGGCGCGATCGACAGCGGCTCGCGCGAGGTCAGCCAAAGCGCATCGGACCTCTCCAAACGGACCGAGCAACAGGCAGCCTCGCTGGAGGAGACCGCCGCGGCACTGGACGAGATCACCTCGAATGTCGCCAATTCCTCCACCCGTACCGAAGAGGCGCGGACGATGGCGGTGGAGGCCAACCGGTCGGCAGCGCAATCGGGCGAAGTGGTCGCCAGGGCGGTCGATGCAATGCAGAAGATCGAACAATCCTCCGAACAGATTTCCAGCATTATCGGGGTGATCGACGAGATTGCCTTCCAGACCAACCTTCTGGCGCTGAATGCCGGCGTCGAGGCGGCCCGCGCAGGCGAAGCCGGCAAGGGGTTTGCGGTCGTCGCCCAGGAGGTGCGCGAACTTGCCCAGCGCTCGGCCCAGGCGGCAAAGGAGATCAAGGATCTGATCCGCAATTCGGCCGAGGAGGTCAGAAACGGCGTTTCGCTGGTCAGCGCCACCGGCACGGCACTGACCGGCATCCGCAACCACGTCGCGGCGATCAATACGCAGCTCGATGCGATCGCCACCTCGTCGAAGGAACAGTCGGTCGGCATGTCGCAAGTCAATGTCGCGGTCAACCAGATGGACCAAGTGACGCAACAGAATGCCGCCATGGTGGAAGAGGCGACCGGCGCCAGCGCCACACTTGCCAGCGAGGCGGACCGGCTGCGCCAGCTCGTCTCGCGCTTCGATCTCGGTATGGCTGCGATGGCTGTCGGCCAAAGTGCGGTATCAGCCGGCGCCTATGCCCCTGCGGCAATGCGCGGCGGGGCAGCGGGTGCTCCTGCCCGGCAGGTTCATGCGTCGCCGGCCCGATCTCTCGTCGGCAAGCTTGCCTCGGGGCTCGGCCTTGCAACAAGCCCGGCGGGCGAGAACTGGGAGGAATTCTGACCTACCGCGTTCCCTCGGTCGCGAGTTTCAGCCCAAGCGCGGCAAAGGAGGCGGCGAATGCGCGCCGCATCCAGTTCATCGCCCGCTCGCTCTGCAGAAAATATTGCCGGCCACTGGCGGCGATCACGACATAAAGCATGAACACGACGAAGGTCATGCCGGTAAAGCCGAGGCCCAGCTCCACCAGCAGCCCGAAAGGACTGCCGACCGGCACGAATTGCGGGATGAAGGCCACGAAGAACAATGGCAGCTTGGGGTTCAAGATGTTCAAAAGAATGCCGCGGCGAACCAGTTGCAGGGGCGATTTCGACGTGGAGTTCTGCCCATCCGGTCGAACAGACAGCCCTCCCCGGTCGCGCAAGACCGCCCAGGCCATCCAGAGAAGATAGGCGACACCGGCAAACTTGATCGTCTGGAACAGAACGGCGCTGGTGTGGAGAATGGCCGCAAGCCCGGCCATGGCGACGCCGAGATGGACCACGGTCGCGATCGTGCAACCGACCGCGGCCCAGAAACCGGCGCGCACGCCACCACCCAGCGTCGATGACAGGGTGTAGACGACACCGATGCCCGGCGACAGGCAGATGATGAAGACCGTCAGCACATATTCGAAACTCATCGATCCCTCCCGCGGAGGCCCCAGAGGATACCCAGGACCGAGCGCTGATGTCTTTGAAAGACAGGGCCGCTCACCGAGGCAGGATGGCGCAGCGACGGACCGACGTCAAACAGAAGAAGGGGCAGCATATGCCGCCCCTTCGATGAGTTGTCGTATGACTGGCCGATAACCGGCCCAAGGTCAGTAGCCGTAACGGCCGTTATGGGTCTTGCGATAGATATTGTTCGAGGCGCGGTCCTGCATACGCTCGATGCGGTTGCGCTCGTGGCGCGTCACATAGCCGTCGCGAGCGGCATGATGCTTGGCACGGTCGATGCGGTGCTGCTGGCGGGCAAGCCTGCGGGCTTCATGCGGCGTCAGTTCACCACGCGCGGCACCGCGATAAATCCGCTGTTCCTGGCGATGCTCGCGCGCCTCGCTGCGATAGGTCTGCGCCTGCGAAAAGGTCGGGACGGCGATGGCAATAACGGCGGCCATGGCGCCGATGATGATCTTCTTCATGCCTTACTCCTTTGTCGGTCATAGTCGCCTGAAGACGCGGTGACGATGGCTGGATAACGGTGAATGGGGGCTGAAAGGTTCATTCACGAACTGCAACAAAGTGAAAGAAATTGGTTCACGTTTTCGCAACATGGTCGTGAGATGCGAGGAAGATAGGAAAATTTAATCCATTCAAAATCAACATGTTATGTATTTTTAGGCGACGATCCGTCCCCGCCATCCGGGCCGGTCACATAATCGCATCACTTCCACTACCGGAGTGTTTCGCGAGACGTTCGTGGGCAGGTGGAAGCTGGCGACCGGTATCAGCGTTTCACCGCCGCTGTTGCCGATGGAAGACTGCCACGGAGCCATCCCGTCCTGCTCGAAAGGAGACAATGGGAGGGAGGCGGGCAGGAAACCGCAAGCCAGGGCCGCGCAATTGCAAAGCCTCACCATCCATTCACCCACCCCGCAATTGCGCGGCCTCTCCCCCGTCCTGCAGAGTTGCGCGCTTGTTGTTCACTTTTAGAGAACAATTCGTCTACTTGCGTTCATCTTTCGTGTCTGGGAGAAACGTGGCAAAAAGTTTTCAGAGAATTTCACGGCTGCTCTCAACCAACCGGAGCGCAGCGAACATCTGGAGACTTCAATGTCCAACTCCCTTTCCAGCACCCAGAATATCGTCATCCTGGTTGCACGGATCCTGCTTGCATTCATGTTCATCTATACGGGCTTCGGCAAGCTGACCGATCCGGCAGGCACTGCCGGCATGATCGCCGGCGCAGGTCTGCCGGCCGCAACCGCACTTGCCTATCTCGCCGGCCTCTTCGAGTTCGTCACCGGTATCGCCGTGCTTGTCGGCTTCCAGACCAAGATCGTCGGCTGGGCACTGGCACTCTTTTGCATATTCACCGGCGCCGTCTTCCATTCCGGCACGGTTACCGTACCCGGCTGGCCTGACCCGGCTCTCGGCTGGATCAACGCGCTTAACGGCATCATGCTGATGAAGAACTTCACGCTGGCCGGCGCCTACATCCTGCTCGCAACCTTCGGCGCAGGCGCCTATTCGGTCGACGCTCGCCGCGGTTCTGTCGCAATTGCTGCCTAACCTTTGTCAATTCCCTGCCAAGACGATTGCCGCCGGACATAGATCCGGCGGCTTTTTTGTTTTCTAAACAATGAAATAGGTCAGCGCCGGATATTTCTGGCGAGCCAGACGGTGGCACCGCCGCAAGCCGGATCCTGGGAGATCTGGGCGACGACGGAAAACCCGTTCTTCGTCAGCAGCGCCTCGTATTCGGCCTTTGACAGGCTGGCGTGATAAAGCGGCTCACCACCGAATTCGCCCAGCGCCTCCCCCTCGAAATGACCGGCGGTGAACATCAGTGCCGCCCCGGGGCCGGCCATCGCGCCAAACCTCGGAAACATCGCCCGCTGATCGTTGGCGTTGAGATGGAAAAAACTGTGCCAGGCGAGAATGCCGTCGAACTTGGTCGGAATGTAGAATTTCCGCATGTCGGCCTCGTACCAGGCCATGCCGGGAAACCGCTGGCGGGCAAGCCCGGTCAGCGTCTTCGAGGTGTCGACGCCGGTGAGGTGGAAACCGCGCCTGATCAGGTCGGCCGCCATCGGCTCGCCGCTGCCGCAGCCGAGATCCAGCACATGGCCGCGCCGCGGCATCAGCCCGGCGAAATGATCGAGCCAAGGTTTTTCGAACAGGTTCTTGCCGCGCAGCTTGTCGAAGGCCAGCGCGTGCCGCTCGTAGAGTGCCGGAATATTGCGGTCTTCACCTGACATCAGAAATGCGCCATTGCGATCACAGAACCTTGCGGACTGCCTCGACGATTACGGCGATACGGCTATCGCCTGCATGTTCGGCCTTGCGGGCCCGGATCAGGCAGGCTTCCGATTTCAGGATCACGCCATCCGACAGGATCTTCAGGTGATTTGCCTTGAGTGTTGAGCCGGTGGAGGTGATGTCGACGATGATGTCGGCCTGCCCCGCGGCCGGCGCACCTTCGGTGGCGCCTAAGCTCTCGACGATGCGATAGAGCTGGATACCGTGTTGCGACGAGAAATGCTGCTGCGTCAGGCGCCAGTATTTGGTGGCGATCTGCAGGCGGCGTCCATGGCGAGAACGGAAATCGGCGGCAACGTCACCGAGATCGGCCATCGTGTCGACATCGAGCCAGATAGCCGGCACGGCGACGACGACATCGGCGCGGCCGAAACCGAGGCGGGCGGAAATCTCCATTTTGCGGTCGGCATCCACCAGGCCTTCGCGGATCAGGTCTTCGCCGGTGACGCCGAAATCGACGGTTCCGGCACCGATCTCGCGGGCGATTTCCGAGGCCGAGAGAAAGGCGATCTCGATATCGTCATGCCCTTCGACGCGGCCGCGATAGGACCGTTCGTTGCCGACGGCGACGATGGCCAGGCCGGCGCGTTCGAAGATCGCCGAAGCGTCGTCCTTCATGCGGCCCTTCGAGGGGAGAGCGATGGTAATGGTGGACATCAGCGCGCCCTCGCCTTTTCGATCCGGTCGAGCCAGAGCGAGAAGCCCACGGCCGGAATATCTTCAGCTGCACCGAGCAGGGTCATCAACCGGTCGAAACGGCCGCCGCCGGCGAGAACCGCGTTGTCTCGGCTGACTTCGAAAACGAGGCCGGTGTAATAATCAAGCGGACGGCCAAAGGCGGCACGATAGGTGACCCTGGTGAGATCTACGCCGAGATCGGCAAGGGCTGCAGCGCGCGCCTCGAAGGTGACAAGTGCCGCCCCCATGACAAGCCCGGCGGAATCGGCAAAGCCGGCAAGCGCTGCCGGCGCTTCCGAAAGCGGCATTTCCAGCGACAGGAATTCGCTCAGGAGAAGCAGGGCGGAGCCATCGAGCCTTGTTTCGGCCAGCGACTGCTTTTCCTTCAGCCTTGCGGCGATCTCGCGCGGCGAGCGGCTGGCATTGGTGGAATAACCGGTTTCCTGCATCGTCTGGTCGATACGGGCGATCAGCGCGGCCTCGTCATTGCTCAGCAGGTCGGAAAGGTCCGGCGAGAGGCTCGACACGGTCTGTGGGCTTGCCAGCGTCATCAGCAACTGACGCAGATGCGCATTGTTGCCGAAGGACTGGATCAGCCGCTTCTGCCAACCGCCGGGAAGACCCAGCGCCCGGACGACCGCCTCGAACACGGCCTGGTCACCCAGCGTCACGGTCAGGCGTCGACCGGGGATCAGATTTTCGAGGATCTGCATCGCATCGTTGACGGCGCGGGCATCGGCATTGGCCGTCGCGGTCTCGCCGAGATCCTCGATACCCGCCTGATAAAATTCGTTGTCGCCTTCGCGGCGCTGACGGAAAACTTCGCCGAGATAACAATAGCGGCGCGGTGTGCCGGTGGCATTGGCGATATGGCGCAGGCAGACGGGAATGGTGAATTCCGGGCGCAGGCACAGGCTCTCACCCGTCTCGCTTTCGGTCAAAAAGATCCGTCGGCGCAGGTCCTCGCCGGCCATGTCGAGAAAGGGGGCGGCCGGCTGGATCACCGGCGTATCAATCCTTGCTGTGCCGCGGGCGGCGAATTCATCGAGCAGGTGGCTGGAGAATTCGGGCATGTTGATCAGAGGCATGGAAAGGCTCCCCGGACGCAATAAAGGCGATCAAACATCCTTCGCCCGCCTGCGGTCTTCCGCCTGTGCAGCCAGGATTTCCTTTACCTTGGCAACGAGATCCGCTTCGGAGACGGTCTCCTGCGCCACGCGGGCCTCGCGCCAGGAGGCATTGTCCTCGATCTCGCCGGAGAGGCGCTTGCCCTCGATCAGGTCCTTCAGCTGCACGACACTTGTCGCACGTTCGTCACCGCCCTGGATGATGGCGATCGGGCAACCGCGACGGTCGGCATATTTCAGCTGGTTGCCGAACTTCTTCCAGTTGCCCTGGTACATTTCAGCCCGAATACCCTCATTGCGCAGCGCCTGGGTGAAGCGCTGATAACGGCCCATGCTTTCCACATCGCCGTCCATGACGGTGATGAGAACCGGCGCGATCACATCGTCCTGGCCAAGCTTGCCAAGGTTCTTCAGCGCCGTCATCAGGCGCGAGACGCCGATGGAAAAGCCGGTGGCCGGAACCGGCTGGCCCATGAAACGCGAGACAAGACCATCGTAACGCCCGCCGCCGCCGACCGAGCCGAAAACGACCTTTTCGCCCTTTTCATTGGTGACGTCGAAGGTCAGTTCGGCTTCGAAGACGGGACCGGTGTAATATTCGAGGCCACGGACAACGGAAGGATCGATCTTGATGCGATCTGCGCCGTAACCGGCACCGGTCGCCAAAGCACCGATCGTGTTCAACTCGTCGACGCCTTCGCCACCCTTTGCCGTACCGGCAACGAGTTCACCGAGCTGGGCAGCACTTTCCGCATAATCCTTGATGCCGACGAAGAAGAGGACCTTGTCGATCTGCTCCTCATTCAGCCCGGCACCCTTGGTGAAGTCACCGCTCTCATCCTTTCGGCCGGGGCCAAGCAGCAGCTTGACACCTTCCGGGCCGAACTTGTCGAGCTTGTCGATGGCGCGCAGCACATTCAGGCGCGGGCCTGAATTTTCGTCGCCGCCAAGGCCGATGGCTTCCATGACGCCATCGAGAACCTTGCGGTTGTTCACCCGGATGACGTAGTCGCCGCGCTTGATGCCGAGCGCTTCCATCGTGTCGGCCATCATCATGCACATTTCGGCATCGGCCTGGACGCCCGGTGCGCCGACAGTGTCGGCATCGAACTGCATGAACTGGCGGAACCGGCCCGGACCCGGCTTTTCGTTGCGGAAGACGTAACCGGCGCGATAGGTGCGGAACGGCAGCTGGATCTCGTTGAAATTCTCCGCCACATGACGGGCAAGCGGCGCGGTGAGGTCGTAACGCAGCGACATCCACTGCTCGTCATCGTCCTGCAGCGAAAACACGCCTTCGTTGGGGCGGTCCGCATCGGGCAGGAATTTTCCCAGCGCATCGGTATATTCGAACAGCGGCGTCTCGACCGGATCGAAACCGTAACGCTCATAGACCTCACGGATCTTGGCGGTCATCTCGTTGGTGGCATGGATATCGGCAGCCGAGCGATCGACAAAGCCGCGCGGCAGGCGGGCCTTGAGTTTCTGGGGCTTTTTGCTCTTGTCGTTCATGATCGATATCCATTGCTGAATGGCCCCTGGGAAGGCCGAATTACGAGCGGTTTCTTAGAGGATAGAGACCAGAGCGGCAAGGGCGGCGGCTGGCGAAGTGTCATGGCCGATGGTATTATCCGTGACCCAAAGGGATCATCGCCATGAACAGGCGCGTCACGATCGAAATGCCGGAAGAAATGCACCGTCTGATCCTGCTGTTTGCCGAGGAAGCAGGTACGGATCCCAATGCCTACATGATCGATCTCTTGGAGGAGCGTCTGGAAGACGCCTATTTTCTCAAACGTGCAGAAGAGACGATGGCAGCACGTCGCCGCGGCGAGAGCAGCAACTACACCTTAGAAGAAGTGAAACGCGAACTTGGTTTGGGCGATTGAAATCGACGACAAAGCTCGCAAGCAATTGCGCAAAATGGGAAAGCAAAATGCCGAGCGCATTATTTCCTATATGGGCACGCGTGTTGCCCCTCTTGCTGACCCCCGCGCGCTTGGCCGCGCCCTCGAAGGGCAGCAATTCAACCACCTATGGCGCACAAGGTCGGCGACTACCGCATCATCTGCGACATACAGGACCTGAAACTCGTGGTACTCGTCGTCGAAGTCGGCCATCGCCGAGAAGTCTATCGCTAATTCCATGCCCTTATCAAAATGATCCTCGAAGCCATCCAATATGCCGCGACCGCTTTGGTCACGCCGCGGGAATTCCGTCCCTTCATCCGCTCGTCACTTGGCCTTTGGGGCCGTGCCCGGCGTTGCGCCAAGGCGTGGGCGGCGCATGAAGAGAATTGCCATGCCTTTATCGGCGAGGTGGTCGCGCCGATGCGGCAACGGCGCACAGCGGTGGTGCTGGGTTCGGGCCTCCTGCGCGACGTGCCGATCGTCGCCTTGTCGAAAAGTTTCGATACGGTCGTGCTGGTCGATCTCGTGCATCTGGCGAGCGTCAGGACATGGATCAAAGCCAACAGGCTCACCAATGTACGGCTGATCTCGCGGGATCTTTCCGGGCTCGCCGAAGCGCTTGCCGGCGAAACGCCGGAACCGCTCGCGTTCCTGCGGCAGGTGCCCTATCTCGATCTCGTCGTGTCGGCCAATATCGCCTCGCAGATCGGCGTCGGCTGCCGCAGGACACTGGAGCGTGACGGCCACCCCGAACCGGATGCGATCATAAGGCCGCTGATCCGGGCGCATTTCGACGGGCTTTCCGGCCTTCCCTGCCAGACCGCGCTTCTCACCGATATCAGCTACGCGGTGACCGACCGTATCGGCACAGTTGTGGAAGAGGACGATCTGCTGTGCGGCGTGGCGACACCGGAGGCGAAACGTCGCTGGGAATGGCCGGTGGCGCCGTACGGAGAGATTGGACGGGATCGGCAGGCCGTGCACCGAGTGATCGCCGCATAGGGTGACGCGACCTTAGAGCCCAACGCAGCATGCCTCGGGACGACCGGGCCACAAGCCGCTGTTTTATCGCGGAACCGCTGCCACAAAACCGCTTCAAATACTTGGCGAGATGTTTGCGTTCAGCGTGACGTGATCTGCGCTGCGCTTGTTTTCCGCTCGCCGAAGCTTAGAAACGTTGCAATGAAACAGTTCGCCGCCATGATGATGTTTGCCGCCTGGTTCGTTTACGGATCAATGCCGGCCATGGCGATGCCATCGATGCCAGCTGTGATGTCCGATGCGGCGATGATGACGGATGCTGCGACTTCCTCTGAGCCAGGTCATGCCGGTCACGACGGCATGCTGCATGAGCCGGCGCCGGACATGGCGGCAGCGGGTTCCAGCCATATGCATGGCGACACGTCTCGGCCCTGCCCGCATTCCGGACCGGGAGGCGTCAAGATCTGCGTGGCACCGTTCTGCTCCGCCTGCCTCGTCCTGCTGCCGGACATCGCCTTTGCCGATACCGGCCGGTTCGTCCATCTTTATCCGGCACCGGAGGCCGGTCCCTCGCTGATCGTTTCCGGCCGCGCACCGCTGACACCGCCTCCCAGAGCCTGACCGTTCTCGCGTAAAATCGAACAACGAATTTCCAGGACAAGGAAGGATATCTCATGTCCAAGACCACGATCTTCACCGCAGCAACCATCGTGCTGCTTTCCGCGACCTCCTTTGCCTTTGCCGCAGATACGGCCTGCAGCCATTCGACTATGAATGCGGCCGACATGAAGATGAACGGCATGGCGATGGGCAATGCGGCCGGTGACGAAAGCGCATCGACCAAGGCGTTTCAGGCCGGCAATGCCAACATGCATGAAGGCATGGCGATAGACTATTCGGGTGATGCCGATGTCGACTTCACCCGCGGCATGATTGCCCATCACCAGGGCGCGATCGACATGGCCAAGGTCGAGCTCGAATATGGCAAGGACCCGACGCAGCGCAAACTGGCGCAAGCCGTCATCAAGGCGCAGGAGCAGGAAATCGCCGAGATGCAGGCCTGGCTGAAGACGCAGGGCAAATAATTGGACGGTGCCGGGCAGGAAGGATGCTTGCCCGGCGCCTCTGCTCCTCCATATGATAGGGCCGGAGGCAGACATCATGCGCCCGATTACCGCCATCGGCTTCGATGCCGACGATACGCTCTGGCAGAACGAACAATATTACCGGCTGACTGAGGAACACTTTCAGGCGCTGCTGGGCGATTTTGCCGAGGAAGCCGACATTTCCGCCCGCCTGCTGGAGGCCGAGAAGCGCAATCTCGAATATTACGGTTTCGGCATCAAGGGGTTTACCCTGTCGATGATCGAGACGGCGGTCGAGGTGACCGGCGGCAGGGTGCCGACCGAAACGATCTCGAAAATCCTCGATATCGGCCGCGATCTTCTGCGCCATCCGGTCGAATGCATGCCGCATGTGGACGAAACACTTCAAGCGCTGAACGGTCATTACCTTCTGGTGCTGATCACCAAGGGCGATCTGTTCGACCAGGAACGCAAGCTGGCGCAATCAGGCCTTGGCGATTATTTCGATGCGGTGGAAATCGTCTCGGACAAAAATGCCACCACCTATCGCCGCATCTTTTCCAAGGTGGCAGACGGGCCGGAACGGGCGATGATGGTGGGCAATTCGCTGAAATCCGACATCGTGCCGGCGATTGCGGCCGGCTCCTACGGCGTGTTCATCCCGCATGCGCTGACCTGGGTGGTCGAACATGTCGATGCACCGACCGACGCGCCGCGGTTCCGCCAGATCGAGCATCTGGGCGAGCTTTCGGGCATCGTCGATAAAATCATTTCCTCTCAGGCATGACAGTGCCCGACAACGGCTTCGCAGTCTTCCGGCACTGCCATGCCTAAGGCCGACTGAATTTCAACCGCATGGTGGCGACTTCGGCCTGGCAGAAACAACCGTCGAGATGGTCGTTGACCATGCCCATCGCCTGCATGAAGGCGTAGATCGTCGTCGGGCCGACAAAGGTCCAGCCGCGTTTTTTCAGGGTTTTCGACAGCGTCACGGAGACCGGCGTCGTCGGGTTGGCACGCAGCGTGTCGAGATCCATCACTGCCGGGCGACCATCGGCAGCGGGTTCGAAGCTCCAGAAAAATTTGGCGAGCGAGCCGAATTCATCCTTCAACTCGATGGCACGGCGGGCGTTGTTGATGGTCGAGACGATCTTGCCGCGATGACGGATGATGCCGGCGTCGGTCACCAGCCGCTCGATATCGGCTTCCCCGAATTGCGCCACCTTGTAGAAGTCGAAACCAGCAAAACCTGCACGGAAATTCTCGCGTTTTCTCAGGATGGTGAGCCAGGACAGGCCGGACTGGAACCCTTCGAGGCAGATCTTTTCGAACAGGCGGATGTCGTCCGTCACCGGCCGGCCCCATTCCTCATCGTGGTAAAGGCGGTAATCCTCCAGTCCTCCATGCCAGAAACAACGGCCTTTGCCATCCTCGCCGACAATGATACCTGCCATTTCCTTCTCCCAGACCATCCGTCCCGCTTCCGAAATTGCAATTGTTAACGGCAGTATCGCCGGTTTCAGTGTTAGGCAACCATGTCTGGAAACCGGCGGCTAACCCTGCCGAAAGCTATATCGCATTCGACAGTTAAAAGGCGCCACCCGTTTACCATTCGCTTTGACCTGGCGTTCACCATCCTTGCCAGTTGGCGGGTATTCTCACGTTGCGCATCGTGTTCTTTCGAAAATCGCTTCCGGTTTTCGGGCCGATGCACAGACCGCCTTTCGGTGATTGTAACGAGTGGATCCGACCATGAAGGCGAAATTTCTCCTTGCGCTGGGCCTTGCCGCCCTGTCCTCCCATTCCGCATTGGCGCAAGACCGCTACCGCGAACGCCCGCCGGTGGTGGTGAGCCCCGATCTGGCCGCTCCGTGGCTGATGCAGCTCGGTGCAAAGCCACAGGGGCAGGCCTATCAGCAGCCTCAGCGGCAGATGCGGCCGCAGGTCGTGACTGGCCCGCGCAACAATTATTATCCGGCTGCCCCCGATCGTTCCGAAGCGGGCCGACAGGCCGAGGCACAGCAGCCCGCCCGGGCGCCGATCGTGCGCCGCGGCATATTCGGCAATAACAGCCAGGTGCAGCAGGTTGCAGTCAAGCCGAATCGGGCCGTCCGCAGCCAGATCGAACCGCAATTCCTGCCGCAGATCGTGACTTACGACAGCAAGGAAAAGCCGGGCACGATCGTCATCGATACCAATAACCGCTTCCTCTATCTCGTCATGGAAGGCGGGCAGGCGAAGCGCTACGGCGTCGGCGTCGGCAAGCCGGGCTTCGAATGGGCCGGCGAACACAAGGTGACCCGCAAGGCCGAATGGCCGTCCTGGACACCGCCGTCCGAGATGATCACCCGCGAGGCGGCCAAGGGCCATTACCTGCCGGCGCGTATGGATGGCGGGCCGGAAAACCCACTCGGAGCGCGCGCCATGTATCTCGGCTCGACGCTCTACCGCATTCACGGCACCAACGCGCCCTGGACGATCGGCAGCGCGGTTTCTTCCGGCTGCATCCGCATGCGCAACGAGGACGTAACCGATCTCTATGGGCGCGTACCGGTCGGCACCAGGGTCATCGTCATCTGACCTTAGCGACAGGATGGCGATGGAAAATGTGGCCGGATCGACACGATCCGGCCGGTTTATCGTCGCCCAGACGTTCACATTCGCCCCGACCCGGCTTGCCCTGCGGCGCCAGCCGGGACATTTTGCCACGGTAAATTATAAAACCTGCAAGTGGGGTAAGGATGAAATTGCGTAGATTGATGCTGGCTGCGGCCGGCTTGATGGTTGCGGCTGCTGCCGTATCGGCACCGATTGAAAGCGCCAGCGCCCAATCCCAGGCAAAGCCCCAGACGACGGCAAGCGATGTCGCGCCGAAAATCCGCAACAGGGAAGTGCCGGGCAAGTTCCAGCGCCGCAGTGTGCGTTTCGCCACCAATGAGGCACTCGGCACGATCATCGTCGATACCAACAACAAATTCCTCTATTTCGTCGACGGCAAGAACCGCGCCACCCGCTACGGCATCGGCGTCGGCCGCGAAGGGTTCGGCTGGTCGGGCAACGTGTCGATCGGCCGCAAGGCGGAATGGCCGACCTGGACGCCGCCGGCCGAAATGCGCGCCCGCGAAGCCCGCGAAGGCATCAAGCTGCCGGCCGTCATGCCCGGCGGCCCGAACAATCCGCTCGGCGCGCGCGCCATGTATCTCTACAAGGGCGGCCGTGACACGATCTTCCGCATCCACGGCACAACCGAACCGTGGACGATCGGCCTCAACCTGTCTTCCGGCTGCATCCGGATGATGAACAAGGATGTCGAGCATCTTTATGACCGCGCGCCGGTCGGCACCAAGGTGATCGTCATCGGCCCCGGCTCGAAGCCGGGCGACGTCGCCTTCCAGGATCGCGGCCTCGACATCTTCCGCACGATCTTCGGCGGCTGACGGCAATCACGTCGGGGCAGTGACGACCGCCCCGACATGAATCGCGAGTGATACCGAAATGACACGCAATGGTTACACGCGTGTCATTTCGCCGCGTTATCCCGGACCATCGACAGTCGAGCGGGCCGGATCATGCGCATATTCGCGACAGCACTCTTTTCTTCTGCAGCCTTTCTGACAGTTGCAGCCTCGCCGGCGTTTTCCGGCGATTTCGAAATCTCGGCCTATGGCGGCTACGAATTTTCGCCGCATAGCAAGGTGAAGGTTTCTGACCAGCCGGATTTCACGGCCGGATGGGATACGAAACCCTTCCAGTCGCCGCCCTATTGGGGCGTGCGCGGCACCTACTGGTTCGACGAGGGCAGGCTTGGCAACTGGGGCGTCTCGCTCGATTACACCCATGCCAAGGTCTATGCCGACGGTGATACGCTTGCCAAAAGCGGCTGGGACCATTTCGAGTTCACCGATGGGCTCAACCTGCTGACGGTCAACGCCCTCTACAGGTTCGATCTGCAGGACAGCAAATGGGCCCCCTATCTGGGCGCCGGCGTCGGCATCAACGTGCCGCATGTGGAAGTCACGCGGGGCAGCGGCAGCACGTTCGACTATCAGCTCGGCGGCGCGACGGTGCAGGCGCAGGCCGGTGTCCGCTACCAGTTCACCGAAAACTGGTCGGGTTTTGCCGAATACAAGGGCAATTATTCCTGGGTCGACGTCGATATCGACAATGGCGGCACGCTGAAGACCAATATCCTCACCAACGCCATCAATCTGGGCGTCAGCTACAGGTTCTGAGACGCGCTATCCAGTTCGTCATACTGGGTTCCGACCACGCCGAAAAGGCCTGGCGAGGTTCAGGCAGAACAAACGGCAGCAGATGCCCGGCACAAGGCCGAGCATGACGGCGTGGACATCTACCCCACCAGCTTTGCAGGCTTCGGCCCGCCATAGGCCCAATCGAGAAGTTCCACCGTGTGGATGACCGGGATTGCCGTGGCTGAGCCGATCTGAGTGATGCAGCCGATATTGCCGGTGGCGACGGCATCTGCCTTGGTCGCCTCGATGTTTCTCGCCTTGCGGGCCTTCAGCTGTGCCGAAATTTCCGGCTGGAGGATGTTGTAGGTGCCGGCCGAACCACAGCAGAGGTGCCCTTCCGCCGGATCGCGGACGGTGAAACCGGCATTTTTCAGAAGCAGCTTCGGCGCGGCCGTGATCTTCTGGCCGTGCTGCATCGAGCAGGCCGAGTGATAGGCGACGGTCAGCCGACGGGCCTCCTGGCGCGGCAGCTCGAGGGTCGACAGATATTCGGTGATATCCTGTGCCAGCGCCGAAACGTTGGCAGCCTTGTCCGCATAGGCAGGATCGAGGCGCAGCATATGGCCATAATCCTTGATCGTCGTGCCGCAACCCGAGGCGGTGACGATGATCGCATCAAGGCCGCCACGCTGCACCTCCCGCATCCAGACATCGACATTGCGGCGGGCAAAATCGAGTGCCTGTTCCTCGCGCCCCATATGATGGACAAGGGCACCGCAGCACCCCTCCCCCTTCGGCAAAACCACCTCGATGCCGAACCGGGCGAGAAGCCGGATGGTTGCCGCGTTGATGCCGGGATCGAGCACCGATTGGGCGCAACCGGACAGAAGCGCGACCCGACCACGCCTGATACCGCGAACCGGCTGGGCGCCGGACATGGGCGCCGGGGATGCGGCAAGCGCGCCCGGCGCCAGATCGAGCATGGCGACGAGCGGCCGCAATGCCTTTGCCCGCCGGAGCAAGGGCGTAAACACCCGTCCGAACCTTGCCAGCGTCAGCGCCGTGCGGAACCTCTCCGGATAAGGCAGGACGGCGGCCAGCAGGTTGCGGATCAACCGGTCGGCAAGCGGCCGCCTGTAGGTATTTTCGATATGGATGCGGGCATGATCGACCAGGTGCATGTAGTCGACGCCGGAGGGACAGGTGGTGACGCAGGAGAGGCAGGACAGACAGCGGTCGATATGGGTGACGACCTCCTCGTCGGCCGCACGTCCGTTTTCCAGCATGTCCTTGATCAGATAGATGCGGCCGCGCGGACTGTCGAGCTCGTTGCCGAGCGTCAGATAGGTGGGACAGGTGGCGGTGCAGAAACCGCAATGGACACAGCGCCGCAGGATCTTTTCGGATTCTGCAACATGCGGGTCTTCGAGCTGCTCGGGGGTGAAAGAGGTTTGCATCTTAGCGAAGTCTCCCCGTCTTGCTGAAGTCGAGTTTGTGGCGGCCCCTCATGCGGCTGCCGCCACCTTCTCCCCGCAAGCGGAGAGAAGGGGATGCCGCACGCCCTCGCCCAGCCAGAAAGGTCGAGCGGGGCACGTCCCATCTCCCCGCCTGCCGGTAGAGGGATCGGGTGAGAGGCAAGCCGCAGACGAAAGGCACGCGACACATCGTCATCATCTCCATCACCCCATCTTGCCCGGTGCGAATATCCCCGCAGGGTCGAGCTTTACCTTGACCCTTGCAGACAGCGCCACGACCGCATCCGGCTGCGGTTCGAAGGTCGGGGTTTCGACGCGGGCCTGCTCCGACGCCCGCATCAGCGTTGCGTGGCCACCGCCGAGCGCCCGGATATGGTGGCGGACAAGCTCGCCTTGCGGATCGGCTTCCATGCGCATCCAGACGAGCCCGCCCTGCCAGTCATAAAAAGCGTCGATACCTTCTTCCATCCTCAGCGAAGCGACCAGGCGATGGCCGGCAGACGGCGCGACCGAGACGCGCCAGAGCGGTTTTTCCGTGTCGCCACCGAATTGGGTCGCATAGGGCAGAACATCGCGAATCTCGCGCCAGAGGAGCAGGCTTGCCTGGTGCCCAAGCGTTGATACCGGGCCGAAGGCTTCCATCACCGCCGCGAGTTTTTGCGCCCTCACCTCGACGGAGGGGCCAAGCCCTTCGAGGCGCAGAACGGTTGCCTCACCGCCACCCGGCCCTTCCGGCAGGATGCCACGGAGGAAACGGAACCAGACGGTCTGCGGCAGATGTGCGGCACCCGACACTTCCACCGGCAGTGCCATGGCGGCGGCCATGGCTTTCGCCGCCGTCTCGTCGTCGAGGCCGGAGAGGACGATCGTCTCGATCATCGGCGGCACGGGCAGGACGCGGAAGGTGACTTCTGTGAGGAAACCGAGCGTGCCGTGCGAACCGGCGAGCAGCTTGACTAGATCGAGCCCGGTGACGTTCTTCATCACCCGGCCACCGGCGCGGATGATTTCGCCGCGGCCATTGACGAAGCGGATGCCGAGCAGGCTGTCGCGTGCCGCACCCGAAACGAAGCGGCGCGGACCGGAAACATTGGCGGCAAAAACGCCGCCGATGGTCGGCTCGCCCTTAGTGCCGAGAATGCCGCGATGATCCATCGGTTCAAAGGCCAGCATCTGGCGGTTGGCCGATAACGCCGCCTCCACCTCGGAGACCGTCGTGCCCGATCTGGCCGTCATCACCATTTCGGCCGGGTCGTAGTCAACAATGCCGGAAAGGCCGCGGGAACTGATCGTCTCGGCCGATCCGGGCAACCACGCAAAACCACGGGTATCGCCACCGCAGATCGCAAGCCGCCTGCCGCCTGCCGCGGCATTGCGGATGACATAGGCCGCATCGGTTTCGGAATTGGGGATCAGCATGGGAGAAGGGTTCCCGACCACCGGCGCCGAGGCCTTAAACACCCCCCTCTGGCCTGCCGGCCATCTCCCCCGCAAGGAGGGAGATCGGCTGGGCGCGCCAGAGGAGGGTAACGGCATATCGAAGCCGGCGCCGATATCAGGGCCATCATCCCCTGCCCTCCAGCGGAAACACTTTTGACGGATTGAGCAGCCAGCCTTCGTCGAAGGCTGCACGCACCGCCATCTGCTGGGTCAGTTCCGCGTCGGTATATTGATGCCGCATCAGGTCGCGTTTCTCGATGCCGACGCCGTGTTCACCGGTCAGGCAGCCGCCGACATCGACACAGAGTTTCAGGATCTCGTTGCCGGCCTCTTCCGCCTTCATCGCCTCGTGCGGATCATTGGCGTCGAACAGGATCAGCGGGTGCATGTTGCCGTCGCCGGCATGGAAGACATTGGCGACACGCAGGCCGAAACTGTCGATGATTTCGGACGTCTTCCGCAGCACGTAAGAGAGCTTGCCGAGCGGCACCGTGCCGTCCATGCAGATGTAATCGGCGATACGGCCGGTTGCGCCGAAGGCCGATTTGCGGCCCTTCCAGATCAGTGCCGCCTCGGTGGCCGACTGGCACTCGCGCACGGTCATCACCTGATGGCGGCGGGCGATCTCGACGATGCCGGAAAGTACCGCATCCATTTCCGCCTCCGAGCCCTCGACCTCGACGATCAGAAGGGCTGCGACATCGAGCGGATAACCGGCCTTGGCAAAGGCCTCGCAGATTTCGATCGCCGGCTTGTCCATGAATTCGATCGCAACCGGAATGATGCCCGAGGCGATGATATCGGCAACACAGGCGCCCGCTTCTTCCGAGGTGGAAAACCCGAACAGAACGGGCCTTGCCCCTTCGGGCTTGGCGATCAGCCTGACGATCGCCTCGGTGACGATGCCAAGCTGGCCTTCCGAACCGCAGACGAGGCCGAGCAGATCATAACCGCCGCTATCCAGATGTTTGCCACCAAGGGTTACCACCTCGCCGTCGACGAGGACCAGCTTGACGCCGAGCAGGTTGTTGGTGGTTACGCCGTATTTCAGACAGTGCGCACCGCCGGAATTCATGCCGATATTGCCGCCGATCGTGCAGGCAAGCTGCGAGCTCGGATCCGGCGCATAAAAGAAACCGTCTATGCCGACCGCTTCGGAAATGCTCAGGTTGGTGACGCCGGCCTGCACGGTTGCGGTGCGGTTGGCATAATCGATCTCAAGAATGCGGGCCATGCGCGACAGGCCGAGCACGACCGCATCCTCCTGCGGGATGGCGCCGCCCGAAAGCGAGGTGCCGGCGCCGCGCGGCACGACGGGGATGCCATTGGCGTTGCAATATTTCATCACCGCTGAAACCTGCGAGGTGGTGCGCGGCAGGACGACGGCCAGCGGCAGGCGCCGATAGCTGACAAAAGCGTCCGTCTCGAAAGGAACCAGCGCGCGCGCCTCATGGATGACGCAATCGGCCGGTAAAAGACCGGCAAGATCAGCGATGATCGCGGCGCGTCGTGACAGGACCTCACGCCTTGGTGGCAGAAACTGAATGGCCTCCGGCATGCTTTCCTCCTCGCATCCCTGATTCACAGCCTATTTCAAGAATATAGGGCGCTTCAACTTTTTCTTGACGGATGTCGTTTTCGGGTCGGCAAAATTCGCATTTCCGCCACAGCCGGTGGAAAATTGAACAGCTGTGCAATAACCTGTTGACGTCTCGCATTTCCGGCCGCTTATATTTAGCCGGACAAGCGTTTTAACGGGTGATTCACGATCAAATTCGATGCCGAAACCTCGTTAATCCTGGCGCAAGCATTATATTAGTAAAGTTAAACTCTCGGAGGTGTTTTCGAAATTGAGCCTGATGGACCGTATCGCCAGCAATTTTCGTCTCATGGTGCAGCGCCCCCCGCGCCAGCAATATGCTGCGATCTGCTATCGCACGAAAAAGCGCGGCGAGATCGAGGTCCTGGTGGCCACAAGTCGGGACACCGGGCGATGGGTCATTCCCAAGGGATGGCCGATGGAGAACAAGAAATCCCACCAGGTCGCCGAGCAGGAAGCCTTCGAGGAAGTCGGCGTCAAGGGCAAGGCCGAGAAGACTGCCTTCGGTTTCTATCATTATAACAAAGGCCTCGATAACGGGCTGAGAGTACCGGTCAGGGTTCAGGTCCACCTGCTGAAGGTCGATGACTGCCTGAAGGACTTCAAGGAAAAGGGCTCGCGGCGGATCGAATGGGTCTCTTGCGAGGAGGCGGCCGACCGGGTGAACGAACCCGAGTTGAAGATCCTGCTTTTGCAGTTTTCAGAAAAGATGCGCAGGCCCGTGCAGGACTTTCCTTCCGCCGGCAACCTTGCCATCTCCGTCACCGGCTGACCGCCGTTCCGCGACGCCAATCATAATCTCTTCAAAAGCAGGCGCTAAAAGGCTTTATGCGGCCGGAACGCGATCGTTCCAGGCGCTTTTCCTTGCCGATAAAAAACGCCTTACCGATAAAGAACATGGCCCCACAGAAGCCGCGTCTGACCAAACCGACGCTCGACAAGGATCTGGATAAAGTATCGTCGGTGGAGGACGCCGCGCGGCAGATGTCGCGTGGGCTGGCGGCGCCCGGCACGGCGCTGCTGTTCATCATCCTCACCGCGATTTTCGCCTCCTCCTATGTTACCGGAAAACCCGGCGCGATGATCATCATCTCGGCGGCGGCGCTTGCCGGCTACATGGCGATGAATATCGGCGCCAACGACGTCACCAACAATATCGGCGCAGCCGTCGGTGCGCGTGCCATGACGATGGGTTTCGGGCTGGCGCTCGCTGCGGTGTTCGAGGTCGCAGGCGCCGTGCTTGCCGGTGGCGGCGTGGTCCACACGATCGCCAGCGGCATCATGGCGGAGACGGCGGTTGCAAGCCCGGACGTGCTGATCTGGACAATGATGGCGGCGATATTGTCGGCGGCGGTGCTGGTCAATCTCGCCACCTGGGCCGGGGCGCCGATTTCCACCACCCATTCGATCGTCGGCAGCGTGATGGGGGCCGGCATCGCCGCTGCCGGTTTCAGTGCGGTGAACTGGGAGATGGTCGTCGGCATTACCGCAAGCTGGGTGATCTCGCCGCTGCTCGGAGGCCTGATCGCTGCGGGCTTCCTGTGGGCCGTCAAGGAAACGATCATCTACCGGGACGACAAGATCGGGGCGGCGAAAACCTGGGTGCCGGTGCTGATCGGCATCATGACGGGGGCATTTTCCGGTTTTGTGGCACTGATCGGTTTCGACCAGTTCCTCAGCCGCTCCCCGCTGTCGGCCACCGGCATCGCGATTGTCAGCGGACTGGTCTCCTGGCGGGCACTGATCCCGGTGATCGCCCGGCAGGCGGAGGGGTTGGAGAACCGCAACCAGTCGCTGCGAAAACTGTTCCGCATCCCGCTCATCCTGTCGGCCGCCTTGATGTCGTTTGCGCATGGGGCAAACGACGTGTCGAACGCGATCGGGCCACTTGCCGCAATCGTTTCGGCGACGCAGGGCGGTCTTTCGGGCAATGTCCATGTCCCGACATGGGAACTCGTCATCGGTGGGCTTGGCATTTCACTCGGCCTGTTGCTCTACGGGCCGAAACTGGTGCGGCTGGTCGGTGCCGAGATCACCAAGCTCAATCCGATGCGGGCCTATTGTGTATCGCTGTCGACGGCGCTGACCGTGATCGTCGCGTCATGGGCCGGACTGCCGGTTTCTTCCACCCATATCGCCGTCGGCGCCGTGTTCGGCGTCGGGCTGTTTCGCGAATGGTACACCCGCAATTCAAGGCGCCGTTTCGAATATATGCGGGTGCGCGCAGGCAAGGAGCCGGACAGGATCGAGCCTTTCGAGCGGAACGATGATGAGCTGAAACGCCGCTATCTGGTGCGACGCTCGCATATGCTGAGCATCGTTGCGGCATGGATGGTGACACTTCCGGCAGCGGCAGGTCTTGCAGCGGTCATTGCGACGGTTATGTTCACGCTGTTTCTGTAAGGAGCACGACCCGTGCGCGCCAATTTCCGCCTGCAAAGGCTTTTCATCGACACTCCGCTTGGGCCGCAAACCCGTCATGAGGTTTCGGCCGAACAGTTCAACTATCTGGCCAATGTGCTGCGGCTGGAAACCGGCGCCAAGGTGCTGGTGTTCAACGGTTGCGACGGCGAATGGCTGGCACATCTCGCCTTCCCGAGCCGCAAGAAGATCGTGCTGGAACTGGCCGAGCAGACGCGTCCGCAGCCCGAGATGCCGGAGCTGCATTACCTGTTTGCGCCGCTGAAAGTCGGCCGGCTGGATTATCTCATCCAGAAGGCGGTGGAGATGGGCGCCGGCCTGCTGCAACCCGTGATGACCCAGCATGTGCAGGGCAAGATCACCAATCTCGACAGGCTTCGCGCCAACGTCACAGAGGCGGCGGAACAATGCGGCGTATTGTCAATCCCCGAGGTTTCGCAACCCTGCAAACTGACGGACCTGCTGGACCGCTGGCCGGCTGACCGGCGGATCATCTATTGCGATGAGGGCGACGAGGGCCAGAACCCGCTGCCGATCCTCGCCAGGGTCACGGAAACGAAGCTGGCGCTGCTGGTTGGCCCCGAAGGTGGGTTTTCGGAGGAGGAACGCGCGCTGCTGCGCTCGCTGCCCTTCGTCACCGCCATCCCGCTCGGGCCACGGATATTGAGGGCGGATACGGCAGCGGTTGCGGCGCTCGCCGTCGTGCAGGCTGCAATCGGGGATTGGCGCTGAAGAAAATATCGGCCCCGCATCTTGCCAAACAGCAAGAGATGGGCGTCTTTTTCTGAACCGATCTTGAAACAAATTCGCTTGCACCGCAGATGAAATCGGTTCAAGCAGCCGGACGTTTGTCCAGACCAGGGTATTTTCATGGCGCGCGATACGACCGACCAGACACCGCTTTCCTCGGTGTCCGAGCTTTCCGCCTACATGGCAGAGGGATCGCGGGCAAAAGATAAATTCCGCATCGGGACGGAACACGAAAAGTTTGCCTTCTTCACCAAGGATAACGGTCCCGTGCCGTATTCCGGCGATGCCAGCATTTCGGCGCTTCTGAAAGGCATGCAGGACAGGCTCGGCTGGGAGCCGATCATGGACGGCGCCAACATTATCGGACTCGGCGAACAGCATGGAATGGGTGCGATCTCGATCGAGCCCGGCGGCCAGTTCGAGCTTTCCGGCGCGCCGCTTGAAACGATCCACCAGACCTGTCGGGAAACCGACGAGCACATGGCGCTGGTCAAGGAAATCGCCGAGCCGATGGGGATTTCCTTCCTTGGTCTCGGCGGCAGCCCCAAATGGTCGCTCTCCGACACCCCGCGCATGCCGAAATCCCGCTACGACATCATGACCCGCTACATGCCGAAGGTCGGCGCGAAGGGTCTCGACATGATGTACCGCACCTGCACGATCCAGGTTAATCTCGACTTCTCGTCGGAAGCCGACATGGCCAAGAAGATGCGGGTCTCGATGAAACTGCAGTCGATCGCGACCGCGCTGTTTGCCTCATCACCGTTTACCGAAGGCAAGGCGAACGGGCTTCAATCCTGGCGCGGCGATATCTGGCGCGACACCGACAACCGGCGCTCCGGCAGCCTGCCGTTCGTTTTCAACCCTGATTTCGGATTTGCAAACTATGTGGAATGGGCACTCGACGTGCCGATGTATTTCATCGTCCGCGACGGCAAATATCACGACTGCACGCATGTGACCTTCCGCCAGTTCATGGCCGGCGCGCTGAAGGGTGAGGTCGCCGACTGGCAGCCGAATATGGGCGACTGGACGAACCACCTGTCGACGCTGTTCCCGGACGTGCGCCTGAAACGGTTCCTCGAGATGCGCGGGGCCGATTGCGGTCCGCTCGGTTACATTTCCGCATTGCCGGCCTTCTGGGTCGGCCTGCTCTACGACGATGCGGCACTTGCCGATGCCGATGCGCTGACGGCGGACTGGACTTTCGAGGACGTGGTTGCGATGCGCGACGCCGTGCCGGCCGAAGGTCTGAAGGCGACAATCAAGGGACGCCCGGTTCTGGATGTGGCGCGCGAAACGGTTGCCATCTCCAGCGCCGGCCTGAAGGCCCGCGCGAAGCTGAATGCCAAGGGCGAGGACGAAAGCATATTCCTGTCGCCACTCGAAGAGGTTCTGGCAAACAAGGCAACGTTTGCCGAAGACCTGCTGGCGCTTTTCAACGGCCGCTGGAACGGCTCGGTCGAACCGGTGTTCGAGGCGTTCAAATACTGATCGAAAAGCCCGCTTCGGCGGGCTTTTTTTATCCGGTCACGAAACATAAAAAAGGCCCGGCGCGGGTGTCCGGGCCGGGCAAGAGGCAGGGTTATTGGCTATCACCCTGCGGGGAAAATGGGCACGCGGTCTCAGCGTCTGGCGGTGCGCGTAAACCGCGTGCGGGCGCGCTCGCGGGCCGCCCTTGCCAGAAGCAGGGACGGATCGTCCAGGGCGCCGGAATGATCGAGTGCAGCAACGACATCACGGCGGCTAAGTCCGATATCGTCGAGCATCCGATCATCAAAATCCGACAAGGCATTCGCCGCCACGCGATTGCTGACGGCACGCCATGCGGAGCTGATACGCACCAGCACAGCCGTGCCGATGACCTGAACGAGGCCGGCCGGGGCAATGGCGGGCGCCTTAACAAGCTTGATTTCAGTTCCGCATTCGGTCGTGCTCATCGTAATCTCCTTGATCGTCGGGCACGGGCAGGTGTCGCCCGCCGCGGTGAGCGGGCGGGATGACGGTGAAACTTGGCGCTTCGGCTGAAGCGTCTCTGATCGAGAATTGCAGGTGTTATCGGCAAATCTTATTGATCAGTCCAACGAATGTTTCTAATGATGTTTATCAACTTCACTGATGGATGCCGCCCATGTCCGCACCGCTCGATATAGATCAGTTGCATACGTTCATCGCCATCATCGACACCGGCAGCTTCACCAAGGCGGCCGACCGCGTGTTCAAGACCCAATCGGCCGTGTCGATGCAGATGCGCCGACTGGAGGAGAGGATCGGCAAGCGGCTGTTTGCCAAGGACGGGCGCGGCAACCGGCTGACCGCCGAGGGCGAAAAGCTGATGAATTACGCACGGCGGATCATCAGGCTCAACAACGAGGCGATCGCCGCTTTCGACGACAACCGGCTGGAAGGCACGATCCGCATCGGCACGCCGGACGACTATGCCGATCGCTACATGCCGGAAATCATCGGCCGGTTTGCCAAGACCCATCCGAATGTCGAACTCTATATCGTCTGCGAGCCATCGATGAGCCTCGGCGAAAAGATGGCTCGCGGCGAGCTGGACATCGCGCTCGTGACCCATAACCCGCGACAGCGGATTTCCGACGTGGTGCGGACCGAGCCGCTCTGCTGGGTTGCCTCGGCCAACCATCCATTGCGCGACGATGCGCCGGTGCCGCTGGCGCTCGGGCGGCGTGACTGTCTGTGGCGGCAGCTCGCCTGCTCGGCGCTCGATGCCGATGGGCGCGAATATCAGGTTCTGTTCACCAGCTGGTCATCGACCGTGGTTGCGGCGGCCGTGCTTGCCGGCATGGCAGTCTCGGTGCTGCCGGAATCGGCATTGCGCCCCGGCATGAAGGTGCTGACAGCCGCCGACGGGTTTCCGCCGCTGCCGCCGGTGCAGATCGGCCTGATGAAGCGGCCTGGCCTTTCGCCATCGCTGATGAACGCCATCACCGACCATATCACCGCCTGCCTCGACAACATCTCGCCGACGGCAATCCCGGACGATCTTGACGGCGAGGTGAAAAATCACCGCCAGGCGCGCAGCCGTTCAGGGCAGTTGATGACGACCGGGTGGTGAAGAAGCACTCGATGTCGGTATTTTCATTGAATCGGGATACAAGTCGCCATAACCTGCGATCTCGATATTGATCAGTCTCGATCGGAATAAATTATCATGCTCACCCTGCGCCAGATGCGCTATTTCGAGGCGCTGGCGGTTGCGCGGCATTTCGGCAAGGCGGCCGAGATGGTGCATGTCAGCCAGCCGGCACTGTCCACCCAGATCATGGAGCTGGAAGAGCATCTCGGCGCCCGGCTGGTGGAGCGTAACCGATCAGGCGTGCTTCTGACCGCCAAGGGCACAGAGGTTCTGGCCCGCATCCGCGTCATCCTCGGAGCGGTGGACGAACTGGAGGAAACGGCAAGACGCAAGAGCGGGATACTGGCCGGGCCGATCCGCATCGGCATCATTCCGACGGTCGCGCCTTATCTGGTGCCGAAGCTGATCCCTCATCTGCGCTGCGCCTATCCCGAGATCGAGATCGAGCTGAAGGAAGCGGTGACCGACCGGCTGGTCGCGGAACTGACCGACGGGCGGCTTGATGCGGTGATCGCGGCCTTGCCGGTGGAAGCCGATACGCTGGAGACACGCGGGTTGTTTGCCGACCGGTTTTTCATGGCTATGGCCAATAATGACAGCGACGTGCTGATCTCGCCGATGACCGAAAACCAGGTGGATGGCGACCGGTTGCTGCTGCTTGAGGAAGGCCACTGCCTGCGCGATCAGGCGCTGGCCGTCTGCGGTGCAGCGGGCAAGCGCAGCCTTGTCAATTTCGGCGCCACCTCGATGGCGACGCTGTTGCAGATGGTATCCCATGACATGGGAATGACGCTGATCCCCGAAATGGCGGTTTCATCCGAAACCGCCCGCAACAACCTGAAGATCGTGCCCTTCGCCGATCCCGCCCCTTCCCGCGAGATCGGGCTGATCTGGCGCAAATCGAGCGGGAGGGCAGAGGATATGGCAGCGCTGGCGCAAGCCGTGACGGCCTGCGCGGCTGTCGCGCTCGAGGGCTAGAGCAGTTCCGGACGCAAAACCGCTAAGCACTTTTGCCGGAACTTCTCTAGTTCAGTGCAAGCCAGACGGCCATCCAGAGCCACATGACGATAAGCGTCAGGAAACCGAGCATGAAGGCCGGCCGGCGGTAACGCAGGCGGTTGCTGGTCAGGTGGACGTAGGAGTGGACATAACGCGACAGGACGAACAGCCAGCCGAGCGCGACCGTTCCCCAATTGTCGGCAGTCGAGGCGTACAGCGTCAGGCTGACGGCGTAAAACAGCACCGGAAGCTCGAACTGGTTCTTCAGATTGTTGTGGACCAGCAGGCTTTGCGGCGGCTCTTCGAGATTTTCGCGAAACTGGCTGGCCTGGACACTACCACTTCTGACCGCGGATATACGTTGGACCGACAGACGCCAATAGAGGAAGAAGACGAGCGCTGCGTGCGCGATCATCGGCCAGAGCGTTGCATTGGTAGAAAGCATGGATTCTCCTGAAGTTGGAGAACCAATAGTGCAAGCGGCAGCCTGCGACAACCGGGCGCCGGCGGTCCGACCAAGCTGCTGACCCTTGGCGCTCCTATTGCGGGGTGAGCGTCTCGGTACCGGAGCCGTCCTGGCCGGATATGGTCCAGGCGCCCTCGAGCGTGCCGTCGTCCTTGACCTCATAGACGACAAGGCCGACCTCGCCTTCAAGGACATAGCCCGCAGCGAAGGCATTCTCGTAGAGCATGCAGATACCGGTCGAGGTGGCCTTTTTGCCCGAACCCGTCTTCCACTGGATGGAGCAGGTCGTCTCGCTGGTCAGCTTGATCTCGGCGGTACCGCCATAAGCCGAACCGTCGAGATTGGTACCGTCTATCTTGTAGGTTCCTTCATGGACCGACTGTGCCTGTGCCGGGGTAATGAACACGGCGCCAAGGAGAGCCGCAGCAAGAATTGTTTTCACGAAAGTTCCTCCCATCAATCGGTCGTTGCCGATCATGAGATGATACCAGAGTTCTTGCTTGCGGATACGGGACGGACAGCCGGGGCGTGACTAAAGCTGCGCGACTGGTAAAGAAAACGGCCGGGCATTGCTGACCGGCCGTTCGATACACTGCGAAACCTCGAAGGAGATTAAGAACCGGCACCCGGATAGTTCGGGCTTTCGCGGGTGATGGTTACGCCATGCGGGTGGCTTTCGCGGAGACCGGCGCCGGAAATGCGCACGAAGGTCGCCTTTTCCTGGAAATCCTTGATATCCTTGCCGCCGACATACCCCATGGCAGCCTTGAGGCCGCCGGCGAGCTGATGCAGCACGGCCGAGACCGGACCCTTGTAAGGAACCTGGCCCTCGATGCCTTCCGGCACGAGCTTCAGGGTGTCGCGTACTTCGGCCTGGAAATAACGGTCTGCCGAACCGCGGGCCATGGCACCGACGGAACCCATGCCGCGATAGGCCTTGAACGAACGGCCCTGGTAGAGATAGACCTCACCCGGGCTTTCATCGGTGCCGGCGAGAAGCGAGCCGACCATGACGGCCGAGGCGCCGGCGGCAATCGCCTTGGCCAGATCGCCAGAAAACTTGATGCCGCCATCGGCGATGACCGGAATGCCGTGCTTGTTGGCTTCCTCGACGGCCGCCATGACGGCTGCGAGCTGCGGCACGCCGACACCGGCAACGACGCGGGTGGTGCAGATCGAGCCCGGGCCGATACCAACCTTGATGCTGTCAGCGCCGGCATCGATCAACGCCTTGGTGCCTTCCGAGGTGGCGACATTGCCGGCGATGATGCGAACCGAGTTCGACATCAGGCGCGTGGCGGCAACCGCGTCGAGAACCTTCTGGCTGTGACCATGGGCGGTATCGACAACGATGACGTCGACGCCCGCCTCGATCAGGCGCTCAGCGCGTTCGGCACCATCGGGGCCGGTGGAGATGGCGGCGGCGACCCGCAGGCGGCCATGGGCATCCTTGGCGGCATTCGGGTTGAGCTGCGACTTCTCGATGTCCTTGACGGTGATGAGGCCGATGCAACGGCCTTCATTGTCGACCACCAGCAGCTTCTCGATGCGGTGCGAGTGCAGAAGGCGCTTGGCTTCGCTCTGCTCGACGCCATCCTTGACCGTGATCAGGTTGTCGCGGGTCATCAGTTCGAAGATCTTCTGGTTCGGATCAGAGGCGAAACGGACGTCGCGGTTGGTGAGGATGCCGACGAGGCGACCCGGGCGGCCGCCGTTTTCGACGACCGGAATGCCGGAAATGCCATGCGCCTTCATCAGGGCAAGCGCTTCGGCGAGCGTCGAGTCGGGGCCGATCGTCACCGGATTGACGACCATGCCGCTTTCGAACTTCTTGACCTGACGAACCTCTTCGGCCTGTTCGATCGGGGTCAGATTGCGATGAATGACGCCCATGCCGCCCGACTGTGCCATGGCGATCGCCAGACGGCTTTCGGTGACAGTGTCCATCGCGGACGACAGGATCGGCAGCGAGAGATCAATGTCCTTGGCGATGCGGGTGGAGATATTGGTCTGCCCCGGCATGATTTCCGAGTGCCCCGGCTGGAGCAGCACATCGTCAAAGGTGAGCGCTTCTGCGCCGGTTGCCGAGATTACGATCCGTGCCATTGCCAATTCCTTCGGTTGAATAGGCAGAATCCTCCGGAAAAAGGAAATCCTCTGTCCGGCTGCTTCTGCATGAAATGCTTGGAAGTTGGCGAGGGCTGGTAACACGTTCATGACAGGAAGGAAATAGAAAAACCCCGGGAGGCTGCCCAGACGGGTTTGCATAGCTTGAGCGCACGGCAAAGCGCATTGCATGGACCCGGTCCACGCACGAGACTACGTTGACGGGCGGAGACAAGGCCATGCTGGATTTGAGTTCTGCCGAAAGACTTGAAAGTCACGCAGAATACAGCGCCGCGCTGAGAGAGATCCGCCGCTATATGGAAAACGAACCCGAGGAAGGCTCAAATGACGCCGACCACTTCGATACGCTTGCTCGCCTGATCGAGGAATACGAGGTTCGTTACTACGCGATCCCGACCAACCGACCAAAACCGCAGGATCGGTAGCTGCTCCAAAAAACGCGGCGCGTCCGACGTTTTAATAGGACCGCGCGCGGACAAAATTCTGCAGATCGCGCACTCCCCCTCTGTCCTGCCGGCCATCTCCCCCACAAGAGGGAGAAGACCAGCGGCACCTACCGAAACCCAATCAGGCTTTGGGAAGTTCGGCTGGGTTAAGCCCTCCCCTTGTGGGGAGAGGCTTCTTCGACGGTTTGCCGGTCAGATGTCGAACTGGTAGCTCTTCGGCACGAAACGATAACCGGTCTCCTGCTTTTCGGCATAACCGACCGCCGGGAACGGCATGTGGTAGCCGAGGAAGGCAACCTTGTCGGTGGCGATCATGTCGAAGACCTTTTTGCGCGTCGCGGCGGCCTGCGCCTTGTCCATGTCGAACTTCACTTCCCAGTCCGGGCGCTGCAGCGAGAGCACGAAATGGTTGGCGGTATCGGCCGTCAGGATCAGTCGCTTGCCGGCGGATTCGACGTTGAAGATCATCATGCCGGGCGTGTGGCCGGCGGCCAGCATGCCGGTGATACCGGGTGCGACCTGGCCGCCCTCACCGATGAAGGTCATCTTTTCGGCGAGCGGCTTTACATTGGCGAGCACGGCCTTGTGGTTGCCTTCCGCCGGCGTGCCGGCACGGGCGGCATCCGTCCAGAAGTCGTATTCCGTCTTGCCGGTAATGTAGCTGGCGTTCTCGAAGGCGGGCTTGCCGTCTTCCATCAGGCCGCCGATATGGTCGCCATGGAGATGGGTGAGCACCACCTTGGTGACGTCGGCCGGCATGTAGCCAGCGGCCGCCATGCCTTCGACCAGGCGACCGGTGCCCATGGAACGCCCCGACTTGCCGAAGCCCGTATCGAAAAGGATGACATCCGAACCCGTGTCGATCAGGGTCGGCGAGAAGCCGTTGACGAACTGGTCTGTCGGAAGGAAGTTGTCAGCAAGCAGCTTGCCGACGGTCTCGGCCGACTGGTTGGTGCCGAAGGTCTCGTTCGGTACGCCGGAGGCGCGGGCGCCATCCTTGACGACGAGAACCTCGAAGCTGCCGACCTTGAACTTATGGGTGTCGGGCGGGGTAATGCGATCGATTGCCAATTTCTGCTTCTCCTGGGCGAAGGCCGCCCGATTGCCGATGATTGCCGGTGCAGCGAGCAGGGTGACGCCCGCCGTGCCCAGCAATGTTCTTCTTCCGATGCCTGATCCAGCCATGTCCCACTCCCTCGTGTTGGTTCCAGCAGCCCTAAAGCACGTCGCGATCGTTCAGATCCGCTTGCCGTGCTTTAGTTCCCTGTTTTTCGCATGTCTTTATCCCGAAACCGGTGACCACTTTCGGGAGACATGCTCTAGCTAGCGCGGAGAGACGAAAAGTTGACGATGGTCAGGCTGCAAAAGCCGATTTTCACGCAGACGTGACCTTGGCGCGAGCCGGGTTGAAGAAAGGCTGGGATCATCCATTGGCAGGACGACGTTACAGGTTTAAACGAGCCTTCCGGGCTCAGCCTGTCGAGCCGGTCACCCAATGGCATCCGCTTCCATGAACCGCATTATCCCGCTTATCCTCGCCGTTGCATTGTTCATGGAACAGATGGACTCGACGGTCATCGCCACCGCGCTTCCAACGATCGCCTTTGACCTCGGCGTCAGCCCGATCACGCTGAAGCTGGCGCTGACCTCCTATATGGTGGCACTGGCGATGTTCATTCCAATCAGCGGATGGATGTCGGACAAGTTCGGCGCCAAGAAGATTTTTCGTCTGGCGATCTGCGTCTTCGTCGTCGGTTCGATCCTCTGCGCGATTTCCGAATCGCTGCTGCAGTTCGTCATGTCGCGCTTCTTCCAGGGCATGGGCGGGGCGATGATGACGCCGGTCGGGCGGCTGGTGCTGCTCAGAACGACCAAACGCAGCGAACTCGTCTCGGCGATGGCGCTTCTGACCATTCCAGCGCTTGTCGGGCCGTTGACCGGACCGCCGATCGGCGGGTTCATCACCACCTATTTCTCCTGGCACTGGATCTTCATCATCAACGTGCCGATCGGGCTTCTCGGCCTGTGGCTGACTGGCGTGTACCTGCCCGAAGTGCCGCGGATGGAAACGCCGAAGATGGATTGGGCGGGCTTCGTGCTGACATCGATCTCGGCTGCCGGCGTGGTGTTCGGCCTGTCGGTAATCGGGCTTCCGGCCCTTCCCCCGGCCGTCGGCATCAGTGCGACACTTGCCGGCTTTGCCGCCCTTGCCCTCTATATCCGCCATGCGCGGCGACATCCGCACCCGATCCTCAACCTGACGATCTTCAACGACCGGGCATTCCGCGCCTCGACGCTCGGCGGCACGACGTTCCGCATCGCAACCGGCGCCATTCCTTTCCTGATGCCGCTGATGCTGCAGCTCGGCTTCGGCCTCAACCCGTTCCAGTCGGGCCTCATCACCTTTGCCGGCGCGATCGGCGCGCTGACGGTGAAATTCGTTGCAAGGCGGGTGTTCGCGCTGACCGGCTTCCGCACGGCGCTGATGTTTGCAGCATTGCTCGGCGCGGTGGCAACGGCGGTGAACGGTTTCTTCACCCCGGATACACCGCATATCCTGATCATCGGATCGCTGCTGGCTTCGGGCCTGTTCCGCTCGCTGTTCTTCACCGGCGCCAACGCGCTCGGTTATTCGGAAATCTCCGACGCGCAGGCGAGCCAGGCGACCTCGATCGCCTCGGTGTTCCAGCAGGTGAGCTTGGCGCTCGGCGTGGCGTTTGCCGCCTTCATCCTGGAAATCTCGTCGGGCTTTTCCGGCGGCCATCTGCAGCTTGGCGATTTCCACATCGCCTTCTTCGTGGTGGCGGCGGTGTCGCTGTTCTCGATCATCCCGATCTTCAAGCTCGACCCTTTGACGGGGGCCGATGTATCGGGCCATCACGCCCGGCGCCCGGCCGCCGTACAGCCGGAGGCCGGGGAGTAAGGCTTCAGTCTTCCGACTGATCTTCCGTGCCCTCTTCCACTTCCGAAACCCTGCGGCCCTTGAAGTGCTTGGCAAGCAGGAACATCTCGACCGATTCCTGGCGCGACGAGGCAGGTTTCACATGGACGACCTGCTTGAAGTTCTTCTTCAGGAGATCGAGCAGTTCCCGCTCGGTGCCGCCTTGGAAGGTTTTTGCCAGAAAGTGCCCGCCTTCGGCCAGCACCTCGATGGCAAAATGCGCCGCAACTTCACACAGATGCATTGTGCGCAGATGGTCGGTCCGGTGGTGGCCGGTGGTCGGGGCCGCCATATCGGACAGCACGAGATTGGGCACGCCGCCGATCGCTTCCATCAGCTGGCGCGGGGCATCGTCATCAAGGAAGTCGAGCTGCAGGATCCTGACCCCCGGCAAGGGATCGACTTCGAGGAAGTCGATTGCCGCCACACGCGGGTCCTCGTCGGTCGAATTCGTCACCTTGGCGGCGATCTGCGACCAGCTGCCCGGTGCGGCACCCAGATCGATGATGCGCCTGGCACCTTTCAGGATCTGATGTTTCTCGTCGATCTCCAGGAGCTTGAAGGCCGCGCGGGCACGATACCCCTCGAGCTTTGCCCGCTGGACGTAAGGGTCGTTGATATGGCGCTCCAACCAACGGCGCGACGACGCCTTCAGCTTGCCCTTCTTGACCTTCTGGCCGAGCTTGCGGCCCGTCCGGTTGATGCCTACAGGTGGTTTGGTCATCGCCGCCTCAAAACCTCTTCGGAGTTTGCCGCACCGGATCTGCGCGGGCGCGCACGCCGCCAGACGCCGTCATCGGCCATCATATCGGTCAGCAGACCTTCGCGCAGGCCGCGATCGGCCACCCGCATTCTCGGGCTCGGCCAGCGGCGACGGATCGCCTCCAGGATGGCGCAGCCGGCAAGAACCAGATCGGCGCGGTCCGGGCCGATGCAGGGATTGGCGGCGCGGCCGGCAAAATCCCAGGACAACAGTTTTGCCTGCATGGCCGAAACCTCGTCATCCGACAGCCAGAGACCGTCCACCCTGCGGCGATCGTAACGCGGCAGATCGAGATGCACACCGGCAAGCGTCGTGACCGTGCCCGATGTGCCGATGAGGTGGAAATCGTGATCGGCACTCCGCCTGCCCGAGGGAGAAATCGGCGGGCAATCGAATTTCGACAACATGCCCGCCACTTCCGAGACCATCGCCTCGAAGATATCGGGCGAGACATCGCGGCCGCCGTAACGTTCCGACAGGGTGACGACACCGACGGGCAGAGAGGTCCAGTGGGTGATATGGTTGGCAAGCCTTGAGGAACGATTGTCGCCGATGCTGATGACGGCAATTTCCGACGAGCCGCCGCCGATATCGAACAGCACGATGGATCGTGCCTCGCGGCCGACCAGCGAAGAGCAACCGGAAACGGCAAGCCGCGCTTCCGTCTCGCGATCGATGACTTCCAGCTGAAGCCCGGTTTCGGCGATGACGCGCGCTAAAAACTCATCACCGTTTTCGGCAGCCCGGCAGGCCTCCGTGGCGATCAACCGCATTTTGCGGATCGGCTTGGCGGAAAGCTTGGAGGCGCAGATGCGCAGCGCCTCGACGGCCCGGTCCATGGCGTCGTTCGACAGCCGACCGGTCGCCGCAAGCCCTTCACCGAGACGGACGATGCGCGAAAAGGCATCAATGACGCGGAAATGGCCGGGGCGTGTCGGCTGGGCAATCAGCAGGCGGCAATTGTTGGTGCCGAGATCGAGCGCGGCATAAAGATCATCATGGAACGGAAGGCCAGATTCGGCGCCTTGTAGGGCGGCAAGCTCGGCCGCGGTCCTGTCCAGCGACTGTCCATAAACGGCGCGGGCAAGGGCGGGTTGGGAGGTGCCGGAAAGCCCATTCCTGCCGGACGCACCCTTCGCGTGCCCCTTCGGCTGACTGTCCCTGCCCTGGGCATCGCGCGCCTGACCATCACGAGCATGGGCATCACGCGCCTGCACCAGCGGCCGCCCCTGCAGACCTCGGCCGGCGCGGTTCTTCTTTCGACGATTACGGCCTTTGGAGCCTGCGGGATTGCCGGGGGCATGCGGTACGGGGGAACCGTTCGCATCCCCGTGGCGCACCTTACCGTGAGGGCCTTCGCCGTTCTGGTTCTGACCGTTCTGGTTCTGGCTATTCTGACCGGAATTGCCAAAAGCCTGGGCCTGCGACGACGCGCCGCCGGACGCTGCGCGCGCTTCAGTCTGCTGCCGGCCGGCGCCGGAGGTCGATCCGGAGCCTGCCGCTGTTGAATGGGGCGCATCATCGCCCGGCCGGGCGCCTGAACGAGACCGTCTGCGCTTGCGCTTTCGCGCAGGCTGATCCTGCGTGGTGTTTTCCGGGCGCGCAGCCTGACCGGTCTCTTGGACCGGTGACGCATGATTATGGGAAGACGCATTGCGGTTCTTGCCGCCGCGCTTTCCCTTCCTGCGGCGAGGTGGCTTTCCAACCTCGCTCCTGGCCGCCGACGCCCCACCGTTTGGCGGCTTGTCGCCGCTATCGGGGTCCATTGGTCGCTCTATCCATTTCGCCGCGCACAACCTCGAAGAGGCACGCTGCAGCGTCTGATTGTTTCGTTGTCCCAAGGATAACAGCGACGGAGCAGTTCGCCAATGCCTTTTTCTGGCCACAGCCGGGATGGCCCTGCCCCGGCCTTCCACAGGCCGCCGGCGCCTTTTGACGACCACTGCAAATTTTTCTCAAAAAAGTATTTGCAAGTTGCGAAGGTTTGGTTATAAGCGCCGCACACCAGATGAGCCGGTCAACGGCTGATCCTGCTGGGGAATAGTTCAACGGTAGAACGTCGGACTCTGACTCCGTTAATCTTGGTTCGAATCCAGGTTCCCCAGCCAATTCTCCTTCCAGTTATAATGACCACCAAGGCGCGTGGCGCTTATTCTTCGTGCCTGCCGGTCGTCTCGCGGTTGCGTTCATAGCCCCGTTTTACGGGAAATGGCGGGAGCCAGGATTCGCGGCGGATGGTCCAGAGTTCGTAAGTCGGGGTAAAAAGGTCCGGCACGTCGAGCGATCCGAGATTGACCTCCACCTCATCACCGGAGCGGCCGAAGACCGGTGAACCGCAGCGTGGGCAGAAATGCCTTTCGGCATAATGTTGCGTTTCGCCGTCGACCATCACCGCGCGATCGGCAAAAATCGCCGAGGCATGGAAAAGCGCGCCATGGTGTTTGCGGCAATCGAGACAATGACAGATGCCGACCCTGTAGGGCCTGCCCGTTGCCACGAAACGGATATTGCCGCAGAGGCATCCGCCGGTGAACCGTTCCATGCGTCTCTCCCTGCCCTATCTGCAACGGGACAGCAATTAGGGCGCCGGCACAGGAAGGGGAGACGGTACCCGGCGCGATCGGCTGCGGATTGCGCGGAAGCCCGGCGGCCGCGTTCCGGGGCGCGATCTCGGTCGGAACGGGCAAGGCGGCAAGGCGCCCTTTCGGATCGGCGACAGCAAGCGAGGCGATACCATGGACGGCGGCAGAGGACGCGGGTGCCTGCCCCTATAATTAACTATTTATTAACTTTTGGATCGCTTCAAACGTATCTTCGCTCTATCCTCAACTACAAATCGTAGCTGGAGACAGTACCGTGAAGCTGAATTCCGTACAATTCCTGAGGGCCATTGCCGCCCTGATGATCGTGGCCTGCCATTATCCGGGTGTGAAACTGTATGTCAGCGCTGCCGGTGTCGATATATTCTTCGTCATTTCCGGGTTTATCATGGGAACGGTGGCGATGGATACGACACCCGGTCACTTTCTCTACAATCGCATCGTGCGGATCGTGCCGCTATACTGGGCGATGACGCTGGTCATGTGCCTTGGTGCGATGTTCGGCGTGTTTGCCACATTCACCTTCACGCTGGACCAGCTCTGGAAATCGCTGCTCTTCATTCCCTATGTGGATGGCACCGGCCTTATCGCGCCGCTTCTGGTCGTCGGATGGACGCTCAATCTGGAAATGCTGTTTTATGTGGTTTTCGCCGTCGGCCTGGCATTGCGGGCGCCGCTGCTGTTCACCGTCACGGCACTTGGCCTGCTCGTGCTGGCGGGACAGCTGACCGCACCGACCATTCCGGCCCTGGAATTGTGGACATCGGTGTTGCTGATCGAATTTGCCGCCGGTCTGGTCCTGTCGCGGCTGACGTTCAGTTCACGGCCAGGCGGAATTGCCGCGATCATACTTGCCGTCGCCGGTTTTGCTCTGGCCGAATGGATCAATGGCGAGAGCGAGCAATACCGGCTGCTGTTCTGGGGACTGCCGGCATTTCTGCTGGTAACCGGCTGCATCTGGCTGGAAAGAGCGGGAGGATGGCCGGACAGGCTGCTGGCGCCGCTCGCGATCGTGGGTGATGCATCCTATGCGCTTTACCTCATCCACGGGGTCGTGATTTCCTTCGTCCACAAGCTCGTGGCGCCGGGGCTTGCCGGCGGCGTGCTGAGCGTCGTCGTCGCGGTCATCGCATCGATCTGCCTGCACAAGCTCGTCGAAAAGCCGCTGATCGCCTATCTGAAGAAAATATCGAAACCGCTGGCACCACGAAGCGTGCAGGAGAACCGACTGAAGCCGAAAATGGAGACGATCTGAGCCTTGACCGATCAGGGTCGAGGCCGTGAACCCTAAGCCCGTGCCGCCGGGCTCGCACTTTGCCGGCGGAGATCTTTCAGTTCCGCAAGCGTCAACGGACGCACCGCGCCCTTTTCCAGATCGCCGAGCGCCAGCGTGCCGATCGCAACGCGCACGAGACGCAGCGTTGCGATATCCAGGGTTTCCAGCATGCGGCGGATATGGCGGTTCTTGCCCTCGTCGAGCTCGATCTCCAGCCAGGCGTTCTTCTCGCCCTCGCGAAGTCTTATCGCCCGCCTGGCCTTGAGCAATTCGCCATCCTGTTCGATGCCACGGGTCATCGCCTGCAGCGTCTCGTCGTCCACCAGCGTATCGATCTGGACGTGATAGGTCTTTGGCACATGCGTCTGCGGGTCGAGAAGCGCATTGGCGAACAGCGTGTCATTGGTGAAAAGCAGCAGGCCTTCGCTTGCCTTGTCGAGACGGCCGACCGGCGACAGATGGGCGTGGTCATGACCCTTGAGACAGTCGAAGACTGTCGGGCGGCCTTGCGGATCGTGGCGGGTGGTGACAAGCCCGCGCGGCTTGTTCAGCATAAGATAGACGGCCTGCTCGGCCGCGACAGCCTTGCCATCCACGGCGATATGGGCGGTGTCGAGGTCGATCCAGGCTTCGATATCGGCAACCGTGCGACCATCGACCGTGACGCGGCCGGCACGGATGATCTCCTCGCCCTGAGTGCGGGAACAATAACCGAGCTTGGAAAGGGCACGCGGAAGCGTGACCCGCTTGGCAGCGGATGGCGGGGCTGGTTTGCGGCTGGTGGGTGCGGCCGGCCTGCTGCCTTGCGCCGGTTTGCCCCGCCTGTTTTTATCTTTCATTCCTTGAGCCCTAAACTTTCAAGCGACCGAAGCCTGCACTTGCCTGCCGGCCGTCTCAGCCACGGGTTGGGAGATCACACGAGCCGCGCCCGTCACCCCTCCTGCAAGCGATAAACACCGAGGCTGTTGACCCATCCGCCCTTGCCATTCTATGCCGGGCTCCGTCCAGCCCTATATGCTGGCAGAGAGCAAAACATCGCAGCGACCGAAGAGAGAGCCCGTTGAGCCAGGACAATATTACAACAGACCTCGTGACGCTGCGCGATTACTGGCGTTATGCGATTTCCCGTTTCAATGCTGCCGAGCTGGGTTACGGCCATGGCACAACGACGGCAGGCGACGATGCGGCCTTCCTGCTGCTCGACAGCCTCAACCTGCCGATCGATGCGCTCGATCCGTTTCTCGACGCGCGGCTTTTGCCTTCGGAACGCACGTTGCTGACCGACCGGATCGAGACGCGCGTTTCGACCCGCAAACCGTCCTCCTATATTACCGGCCATGCCTATATCCAGGGCGTGCGGTTTCATGTCGACGAACGGGTGATCGTGCCGCGTTCGCATATCGGCGAGATCCTTTTTTCGGAATATCTGGGCGGACAGGGCTCGGCCTACCTGCCGGACCCGTTTGCGGTGGAAAGCGCCGTCGATATCTGCACCGGCTCCGGCTGCCTTGCCGTGCTTGCGGCAAAGTTCTTCCCCAATGCAACGATCGATGCCGTCGATCTGTCGGGTGATGCACTGGAAGTGGCGAAGATCAATGTTGCCGATCACGAGGTCGAAGAGCAGGTATCGCTGCATCAGGGCGATCTGTTCGGTCCGCTGAAGGGCAAGACCTACGACCTGATCATCACCAACCCTCCTTATGTCGATCACGCCTCGATGCACGGTTTTCCCGCCGAACACCGTGCAGAACCGGCGATGGCACATGACGGCGGTGAGGACGGTCTCGACCTGGTGCGCCAGATCCTCAATCAGGCCGGCGACTATCTCAATCCCGAAGGCGGGATGATCTGCGAGATCGGCTCGGGCCGCGAGATCCTCGAAGAGGAGTTCCCGCATCTGGAATTCCTCTGGCTGGAAACGGCGGAATCGCAGGATGCCGTGTTCTGGATTTCGGCCGAGGCGCTGAAGGCCTAAACCACCGTCATTTCGAGATTTTTCGTTTGCGCAGCGATCTCCGGAGCGGCATGTTCCGGGGATCGGATGGGTGTGGAGACGAAGAAACATGGCGGCAGCGGATGTCATCGTGCTTGGGGCCGGCATTGTCGGCGTATCGACGGCGTTACAGCTTGCCCGGCGCGGCAAGTCGGTGGTGCTGGTCGATCGGGGCGAGCCCGGACGGGAGACATCCTTCGGCAATGCCGGGCTGATCCAGCGCGAGGGCGTGGTGCCCTACGGCTTTCCCCAGCAGTTCGGCCAGATCCTGCGCTATACGCTGAACAACCGGATCGACGCGCATTTCCATTGGCGGGCTATTCCTTCGGTATCGTCGTTTCTGGCGAAATACTGGTGGCATTCCAATCTTTCCCGCCACCAGCAGATCGCCCGCGCCTATGCGCCGCTGATCGAACATTCGCTCTCCACCCATAACGAGTTGATCGAGGAAGCCGGCGCCGAGAGCCTGATTGCGAAGAACGGCTGGACGGAAATATTCCGCACACCGGCGAAGCGCGATGGCGAGTTGCGCGAGGCGGAACGGCTGAAACGCGAGTATGGTATCGCCTTCGAGGCCTTGTCGGCGGCGGAGCTTGGCGAACGCGAGCCTTATCTTTCACGCGATTTTTCCGGTGCGCTGCGCTGGGAAGACCCGTGGTCGGTCAAGGATCCGCTGGCACTGACGCTGGCCTATCTGCGGCTGTTTGAAAAACTCGGCGGGCAGATGTTGAAGGGCGATGCCCGCAGCCTGTCCAAGACGACGACCGGCTGGCGTGTCGTTGCCGGTGATGGGACAATCGAGGCCAGGGACGTGGCGGTGACGCTGGGACCGTGGTCGGATGTGGTCACGAAGCCGCTCGGTTATGAATTTCTCGTCGGCGTGAAGCGCGGTTATCACATGCATTATGCGCCGAAGGATAATGCGACGCTGAACGGCTGGATCATGGATGCCGAGCGCGGTTATCTGCTGGCGCCGATGCAGCAGGGGATAAGGCTGACGACCGGCGCCGAATTTGCCCGCCGCGATGCGCCGAAAACGCCGGTGCAGCTTGCCCGTGCGGAAGCTGCGGCGAAAGCGATCTTTCCGCTTGGGGAAAGGCTGGATAACGAGCCGTGGATGGGCGCCCGCCCCTGCACGCCGGACATGATGCCGGTGATCGGCAAGGCGCCGCGGCACGAAGGCCTCTGGTTCGCCTTCGGCCATGCACATCACGGGCTGACGCTTGGTCCGGTCACCGGCCAGGTGATCGCCGAGGCGATGCTTGGCGAAAAGACGCTGATCGACATTTCCGCCTATCGCCCGGAGCGGTTTAACGCATGAGCGCCATTCCGGCAGGAAGCTGGCGATCAAGACGGCTGGCTTTTGCCCGAGAGAAGGGCTAGGCTCGGGCAACAATCGAAGGGAACGATGCCCGGACGATCCCATTGATCCCGCCGGGCCGACGCGACAATGGCACGATATCTCATCTACAACGCCAGATTTCTCGACCGTTAGCGGGCTTTAAAAAGCACGAGCGGGCGCAGGCGCGCCCAGGAATGACGCGAATTTCTGGTGTTTCATGGATGATATTGCCGACCCAAGTTCTTCTCTCGACAATCAGACCCTTTTGGATGCGCAGGCGTTTTTCGATGCCAATCCCGATATCGAGGTTCTCGAAGCCTTTGTGATCGACGTCAACGGCGTGCCGCGCGGGAAGTGGGTGCCGCGGGAACGGGCACTCGACGTGTTGTCGAAGGGCATGGCGATGCCGCGCTCGGTCTATGCGCTCGACGTTTGGGGCCGCGACGTCAATGCGGCGGGCCTGGCGCAGGGGACAGGTGACCCGGACGGATTATGTTTTCCCGTTCAAGGCACGCTGTCGCGCATCAACTGGCTGAACCGGCCGACGGCGCAGGTGTTGCTCGGCATGCACGAGCCTGACGGAGCCGGTTTTTACGGCGACCCGCGACAGGTGCTGGCGAATGTCGTCAACGGTTTTGCCCGGATCGGCCTGACCCCGGTGGTGGCGACCGAGCTCGAATTTTACCTGATCGACCCGGTGCGTTCGGCGATCGATCCGGTCCGGCCGCCGAATTCGCGCGAGGGTCGCTGGCATACCGGCCAGACGCAGGTACTGTCGATTTCCGAACTGCAGGATTTCGAGGAGGTCTTTCACGGGATCGCCAGTGCGGCGCGGGCACAAGGAATACCCGCCGATATGGTGGTGCGCGAAAACGGGCCGGGCCAATACGAGATCAATCTCAACCATGTGCCGGACGCGCTGAAGGCTGCCGACTATGCGGTGCTCTTGAAACGGATCGTAAAAGGCGTCGCACGCGCCAACGATCTCGACGCCACCTTCATGGCAAAGCCCTATGGCATGCAGGCGGGAAGCGGCATGCATGCGCATTTTTCGCTGGTCGATGCGAGCGGCCGCAATGTCTATGCCGGCGAGGACGGACCGTCCGACCTCCTGTTTCATTCGGTCGGCGGCCTCTTGGAATATATGGGCGAGAGCATGGCGGTGTTTGCGCCGCATGCCAATTCCTACCGGCGCTTGAGGCCATCGGAACATGCGCCGACCTATGCGTCCTGGGGGTTCGACAACCGGTCGGCTGCGGTGCGCGTCATTACCGCGTCGAAGCCGGCGACCCGGATCGAACATCGCGTCGCCGGTGCCGACGTCAATCCGTATCTGGCGCTTGCAATGATCCTCAATGCGGCACTTTCCGGCATCAAGGAAAAACGCCATCCGGGCGGGGCGATTACCGGCGACGATCACGCGATCAACCACGACCCTTTGCCGACCAACTGGGACTATGCGCTGCGGCAGTTTGCCCGGTCCACTTTCGCCTATGCCACACTCGGCCCGAAATACCGCTCGCTCTATAGTGCCTGCAAAGCCCAGGAACTTGCCGAGTTTTCACTGCGCGTCACCGATGTGGAATACGACGCCTATATAAGGACGGTATGAGATGACGTTTACGGATAACACCAATCCCGGCCATGCCGGTTCGTGGTATGCGGCAAGCGCCAAGGACAAGCGGCTGCGCCCTGCCCTTTCCGGTGATCTGACGGCCGATATCTGCATTATCGGCGCGGGTTTCACCGGCATTTCGGCAGCGCTAGAACTCGTCGAGCGCGGTTATTCCGTCATCGTGCTGGAAAGCGAACGTATCGGCTTCGGTGCATCGGGGCGGAACGGCGGCCAGATCGTCAACGGTTATAGCCGGGATCTCGAAACGATTGCCGGGCGTTACGGAAAAGACAAGGCGATAGCACTTGGCAAGATGTCGCTCGAAGGCGGCAACATCATCCGCGAGCGGGTGCAGAAATACGGCATCGACTGCGGTCTGCAACAGGGAGGGTTCTTTGCCGCCTTTACCGACAAGCAGATCCGCGAGATGGCGCATCACAAGGCCGACTGGGAGCGCCATGGCCATCCGGGTCTCGAAATGGTGTCCAAGGCCGAGGTCGGCAAATATGTCAAGACCGACCGGTATGCGGGCGGGATGATCGATACGCTGGGCGGCCATATCCATCCGCTGGACTACCTGCTTGGCGAAGCGGCGGCCGCGGAAAAACTCGGTACGAAGATCTTCGAGGGGTCGCGGGCGATCGCGGTGGACAAGGACAGGAAACAGCCGGTGGTGAGCACCGGGGCCGGCTCGGTGACCGCGTCCTACGTGCTGATCTGCGGCAACGCCTATCTGGCGCCGCTGATGCCGGAAATCCATGGGCGGATGATGCCAGTGTCGAGCCAGGTGATGGTGACCGAGCCGCTCGAGCCTCACCTGATCGAAAGCCTGCTGCCGGCCAATTACTGCGTCGAGGATGCCAATTATATTCTCGATTATTATCGCCGCACCGCCGACAACCGGCTGCTTTATGGCGGCGGCATCGGTTATGGCGGCAGCGATCCGAAAAACCTGACCGGTGTCATCCGGCCGAACATGCTGAAAACGTTTCCGCAGCTTGAAAACACCAGGATCGACTATGCCTGGAGCGGTAATTTCGCGCTGACGCTGACGCGCATCCCGCATATGGGCAGGCTGTCGGACACGATCTATTTCTCGCATGGCGACAGCGGCCATGGCGTGACCACCACGCAGCTGCTCGGCAAGATCCTCGGAGAGGCGGTCGCCGGCCATGCGGAGCGGTTCGATGTCTGGGCATCACTGCCCAACCTGCCCTTCCCCGGCGGACGGATATTGCGCGTGCCGCTCACCGCTCTTGGTGCATGGTGGTACGGCCTGCGGGACAAACTCGGCGTCTGACGAGGTCTGGAGCATCGACAAGCGGTATCGCCTTCGATGATCCAAACCTCTGATTTTTCAATTGAGGGCGCAGAACCGATACGCCCTTGCCGGATGCCGCTTAAACCACCACCTCGGGGAAATGTCCCTTGAGGAAATAGGTCGCGTGGGTGCGCACGATCGACTTGAACTGGGTGGAGATTTGTTGCGCCTCGTTCGGCACCATCAAGGCAAGGCGCAAAGTAGCGCCGGCCATGTGGAACATCACGAACAGCGTCTGACGGTAGCTTTCGCGCAACTGTTCGGCGACGAAATGCTGCGTCACCTGGAAGAAACCTTCGGCCTGCGCGCGCGTTTCACCAATGTCGAGATCGGCCAGCGTCTTGTCGGCCTGGATGGCGTTCAGGAGGTCTTGGGTGGAGGGCTCGAGCCGCATGCGCTCGTAATACATGTCGAACAGATCGTCCGTCGCCTGCAAGGCGTCCTCGGCAGTCTCGATGCGGGCGATATGGCCGGCAATCAGTTCGCGCACATCATCGACATAAAGCTCGTAGAGCATGGCGATGATCGCCGACTTGTTGGGGAAATACTGATAGACCGAGGCGATCGGACCGCCGGAGAGCGAAGCGATCTCCTTCATGGTAACCGCATCGATACCCTTCTGTCCGATCAGTTCCTTCGCAACTTTCAGGATCTCGCCGATACGCTCGCGACTTCTTTCCTGTTTCGGCACCCGGCGAAGCGCGGCACGTCCCGCACCCTGGCTCGACTCCTGCATGCGATCTCTTTTCCCAACAACACTCATTGAACACACGCCGCCAGTCTTACCGGCAACGCTAATGAAGCGTTATACGTAGGAAGGTTTATTTCAGATCACTTGGCCAAGCAGAAAAGATAAAGAAAAGGTTAATACACGCGATTGTAGAAATTCCGTTAACCAAAGCGCGTTGCGATCATACAGATCGGTCGACCGCTCCTTGGCCTTTTGTTTTCGCGGATGCCGTTTCCTGAGGAGCGCCGCAAAATTTGGCGCGACATGCTCTATCCGTTGTCTCTATCCCAGAGTTGCTTCAGTTTTCCGATAGCATCGTCGACAATATCGCTTACCGGAGCGTCGATATCGACCGTCACGACAGCGGCTTCATCTTCCGGGCTTTCAAGTGTCGCCAGCTGGCTTTGAAGCAGAGCCGTCGGCATGAAATGTCCCTTGCGCGCGCCCATCCGCTCGGCGAGCAATTCCGGTGTGCCCTTCAAAAAGACGAAATACAGCGGCTCGCCACCGGCGGAGCGCAGTTTCTGGCGGTAGCTCTTTTTCAGCGAGGAGCAGGTGAGGACGATATCTCGACCGGCAGCGTGCGCGGATTGCAGTTCCTGGCCGATGATTTCCAGCCACGGCCAGCGGTCTTCGTCGGTCAGCGGCGTTCCTTCGGCCATCTTCTTGACGTTCGCCTCCGGATGGAGCCGGTCGCCTTCGACGAATTGCGAGCCGATACGGCTGGCCAGAAGCTCGGCGATCGACGACTTGCCAGCCCCGCTCACGCCCATAACGATAATCGCCTTCGACATTTTACTCTCCTGCCCTCACATGCGCTTTGCCCGCAGACATATCATTTCAACGCGGCGTGAAAACTCATATTTTCAGTCGGGACAGTCGGCAGGAGATCGAAGCAGAAATGAAAAAACGCCGGGCATGGCCGGCGTTTCATCAAAATCAGCAGGTCTATCTATCCGCCAAAGATCAGGCGGCCGGTGCGATAGCCTTGCGGTTGTCGGTGAGATCGATGCCGAGCAGGAAGTTGATCTGCGGGCGGGCCTTGACCAGGTCGTCGATCGTATAGTCGGCCAGAACGTCGAAGAAAGCGTTCAAAGCCTTGCGCAGCGCCGAGTTCAGGCCACAGCTATCGACCAGCGGACATTCCACCACACCGTCTTCGAAACATTCGGCCATGGCGAAACTGTCTTCGGTGACGCGGATGACATCGAACAGGGTGATCTTGTCGGCCGCGCGGCCGAGCCTGACGCCGCCATTGCGACCGCGAACGGTCTCGACCAGGCCGGCCTTGTTGAGCGGCTGCAGGATCTTGAAGAGGAAAAGTTCTGATACGCCATAAGCCCTGGCGATCTCGGGGATCCGGCTGAGATGCCCATCATTGGCCGCGCAATACATCAGCATCCGCACGGCGTAATTGGTCTGCTTCGTCAAACGCATTTCATTCTCCCGAGGGGGTCTTTTCCCCTGTATATAGCGTCAGCTAGTTTTGAACAATTCCAAATTAGAGATTTTCCGTCGAATTCCGCGGCGCCGGTTGCTGCTTGCCGACCGGACTTCCGGTTTGCAATCCCACGGCAGCCGAATCTTGAGCCTTTATGTCAGGATACGAATATAGGTAAAAGGCGTCTTCGTCACTAGCGGACCGGCAAAGGATTTTTCCAGACTTGTCTTAATCGTTCAGTCGCGGCTGTCCATGACAATGTCACGCCATGACGGCGGGCTTTTCGACGCATCAAGGAGATTGTCGCTGAGGCATGCCGCGAGGCCGCATCACGCCCATCGCAGGGAAAAACAGGTCGGCGCGCAGACCTGGAGGTCCCATGCCTCCATATATAGGACGCAGGGTCGGGCAGGTATTTCAGATCGGCGCTACGGTGTCAGGTCAGCCACGCCATGGCTGCTACGGAAATTCCGGAAAACAACATCGCCACTGCAAACATGGCGGTCCACCGGCCGAGCTTGGCGTATCGAGCTCGTTTTTCGTCCCACTCGTAAACCATGTACTCCCACTCCTACTCACGGTTAAGTTATACCACCGGAGCGTGAGGTCAATGGTTCGTGATGACACATCGTCGCGGCAGGCGCTAATCGCACCTGCCGCGACGAGAAAACCGGATGTCTGTTATTTCATCGTCTATTTCATGACCGGCATGGAGAACTCGGCTCCATCCTTGATGCCCGAGGGCCAGCGGGCGGTGATCGTCTTGGTGCGGGTCCAGAACTTGATCGAATCCGTGCCGTGCTGGTTGAGGTCACCGAAGGAGGAGGCCTTCCAGCCACCGAAGGAGTGATAGGCAAGCGGCGTCGGGATCGGCACGTTGATGCCGATCATGCCGATATTGATGCGGGACGCAAAGTCGCGAGCGGCATCGCCGTCACGGGTGAAGATCGCGACGCCATTGCCGTATTCGTGTTTCAGCGGCAGCGACAGGGCATCCTCGTAATTGCCCGCACGGACGACGGACAGAACCGGGCCGAAAATCTCCTGCTTGTAGATCTCCATATCCGGCGTGACGTTGTCGAACAGCGTGCCGCCGACGAAATAACCGTTTTCGTAACCCTGCAACTTGAAGCCGCGGCCATCGACGACGAGCTTGGCGCCTTCCTCGACGCCCTTGTCGATCAGCCCGTTGATGCGGACCTGGGCTTCCTTGGTAACCACCGGGCCCATATCGGCCTTGTCGTCGGTATAAGGACCGATACGCAGGGATTCGATCTTCGGGATCAGCTTTTCGACGAGGCGGTTGGCAGTCTCCTCGCCGACCGGGACGGCAACGGAGACGGCCATGCAGCGTTCGCCGGCCGAGCCGTAACCTGCACCGATCAACGCGTTGACGGCCTGATCGAGGTCGGCATCCGGCATGATGATCATGTGGTTCTTGGCGCCGCCGAAGCATTGCGCGCGCTTGCCGTTGGCGGCCGCCTGGCCGTAGACGTAGCGGGCAATCGGGGTGGAGCCGACGAAGGAGACGGCACCGATATCCGGGTCCGTCAGGATCGCATCGACGGCCGCCTTGTCGCCATTGATGACATTCAGGATACCGGCAGGAAGGCCCGCCTCGATCATCAGTTCGGCGAGGCGGATCGGCAGCGACGGATCGCGCTCGGAGGGCTTGAGGATGAACGCGTTGCCGCAGGCGATGGCCGGCGCGAACATCCACATCGGGATCATGCCGGGAAAGTTGAACGGGGTGATGCCGGCGCCGATGCCGACAGGCTGGCGGATCGAATACATGTCGATCTGCGGGCCGGCTCCTTCGGTGAACTCACCCTTGGAAAGATGCGGGATGCCGATCACGAATTCGCAGACTTCCAGGCCGCGGATGATATCGCCCTTCGAGTCCTCGACCGTCTTGCCATGTTCCTTCGACAGCATTTCCGCCAGCTCGTCCATGTTCTGATTGAGCAGATCGACGAACTTCATGAAGACGCGGGCGCGGCGCTGCGGGTTGATCGCAGCCCATGCCGGCTGCGCGGCCTTGGCATCTTCAACGGCTGCGCGGATTTCCGCCACGCTGGCGAGCGCCACCCTTGCCTGGACTTCGCCGGTGGCCGGGTTGAAAACATCCGCCGCACGTCCGCTTGTGCCGGCGACATGCTTGCCGCCGATGAAATGACCGATTTCCTTCATGGTTTTCCTCCGAGTTTAATTCCGGGCAGAATGTCACTCGAATTTGCGCAATTCAACGCGATAGTTTACGCAACCGTTGTGCAAAATTCGACATTGGCGAGCTAATATTATGGATTGGGATGATGTCAGGATGTTTCTGGCGGTGGCACGCACCGGCCAGTTGCTGTCCGCCTCACGCAGGCTCGGCATCAATCACGCAACACTCGGGCGGCGCATGACGGCACTGGAGGCTGCGCTGCAAACCCGCCTCCTGATCCGCCGCACCAATGGCTGCACACTCACGGCCGAAGGCGAGATCCTGCTTGCGTCCGCCGAGCGGATGGAGACCGAGATGCTGTCGGCGCAGGCCAAGGCCGCCAGCACCGACAGCGTGATCGCCGGTACAGTCCGCATCGGCGCACCGGATGGTTTCGGGGTGTCCTTCCTCGCCTCGCGCATGGGACGGCTGACCCGCCGTCACCCGCAGTTGAAGATCCAGCTCGTGCCGGTTCCGCGGCATTTTTCTTTGTCCCAGAGAGAGGCCGATATCGCGATCACCATCGAACAGCCGGAACAGGGCCGCCTCGTCTCCTCCAAACTGACCGACTATACGCTCGGCCTTTATGCTTCGCGCAGCTATCTCGACACGGAGGGCATGCCGAAAAATGCCGAGGAACTGAGGCAGCACGCGCGGGTCGGTTATGTCGAGGACCTGATCTTTTCACCGTCGCTGAATTTCACCGGGGAAGTGATGCGCGACTGGGACGCCGGTTTCGAGGTGTCGAGTGCCATCGGCCAGACGGAAGCGGTGAAGGCCGGGGCCGGGATCGGCATCCTGCACGACTATGTGGCACGGCAATATCCCGAACTCGTCCAGATCATGCCGGAGATGACCATCCGCCGCTCCTATTGGACGACCTATCACGAGACATCGCGGGATCTGGTGAGGCTACGGACCGTGGTCGATTTTATCCGTGAATTGGTTGCAGCCGAGAGCGGCATTTTCGTCATGGCACAAGGCGCGGCCTGAAGGCAGATACAGAAAAGCCCGGTCGAAACCGGGCTTCTTCTACAACGCCATATATGGTCGATGACGAACAAGGGGCGCTGCAGCAGTTCAAAGTCCTTGCATTGCGGCGCGTGAAAACCGTTCCGGTTTTCGGCCGATGCGTTGGATCAGGCCAGCAGAAAAGCCGATGGCGGCATTTTCAGTGCAGCGGCAATCCGCTTCACCTTCGACGGATCGGCATTCGACCCTTCCTCGACACCGACGATCTCGTCGTGAACGAGGCCTGTCGTCAGGGCAAGTTCGTCAATGCTGTAACCGGCGGCAACACGTGCCTCGGCGACGGCGCGAGCCACTTGACCGGAAATGACGGCGCCGCTCTGAGATGCCTTGATGTTGCTAATTGAGACTGTCATGGTTTCATCCTTCTTGGAAAAACCCGCCGCTTCTGACGGGTGAAGGCGGTCAAACGACCCAAACTGCGACATGCGGTCGCGGGTAGAAGATAGGCCATCGGGCGCATTGTGCAAGGGGCAATGCTGCACCGCACAAGCTCGGAGGCGAAAAAACGGCGGAGCCTCCGTATTTACCGCCAGAAATCAATACAGAACAAAAGCAGGCCTTCGCGCGTTCTCCTGCCAAATGAGGACGACTGCCATGCCCTATTCCGATTTCATCCGCTCGATACCCGGTCGCGACGGCCATCATGAAACGGATGCACAGCTGTTGCAGGCCGCCCACCAGCTTGTCGACGTCTTCCTTGTCTATCTGCGCGAAAACGACACCGGCGGCGATCTGTTCGACACCGAAGAGCTTCCCGCCTCCAAGGAGGCGCTGATCAATGCCTTCCGGGTGGTGATCGCCACCGAGAGCCGTCCGGGCGTGCGTTCGCTTCTGGTCAAGGCCGGCATGGCACTTGCCCAGTTCCAGGACAATATCGGTGCGCGCATGTCGGTCAGGCCGGCGGGACTGACGGGCGACGGAGCGACCTCGGGCCATTACCCGCATGCCGGCCGTTCCCCAAATGATGGCCTTCGCCATCCGGGTGCCGGCGCATTGCGCCGGTTCGACCAGGCGCTGATGCGGCTTGGCGAGGACCGGACGCGGCTGGTCCAGATGTTCCGGCAGGCTTCGGATATCGCCGAGCACAAACCACGCCATCATGCCTGATCCGAGGCCTGGTCCTCGAGCGTGATCCTCTGCGTGACGCCTGCTGCTAATCGTTTAAATCCGAAGATTGCGCTGGATCAATGAAGTCTCCGGCAATTCTCCTAGCCTCCTTTCACAGGCCTTGAGGGCCTTGCGTCCGACAGGGCGCAGACAAGACGCTGTGACATTTTGGAGGGTGCACATCGGACTTTTTCGAAAACCGGTTTCGGTTTTCGGGTGGATGTGCCGGAGAAGGAGACCCTGCATGCCTCAGACCATGAAAGCCGCCGTCGTCAAGCAGTTCGGAAAGCCTCTTTCGATCGAATGCGTCGCCGTTCCCGTACCGGGTCCGGGCGAAGTGCTGGTCAAGGTGATGGCCTGCGGCGTCTGCCATACGGACCTGCATGCCGCCGATGGCGACTGGCCGGTCAAGCCGAACCCACCCTTCATTCCCGGACACGAAGCTGCCGGCATCGTGGTCGAGACCGGACCCGGCGTCACGGACCTCAAGTCAGGTGATGCGGTGGGCGTTGCTTGGCTGCATGATGCCTGCGGACGGTGCGAATATTGCCAGACCGGTTGGGAAACGCTCTGCCAGAAACAGCAGAATACCGGCTATAGCTGCAATGGCGGGTTTGCCGAATATGTCATCGCGTCTGCAGCCTTTGCGGCGAAACTGCCGGCAGGCATAGACTTTGCGGCGATTTCGCCGATCCTTTGCGCCGGGGTGACGACTTACAAGGGGCTGAAGGAAACCGAGGCGCGTCCCGGCGAATGGGTGGCGATCTCGGGGATAGGCGGGCTCGGTCATGTCGCCGTGCAATATGCCAAGGCCATGGGCCTGCATGTCGCAGCCCTCGATGTCAGCGCCGACAAGCTTGCGCTTGCCCGCACGCTCGGGGCCGACATCGCCATCGATGCCCGCTCGCCCGATGCGGTGGAGCAGGTGATCAAGGCGACCAGCGGCGGCGCTCATGGCGTGCTCGTCACAGCGGTGTCGCCACCGGCTTTCGCCCAGGCGATCAAGCTTACCCGACGCAAGGGCACGGTCAGCCTCGTCGGCCTGCCGCCGGGCGACTTTCCGACGCCGATATTCGACGTCGTCTTGAACCGCATCACCGTCAGAGGCTCGATCGTCGGCACCCGGCGCGACCTTGACGAGGCAATCGCGTTTGCCGCCGAGGGCAAGGTGAAGGCTGAGATCAGCACAGCGCCGCTGGAAGACATCAACGATATCTTCGCGCGGCTCAAGGACGGCACCGTCGAGGGCCGGGTCGTGCTTGATTTCGCACCCCCTGCCTGAGCGGTGGCTGGGAGAACGGCGTGGCGGAGGCCGCGCCGTTCCCCTCCCCCCTCTTTAAGACTTGGACTGGCAATTGCGGGATGTGACCCTATCCTCCCAAGACACCCGCAAAAGCGCAGCGCATTCCGGCCTCCCCCGGTTGCCTGCGCCGCCAGTCCGCCAGAACCGACGGGAGAGCCCTGGTGAGAGGACAGGCCGACACGACCGGCCGCCTGTTCGCCATCCCCGGTGTCACATTCGCGACGCCATAGTCATGACCATACTTGCAGCCGAACAACACCCCTGCCCGGTAGCGACTAACCTTGAGGAGAAAACGATGCAGACGAACAGTCTTGCCCAGCAAGCCGCAATTCAAACTCCCCTGCAGATGTCATCCCAAACCTCGCAGGAGGGCGCGCTTTCCGACGCCGAACTGAAGCTGATGGACCGCTATTGGCGGGCGGCGAACTATCTGTCGGTCGGGCAGATCTACCTTCTCGACAATCCACTTCTGCGCGAACCTCTGCAGCCGCAGCACATCAAGCCGCGACTGCTCGGCCACTGGGGCACGACACCGGGCCTCAACTTCATCTACGCACATCTCAATCGGGTGATCAAAAAGCGCGATCTCAGCGTCATCTATATTTGCGGCCCCGGCCATGGCGGGCCGGGCATGGTGGCCAATACCTGGCTCGAGGGCATCTATAGCGAGATCTATCCGGATGTGTCGGAAGATGCCGAAGGCATGCACCGGCTGTTCCGGCAATTTTCCTTCCCCGGTGGCATTCCGAGCCATGCGGCACCGGAAACCCCCGGCTCCATCCATGAGGGCGGCGAACTGGGGTATGCGCTGGTGCATGCCTATGGGGCCGCCTTCGACAATCCGGACCTGATCGTCGCCTGCGTGGTGGGTGACGGCGAGGCGGAAACCGGACCGCTGGCAGCAAGCTGGCATTCCAACAAGTTCCTCAACCCTGCCCGCGACGGCGCCGTCCTGCCGATCCTGCATCTCAACGGCTACAAGATCGCCAATCCGACGCTGCTTTCGCGGATTCCCGACGCGGATCTGAGGAAGCTGTTCGAAGGTTATGGTTATGAGCCGATCTTCGTCGAAGGCCATGAGCCGGAAGCGATGCACCGGCTGATGGCAGTCGCCATGGATGCGGCGACCGACACGATCCGGGCAATCCAGGACAAGGCGCGTGTCGGTTCGGATGGTGCGGCACATGCCGAGCTGCCGCGCTGGCCGATGATCGTGCTGCGCAGCCCGAAAGGCTGGACCGGACCGAAGGAAGTCGACGGCAAGAAGGTGGAGGATTTCTGGCGCGCTCACCAGGTTCCGGTGGCCAATTGCCGGGAGAACGCCGACCACCGCAAGATCCTTGAAGACTGGATGCGCTCCTACGATCCGGAGGACCTGTTTGATGCCGCTGGCGGACTGAAGGACGAGTTGAAGGCGCTGGCGCCCGAAGGCGAAAAACGGATGGGCGCCAACCCGCATGCCAATGGCGGTCTGCTGCGCAAGGAACTGAAATGCCCGCCGCTTGCCGATTATGCGGTGGATGTGCCGGTGCCCGGCAAGACGATGGTGCAGACGACCGAAATCCTCGGCCGATATCTGCGTGACATCTTCACGCTGAACGACGAAGAGAAGAATTTTCGGGTTTTCGGTCCCGACGAGACGGAATCCAACCGGCTCGGCGCCGTGTTCGAAGTGACCGATCGCGTCTGGATGGAAAAGATCGAGCCTTATGACGTGCATCTTTCGCCCGATGGGCGGGTGATGGAAGTGCTGTCGGAACATCTGTGCCAAGGCTGGCTGGAAGGTTATCTGCTGACCGGCCGGCACGGGTTCTTTTCCTGCTACGAAGCCTTCATCCATATTATCGACAGCATGTTCAACCAGCATGCCAAATGGCTGAAGGTGACGCGCGAACTGGAATGGAGAAAGCCGGTTTCGTCGCTCAACTACCTGCTCACCTCGCATGTGTGGCGGCAGGACCATAACGGCTTTTCCCACCAGGATCCCGGCTTCGTCGATCTGGTCGCCAACAAGAAGGCCGACGTGGTGCGCATCTACCTGCCGCCGGATGCCAATACGCTTTTATGGGTCGCCGACCATTGCCTGAAGACCTGGGACCGGATCAACGTCATTGTCGCCGGCAAGCAGCCGCAACCGCAATGGCTCAATATCGAGGATGCGGCCAGACATTGCCAGGCCGGCATCGGCATCTGGGACTGGGCCGGCAACGAGGATGACGCGATCACGCCCGACGTAGTGATGGTGTGTGCCGGCGACGTGCCGACGATGGAAACGCTGGCGGCGGTGATGATCCTGCGCGAGGCGATACCGGAACTGAAGATCCGCGTCGTCAACGTCGTCGACCTGATGACGCTGCAGGCCAAGGAAGAACATTCGCATGGCTTGAGCGACGAGGATTTCGACCGGATGTTTACCACCGAGCGGCCGGTGATCTTCGCATATCACGGTTATCCCTATCTGATCCACCGGCTGACCTACAAGCGCAGCAACCACCGCAACATGCATGTGCGCGGCTTCATCGAGGAAGGCACGACGACGACGCCTTTCGACATGACCGTGCTGAACCAGCTCGACCGGTTCCACCTGGCGCTCGACGTGATCGAAAGGGTGCCGGAACTGAAGGAAAAGGTGCCGCATGTGGTCGAGATGCTGAACGGCAAGCTTGCCGAACACACGGCCCATGTGCGCGAATATGGCGAGGACCTGCCGGAAATCCTGAAATGGACCTGGTCGGCACGCGGGTGAAGGCTGGCAGTCAGGCCTGAACCAACTTTCGAGGAAGAACCCGCCGGACCGGCTGATGGTCCGGCGGGCTCTGTTTTGATGGGTAGGCGCCAATCAGGCCTGCGCGTTGGCGAGCGCCACCGCATCGGCGCCGGCCGGCAGGCGGATCGGGCAGGACGGGTCGGTCGCGGCACGCCAGACGGCCTCTGCGACATCGATCGACTGCGTGACCGCGCCTTGCTGCATCGTCTGCGTCATCGCAGCGAGAACTTGCCGTGTGTAATCCGCGTAGGCCTCGTGGAAGCCGCCATGTCCCTCGATCCGCGACAATGCCGTTTTGCCGAAACTCGTTTCAGGTGCCGCACCCGGCAGGACGATCCGGGCAGTGATGCCATGCGGCTGCAGTTCCAACGCCAGCGATTCCGTGAACGCATTCACGGCGGCCTTACTGGCGGTGTAGATCGACAACAGCGGCAGCGGCTTCAAGGTCACGGTCGAGGTGACGTTGATGATGATGCCGGCTTTGCGTTCGCGAAACTGCGGCAGAACGGCATTCACCATGCGCATCGTGCCGAAAGTGTTGGTCTCGAATATGTCCCGGATGACATCGATCGGCGTGCCTTCCAGCGCGTTCAGCCAGCCGATACCGGCATTGTTGACCAGAACGTCGATCGGACCGGCCAGATCAACCGCGCGGCGCACACTCTCGTCGTCGCGAACATCGAGCGGGATGATATGCAGGTTTTCCGAGGCCGGCAGCAGGTCCTGCTTCGGCGTGCGCATCGTCGCGATCACCTTCCAGCCGCGATCGAGAAACAGTTTTGCGATGTCCAGGCCAAAGCCGGACGAGCAGCCGGTGATGAGAACGGTTTTCATGATGGCTCCTTTCATGGTTGCCATGTTGAAAGGTAGACATCGCCGACGGGACTTTCTATCATCGAAAGTCCTGGTTTGCTTTTCGAAAGTCCCGAATTGACCGATCCCTTTGCCGATCTTGTGGCCTTGCTGCAGCCCAGCCTGCCGTTTTCGAAACTGGCGAGCGGATCCGGGCCATGGCGGGTCGAGGGACCAGCAACGGCCCGGCCGCTTTTCTGCGTGATCCTGGATGGCGCCGCGCGGCTTTCCCTCAGCGGTGAGCCGCCGATCGATCTTCAGGCCGACGATTTCGTGCTCATTCCGGCCGCCTGCGACTTTGCCATGTCGAGCATCGATGCCGTCGATATCAACAACCCCGCCCATTTCGCGGTGAGCAAGCGCGACGACGAGACGCGCCACGGCGATCCGGACGGGCCTGCCAATATGCGCATGCTGGTCGGCGGGCTGGAATTCGGTTCGCCGGATGCAAGCCTGCTGGTTTCGCTGCTGCCCAGGCTCGTTCACATTCGCGGGGAAAAGCAGTTTGCCACGATCGTGCAACTCATCCGCAACGAGGCGCGCGAGGACAAGCCGGCGCGGGCGATGATCCTGTCGCGGCTTCTGGAAGTGCTGCTGATCGAGGCGCTGCGCTCGGTCTCCGGCACGGCTGCATCCACCGGGCTGCTGCGTGGGCTTTCCGACGACAGGCTGGCGGCGGCACTGCGCCGGATGCACGAGGACCCGCGGCACGATTGGACGGTGGAAAAGCTCGCCGGCGAGGCTGCCCTGTCGCGTTCGGTGTTTTTCGAGCGGTTTCGCAAGGCGATGGGGGTGGCGCCGATGGAATATCTGTTGTCATGGCGGATGGCGCTTGCCAAGAACCTGCTGCGGCGCGGCGAGACCGGCATTAAGGAGATTGCCGATCGTATCGGTTATGGCTCGGCCAGTTCGTTCAGCGTCGCCTTCGCCCGATTTGTGGGCGTGCCGCCCACCCATTACGCCCGCGCAAACACGGGAGATGACAGTCACGACTGAGCCGAATTCCGAGGAGGGATCGAAAGCCGTGGAAACTTCGTCTGCCGCAATTTTGCCTCATTGTCACCCGCGCCGAGTTAGGCTCTGTTGACATAAGTCATTTCCGATCATGCGTGTTTTTATATTTTATGCCCAGAGAAGCCCCGTTTACAGCCGTTTCCCGAAAAATGCTGGATGCCTGGATCGAGACCGATCCGTTACAACCGGTTCAGCCGGAGCAGGTGTATAAAAGCGTTCTGGACATGCTGTCGATCAAGATGCGGCTGACGGTGTTCAGGATCGACGGTAACGATCCGTTGGACTGGCAGATGACACCGGTGAGGCATTCCGGCTTCACGACAAGCCTTTTCGAGGTCAACAAGATCTTCGAGGAGCAACGGATCGGCAATTTCAAGGATCAGGCCTATATGGCCGAAGCCGTCATTCCGCGTCTCAAACAAGTTATCGAAAACCAGCAGCCTTCGATCGAACTGGTGAAAACCAAGATCTTCGGCATCAATCTCGGTTATGACCGGATTCTGATCCCGCAGCGCAACACGGTGCGGCCGCAATGGGTGATCTCGTCTTCCTATGCACGGTTTCTGCTCGATACGCCGAAGAACTACGGCAATTTCGACGTCGGCGACGAAGCCGTGGTGCAACTGCTTCTGGAGGGCTGCACGGCCAAGGAAATAGCCGCCCAGCTCGGCCTTTCGCACCGGACGATAGAACATCGGCTGGAGAAGCTGAAAGAGCGGTTCGGGGCGCGCAACACGGTGCATCTGGTGGTGATGCTGCTCGGCAGCCACGTCAACCGTGACGGCAGCGGCAAGATCAGCTGAAACACCGCACTATGCGTATCCGGCTGCGCGTTGGCGATCATGCCGCAGAAAAATACCCGGCGGTTCTATCCTGCGCTTGGGTAAGACGTGACTTTTAGGGAAAAATGGTACGGTTGGGGGGTCTCGAACCTCCGACCTCAGGTGCCACAAACCTGCGCTCTAACCAACTGAGCTACAACCGCATACATCGCCTCTGCGACGTTCGACCGGTCACATACGGCCATCGAATGAAGATTGCAAGTCCTTTCCGACCGACATAATCGAGCGATCCAAGATCATCGGTGGATGACGTCACCAAAGCCGCGGGTGACGCCCTGTGCCGTGCGCCGCATCCAGCAGAGGTCGATGCGCACATGCAAGCGACCTGCGGAAAAGACAAAGCCAGGGCTCAGGCGCCCTTGACGCCGCCCATGGCCTTTTCGGCGGCCTGCTTGCCGGGTTTGGCCACATCGTCGGCGACTTTCCGGGCCGCCTGCTGCATCGCTCTTGCGTGCTCGACAGTAAATTCCGCCTGCTTGCGCACGAATGTCGCCTGCAATTCCAGGACTTCCGAGAAGGATTTCGCGCTGATCAGCTGTTCCATGTGGGAAAGCGACATTTCGGTATTGGTGCGAAGCGCGTCGATCGCCTTCAGGCCAAACTCCATCGTACCCGCCTGGGCCGAATGGATTGTGGATTGCATCGTCTGGGTGGCTTCCTCGGCGGCGGTTTTCATCCTACCGTAGGTCTCACGGGACTGGGTCGTGCCTTGCTCTGCGAATTCGCGCCAGCCTTGCGTCAGCTTGGCCGGATCGAATGCCGAAAACGAAAATATATCGTCAGTGTAAGCCATGACCAGTTCCTCCATGTTCCGGTACGGCGAAAAAACAGGCATCGCCGAACCTCTCCTGCCGTAAAGATAGTCGATGCTATTGTGCATTGCAACATGAAGTGGCGAACAACCGGCCGGCGTTAACCCTGTTTGCGCGTTCCTTATCCTCCCTTGTGGACCCCCGGAGTGGGGAAGGATATTAACAAGAGGTTAATTTCATGGCCTTATGGGCCAACACGTAAAATCACAGGCTTGCCCATGTCGGACGTGCAATACCCATTCATCGACGTCGCCGTACACGACCGTGTCAGCGAAGCCTTTGCGGCGGGTATGGCGGTCGTGCTGTTTTCACCTGACCTGCGCTCGGTTTCCTGGGCAAACGGCCGGGGGGCGGCGCTGTTCGGCTTCGGCTCGATCTACGACTTTCTCGACCAGGGCCTTGACCGCGGCGAACTGATGTTCCGCCAGGTGGAACCGGTCGTACGCTCGCTGAAGGCTGTCGGCGACCGGCGCACCTTCACCGTGCGCATCGCATCGGGCTTCCTCAGGGTCGCCGTGCAGGCGCGCTGCGAAATGATCCGGATACAGAACAAGCCCTGCATTCTTCTGTCTGTGCCGATCGACAACCAGCGTCTGACGCTTGGGGAACGCGCCGCACGGCTGATCGAGGGTTTTGACGACCCCGAAACGCATATGGCCGTGCTCGACGAACAGGGCACGATCATTGCCCAATCCGGCCAGTTTTCGACGCTTGCCATTTCCGTGCAATCCACCCGCATGCTGGTGTCGATGGTCGGGAACGACCGCCACCGGCTGATCAAGCGACCGATCGCGACCGCCAGCGGATATCTGCCGGCGGCGATCGGGCGCGTGTCGGAAGACCCGTCGCTCAATCTGCTTTGCGTCGTCGGCACCGCCCGGACGCAGACCGCGGTCACGACGACGCCGGAGATAACCGGACCGGAAATCACGGTAGCGGACATTGCGGAAGCAAAGATCGGCGAGCGCGAAAACGAAGAACCGGTGGTTCCGGCAGATGAGGTTTCCAACGAGATCGAAGCTGGCGAGATCGAAGCTGGCGAGGTTGTCGAGACCACGGTCGGTGAGTTGCCCGACTATGAGGAGGCCTTGAATGCCGTTGCGGCGATCGAGGAAAATCCCGAGATCGAGGAAGAGATTTCGCTCGACGATGCCCCGGATAACGCAGGCTTCGAGGCCGCCCCCGAGCACGACACTGCAGCGTTGACGGACAATGGGGCGATTGTCTTTGCCGAAGCCGGGTCCGATGAAGAGATAGACAATGACGGCGAGGCATTTGCCTTCACCGCTGATCACGATCGGCCGGAAGACGTCGGGCCGCGATTTGCCGAGCCCGAGGATTTCGGCGCAAAGCACAGTTACGCCGATAATGTTCCGGTGGAAGACCTGATCCCCTTTCCGGATGAAACGACGGATGCCGGAGAGTGGACAAGAGCCGAGACCGGGGAATTGCCGGAGACGATGGCACTCGAAGAACCGGTCGGTGCGGATCAGGCGGATAACGAGGATATTATCGTCCACGCCGTCGATGGACAGCCGATCGAAGAGAACCAAGCCGAGGCGCCAGCCGTCGAAAGCGATACAGCCGAAAACGGCCCGACCGAGAATGATGTCGCGGAATACGACGTCGTGGACGAACAGCCCGCACCGGTGGTGAATGACGTGCCTGCCTATCTGGTAGAGCCCATCCCGGTCGTCACCGATAGCCATGTCGAACCTGTGCCGTCGCCAACGGTCGAGCCCGAGCCGACACGCCTGCTCAAGACGGTGCGCTTTGTCTGGAAGATCGATGCAAGTGGCCGGTTCAGCGAAGTCTCGCGGGAATTTGCCGACGCGGTCGGCCCGCATGCCGCCGATATCGCCGGCATGGCGTTTTCCGATCTCGCAGCACTCTTCAACCTCGATCCGGACGGCAAGATCGCCGAACTGCTCAGCAAGCGCGACACATGGTCGGGACGGACGATCTGGTGGCCGGTGGAAAGCACCTCGCTGGTCGTGCCGGTCGATCTCGCGGCTCTGCCGACCTATACGCGGGCACGGGAATTCGACGGTTTCCGCGGTTTCGGCATCGTCAGGATGGGCGATGCGGCCGAAGACCCGAATGCAGCCGGCCTGTCGCTCGGAGCGGTGCGGCAGGACGGTCACGAAGAGACCGTCGGTTTTGCCGATGAGGTGATGGCGGCCGGTGGTACGGTTTTCGCAGACGAGCCCGGCGATCCGGTTTCGGGCGACGAAGCGGCCCCCCATCTTGCTGCAGATGATTCCGTTGCGGAACCCCAAATCCTTGAAGAGGACGACGTTGCGACGGTTCAAGATGTGCTGCCCGAGGCGCATGAGCCGGTTTCGGACGGCGAAGCGACCTTCGCTGCCAATGATGATGTGCCGAATGCTTTCGTACCCGGTGACGAATTCGTAGCTGACACGACTGACGGCAATGGTGTCGAGGAAAGCCCGCGTGAAGACACGGTCGGCGGCGCGGACGCGCTTGGCGGTGACGAGCCGGAAGGCGAACGCCCTGCCCTGGCACTGGTCGGAAACCCCGGCCGGCGGCAATCCGACAAGGTGATCCGGCTGGAAGAACATCGTTCGCGGCTCAGCCCCGGCGAACAGGCCAATTTCCAGGAGATCGCCCGCCGGCTCGATACATTCGTGAAATCCGCCGAAGAGGCGGAGGCCGAAGGCAACACGACGGAACAGACAAGCGCCAGCGCGCCGGACGCGGATGATGCCTTCGAACCGGGCCACATCATCGACGGCGTATTGCCCGAAGACGGGCAGGAAAATCCGCAGGATATCGAAGAGCGGTCCGAGGACGTTGCGTCCGAAGCTGACGAGGCGATCGTCAGCCCGGAAAAGGCTGATGCGGCAGAGATGGCCGCTGATAATGCCGCCGAGGAATTCGACACGGAAGAATTCGACGCGGGGACGACCGAGGGCGCTGCAAGCGAAGCCGATCCCGTCATCGAAGAGAGCGCGACGTCGGCCATGTCGGCGCCAGCCGATATCGACGCGGAAGCCGAAAGCTTTGCCGCCATGCTGCCCGGCCGCGATCGTACCGGACTGTCGGCGGAGATCATCGACCAGATGCCGGTAGCACTGCTGGTGCATGCCGGCGACCGGCTGATCCACGCCAATGGCGAATTCCTCAAGATCACCGGTTATGCCTCGCTGGATGCGCTGGCGGATGTCGGCGGACTGGATGCGCTGTTGCAGCGGCAGGAGCTTGAAGACAAGACCACTCATGCCGGCGGCATGGTGGTGGTGCGCGCCGACGACGCGATCGTGCCGGTGACGGCGCGGCTGCAGTCGATCCGCTGGAACGATGGTTCGGCGCTGATGCTGGCACTGATGCCTGTGGCCGGCCCCGAGACCGAGCAATCCGAAGATACGGGCGCCGACGTGCTGCCGCTGCACCCCTTGCGCACCGCCGACCAGTTGGCGAAGCTGCAGGTCGAGGTGGAGGAACTGCGCGCCATTCTCGAAACCGCCACAGACGGCGTGGTGATCATCGGCTCCGAGGGCGACATCCGCTCGATGAACCGGGCGGCAAGCGCACTGTTCAATTTCGATGGCGAGGAAATCAACGGCAAGCCGTTCGTCACGCTGTTTGCCCATGAAAGCCAGCGGGCGATCATCGACTATCTTTCCGGTCTTTCCGGCCATGGTGTCGCCAGCGTGCTGAATGACGGGCGCGAGGTGATCGGTCGCGAGGCGTCCGGCGGGTTCATCCCGCTGTTCATGACAATCGGCCGGCTGACCTCGTCCAATGGGTATTGCGCCGTCATCCGCGACATTACCCAGTGGAAACGGACGGAAGAAGAGTTGCGCACCGCCAAGCGCGCGGCCGAAACGGCCAATGCCCACAAGAGCGAATTCCTGGCGCATGTGAGCCACGAGATCCGCACGCCGCTCAATGCGATCATCGGCTTTGCCGACATGATGGCGTCGGAACGGCTCGGGCCGGTTGGCCACGCGCGTTATATCGAATATTCCAACGACATCGGCCGGTCGGGCCGGCATGTGCTGGATATCGTCAACGATCTGCTCGACATTTCCAAGATCGAGGCGGGTGAGCTGGATCTCGATTTCATCGCGGTCGGTCTCAACGAAACGGTTTCCGAGGCGGTGTCGCTGGTCCAGCCGCAGGCAAACGGCCAGCGGGTGATCATCCGCACCGCCCTTTCCCAGACGGTGCCGCAGGTGGTGGCCGATCTGCGCTCGATCAAGCAGATCGTGCTGAACGTGCTGTCGAATGCGATCCGCTTCACCCCGTCCGGCGGGCAGATCGTGGTGTCGACGGCCTATGAAGCAAATGGCAGCGTGGTCCTGAGGATCCGCGACACCGGTATCGGCATGACCCGCCCTGAACTGGAACTGGCGATGAAGCCATTCCGGCAGGTCGCCGGCGCATCGCGCAAGCGTGGCGACGGCACCGGGCTCGGCCTGCCGCTGACAAAAGCGATGGTCGATGCCAACCGGGCGAATTTCGCGATTTCATCGGCACCCAATGAAGGAACGCTGGTCGAAATCACGTTCCCCTCGCAGCGGGTGCTGGCAAGCTGAACCGTGGTTCCGAACAGCAGAACCGGATCCGATCAACCGTAAAATGTGACAATATGTCATTTAAACACGTTATGCGTGCATAAGCATTTAAAAGAAAGGCAGCCTTGGCTGCCTTTTAAGAAATTGTGCTGTCCAACGACGACTGGGGTGCGGGGGCGCCTCAAAATCTCATCGCATGCCGACATTGATACACCGCATCGGGCCGTTCTGCGCCATGTTTGACGAACGTCACTCAACAACAGCTTAAACCTGTACCGATCCGGATCATCGCGATGTATTGCTGCATTGCAGCAAGGTCAGTCGCCAAGCGCTGCAAGGTTTTCGTAGAGGTTCAGCGCATCCGGATTGGCAAGTGCCTCCCTGTTCCTGACCGGTCTTCCGTGGACGATATCGCGCACCGCGAGCTCGACGATCTTGCCGGATTTCGTCCTTGGAATATCGGCCACCTGGATGACCTTGGCGGGGACGTGGCGGGGTGACGCGCCGGTGCGGATACGGGTGCGGATCGCCTTTTCCAAATCATCGTCGAGGGACAACCCATCGGCGAGCCGGACGAAAAGCACGACACGAACATCATCCTGCCAATCCTGGCCGATGCAGATCGCTTCGGCCACCTCTTCCATCAGCTCCACCTGATTGTAGATCTCGGCGGTGCCGATGCGAACGCCGCCGGGATTGAGCGTGGCGTCGGAACGGCCATGGATGATCAGTCCGCCGTGATCCGTCCATTCGGCAAAATCGCCGTGGCACCAGACATTGTCGAAACGCTCGAAATAGGCGGAACGGTATTTGGACATGCCCGGATCGTTCCAGAACATCACCGGCTGACAGGGAAAGGCACCGGTGCAGACGAGCTCGCCCTTCTGTCCGCGTACCGGTTTTCCCTCGTCGTCCCAGACATCGACGGCAAGGCCGAGGCCCGGTCCCTGGATTTCACCCTTCCAGACGGGTGTCAGGGGATTGCCGAGCACGAAGCAGGAGACGATATCCGTGCCGCCGGAGATAGAGGCCAGATGAATGTCATCCTTGATGCCGTCATAAACGAATGAAAAGCCCTCGGGCGACAGCGGCGAACCGGTCGAGGTCATCAGGCGGAGCGCCGAAAGATCATGGCTCTGTTTCGGGACCAGGCCGGACTTGCGCAGCGCATCGATATATTTGGCCGAGGTGCCGAAGACCGCGAAACCTTCTTCGGCGGCATAATCGAACAGCACATTGCCATCGGAGGCGAAAGGAGAACCGTCGTACAGGCAGAGCGTCGCGCCGACCGCAAGGCCCGAGACCAGCCAGTTCCACATCATCCAGCCGCAGGTGGTGAAGTAGAACAACCGCTCGCCCGGCTCGATGCTGCAGTGGAGGCGATGCTCCTTCAGATGCTGCAGCAACGTGCCGCCAGCCGAGTGAACGATGCATTTCGGGATGCCGGTCGTGCCTGATGAAAACAGGATATAGAGCGGGTGGGAAAAAGGAAGCCGCTCGAATTCAAGCGGCTTCTGATCGTAGGCGGCGGTCAGATCGGGATAGGTGTGCGCAGCCGGCAGGCTTGCAGCAAGGACACCCGCGTCACCGGCATAGGGCACGACGATGACCGACACGGCAAGTTCAGCTGCCACGGTCTTCACCTTGGCCGAGACGTCCTGCGGTTTGCCGTTATACCAGTAGCCGTCACAGGCGATGAACAGTTTCGGTTCGATCTGGCCGAAACGATCGAGCACACCCTGCTCACCGAAATCAGGGGAACAGGAGGACCAGATCGCCCCGAGCGACGCTGCCGCCAGCATGCAGGCGACAGTTTCCGGCATGTTCGGCATCATCGCCGCGACGCGGTCGCCTTGCCTGACACCTAGATCGCGAAAGGCCTGCTGAAGTCTGGACACTTCCGAATGCAGCCTGCCCCAGCTCCAGTCGTCACGGACTTTGTCCTCGCCACGGAAGATCAGCGCCTTCGCCTCTTGATCGTCTTTATGGGCGAGCAGGTTTTCGGCAAAATTCAGCCGGGCATCGGGAAAGAAACGCGCCGCCAGCATGTCGTCGCCATTGACCAGCGCCGTCTCCCCGCGCTGCCCCACGACGCCGCAAAAGTCCCATATCGCCGACCAGAAGTCCTCGCGTTGCGCCACCGACCAGGCATGGAAGTCGTCATAACCGGAAAATTGCGTCGCGTGGCGTTCCTCGCACCGGCGCATGAACCGGTAAAGCGGTGTCGCACGCTGTCGTTCTTCGGACAGGGTCCAAAGTGGCTTATCCTGATCGAGCATGTTCTCCCTTTCCTCGCCGTCACGACCGGCCTCCTCATGCCAGCGCGTGCTTATGTGCATAAAATGTCGCATGTCGTGCCGGTGCAAGCTCTTTGTCCGGCGCCCGCCTGAATTGCGCCTCATCTGCATTTCCTATATGCGCCTTGCATGTTCATCAAAGCCGCCCAGACAATTCGCAGGCACGCCCGCCGGCCCTATGGCCGAGCGCTGATGATTGCGGCTGTCGTGATGATCCTCGCCGGTGCCCTGTTCCGTATCGTCACGCCCTTCCTGATCTCCGAGGCCATGGTACGGGAGGACATGGAACAGGCGGTCGAACGATGGACCGGCCACGAGGCGACGATCAGCGGCGTTTCGACCATCCGCTTCTGGCCGCATCCCGAAGTGGTGCTCTCCGATATCACCATCCACAATGACGGAGAGGGCGAACGCAAATTGCTGGCGACGATCGACGAATTGTCGGCCTCGTTCGACCTGGCGGAGGCACTGCTCGACCAGCCGGTCTTCGAGGATTTCCATCTCGTCAATCCGCATGTCTATCTCAACCGCGGCCAGGACGGCCGGCTGCAATGGGCACAAGGCGGACTGCTGGTGGACGCAATCGCCAAGGCGGTTGCCAATGGCAGTCGCCAGTCGCTGCCGCAGGAACTTGATGCGCCGATCGGCGATGTGCAGGTTACCAATGGCGTGATCGAAATTGCCGGAGGCACCCATGGGCGCAACCTGCGTCTCGATGCGATCAATGGCCGAGTGGGCTGGCCGAGCCTTTCCGACGCGGCCCTGATCCGGGGCGAGGCGATGGTCCACGGCCGCAAGTTGGGTGTCGACCTGCGCAGCACTCAGCCGCTGCTGCTTCTCGACGGCCGAAGCGGAGAATTCCAGGGCCGGGCGAATACGGATATCGGACAGGCGAAATTCGACGGTGTCGCGAGCCTTACCAGGCGCGGTTATTTTTCCGGCGACGCAGAATTGCAGACATCCGACATGCCCGCCATGCTGCGCTGGTTCGACGTCGATCCGGCGCTGGTCGACGGGCTGCAATCGGCTTCGGTGGCCGCCAAGGTGATCGCTGACCGGCAGGAGCTGAGGTTCGAGAACCTGGAACTCGGCCTCAATAACGAACATGCCACGGGGTTGATGGAACTGGACACACCGGCGTCAGGACAGCCGCGGCTGACCGGGACGCTCGCCTTCGACCACATCGATCTACTGCGCCTGCTTGCAGCCTTGCGGCCGGCGATCAGCAAGGATGCAGAAGCCCTGCCCTCGCTGATCACCGATCTGGAACTCGATCTCAGGATTTCGTCGCAGGTCGCCGCCTTCGGTGCGATCCAGATCCGTGACATTGCGCTTGGACTGATGAATGTCGCGCAGCAGTTCCGGCTCGATATTCTGGACAGCGACCTGCAGCCTGGCAGCCTGACCGGCAGGATCAGCACGATCAAGGAAACGCTCGGCAAGGATGGCAACGGCAAAGCCGTCGCCTTCCGCGCGTCGATACGCGGGGCGGATTTTGCCGCGCTGTCACAACAATTGCAGCTTGCCGGCCCGATACCGGCAGCACAAGGGACGCTGGATATTGCCCTCGACGTGCCGCAGCCAATCAACCCGAGCGCCTGGAATGCCGCGACAGGCACGTTCAATTTCCAGGCGGGTCCAGGCCGGCTTAACGGCGTAGACATGGCCGTCATCCGCCAGATGGCCAGCCAGAAGCCCTATTTTTCGCTGAGCGACGCTGCAACGGGTTCGATCGACTTCGACGCAATCAGTGCGTCGGCGGTGATACGCGACGGGATCGCCGATTTCGACAAAGCCGAAATCGTCGGACGCAACGAGACGATCTCGCTGAAGGGTGCCGTACCGCTCGCCACCCGCAGCCTGGCCCTTTCGGCCTCGATAAAGCCGAAGGACGACAGTCAGCCGCTCGGTTTCTTCGTCGGTGGTGCCTGGCCGAGCCCGATCCTCTGGCCGATAGCGGCGCCGGTGGCGAAACCCAGCGAATAGAAAATCAGGACGACGCCCCCCGGATGGCGAGATGTTCGTCGCGGATGCGCTTCATCTCCGTCCGCTTGGTGCTCAGCGAGGCGATGATGACGCCGACGGTGACAAGCGCGATGAGAATGGTGCAGATGGCGTTGATTTCCGGCGTCACACCGAGGCGGACCTGCGAATAGATCTTGATCGGCAGCGTCGTTGCGCCCGGACCGGTGTTGAAGCTGGCGATCACCAGATCGTCGAGCGACAGGGTGAAGGCCAGCATCCAACCGGCGATGACGGCCGGGAAGATCAGCGGCAGGGTGATCTTGAAGAAGGTTTTGACCGGCGGGCAACCGAGATCGAGGGCGGCCTCTTCCAGGCTGCGATCGAAGGTCAGGAGCCGCGACTGCACGACGATCGCCACATAACACATGGTGAAAGTGGTGTGGGCGATGGTGACCGTCCAGAAACCGCGATCGACATTCAAGGCCACGAAGAGCAGCAGCATGGACAGGCCGGTGATGACCTCGGGCATGACGATCGGGGCGTAGATCATGCCGGAAAACAGCATGCGGCCGGGGAAACGCGAAAAACGGGTGAGCGCAAGGGCCGCGAGCGTGCCGAGAATGGTGCCGAGTGTGGCGCTCAAGACGCCGACGCGGGCGGTGACCCAGGCGGCATCCATCAGGCCCTGGTTCGACCACATGGTCGAATACCAGTGCAGCGAAAATCCGCCCCAGACCGTGACCAGCCGCGATGCGTTGAACGAATAAACGATCAGGATGATGATCGGGATGTAGAGGAAGGCAAAACCCAGGGTCAGAACCGTGGCATCGAAACGGGGCGATCTCATCACGCCACCTTTTTCTGCTGGTTCTGGAAGATCATGATCGGCACGACCAGCATGATCAGCAGGATGACGGCCACGGCCGAGGCAAGCGGCCAGTCGCGATTGCCGAAGAACTCGGTCCACAGCGTCTTGCCGATCATCAGCGTATCGGCGCCGCCGAGCAGATCCGGAATGACGAATTCACCGGTGATCGGGATGAAGCAGATCATCGCGCCGGCGATGACGCCCGGCATGGAGAGCGGGAAGGTGATCTTCCAGAAGGCCTTCCAGGGCGGGCAGCCGAGATCGCTTGCGGCTTCCAAGAGCGAATGGTCCATCTTTTCCAGCGCCGAATAGAGCGGCAGGACCATGAAGGGCAGATAGGAATAGACGATACCGATGAAGACGGCGGTATCGGTGCGGAAGATCTGCACCTGATCGTCCGGCCCCATCAGGCCGATCGTTTGTAAAAGCAGCGTCAGCAGGCCGTCCGGTTTCAGGATGCCGATCCAGGCGTAGACGCGGATCAGGAACGAGGTCCAGAAGGGCAGGATGACCATCATGACGAGCGTCGGCCGGATCGAGGTCGGGGCACGCGCCATGGCAAGCGCCATCGGATAACCGATCAGCAGCAAAAGCACTGTCGAGATCGCGGCGATGCGGAGCGACGACAGGTAGGAGAGGATGTAGAGCTGGTCGTCAGTCAGGAAGACGTAATTTTCGAAGTCCAGTTCAGAGATGAAGTCGCTTATCGCGCCAAAACCTTCGAAGACCGGCGTATAGGGCGGCATGGCGATCGCCGTGTCGGACAGCGAGATTTTCACGATGATCAGGAAGGGCGCGACGAAGAAAAGCAGCAGCCAGATATAAGGTACGATGACCACGAGCCAGCGTGTCCAGGATGGGCCGCCAGCGAGATGGGTTTCCGAAACATTCGCCATGGTTCAGCCTCCCCTTCCCTAACGTGTCAGAACAAGGCCGGCATCGCGCGACCAGGTCAGCCAGACCATGTCGCCGAAGGTGATCGGCCGGTCGACGAGGCGCGAAACGTTGGCCTGGGCCGCACGCAGGATGCGACCGTCCTCCGAGCGGACGAGGAAAAGCGAAAAGTCGCCGAGATAACCGATATCCCAGACCTCGCCGTAAAAGCTGTTGACCGCGGGATCGGCCGGCGCATCGAGCGAGATGCGGACCTTTTCCGGACGCACGGCAAACGCCACCTTGTCGCCCTTGACCGCCTGGCATTCCTGCTCGACGGCGACGGGCAGACCGCCGCAATCGATGCTGACGATGCCCGGCGCACCGAGCGCGCTTGTCGTCTCGGTGATCGTGCCTTCTATGATGTTGATGTCGCCGATGAAATCCGCGACATAACGGCTGTTCGGCGCCTCGTAGATTTCTGCCGGTGTGGCCACCTGGACGATGATACCCTTGTCCATGACGGCGATGCGGTCCGACACGGTCATCGCCTCCTCCTGGTCATGGGTAACGATCAGGAAGGTGAGGCCGAGCGTATGCTGCAGGTCCATCAGTTCGAACTGGGTTTCCTCACGCAGCTTCTTGTCGAGCGCACCGAGCGGTTCGTCGAGCAGCAGGACCTTTGGCCGTTTGGCGAGCGAACGGGCGAGCGCCACGCGCTGGCGCTGGCCGCCGGAAAGCTGGTTGGGCTTGCGTTTGGCGAACTGTTCCAGCTTGACGAGTTTCAGCATTTCCTCGACGCGGGCGGTGATTTCGCCCTTGGGCAGATTGTCCTGTTCAAGGCCGAAAGCGATGTTCTTTTCGACCGTCATATGCGGGAAAAGCGCGTAGGACTGGAACATCATGTTGGTCGGGCGGCGATAGGGCGGCACGCCCCTTATGTCCTGCCCCTGGAGAAGGATGCGGCCCTCGGTCGGCTCTTCGAAACCGGCCAGCATGCGCATCAGCGTGGTCTTGCCGCAGCCAGACGGGCCGAGCAGCGAGAAGAACTCCTTCTCGTAGATATCGAGGGTGAGATTATCGACGGCCGTGAAGGTGCCGAACTTCTTGGTGATATTCTCGAAACGGATGAAGGGGACCGCCTGCGGGTCGGTCCAGGGAGAAAATTTGCGCTTAACCGGTCCGAGAGATTTCGCCATGCGTGATACCTTGCCCCAGCGTGTCTTCTAGTCTCGATATGTCCATGGAAATGAAAAGGGCGGGTCAGAGCCCGCCCTTTCAAAGATCGGCGCTTATTTGCCGGTCTTGATCTGCGTCCAGACCCGGTTCAGCACGCGCTGTTCCTTGGGGCCGTAAGGCGAGATGGTGAAGAGTTTCTTGGTCACCTCTTCCGACGGATAGACGTTCGGATTGTCCAGCACTTCCTTGTCGACGAACTGCTGCGAGGCAAGGTTGCCGTTGGCATACTGGACGTAGTTGGAGGCCTTGGCGATGATTTCGGGCTTCATCAGGTAGTTGATGAAGGCATGGGCTTCGTCGACATTCTTGGCATCCGCGGGGATGGCAAGGTTGTCGAACCACATATAGGTGCCTTCCTTGGGGATGATGAAATTGACGTTGACGCCGTTCTTGGCTTCTTCGGCGCGGGTCTTGGCCTGCAGAACGTCGCCCGACCAGCCGATGGTGATGCAGCTGTCGCCATTGGCGAGCTCATCGATATAGGCCGACGCGTTGAAGGTCTTCACCGAGGGGCGGATCTTCTTGTAGACGTCGCCTGCGGCTTCCAGATCGGCGGTCTTCTTGCTGTCCGGGTCCTTGCCGAGATAATTCATCGCGATCGCGAAGGTCTCGTCGGAGGCATCGAGGATGTTGATGCCGCAGGATTTCAGCTTCTTGGCGTTTTCCGGCTTGAACAGGACATCCCAGCTGTCGATCGGCACATCGCCCAGTGCGGCCTTCACCTTGTCGACATTGTAGCCGATGCCGGTCGTGCCCCACATGTAGTTGACGGCATATTCGTTGCCGGGGTCGTATTTGGCCAGCCGCTCGCTGACCAGCGGCCACATGTTCTTGAGGTTCGGCAGCTTCGACTTGTCGAGCTTCTGGAACACGCCGGCCTGGATCTGGCGGGCAAGGAAGGGACCGGTCGGGACAACGACATCGTAACCTGAGCCACCGGCAAGCAGCTTGGTTTCCAAGAGATCGTTGTTGTCGAAGACGTCATAGACGACCTTGATGCCGGTTTCCTTGGTGAAATCCTCGAGAATGGACTCGTCGATATAGTCCGACCAGTTGTAAACGTGGACAACCTTTTCCTGCGCCATGGCAGAAGAGGCAAAGACAGTCGCGGCAAGCGCGGCCGCAAAGCCAAGTAGATGGTTTCTCATGATTTCTCCTGTTCCAGCTGATGCTGCGACCGGGGCCGCGCAAAGTTTCCCGCATTGTTTTTTTACCAGACTAGAAAGGATTTTTGCTGCCCACAAGGGGGAATGTGCAGTGCGGCAACGGTTGTCCTTTTCTATTGGAAGTCGAAAGCGCTCAATCCGGTCACCATTTCGTCGAGACCAAGCGGGCGGGTGATCGGCGGCTCGGCACGCGACAGGCAGGCGCGGCGTTCACAGATGCGGCAGGCGGGACCGGCAGTGACGACGAAACCGGAGGCCGGCAAGGCGGCGGCATAGACCACCTCGCCGGCATGGGCCATGTCGCAGCCGAGAAGGATGGCGGTGCGCCTGATACGCTCGCCGAAATCGGCCTGCGGGCCTTCGAGCGTCCTTGCCACGGTGAGGAAGACATCGCCCTCGGGCATTTCCACCCGATCGACGAGAATGCGGCCGGGTTCGGCAAAGGCCGAATGAATGCCGAGTTTCGGGCAGAGACCGCCGAAACGCGAGCGGGGAAAACCTTGCGCGCCGGCGCGGCGCACGACATTGCCGGCATGATCGATCTCCATCAGGAAAAACGGAATGCCGGCGGAATCGGGACGACAGAGCGTGGAGAGACGGCTGGCGGCCTGTTCGAAGGAGACGTCGAAACGGGAGCGCAACACGTCGATATCGTAACGGGCGCGGGTGGCGGCGGCGAGGAAGGCGCTATAGGGCATGAGCAGCGCATGGGCGGCATAACGGGCAAGCTCGAAACGGGCGATGCGGCGCGCTTCGGCCGTCTGCAGCAGCAGGCCATCGAGTTCGGCATCGATATCCGGCGCCATCGCCAAGAGTGCCACTTCCATGGCGAGTTCGCGGTTGCGGTCGAAGGGCGACAGGCGTTCTGAGAGGAAAAGCCGCATGCTGTGGCGATCGTAACGGCGGCGCAGCGCCGGCATGACATGCGCCGGCAAGGTGCGCACCGTGATGCCGCGCTCGTTCTTCAGCCAGGCCCGCAAAGCCGATGGCAGATCGTCACCGGCGGCAAAGTTTTTCGCCAGCGCCTCGGCCGCATCCTCGATGCGGGCAAAGAAGTTCGGCCGGCGTTCGAGCGCCTGGCGCACCTCGTCTATCGGCATGCGGCTGTCGGCCGATGCCATTTCGCGGCCTTCGCTGGCTAGCAATGTCGCCAGATCGGAGAGGCGGGCCGTCTGTTCGCGATAGGCGCGGTAAAGCTTGACCGTGGCGAGTGCGGCATTGGGGGCAGCCTCGGCCACTTCGACGATTTCCTGGTCGCCGGGGATTTCGCCGGCGAGAAGTGGATCGGCAAAGACCTCGCGCAGCTGCGCCGAAAGACCGCCGCCTTCCCCCTGCAGCGCATCGAGATCGAGCTTGTAGGTTGAGGCGAGTTTCAACAGCAACTGCACAGTGAGCGGGCGCTGGTTACGTTCGATCAGATTGAGATAGGAGGGCGAGATTTCCAGCGCCCCCGCCATGGCCGTCTGGGTCAGGCCCAGACCCAAACGGACACGCCGGACACGGCCGCCCGCAAACACCTTTCGCTCCATCTTCGACCTCCTCCTGTCAAAGTTTTACGCGGCTGTTGTTTTACAATATTTACAAAATTACCTTGGCATCTGTGTAAGCCGTGACATCGTAACTTCTTTTATATCATGGACTTATAGAATTAACATTCGTCATTCTGTAAATATTTCACATGAACTTCCGAGAGGTGAGGATGTTCAAGTTCAAGTGGGAGAGAGACAGATGACAGATTTTGACAGGCTGGTCGCCAGCGCTCCGCAAGGCCGTTTCGATGGCATTAGCCGCCCCTATTCGCCCGAGGACGTGACGCGGCTGCGCGGGTCGATCGAGATCCGCTATTCGCTGGCGGAAAAGGGTGCCAACCGGCTGTGGTCGCTGCTGAACAGCGAGGACTTCGTCAATGCGCTGGGCGCCATGACGGGCAATCAGGCGATGCAGCAGGTTCGCGCCGGGCTGAAGGCGATCTATCTCTCCGGCTGGCAGGTGGCCGCCGATAGCAACACGGCGTCATCGATGTATCCCGACCAGTCGCTTTATCCGGCCAATGCCGCACCGGAACTGGCACGGCGGATCAATCGGACACTGCAGCGGGCCGACCAGATCGAGACGGCGGAAGGCAAGGGCCTGTCGGTCGACACCTGGTTTGCGCCGATCATTGCCGATGCGGAAGCCGGTTTCGGCGGGCCGCTCAATGCTTTCGAGATCATGAAAGCGTTTATCGAGGCGGGGGCTGCCGGCGTGCATTTCGAGGATCAGCTGGCGTCTGAAAAGAAATGCGGCCATCTGGGCGGCAAGGTCCTGATCCCGACGGCGGCGCATATCCGCAACCTGACGGCGGCTCGGCTTGCGGCCGACGTCATGGGCGTTCCGACACTGGTCATTGCCCGCACCGATGCCGAGGCGGCGAAACTGCTGACATCGGATATCGACGAGCGCGACCAGCCTTTCGTCGATTACGAGGCCGGGCGGACGGCCGAAGGCTTTTATCGGGTGCGCAACGGGCTCGAGCCCTGCATTGCCCGCGCCGTCGCCTATGCGCCCTACTGCGATCTCATCTGGTGCGAAACATCGAAGCCGGATCTGGAACAGGCGCGAAAGTTTGCCGAAGGGGTCCACAAGGTCCATCCGGGCAAGATGCTCGCTTACAACTGCTCGCCGTCGTTCAACTGGAAAAAGAACCTCGACGACGCGACGATTGCCAGGTTCCAGCGGGAACTGGGCGCGATGGGCTACAAGTTCCAGTTCATCACGCTTGCCGGTTTCCACCAGCTGAATTTCGGCATGTTCGAACTGTCGCGCGGATACAGGGACCGCCAGATGGCCGCCTATTCGGAGCTGCAGGAGGCGGAATTCGCCTCCGAGATCAACGGCTACACCGCGACCAAACACCAGCGGGAGGTCGGCACGGGTTATTTCGATGCCGTATCGATGGCCATCACCGGCGGCCTGTCGTCGACGACAGGCATGGGTGAATCGACGGAGCATGCGCAGTTTCGGCCGGCGGCGGAGTGAGGCTTCACCCCTGAATTACCGGACTGCACTTGCGTCCCGTTCTGGGCTGCCCCTCACCCTAACCCTCTCCCCGTAAACGGGGAGAGGGGACATGCCCCGCTCAACGTTTCAGAGGGACCGAAACCTTGGCCGTAGGAGGCCCTTCGCCCCGCCTGCGGGGAGAAGGTGGCGGCAGCCGGATGAGGGGCAGACGCCGACATCGAGGACAAAACACCGAGGCTTAAGGCAGGCACCACAAACCCAATAGAGAGGAGACCCCGAGATGACGATCCAGACCCCGATCAAGACCCATGTCAAGGAACGCGCCGAGGAGCAGGCGAGCGCGATGAGCAACGACCAGCAGGCGGCGATCCGTGCGCTGGCCAACGACCTGCACCGGCTGAACCATGCCGTCATGAAGGCGGTCGAGGCGGGTGTCTCGGTCGAGCTGATCCGCTCGGCGCGGCATCACGGTGGCGATGGTCACTGGGGAGACCTGATGGTTCCGGTCGTCATGACCAACCGGCCGCAATAGCAAGCATCAGGCTGTTGACTGCAAGACGGTACGGCGTTTCGATTGTCGCAATTCCGATGGCACACCGCTTTCTACTTCACCGGAATTGCCGCATACACCGGCCGCGACCAAGAGCCGGGTCCATGGCGGCTTCGGCCAACCATACTTCCGATCTCCCCCAAAAGAGAAAGGGCGGTCAAAACCGCCCTTTCTCGCAAATACTATCTGGTCTTTGCCTGCCGATCAGGCGGCCCGGTCGTAACGGCGGCCGGTCTGCGTCGCGGCGGCATCGATACGGAACTGCTGCAGCAGGCCGAACAGGGCTTCGGTTTCGTCTGCCAGGCGGCGGCTTGCCTCGCTGGTTTCAGCCACCATCGCACCGTTCTGCTGGGTCATCTGGTCCATCTGGTTGACGGACTGGTTGATGTTCTGCAGCGCTGCCGACTGGTCGCGGCTGGCGGTGGCGATGGTTTCGACATGCTGGCTGATGACAACGATTTCGCTGCTGATCGTGGCAAGAACCTCACCTGCCTGCTGAACGAGTGAGGCACCGGCACCGACCTCGTTGGTCGACTGGTTGATCAGGCCCTTGATTTCCTTGGCGGCGTCTGCCGAGCGTTGCGCCAGTTCACGGACTTCCTGTGCAACGACCGCGAACCCCTTGCCGGCTTCACCGGCACGGGCTGCCTCGATACCGGCATTGAGCGCCAGAAGATTGGTCTGGAAGGCGATATCGTCGATGACTTCGATGATCAGCTCGATCTTCTGCGAGGCATCCTCGATACGGCCCATGGCGGCAACGGCGTTCTTGACGACCACGCCGGAATTGTCGGCGTTTTTCTTGGTGTGGGTGACGGCTTCATTTGCCTCACGGGCACGATCGGCCGACGAGCGCACGGTCGTGGTGATTTCATCGACGGCAGCGGCGGTCTCTTCCAGCGAGGCCGCCTGGCTTTCGGTGCGGCGCGACAGATCGGCCGACGAACTGCTGAGATCGGCGCTGCTCTTCTGGATCGCCATCGTGCTCTGGCGGATATTGGACAGCGTGTCGCGCAGCTTGAGGATCGAACCGTTGAAATCGGCGCGAAGCGCTTCCAGCTTGCCGGAGAAAGGCTGGTCGATGGTGACGGAAAGATCGCCCTGCGACAGGCGCGACAGGGCGGAACCGAGAGCAGTAACCGCCTGATCGATCTGGCCGTCGACCATGCGCTTGTCGCTGTCGTTGCGCTCGCGCTCGGCTTCGGCCTCGGCGCGTTCCATCGAACTCTGATGTTCGATGCGCAGCTTTTCCAGCGCGTTGTCACGGAAAATCTGCAGGGCGCGGGCAATATTGCCGAATTCGTCGGCGCGTGCCGTGTAGGGGATTTCAGACTTGTTGTCGCCAGCGGCAATCGCCCGGACCGAACCGGTCAGCACGCCAAGCGGGTGGATGAGCTTGCGGATGACGAAATAGCTGGCAACCGCGATGAACAGAAGAGCAACCAGCGACGAAATCATGATCGCCATGCCGGCAGAGGCAATATGGGCGAAATAAACTTCCATCGGGATGCCGATGAAAAGCACGCCGCTGACGGCACCAGCTGCGTTCGTGATCGGGTAATAGGCGGTCATGAAATCGCGGCCGAACAGGACGGCGGGGCCATAATAGGCTGCGCCCTTGGCAAGTGCTGCCTGCGCCGGATGATCGGCGGCAAGTTTTGTGCCGATGGCGCGATCGCCCTTTTCGTTCTTCACATTGGTTGAAATACGAACGTAATCGCTGCCCTGCTTTTCGAACACGGTCGAAACGCCACCGATCGAGCCGGCGGTGCGATCGACGAGATCGTGGCCCTGCAGCGCACCGTCGCCGGCCGCGACCCTGGAGAGCTTTCCATCGCTGAGCGTCGTCTTCGTGCCTGCCACAGCGGTTTCGTAGATCAGGGCCATCGTCCGAATGGATTTCTGCGTATCCTCGACGGCCGTCTCCATGATGTCCTTGCGAAACGTATTATACGCCAGGCCAGAAACCGCGGAGACCGCAACAACGATGAGGAAAAGACACAGGAATACAATTTTGGTGACGACCGAAGACGGAACGATCTTTTTCATGGCGGGCTCCAGTGGGAGTAACTATCCCTGGATTAATCGCCGATAGAGGTGAATTTTTGCTAAATTTGACTAAAGTCAAAAACAATACGCGGCCGTAGCGAAGCAACGACAAGCGTAACTACTTGCGCGTGAAATTATATTAGCTTGCTATCAAAATACAACCGGCAGAGCCAGAAGTGCGGCCGTGGCGCCGACGGCGATCATCACGAGACGAAATCGCAACAGAGCGGCACGGTCGTCCGCCTTGGCAATTGCGATGGCGCGGGCACGGCGAGCATTCGGCATATAACGAACTCCCAGACGATGAACGGACTGATACTGACAGCCTATCGATGTTTTGAACACAGAAATTAGCTGGCAATATGGCAGCATCTGCCAGGCATATTAACAAGTGCTGAACAAAACTTTGGCGGCCCTGTTCAAGCCGCGGCTTGCATCAGCCTCAAGATCAGATCGACTCTCCACAGACATGTCCGCAAGACCATGCCCATTGGAAGTTGTAGCCGCCGAGCCAGCCGGTAACATCGACGCATTCGCCGATGAAATAAAGACCGGGGACATTCTTCGCCTGCATGGTCTTAGACTCCAGCTCCGAAGTATCGATGCCGCCAAGTGTAACTTCCGCCGTTCGATAACCTTCGGAACCGGCCGGTCGGATGCGCCAGTCCTGGATCGAGGCTGCAACCGTATCGAAAAGCCTGTCTGAACAGTCTGCAAGCTTGATCGCTGCCGGATGCTTTTCGGCAAAGAACTGCGCCAGTCGTTTCGGCAGGATTTCGCCGAGTGCCGTCTGAACCAGCTGCCTGCCGTTCGCTTTTCTCGCCGCCTTCAAGTCCTCGGCGATCCGCCGGTCCGGCTCGAGGACCAAAGTGATTTCGTCGCCTTCGCGCCAATAGGAGGAAATCTGCAGGATTGCCGGCCCGCTCAAGCCCCGGTGAGTGAACAGCAAGGCTTCGCGGAACGCCGTTTTGCCATGACGGATTTCGGCCGGAACCGCGATGCCCGACAGTGGCGAAAGCTTTTCCAGCAGATTGGGATCGAGCGTCAGCGGCACGAGGCCTGGCCGTGTCTCGACGGTTTTCAGGCCGAATTGCCGGGCGATGTCATAGGCAAACCCCGTTGCGCCCATTTTGGGGATCGACTTGCCGCCGGTTGCGACGACGAGGGATGTTGCCTCGATCACCTCATTGCGGGTGGTGGTGACGCGAAAACCTCCCTCCACCTTGTCGACTGCGGTGACGCCGATCTGAAGCTCAAGTTTCGCGCCTGCAGCCTCCATCTCGGACATCAACATGCGAATGATGTCCTTTGCGCTGTCGTCGCAAAACAATTGCCCGAGGGTCTTTTCGTGAAAGGCGATGCGGTGACGGTTTACGAGATCGATGAAATCCTGCGCTGAGTAACGGGCAAGCGCGGATTTGACGAAATGCGGATTGGACGACAGGTAATTCTTCGGCCCGGCATTGATATTGGTGAAGTTGCAGCGGCCGCCACCGGAAATGCGGATCTTTTCGCCGGGCGCCTTGGCATGGTCGATAACCAGCACGGAACGGCCGCGCTTGGCAGCACGGATAGCACACATCATGCCGGCGGCACCGGCGCCAAGGATCACCACATCAAATTTACGCGCCAATCTTCATTCCTCAGGTTGCCTCTCCCGCTGTTCGCCATAGTTCATCCAAAGTCAACGCTTCCCCCCTCGCCAATCGCCAATCGGTGGCTATGATGGCAACATTCGATCAACCTCACCCCGGTGTGTCATGCCCACAAAAAAAGCCAATCCTGCTGCTGCTGAAGTCGGTACGGTCGCCAAAGCTGCCGTCGCCCAACCAACGCTTACCTCGCTTCGAGGCGTGGCCGACTGGCAGGAAGCGGCGGCGTGGCTGAGAGCCCGCGGGATCGAGGATATCGAATGCATCACGCCCGACCTTGCCGGCGTGCCGCGCGGCAAGATGATGCCGTCATCGAAATTCACCTCCAATACGTCGCTGGCACTGCCTTCGGCGCTCTACCGCCATACGATTTCCGGCGAATATCCGGAAGAAACGGAGAATTTCCGCTACGAGCCGCGTGACAGCGACCTGAAGCTGATGCCCGATCTTTCAACGCTGTCCGTCGTGCCGTGGGAAACCGACCCGACCGCGCAGGTCATCTGCGACATCGTCAATACCGAAGGCGATGCGGTGAGTTACACGCCGCGCAACGTGCTGAAAAATGTCGTCCGGCTTTATACCGAGCGCGGATGGAAGCCCGTCGTCGCACCAGAAATCGAATTCTATCTGGTCGCCAAGAACGAAGATCCGGATTATCCGCTACATCCGCCGAAAGGTCGCTCCGGACGTGCCATCCTCGGCGGCCAGGGTTATTCGATCGCCGGCATCAACGAGTTCGACGAGCTGATCGACGATATCTACCATTTCTCCGAAAAGCAGGGTCTGGAGATCGACACGCTGATCCATGAGGAGGGTCCGGCACAGCTCGAGATCAACCTTCGCCACGGCGATCCGATCGAGCTTGCAGACCAGGTGTTCATGTTCAAGCGGACGATCCGCGAGGCGGCACTGAAACACGGCATCTACGCCACGTTCATGGCCAAGCCGATGCAGGGCCAGGCGGGGTCGGCCATGCATATCCATCAGTCGGTGGTGGATATAGAGACCGGCGCCAATATCTTCACCAACAAGGACGGATCGCCGTCGAAGGAATTCTTCCAGTTCATCGGCGGGATGCAGACCTATATTCCAAAGGCGCTGGTGATGATGGCGCCCTATGTTAATTCCTACCGCCGCCTGACACCGGACATGGCAGCCCCGGTCAATACCGCCTGGGGTTACGACAACCGCACCACGGCCTTCCGCGTGCCGGTCTCCGATCCCGTCGCGCGGCGGGTGGAGAACCGTCTGCCGAGCTCGGATGCCAATCCTTATCTGGCGCTTGCCGCCTCGCTCGGCTGCGGCCTTCTCGGCATCATGAACGGGATAGAGCCGACGCCGCCGACCGACGAATCCGCCAACGAAGGCACGATCGACCTGCCCCGCGACCTGTTGAAGGCCGTCTCGTTGCTGGAGGAAGAGCCGGCGCTGACGGACGTGTTCAGCAAGGAATTCATCGGCATCTATGCGGGTGTCAAGCGCGGCGAATTCGAAACCTTCATGCAGGTGATCAGCCCGTGGGAGCGAGAGTTCCTGCTTCTCAACGTTTAAGGTGAGCAGCATGGACAATTGGCAAAGCCCGATCGCACCGGGTCTTTCATGGTATCAGGCAACCGTCGACGATCGCCCGAGCTACCCTTCGCTCGACGGATCGGCATCGGTCGATGTCGCGATCATCGGCGGCGGTTACACCGGTCTTCAGGCGGCCTATAACCTGGCCAAGGCTGGCGTATCCGTCGCATTGATCGAAGATGCCCGTTTCGGAGACGGCGCCTCGGGCCGCAATGGCGGGCAATTGGGCACCGGCCAGCGCTGGTGGCCGGAAGAAGCCGAGAAGGAACTCGGCTATGAGCGTTCCAGACTGCTGTTCGACATGGCAGAAAACGCCAAGCGCCATCTCCACGATTTTGCAACACTCAACGGCATAGACATGGACTATATGCCGGGCCAGCTCAACGTGTCGCATAAACCTGGATACGAGCGGGATTACCGCGCCAATGCGGAGATCGCGGCCGAGCGTTACGGATATTCGCAGATGACCTTCATGGACACTGCGGAGACGGCCGAGCGCGTCGGCACCAAGGATTATTATTGCGGCGTGCGCGATACCGGCACCGGCCATATCCATCCGCTGAAACTGCTGGTCGGGCTGGCGAAAGTCGCCAAGGCCGCCGGTGCGGCAATCTACGAGAATACCAGGGCAACGGCGATCCGTCGCGAGGGCGGCAAGATCAAGGTTGAGACAAAGAGCGGTACACTGACGGCCGACCGGTTGCTGATTGCCACCAATGCGTATGTCGGCAATCTGGAGCCCGTTACTTCGGCGCATGTGATGCCGATCGGCTCTTTCATCGCCGCCACCGAACCGCTCGATGCCTATCCGCATGTCATTCCCGGCATGGAGGCGGTCTGCGACAGTCGTTTCGTGGTGCGCTATTTCCGCAAGTCGAAGGACAACCGGCTGTTGTTCGGCGGCCGGGAAGTTTATTCTTCGAAAGATCCGAAGGATACGGCCGAGGCGATCCGCCAGCAGATCGTCACCACCTATCCGGCATTGAAGGATGTGCGCATCACCCATGCCTGGGGCGGCAATGTCGGGATCACCCTGCCCCGGCGACCGTTCGTGCGCCAGGTCATGCCCGGCGTTACCTCGATCGGCGGTTATTCCGGCCATGGCGTGATGCTGTCAAATTATTGTGGCAAGCTTTATGCTGAAATGGTCGCTGGGCGAAAGAGTGAGCTTGACGCGCTCGCTGATCTCAATATTCCAGCATTTCCCGGAGGACATGCCATGCGCAAACCCTTGCTTTTTCTCGCACTGACCTGGTTCGCGCTAAGAGACCGCATCTGACGGCACGATTTCGGGCTAGCGTTTTTAAATCGATTAGCATAAGACACACCCCAACCACCACACGATGAAAGTTGAGCGATGAGCAGCCAGATCATTCCAGTGGAACCATTCGATTGCATCGTCTTCGGCGGAACCGGCGATCTTGCGGAGCGCAAGCTTCTTCCGGCGCTTTACCACCGCCAGATCGAAGGCCAGTTCACGGAGCCGACACGCATCATCGGCGCGTCGCGTAGCGCCCTTTCCCACGAGGAATACCGCAAATTCGCCGAGGATGCCCTCAAGGAGCATCTTAAAAAGGGCGAATATGACGAAGCGCAGGTCAAGACTTTCTGCGAACGCATCTATTATATCCCGGTCGATGCCAAGTCCGACCAGGGCTGGGACAAGCTGAAGAAGCTGCTCGACGAAGGTACCGGCAAGGACCGCGTGCGCGCCTTCTACCTGGCCGTCGCACCGGGCATTTTCGGCGCCATTTCGGAAAAGATCCGCGACCACAAGCTGATCACGCCGAAGACCCGTATCGTCGTCGAAAAGCCGATAGGCCGTGACCTCGCTTCGGCCCTGGTGCTCAACGACACGATCGGCAAGGTGTTCAAGGAAGAGCAGATCTACCGTATCGACCATTATCTGGGCAAGGAAACGGTCCAGAACCTGATGGCGCTGCGTTTCGCCAACGCGCTCTACGAGCCGCTCTGGAACGCCAACTATATCGACCACGTGCAGATCACGGTTGCCGAAGCCGTCGGCCTCGAAGGCCGTGCCGGTTATTACGATACGGCCGGCGCGCTGCGCGACATGGTTCAGAACCACATCATGCAGCTGCTTTGCCTGGTTGCGATGGAAACCCCGTCTTCGATGGATTCGGAAGCGGTTCGCGACGAAAAGCTCAAGGTCCTGCGGGCGCTGAAGCCCATCAATGCCGACAATGTCGAGCAGATGACGGTGCGCGGCCAGTATCGCGCCGGCGCTTCGGCCGGCGGGCCGGTCAAGGGTTACCTCGAAGAGCTGGAAGGCGGCGTCTCCAATATCGAGACCTTCGTCGCCATCAAGGCAGAAATCGGCAACTGGCGCTGGGCGGGCGTGCCCTTCTACATCCGCACGGGCAAGCGCCTGGCAAGCCGCGTTTCGGAAATCGTGATTTCCTTCAAGCCGGTGCCGCACAACATTTTCGACACGGCCGCCGGTCGTATTTCGGCCAACCAGCTGATCATCCGGCTGCAGCCGGACGAAGGCGTCAAGCAGTCGCTGATGATCAAGGATCCGGGTCCGGGCGGCATGCGCCTGCGCAACGTGTCGCTCGACATGAGCTTCGCGGAAGCGTTCAATGCCCGCAGCCCCGACGCATACGAGCGTCTGTTGATGGACACGATCCGCGCCAACCAGACGCTGTTCATGCGCCGCGACGAAGTGGAAGCGGCGTGGGAATGGGTCGACCCGATCCTCAAGGGCTGGGAAGAAACCGGACAGGTGGCACAGGGTTATACCGCCGGCACCTGGGGTCCGAGCCAGGCTATCGCGCTGATCGAGCGTGACGGCCGCACGTGGCACGAAGGCTGATCGACCATGACATCGACTTTGCATAGCTTCGCCGACGGAGCGGAACTTGCCGCAGCACTTGCGGACGAGGTTGCAACGCGGCTTTCGGCAGCGATTTCGAACAAGGGGACGGCGTCCATCGCCGTCTCCGGCGGATCGACGCCGAAGCGGTTCTTCGAGGTGCTTTCGGAGAAGGATATCGACTGGGCAAAGGTAACGGTGACGCTGGTCGACGAGCGTTTCGTGCCGGAAGACAGCCCGCGCTCCAACCATCTTCTGGTCGCGACACATCTGCTCAAGGACAAGGCTGCGGCCGCGACCTTTATTCCCCTTTACCACGAGGCACCGTCGATAGACGCTGCAGCGGAAATCGCCACGAAGGCCGTATCGTCGATCGGCAATCCTTTCGATGTGGCGATCCTCGGCATGGGTGGTGACGGCCACACCGCGTCGTTTTTCCCGCATGGCAATCACCTTGCCAAGGCGATCGATCTTTCGACGCCGCGCGGCATCATGACGATGGCGGCGGCGGGTGCCGGCGAAGAGCGCCTGACCTTCACCTTCTCGGCTCTGTCTGATGCGCATCTGCTGGTGCTGCATATCGAGGGGCAGGAAAAGAAGGACGTGCTTTCGAAGGCCGAGGCAGGGTCGGACGAGACCGAGATGCCGATCCGCGCCGTACTCAACCGGGCGGCCTCGCCGATCGAGATCTATTGGGCGCCATAAGGCACCCGTTCCGGCGCCCGACGATACGCAGGGCGCCGGCAGAATTATCATACCTGTGATCCCGGTGGCCTTGGCCTTTCCCAAGCCGGGATTGAGCGAAGGAGAGTTTGACATGGCGGCGCATTCCAGCATCCAGGCTATCACGGCAAGGATCGTCGAACGATCCAAACCGCATCGCGAGGCCTATCTCGACCGTCTGCAAAGGGCGGTCGCCAAAGGTCCGCACCGCACGGTTCTCTCCTGTGGCAATCTGGCTCATGGATTTGCGGTCTGTTCCCCCGCCGAGAAGGACGCGCTCGCTGGAGACGTCGTCCCGAACCTCGGCATCATCACCGCCTATAACGACATGCTCTCGGCTCACCAGCCCTACGAGACCTTTCCGCAGATCATTCGTGACGCGGCGCGCGAGGCGGGCGGCATTGCACAGGTTGCCGGTGCTGTGCCTGCCATGTGCGACGGCGTCACCCAGGGCCAGCCGGGCATGGAACTGTCGCTGTTTTCGCGCGACACGATTGCGATGGCGGCCGGGATCGGCCTGTCGCACAACATGTTCGATGCCTCTGTCTATCTCGGCATCTGCGACAAGATCGTGCCGGGCCTCGTCATCGCGGCGCTTTCGTTCGGGCATCTGCCGGCCGTGTTCATTCCGGCCGGGCCGATGACAACCGGCCTGCCGAACGACGAAAAATCGCGCATCCGCCAGCTTTATGCGGAAGGCAAGGTCGGCCGCGCCGAGCTTCTGGAGGCGGAATCCAAATCCTATCACGGTCCCGGCACCTGTACCTTCTACGGCACGGCGAATTCCAACCAGATGCTGATGGAGATCATGGGCTTCCACATGCCCGGCGCCTCCTTCGTCAATCCGGGCACGCCTTTGCGCGAAGCCCTTACCCGCGAGGCCGCCAAGCGGGCGCTCGCCATCACCGCCATGGGCAATGAGTTCACGCCGGCCGGCGAAATGATCGATGAACGCTCGATCGTCAACGGCGTCGTCGGCCTGCACGCGACCGGCGGATCGACCAATCATACGATGCATCTCGTCGCCATGGCACGCGCGGCCGGCATCCATCTGACATGGCATGACATGTCCGAACTTTCGGATGTCGTGCCGCTTCTCACCCGCGTCTACCCGAACGGGCTTGCCGACGTGAACCATTTCCACGCGGCAGGCGGCATGGGCTTCCTGATCAAGCAGCTGCTGCGCGGAGGTTATGTGCATGACGACGTGCGCACCGTGTTCGGCCACGGGCTGGAGGCCTATACGGTCGAGGCCAAGCTTGGCAGCGATGGTCAGGTCACCCGCGAAAGCGTGCCGGACGTCAGCGGCGACCCGAAGGTGCTGACAACGATCGACCAGCCGTTCCAGAAGAGCGGCGGGTTGAAGATGCTGACCGGCAATATCGGCCTCGGCGTCATCAAGATCTCGGCCGTCAAGCCGGAACGCCATGTCATCGAAGCCCCGGCGATCGTCTTCCAGGACCAGCAGGGCCTGCAGGATGCATTCAAGCGCGGCGAGCTGAACCGCGATTTCGTTGCCGTCGTGCGGTTCCAGGGACCGAAAGCGAACGGCATGCCGGAACTGCATCGCCTCACCCCGTCGCTCGGCGTGCTGCAGGATCGCGGCTTCAAGGTAGCGCTGGTCACCGACGGCCGCATGTCGGGTGCATCCGGCAAGGTGCCGGCGGCAATCCACATGACGCCGGAAGCCTGTGATGGCGGCGCAATCGCCAGGATCAGGGACGGTGATATGATCCGCCTCGATGCCGTTGCCGGCACGCTGGAAGTGCTGGTTGACGCGGCCGAACTTGCCGCTCGCCCGATGGCCGAGGCCGATCTTTCCGAGAACGAATTCGGCATGGGCCGCGAACTCTTCTCCGCCTTCCGCCGCAATGTCGGCCGGGCGGACCAGGGCGCCAGCGTCTTCGCCTGACGTCCGGACAACACGGCCGGGAGACGATCTCTCCTCAAGCAGGCTGGTGCAGCCGCGGTTTGATCCGCGGCTGTTATCGTTTCACGACCAGAGATCCCTCGCCTCGACCAGCGGCAGTTTCGATTTCAGTGCACTGAGCGCGATGGCGTGGACTGCCGCAGACGGCGCGGCGCAAAGATCGGCGATGACCTTCACCTCGAAAGCATCCGCGGCGCGCGACATGGCCGTGAAGACGACGCAGTTCTGGGTCATCATCCCGCAGACGAAAAGCGTTTCGACACCGTCAAGGTGGGTGGCAAGATCCGTCTCCTGAAAGGCATCGGCGAAGCGCTTGGTGACGACGGGCACATTGCCCGCCGCGGCAAGTATCGCCGGCCGGATGTCGATACCGGTGCCGGAGGCGGCAAACAGCCCGCTCTCGGCTGAAGACACATGCCGGACCAGGATGATCCGGTCACCGGCCTCCCTGGCCTGCCCGATCGCCGTGACAAGCTGCGCCTCCGCCTCCTCCGGCTGATGCAGGGGAAGAGCCCCGCCCGGGAAATAATCGTTCTGGACGTCAATGACGAGTAATGCGCGGCTCATGAAATTCTCTCCGTTGATGGGACATTCCTAGACCGGGATCACAGACGGTTTCAGTGGCCCGATGGACATGTTTGGGGCATATTGGGCCAATGCGTATTGCCATACTCGCCTATAACGGGATCAGCCCGTTCATGCTGTCCACACCGCTTGCCGTGTTCGGCGAACCCTTTGTCGCAAGCGGCCATGAGGTGATGGTCTGTGGCGAGAAGCAGCGCATGTCTGCAACGGGCGGATTGTCGATCGAGACCCCCTATCGGCTGGATGAGGCCGGCGAGGCAGATGTCGTGATCCTTCCCGGCTGGCGCAATGTCGATGAGGCGATACCACCTGCAATCCTCGACGAGATCGTGAAAGCTGCGCGGCGTGGCGCGATGGTGGCGGGCCTCTGCCTCGGCGCCTTCGCGCTCGCGGAAGCAGGTCTGCTCGACGGGCGGCGGGCGACGACACATTGGGCGCGAGTTGAGATATTTGCGTCCCGCTATCCCGCCGTGCGGGTCGATCCCGGCGCGATCTACGTCGACAAAGGCCTGGTGCTGACATCTGCAGGCATCGCATCGGGGCTGGATTGCTGCCTTCACATCCTTGCCCGGCTGTCGGGCAGTAACGAGGCCAATCGCGTCGCCCGCCAACTTGTTGTACCGGCACAAAGAGGCGGCGGGCAGCCACAGTTGATCGAAAGGCCCGCCGCCGGCTCATCCCCAGAACGTCGCCTGTCGAAAATTCTCGACGATCTGCTTGCCGCTCCGACGCAGACACCTTCGTTGGACGAACTTGCCAAACGAGCGGGTATGAGCCGACGCAGCGTCAGCCGTCACATCCGCGCCCATACCGGCGACAGTCTGGGCGCATGGCTGCGCCGCGCGCGGGTGGCGCTGGCGCAGGATCTTCTGATCAAGGGTTCAGGCGGTCTCGATCGGATAGCCAACCGCAGCGGTTTTGCCGATGCCAAATCGCTGCGCACGGCCTTTCGTATCGAGACAGGCGTGACGCCGAAGCAATGGCAGGCGAGACAGAGGCTGGATTGAAGCGCCGATCCGGCAACCAAAAACGGGGCCGATTTATTTCAAAGAGGCGGTTACCAGGTGCGAACGTCGAGTTTCTTGTCGCGATGGCGAGGATGGGTCGAAAACACGAAAATGCGATCCAGTTCCTTCTGGGTCAGCATCCGCAGGAAACGAACGTCGATCGTGTTGTTCATGTTGATACGCATCAACAGACAGCCGACCTTGTTGATGCGGGCATCGGGAATATCGAGGTAGAATTGCTGGGGAAGATTATACTGGGTGAGAAGGCCGAGAACGGCACCGCTCTGGGAGATCTGCAGCACGTCGCAGCGGCGCTGCGCCATGTTGAGGATTGCCTTCTCGGTATATTCGATGCGGCCGGCATTCATCGTATCTTCCATCTTGAACCGCTGCTCGCGGTCGTACATGAAAGATTCTTCCTTGTTCAGAAAATGATTTTTGTTAGTCGGCGCCGCGCCCAAGACAATTCTCCTACACTTGCACGGCAAGACTAGGCGATGAAGTTTAACAACGGGTTGGCGCGTCCCATTTACGCACATGAGAGGACGTCAGACCCCTTGATGTGGTGAATACAGGATTACCGTCTAGACTTGATATGTTCTGCCTTCGGCATCAAAGAGATGCAGCTTGCCGGCATCGGCCGTCAGGCGGACCATATCGCCCTTGGCATGGGGCGATATCCCCTGCAGCTTGGCGATCACCGGCTCCTCGCCGGGTGCCAGTTCGACATAAAGCAGGGTTACTTCACCCAGCGCTTCCACCAGGAGAATACGGCCCTCGATCAGACCGCTGCCGTCGCGAGTGACAACGAGGTCTTCCGGGCGTATGCCGAGGCTTGCCGGAGTTCCCTGTTGCTGAGGCGGCACTGAGATCGGCACGATGGCGGTTCTTCTGTCCTTCAAGACAACGGCCGTCCTGTCGCCGGGTTCGGCGATCGTGACCGGCAATATGTTCATCGCCGGCGACCCGATGAAACGCGCGACGAAGAGGTTGGCGGGACGCTCGTAGAGTTCCAGCGGCGGGCCGACCTGTTCGATCTTTCCCGCAGACAGGACGACGATGCGGTCGGCAAGCGTCATCGCTTCGACCTGATCATGGGTGACGTAGATCATCGTCGTATCGGCCATCTTCTCCTTCAGCCGGGCGATCTCGATGCGGGTCGCGACGCGCAAGGCGGCATCGAGGTTCGAGAGCGGCTCATCGAAGAGGAAAACCTTTGGGTTGCGGCAGATGGCGCGGCCGATGGCGACCCGCTGGCGCTGACCGCCGGAGAGCGCCTTGGGCAGGCGATCGAGATAGGGGGTGAGCTGCAGGATATCGGCCGCCGCGCGCACGCGGCGATCGATCTCAGTCTTGGCCTCGCGGGCGATCTTCATGCCGAAGGCCATGTTGTCGTAGACGGTCATATGCGGATAAAGCGCATAGGACTGGAAGACCATGGCGATGCCGCGACGCGAGGGAGGCACATCGTTGACCACCTCGCCATCGATCGACATCTCGCCGGCGGTGACGCTTTCGAGCCCTGCGATCATTCTGAGCAAGGTCGATTTCCCGCAGCCGGACGGGCCGACGAAAACGATGAATTCGCCCTGTTCTATTTCCAGGTCGATGCCGTGCAGCACCTTCACCTGGCCATAGGACTTACGGATTTCCTTTAGCGTTACGCCGGTCATGATCGTCCCTCCTCCCCGTTTCGTTGTTTAGATCTGGCGGGCGAAAAACGCGCCCCAGGCCGGTAGTTCGATGCTCTCGCCATCCCGCACCGCCTCGAACCCGTGGCTGTCCAGTGCTTCCCATTCACCGGACGGCAAGGTGCCTGATACTGAATTAGGGCTCATGTTGAACAAACACAGGATGGTCTCGTTGCCATAATGCCGCTGATAGGCGAGCAGCGGTTCGTCCGTCGCCGTGAAGCTGATCTCGCCCTTGGCGAAGGCCGGGTGCGCCTTGCGGAAGGCGAGGAAGCGACGGTACTGCTCCAGCACCGAAGACGGGTCGCCATATTGGGCACTGACGGCCTTCAGCTGATGTTCCACCGGGATGGGCAGCCAGGTGCGTTCGGCCGTCGAGAACCCTGCCTGCAGCGCCTGCGCATCCCAGACCATCGGTGTGCGGCAGCCGTCGCGGCCCTTGAATTCCGGCCAGAACTGGATGCCATAGGGATCCTGCAGGTCGGCATAGGCGATATCGGCTTCGGTGAGGCCCAGTTCCTCGCCCTGATAAAGGCAGACGGAGCCGCGCTGTGACAGAAGGATGGCCGAGAGCATTTTTGCAAAGCCGTCGCGGTCCAGCACCTCCTGCCCCCAGCGGCTGACATGGCGCACGACGTCATGGTTGGAAAAGGCCCAGCAGGCCCAGCCTTCGGGGGCGGCCGTCGCAAACGCCTTCTGCACGTCGGCGACACGCGGCGCGGTGAGTGCGTCGGGTGCGAGGAATTCGAAGGCGTAACACATCTGCATCTTGTCATCGCCGGACGTGTATTCGCCGACGATTTCCAGCCCGCGTTGGCTGTCACCGACTTCGCCGACGGCAGCGATTGCCGGGAACTCGTTCAGCACGGCACGGAAGCGCTTGAGGAATTCGAGGTTTTCCGGGCGGTTCTTGTCGTAGAGATGTTCCTGGAAATTGTAGGGATTAACCGCCGGTGCGGTCGACGCATTGCGGCGCGACGGATCGAGCGCCGGGTTGTCGCGCAGCTCTCTGTCGTGGAAGTAGAAGTTGATCGTGTCGAGACGGAAACCATCGACACCGCGCTTCAGCCAGAAGCGGGTCATGTCGAGCAGCGCGTCCTGAACCTCGGGATTGTGCAGGTTGAGATCCGGCTGCGAGGTGAGGAAGTTGTGCATGTAATATTGCATGCGCGTCGGGTCCCAATGCCAGGCGGACCCGCCGAAGATCGACAGCCAGTTGTTGGGCGGCGTGCCATCGGGCCTTGCATCCGACCAGACATACCAGTCGGCCTTGGGGTTGAAGCGCGAGGACCGGCTTTCGATGAACCAGGGATGCTGGTCGGAGGAATGCGACATGACGAGGTCGATCATCACCTTGATGCCGAGGCGATGGGCTTCTGCGATCATGCCGTCGAAATCCGACAGGGTGCCGAACATCGGATCGACATCGGTATAGTTCGACACGTCGTAGCCGAAATCCTTCATCGGCGACGGGAAGAAGGGCGAGATCCACACCGCATCGGCGCCGAGCGCTGCGATATGCGGAAGGCGGGCGGTGATGCCCTTCAGATCGCCGATGCCGTCGCCATTGGAATCCTGAAAGGAACGAGGATAGATCTGGTAGATGACGGCGCCGCGCCACCAGTCGCGATCAGGACCCTGATCGGGCGCATTGGCGGACGTGGCAACGGCTTCTGCGGAAATGCTCATTCAATATCCTTGTGCGTTGGTTTGGGTCAGCCGCCCTTGACGGAACCTGCAAGCAGGCCGCGGACGAGATATCGCTGCAGTGCAAAAAAGACGATAATCGGGACGATAATGGTAATGAAGGCCGATGCGGTGAGGATTTCCCACTTGCCGCCCATCGAACCGAGCAGCGCATTGAGCGCGCCGGTCAAGACGAGCTGGTCCTTGCCGGTGCCGAGGAAGACCATGGCGACAAGCAAATCGTTCCAGGTCCAGAGGAACTGGAAGATAGAGAAGGAGGCGAGCGCCGGGAAGGAGAGCGGCAGCACGATGCGCACGAAGATTTCGAAGTCGCTGGCGCCATCGACGCGGGCGGATTCGATCACTTCCTTCGGCAGGCCGGCGATATAGTTGCGCAGCAGATAGATGGCGAGCGGCATGCCGAAGGCTGCATGCGCCAGCCAGATGCCGACATAACTGCGCGACGGCACACCGAAGATCGCACCGATCTGGTTATAGAGGGTGAGAAGCGGGATCAGCGACATCTGCAGCGGCACGACGATCAGGCCGACAACGACGGCGATGATCAGCGCGCGGCCCGGAAACCGCATCCAGGACAGTGCGTAGGCGGCAAAGGCCGAGATCAGGATCGGGATGATGGTGGCCGGGATGGCGACCGTCAGCGAATTGACGAAGGCCTGACCGATACCCTGCGACGTCAGCACCGTGCGATAGTTGTCAAGCGTGAAGCTCGGTGGCTGGGCGACCGAGAGATAGACGCGCTTGCCGCGCTTGTCGGTAAAGGGCGCGTTCCTGGTGAGGGTGTAGCTGCCATCCTCGTTGACAGTAAGCGTTTCGCCATCGCCGAGATCGGCGGGAGATCCCGCCGCAAATTCGGTGGGGGCTGCGACCTTGGTGCCGAAGGCGCGGACCTGTCCGCCCTTGGTCTCACCCGGCTTGGTTTGCCCGCCGTCGAAGACCGAGCCGGAGATGACGTAGTTCGGGCCGTCCTGTTTTGCCGAGGACGGGTCACCGAGCCGGGCGGCGCTGGTTTCGGCGGCACCGGTAAACGCCGTCCACCAGCCGGACGAGGTGATCTGGCCCGGATCGCGAAACGAGGTGACGAGGATGCCGAGCGTCGGGATCAGCCAGAGGATGCAGATCACAAGAACCGAGACATGGACGATGAGGCGCGGGAGGCCGATGCGGCGGAGTTGAAGGGCGGCGTTCATCTCAGTGCTCCCCTCCCTCGTCCTTCGCCTGGCGGATGTTCCAGATCATGATCGGCGTGACGGCGGCCATGATGACCAGCGCGATGACGGCGCTGCGGCCACTGTCGCCACCGCCACGGAACATCCAGTCGAACATCAGGTTGGCGAGCACCATCGTGTTCCACTGGCCGTTGGTCATGGTCAGCACGATGTCGAAGACCTTCAGCACGAGAATGGTGATGGTCGTCCAGACGACGGCGATCGTGCCCCAGATCTGCGGCACCATGATCTTCCAGAAGATCTGCCAGCCATTGGCGCCGTCGATGACGGCCGCCTCGATCGTTTCTTCCGGAATGCCGCGCAGTGCCGCTGAGAGGATGACCATGGCAAAACCGGTCTGGATCCAGATGAGGATCGCCATGAGGAAGAAGTTGTTCCACAACGGCAGCGCGATCCAGACCTGCGGATCGCCGCCGAAAAACTGCACGATGGCGTTCAAGAGGCCGATCTGGGTGCCGTCCGCGCCGCGATATTCATAGATGAATTTCCAGATCACCGAAGCGCCGACAAACGAGATCGCCATCGGCATGAAGATCAGGCTTTTGGCGATATTGCCCCACCATATGCGGTCGGTGAGAACGGCGATGACGAGGCCGAAAAACGTGCAGGCGGCGGGCACGACGGCCAGCCACAGGATGTTGTTGAAGATCGACTGGCGGAACTGCTCGTCGGTTGCCGCCCAGCGATAATTGGCAAGACCGACAAAATTGCCGCCGGAACGATCGTAGAAGGAGAGGATGAAGGTGGCGATCACCGGATAGATGAGATAGACCGCGAGCAGCAGCAAAGCCGGGCCGAGGAACAGCCAGGGCCGGATCGACGATTGGGTTTGCAGGTTGGCCGAGGCCCGCCTCGCATCACCGCCGCGCACAGGAAAGGCAAGCTGCAGCAGCTTGTCGGAAAACCAGTAATAAAAGGCACAGGCAAACACGCCCGCGATGACGGCTCCGAAAGCCGTGACGATCTGTGCTGCCATGCTGCCCCTCCCGTTATTTCATTCGGCTTTTTGTTGAATTTGGGTCTGCCCCTCACCCAGCCTCCGCTTTGTTCGGCGCACCCTCTCCCCGTAAACGGGGCGAGGGTGACCGGAGAGGCTGCGGCTTCGTCCTTCTCCCCGTTTACGGGGAGAAGGTGCCGGCAGGCGGATGAGGGGCAAGCCCCCAAAGACCGCCGCTACTTCAACCCATCCCAGGCCTTCTGGATCTCGTCTGCCGAGGCTTTCGCATCCTTGCCGCCGACATAGTCGATCATGCCGGTCCAGAAGGCGCCGGCGCCGATCTTGCCGGGCATCAGGTCGGAGGCATCGAAGCGGAAGGTGGTGGCCTTGGTCAGAAGCTCGCCCTCCTTCTTCATCGTGTCATTGGCATAGGCATCGAGATTGACGCCCTTGTAGGGCGTGAGGAACGAGGTCTGCGCCATCCAGACTTCGTGGGCGATCGGCGTCTTCAAAAATTCGATGAAGGCGCGGGCGGCCGGCGTATCCTTGGTGATGGAAAACATCGTGCCGGCGCCGAGAACCGGCGTGCCAAGCTCGGGCTTCGACGCATAGGTCGGCAGATAGAAGAAATCGGCATCGACGCCGACCTCCTTGTCCGGCGGGAAGAAGGACGGGACGAACGAGGCCTGGTGATGCAGGTAACATTTCGGCGGAATGTCGAAGAGGCCCTTGGGGCTGTCGCGGAAATCGGTGGAGGCAACGGCCGGCACGCCGCCGGCGACATATTTGTCGTTCTTGGCAAACCGGCCGAATTCCTCGATCGCACCGATCACGGCCGGATCGTTGAACTTCACCTCGTTGGACACCCATTTGTCGTAGACATCCGGTTTCTGGGTGCGCAGCATCATGTCCTCGACCCAGTCGGTCGCCGGCCAGCCGGTGGCGCCGCCTGATCCCAGCCCGATGCACCAGGGCACGCCGCCATCGGCAACGATCTGGTCAGAGAGCTTGATCAAGTCCTCCATCGTCTTCGGGACTTCGTAACCGGCTTCCTCGAAGTTTTCCGGCACGTACCAGACGATCGATTTCAGGTCGGCCTTGAAGGGAAAGCCGAAATAACCCTGCTGTCCATCCTTGCCCTTGTAGGTGCCGTAACGGATCCAGTCCTCGCCGGAGCCATAATTGGTCTTGACCCAATCCTCGGTTTCCTTGCCGAGCGGCGCCAGAAGCCCTTTGGGCGCCAGATCGGCAAGCAGGCCCGGTTGCGGCATGATGGCGATATTCGGCGGCGAGCCGGCTTGCGTATCGATGACGATCTGCTGCTCGTAATTTTCAGACGACGAATATTTGCCGCTGACGCCGGTGGCGGCGTTAAAATAGGCGAGCACGCTGTTGAACAGCACCTCGTCCTCGCCACGCCACGGGCCAAACAACGTCAGGCTCTGGCCCTTCAGGTCGGCATGTGCCGCCTTGAACTCGTCATAACTTTTCCAGTTGAACCTGGCATCGCTTCCCGGCGGAAACTTCAGTTCCTGCGCATGGGCCATGCCGGCGATCAGGGCCACCACAGCGGTGCCGATCCAGATAGATGTCCTCATCAAATCCTCCTCCCTCTCAAAATCGTTTAAGTCGACTTCAAAAGGCTGCCGCCTGCGACAAGACGGCAACCGGAGTGATGATTTAACGCGCCAGCAGAGGAATCAAGGGGCTATCGCGCAACCATGGCGCGACAAATGTTCCAAGGTCAGAATTTCGGCACGGGAAGGCTGCAGGCGCGGTGCGCGGCAATCACCGTATTGGCCATCAGCATGGCAATCGTCATCGGACCGACACCGCCCGGGACCGGGGTGATCGAAGCCGCGACTTCGGAGGCTTCAGCAAAGGCGACGTCGCCAACCAGTTTATTCTTACCCTCGCCCTTTTCCGGTGCCGGCACACGATTGATGCCAACATCGATGACGGTGGCGCCAGGTTTCACCCAGTCGCGCTTGACCATTTCGGCTCGGCCGACGGCGGCAACGAGAATATCGGCATTGCGGCAGACGCCAGCCAGATCCTTCGTCTTCGAATGCGCCATGGTGACGGTCGCGTTGGCGGCAAGAAGCAGCAGGCCCATCGGTTTGCCGAACAGGTTGGAGCGGCCGATGACAACGGCGTTAAGGCCCGACAGGTCAGCGCCATGGACGCGCTTGACGAGCAGCATGGCGCCGGCCGGCGTGCAGGAGATGAGGCCGCTTTCGAGATCACCCGTGGCGATCTTGCCGGCATTGGCAATGCTCAGGCCATCGACATCCTTTTCCGGCAGGATAGACTGGATGATCGCATCGCTGTCGAAATGTTTCGGCAGCGGCAGCTGGACGAGGATGCCGTGGATCGCCGGATCGGCGTTCAGCATATCGACGAGCGCCTGCAGATCCTGCTGCGTCGTGTCTTCCGGCAGAGTGTGCTGGACGGAATTGAAGCCGCATTGCTTGGCCATCTTGCCCTTGGAATTGACATAGGCGTGGCTTGCCGGATCGTTGCCGACGATGACGACGGCGAGGCCCGGCGCGATGCCGGTCTGCTGCGTCAGTGATGCGGATGCCTCGGTTACGGCGGAAATCACGGAAGCGGCGGCTTCCTTGCCATCAATCACAAATGCCACGGATGAACTCCTCGCTTTTCAGCGTCAAATTAGGGGATCGGCAGAGAGCCGATTGCCCGTGAACGCCCTATGCTGTCCCGATCAGGCAAATGCAAGGAATTTGTCGGGGATGGCGCTTTCGCCCCATGGACGTCAGCCGGTGGCCTTCAGCGCGCGGGCGGCGGTCTCGATACGCACCAGTTCGCGCAGTTCGGCAAGCTCGCGCTGCAGTTCGACAAGCTCCTGCATGTCATGGTCCGGATCGGCTAAGACCATGCCGGTGAACTCCAGGCCGGCCTCTTCTTTCAGGCGGCTCGAATGCGCCACCGCCGAGGCAAGCAACGGTGGAAGGTTCGCCTGTTCGGCGGGCCGCCCATGATCGGCAAGCAGCGACCTGATCCTGTCGCCGAAGGTGATGTCGTTGGCGACGATCCGCTGCTCAAGATACCGGTCATCGAATTCATCATCCGGGAGGAAGTGATCGTCATGGCCTTGATGACCAACTGGCGCGGTATCGATGACGGCCTCCAACTCGTCCATCATGAGCGGATCGACAGTGAGATCGTCCCGCATATCTGCCACGGAGACATCGAGATCAACCGGCATCTCGTCGAGTTCGTCCGCAAGACGGGACTGGCGTCGATAGCGCATCGCAATGAGGACAAGGCCGGCGAACAATCCGGTAGCGGCACCGGCACCGGCAAGCATTGCCAAGTTCGGCCCAAGCCTTTGCGCACCGACCGCCGTTGCCGGCATCAGGACAGGCGGCAGCGAGACTGCGACCGGCTTGACGGCGGCTGTGCCCGACAGGAGCTTTTCGAGATTGCGGCGAGCCTCTTCGGCGCCGGCCTGGAGCAACGACAGCTGTTTTGCCGTGTCGTTCAACGGCCTGTCTGCCCGAAGCACGGCCTTGCGGTCGTTGAGATCGGCAAGCGACCTGCCGGCCGAGGCGAGTTCGTCCTTCAGCGAGGCGGAAAGCTGGCGCAACGCGCTGCCGATATCCCGTTTGGCACCGTTGACTGCACCTTGTGCCGCAGCCCGTCTTGGATGGAGCGGTCCGAGATTGACGGAAAGCTGCTGGAGCGTCAGTTCCGACTGGACATATCTTTCCCGTTCATATTCGAGGCCGGTGAATTCAAGGCTGTCGGGAAGCGGCTTGGCCAGAACATCGGACAGGGTCATCGACGCCGCCATCTTCTGCTTTTCGCCGAGATCCGCCAGCCGCTGTTCGGCATTGCCAAGATCGGCGTCGATAGCGCGGCGGTCCTCCGCAAGCTTGTTCAGCCTTGCCCGTGTCGGATCATCGAGTTTGGCGGTGAAGCCCGCAAGTGCAGCCTGCGTCCTTGCGGCGGCGCTGCGCATCGCTTCGACTTGCGGGTTGCGCATCTGGCTGTCATTCGAGGCGAGCAGGCGACGAAGCTCATCGCCAAGATGGTTGGCAATCGTTGCGGCCTTTGCCGGATCGCCGGACACCGCATCCAGAAGAATTCGCTTGCCGCTTGCATCGTAACTGACGGAAAGGGCGTTGCGCAGCCGGTCGCGCACCGCATCCTCGGCCTGCGAAACCGTGGTCACCTCACCGGACAGGACTTCGGAAACGACTCGCGAGACGGTTGGGCGATTGGCCGAAAATTCGTCGCCGCTGCCGAGGTTGAGGGCGCGGATGACAGTGTCTAGGACAGGTTTGGAGCGCAGTTCCTGCATGGCGGAACGGATATGATCCGGGCCGCCATTGTCCGCGGCGATCTGGGTCTGCGCCCGGAAGCTGACATCGAGATATTTGGTGGCGGCGAGAGGAACCGCCGCACCGAGGCCTGCGGTAAGGCCGACGACGAGAAAAGCCGGTCTCAGGCGGCGAAGAACCGACGGCGCGGCCTCAGACGCCTGCCCGCCTCGTCGATCGGCATCCATCGGCCCGTACATCGATTACCACCTCTGCGCGCAGCGAGGCTGATTTTCCCCGCATTGATTAACGCAGTCTAAATTTTTGTGGCAAACAAAAGGTTAATTCTCAGGCGGCCATCGGCGTAGAGACATTGGACTGGGAGCTGGCCGGGACCGGATGCCGACCGATCAGGCGGGAAAGGCCGTTGCCGGCCATGATGACAAGGCCCGCATCCGATCCGGCAAGATGCTGCGCGATGCGGTTCTGGTCTGCCTGCCCAGCGGCATCGACAATCACCAGATCGAAGCGGCCGGACAGGGCAGCATTGCCTGCGACGGCCGAGACGTCGTGCCAAGGTGCATGACGGGTGAAATGCGCGCAGAGGGCATCGAGCCTTGCGGAATCGTCACCGACGATGGCTATGCGGCGACGTTCGCCGAGATAGGTCAGCAAGGCCGAAATGAAGGTCGCGGCCGAAAACCTGGCGGTTTCAGCCGCTTTTCCGCCGACCAACCTTAGCAGGAGCCGAACGAGCGGCCCGCCTGCGGGCAATAACAAAGACGGCGTTGATGGGTTTTTCGGCGCGGGCGTCAGCAACGCACCGGCAAGCTTGCCGTCATCGAGAAAACCGAGCGTCGCAGAAGCATCCCTGGCCGAAATCAGGGCCTGGGCACCCGCCAGTGCCGAATTCCAGCCGGAAGCCAGAACCTTCATGCCAAGCAGCATGACGTCGTGTTCACCGGAAGCTGATTTTTCGAATACGCGCATCGTTGTCTCTGTGCCAGGAACCATCGCTGTCCGATCTCATAACAGTGCGTCATCAACACCGGTTGAATTCGAACGCTCAAATGCGACCTTTTCCGCGTTTATGCGGGACAGGCGCAGGTTCCTGTGAATCCGATGGGGACACAGATTGGCGCAGCCTTGCCGTTCATCCGCCCGGAGCGATATGACGGCTAGGGTCAATGATTGCCTGCCACATAATCCCTTTGAATTTTATGGATGCGATGGTCGAGAACATGAGTTTAGCCGCCGATACCCCGCTTGCCGAAATCCTCGAACTCGCACGCACCCAGCGTCTTGCCTTCACGGATCTCTTCAATATCGCCGAAAGCCGCAGTGCTGCCGGGCAGAAGGAGGAAGCGGCCGATATTTACAAGGCGTGGATCGCATTCAACGACAGCAATCCGTTTCTCCATCTCGTCTATTTCAACTATTCCGTGACGCTGCGCCAGTTGAACGATCTTGCCGGTTCGATCAATGCTCTCAGGGCCTGCCTGAAGCTCGATCCGGCTTTCGGCCCGGCGCATATCAATCTGGGCCGGGCGCTGGAAGACGGCGGGCTGGCCGTACAGGCGATCCAGCAATGGCAGAGCTTTACGGCGATGACGGCGGAAAGCTCCGCGGATCGTGTCAGCCACCGGCTGATGACGCTGCAGCATATCGGCCGGGTGATGGAAAATGCCGGGTTGATGGAAGAGGCGGAAGCCGCCTTGTGGCAGGCGATCGAACTTCGTCCCGACAAGCCGGAAGCCGGCCAGCACTGGAGCGCGCTTCGGCAGCGTCAATGCAAATGGCCGATCCTGACACCATCGACGCATGCGACGCCGCGGCAGATGATCGATTCGATGTCGCCCTTGACGCTTTCCTGCTACTCGGACGATCCGATGTTCCAGCTGGCCAAGGCCTATCGCTACAACAAATCGCTGGTCGGGCGCGTCGAGACGAGCGCCTTGCAGCGCCGCACGGCGACGATGAAGACGGGCAGCGGCAAGCGGCTCAGGGTCGGTTACGTGTCGTCCGACCTGCGCGACCACGCCGTTGGTTTCGCGCTGCGGGAAGTGCTCGAACTGCACGACAAGGATAGCGTCGAGATCTACGCCTATTACTGCGGCGAGCCGGTGATCAACGATGCGACGCAGATACGGATGAAGAAGGCCGTCGATTGCTGGCGCGAGATCGCCGCGCTGAGCGACCTCGAGGCGGCAAAGCTTATCCATGACGACGAGATCGACGTATTGGTCGACGTCAATGGTTACACCAAGCATGCGCGGACGAAGATCTTCGCCTACCGCCCTGCCCCGGTCATCGTCAATTTCTGCGGTTATCCCGGGTCAATGGGCAGCCCGTTCCATCAATACATGATCACCGACGAGCATATCGTACCGCCGGAAAGCGAAGTCTATTATTCGGAAAAGGTCTTGCGCATCGCCTGCGACCAGCCGATCGACCGCAAGCGGGTGATCGCCACCAAGCCATCGCGCGATGAGGCCGGGCTGCCGAAAAACAAGTTCGTCTTCGCCTGCTTCAACGGCATGCAGAAGATCACCGAAACCACATTCGGCCACTGGACCAGGATCCTCAACGAAACACCAAGCAGCGTGTTGTGGCTGCTGACCGGCGGCGACAAGGTGGACCAGCGCCTGCACGAGATCGGCGAGAAGGCCGGCATTGCCAGGGACCGGATCATCTTCGCACCGAAGGCCCCAAATGCCGCGCATCTGGCGCGTATCGCGCTTGCCGACCTGTTTCTCGACACGTTCCCCTATGGCGCCCATTCGACGGGCGCCGATGCGCTGACGATGGGCTTACCGGTTTTGACCTTCCCCGGACGCAGCTTCGCCGCGCGTTTCTGCGCCAGCATCGTGCATGCCGCGGGCGTTCCGGAACTGATCTGCGACGATCCCGACAGTTATGTCCGCAAGGCGATCGGTTTTGCCAAGGATCCGGCGAGCCTGAAAAAGATCCGCGAGGCGCTGCAGGACAGGCGCGAGACGAGCGTGTTGCGCGACATTCCAGCCCTTGCCCGCCGTCTGGAAGCGATCTTCTGGGAGATGCAGGGAGAATGCGAACGCGGCGAGACGCCGGTGCCCGACCTTGCCAATCTCGACATCTATTACGAGATCGGCGCGGACCTTGTTCAGGCCCATACCGGCTTCGTCGACGAGGCCAGCTATCGGCAGCACTACCACGCGCGGCTTGCCGAATGGCATGACCATGCGGCGATTGCAGCAGACAGTCGCCTGTGGCCGGCGACGACCGCCTGACCGCTCAAGCCATGCCGCCTGTCCCGCAGGACAGGCGATAGTCTTATGCCGCCAGATAGAGTGAAATGATCGTCGAGACCTGGGCGGGGGTTAGTGCCGCCATATGGGTTTCGATCAGCGTGTCACGCTGTTCGCTCGACATGGCAGCGATGCTGTCGGTCGAGAGGCCCGGAAGCGCCGTGCTGTTGAAGGCGGCGATATCCGCCGTCGAGAAGGTCGCAAGATCGTCGTTGGACAGAGCCGCGAGCTGGCTGGAGGTCAGCGCATTGACCTGTTCGGGGGTCAGCGCTTCGGCCTGCGCCGTCGTCAGCTGCGAGATGACGCCGGTGGTGAGGCCAGCGATCGCACCAGTGCTCAGCGCCACGATCTCGTCGGTCGTCAGGACTGCGACATCGTCGGTACCCAGCGCTGCCGCCTGCAGCGCATTCAGAGCGTGAAGCTGGGCAGTCGACAGCGATGCCACCTGGGTCGTGGAGAGCGCCACGATCTGGTTATAGTTCAACCCACCGACCTGGTTTGCCGAAAGGGCAGCGATCTGATCCGTGGTGAATGCCGCGATGATGGCGGTCGACAGGCCCTTGATCGCCGCCGTGCCGATAGCGGCGAGATCGTCGGTCGAGAATGCCGCCATGTCGTCGGTCGAAAGGCCTGAAAGGCCGGCGGAACTGAAGGCCGCGATCTGCGTGGTCGACAGCGAGTCGAGCTGTTCGGCCGTCAGCGCATTGACCTGGGCACTCGTCAATCCGGCGATACCGGCCGTGCCGAGCGAGGCAAGTTCCTGCGTCGAAAGTGCCGCGATGAAGCCGGTCGGCAATCCGGCGATTGCGCTGGAATTGATCGCAGCCAGCTTTTCCGCAGAGAAGCTTTCGAGATCGTCGACCGTCAGGCCGGTCAGCGCCGTCGAGGTGAGCGCCCCGATCTGGGTGGTGGTGAGCGCCCCGATCTGCTCGAGGGTCAGCGCCTCCGCCTGGCTGCTGGTCAGGCCGGCGATACCGGCTGTGCTGAGCGCTGCGACTTGGGCGGTCGTCAATGCCGCAATGTCGGCGGTGCTGAGGACCGCGACCTGGCCAGAAGACAATGCACCGATCTGCGCGGTCGACAGAACTTCGAACTGGTCGAGGCTCAGCGCAGCGATCTGGCTGGTGGTGAGGCCCGAAATGGCAGCGGTGCCAAGGGCGGCGATCTGTTCCGTCGTCAATGCGGCGACGATCGCCGTCGGCAGTCCGGATATGGCGGCCGAGCCGATGGCTGCGATTTCTTCCGTCGTGAAGGTCCCGAGATCGTCGAGGCCGAGGGCGCTGATCTGCCTGGAACTCAAGGCGGAAATCTGCGTCGTCGTCAGCGCCTCTGCCTGACTGGTGCTGAGGAGGGCGATCTGGCTGGTTGTCAGCCCGGCAATGCCTGCTGTTCCGAGAGAAGCAACCTGTTCGGTGGTGAGCGCCATCAGCACGGCGCTGGACAGGCCTGAGGCGCCGCTGGAGCTGAGGGCCGCAATATCTGCGGTCGAGAAAACCGCGATATCATCGGTGCCGAGCGAGGCGACCTGGGCCGAAGTCAGCGCCGCGACCTGCGTCGTGGTCAGGGCCTCGACCTGGCTTGTCGACAGCGTCACGATCTGGTCCGAGGTCAGGCCGGCAATGCCGGCCGTGCCGAAGGCAGCAATCTGGGCCGTCGAAAGGCCCGCAAGGCTTGCGGTGCTGAGAACGGCGACCTGCTTCGAACCGAGGGCGCCGATCTGGGCCGTCGTCATGGCATCGACCTGAGCGCTGCTGAGAGCGGCGATCTGGCCGGTTGTCAGCCCGCCGATTGCGGCAGCACTCAGTGATGCCACGTCTTCGGTCGAGAGAGCTGCCAGAACCGCCGTGGAAATGCCGGCAATCGCTGTGGAACTCAGCGCCGAAAGTTCCTTGGTCGAGAAGACGGCAAGGTCATCAGTGCCGAGTGCCGAAACCTGCGTCGACGTGAAGGCCGCGACCTGCGTGCTGGTCAACGCTTCGACCTGTATCGTGGTCAGGGCCGCGACCTGCGTCGACGAAAGCCCGGCCAGTGCCGCCGTGCTCATGGCGGCGATCTGGCCGGTGGACAACACGGCCGCCCCGACGGTGCCGAGCGCCGTGATCTGCCTCGAAGACAGGGCGCCAACCTGCGCGGTCGTCAGGGATTCCAGCTGGGTGCTGGTGAGAGACGCGACCTGTGTCGTCGACAGGCCGACGATCGCCGCGGTGCTCAGCGCTTCGACCTGGTCGCCGGAGAGCGACGACAGGACTGCAGTCGACAGGCCTGCAAGCGCCGCCGAGCCAAGTGCGGCAATCTCGCGCGTCGAAAAGAGTGCAAGATCATCGCTGCCGAGTGAGGCGACCTGACTCGAACTCAGGACTGCGATCTGAGTACTGGTGAGCGCTTCGGCCTGGGCCGTCGAAAGCGCCGCGATCTGGGCCGTCGAAAGCCCGACGATGACGGCCGTCGTGAGTGAGGCGATCTCGTCGGTGGAAAGGGATGCGATATAGCTGGTTCCCAGCGATTCGAGCTGCTTGGAACTTAGCGCGCTGACCTGGCTGCTGGTCAGTGCCGCAAGCTGCGTGGACGAAAGTGCCGCCATCTGATCGGTCGACAGACTGGTGATCGCAGCGGTGGAAAGGGCAGCAACAAGATCCGTCGAGAACGAGGCAAGCGTCGCCGTCGAGAGCCCGGCGACAGCGCCGGACCCGAGTGCGGCGATCTCCTTGGTCGAAAACAGCGCAAGGTCGTCGGCACCGAGTGCGGCTACCTGCTTGGACGTGAGTGCCGCGACCTGGGTGCTGGTCAAAGCCTCGGTCTGGCCGGTCGACAGTGCCTGGATCTGCGTGCTCGAAAGACCCGATATGCCGGCGGTGCTGAGGGAGGCAACCTGCAGCGTGGAAAGGGCTGCAAGGTCGTTCGTCGTCAATGCACCGACCTGCGCAGAGCTCAACCTGGCAATCTGCTTGGTCGACAGTGCCTCGATCTGGTCGGTGCTCAACACCGAGATCTGCTTCGTGGTGAGGCCGGCAATCGCCGTCGTGCCGAGGCCCGCGATCGCTTCGGTGGAAAGCGAAGCCAGAGCGGAGGTCGACAATCCGGCAATGGCGCCGGAGCTGATTGCGGAGAGTGCCGAGGTCGACAATGCCTCCAGATCGTCAGCGCCGAGCGCGGCGACCTGCTGGGACGTCAGGGCAGCAGCCTGTTTGCTCGACAGGGCGGCGATCTGGCCGGTACTGAATGCACCGATCTGCTTGGTGGTGAGAGATGCGATGGCGCTGGTGGAGAGAGACGCGATCTGGGTGGTGGACAGCGAAGCGATCGCTTCCGTGGTCAGGCTGGATATCGCATCTGTATTGATTGCAGCGACGTCGGAGGTCGAGAACTTGGAAAGGTTCTCGGTTCCGATGACGGCGATCTGGGCCGAACTCAGGGCTGCGACCTGAACACTGGTCAGCGCGCCGGCCTGCGCCGTGGAAAGGGCCGCAACCTGCTTGGTTGTGAGACCGGCAACGCCCCCCGTACTGAATGCTGCGACCTGCGCCGTCGACAGGGCCGCAATATCGTCGGTGCCGAAGACGGCGGCCTGCTCCGAACTCAGGGCTGCGACCTGCTTGGTGGTCAGCGCCGCGGTCTGGCTTGTCGACAGGGCGGCGACCTGTGCCGTGGTCAGGCCACCGACACCGCTGGCGCTCATGGCCGCGACCTGCGCGGTCGACATGGATGCCATGACCGCCGTCGTTAGCCCCGATATGGCGCTCGAGCGGATCGCGGCGATTTCTTTGGTGGTGAACGTTGCGATATCGGCAGCGTCGAACATTTCGAGCTGCTCGGCGCTCAAAGCGGCGGCCTGGGTACTGGTCAAGGCTTCGACCTGCGCATTCGACAGGACCGCGACCTGCCTGGTCGACAGACCCGAGACGCCCCCGGTGCTCATCGCCGCGATCTGCGTCGTGGACAGAGCCGCGATGTCATTTGTGCCCAATGCCGCGACCTGCACCGACGTCAGCACGGCCATCTGTTTGGTCGAAAGGGCAGCGACCTGCGCGGTCGTCAGCGCTGATATCTGATCGTCGGACAAGGTCGCGACGGCAGCCGTGCCGAGTGCGGCTATCTGGGAGGAATCGAGTTGAGCGAGCGTGGCGGTGCTCATTGCCGCGATCTGGGTCGAGGTCAACGCACTAACCTGCTTGGTCGACAGGCTGCCGATCTGGGCTGAACCCAGCACGTCGATCTGGTCGCCCGTCAGGTTCGCGATGGAACTGGCGCTCAATACGGCGATCTGAGCGGTGGAAAGCGAGGCGATGGCGCTGGTGCTCAGGCCCGAAATGGCCTTGGTGCCGATTGCCGCCATGTCGGCGGTCGAGAAGGTGGCGAGATCGGCAGAGCTCAGCGCCGACAGCTGGGTCGTTTTCAGGACGCTGATCTGAAGTGTCGACAAGGCATCGACCTGAGCGGTCGACAGCGCGGCCAGCTGATCGGTCGTCAGGCTTGCGATGCCGGCAGTGCTTAAGGCCGCGATCTGGTTCGTCGACAGCGCAGCGACCACGTCGGTGGACAACGCCGCCACCGCGGAACCGCTCAGAACAGAAAGGCGGGCAGCCGAGAAACCGGCGATCGTCGCGGGAGCGAGGGCGGCAACCTGGGTCGATGTAAGCTTTGCCACCTGGGCGGTGGACAGGGCTGCGATCTGGGCGGAGGAAAGGGACGCGACCTGCTCGGTCGTCAGATTGGCAACGGCCGAGGTCGACAGGGATACGACCTGGGCGGTGGACAGGGCCACCAGGATTTCCGTGGGCAGTGAGCCGATCTGCTTGGAGGTCAGCGCCTTGACCTGGGCAGTGGACAAGGAAGCGGCCTGATCACTCGACAGAACAGCAATCTGGGCGGTGGACAGCGCAGCGATCGCCGTCGAACTCAGCGCGGCGATCTGGGCGGTCGAAAGAGCTGCGATGGTGCTGGTCGGCAGGCCGGTTATCGCCTTGCTGCTGATCGAGGCAAGATAAGTGCCCGGAAGCGCGATGAAATCTTCCGGCTTGATGGCGGCCAGCTGCGCCGACGTCAGGACAGCGACCTGCGTGCTGGCGAGCGCTGCGATCTGGCTGCTCGTCAGAACCGAGACCTGATCGGTGGTGAGACTGGCGACAGCGCTGGTGTTGAGGGCCGCAATCTGCGCCGTCGTGAGCGCTTCCATGATGCCAGTGTTCAGGCCGGTTATCGCCTTGCTGGTGATGGCGGCCATGTCGGCGGTCGAGAATGTCGCAATATCCTCGGGGTCCAGCGCGGCGATCTGGTTGGAACTCAGGACCTTGACCTGGGCCGATGAGAGCGCCTCGGCCTGGCTGGAACTCAATGCCGCAACCTGGACGACCTGAAGGCTGGCTATCGCGGCGGTCGTCAGTGCCGCAATCTGATCCGTGGAAAGTGCCGCGACGCCGTCGCTGCCGAGCGCCACGACCTGTGCGGTCTTCAACGCCTTGACCTGCGCGGTCGTCATGTTGCTGATCTGCGCCGTCGACAGGATGTCGATCTGCTCGGTGGTCATGCCGCTGACGGCACTGGAACTCAGGCTGGCAATCTGCGCGGTCGAAAGCGACGCCACGACGCCGGCACTGAGGCCGGAGATCGCGCTGCTGACGATTGCCGCCATATCGTCGGTCGAGAATGTCGCCAGTTGATCAGCGCTCAACATGGCCAGCTGCTTGGAACTCAGCACCTTCACCTGAGCGGAAGAAAGGGCTTCGGCCTGATCGACAGACAAGACGCTCATCTGGTCCGTCGACAGCCGCGCGACGGCGCTGGTGTTCAACACCGCAATCTGCGCGGTCGAGAGCGATGCAACGACATCTGTGCCGAGACCGAGAATACCCTTGCTGCTGATCGCCGCGATATTGGCCGTCGAGAAGGCCCCGAAGTCGGCGGAATCGAGAACGGCGATCTGGGTCGAGCTGAGGACGTAGACCTGGGAGGTCGTCAGCGCAGCGATCTGGGTGTTCTTCAGGGCATCGACCTGGTCGGTCGAGAGTGCCGCGACGGCACTGGTGTTCAGCGACGCCACCTGCGCCGTCGACAGCGATGCGATGACGCTGTTGGTCAGGCCGAGGACCGCCTTATTGGTGATCGCGGCCATTTCCGCCGTCGAGAAGGTGGCGAGATCGTCAGCACCGAGCGCTGCAACCTGGGTCGACGACAGGGCCTTGATCTGTGTCGATGTCAGCGCCTCGACCTGGGCTGTCGAAAGTGCGCCGACCTGGTCGGAAGAAAGGCCCGCAACCGCCTTGGTGGAGAGCGCGGCAATTTGCGCGGTCGTCAGTCCCGCCACATCGCCCGTCGACAGGACGGCGATCTGCGTTGCCTTGAGAACGTTGATCTGCGCCGTGGTCAGCGCCAGCAACTGCTTGCGCGACAGCGCATCCATCTGGTCGGTGGTGAGGGTTGCCACGCCACCCGTGCTGAGCGACGCGATCTGGCCGGTGGACAGGGCACCGATCGCAGCCGTGCTCAAGACAATGACCTGGGCCGCTTTCAGGGCAGCGACCTGATCGACGGTCAATGCCGCGATCTGGCCGGTGGACAGGGTCGTGATCTGCGCCGTCGACAGGGTTGCGATTGCACCGGTGCTGAGGGCGGCGACCTGAGATGTGGAAAGCCCGGCGATCTGGGTCGAGCTCAGACCAGTTACAGCATTATTGCTGAGCGCCGCAATGCTGGCTGTCGACAATGCCGCGATATCGTTGGTGCCGAGTACCGCGATCTGCAGCGACTTCAGAGCGCCGACCTGTGCGGTGGTCAATGCGGAGACCTGCGCGGTGGTGAGCGCTGCCATCTGATCTGTGGTCAGCCTGGCAACCGCTGCGGTAGAGAGCGCTGCAACTTGCGCTGTCTTCAGCGAAGCAACGACCGCGGTGCTCAGCCCTACCACGGCAGCCGCGTTGATCGCGGCCATGTCCTCGGTCGAGAAGGTGGCAATATCCGCGGTGCTCAAAGCTGCGAGCTGCGCTGTCGTCAATGCGCCGACCTGCGACGAGGTCAGCGCCTCGGCCTGACCGGTGGACAATGCGCTCATCTGCGCGGTGGTCAATGCCGCCACCTGACCGGTGCTCAGGCTTTCGATCGCAATTTTGCTCAGAACCGCAAGCTGATCTATCGTCAGACCGACGATCGCACTGGTCGCGATCGCGCTCAACTGTTTTGAATCAAGCGTCTCGATATCCTCGGCGTCGAGGGCGCCGACCTGATCGGAGGACAGAGCCTTGATCTGCGCCGTGGATAATGACGCCACATCCTCCGTCGACCATGCCGCAACCGCTGCGGTCGAAAGCGACCTGATCTGCGTGACGCTGAGCGAAGAAATGGTAGAGGTCATGTGCGGAGCCTTGACGCTTGATCAAATGCCTAAAACAAATCGAGACAATTCCCCCGTGCGGGCGACCGACACAGGGAAGCCGGAACCTCCATCCTCATCTGCCAGAGGCGCAGTGAGCTGCAATCGGTGGTTCATGCCGATTGTTACCGGAGGATGTAGGAAAGCCGCCTTGTGCGAGGCTGAACGCAGAGCGACAGCCTCGGCAAAATCCGTCATTCAATCATATTTTGAAAAGTGATTTTGTTCACGCCGGATATCATGTCGCGGCGGAGGCGGGACGGATGTCAGAAGCCGCTTTGAATGCGGGAGAAAACAAGGTCTGCGAACAATGTGATCTGGCCACCGATAAAGGACGCCGAAAGCCCGATGGCCACCATGACTGCGACGATCTTGGGGACGAAGGTCAACGTCATTTCCTGGACCTGCGTCAGCGCCTGGATCAGGGCGATGGTCACGCCGACGATCATCGCCGCGAGAACGGCCGGTCCTGCAGCCACCAGGATCGTCCACACGGCGTTACGCATGATGTCGAGCGCATCTGCCTCGTTCATCGCATCTTACCCTTCATAGGTACCGGCCAATAATATATCTCGCGCCTTCGCGCCGACAGACCGTCACAGTACCGTCTTTAGGGGATTCGCTCGCTTCCTTTAAGAGGAAGTTTCAGTCGTCGTCGCAGAAATCGTAATTCCCTCGCCGATCGCGATTTCCTTGCCAGCGACGGTCGTCGCGGTGAGGCCATCGGAGGTGACTTCGACGGAGGCGATGACGCCACTCGTCTTGCCATCCGCGCTGGTGATCGTCTTGCCGATATAAGACGAAGCGTTCGACAGGTTGGACTGGCTGATCAGGCTTTCCAGATTGGTATTCGTCTGGATCGTCTGTTCAACCTGGGAGAAAGTCGCCAGCTGCGAGATCTGCTCGGATGCGTCCATGGGATCGGTCGGATCCTGGTTCTGCATCTGGGCGATCAGCAATTGGAGAAAGTTGTCGTAATCGAGCGAAGCCGAGGCCGAAGCACTGGACGAGGCAGATGTCGAGCTGGACGTCGTTGCCGTCGTCGAGGTCGCAGAAGTAATCGTCACCATAGGGCAATTTCCTTTCGCAGTTCCATAACGGCTGCGGGCGTGATCTCGTTCTTGTTCAGAATGGATTCTTCTATCGGGTAGAGGGCGCGGATCGCCTTGAGGGCATCGAAAGGACGCCCCGAAGACACGAGCGTATCGACGCGCTTCAGCTCGGCACGGACTTCCTCATTCTGGAAGCACGCCATCAGCATGGTGATCGACTTGCGGAAGAGCACCATTGAATGCTCCTTGCCCTCGGGATTGATCAGCATCATCTGGGCGATGAAATAGAGCTGCCGAAGCGGCGTCGTCGTCTGCTCCGGCTGAAGCACATGGTTTTCCAGCAGGAACGTCACGTCGTTAAGGAATTCGATCGAGACCTTCCGATCCACCCGAAGGACGGCACCGTTGACGAAGATCTTTTCCCCGGATTTCAGCGAGAGGCGTAGCGTACTTTTCATTTCAATCCATCCCGGATGATGATGGTTATGTCTATGATACCCTGGTAATTGGTGGAGATTCGGCGACGAATATTCTCCAATTCCTTCAGTATCCATATGGCGATAGATATAAGGTTGGCCCTGACTTCCGTACTGAGCTGGTTGTCGGAGCTTCTGAGATCTTCGATGAAGCGCATCCACACCCGTCTGGTGTAGTAAATCGCTTCGATCGAAGCCTTGTCGTACTTGGCGCTCTGCGTTGCCGCCTCCAAAAGTTCGATCGATCGTGTCAGGATCTGACGTTCTCTTTCGCGGGCGACAGTGAGGTCATCCTCCATGACCTCCGCGTATGAAAACTGAAACATTCAATTACCCTTCATGGTAGAGCGCCCATCGTCGGTTCATGCCGATGACTAGAGATAGTCCGCCAGGCTCATGCCCAGTATTCGCGATGTGATGGAGTAGGAAGTCTCGACCTGGTTCAACAATGTCGACAGCCGTACCGAGACCTCCTCCGTGTTGACACCGACAAGGTCCGTCAGCTGCGTATCGATGATCGTGATCTGGTTGCTCATATACGTGTTCGCTTTGTCGATCCGCTCCTGGGACAAGCCAAGGGCCGACTGCTGAGCGGTGACACCCGAGATCGCGGTGCCGGCATATTCCGTCGCCTTCTGGCTCACTACGGACAAGGCTCCACTTCCGAGCCCGGCATTCGTCAGCTGCGACGATATCACGGACGAGAGCACAAGTTTCTCGAAACCGTCGGAATTGGCGCTGGTTGATGTCGCTACGGTTTCCGAAGAGCTTATGCGTGTCGACATGACTGTGTCAGACGCACCACTATAGTCCGACAAATCGAAAGATGCTTCATAATCGGACAAAAACTGGGTCATCTGGTCGGCGGTCACCTCGCCGACCGGTGTCGCACCCCGGAATGCCGTGAAGGCATCATTGAAGTCGGTCGTCACATTGGAGATGAAATCGTCGTCGAACGTCTGCACATCAGTCGAAATGCCCGAGAAGAGATACTCGCCGTTCGCAGCAGTGTTGGCGTAGCCGGTAAAGTTTTCCAGAACCGACATGGCGGTGTCGGAAGCGACCTGGAGGCTGTTGACATCCGAGTTGCCGCTGAGTGCCGTCAAACTATCAAGCAGCGACTGCCCTGCAGTGGAAATGTTGGTCAGCGCCAGCTGGGACGCATCCATTCGGGTTTCCGCAAAGGAATTCGCATCGATGACCGACTGAAGCCGGCTGCTTTCGCGCGAATAGTCGAGGCTGGTCGAGGTCCGCGTGCCGAGTTCCAACCCGACATCCGCATAGGTGCCCGTCACGGCCTCATCCTGCAGCTTGGTCACCTCGGTCATGGCGTTGGAGACCGTCGACTGCATCGACTGGCTTATGGCAAGAGATGAGATAGATGTGGTTTTCATGACTAGCTAGCCGCCTCCATCAATGAGTCGAGCATTTCGCCAATCGTCGTCAGCAGCTTGGTGGCCGCCTTGTACGACTGTTCGACATCCAGGAGAAGAATGAGCTCTTCATCGAGATTGACGCCGGTCGAGTTGGAATAGGCTTCCTTCGCCCGCGATTGCATCGCCGATGTATCCTCCGCTGCGGAACTCGCGTTGCTTCGGTATTCCTGAACCCAGCCGACCGAGTCGTTCGCATAGTCGAGCAGTGTGGCGCTCGTCGAGGTGCCGGCATCGCCATCGAAGGAAACGGTTTGCTCGAAGCCTGCGAGATAATCGTAAAGAAGATCCGAAAAGCCGCTGGCGCCTTCGGTATTCTGGCTGACGCCGGACACATTGCCATCCCGAAGCGTGGTCGGATCGTCCTGCGCGTTCGAATTGACGGTGATCAGACCGGCAAGACCCGAAATGACCGTGGCGTCATCGGGATCAAGGGTCAGGCCAGCCACTGCCGTCGTGGTGGTGAAGAGACCGGTGACCGGATCGCCGGCACTGTCTTCTTCAGCGAAGATATTGATGGTGGCGCGTGCAATCTCGTCGAGCTGATCCTGATAACCGGGATAAACTTCGTCGCGAAGCTGCAGAAGCGCCTGCAGCGAACCGTTGGCACTGGTGCTGCTGCCTTTGCCGGCGGCCAGGGCGACACCATCGATATAGATCGCATTGCCTGTGGTCGTCGCGTCATAGGCCGGCATCGACTCGAAAGTCACCGCACGCGGCGTCGTCTCGAACAGGGTGATCCCGTCGCTGGTGTAGAGCACCATGTCGTTGTTGTCGCGGGTCGAGGTGTTCACGCCGACGATCTCAGAGATCTGCTTGACCAGGCCTTCGCGCGTATCGAGCGCGTTGTTGGCATCCGTGCCGGCAGCAGTCGCCTGCTTGACGGCATTATTGGCCTTTTCGAAATCCTTGAGAAGCTGATTGAGCTTGTCGACGGTATTGGCGATTTCGCCGTCGGCCTCGGTGCGCAGCCCCTGCACGGCGGCAGTCTGCTGGTTGAGCGACGTTGCGACATCGCTGCCGGCGGCAACGGCCGCCGACGCAAGGGTCAGGTCAGAAGGAGACGAGGCATAGGTGTCCATCGCTTCGACGAATGCCGAAAGATACTGCGAAGGCGTCGAGGTGTATTCGTCGCCTCCCATCGCCGCGTCGAGAGATTCCAGGCCCGAAAGAAGCTTCTGCTGGCCCGCATCATCGGTGATCGCCGACAGTGTCTGCTTCAGCAGAGCCGCATCCTCGGTACGCTCGGTCTTGACCGTGGTCGCGCCGGTATAGGCATTGGTCGTCGTGATCGCAGTCCGGCGATTGTAATCCTCAGTATTGGTATTGGACGTGTTGGTCGACAACACCGACGTCTGTGTAGACGTGTTGCTCAGGATCGACTTCGTCGTGTTGATTGCGGACGCGAGTGACATTCAGCGGACTCCTACACCTTACCGGACGAGATTGATCAGGACATCCATCAGGTCAGAACCGGTCTGGAAAACCTTGGAGTTTGCCGTGTAGCTGCGCTGCGCCTGGATCATTTCGGTCAGCTCGCTGGCCAGATCGACGTTGGATGTTTCCAGCGCACCGGAGATGATCTCGCCGAAGCCGGTCATGCCCGCAAAGCCGATGGTGACAACACCGGAGTCGGCGCTCGGCTTGTAGACATTGCCCGACAGGACGGTGAGGTTGTCCGGGCTTGCAACGGTTGCGATGGCGATCTGATACAGAGCCTTCGGATCGCTCTTGGCGTAGGTTGCGTAAACGGTGCCATCGGAATCGATCTCGATGCCGGTCATCGCCTCGGCGGCGCTGCCATTGGCGCTGCCGTCGGTGATCGCGGAACTGGTGGCGAGCTGGCTCATGCCGGAAAGATCGAAGGATATACCATTGACGTCGATCGACAGATCAGTGGAACCGCCGACTGTCTGCAGGCCGGTCGAGTCGAACGCCAATTCCGACGTCGTGATCGCCGCGCTGGAATAGGGGAAGCTGCCGCTGCCCGATGTGCTTGCATCGGCCGCATTGTAGACCGAAACTTCCCAGGTGTTATCCGCCGTCTTTGTGTAGTAGAAATCGTAGGTAACGGACGCGCCATATTCGTCATAGGTGGTGACCGACGTCTTCAGGACGCTGTCCATATCGACGGTGGCATTGTTGTCGCTGGCGTAGCTTCCGACGTCCACGACATCGGCCGCCTGGTTGAGGTTACCGGTCAGCGAGCCGGCGGTCGTTGCAACTGCCGTGATGCTGGCATCGTTGGCCTTTACCGGCACGAGGCCGTCATAGGAGTTGACGACGGTGGTCGGCGTGCCGCCATCGGCCGAGTAACCCATCAACGTGTAACCCGAGTCGTTGACCAGATAGCCATTCTCGTCGGCCGTGAACGAACCGTCGCGCGTCAGGAAAATATTTCCGGCAGTATCCTGAACGATGAAGAAACCATTGCCCTGGATCGCAAGGTCGGAACCGGACGTCGTATATTCGAGCGCACCCTGTTCGGAGATGGAATAGGAAACATTGGTCTCGACGCCGCCGGAATTGTAGCTGCCATTGGTGGAAGGCAGAACCAACGACGAGAACGAGGTCGACGCGCCTTTGTAACCGGTCGTGCTCGAGTTCGCGATGTTGTCACCGACCGTCCCCAGGCGGTTTGCCTGGGCATTCATACCGGATACGGCGGTCTTCATGGTTCCAAAAAGGCTCATTTCGAATCCTCGCTGTGATAGTTGCTCCATCTTAGGGAGCGGTGCTTGCGTGAAGCTGTCTGAAAATGTGGGCCGGAAATTAAGAGAACTCTTTTCGAAGGCCCGATGGCCGCCAGCTGCGGGCGGAAAAACCAACACTCGAAACTACTAAAACCAACGGGCGCCGAGCGCCCCGTAGACCTTGCAAAAACGGGGGCAGGTAAACCCGCCCCCATCAATCTCAATTCCAGTCGATGCAGTAACCGAGGAAGCGCTTTGAATCGATCGGATCGGTTCCGAGCTTCTTGCGGAGTTTCTTGCGCAGCTTGCTGATATGGCTCTCGACGACGTTTTCCTCGACGTCCTCGTCGAAAATGCCGTAGATGGCCGAAAAGATCTGCGCCTTGGAAACCCGGCGTCCGCGGTTGGCGACCAGATATTCAAGAATGCGACGCTCGCGGCGCGGCAGTGGGAAAACTTCACCGGCAATCTCGGGATCACGGCCGTCGGAATAGACGCGGATCGAACCGATATCGGTGTGATTGGAAATGGCCGAGAGACGACGGCGGATGGCGGCGGCTCTTGCCAGGATCTCGCGGGGATGGACAGGCTTCCTGACGACATCGTCGACGCCGGCATCGAAGAGGGCAAGCGTCGCGTCGAGCGAGGGCTGGTCGGAGACGGCGATGACGGGAGCCTGCGAGCGATCGCGGATCGCTTTCGGCAGATCGCTTGCATTCCTGGTCTGACCGATGAGGAAGGCCTCGATGGCGCGGATATCGGCATCGGCTGCGGAATTGACCCATTCGCCGAACTCGACGGGATCGAAGCCTGCCGAGGGAATGCCCTCGCGGCCGAACAGGGATGTGTAACCTTCCGTTACGAGCTCTCGCTCATCAACCACGACGATCATTCACCCATCTCCGAATCAGCCCGTTCATTTGCTGATGCCATGAGTACGAATCGGGTGAGTCAGCGACAACTATGGAAAGTTGCGGGGACTAATTAATAATTGATTAACCATGCCTATCCGATTTGCCCCATATCTAGTGGGTACAAACGAAGATGGCACAAATCTCCTGGGGGAATCTGCCGCATCGCCGAGCGATCCCGAAGACTCCATTTGACACGCCTCATTGTCGTCAAATTCGAAACAGCATTGCCAACAAGCAATGGATTACCCCTTAGGGTTGCATATCGCGTCTTCCGCGAACCGCTTTTCGCTCCCTCCAAGACGAATCGCTTGCTTACAATCAAGTTTCAAACTTGACGCAGGCTGGTGTGATGTAGGGATTTCTCTGCTCTAGTGGGTCGGCCATCCGGCGCACCCGGCGTTTGCCACGACGACAACACGGAACACCGGGTAGAGTTTATTACCGGCCGAAAGGCAGCACTGTGCGCTGCTAAAACCTGGCGACAATCATATGCGCGACCCTCGCAAGAGAAGTGCTGAAGATCTGCATCGGCTCCATGCGGGAGGTCGAACCGGCTGCCGATCGAAATCAGGGCTCGGCGCTGAATACCGGCATGGCCGATCCGGCGGTGATATTCGCAAGGCAGGTCCGCGCGGTATCCAGTGCCTCGCGGATCGTCACGTCCATGTCGAGGTAACGGTAGGTCCCGAGGCGACCGACGAAAGTGACGGCCTTTTCACGCCGGGCGAGTGCAACATATTGCGAAAGCAGCGCCTGTTCGCCACTCAATCGTATCGGATAATAGGGTGTGTCGTCAGGACCGCAGGCGCGGGAGAACTCGCGGTAGCAGATACTCTTCTGATGGCTTTCCCAGGGCGAGAAATGTTTGTGCTCGGTAATGCGTGTATGCGGCACATCCGCATCCCCGTAATTCATCACCGCACAGCCCTGATAATCGCCATCGTGACGGAATGGCTCGAAATCCAGCGTGCGATATCCCAGACGGCCGAGTTCATAGTCGAAATAGCCGTCGAGCGGGCCGGAATAGAAGACATGGGCGAAGTTTTCGGCATCGGCACGGGAGAAATCCCGCTCAAGCTCCACCTCGATATTGTCATGCGAGAGGATGCTGGCGACCATTTCGGTATAGCCGTTCTCCGGCATGCCCTGGAACTTGTGGGCGAAATAGTTGTCGTCGTAGTTGAACCGCACAGGCAGGCGCTTCAGAATGCTGGCCGGCAGGTCGGCAGGCGAACAGCCCCATTGCTTGCGCGTATACCCCTCGAAGAAAGCCTCATAGAGATCACGCCCGACGAATTTCAGCGCCTGGTCTTCAAAGGTGACCGGCTCGCCGATCGACGGGTCGGAGAGGGACACAATGAAGTCCCTGGCCTCGTCCGGACGCAGCGTCTTGCCGAAAAACTGATTGATCGTGTGAAGGTTCACCGGCAGCGAGTAGACCCTGTCGCGGCTCGTCGTCTTCACCCTGTTGACATAGGGCATGAAAGGCATGTGCCGATTGACGTAGGCCCAGACTTCCTCATCATTGGTGTGGAAGATGTGCGGCCCGTAGACATGCACCATCACGCCGGTCGCTTCGTCGCGCTCGGTGTGGCAATTGCCGGCGATATGGGAGCGGCGGTCGATGATCTTCACCGCGTGGCCGGCCTCCGCGAGCTCGCGGCCAATGACGGCACCGGACAGCCCGGCTCCGACGATCAGCACCGATTTCGACATGACCGAGCTTCCACCCATCAGATGAACTGCTCGATATAGCTGCGAACATCGAAGGCGGCATCCTGTGGCCGCATCGGCTCGCCAAATCCGGGATCGAGCTTGAGCCAGGCCCGACCGCCTGCCTCCTGGGCGGCAGGAACAGTTCTCGTCAGCCTTTCCTGTACCTTTGCCGGCAGAAGATTGATGAGTTCGGCCGTCACGGCCGGATCGACAATGGCCGGCAGGGCGCTGAAATTGGCAGCTTCGGATGCGGCCATCGCGACACCAGCCAGCTGGCGCAACATGTCAACGGACGTGCCCGGCAGGGTGATCTGCCGATAGGCAGCCATTCTGTGGTAGAGAATGTACGCCTCGACCCAGTTCTTCGTCTGGATGTGCAAGCGCAGTGCCACCGACTGGCGCTTGTACATGAATTCCATGATCTTCTGGGTAATTTCCTGATAGTCGAAAGCCGTCGGCTGCTGGTCTTTCCATCGCTGCGAGGCGAGATATTCAAGCCCGCCGCGATAGGTATCCCACTGGAACATGCATTCGTTGTTGCCCTGCTGCATGCGCGGATCGTCGGACACCGCCGTCACCCGTGCAAAGGGCTCGGGCATGAACATCACGCCGGCCTTGTCCAGCGCGCGGGTGGTGTAGAGATAGGCCCAGAAGATGAAGGGCGTGCCGCTCGATATCGACTTTTCCAGGACATCCCGGCGGACGATGAGGAATTCGGGAAAAATGTGGTAGGAAAAGATAAATTCGAGGAGGCCGCGGAAATCTCCCTTGGCAAAACGCGTCGGGCCGGGCATCCGATAGAACGGTCCGATATCGCCACGGCCGGGACGGGCATCGACCAGCAGCCAGGGAGCCTGGATCATGCCCAGGTCCGGGTCGGCTTCCATTACGCGCAGATATTCGACCACCTTTTCCGGGATCAGCAGATCGTCGTCACCGAGAAAGACCGCGTAGCGCCCCTTGGCCCTGCGCATGGCAAAAGCGTAATTGCTGACGAAGCCGGAATTGCTGGCCCGGCGAAATGCCGAGATCTCGGGCTCATGCGCCAGAGACTTCATATAGTCTGCGGTGCCATCAGTGGAGCAATCATCAACGACGACGATCTCGAAGGAAATCCCGAGTTCGCGAAACGACTTCAGGTGGAACGAGACATTCCGCTGGAGAAGGAACTGGCGATTGTAGGTCGGCACGCAGATGGACAGCAGGAGTTCGGTATCGGACATGGCTGGAACCGCTTGAGAGTTGTTGTTGAACACCGCAGGCAGTCTGCCGATGCTTAAGGTGCCGGCTTCTGCAAGGTCCTGGCCGCCGGCGCAGCCAGAACAGCGACCGCATCAATGCGACTGAGCCGGAGCGCCTTTCCCGGAGCTGGCGCCGGCACCGGCAGGTGCAGCTTCCGGCGGGATGATCTTCTTGGTCGCCGTTCGCTGGCTCGGCCTGCCGTTCAGATCGGTCTTGGACAGATAATCGAGCTGCTCAAAGATCACCGACGTGACGAGCTCGTCCTTGGCCTTGGCGTTGAGGTCGGTCTTGATCTTGGCTCGAAGTCCCTCGACATCGATATGCCCCGCTTTCGGCAGGTCGATCATCTTGTCGCCGACCAGCAGGGTGTAAAGTTCGTCGGTGATATAGGGGCCCATCGGGATATGCGTCTTTGCCGCCTTCTCCTGATCGATCATCACCGAGACCTTGGTGAGGAAATAACCGGTCACCGCCCCGTCGGACAGGACGGGGATGCTGAGGACCTCACCGGCAACGTAGGCCGGCGGGATCTCCTGCTTGGCGGCCGCGCTGTCTGCGCCGCCACCCGCCAGGGTGACGGCCGCATAAACGCCACCGAGCGAGATGATGCAGACCCAGGCGCCGATCAGGACAATCTTGATCATCTATCGGTCCGGACCATGAACTGTTCCTGCGAATAGGTGCCATCGTCATCGGCGCTGCGGACGGCGTTCTTCAGCAGTTCGGCAACGGCACGGACAGCACGCATATGCGCTTCGACACGGCGCTCGTTGAGCTTCAGCTTGGCCTTCAGCGCGTGCAACTGTTCCACATGCGCAGCGGTGATCTCGTTTCGATCGCTGTTGCGAAACAGCATGGTCAGTTCATAGAGGCAACGGCTCTTATGGGCGTTCGACAGCTTGAAGTCGAAATCCGCATCCGTGCCAATCCGCTGGTTTTCGTTCTCGATGATCACATCAAGCCGACCAAGAACCGCCTTGATGCGGTATTCGCTATTCAGAACTTCCATAGAGACCTTCTCCCTCGAATTGTTGTTTTATTCAGGCCGCATCGCTATCGGTTTTGCCCGCAGCGTCCGGCGATATCAGCGTCCGGCGCTCGAAGTCGGTGATCATGTTGAGCGCCATGTTGCGGTCTTTCTGATCGGTTTCGAGATTCGGCGCTTCGACACGCTGCTTGTTCAGTGCCTGCTGGAAGACCTGCTGGGCGATGCCGATGCCACCGTGTTTGGAGACGGAATCGGCCATCTGTTCGGCCATCATGCCTTTCCAGAAATCGCCGGCCGAGCCCTTGCCGTAGACCGCCTCGCTGTCCTTCGGCATCATGTCCTTAAAGAAGGTCGACAGGATGCTGGCTTCGAACTTGCGGTAGACTTCAGGAACTTTTTCGGTGCCATTGACGGGATGAGCATTGCCAAGACCGGCCTTCGTCGCGTCGCTTGAGCCCGTGCCGATCATCGATGCGAAGCCCGCGTTGCTGGCCGTCAGTACCGCAGCCTCTTTCTCCGCGCTTGCAGAACGCAGCTTTTCACGTGCTGCCAGCATGCTGCCGGGATCGGCGGCCTTGACGACATCGAGCACGAGATCGCTGGGAGGAGATATAGCCACTTCGTTTTCCTATTTGCTGAAAATCGAAGTCGATGTTGGCATCCTAACCTTGCTGGAAGCTGGCGTCCTTCAAGGTGATCATCATCTCCAGCAGGTTATAGACCGCGTCGTCCTCGCGCGCCCGCTGTTCCTGCTCCACGGCTTCCTTGCGCCGCTCGTCCAGTTTGTCGCCCTTGCTGCGCTCTTTTGCGAGCCGCGCCTCCTGCGCCTTGCGCGCGGCAGTCAGCTGCTTTTCCTCCGATGCGAGACGCGAAAACCGACCAAGATAGTGACGCGACAATCCGCGATGAATGGGATCGAGCGACGTCATGACATTCGCCGTCATGTCCATCGCTGCGGCCACTTCCTCACGCTGGCGGACAACCATCGCAAGATCGTTCTCGATGATCTTTTCCATGTGCCGCTGGACCCTTACCAGCCGCTTGAGCTTCTTCGATCTTTCAAGGTCCGCCATCGTCGATCCTAGATGTTGTTGAAGATGACGAAGAAGCCGTCGGCGAACTGGCCGAGCATCGCGGCTATGGCGAAATAGAGGAGCAGGATACCGCCTGCGAGAGCATAAGGGGTCGAAATGAAATAGAGGGGTATCTGCGGCGCAAGCTTGTTCACCAGGCCGACCACGACGTTGAACAGCAGGCCGTAGAGAATGAAGGGGCTCGCCAGACGCAGCATGATCTTGAAGGATGCAGACAGCGTATCGGTCAGGCTGATCAACGATCTCTGGGCACCGATCAGGGTACCGACCGGAATGGTGACGTAGGACTCCGCCACCGCCTTGATCATGTAGTGATGGAAATCGAGGATGAAGAGAATGAGCAGCGCGCCGGTTGCGAGCAGGCTGGTGAGCTGATTGTCCGACGTTTCTTCGAATATGTCGCCCGACGGGCTCGAATTGAAGGCGATCGCCATGCCGATCACCGAGCCGGCAAACTGCATGCCGAGGACATATATGCGCGCGACAAGGCCGAAGATCACGCCGGTTATCGTTTCCGAGAAGATCGTCGTCAGATAGACTTCCGGTGCTGCCGAGGCCGGCGGATAAAGGACATCCCAGAACATAGGCAAAAGCGCCAGCGATAACGCCAGCGCTATAAAGAGCCTTATCTGCATCGGCAATCTTGCCGATGCGAACCCGGGCATCACCATCAGGCATCCGCCGATGCGGCAGAATGCCAGGAAAAGCGCCATAATGGCGCCTTGCGGGTCGGGGATCATGAAATCGAACCGAGTATCTTGATTTCCGTGCCTTTCGCCAACTCGACGTGAGAAAGTACCGGCAGCGTCGAAAACAGCCGCTCGGTGATCATGCGGACATAGGAGCGCGTTTCGGGCAGGGTCACAAGTACAAAAGGCAGGCCCTCGTCCATGAATTCACGGATAACCTTGCTTGCCTCGTTGCTGAACTCTTCAAGGTGGCGCGGATCGATGTCGAACTCGATGACTTCGCCCTTGGCATCACGCTTCAGCGCCTGCTGGAAGATCAGGTCCCATTTGGTGCCGATGCGCACGACACGCAGGACGCCGTTGTCGGAAAGATCACCGCAGATCTGCTGTGCCATGCGAACGCGCACGTGCTCGACGATCTGCTCCGCCTTCTTGAGATGCGGGGCAAGCTCGGCCACGGCTTCGAGGATCAGGTGCAGGTTGCGGATCGAAACACGTTCGGCGAGCAGCAGCTTCAGGATGGCCTGCAGGCCGGAATAGGACATGTGCGACGAGCAGATCTCGTCGGCAAGCTTCTTGTATTCGGGGTCCAGCCGGTCGATGAGGATCTTGACATCCTTGAACGACAGCAGCGACGGCAGATTGTTGCGGATCACCTCGCTGACATGCGTCAGGAGTGCCGAAATATTGTCGATCGGGTGGAAGCCTTCGCGCTTCAGGTCGTCGACGAAATGTTCGAGAACGGAAACCGCCGGCATGCCGAATGCGGGTTCGCGAACCTCGTCGCCCGGAACCGACGGCTTGTGCCTTTTGCCGGTGATGACCAGCACTTCCCCGACGCGCAGCGTGCTTGCCGCCACCGTCGTGCCATGGATGCGGATCTGGTAGGACTTCTCGGGAATGGCGATATCGTCGGTGACCTTGATCTCGGGTACGACAAAACCATACTGGACGGCAAATTTCTTGCGCATCTTGCTGACGCGGAAGGCCAGTTCCTGATGGGCACCGAGCAGGCGCGGCGAAACCAGCTTGCCGAGCGCCAATTCGATTTCCGTCGTCCTGAGGACGTTCTTGACGGTATCGCGCTCGACCTCCTGCTTGTGGACGGCCTTCTTTTCTTCCTCTTCACGCAGAGCCTTGTTCTGCGCTTCGACCTGACGCGGGACGACCCAGGCACCTGCGGCCAGAAGACCACCAAGGACGGTGAACGGCAGGAATGGCAGTCCCGGCATCAAGGCCAGAAGGAACATCAGTCCCGCAGCAACCGACATCGCCTTCGGGTAGCCGCTGAGCTGGCCGATAACGGCCGTGTCGGTGGAACCCTGGGCGCCGCCACGCGTGACGATCAGGCCGGCGGCGAGCGAGACGATCAGCGCCGGGATCTGCGAAACGATACCGTCACCGACGGAGAGCTTGACGAACACGTCGGCCGCTTCGCCGATATCCATGCCGTGGCGGAAATAACCGATGATGATGCCGCCGAAAACGTTGATGGAGGTGATCAAAAGACCGGCCACCGCATCACCGCGAACAAACTTGGAGGCACCATCCATCGCGCCGTAGAAGGAGCTCTCTTCTTCGAGTTCGCGCCGGCGGCGCTGGGCTTCCTTCTCGTCGATCGTGCCGGATGAAAGATCCGCGTCGATCGACATCTGCTTGCCGGGGATGGCGTCGAGGGTGAAGCGGGCGCCGACTTCCGCGATACGCGTGGCGCCCTTGGTGATGACGATGAAGTTGACGACGATCAGGATCAGGAAGACGATCAGACCGATGACGAAATCGCCGGACATCACGAGGCTGGAGAAACCGGCGATCACGCCACCGGCCGCATTATGCCCCTCATGACCGTGAGACAGGATGACACGCGTCGTGGCGATATTGAGCGACAGGCGGATCATCGTGGCGATCAGCAGGATGGTCGGAAAGGACGAGAAGTCCAACGGACGCTGAATCCACAACGCGACCATTAGGATCAGCACGGACAAGGCGATGGAAAACGCCAGGCCGATATCAATCATGAAGGCCGGTATCGGCAGGAAGAGAATGCACAGGATCGTGACTATGCCGATGGCAAATCCGACGTCACGGCCTCGCGCGGCAACCTTCGGCAGCGGCAGGATACTTGGAGGGGTGGCCATTTCTGCTCCGTCTCGTCATGAGATGCGGAAACCGCCTGAGGCGCTTTCGCTTACAACTTCCTTAGACACCGGCGACCATCGCAACATCCGAGAGCCGGCCGGTTTGGTTGAAATCTAGGAAACGAAGCTTGCGTGAGAGTGACCGGAGCAAACCCGAATGCCCGAATAGGTTGGCAATGGGGATGACAAAAGGTCGTTTTTCATCTATGGTCACCTGAAAATCAGGACGCGTGGCATACAGGCCGTGCGGACTCATGCGCGATGGAAGCGCAAGGCTAGGCCATGATATCGGCCGCTGTAGCAAGCAAGAGGCCTCCATCGCATGACGTCGACTACCCTTTCCACGTATACCAGCTACCTGATCGTCAACAGGGACATGAAGTCTTCGTTGTCGCGTGTCGCAAGTGAAGGTGACGTGGCGAGTAACACCGCCTACTACAAGGAAAACATCGACAAGGTGACCAGCGTCGACGACTTCGTCGGCGACTACCGGCTGTTTTCCTACGCGATGAAGTCCTATGGCCTGGAGGACATGACCTACGCCAAGGCCTTCATGAAGAAGATCCTTGAGAGCGATCTCAGCGACGATTCCAGCTTCGCCAACTCGCTGACCGATACCCGCTACAAGGAATTCGCGTCGGCCTACAATTTTTCCGGCGATACCGCGACGGCGCAGACATCTGCCCAGACCGACGCCCTGACGACGGCCTACCAGGATTCGTTCGAGCAGGAAGAGACGGATATCAAGACCGAGGTATCCTATTTCGCCAACCAGATCGGCAAGGTCGACGACGTCAACGACATCATCGGCAATGACCGGCTGAGAAGCTACGTACTCGATTCCTTCGGCCTCGATTCCACCTACACGTCCAAGACCTATCTGAAGCAGGTCCTGACCAGCGATCTCGACGATCCCGACAGCGTGGCCAATACGGCGAGCAGCGATGCCTGGCGGCAATTGGCGGCAGCCTTCAATTTCAGCAGCGACGGCACGGTGCCTGACGGAGAAAGCGCGCAGACTGCGGACCAGACGGAAGACCTGCGGCTCGACTATATCTACAACAAGTCGACCTATCCTTCCGACCTTCTGCTCGACGCCAACCAGGAATACTGGGAGAAGCATGTCGCAGATGCAAGCACTGCGACCGAGATCACATCCGACGATCGCATGCTCGATTATGTCAAGACGGCCTTTGGCCTGCGTGACACGTTGATGGCATCGAGCGTCGCCAGTATGATGTATAGCCAGACCTTTGCGGAGACGATCGGCAACACCGAACTGCTCGACTATTTCAATTTCCAGAGCGACAATACTCTCGCCGACGGCGATACGGCGCAGACGGCCACACAGATCTCCAGCCTCGCCTCGAAATACAAGACGGCCTTCCTGGCAAACCAGACGGACGCGATGGACACCGCCGTTTCGAACTTCGAGACCCGCATCGCAACCGTCACCAATCTCGACGACTTCCTCACCTCCAATGCGGATGACGAAGACGAGAACAACGACGATGTGACCGAGATCTGGGATGTTGCGCTACGGGCCTACGGCATCGATCCGGATGAAGTTTCGACCTCGGGGCTGCGCAAGATCCTGTCCAGCGATCTCGACGACAAGGACAGCTACGTCAATCAGCTCGGCGATGAACGTTACGTCAACCTGGTCAAGGCTTTCAATTTCGATAGCGAAGGCGATGTGGACGTTCCGCTGCTTGCGCAGTCGGAAAACGTCACCGACGATTACGCAGACGACTATCTCAGCCAGAAGACGCGCTTCCTGAAGGGCTCGGACTATACGGATGCCGAGGACGCGGCGAATGAAGAGATCGATTATTTCAAGAAGCAGATGGAAACGATTACCAGCGCGGACCAGTTTCTGTCCGACGACCGGCTGGTGAAATTCGTTCTCGAAAGCCAGGATATCGATCCGGACAGCGTCACGACCGACGAGCTGAAGCAAATGTTCGCCTCGGATCTCGACGACAAGGACAGCTACGTCAACCAGCAATCGAACACCGCGTTCGCCAAGATCGTCTCGTCGTTCAACTTCGATATCGAAGGTAATATCACGACCGAGACGCTGGGCACGGTCCAGCAGAGAGGCGACGTCTACAATACGGTCAACAACTATTACCGGCAGACGATGGAAGAGGAACAGGGCGATTCCAACGAGGGCGTCCGACTGGCACTGTATTTCCAGCGCCAGGCTCCGACGATCACCAGCGCCTACGATATTCTCGGCGATACGGCACTGCTGCAGTTCTTTACCAGCGCCTACAGCCTGTCGGACTATTTCTCCAGCCAGGATCTGGAAAAACAGGCCTCGACCGTCAAGAACTTTATCGATCTCGACCAGCTGACCGATCCCGATTATGTCGAAAAGATCATCCAGCGCTTCACGGCTCTTTACGACACCGAGAATGGCACCGCGAATTCCCCCGCGCTCAGCATCCTTCAAGGGGGATCGACCTCGATCAGTGCAGACACGTTGCTCGCGGTGGCACAGCTCTCCGCCGGCTGAATGGGATAAGACACACAAACACGCAGGCTTTGGCCTTCGCAAACGAAAACACCGCCCGATGCGATCGGGCGGTGTTTTTGTTTGGTCACGACCTTGCGGATGCAGGCCTCAAGGTCGTCGCGGTCAACCCCAGTCGATGCAGTAACCGAGGAAGCGCTTTGAATCGATCGGATCGGTTCCGAGCTTCTTGCGGAGTTTCTTGCGCAGCTTGCTGATATGGCTCTCGACGACGTTTTCCTCGACGTCCTCGTCGAAAATGCCGTAGATGGCCGAAAAGATCTGCGCCTTGGAAACCCGGCGTCCGCGGTTGGCGACCAGATATTCGAGAATGCGACGCTCGCGGCGCGGCAGTGGGAAAACTTCACCGGCAATCTCGGGATCACGGCCGTCGGAATAGACGCGGATGGAACCGATATCGGTGTGATTGGAAATTGCCGAGAGACGACGGCGGATGGCGGCGGCTCTTGCCAGGATCTCGCGGGGATGGACAGGCTTCCTGACGACATCGTCGACGCCGGCATCGAAGAGGGCAAGCGTCGCGTCGAGCGACGGCTGGTCGGAGACGGCGATGACGGGAGCCTGCGAACGGTCGCGGATCGCTTTCGGCAGATCGCTTGCATTCCTGGTCTGGCCGATGAGGAAGGCCTCGATGGCGCGGATATCGGCATCGGCTGCGGAATTGACCCATTCGCCGAACTCGACGGGATCGAAGCCTGCCGAGGGAATGCCCTCGCGGCCGAACAGGGATGTGTAACCTTCCGTTACGAGCTCTCGCTCATCAACCACGACGATCATTCACCCATCTCCGAATCAGCCCGTTCATTTGCTGATGCCATGAGTACGAATCGCGTGAGTCAGCGACAACTATGGAAAGTTGCGGGGACTAATTAATAATTGATTAACCATGCCTATCCGATTTGCCCCATATCTAGTGGGTACAAACGAAGATGGCACAAATCTCCTGGGGGAATCTGCCGCATCGCCGAGCGATCCTGAAGACTCCATTTGACACGCCTCATTGTCGCCATACTCGGAACGGTGGAAGAAATCCGGACGAAACTCTACTTCCAGTTGCCGCCGGCGCAGAAGGTGGATGCGCCGCTGGTCCACTGTCCGTAGCCCGACGCGACCAGGTTTGCGATGACCCGACAGACGTAACGCTGCTGTGCGGGATCGTTGTTGGGGCCGGCATGGTAACGGGCGACCGCCATCGTCCAGGTTTCGTGACGATCATAGAGTTCTCGCAGGAAGCGCGCCGCATAAGCGACGTTCTTCGCCGGGTCGAACATGTCCTGCAGCGAGGAGAACCGCTCGCCGTGATACATGAGGTTGATCTGCATGCACCCGATGTCGATCAGTTTTGCCCCCTGCCCTCTCGCCGTCGCGACCTGAGCGAAGGCTTCCTGCAACGAGCCGGGGAAATAAGCCTTTCCCTCGACGTTCAGGGCATAGGGGCTGAGCGATCCCTTGCGCCCCGTTTCCGTGAGGCCGACGGAATAGAGAATTCCCTCCGGGATGCCATATTGTGCCGCAGCGTTCTGTATCTGCCGTTCACATGCGAGGCTCGGGCTGATCGCCGCCTTACCCTGCTCAGAGATAAACGTGGTCGGGGCGACTATCAGTGCGGCCGCCAGCGGTACCCTGAGCCAAGCTGTCATCACTACCTCCGGAAGAGCTGCCGCGCACGGTGATTTCCGGCGTGTCAGTCATGCTGCGGCCGAAATTGCCCCCCTGGCGGCCGCTCTGCTGCTGCTGTTGCTGCTGTGCCTGCCCCATATCGGAAGACTGCCTTCCGTTGGCAGACTGGTCATCGCCCTTGTCGGACGATGTCGAGCTGCTGCTGGCAATGCTGACGGTGATCTGGTCAACGCTATAGCCCTGCGCCTTCAGGCTGTCCAACATCGAGGAACTGTCCGTGAGGAGCTGCTTGTAAGCCTTGCTGCTCTCTACCGACAGGTGGATGTTCAGCTCTTCGCCGACCATGCGCATGGTGGCCGTCACATGCCCGAGACCGTTCGGATTGAGTTCGATCTTGAGCGTATTCACCACCTTGCCGGTGCTGGCGTAAAGCGCCTCGTTGGACAGTTTGGCGCTGGGGTCCATGGCTGCCGACCAATCGGGGTCCTTACCGAAGGCGGTGGCGAGCGACAGGGCATTCGAGCTCGGTGCCAGGCCGACAAAACGCCGGCTTTCACTGACGGTCACGGACGGCATCTCGATATCGGAGGAGAGGTCGTCATCATGATCGAGCGCGTCGTGGACGGCCGCAACGGAATCCGCTGCAGAGGCGGTCGCCTTGGCCGTGCGATTGCTATCGGATGTCGTCGCGGGAGTGGTGGTTGCCGAAGAACTGTCGGAAGCAATTGCCTGGCCCGTGGCACTTGCACGCGAGGCGAGAACGTCCGTATCGACCTTCGTCCCGACACTGTCGACCTGCGACTGAACGGCCTGCTGCGGATCGACGACTGCGTCTGACTGCGTTGGCTGGGCAACCGGCACTTCCGACGTGGCCTGAAGAATTGCCAGCGCATCCTCAGCCACGGCATCACCGGTGCCGGTACCGGCATCCGTCGCATCGGCATCGGCCTGATCCGTCCTCGGCTGGTCCGTCGTCGTATTGCGCACCTGCGTACCCTGGGCCTTGGCCGGAACGGGGATTGCCGCCTGCAGGTCGGCAAGCAGATCGGTCGCGGCGCTGAGATCCGCATCCGCGGCATCGGCCGTGACAGGCTGCTGAGGCAATTGAGCGTCGTCTGCGGGCAATTCCACCGCCGCATCAAGAAGCGCCTGATCCAAGGCCTGCCCGTCCTGAACAGGGACCGTCTGCGACAAGGCATTTGCGGTCGCGGCAGCCGATTGGTTGGCACTATCGCCTGTCTTGGCGCCAGTGGTGTCGGCTGCAGATTTTCCCTGCCCGGACTGGGCCGATGCCGTCGAGCCGTCGTCGCCTGCGGACTTTGAGCTTTTTCCCTGCCCGTCCCCGTAGGAATTGAGCGTCTTGGCAAACCCATCGTCCCCGGTCGAGCGCGTTCCCTTGCCGGAAGCCGAGGAGGCCGCCGTCGCCGCATCGGCCTTCGACGCAACAGCACTATTGACTACATTCATCATCGGTCACCATCCTCCTTCGCAAGGAGCGTATCTATCTCGCCCAGCTTGTTTCTGCCTTGCGTGACAAAATTATCGACCACAGCATCCTGCGCTGCTGCCGCCGTCACTGCAGGCGCTTTTGCGCCAGAAGGGGCAGGCGCGGCAGCTTTGGCCACAGGCATTGTGTCGCGGGCATTCGCTTCGTTCGTGGAATTTACGTCTTCACTGGCAACGGGAGCCGCCACGGGCTTGACGATCTCCTCGCCTATTCTTTTTGCAGCGTCGAGCAACGCCCTGTCGCGGTCCGACAATCCTTCCCGCGGAATCGACGACAAGCCGCCGATCACGTCGGACACATTGGAAGACGAGACCTTGGCGATCTGCTCGTAGAGGCCCGGCAGCACCGCCATTCCCTTGCCGCCAAGGACATCGTTCAACTTGCTAGCCTGTTCGGCCGCAAAGCTTGCCAGCTCATATTTCCCCTTGAGCGTCGCCAGCCTGGATATGCGCAGATAAAGCTCCTGCGCGCGGTCCGCGTCCATCAGCGCCGCCACTTCCGAAACGCGGTCCTGGCCGATGACCGGCTGCCCGGTTACGGCAAGATCGACGAAAAGATCGGCAAACTGGCTGGCATAGGGCGAATGAAGGAAACGCCGCGCATAGCGTACCGAATAACCGAAAGCCCGTTCGGTATCCTTGAGGCCGACGCTGGCGACGATCGAACGGCGCAGTGCCGCCTCTTCCAGAATGGTGCCAGGCGCATTCAGCCGCGTGCGGTCATAGAAGGTCAGGGCCTGCCCGGGATTGGTGGAATAGGTGACATTGCCTGCGACGAGGTTGAGATAGGGGCCGATCGTCGAACTCTGATATTCGTCGGCGAGCGCGGCAATCGAATTCGACACCTGGGCGCCTCGTCCGTCGAGATATTTCTGCAGGACGTTGACCACCCGGGCATCGAGATAACCCTGCGTATCGCGCGCCGCCAGGAAATTGAGTGTGGCGGGGTTGCCGCCGCTCATGACGTAAATGAAAACAGCATCGGCGTTGCGGGTATCGGAAAGCGAGGCGTTTTCGGCCGATCGCAGCCTCTGGTCCAGCGAATCAAGAAGATAACGCTGGAGCTCCGAGGCGGAATGATCGCCGAGCACCAGGGAATCCTGGACGAATTGCAGGGACCGCAGGATCTTGTAGGCGTCGAGCGACTGGTCCTGGGCGCGCACATCCGTCGACCATGCTGCCAGCGCGGCGGCAAGGAAGGTGAAACGGGCAAACCAGGGTCTACGAGCGAACATCAGCGCTTACCTTCAACCATCGGCAATCAGGATTTCGATGCGGCGGTTCGTTCCGTCCTCGGGATTGTCGACGGCCTGGGGTCGCCGGTCAGCGAAACCGGAAAGCTGCTTTACCCTGCTTTCGTCAAGCCCGCCGCGCATGAGCATGAAATAGGCGGCGTGGGCGCGTTCCATCGAGAGCGTCCAGTTGTCGTCCTTTCCGCCGCGATAGGGCTTGCTGTCGGTATGGCCGCGGATAACGATGGAGCCCGCCTTGGCTTTCAGCACTTCGGCGACCTTTGCCATCGCCAGCACGGTTTCCCGCCGCGGCACGGCCGAGCCGAGATCAAACATCGGCGTTGCGGCCTGATCCGAGATGCTGACCAGCAACCCGCCCTCAGAAGGCGTGACGACGATGCCTTCGGCAAGCTTGCCGGGCACGCCGCTCATGGCCTTGACGATCTCGGTCCTGAGTTCGTCGGCCTTTTTGGTTTCCTCTGCAGAAGCCTTGTGATCTTCGGTCTTGTCGGCAGTCTTGTCAGCCGTATTGGCTTCCGGCTTACCGCCGACAGTGGCGTCCTGGCTGCGGGCAGCCTCCGGTGGGGTGTCGGCGCCGGCCGGTCCCTGAAGCGCGGCCATCTGCTGTGCTTCAGCCTTCGACTGGTTCGGGTTCTGCTGCTGCGCTTCGGCGGCTTCCGCCTTGGCCTGCTTGCTCTCCAGCGTTTCGGGCAATTTGCTGTCCTGGGTGACGGCGATCGCGCCACCCTGTCCCGATTGCGAGCCAGAGGCCTGCTTGCTCCAGAAATCCGGATCGAAGGGGTCGCGATAGGCCTCGCCGCCGGATGCTCCAGTGGATGGGCCTGAATTGGCGGCGCCACCCTCACCCTTGACGCTGACATTCGCCTGCTGGCCGACTTCCTGGGCGATCTCCGCCAGAACCGCGTAGGGGTTCTGGAAAAATGCATCCTCGGAGAAGCTGGTATTATCGCCGGTCGAGGCTGCAAGGTCCTCGCCGGATGCAGCTGCTGCCCCCTCCTGCGACTTGTCCGCCTTGACGTCCGAACGCTGGCCGTCCTGCTCGCCTTCGGCCTCGTTCGCCGGATTCTTGACACCTTCCGATGCCGGAACCTCGTCGGTCAGCTTGATCGGATTGAAATAGCTCGCGATCGAGGCCTTGGTTTCCTCGTTGGAAGCGTTGACGAGCCACATGACCAGAAAGAAGGCCATCATTGCCGTCATGAAGTCCGCATAGGCAATCTTCCAGGCACCGCCATGAGCACCGTCGTGGTCACCCTTGTGGCGCTTGACGACAATGATCTCGTTCTTGCCGTGATGGTGGCTCTCACTCATCTATCTGCTCTTCCATCGCTTCGACACAAGTCTTCAGACGTGTCACCAGAACCGTGTCGCCAATTTCCAGCGTCATGTCGATTTCCGAAGACTCCTTGTAGTCGACCTCGGTAACCAGCGGATCGAGCCGTTTGCGCATCAGGTCGATGAATGTGCCGGGGCCAGTCACGGCCAGCTTGACCGTCCTGCCCTGACCTATCTCTTCGGCGACGTCCTCGGCAAATTTTGCACCGGCAGCGCGGGCGACCTGATCCTCGACGAAAGGCGTCAACACGCGAACGACCGACATCTCGACGGAGCCGGCAAGCGACACATGCATCTGTTTGAGGAATTCCCCGACGCGTTCTGCGACCGCCTCTTCGTATTTCCCGGCAAGCGCATCGATTTCCTGACGATGCCGGGCGGAAAGCTCTGCCAGTTGTTCTTCATGGCGCGCTGCCATGTCGCGCACGGCGGCTTCATGGCCTTCGGCATAGGCCTGGGCTTTCTCCGCCTCGATGTCGATGGCTGGCTCGACGGAAACCTCGGGCATATCGAACGCGTTGTCGGGGAAATCGAAATCCGAGACGAAGTCCTGCGGCTGCGGCTGAGGCGCGCCAAAATCCTTCAAGTAACGGGCAAGCGGCACACTCATGGCAGTTTCCTTACCGGGCCGACATGCGGATAATGAAAAGGCTTACCGTAAAATATATCAAGAGAACCCCTTCCTTCGCGCCATAGAAAGGCTCGCGTCGAAATCAACGGTCGAACCACCCGGGAACGGACGCATCACCGCCAGAGATCAGCTACGATGCCAAACTTGTGCGAGGATGAAGAGGCTCATATTCACTCGAAAAGAACCCGGGCGCTCTGCTGGTGGCTGTTCAGCATCGAGAGCAGCTGGGACGACAGCGACTGCTGGGTCTGATAGGCCGTCAGCTTGGTAGACTCTTCTTCCATGTCGGCATCCACAAGACGGCCGACCCCCGTATCCAGAATATCCTGAAGCGATGCAACGAAGCTCGTCTGCTGTTCGATGTTGCTGGACATGGTACCAAGCGAGCTTGCAAGCTGATTGAGCTGGTCGGTCAGAGTGCCGACAACCGACACCATGTCGTCGAGCTCCGATTGTGTCGTATCGTCCGATATCGCGATCGCCGTGCCGCCGGCGGGAATGTCGGATCCTACGTCGAGCAGATAATAGTTCCGGGCCGTCGTGGTGCCATCCGGGTTCAGGCTATTGGCGTCGATTGCCCCGGTCAGCAGCCCGCGGCTTGCATCCGCGGTGTCGACCAGCGTCGTATCTGCTGTGTCGATCGAGACGTAGCTGAGGGAAACCGCCCCCGAGACGCTGCGCTGAAAGGATGTCGGAATTGATTTCGACGCGCCGAGGATGGCGTCGTCATTGTAAAGCCAATTATCGCCGGAAAAACTGGCCGCGTGAAGAACCGAAGACAGGTTATCCTTCAGCGAGCTGATGCGGCTGTTCAATGCGTCGCGATCGGTGCCCGCCTCGTTGGCGGTTATCAGCTGGCCATTGATTTCGTCGAGGATGTCGATGGCGGACGTGACCGCCTCATAGCTGGTGTCGACCTTGGATGCACCCAGATTGAGCGCATCGCCAACACTGCCCAGGACACTCTGGTCAGACGACATGTTGGTGGCAGCCGACCAGTAGCCGGCATTATCGGCAGCAGTCTCGACCGCCAGACCGGAGGAGGTCTTCTTCTGGGTATCTTCGAGATTGTCGCTGGCGAAGAGGAGCGTCTGCAATGCGCTCTGCACGTAACCGACCGTCATGATATTCGACATGTTCTAACCACCTATGTTCGGAATCAGGACATGCCGGCTCACAATCCGGCTGTGACGCTGCGGCTTCATGCAGGCCTGCCACTGGCACAGGCGCGTCACATCTTTGGCTCTCGGCCTTGGCGCGAAGGTTAATAAAAACCTACGATTCGAACAAGCTGCAATCGGCGCCCTATGGAGGGAAAAGAGCAAGCATGTGCGAAAGGCAAGAATTGCCGTCCAAGCAGATTGAGCCGCGTTTTGAAAACGCGGCTCAGAGATCGATCCATCTTTCGGAGTGCCGAACCCCTTAGCCCTGGAAGAGGGTAAGGATGTTCTGCGAAGAGGAATTGGCAATCGACAGCGACTGGATTGCAAGCTGCTGCTGTGTCTGCAGTGCCGAGAGTTTGGCGGATTCCTCTTCCATGTCGGCATCCACCAGGCGGCTAACACCCGTTTCGATGGCGTCCGACAACGTCGAGGCGTAGTTGTCCTGCAGGTCAATTCGGGTGATCAGCGCACCGAGGGCTGCGCCGGAATCGGTCAACTGCGAAAGAGCCAGCTCGACCTGGTCGAGATAGTCCTGGATGTCGCCGGTCGTCGACGTGCTGTTGATGCTGACTGCCATGACGCTGCCGAGCACGCCACCCGAACCGACGCCATCCTGGATGGTGGCGAACATGGCGTAGGAAGCGACTGCGAACTCTGCCGTGGTGACCTTGACCGTGCCGTCGGAGTTGCGGATGAAGCCATCGACAACGACCGTGTTCGATGCGTCGGCGGCGGCGACCGTCCAGTTTTCACCGGAGAAGGAGGCAGCCTGTGCAACCGCGCTCAGCTGCTCCTGAAGCTTGCTGATTTCAAGCTGAATCTGGTCCTTGTCGGTCGAGCTTTCAGTCGCGGTAACGAGTTTTGCCTTGATCTCATCGACGACATCGATGGCGCTATCGACGGCAGAATATGCGGTATCGACCTTGGCCGCACCGACACCGAGGGCGTCCTGGGCGGCATTGATAGCCTTGTTGTCGGAATTCATCGTGGTCGAGATCGACCAGTAGGCAACGTTATCCTCGGCATCCTGGACGCGATATCCGGAAGATACACGATCCTGGGTGTCTGCAAGGTTGGAGCCGATGCCGCGCAGTGTCTGAAGTGCGGACATTGCGGAGGTGTTGGTCAAAATGCTCGTCATATGAAATTGCCCCTATGGCTAAACGGTGGAAGGGACATTCCGGCGTGAACCGGTAACCGCGATCAGCTTCATGCTTGCCGGGCGTCTGATCTTTGCTGCGCACCGGTCCGCTGTTCCAATGGCGAGGAGAAAACCTCATCGTGGTTAACAAGCGGTTAACAAGAGTGACGACTTGTTAATGGAGTTGAACGAAACCCTAACGGGCTGCGTGCGGTGAAATAGAAAATTAACAAATAAAAACAACTCATTAAAAAAGGCCGCGCTTGCGCGCGGCCTGGTTTTCCCAAGTGGGATTTTTTTATTGGAACAGGGTGAGGATGTTCTGCGAAGAGGAATTGGCGATCGACAGCGACTGGACCGCGAGCTGCTGCTGCGTCTGGAGGGCCGAAAGCTTCGCTGATTCTTCTTCCATGTCGGCGTCCACCAGGCGGCTTACGCCGGTTTCGATGGCATCCGAAAGCGTGGAAGCGTAGTTGTCCTGCAGATCGATGCGGGTCGTCAGAGCACCGAGTGCGGCGCCGGCATCCGTCAGGCTCGCCAAAGCGGTTTCAACCGTATCCATGTAGGCGTCGATTTCGCCCTGCGTCATCGTCGAAGTCAGAGCAATGGTCATGACGTCGGCGAGAATGCCGCCCGAACCAACGCCATCGGCGATCGAGTCGAACATTGCGTAGGTCTGGATATCGTAGGTCGCAGTGGTGACCTTGACCGTGCCGTCGTCCTGGCGAATGAAGCCGTCAACCACCTGACCCTGGGTCTGGTCGCCTGCAACAACCCAGTTTTCACCGGAGAAGGAAGCGGCCTGGCCGATCGCGGAAAGCTGTTCCTGAAGCTTCTCGACTTCGAGCTGGATCTGGTCCTTGTCGGTCGAGCTTTCGGATGCGGTGACCAGCTTCGCCTTGATTTCGTCAACGACGTCGATGGCGCTGTCGATCGCCGAATAGGCGGTGTCGACCTTGGCTGCGCCGACGCCGAGAGCGTCAGAAGCTGCGTTAAGTGCCTTGTTGTCGGAATTCATGGTCGTCGAGATCGACCAGTAGGCAACGTTGTCCTCGGCATTGGCGACGCGGTAACCGGAAGATACGCGATCCTGGGTGTCGGCAAGGTTGGAGTTGATGTCACGCAGCGTGGACAGCGCGGACATTGCAGAAGTGTTGGTCAGAATGCTGGTCATAAAAGTCGCCCCTTTGGCATGATGTTGGAAGGGACATTCCGGATTGCGCCGGGAACGACAGTCAGCGTCATGCTTGCCAAGAAAGTTAATTTCGGCTCGTCGTTTTGATGAGCCGATTAGACACCGTTAAGGTTAATGATTTGCAAACGCGAAATAGAGAAATCGATAATAATTTCATCTACTTGGAATTAACTTTTTGGTAACGATTGGAGCTGCCCCCAGCGCTCGAAGAGGGATTTCCCACAACGGCAGCTGCCTTCTTCAAGGCGATGACAACGCCAACGAAAAAGGGCCGTACCCTGAAGGTACGGCCCAATCTTTTGAGAGCGATGCGAGCTCTTACTGGAACAGCGTGAGGATGCTCTGCGAAGAGGAGTTTGCGATCGACAGCGACTGGACCGCGAGCTGCTGCTGGGTCTGCAGTGCCGAAAGTTTGGCCGATTCTTCTTCCATGTCGGCGTCCACAAGGCGGCTTACGCCCGATTCGATGGCATCCGAGAGGCTGGAAGCGTAGTCGTCCTGCAGGTCGATGCGGGTCGTCAGAGCGCCGAGTGCAGCACCGGCGTTCGTCAGGCTCGCCAGAGCGGTTTCAACCGTATCCATGTAGGCGTCGATATCGCCCTGCGTCGATGCGGACGACAGAGCAATGGTCATGACGTCGCCCAGAATGCCGCCCGTACCAACGCCGTCTTCCATCGAGCTGAACATTGCGTAGGTTTCGATGTCGTAGGTCGCCGTGGTAATCTTGACCGTGCCGTCGTCCTGGCGAATGAAGCCGTCAACCACCTGACCCTGGGTCTGATCGCCTGCAACAACCCAGTTTTCGCCGGAGAAGGAAGCGGCCTGGCCGATAGCCGAAAGCTGTTCCTGAAGCTTGGTGACTTCGAGCTGGATCTGGTCCTTGTCGGTCGAGCTTTCAGACGCGGTGACCAGCTTTGCCTTGATTTCATCAACGACGTCGATGGCGCTGTCGATCGCCGAATAGGCGGTATCGACCTTGGCTGCGCCGACGCCGAGAGCGTCAGAGGCTGCGCCGAGGGCCTTGTTGTCGGAATTCATGGTCGTGGAGATCGACCAGTAGGCAACGTTGTCAGATGCGTCGGCAACGCGGTAACCGGACGAAACGCGGCTCTGGGTGTCGGCAAGGTTGGAGTTGATGTCACGCAGCGTGGACAGCGCGGACATTGCGGAAGTGTTGGTCAGAATGCTGGTCATAAAAATTGCCCCTATGGCACTATGATGGGAGGGACATTCCGGATTGCGCCGGGAACGACAGTCAGCGTCATGCTTGCCAGGAAAGTTAATTTCGGCCTGTCGTTTTGATGAGCCGATTAGACACCGTTAAGGTTAACGAGCTGCAAACGCTAAAAGACAAAATTGATAATAATTTCAGATATTTGCAATTAACTTTTTGGTAACGAACAGAGCTGGGTTCCGCGCTGTAGGACGAATTTCGCTCAGCGGAACCTGCCGTCTGTATGGCGGTGACGACGCCAACGAAAAAGGGCCGCACCCTGAAGGTACGGCCCAATCTTTTGAAAGCTGTGCGGGCTCTTACTGGAAGAGCTGCAGGATGCTCTGCGAGGAGGAGTTTGCGATCGACAGCGACTGAACTGCAAGCTGCTGCTGCGTCTGCAGTGCCGAAAGCTTGGCCGATTCTTCTTCCATGTCGGCGTCCACCAGGCGGCTTACGCCGGAGTCGATGGCATCCGAAAGCTTGGAGGCGTAGTCGTCCTGCAGGTCGATGCGGGTCGTCAGAGCGCCGAGTGCGGCGCCGGAGTTCGTCAGGCTTGCCAGAGCGGTTTCAACCGTATCCATGTAGCCGTCGATATCGCCCTGCGTCGATGCGGACGACAGAGCAATGGTCATGACGGCGCCCAGAATGCCGCCCGTACCAACGCCGTCTTCCATCGAGCTGAACATTGCGTAGGTTTCGATGTCGTAGGTCGCCGTGGTGACCTTGACCGTGCCGTCGGTGTCGCGAACGAAGCCGTCGACGACCTTGCCCTGCGTTGCGTCGCCTGCGACGACCCAGTTTTCACCGTTGAAGGATGCAGCCTGGCCGATAGCCGAAAGCTGTTCCTGAAGCTTGGTCACTTCGAGGTTGATCTGGTCCTTGTCGGCCGAGCTTTCGGACGCGGTAACCAGCTTTGCCTTGATTTCGTTGACAACGTCGATGGCGCTGTCGACAGCTGCGTAAGCCGTGTCGACCTTGGCTGCGCCGACGCCGAGAGCGTCAGAGGCTGCGCCAAGCGCCTTGTTGTCGGATTTCATCGTCGTGGCGATCGACCAGTACGACACGCCGTCAGACGCGGAAGATACCTTCTCGCCGCTCGACACGTGGTTCTGGGTCTTTTCCAGGTTCTTGTTGACGTTGCGGAGCGTTTCGAGAGCAGAAGTCGCGCCGGCGTTGAAGTTGATGCTAGACATGAAAGTGTCCCCTAAAGACTGAAAACAAACGGTGAGGACATGCCGGGTTCTATGCGGCTGCGACGGTCCGACATCATGCCACTCGGTTCCGTTTTTCGTTTAGGACACCAACCCGTCGCAGCAGAAAATTAGGCCCCAAGGCCTTGCTGCATTCTTAATTTCGGGGGCGAAGCACCGCCAATGCGGTGGCGTAGTTAACAAAGAACTAAGCCCAGCCCGTTCCGATGAAAAATATTCACGACCGGGTTTTTGGACCGCCATCGCCATGTGCACCGGTTTCAAGCAAGCTTCGCCAGATAGCAAATGCGGAATGATTTTCAGCCTTGCCCCTTCGCCAGCGCGTTTGCGCGGTTAAACGGGCTAGTTGCAGCATTGAAACGGAGCAGACGTTGAACGAGATCAGCTACAAGGCCGCGTCCCAACAGTTTCGCAGTGGCCAGTACACGACATCGCTCGCCATCATCAATCGACTGCTCGACGTTCAGAAGGACGCCCGCACCTATATGCTGCTTGCCCGGACGCTGCATCAGCTGGGGCACAAGGCAGAAGCCGCTCAATCCTACCAGCTCGCGGCCGAAGCCGGCGGCCAGCATGCCGATGACAATCTGATCGAGAGCATCAAGCTCTATTTCGAACTCGGCGACAAGGATAAGGCACTCGCACTCGCCAACCGTATCCTGCCGAAAATCACTCGTGATCCCGGCCTTGCCTACATCGTCGCGTCTCTGCTGGTCGAGCGCAACCAGGCACGCCTTGCCCGTGTGTTCAAGACCATGCTGATAAAGAGCAACGAGCTATCGCATATGCAGCTCGGTGCGCGTATCTCGCTGCATACATGGGATATCTTCGATCCTTCAGACATCGAGACCGGACGTGTGCTGCTGAGCCGTCTACCGAACAACAATTCGGTGCGGATCATGTATCTCACCTTCAGCCGCGAACACAGCAAGTTCGACGCACTGGAGCGGCACCAGCCGATCATCGACGCGGCCGTCGCGGCAGGCGAGGTCGATTTCATCAAGTGGGACGGCACGTTCTTTAACCTGCACTGGACCGGTGACGAACATCTGAACCAGCTGGCACGCAGCAATACACCAAAGTTCTCGCCGCAGATGACCACCCTCCGGCACCAGATGCCGCATAAATGGTCGGACAAGATCCGCATCGGCTATCTGTCTTCCGACTTCTTCGACAAACACGCAACGATGAAGCTGCTTCGCAGGGTTCTCGAACTGCACGACCGCGACCGTTTCGAAGTCACGCTGTTTTGCCATTCCGAGCCCCGCATGCTGACGACGAACGAAGCCGACCGCAGCGAATGGGGCAACGTCGTTACCATCCGCGAGATGGAAGACGAGCAAGTCGTCAAGGAGATCCGGGCCCGCGGCATCGACATCCTCGTCGACCTCAAGGGCCATACGGTCGGCAACCGGAACAACATCCTGAACATGCAGGCAGCGCCGATCCAGGTGGCATGGCTGGGCTTCCCCGGCTCCACCGTGAATGTCGACCTCGACTACGTCGTCGGCGACCAATACGTGCTGCCGGACAGTTCCAAGCCGCATTATTACGAGAAATTCTGCCGCCTGCCGGAAACCTATCAGCCGAACGACCCAGTCCACAGGCCGCTTGCGCATCCGATGACGCGCAAGGAAGTGGGCCTTCCCGAAGATGCCTTTATTTATGCGTCATTCAACGCCAACAGAAAAATCACTGCGAAGATGATCGATCTGTGGGCTGCAATCCTGAAGGCCACGCCGAAGGGCATCCTCTGGATTTTGACCAATAATGCGGAAGGGCGCATCAACATTCAGAAGAAGCTGGTTGCGAGCGGGATTCCCGCCAAGCGCATCTACTTCATGACCAAGCTGCAGTTCGAGCACCACCTCAATCGTATCCCGCTCGCAGATCTCGGTCTCGACACCTATCCCGTCAACGGCCATACGACCACCTCGGAGCAGCTTTGGGCCGGCTTGCCGGTCCTGACCTACAAGGGTACGAACTTCGCTTCGCGGGTCACCGAAAGCCTGCTTCACGCGATCAATACTCCCGAGCTGATCGCCGAGGACGAGCAGGATTACCTGCGCAAAGCGATCGAGTTCGGTAACTCACCCGAACTCATCCAGCCAACGCGCCAGCGCCTTGAGGAAAATCGTTTCCTTAGCCCACTTTTCGACGCCGAACGTTTCTGCCGCCACATCGAAACGGGTTTTGAGATGATGGCTGACCGCGCAAGACAGGGGCTGAAGCCGGATCATATCGACATTCCGGCCCTTCCGGCTCGCACAGAGCCCTTTATGGACAAGGCCGACTGACGGCTGGACCACAAGGCGACCGACACCGACGCAGGCTGAATTCTGCGGTTCGCCATTTTCCAAGCATGATGCTTCCCAACGACCCTGCTTCCCCCGGCGGCACTTTGCCGGGCAAGGGATATCCTTGCCGAAACGCCGAAACGCGCTAGGCATATAGTGCAATCGAAGCTGGCAGATACGTGCCGGTGCGCGACACCGCGCCTTTACGTCAAACGCAGGAAATTTGCCAATTTCTCTTTAATTTCAACAATCCATGCCTGCACAAGTCTCGTGAACTAACCTTATCCTTGAGCGATTTCCTGAACCGATCACAACCTCAGGAAGCCCGAAAACAACGTTAACCATAAAACTGGCTAGACGGCTCACATGAAAACATGCCCCTACTCCACTGAACGCGAAGAGATCCTTGCCAAGGCGATAAGCCCGCTGGCAGCAGAACTGAGGTTGCTCGATGCGGCCGATCTCATTTCGCTCCTTCATTTCGAATATCACAGCACCATCGCTGATCTCGTGGAGTCTGCTGCAGAACTCTATTTCCATCCAGGCACGATCCGCTTCGGCGTCGGCGGCGACTTCGAGCTCGACTGGGGCACCTACCCGTCCGTGACGCTCAACCTGGAAATCCTCCTGCATGGTATCACCATCTACAGCCGGCTGAAGCTGGAACGCGACACCGCCAGCATCTCGATCAACTACATCAATTTCCAGAGCCCCTCGTCTGACCCTCACGAAAACACCTCGATGCTGGCCGACAGCCTGGAAAAGGTGATTTTCCGCAATAACAAGACCAGGGCGGCGCTGCGGCTGAGCGAACCGGCGGCGCATTAGGTTTCGCCGCGACATTTCATGCGGCGGCCTTCAAGGCGCCCGTTCCATACTTTGAATTCATTTGCCGCGCATTGCGCGGCAAATCTGTTTTGGGGATTGGCGGCAATTCATCGGCCGCACCTTTGGGGCGATGAGCGTTACGCGCATTTCTGCATCGCCATCGCCGCGCCCTGGCCTTCCTTCCTATCTTTTCGCAATAATCTCCAACGCCCGTATAACCGATGCAAAGGTACACTGCTCCCGTTTGCAGACAACCAGCAGGGTCCGGGAGTGAGACGACGGAGATCCGGCAAGCCCGCGGCGTGTGGCCGGGGCAGGTCGCAATGCGATCCTTCAGATAGTTCAGGGTCCTTCAAGCCGCTTATCCAGCCTGTCGCAGCGCCAGGACGTGCCCGCAATCTTCTGCGGCAGGTCTCGGCGTCACAGCGTGAACAGCAATGGGGATCTGTGCGATGGAGCGCTCACAAGAAGGGCTCGGATGGCTTCAGGCAAAAGAGAGCGGTCCAGATGGCCCATAGTCGCGGGCACTGTCGTGCGCTCCCTTGCAACGATCCATAGGTAATTAAGAGAAAGAGCGAACCAGCGAGCCGACGAGCAGGTTCCAACCATCGATCAGAACGAAGAACAGGATCTTGAACGGCAGCGAGATCGATGTCGGCGGCAGCATCATCATGCCCATGGCCATGGTGATCGTTGCGACCACCATATCGATGACGAGGAAGGGCAGCACGATCAGGAAGCCGATCTCGAAGCCGCGCCGGATCTCCGACAGCATGAAGGCCGGAATAAGAACCCGATAATAGGGCCGGCCATTGTCCGCGGTCTGCTGGCCCCGCTCGGTCGCCAGGTCGACGAACAGTGCAAGGTCCTTCGGACGAGCATTGGCCATCATGAAGGTGCGAAAGGGTTCGGCCGTGCGCTCGATCGCCTCGACCTCGGTCACCTGGTTCTGCAGCAGAGGCTGGATGCCGTTCCGCCATGACTGATCGAGCGTCGGCGACATGACGTAGAAGGTCATGAACATCGCCATGCTGGTGAGGATCATGTTGGAAGGCGTGGTGGCCAGTCCCATGCCGGTTCTCAGGATAGAGAAGGCAATGATGAAGCGCGGGAAGCTCGTCACCATCATCAGGATGCCGGGCGCGACCGAGAGAACGGTCAAAAGCCCGAAGGTGCGGACGATCCAGGCCGCCGCCGACCCATCGACCGGGACGTTGATCAGATCCTGCAATTGCTGCGCATGCGCAAGTTCAGGCGCCAGAGCCAGTGCAGCAACAAAAATAGCGAGACGAATCATTCGACAACAAAAGTCCTAATCAGAACCTTTGTTACACGCCCTTGGGACCTCAGGCTAGCAATCTCCTGGAGGTCGCCTTTCAAATATGTGAATCCACGCGGCCCCTGCAATTGCTGCAACGGAACGGTGCGCAGGTAGTTGACGATATTCTCGTTGACCGTATCGGCAAGTGTCGGATCCGGGGCGCCGTCGAAAACGAGTGCGACCTGAAGGCGGACCACATTTTCGGCCGGATAACCGATATTGGTAAGGATCGGCGAAAGCTCAAGCAGGTTTGTCTGGGCAGCGCCGGGCTTGGCCTCAGCCGCGGCCTTTTCGCCTTCGGCTGCCGGCGTTGCGGCCTCGGCTTCGGCCGGTTTCGGTGCCGGAACCAGCAGCTTGCCGGTAAACCAGCCGCCGCCGGCGCCGACAAGAGTCAGCACGACCACGGCACCGATCGTCGGGATCAGCGCGCTTTTCTTCTTCGGGACGGTTTCGTCCTCAGCCGTGATAGCCATGTTGTTTTATCCCTCGGCAAAAGGCCCGGACGCCTCAGAGCGGCGAGAACAGGTCCATGAGCTGCTGCCCGACCGGCGGCTGTTGAATTTCGGTGACACGACCGCGACCACCGTAGGAAATACGTGCCTCGGCGATCTTGTCGTAGGAGATCTTGTTATCCGAATCGACGTCCTGCGGCCGGACAATACCGGCAACGTTGAGGATACGGATCTCGTGGTTGACGCGGACTTCCTGCGAGCCGCTGATCAGCAGATTGCCGTTTTCCAGAACGCCGGTGACGACGGCGGCGACGAGCAGGTTCAACTGTTCGGACCGGGTGGTCGATCCCTTGCCGTCGGAGTTCGATGAGCCGTTGAAGCCGATGGTGGAGTCCGTATTGGGCTTCCATCCGAAGATGGTCGCATTGGCATTCCAGGCCGTCGTCTTGTCGTTGCTCTTTTCGAGCTTGGTCTCGTTGTCGAAATCGGCCTTGTCGTTGATCTTGATGGTGACCGTCAGGATGTCGCCGATATTGAGCGCGCGGGCATCCTTGAACAGGGTGGCCTGGCTGTCGCTCCACAACGAATAACCGTTGTTCATGTTATGTGGCCGCTTCGGATAGGAAGCGAGCTGAGGCGCCTGGCTGAACTGCAAGCCACTGCCGATCGGGCTCATCGACGGCACGTTGCCGATTTCCTTGACCGCCTGGGGCGTCTGGCAGCCGGTCAGAAGCGCCACGGACATCAGTATAGCGGGAGAGACTTTGTTCATGACGGATCTTTCGACGTGTTGGGATCCGCTGCACTGGCAATGATGGACGCAACGGCGGCAGCCTTCTTGGAATCCATCTCGCTCAGTATCAGGCCGGATTGACGAGGCGGAAGCCGCATGATGATCGCAGCGGCGAGGCCGGCCTGCATCTCTGACAACTGGGGTGCTGCGGTATCGGGCTTCATCGTCTTGAAAATATCGACAAGCCCGCCTTCCGCCTGTTTCATGAAGGCATTGCGGCGGGCAAGCCAGTCTTCGTACTCGGCCTTGCGGGTCTCCATGACCGCGATACGATCATTGATCCCGGACTGAAGCTTATCGAGATCTTCCTTCTGCAACGCATAACGACGATCGCGCGCTGCATCCGCGATGTTGTTGCAGTACTGGAGGACCTCGTTTTCGCTCGTCTGGCCGGTCGTGTCGCGAACCTGTTCCTGAGCGTCAGCCGAGGGAAGCGCGACCAGAAGGCCCAACAGCGCGAGCGCGGGAAGAAGGACCGTGGAGCGTTCCCACGGTTTCGTTTTTGAGGCAGATAGATCGGGACCACTCATTGCAGGACGAGCTCCGCTTGCAGCGCACCCGCGGACTTGATGCCCTGGAGGATGGCGATGATTCCATCAGGCTTGACGCCGATGCTGTTGAGACCGGCCACCAGCGAGCGCAAGTCCGGACCTTCAAGAACCGCCACCGGACCACCGGTCTTCTGGGCAGTGATGTCGGTCTGCGGCTGGACGTAGGTCTCTCCCCTGGAGAACGGCAGCGGCTGGATGACCTGGGGCATTTCAGTAACCTGGACCGTCAGCGTGCCGTAGCTGACCGCCACCTTCGAAATACGCACGTCGGCACCGATGACGATCGTCCCTGTGCGTTCGTTGATGACGACCTTGGCCGGCGTGTCGGTCTCGACCGCAAGGTTCTCTATCCGCGCCATGAGGCGGGCGAGATCTTCCTGCGGCGGTTTCTGAACGGCCACGACCTGGCTGTCGCGCGCCTCGGCGATCGGCATCCGGTAGGTCGCGCTGGAAAAGGCGTTGATCACGTCGGCGACGCGGATGGCGGTCGAGAAATCCGGATTGCGCAATTGAAGGACGAGTGCGCCCGAATCCTTGAAGCGCGACGGCAATTCGCGTTCGATGATGGCACCGCCGGGAATACGGCCGGCCGTGGTGATGCCCTCGGTAATCTGGGCCGCGGCACCTTGCGCGTTAAAACCGGAGACGACGACGGCGCCCTGTGCGACGGCATAGATCTGCCCGTCGGCACCGGTCAGCGAGGTCATCACCAGCGTGCCGCCACGAAGCGAAGTCGCGTCGCCGAGCGAGCTGACCGTCACATCGATACGGCTGCCGGGACTGGAGAACGGCGGCAGGTTCGTCGTTACCATGACGGCAGCAACGTTCTTGGCGGCGGATTGCCCACCCTGGGTCGAGATGCCGAGGTTCTGCAGCATCGCCCGCATGGACTGATCGGTAAACGGCGAGGAACGCAGGCTGTCGCCGGTTCCCTGCAGACCGACGACGAGACCGTAGCCGATGAGCTGGTTGTCACGTCCGGCCTGTAGCGAAACCACGTCCTTGATGCGGGCATTCGACGCCGCCTCGACGGCCGAGGCCGCGGCGAGGAATACCAGCAGACTGGCGACGATCCTTGTGAGCATTCTGCCGATCATTTCTGAGCAACCTCGACATTCCCATCGGTTCTGACCGTGCCGTTGACGATGACGCCGCTTTCCACGTTTCTGACGCGGATGCTGTCACCAGCCATGGCGTCCTGCAACGACGACCCTGAGGCCGAAATCGTCAGGCCTCCGACGTTGAAAAGGATACGCACCGATTTCCCCCGCTCGATGGTGAAGGGCTCGCGCAGGGAAGAAGCCAGTATGGTTCTTCCCGGAACGAGTGTGCGTTTGGCGACCTTGCCGATCACCTGAGTGACGTCCGAGGTGTAGCCGCCGGCAATATTCGGATTGGTCACTTCTACCTCCGTCACCTGCCCCGCGGAGATGATATCTCCCGGGAAGATCGTCGAGGTCGGCACGACTGCATAAATCGGCTGGGCAATCGCGACCTGCGATCCGGCACCAGCAATGACCAGCAGCGCAAGAATTGCGCTGCTGATAGCCGACCGAAATGCATTCCTGATAGGAAACATCATGTTTGCCCCGTCCGTTTTTCGTTACTTCAGGTTCTTGCTGACGATCTGCGCCATCTCGTCGGCCGTGGTAATGACCTTCGAGTTCATTTCATAGGCACGCTGCGCAGAGATCAGATCGGTGATTTCCTTGACAGAATCGACGTTGGAATTTTCCACGTAGCCCTGCTTGAGGTAACCGTAGCCGGTTTCCGTCGGCGTCGAGACGACGGCGTCGCCGGAGGCCTCGGTAACGCCGAACAGGTTGTCACCCATCGGCCGCAGGCCTGCGTCGTTGGCAAACAGCGCCAGCTGAAGCTGGCCGAGCTGCGTCATGTTCTCGTCGGAGCCGATACGGGCGGACACGGTGCCGTCCTCGGCAATGGTCACCTCGGTCGCATCGGTCGGAATGGTGATTGCCGGGATAACCCCGTAACCATCGATCGTCACCAAGCGGCCGGTCGAATCCTTGTTGAGCGAACCGGCACGCGTATAGAGCGTCGTGCCATCCGCACCTTCAACCTGCAGCCAGCCGTGGCCGACGATGGCAACGTCGAGATCGTTGCTGGTCTGGGTGAGTTCACCCTGTTCGAAGAGCTTGCGCGTGGCTGCGGTCTGTACGCCGAGACCGATATTGGCACCTTCCGGGACGACCGCCTGGTTGGCGCGGTTGGCCACGCCTGCAGCGCGCTCGGTCTGGTAGAGAAGATCGGTGAACTCCGCACGGCCGCGCTTGAATGCGGTCGTATTGATGTTGGCGATGTTGTTGGCGATGACTTCGAGATTTGTCTGCTGGGCGTTCATACCCGTAGCGGCAATGGCCAGTGCTCTCATGACGGTAAAACCCCTGCTTTCTAGATTTGCATTTTAGTGATGTCGAGATAGGCCGAAACGACCCTATCTCTCAGTGCAACGGCGGTCTGGAGAGTACGGTTTGCTTCCATGACGGCATCGACGACTTCGCGGGTCGTTGCCTTGCCCTGGATGCCAGCAAAGGACATCGCCTCGCCCTGCTTGACGCTATCGAGCGCACCCTTGGCAGCATCGCCGAGGAAGCTGGCAAAGCTTGGGCCGGCGACACCGGTGGCAGCCGTACCGACTGCAGCGCCCAGCATGTTCGACAGGCTGCTGCCGGTGGATTCGGTCTGGTCGAGGCCACTGGACTTCGTCAGCGAACCGATGCCTGAAATGCTATCGATCATAATTAACCTTTCAACAAATCGATTGTCGACGAGATCAGATCCCGCGTCTGCTTGATGCTCTGGAGGTTTGCCTCGTAACTGCGATTGGCTTCGCGAAGGTCGGCCATTTCGATCATCACGTTGACGTTCGGATATTTGACCATGCCCTGCTCGTCGGCAGCCGGATGATTGGGATCGTATTCCTCGACGAAATCGCCCTGATCGGTGCCGATCTTCTTGACATCGACCAGACTGACGCCGGCGGTACGATCCATCTCATCGCCGAAGGTGATGATCTTGCGGCGATAGGGATCGGCGCCTGAGGTGTCGCCGGTGGTCCGTGCGTTCGCGATGTTTTCGGAGACGACACGCAGGCGGGTGGACTGAGCCTCCATGCCGCTGCCTGCAATCTTCAATGAAGCGATCAGTGAATCCATCTTACTTACCCAGCGCCGTCAGCATCATCTTGTTGAGGGATTGAACGAGCTGCGTGTTCAGTTCGAACTGACGCTTGATCTCGCCCATCTTGGTCATTTCCCCGGCAAGCGAGACGGTGTTACCCGATTCCTGCACGCCGATTTCCTGATTGAGCTTGCTGTCCTTGAGCTCGACCGCGCCGTTGCCGGCGATGTCTGCGGTCATGTGAGCCGGATTGGTCCTTGCCATTTCCATGGAGCCCATGCCGCTTGCAGACTTCAGTTCGGAATCGAAAGGCGACACGTCCTTCGAATGGAACTTCGGCGTATTGGCATTGGCAACGTTCGTCGTGACTACCTGCTGTCTGACGGAAAGCCATTCTGCCTGCCGAGACGCAAGCTCGAACAACTGGATCGGCTGGGTGGTCATGGGTGTTCTCCATCTTGTTGTCCCGGAAGCTAGAGGGACAATCTTGCGCGGGACTTGCCGGCGGGGACAGCGCGCAAATTTCGGGAAAAACGAAGTAATTTCCGCTGTCGCGGCCAAACAGGTTCGCGCAAGCCATGGCACTTAACTGTCTCTGGAAATTGCCAGAGCTCTCCCCCGCGAGGGCATGCGGCGTATCCTCAAGTCAGGAGCAACACATGCAATCCGGTCTCTATGTCGGCCTGTCCTCGCAGATAGCACTCGAGCGTCGTCTCACGACGATCTCGGACAATATCGCCAACATGAATACGGTGGGCTTTCGCGCCACCGAGATGAAATTCGACCAGGTCCTCAGCCAGACGCAGAACGAGAACCGCACCAAGATCGCGTTCGTGTCGCAGGGCAACGACTATCTCTCGACCCGCAACGGCGAACTCGAGCAGACGGGCAATTCGCTGGATTTCGCCGTCAAGGGCGATGCATGGTTCCAGGTCCAGACGCAGCAGGGTCAGGTGCTGACACGCGACGGTCGCTTCTCGATGGCAACCAACGGCGACCTCGTGTCGACACAGGGTTATCCGGTGCTCGATTCTGGCGGCGGGCCGATCCAGCTCGATCCGACCGGCGGCACGCCGAGTGTCGGCACGGATGGCCGTATCACCCAGGCCGGACGCGTCGTCGGGCAGATCGGCATCTTCACGGCCGATATCAGCAAGGGCTTCTACCGCGCCGACAATAGCGGTGTCGTGCCGACCGATACGCCACAGCCCGTCGTCGACACGGCTGGAGTTGGCGTGATGCAGGGCTTCCTCGAGCAGTCCAATGTCAATGCCATCGGCGAGATGACGCAGCTCATCCAGGTGAACCGTGCCTTCGAGAGCATTTCGTCGCTGATGGACACCAGCGAAGACAGCTTCTCCGAGGCCATGAAAACGCTCGGCGGTAGCTGACGGACAAGGTAATGATGACCACGGCCCAAACCGACGACTTCCAGCCGGTCGAGATGAACCGCCTGGATCGATTGGCCGACATGGCGGCCTTTTACGCCAATCCGGCCCATGTACTGTCATGGGGCGGACGGGTGAGAATGATCGCCGCCGGCTATTATACGGTGAGCGGCCTTTCAAAACATGTCCGGCTGGGCGAGTTCGTTTCCCATCAGAGCGCCACGGGCACGCATATGGGCGAGGTCGTTCGCGTCGAGCCGGATCTCATCTATGTCTGCCCGATCGAGCCGGGCGAACCGATCGGCGTCGACGACCTGGTCCTGCGCGCCGGCGAATTTCGTCTCGCTCCCAGCGACAGCTGGTGCGGGCGGACGATCAACTCGATGTGCAAGCCGATCGATGGCAAGGGGCCGCTGCGCGAAGGACCGCTGCAGCGCTCGATCAATACCCAGCCACCGCCATCGATGACGCGCAGACGCGTCGACACCTCATTTCGCACCGGCGTGAAGGCCATCGATATCTTCGCGCCGATCTGTTACGGCCAGCGCCTCGGTGTTTTCGCCGGTTCCGGCGTCGGCAAGTCGACGCTGCTGTCAATGCTCGCCAAGGCCGATGCCTTCGACCGCGTGGTGATCACGCTGGTCGGCGAACGCGGCCGTGAAGTGCGTGAATTCATCGAGGATACGCTTGGCGACAATATCGCCAAGGCGGTGATCGTCGTTACCACCAGCGACGAAAGCCCTATGCTGCGCAAGATGGCGCCGCTGGTCGGCATGACGATCGCCGAACATTTCCGCGACCAGGGCCAGAACGTCCTGTTCATCGCCGACAGCGTGACGCGGTTCGCCCATGCCATTCGCGAGGTCGCGATCGCCGCGGGCGAGCCGCCGGTCGCGCGCGGTTATCCGGCATCCGTGTTCACCGAGCTGCCGCGCCTGCTCGAGCGGGCCGGTCCGGGCATGGAAGGCGCCGGCACGATCACGGCGATCATCTCCATCCTTGTCGACGGCGACAATCACAACGATCCGATCGCCGATTCGACGCGCGGTATTCTCGACGGGCATATCGTGCTCGACCGGGCGCTTGCCGACGAAGGCCGTTATCCTCCGGTCAATCCGCTGTCATCGATTTCCCGCCTGTCGCGCAAGGCATGGACCAGCGACCAGGAACGGCTGGTGTCGAGGCTGAAGGGGCTGATCAGCGTCTTCGAGGAGACCAAGGATCTGCGACTGATCGGCGGCTACAGGCCGGGTTCCGACCCGGATCTCGACATGGCGGTCAAGCAGGTTCCGATCATCTACGAGGTGCTCAAGCAGTCGCCCGGAGACCCGATCGTCATCGACGCCTATACGGAGCTCGCCAACGCGCTCAAGGCATCTCTCACCAACAATAATCGCGCAATGCCGGCAGCAAAGAGGGGCCCATGATGGCAAAGTTCCCAGGCAAAACGGGACTTAGGCCGCGCAGACGTGCCTCATCCGGCAGTGCCGTAACGAAGCCGGTCGACCGCTGGCTGGTCGCCGTGCTGGTCGGCTTCTCCATGCTCTGCGCAGCCTTCCCTTGGTATGTCTTCTTCAATCAGGACAAGTTCGGCGTCAATGTCGCGGGATGGGAAGGCATGCGGGATGTCCGGCACAACCGTCCGGCAGGTGAAGCGGCTATCGGCGCCCTGCGCGACCCGCTGGCCGACGAGACGGAGAGAAACCTCATGCCGCCTCCGGCCGACGACCGCCTGACGACCGCGGCCATTCCAGCAAGCCGATCGGATGATCGCGGCGAGGCCTCCGGCTTTCAGGATCAGCCTTTCCCGGGCGGGACGGAATTCAAACTCATGCATGTTGCAAACGGCCGCGCCCTGATCGAGAATGCCAGCGGAATTTTCCTGGTTCAGATCGGCTCTAAGCTGCCGGACAATTCGCGCCTTGCGAGCCTCAGGCAGCGTAGCGGTAAATGGGAAATCGTCACCTCTGCAGGCAAGATCTACAGCCAATAGAGCGCTGACGCTGCATACCGGGAAATCGGGAATAGGCAGCAACAGTCTCACGCAAGGCAGACACTTTATCTGTCCATTCAAGCACAAGCGTTGGATACGAGCTTAAAATGAATCTTATTATCGGATTTGTAATCACCATTGGCTGTATCATTGGCGGCTTCATGGCCATGGGCGGCCACGTCGGGCTCCTCATGCAGCCTTTCGAACTTGTCGTTATCGGCGGCGCCGGTGTCGGCGGCTTCATCATGGCCAACCCCATGAAGGTGCTCAAGGATTCCGGCAAGGCGCTGGGCGAGATCTTCAAGAACGCGGTTCCCAAGGAACGGGCCTATCTCGAAGTCCTCGGCGTTCTCTACTCGCTGATGCGCGATCTGAGAACCAAATCACGAAACGAGATCGAAGCTCATATCGACAACCCCGCAGAATCGCCGATCTTCCAGTCGGCGCCTTCCGTTTTGAAGGATGTCGAGCTGACGTCGTTCATTTGCGACTACGTCCGCCTGATCATCATCGGCAATGCCCGTTCCCACGAGATCGAGGCGCTGATGGACGAGGAAATCGAAACGATCCTTCACGATCGCCTGAAGCCGTACGGCGCGATCCAGCTGATGGGCGACGCCTTCCCTGCCCTCGGCATCATCGCCGCGGTGCTCGGCGTCATCAAGGCGATGAGCCACATCAACGAATCTCCGGAAGTCCTCGGCGGTCTGATCGGCTCGGCGCTGGTCGGCACGATGCTCGGCATCTTCCTGTCCTATTGCCTCTGCAATCCGATCGTATCGCAGATCAAGATCGTGCGGACCAAGCAGCATCGGCTCTACATCATCGTCAAGCAGACCCTTCTTGCCTACATGAACGGCTCCGTGCCGCAGGTGGCGCTTGAATACGGTCGCAAGACGATCTCCTCCCACGACCGTCCGTCGATCGACTCGGTCGAGCAGGAAATGATGAAGCCCGGCGGCGACACGAAGGCGGCATGACGACCATGCAGAATAGCAATTCTCAAGCTTCGCAGCCGAGACCGGCAATGGAACGGGCACTGCTGGCCCGCCTGACCGGCGCCCTTGGCGATCAGAAGACGCTGGAGCGGCTGACGCAGGATTTCGGCAGTCTCTACCTGGCCTTCCTGCCCGACGTTCTGCAGAGCGAACTCGATCTTGCCGTGGAAGTCACCTATGAAGGCTACAAGTCGGGCGTGATGAGCGAGCTTGTCGGCGGGCTGGGCGACAATGTCGCGCTGGCCGACGCGACGTTGCGGAACTGGTGTCCAAATTTCGTGATCGCCTGCGGCAACGCTTTCGTCATCACCATGATGGAAACCCTGCTCGGAGCGGCGCCAAGCACCATTTTCCAGCCGCCCATGCGCCCTCTTTCGCAAATCGAGCTGGATCTTTCGGTGGTGGTCTTCGACAAGATTTCCCAGATCCTGCGTTCGGGCGTCAATGCGACGGGTGGTTTCGAGCCGGCGATCGAGCCGCCGCATAATGCCGATGCAAGGCTGAAGCCGGAGGATGATGCGGCCGATCCATTCGCCGTTTCGATCCGCATCGGCCTCAAGCTCGGCAAGGTCACGTCCGATTTCTATCTGATCGTTCCGCAGCAGCATCTGCTGAAGACAACGGTGACGCTTCCCAAGCCCAAGGGCGAGTTTTCCCGCGACCGCGAGCAGTGGACGGAAAGCATGTCCGACCAGGTTCGCCGCTCGCGCGTGACGCTGGAAGCGAAGATCCCGCTCGAGGCCCTGACGCTTGCAGCGATCTCGAGACTTTCTGCTGGCGACGTCATTGCCTTCCGTGACAGCGAAGAGATCGTCGTCGACGTCAGCGCAAACGGCCGCGAGATGTACAACTGCGAATTCGGCAAAAGCGGCGAGAACTACACGGTTCGCGTCAAAGAAAACGTCAGCAACGAAAACGACATTTTGAAACATTTGCTCGGCTAGAGCAGAGGACCGCTGTGACCGGGCGAAGACAAGTCTGGTGGCCGATAAATTTGGAACGGGAATGCTAATTTCATGGCGACAAAGAAAACAGCTTCGACGGAAGAAAACGCACTGGACACTCCGGGTTCGGATTTCGACTTCGATAACGCAGTCGACGAACTCCGTGGTGTGATGAAGCACGACGCCGATGGCACAATGCCTTCGGCGGACGACAGTTTCGGTTTCGACTTCCCTGCCGGCGCCGAAGCCAGCCCGGAAATGCCCTCATTCGGCGACGATGCCGGTCCTGGCTCCGATTTCGGTTTTGCAGCCAGCACGGCAAGCGAAAATACCGGAGCCGGGCTGCACACCAATCTTGACCTGATCATGGATATCCCGATTGATGTTCATGTCGTGCTTGGAACGAGTCGCATCTCGGTCTCGAATCTGATGAACCTGCAGGAGGGTGCTGTCGTGGCACTCGACAAGAAGATTGGCGAACCTGTTGACATTACGGTCAACGGCCGCCGCATCGCCCGCGGAGAGATTACCGTTCTCGAAGGCGACGATACCCGCTTCGGCGTAAAGCTCATTGAAGTCATGAGCTCCAGGACCTCCTGATCCTGACGTCGAAAGCAAAGAGGAAAAGACCATGATGGACTTTGAAGACTTCGGCGGGGCATTGACAGAAAGCCCTCTTTCCCAGGCGGAAAAGGCAGCAGCCGTGCTGCTCGCCATGGGAAAGAACGTCGCCGGAAAGCTGCTCAAGTATTTCACCCAGGCGGAACTGCAGGCAATCATCGCCGCAGCGCAGACCCTGCGCACCATCCCGCCGAACGAGCTTGGGCAGCTGGTCAACGAGTTCGAGGACCTGTTCACCGAAGGTGCAGGCCTGATGGACAATGCCAAGGTCATCGAAAGCATCCTCGAAGCGGGTCTGACCCCTGAAGAAGTCGACAGCCTGCTTGGCCGCCGCATGGCTTTCCAGTCCTATGAAGAATCCATCTGGGACCGTCTGCAGGAGGCCGATCCCGACTTCATCTCCGCCTTCCTGATGCGCGAACATCCGCAGACGGTCGCCTATATCCTCTCGATGCTGCCTTCCGGCTTCGGCGCCAAGGTGCTGCTGAAACTGCCCGACAGTCAGCGCGCCGATATCATGAACCGTACGGTCAACCTGAAGAACGTCAATCCGAAGGCGGCCCAGATCATCGAGAACAAGGTCATCGACCTGATCAACGAGATCGAACGCGAGAAGAATTCCGCCGGCCCGGCAAAGGTTGCGGAACTGATGAACGAGCTGACCAAGCCGGATGTCGATACGCTGCTCAACTCGCTCGAGGAGATCAGCCAGGAAGCCGTGGCCAAGGTCCGACCGAAGATCTTCCTGTTCGAAGACATCCTGCTCATGCCGCAGCGCAGCCGCGTCCTGTTGCTCAACGACATTTCCGGCGAAGTGCTCACAATGGCGCTCCGGACATCGTCGCCGCAGCTGCGCGAAAGCGTGCTTTCGTCGATCAGCCCGCGCTCGCGCCGCATGATCGAATCGGATCTTCAGGTCGAAATGGCCGGCACCAACCCGCGCGAAATCGCAATTGCCCGCCGGGCGATCGCCCAGGAAGCGTTGCGGCTTGCCAATTCAGGACAGATCATGCTGAAGGAGAAGCAAGAGGAGCCGGCAGGCGCCGCGGCCTGACGCCTAACGCAATCTCCCGCGGTGGCTCGCGATGTTTTCGCTCATCGTCTTGCACGCCCCACCCCAAATACATCGACCCGAAAATCGGCAACGATTTTCGGGTCGATGCGTATGCAGCAGGGCTCCGAAGCATCCTGCTCGCATGGCCCAAGCTCTGAAGCGGCCAATCGCTGTTGAAAACGGCGGTTCCATCCGATCCTCCGATTGCCCGTGTCCGGCCACGCGAATAGGGTCTCGGCAAAGACGAGAGCAGGTGACGATCCTTCCGGACCGCTCCTTTCGCTTTAAAGTTTTTGTTTCGCCGCATGTCGTCCCCGCAAACCCGGCACAGCCTTGCGCGACATGCTCCAGTTCGCATGGTCAGTCATAGACCGCCAGGAAGACGCCCGTGGCAGACGATCAGGACAAGGACAGCAAAACAGAAGAGGCAACCGAGAAAAAGATTCGGGACGCATTCGCCGAGGGCAACACTCCCTCGTCTCGTGAAGTTCCGATGTTCGCCTCGGCGCTCGCCTTCTACATCTACCTTGTCTTCTTTATGCCAAGCGGCGCGTCACATCTTGCCGAAACGCTTCGCGACCTCTTCGAGAAACCGGATCAATGGACGATACAATCGTCAAGCGACCTGGTGTCGCTGGCCGTTCGTCTGATGTGGGATGCGAGCAGCCTGGTCTTGCCGGCGGCAATCCTGTTCATGGTCTTTGGTGTCGGTTCCAACGTCGCGCAGCACATGCCGCAATTCGTCCTCAAGCGGATCACACCGCAGGCGAACCGCATCTCCGTGGTCAAGGGCTGGAGCCGGATATTCAGCGTGCCCGGCCTGGTCGAATTCGGCAAGTCGCTGTTCAAGATCGTCATCGTATCGATCATCATGGTGATCGTCCTCCGCAACGATTATTTCAAGGCGCTGGATGCGCTTTATTCGGACCCCCAGGTGATCCTGGTGGTGATAACGGCGGTGATGAAGAAGATCATGATCGTGATCCTGTTTGCCACCGGCATCCTTGCCATCGTCGACTTCTTCTGGACGCGGCATCATTGGTACACCTCCATGCGAATGACCAAGCAGGAGGTGAAGGACGAATTCAAGCAGTCCCAGGGCGACCCGATCGTCAAGGCACGCATTCGCTCCATCGGTCGTGACCGCGCACGCCGCCGGATGATGGCCAATGTTCCGCGTGCCACGCTCGTCATCACCAATCCGACGCATTACGCCGTCGCATTGCGCTACGCACAGGGCGAAAGCGAGGCTCCGATGGTGCTCGCCAAGGGCCAGGATCTCGTCGCGTTGAAGATCCGCGAAGTCGCACAGGAGCACAACATCCCGATATTCGAGGATCCACCGCTGGCACGTTCGATGTTTGCGCAGGTCACCGTAGACGGGGTCATTCCGCCGCCATTCTACAAGGCCGTCGCCGAACTTATCCACCGCGTCTACGCGCTGAAGGCGAGACGCGGCCAAAGGCGCTAGGGCATTCCCGCTAAAAACGGTGCCGCCTTCGATGCTCTACGTTCCCGTTTTCGAGCGATCGAAGATGCGAGGCCATTTCAAGCCTTTTTCCGAACCGGCTCGGAAGCGCTTGTGGTTCAGGTGATGTAACCAAGCCTGATCGCCTTGGCGATCGCCTGGATGCGGTTGACGGAATCGAGCTTGATCGTCGCCGAACCGAGATAGGCATTCACCGTGTGAACGGACAGGCCGAGTTTTTCGGCGATTTCTTCGCTGATCCGCCCGTCGCCTGCCAGCTGCAGGCAGGTGATTTCGCGCTCGCTCAATGTTTCCGACGGCAGGCTGCGCCGCTCGTCGAGCGCCAGGAGATCCATCATGATCTGGCTGCTCTGGACGTGATGTTCGATGACCTGATCGGCTGTCGGCTCAAGCACGCCGCCGAGAAACGCCACATATCCGTTTCCGAGCGCGCCCAGCCGCACCGGAAAAACCAGGCCCGAAAAAGGCAAGTTCGTCGCCTCCAGGCGCCGGATCAGCGGTGCGAACTCACCAGCATCGGAGATACCGCCGACATCCGATCCGTTCCAGATCAGAGGCAAAAGAGACATTTCGATATGGTCGAGCAAGATTTCCTCGACCTCACCCATCAGCCGGGCACGATCGTCCACCGCTCCGGTTCCCCAGTTTTCCAGTTCGCATACGAGTTTGCGCTTGTTCGGCAGGCCGGCGCCGGTGATGCGGAAAACCGCGAAGTTGCGAGCCTTGAGGCTCTTCTGCATGGCGACCAGTTTGGGAAATATGTCGGATCGGCTCGATCCACGCTGCAGGCGCAGGTATTGAATGCTGCCTGGCCCGTCTGTCGTGCCGCCTCGTGAATATCCCATTCGATCGCCGCCCTAGACCAGATTGTTACGAACCGCGTAGGCAATCGCCTCGGAGCGGGTCTTTGTCGCCGTCTTTCGCATCACACTTGTGATGTAGTTGTTGATCGTATTGCGCGAGATACCGAGAATAACGGCGATCTCATCACTGGTCTTGCCTTCGGCAATCCAGAAAAGGCATTCCAGCTCGCGCTCGGTCAGCTCGAAATCGCGCTCCGTGCGTAATTCAACGCTCTCGACGAAGCTCGCGCCATAAGCGGCCAGAAGCCCGACCTCCTTCAACTGCTCCTGAGACAGGATGATGCCCTCAAGGAACAGCAGCATAAGAGAAAAGCGCGTCCGACCGACGCAGAAGGTCACGGAGCAATACTGACGGCTGATCTTGTCCGGCAGCGCGACATCATCCGGCAGAAGTGAAAAGCTCGGCGTCAGAACAGAAAAACATTTCTCCAGCTCGGTCGAGCGGGCATATCCGCTTGCCAGATCGGAGCCAAGCCGCCGGACGAGATCGAAGGGCCAATTAGAGGTGACGATGAAATCGAGACCCTGATCCTGGATCAGGTCATATCTGACAAGCAGAAAATGCGAGGCGCCGACATGATCAGCAAGCAACCGCATGATGACCTGGAGATTTTCCGATCCCGTCAGGGCAGAGAGGCGGCGGGCAAGCTGCTCGCGAGACAAAGAACGAGTGCCGTTTGGTTCAGGAAGTGAACGGCCTTGCGGCTTGGCATCCATGCCCGATAGCTCCATTCGTTATCTGCTCCCGTTGCGTGGACCATGACCTCGCGTGAGAAGCCGTCCAATATCCCGTTTCGCCAATAACTACTTCAAACCGCGAATCGACAGTTCCTCGGGACCGCCGACGAATCATGGCATATCTTAGGAGATGCACTCACATTTGCCATCGCCCGTAACGGGGATTTCGCCATTTGCGTTCCGAGTGTCGCATTTTGGCCAGATCTTTCACGACGGAAAGCCTGATGAAAGCATGAAAAAGGCCGGAGATAGCCCCGGCCTTCCATAATCATATTTTCGTGACTGCTTATTAAGCGGCCTTTTCGAAGGCCCATTTGCGGAGAATTTTTGCCGCACGCTCTTCGGAAATCTCGACCATGCGGGAAAGGCGCTTCTCGGGACCTTCCTTGACGCGGCGGTTGAAGCCATCGCCGTCTTCGTCGCCGAGCAAATCGTTGCTGCCGTCGAAGCCGAAGTCGGAGCCGAAACCGTCCATGAGAGCAGGTGCGCCACCGGCCGGAGAGAAGTCGGGCAATTCGAGCCCGGCGCCCTCGGCCAGCGCCTCGCTCGAGGCATTGGTGCCCGTGACGGTGCGGATGATCGGACGCAGGCCAAGCCAGACCACCAGGAAGGCGACCGCGAGGAAGGCGAGCGAGTTGATGATGCCGCCGGCATTGCGGGTCAGGACTTCGGTCACGCTCGGGCCAGTTGCGGCCTCGTCGAGGAGCTGGGTTTCCAGGAAGTCCATCGCCGTCAGGGTGACCACGTCGCCGCGTTCGGTGCTGATGCCTGCTGCAGACGAGACGATCTTCTGCATCTCTGCCAGATAGGCATCGATCTTCGCCTGGTCGACCGGCTCACCGACCATCTTGGCGATGCGGCCCTTGTTGACGACGACGGCAATTGACACCTTTTCGATGGCATAGCTGTTGCGGGTCGTTGCTGTGGTCTTCTGGTTGATTTCGTAGTTGGTCTGTTCTTCGCGCTTGTCGGACTGGTCGGAAGATTTCGGTCCGTTGGCGCCGCCCTGATCCGGAGCGGCCTGCGGCACGTTCTGCTCAACGGTCGTGGCATTGTCGTCGGCCGACTGCTGCGACTGCGAATTCTCCTTGGTGGTGCGAACGGAACGTTCGACGCGGGAATTCGGGTCGTAGACGGTCTCCTGGATCTGCTGGCTATCGGTGTTCAACGAAGCCGTGACGCTGGAGCGGAAGTTGTCCATGCCGAGGAACGGCGCCAGCGCCTTGTCGATATTGGTTTCGATTTCGGACTGAACCGACTGGACGATGCCGAGCGAACGGTTGAGCTGGTTGTTGCTGCCGTCGTCGCCGGAGGCAAGCAGCTGGCCGGTCGAGTCGAGGATCGTGACGTCTTCCACATCAAGGCCCGGAACGGCGGATGCGACCAGATGACGGATCGACGATGCGGCCTTGCGGCCGGTCGAGGAATTGGCGCGAATCATCACCGAAGCGGTCGGCTTCTGCTGCGCGCGACGGAAGTTGCCGACGTCGGGCATGACGAGGTGGACACGTGCGGCGGAGACGCCGCTGATCTGCTGGATCGACCGGGCGATCTCGCCCTCAAGGGCTCTGACGCGGGTCACTTCCTGCATGAAGGAGGTCAGGCCGAGCGAACCAACATTGTCGAAAAGCTCGTAACCGGCATTGGTGCTGTTCGGCAGGCCCTTTTCGGCCAGCATCAGGCGAGCCTTGCTGGTGGTGCCGACCGGAACCTGGATGCTCTTGCCGTCGGAACCGACCTCAAAATCCATGTTCGCTTCGGCAAGCGCCATGCTGACCTGATTGAGATCACTGGTCTCTAGGTTCACATAAAGCGTCTCGTAGGCAGGCTTATTCACGAACATCGCGGCAGCCACGACGATCGCGACAGAAATCGCAGCTGCAGCGCCCATGGCAATAAGTCTGGTCTGGCCGAGTCCCGCCAGATTTTTAAAAATTTGTGAAAATTGAGCTAACAGATTCATTCTGTTCCCACATCGCCGAACACGGTTATAGAGCTTCTGCTCAAGCGCACCCTAGGATGCGAAGCTTGTGCGAGCGTTTCGGCAATATGGAATGTCGGAGATGAGCAGCGGCCGAAGTCGGCAGCGGTGGCGCCAAGGCCGGATCAGAAGAAATCGAAGTCGCCGGCTGCTTTGCTTAAGGGTTGAGAGTGGCCATGACGCAGGCCGTTTGCAAGCGATTTCTGCATGTCGGCCAGTTTCACCAGGCTGAGCGCGGTGGAGACATCGACCCGCCAGCTGTCGGGAATGGTGCCGGTAATGGTATCGACAAACTCGGCAAGGCCACGGGTTTTCTGGACCGCAAGGTCGATACCCTGCAGGATCTTCATCGTGTCGGGCGAATTCAGGATATCCGCACCGCCGACTTCCAGGATCTGGGGCTCGACCCGCTCGATCAGATAGGCAACGTCATGCAGTTCCGAGACCAGCCGCATCAGGACGTCCGGCAGAGATTCCTCCAGGGTATCGGTTGGCGGCGTCACAATGTTGTTCATGAGTGTCCCCGGAAATCGCTTGGAATGAAGGTCAGAAGAATTCGATGGAATTGTCGACAGGCTTTGGCGGCGTACGGACCGGGCGTTGCTCGAGTGCGACGGTTCTTTGGGTTTCCGCCCCCGTCAGCGGGTATTGCCGAGCACGGCCATGCACCGGCCAGTATTCCAGCTTGCGGCCGTGTTCGCCGCCGGTGGAGGAGCCGACGACCTGGATCCCCTCGTCCCTGAGGAACTCCATGGCGAAGGCAGCATTCTGCTCGCCGACGTTGGAGAAACTCGCAATCGTCTTGGCTCCGCCGAATACCTTGGCTTCGAGCCGGTCGCGCCGGGCGCCCTTCTTCAGCAAGCCGTTGATCAACAGCTCCATCAGATGCACGCCGTAACGCGTGGCGTCGCCCCCCGATGCCATGGCCCCGCCCGAGCCCGGCAAGAGGAAGTGGTTCATGCCGCCGACACCGGCGACCGGATCCCGAAGACATGCGGCCACGCACGATCCAAGTATCGTCGACAGAACGACTTCAGGGTCGTCTATGACCTTGTACTCGCCCTGGATGATATGGACGCGCCTGACCGCGATGGCATCATTCATTTTAGGGCTCCGAACACCGCCTCAATCGCGGCCTTCATCTTTTCGATGGTGAACGGCTTGGCCAGCACGTTGTTGGCGCCGAGCTGGGCGGCCTTCTGAACCAGCGCCCGGTCACCCTGGGCTGTCAGAATGATGAAGGCAGCCTTTTTCGTCGACGGGTTCGCTCTGACAGCCTGCAGGAAGCCGATGCCGTCCATGTTGGGCATGTTGAAGTCGGAGATGACCAGATGGTGCGGCTGCTCGGACATGATCTTCATGCCCTGAACGCCATCGCCGGCAGAGGTGATCTGCTTGAAGCCGAGCTGTGTCAGGGCGTCGCTGAGCAGCAGCCGGCTGGTCACCTGATCATCGACAATCAGAACTTTGATTTTTTCAGCGAGAGACATTTATTCAGTACCTTCTTTTCGGGCGGCAGTTAACTTCAAAACTTCTTCTCCGATGGAGCCCAGGGGAAGTTGCAGCTCGACGGCACCCAGCTCGTGGGCAACCCTCGGCATCCCATAGACCACACAGGTCTTCTCGTTCTGTCCGATAGTGCGTGCGCCGGCGCTGCGCATCTTCAGAAGTCCGGAAGCCCCATCGCGCCCCATGCCGGTGAGAATCACGCCTACCGCGTTGCGGCCGGCCAATTCCGCGACTGAATCAAAGAGAACATCGACCGACGGCCGGTGGCCGTTGACGGGTTCCTTCTCGATCAGCCGGCAGCATGGTGCTGACGGGTTTGCCACCTGCATGTGTCGTTCACCACCGGGCGCGAGGTAGACCTTGCCGATCTCCAGGCGTGCGCCATCAGTCGCTTCCTCCACAACAGGAGCGCAGATACGATTAAGACGTTCAGCAAAACTTTTGGTAAACGTCGAAGGCATATGTTGAGTAATCACGGTCGGCGGGCAGTTTTGCGGAAACTTTTGCAACACCGCGATCAGTGCTTCCACACCTCCGGTCGAAGATCCGATAGCCACAACCTTGCGGCCGACGCGGTATTCATGAACGGATGGTGGTGGAACGACTTGCGCCGGCGTCGGCGCGGAGGCCCAGCGGCGGCCGGAACGGGCCGCAGCCTTGACCTTCTCCGCCAGATCCATGAAGGGCCGACGATCGCCAGGTGAAGGTTTGCCGACGCAATCGAATGCACCGATCTCGAGAGCCGCCAGTGTCGCGTTGGCGCCGTGATGGGTCATCGTCGAGACCATGATCACCGGCATAGGCCGCAGGCGCATGATCTTCTCAAGGAATTCCAGACCGTTCATGTTGGGCATCTCGATGTCCAGCGTGACGACGTCCGGGTTCAACTGCTTGATGGCTGCGCGGGCTTCCATCGCGTCACCCGCCTGACCGACCACGTTGACGTCGGGATCGGAATTCAGGACAGCGGTGATCAACCCACGCATGGTGGGGCTATCGTCGACAACGAGGACGCGGGCGGGTGCTGCACTCATGCCTTGCGTCCTCCATGCTTGCCGATATAGCGGTAGGTGGTGATGCCGATATTGTCGAAGAGGTTCTTCGCATCGCCCGACACGCGCTCGGAATGGCCGATATAGAGATGGCCGGCATCCGGCAGCAGCGAGGCAAAGCGCGACCAGATCTTCATCTGCGTCGGCTCGTCGAAATAGATCACCACGTTGCGGCAGAAGATCACGTCGAAGCCGCCCTTGAACGGCCATTGGGCCATCAGGTTCAGTTCGTTGAAGGTGATCAGCTTCTTGACGCGATCGTCGACCTGGCACTTGCGGCGGCCGCCGACATCAACGTCGCGGAACCACTGCTTGCGCATCGCCGGAGAGACGCTTTCGAGCGCGCCTTCGTCATAGGCACCGGCGCGTGCGATGGCGAGGATCTTGGGGTCGATATCGGTCGCCAGGATGCGGAAATCGTAGTCGGCAGCGTTGGGGAAAAGCGCAAGCACCGTCAGCGCGATCGAATAGGGTTCCTGGCCGTCGGAGCAGGCGGCCGACCAGATGCGGACCCTGCCGCCGGCCTTGGCGCGGTTTATGAGACCCGGCAGGACTTCGTCGCGAAGATGCTCGAAATGATGGTTCTCGCGGAAGAAACGGGTGAAATTGGTGGTCAGATGCGACAGCATCTCGCGCCGCACCGGAGCCCCTTCGGGAGAGGCAACCAGGGCGCAATACTCGCGAAAGCCGCGCAGGCCGAGATTGCGGATATGCTTCGACAGGCGCGAATACACGAGCGAGGCCTTGGAATCATTGAGATAGATTCCAGCATCCGCATAGATCATCGCAGCAATTTCGGAGAGGTCCTTACGGGTCAGCGGATATTCTCCGCTTGCCAGCACCTCATCCGGCGACTGCCGGGTTTCAATCGCGCCCAACGGCATCATGCAGCTTCACTTTCCTTGTCGTGAGCTTTCTCGGGGAAAAGAGCGTCCAGATCGATCAGGCAGATCATCCGCGTGTCGATCGCCAGGATACCCCTTGCGTACTGCTTCTCCAGTTCCGACGAAATTTCCGGAACTGGCTGGATAGTATCGTCCGAAATCGTAAGGATATCGGAAACGGCCTCTACCAGCAGACCGACGGTGCGGCTTTTCACCTGCGCCACGATAATCACGTGGCGAGCCGTCGGCTCCGCTTCCTTCATCCCCAACCGGGCTGACATATCGATGATCGGCAACACCGCGCCGCGAAGATTGACCACGCCCAGGACATAGGCAGGCGCATGCGGCATCGGGGTCGCCTGCGTCCAGCCGCGAATTTCGCGGATGGACATGATGTTCACGCAAAACTCCTGATCGCCGATCCGGAAAGCGATCAGCTCGCGGTTTGCCTGCGAGAGAGACCTTGCGGAATCAGACACGCTCATGAGCCTGGTTACCCTGCTGCGGCCAGAGACATTTCAGGCTTCATCGACTGCCCGCGCGAGGCTCCGACGACCGCATCAACGTCGAGAATGAGCGCCACGCGGCCATCCCCGAGGATCGTTGCTGCAGCGATACCCGGAACGTGGGTGTAGTTCGCCTCAAGCGACTTGATGACGACCTGACGCTGACCCTGAATGGCATCGACCATCAGAGCGCGCTGACCACCGCCTTCGGATTCGACCAGCAGCGCCACGCCATCGACCGGATTGGCCTGGTTGGCGCGGAAGTTCAGGATGCGGCCGACATCGACCAGTGGGCAGAACGAGTTGCGGATCGAGATCAGCCGCTGGTTTGCACCGAAAGAATGGATGGCGGACGCTTCCGGCTGCAGGGTCTCGACGATCGCCGTCAGCGGCACGACCAGCGTCTGGCCGGCAACGGTGACGACCATGCCATCAAGAACGGCGAGGGTCAGCGGCAGGCTCATGGTGAAGGTCGAGCCAAGTCCCGGACGCGAGGAGATCGAGATACGGCCGCCGAGTGCCTGGATCGAACGCTTGACCACGTCCATGCCGACGCCACGGCCGGAAATGTCGGAGATCTTGTCGGCGGTCGAGAAACCCGGGGCGAAGATCAGGTTGTCGATCTCTTCGTCCGAAAGGTTGGCATCGGGGCTGATCAGGTCGTTGTCGATCGCCTTCTGCTTGACGCGTTCCCGGTTGATGCCGGCACCGTCGTCCTGCAGTTCGATCAGGATACGGCCCGAACGGTGCTTTGCCGAAAGCTTGATCGTGCCCTCCGGATCCTTGCCGGCGGCCTCGCGCTTTTCAGGGCTCTCGATGCCGTGGTCGACGGCATTGCGGATCATGTGGGTCAGCGGCTCGGCGATCTTGTCGATGACCGTCTTGTCGACCTCGGTGTTTTCACCTTCGGTGACGAGGCGGATCGACTTGCCGACCATGTCTGCGACTTCGCGGACAATACGCGACATGCGCTGGAAGACCGGCTTGACCGGCTGGGCGCGGATCGCCATGACCGAATCCTGGATCTCGCGGGTGAGCTGCTGCAGCTCCTCGAGGCCCATATTGACGGCCGACGTGCCGGTCGTGTCATTTTCGATGACGCTCTGGGAGAGCATCGCCTGGTTGATGACAAGCTCGCCGACAAGGTTGATCAGACGGTCGACGCGATCGAGATCGACGCGGATGGTCTGGCCGACCGAAGACGCGGCGGCTGCGGCATTGTTCTGGGCAGCTGCCGCAGCAGCAGCGGCACTTTCCTTCTTTTCGACCGCGGCATTGACGGCCTTGGTAACGCTGGCGGCCGTTTCCGCTGCAGCGGCAGCCTGTTGTGCAGGCTCGTGGGAGGCAACCTCTTCCGCAACATCGTCGAGTGCCGAGAGATCGAACGGCACCGGGACCATTGGAAGCTCTTCACTGGCCGAGGCTTCGGCCGGCTTCACTTCAAGTTCGCAATCCCATTCGGCAAATTCGAAGACCGCGCGGACGTCGTCTTCAGACTTCGGCGTGACGATGGAGATCTTCCAGCCGAAATAGGACGCTTCCGGATCCATGCTTTCCAACGCGGGCAGCTGATCCATGTCGCAGGCGATGCTCATCTCGCCGAGACGGGAAAGATCCCGGAGCAAGAGAGCAGCCTCGTTGCCCTTGGAATAGAGCTCGCGCGTCGGCTTGAAGGTGATTTCGAAAGTGGCGTCGCCGGCAGCATCGTCGTCTTCACCAAAACCGTCGAAAGTGAACGGGATCGGCGCGAAGCCGCTGTCGTCGGTCGGCTTGACTGCGGGCGCAGCCGCGGCAGGCTTGGCAGCCTTGGGTGCTTCTGCGGCGGCCGGCATCTCGCCGTTGGCCAGTGCCTCCAGCTCCTTGACCAGTCCACGCGTCCGGCTTTCCTCGACGCTGCCGCCATCACGCGAGCAGGTTACCAGGTCGGCCAGAACGTCAGCCGACTTGAGCATGACCTTGAGGACATCCTGGTTCGGCTCAAGCTTGTTGGAGCGAACACAGTCAAGCGTGGTTTCAAAGACGTGCGCGAAAGCCACCAGGTCGTCCAGACCGAAAGCGCCAGCGCCTCCCTTGATGGAATGAACGGCACGGAAAACGGCGTTGACCGTTTCGGGGTCGCGATCCCCGTCGTTCAGCTTGAGAAGACCCGACTCCAGTTCAGCGAGCTGCTCTTCGCATTCCTGAAAGAAGATCTCTTTGATTTCGTTCATATCCATCGGAAGAATTCCCGGTTCAGGCGGTTACACGTTCGATCGCATCAATCAGCTTTGCAGGATCGAAAGGCTTGACGATCCAGCCGGTCGCACCAGCCTGGCGCGCGCGGTTTTTCTTTTCGGCATCGCTTTCCGTGGTCAGGACCAGGATCGGGATGGCGCGATACTTCTCGTTACGGCGAACACCTTCGATAAAACCGAAGCCGTCGAGGCGCGGCATGTTGATGTCGGTAACGATGACGTCCGGCTCGCAACCTTCGAGAACCTCAAGGCCCTCGACGCCGTCTTCCGCCTGGATCGTTTCGAAACCGGCATTGTTGAGCGTTACCAGAAGCATGTTCCGGATCGTCCGCGAGTCATCCACGGTCAGCACTTTTTTCTTCATTGCTAGATCTCCTTAGCAAGCAAATTGTCGTCATTGATGCCGATCAGCTGCATCGTCTTGGTGAAGGCATCCGATGCCTTTGACACCTGAAAGGACTTCTTGTCCGCCTGCCATGCCTTGGCGCCGGCAACGAGCACCTGGGCGCACTGGACGCCGACACGTTCCACCGCCGATGCATCGATCGCGATATCCTTGCCGCGCATGGACATCAGCTTGCCATGCAGCGCAGATGCCTCGTTAAGGTCGAGAACCGACGCGAGCGCCAGACTTCCCGATGCGGCCTTTCTTGGTGCCATCAGCTTCTTCCTTGCCGTTTATATTGGGGTTGAGCCTCGGCCTCGGCCAAAGCGTAATGTCTTTCGGCAGCAGCCGGGATCCCGGCGCCATGGGCTGCCGGGCGGCGCGTGTCATAATCGTCATCGAAGCTTTTCTGACGGGCGATACGGAATTCGCGCACCGTGCGGCCAAGCTCGAGGATCACGGTATGCAATTCGTCGGCGCTGTCGCCCGAGTTGCGGGCAAAGCTTGCATTGGCATTCATGTCCTGGCTGAGCGTGGCGATGTCGAGCGTGACGCGGCCGATCCCGTCGGCCTGCTCGACGGTGCGACGGGCAACACCCGATATCGCATCGTTGATTTCGCCGACCTGCTGGACGATGCCGCCAATCGCGGTCTGCGTGCGGTGAACCATCTGCACGCCCGCATCGACCTGCCCCTTTGTGCCGGTGACCAGCGTCTTGATTTCGCGGGCAGCTTCGGCAGAACGCTGCGCAAGGGCGCGGACTTCCTGGGCGACCACGGCAAAGCCCCTGCCCGTATCGCCGGCACGCGCCGCCTCGATACCCGCATTCAATGCCAGGAGATTGGTTTGGAAGGCGATATCGTCGATCACGCCGATGATCTCGCCGATCTTTTCAGCCGATTTCTCGATGTCGGACATGGCGGTGATGGCGCGGCCAACGATCTCGCCGCTTTCCTCAACCGACCGGCGCGTTACCGCGGCAGCCTTCTCGGCGACGGAGGTTCCGGCAACGCTTTCCTTGACGAGCACCGAGAGCTGGTGGAGCTCCTGATGCGCGGCCTCGGCGCGGCGCGCCTGCTCTTCCGAAGCGGCAGCGAATGTGGAGGCATTTCCGGCCATCGCACCGGCAAGACCTGCGGCTTCGGCATTGGCGGAACCGATCGCCTGTACCGATTGGCGCATGCCGCCGATGGCCTGCGTCAGCAGATCGGCAAGTTCGCGGTAGGCATCCGGCATTTCGCCGGGAAGGGAAGCCGTCAGATCGCGGTCTGCAAGTGCTGCAATCACGGCCGTAAACGTATCGACCGCTTCCGCCTGGTCGGTGGCGTGCTGTTCGGCAAGTGCGCGCTGGTGCTTCTGGCGCAGCTCGTTGAAGCGAAGCGAGACGGCGATCTCGACGTCGACCATGACCAGTCGCATGATGGCGGCGAGCAGGTCCCTGAGTTCCTGTTCACGCTTGCGGGCACCGGGAAGAAATGAGCGCGGCGCGCGATCTTCGACAGCGCCAAGGATGAGATGTTCGAGCATCACCGAATGGCCGGCAATGTGCCAACGGGGGTCGAGACCCATGCGGCTTTCGGTATCGGAGAGAACCTTGACGCGATCGGCGTAAAGCGCATCAAAGCGCGCATCGGTCAGAACCGACCAGTGGGAAGACTGAAGATCGCTCAGCCGTTCGACCTGCTGTTCGCTTTCGAAATGACGCGAGGCTTCGGGAAAGGACTGCAGGCGGTGAAAGAGATCGCGCAGCCCGTTTTTCAAATACCCTTCAAGCTTTGGGCGGGAGCGGCGGAGCAGGTCGCGCAGGTCGCCGTCGAGGCCGGCGAATGCCAGTCTCTCGCCAAGGCTTCCCGCCTGGCCACGTCGCACCTGATCGCTTGGCGTATCCTGCACCAAAATCGTCCCCAAAACCAAACATTCCGCGAGTGCGGCTTGAGATAAGCCATGCCGGTCAGGTGCTGGAGACGAACGATCAGCGACCGGCACAGGGGAACGTAATCCCGTGCAGCGCAAACGCGGTCATCGCAGTTTTTCCTGACTATTTCATGAGAGGATACCGGATTGAAACCGGTACGGCTTTGGTGGCTTCATGCCTGGTGGGAAGACCGCAGTCGTCCCACTCCGCCGTGCTAACCAATTTGTATGGTTAATTCCTTGCCCGAAGGTTAATAGATAGTAGAGCAACGCCGTTTTGCTACAGAATGACTATGGATGCAGCGGCATGATGGTACCGCTGCAAGGCCTATACAAGCAGGGGTTTCACCCGGCTCAATGGCCGGGTGTCGTCTGGTCGGCGAGAGCGCTCAAACCATCGCGATTGCCAAGGTTGGCAAGTGCCTCGAATATCCGCATCGCATCCGGCTTGCGGCCGACATTCATATAGGCGTAACCGCGTATACTCATCAGATCGGTCTGCTCCGGCACGATCTGGGCGCGCTGGTCCAGTGCAATCAGGGTCTCCTGATACCGTCCCGACTTGAAAGCATTGATAGCCCGGTCGGAGAGGATCGCCGCCTGGAGTTCGACGGCCCGCGTGTTGTTCTGCGGTGCGGTGGTTGCGGCGGCGGCCGCCTTGTCGGTCAGGCCGACGCGCAGATAGGCAAGGCTCTTGCCGTAAGCGGCATCGGATCTTGCAGCCTGCGAGGATGCCGCGCCCGCAGCGTCAAAAGCCTGAACGGCTTCCAGCGGGCGGTTGAGATCCATCAGGCACCATCCTCGCGTCAGGGCCTGTTCCGGCGCCAGCTGCCGCGGGTCAATGGTGCTGGTGCATCCGCGCGTCGCCGGCGCATTCGGCGTCGGCGCGGCGCGGACCACGCGCGGTGCCGCTCTGCGCACGGGTGCCGGCGCATAATTTTCGGCATAACCGGAACTTGCCTGTCGGACAGAGGGCTGCCGGACTTGCTGCTGAACCGGATATTGCGGGGTCTGATACTGTTGGGTCGGCTGCTGGACATATGCCTGCGCCAGATAGTTGTCACCCTGACGACGGTTATCGTCTTCGCCCAGATTGGCGATACGCTCGGAGCGCCCGGCCCAGGTCCGCTGGATGGCTGCAACGCCTCCCTTGTCGCCGAGATCGTTGCGGCTCAGCACGAGGCCGTAGGCAGAGGGTTCGTCATCCGGTTTCCATGAGAGAGCCGCGGCAAACCACTGAGCCGCCGTGCCAGGCTGACGCATATAGCGCGCATACCAGCCGAATTGCTGTGCGGCGGCGGCATCCCTGGTTTCGATCACGACCGGTGCCATGCGGGTCAGAACCTGTTCCTGAAGAACCGGTGGCGGGTCGATCGCCAGGAGGTTGGCAACGGCTGCCATATAGGCCGCCTTCGCGCCCGGCGAGTCGTCGCGCCATTTGTAAAGGACCGTTTCTGCTTCGAGCGGCGAATTCTGGCGTGTCAGCGTCAGCGCCAGGCCTTCGGCGGCCGACGCGGTATCCTCCTTGGTGAAGGCCTTGCGGAACCAGCGTTCGGCACCACCGAGATTATCGCGGCGATAATAATACCAGCCGAGAAGGAGCGCATCGGAAGCAAGCTCGTCCTTGTCGGCCAGCTTTTCCAGGCGCGTCAGGTATTTGTCCGCGACGACCAGCTTGGCGTCGGTATTGCCCTCGCCGACAAGACGGCGGGCGAGGTCGTCCCGCAGACTGTCGAATTCCGGCTGGCCGTCGGCACCGGTGCGCTCCTTGGCCAGCAATTGCTCGATCATGTCGGGGGTGAGAAGTTCGCTTGCCTTCTGGACCGTTGCCAGCCGCTCGGCAGGGCTGTCGCAATTGCTCAGCACATAGAGATAGGCGTCGCGCGCGCGCGTCTTGCGGTCGGTATCGGCAAAGGCTTCCGCCAGTCGCCAGAGAACATCGACTTCGCTGCAGGTCAAAAGCGTCGGATTTTCCGCGGCGATCCGGATGACCTCCTCATAGGTTTTCGAATCCGATGCCGCCGTCAGCCGCATGCGCGCCTCAGCAAGCTTCAACCGATCGATAAGATCGGCCGGCGGTTGCCAACCGGCATCGCCTGCCTGGCGGTCGGCGATCGCCTTTCGCACGTCGTCATAACGCGCCTGCGCATAAAGCTGCCACATGTTTTCAAGCTGCGCATCGGTCGTCGGGCGTACGGCAAGCGGATCGGATGGTGGCGTCCAGCTGGGGTAAAGCGCACGCAGACGGGAAATTTCCGCCTGCAGACGCGCGGTGTCGCCTCTGGCGGCGAAATATCGGAGCGCACTTTCATCGACCTGCGGCGCCGCGGTCCCGGCGGCGGCGGAAGCCAGCGGCGTGATCTGCGCATGCTCGGCCGGTGGCGGCGATGCGTCGGCACTTCCGGCAGACGGTTGGGACTGTGCAATGACGAGAGGAGCGCGCGGGTATTTCTGATCGGGCGACGGCAGCTGGGTGGAAATGCGATTCGTCCGGTCGACATCCCGCGCAGCGGACATTTGACCGCCGCCAGACAGCGATCCGGTCACTTCGCCGAAGTCGACCGCCGGTCGACGTTCGAAGACGACGATTGCCGCCACCGCGACACCGAAAACTGCCAAGGAGATCAGCGAAAATCGCATATGCACTCCGGTCCCTGTCTGTCCAAATATCAAGGCGCGTGTCTACAAGCCCAGATTTGAGCTCGAATGGTTAAAGAATGAGGCTAGATGGTTAACGAACAATTTAGATTTCGTCAGTAAATAAGAAATCACGAATAAACGACAAAGTGACTCGTCGCTGCATCGCAGAATAACAATGGCGAAGCGGTGATCCTCGCAGGCACGCGGGCAGATTAGTAATGAGTGGCAGCCCCCAACACTGGAATTTCGATGACGGACAGGCTCATTACCAAGACGTCCAGAAACCGGCGGGTGATCCGCCCGGTACTTGCCACTTTCATGGGGCTCGCGTCGCTGACGCTTGCCGGTTGCGGCGGAAAGCCGATCCAGGCGGAGGCCTTCGTCAAGAGCGCCGAGCCTGAACAGGCGATCGTCATGCCGCCGCCTGCCGGCCCCGGCGTCATCAACGTCATCGAGCGGCGATTCGACAACGCAATCAGCCAGGACATCTATCTGGCCAATAACGCATCGACACCTGGCCAGAACCTGATCAAGGTCCAGATGTTCGGCACCGAGAGCACGTTCAGCCAGACGGACAATGGTCTGGGCGTACACTCGATCACCGACGGACGCATCTCGGCGGAAATGCGCAAGGCATTGCCACGGGTGCCGATGGCGCGTTCGCAATATTATGTGCAGAACGCTTACGGCCCGTTCGGCTACGCTTTCGGGCGCGGCGCAGGCTCCGATCTCTGCCTCTACGCATGGCAGCAGATCCGGTCGCGGCCGCAGAGCATGTCGCCGGTCGCCAACTATGGCGTGATCCAGATCCGGGTGCGGATGTGCGAGGCGAATGCGACCGAAGCGAAACTGCTGTCGCTGATGTATAATTTCACCATCACCGCATCGGTCGATGCGCCCGGGTGGAACCCTTATGGCGCATCGCGCGGCCTCAACCCGGCGATCGGTACGACCGGTTCACCGATCTATCCGCGCCCGGCTTCGCAGGAACCGATCGTCCAGACATTGCCGCCACGCGCAGCCGCTGCCCCCGCACCGCGGAACCGGATCCGCCGAGCCCAGCCCGCACGCCCGGTCGTTGCGCCGCAGCCACGGATGACGGAACCGGAGTTTTCGCCGGAACGCCCAAGGGTGCCTGCGCCAGCGGGTGCTGCCAGTGTGTCTGGTTATCCGTCGGGCAATCTATCCGCGACCGGTCGCCCGGCAACGGGCTACGCCATGCCGACCGCCGCGACGGCGCCGGCCGGGCAACGCGTCAACGTGCCGTCTCCATCCTGTACCACGACAACCAGCGGAACAGGGGTTGCCTGCCGCTGACTTGCCATTCCGCCGCCCGGTCTCATTGAGGTAGTCCGTCATGAGGACACTATATTCAGCCGTCATCTGGGCCATCGCCACCGCGATGATCATCCTTCTGGTGACCTTGCCGATCAACACGCGCACGCAGCTGATCGCAAGTATTCTGATCGTCACCGTGATGGCGGTCATCAAACTTCTGGATGCCGGCGGCAAATGGCGGCTGGTGGCACTCGCCTTCGGTACCGGCATGGTGCTGCGTTACGTCTACTGGCGCACGACCAGCACGCTTCCGCCGGTCAACCAGCTGGAAAACTTCATCCCCGGCATGCTCGTCTACCTAGCCGAGATGTACAGCGTGCTGATGCTGTCGCTCAGCCTGTTCGTCGTCGCCATGCCGCTACCGCCATCCCGACCCAGCAGCCGGTCAAGCAGCGACGACAACCTGCCGAAAGTCGACGTCTTCGTCCCGAGCTATAACGAGGACGAACAGCTTCTCGCCAATACGCTGGCCGCCGCCCGCAACATGGACTACCCAGCCGACAAGCTGACGGTCTGGCTGCTCGACGACGGCGGTACGATCCAGAAGCGCAAGGCGAACAATGTCGCCGATGCCCGCGCCGCAGAAGCGCGCCACGAAAAACTCAAACAGCTCTGCGACGATCTCGGGGTGCGCTACCTCACCCGCGAGCGCAACGAGCATGCAAAGGCCGGCAATCTCAACAACGGGCTTGCCCATTCGAACGGCGACCTGATTGCCGTCTTCGACGCCGACCACGCGCCGACGCGCGACTTCCTTCTGGAAACCGTGCATTATTTCGAGAGCGATCCGAAACTCTTCCTCGTCCAGACCCCGCACTTCTTCCTCAACCCGGACCCGGTCGAACGCAACCTGCAGACCTTCGAAAAGATGCCGAGCGAGAACGAGATGTTCTACGGCATCATCCAGCGCGGATTGGACAAGTGGAACGCGTCGTTCTTCTGCGGTTCGGCCGCGGTCCTGAACCGCAAGGCGCTGGAAGTCTCCAACGGCTTTTCCGGCGTCAGCATCACCGAGGACTGCGAGACGGCGCTCGACCTGCACGGCCTCGGCTGGAACAGCATCTATGTCGACCGCCCTCTGATCGCGGGCCTTCAGCCGGCGACGTTTGCCAGCTTCATCGGCCAGCGCTCACGCTGGGCACAGGGCATGATGCAGATCCTGCGCTTCCGCTTCCCGCCCTTGAAGCGTGGCCTCTCTTTGGCCCAACGTCTCTGCTACATGTCCTCGACGCTGTTCTGGCTGTTCCCCTTCCCGCGAACGATCTTTCTGTTCGCGCCGTTGTTCTACATCTTCTTCGACCTCGAAATCTTCACCTCGTCGGGCGGCGAGTTCCTCGTCTATTCGCTGACCTACATGGCGGTGAACATGATGATGCAGAACTATCTCTACGGATCGTTCCGCTGGCCGTGGATTTCCGAACTCTACGAATATGTGCAAACCGTGCATCTGCTGCCAGCCGTCATTTCGGTGATGCTCAATCCGCGCTCGCCGACCTTCAAGGTGACGGCCAAGGACGAGTCGGTCGCCGTCAGCCGCCTTTCGGAGGTCAGCCGGCCGTTCTTCGTGATCTTCTTCATCCTGATCGTGGCGCTCGCGATGAGCATCTACAAGCTCTATACCGAACCGTTTAAAGCCGACGTGACGATGGTCGTCGGTGGCTGGAACCTGCTGAACATCATCATTGCCGGCGCGGCGCTCGGGGTTGTGTCGGAACGGGGCGAACGGCAGGCATCGCGTCGCGTCAAGGTCAGCCGCCGCTGCGAACTCGGCGTCGACGGCAAGTGGTTCACCGCGACGATCAACAACGTCTCGGTGCAAGGGGCATCGCTGGAGGTCTATACCGAAGGTGCGACGGGGATTGCCAACGACACGATGGCGCAGATCCGCTTCCAGCCTCTCAGTGACCTTCCGGTCAGCGAATTGCCGGTCGAGATCCGCAATTTCGACCGGACCGGGGATGTGACCTCGCTCGGCTGCCGCTACATGCCGCAGCAAGCCGTCGATCACCGACTGATCGCCGACCTGATGTTTGCCAATTCTGCACAGTGGACCCAGTTCCAGACATCGCGCCGCAAAAATCCGGGCCTGTTCCGCGGAACCTTCTGGTTCCTGTGGCTTGCCGTCTACCAGACAAGCCGCGGACTGGGTTACCTGATGCGGGACATCAGCAAGTCCCGCGGTTCGGAAAACGGTTAGGAGCGCGACATGAACAAGCTCATCGTCATCGCGCTGGCCGCGCTTGCCGCTACACCGGCGCTCGCCCAGCAGGGAACCGGGCAAGCTGGTGCCACTCCCTTCGACATGGGAGCGGAACGGCGCGACCAGGGTATCCAGACGGTACCCAATTCGCCGCCTCCATCATCCCAATCACCACAGTCGTTGCAGCCGCCGGCGGCCGTCACGCCTGCAAGGCCTGTCCAGCAAAATCCCTTGCCGCAACAGCAGACGCCCGCCCAGTGGAGCGCGCAGCCGCCACGGCCGGGCGAGATGCAACAGGCGGCACCGATTAGGACTGCCCCTGTTTCGCCCGCCCAGGCGCCTGCCGCTCCTGCATCGGCCTCCCCTACCCAGGCTCAACCCTCGCAGCAGGCCGCGGCAACGGCGCCCGACCAGACACGGCGTTACCTGCTGCCGTTTTCGGACATGCGCCTGAACGGCGAGATCGAACAGCGCTCGTGGTCAGTCTATCTCACCGCCGAGCAGGCAGGCCGCGCCGCGAAACTGCATGTCGCCTATCAGAACTCCATTTTCGTCGCGCCGGAAACCTCGAAGCTAACGATCACGATCAATGACGTGGTGATCGTCGCCGAACCGATCGCATCGGCCGAACGGCCGGCCGAGCGGAGCTTCGAAATCCCGGCCGGCCTTCTCAAGGCGGGCGGCAACATGGTCCGGGTCGGCGCCAGCCAGCGTCACCGCACCGACTGCACGATCGAATCCACCTACGAATTGTGGACGGATATCGACCCGGCGGGAACCTACCTCTCCTTCGACGGTGCCAACGACCGCCGGCTGGGGACACTCGACGACCTCAGAGCCATCGGTGTCGATGGCAAGGGCAATACACGCTTCAGGATCATCGCGCCGGCGCTCGATCAGCTGGGCGCGACCGATCCGCTGATGCGGCTTTCCCAGGGGCTTTCGCTGGTGGGCGGGATGCCCAGCCAGTCGTTCAGCTTCCGACGGCAGGCGGACGGCTCCATCCAGCCGGGCGAAGTCGCCGTGTTTGTCGGGACGACCGACGAGCTGCGGCCCGTGCTTCCGCAACTGACACCGGCCGCCAACAACGTCGCGATGGCGAGCTTCATCGATTATCCGGGCCAGAGCGGTGTCTCGGCGCTGGTGCTGTCCGGCCCGAGCTGGCCATCGATCAACGGGTTGATCGACAGCTTCATCGCATCGATCGACGGCGGATCGATGGAACGCCGGGACATGCTGTCGACGGAAAGCTGGCGCGGCGCGGACACACCTTTCCTGTTTTCCGACTCGGTGCTCGATTTTTCGACGCTCGGCGTCAACAGCCAGGAATTCAGCGGCCGCCTGTTCCGCAGCAGCTTCACCATAGGTGTTCCAGCCGACTTCTACGCCAATGCTTATGGCGAGGCCCGCATCCTGCTCGATGCCGCCTATACGCCCGATGTATTGCCGGGCAGCCATCTCGACATCTTCGTCAACGGCAATATCGCCTCGACCGTGCCGATCACCTCGGCGGGTGGAGCGATACTGAGGCATCTGCCGATCAAGCTGACACTGCGGCATTTCCGCCCCGGCGTGAACACGATCACCGTCGAGGCGGCACTTCGTACCGCCGCCGATGCCGCCTGCGCCCCCGGCGCGAGCAGCGAAGACAAGCCGCGCTTTGCGATCTTCGGCACCTCGCAGTTCCACATGCCGGATTTTGCCCGCATCGCACAGGTGCCGAACGTCGCTGCCACGATCGGCACCGGCTTTCCCTATTCCCGTGAACAGCAGCCTGTGTCGCTGTTCCTCGGGCGGATCGACGAACCGACCCTTTCGGCGGCAGCGACCTTTGCCGGCAAGGTGGCGATTGCCGCGCATCGCGTCATTCCCTTCAACGTGACGATCTCGGCTGCACGCATGACGGAACGCAACGCGATCTTCGTCGGCGGCATATCTGAAATGCCGCTCAACGTCCTTTCACAGCTGAAAATCGATCAGGACAGCCGTAACAGCTGGAGCCCTGATCTGACGCCTCACACAATCACCGCACCCGGCATCAACCTGCAGGACTGGCAGCAGCGGGCCGACAGCAATTTCCTCAGCCGGCAGTTCGCCGAGATCAGCGACTGGGCCAAGGAAAATTACGACCTGTCGCTTTCCGCCCTCCGTTTCGCGCCGGCCACCGATGAACTCTACAAACCGCCCAGATCGGCACAGCTGATCGTGGCGCAGGAGAGCGACCCGACCGGTCTTGGCACCTGGACCGCCGTGCTTGCACCCGACGCGACGGAACTTGATGAAAGCATGCAAAAGGTCTCCTCCCGCGCGGAATGGGAGAAGCTCGGCGGCCGCATTGCCATCTATAGCGGGTCGGACAAGGAAATGGGCAGGGTTCCTGTCAGCTGGTTCCGCTTCATGCCGACAATCGATATCAGCTTCGCGAATGCGCGGCTGATCGCGGCCAACTGGCTTTCGGACAATATCATGTCCTATGCCCTGCTTCTGGCTGCCGGAAGCCTGCTGCTGGGTCTGGCAACGGGCGGGCTGCTCAGCCTGCTCGGGCGCCGCTGACGCATCAGGTCAAAAATCGGTGGACTGATCGCAGCGGCGGTCAGTCTTCCGGGAGATGCTCGGTCAAGCCATCAAAGACTTCCATCATCGCATTGGTGATGGCCTGTCCGAGTGCGTTGCCAGCCTGGCGGAGCTCTTCCTCGCTGCCGTCGCGAGCCGCCCTGGCAAGCTCGAAGCCCTGCTCGCTGACGAGCTGTTTGGCGACTTCGATGGCCCAGAGGCCGAAATCGCCGCGATTGTCGATCTGCATCATGTCGTCCATGGCTAGTCTCCGCCGGATTGTCGTGCTGTCATTTATCGGATGGTTTCAACAAGGCAAGCTTTCGGATGTCGCGATCTCCTTCATGCCACAGCCGTCGATCGCCGAACCGGGCTGTGCCTAGCCGGGAAAACGCCGGCTGAGATAGGGCGACCCCTGCAATCCGAAACGCCAGGGGCGATCGACCGCCTGGGAAATGCCGATCCGCTTGCCGATCGAAACCAGCGCCGGTTCGGCGGGATCAGACAGGTCGAACGGAGGCTTGAACAGCGACATACCGTCATGGCCGATATCGACGCCCAGCGCCTGGCAGAGGCGGCCCGGACCTGAACACAGCAGAAGCGGATCGCCTCGCCCGCGCCGCATCTCCATTTCTGCAAGACCCGAAACCGGTTGAAGCGCGCGGATCAGAACGGCGCTGCCCGGCCGGCAGACGAAATTCAGGCACCAGTGGATGCCGTAGGACCGATAGACATAGGCGTGCCCGGCCGCCCCGAACATGGCGCGGGTACGCAGGCTCTCGCCTTTGTAACTGTGCGAGGCCGGATCATCGGGCTCGTAGGCTTCCGTCTCGACGATGATGCCGCCCATATTTTCGACATGCAGCCCGACACCGATCAGATCATGTGCCACCTCGACAGCCGATCGGTCGAAAAACTGCGGTTCCATGCCGTCTCCTTATGCCAGTCTTTGCGACAGGCGGCATGTGTCGGTTTACCATCCTTTAGGGTTGTTTGCCCCGCCCTCTTTCACATCGCCGCAAAATCTGCGCCTATTAGATTAATCTAAAATATCCTTGAGGTAGGCAAGGAATGGGACTGTTGAAGACAGCAAGCTACGAGCCGATCGGACCGGACGAACTGGAGCGCCTGCAGACGATCTTCGAGACCGCCCGCTATATCGCGTGCATGTCGCGTCACGACCCGGCTTCCGAACGCCTCGCCGCCATGGCGATCCGTTTCTACCAGATGGGCATCCGCGACGACGATGTGCTCATCCATACGATCGTCAAGACCAACCGGACATTGCGGCCATTCGGGCAGGATCTGGCAATGGCCGAATCGGCCTGACGCATCGCCCGCAAAACCCGGCGCATGATCGCTTCATCCCCCGCTTCAACGACGAAGAGTTCGCAAGGCGTGGTTGCTTCACGCGGCCGGCCATCCTATCTCCCTAGTCATGGAACAATGGACTGCCGATGGCAGTCCCCGACCAGCCGGGAAGGATGGAATAACGCGCATGACCGGGCTCAAGCTTCTGGCTCTCGATACGGATGATCTGGGCGTCGTATCCGCCCATATGCAGGATGCAGTGTTCAAGCTGGAAGACGTGCACTGGTCCTCGTCCGACCGTACATTTTCGCTTGCGGCCAATCGCTTCGACTGGGCGGCGGCAGAGGGCAAACGCAAGGGCTTTGAGCGACACCGCGCAGCCATCGTGCTGAAACGGGTCGAAGCCGTCCGCTCGACGGGCATCAACCGCAACCGGCCGGAGGACGTGCTTTCACTTATGGCGCTGCGCTTCTTACAGAAGGGCGAAGGTCCCGAAGGCACGATCGAACTGGTGCTTTCCGGCGGCGGTACGATCGCTCTGGATGTTGAATGCATTGAAGTCGCACTTGCGGATATCGGCGGCGCGTGGGAAACCGCATCGAGGCCGCAGCATCCCTGACCCGGATCCCTGACCGGCCATCGAATGACGGCAGTGGAATGGGAAGGACGACCCGCGTGGCAAGCTGGCTTGAACAGACATCCGAGGATTTCGAAACCCGCTTTGCGGCGTTTCTATCAACCAAGCGCGAGGTCTCGGAAGACGTCAATGCCGTCGTCAAACTGATCATCGATGACGTGCGTGGCCGCGGTGATGCGGCGCTGATCGAATATTCGGCGCGTTTCGACAAGGTCGACCTGGCGAAGGACGGCATCCGGATCACCGAGGCAGAGATCGACGCCGCGGTGGCCGCTACCGATGCCACCGTCATCGACGCATTGAAGCTTGCAGCGGCGCGGATCGAAAAACACCACGCCCGGCAGATGCCGAAGGACGACATCTACGAAGACGAGATCGGCGTCGGGCTCGGCTCCCGCTGGACGGCGATCGAAGCCGTCGGACTTTATGTTCCAGGTGGTACCGCGAGCTATCCGAGCTCGGTGTTGATGAATGCCGTGCCGGCAAGGGTTGCCGGCGTGCCGCGCCTGGTCATGGTCGTGCCGGCCGGCGGCGGCAAGATCAACCCCGCCGTATTGACGGCTGCCCGGATTGCCGGCGTCACCGAGATCTACCGGGTCGGCGGAGCGCAGGCCGTGGCAGCGCTTGCCTATGGCACCGAGACGATTGCGCCGGTGGCCAAGATCGTCGGTCCCGGCAATGCCTATGTGGCAGCCGCCAAACGCCAGGTATTCGGCACGGTCGGCATCGACATGATCGCCGGCCCATCGGAAGTGCTGGTGATTGCCGACAAGGACAACGATCCGGACTGGATCGCCGCCGATCTTCTCGCCCAGGCCGAACACGATGCCGGCGCCCAATCTATCCTGATGACCGATGATGCGGATTTCGGCCACGCGGTCGAGGCTGCCGTCGAGCGGCAGTTAAAGACCCTGTCCCGGTCGGAAATCGCGACCGCCAGCTGGCGCGACTTCGGCGCGGTGATCCTGATCGAGAGTTTCCAGAAGGCGCTGCCGCTCGCCAACCGGATCGCCGCCGAACATCTCGAACTCGCGGTTGCCGATCCGGAGGCACTGATGCCCGGCATCCGCAATGCCGGCGCGATCTTTGTCGGCCGCCATACGCCGGAAGTGATCGGCGATTATGTCGGCGGGTCGAACCATGTTCTGCCAACGGCGCGTTCGGCGCGCTTTTCGTCCGGCCTCGGCGTGCTCGATTTCGTCAAGCGGTCGTCGATCCTGCGGCTTGGGGTCGACCAGCTGCGTCAACTTGCCCCGGCCGCCATCACGCTGGCGACTTCCGAGGGGCTGGATGGCCATGCCCGTTCGGTGTCCATTCGTTTGAACCCCGGAGACTGAGGGATGGGCACCGGGGAGTTCCGTCTCTGCGACGTCGTCCTGGACGACTCGATCGGGCGCTCCACCCCCGATGTCGAGCACGAGCGGGCTGTCGCCATATTCGATCTGGTCGAGGAGAACTCGTTCACGCCTTTCGGTCACGCAGGCGGACCCTACAAACTGCGCCTTTCGCTGGCCAGCGCGCGGCTGGTTCTGACGATCACCACCGAGGGCGACGAGGATGTCGCCACCCATATTCTTTCGCTGACGCCGTTCAGGCGGATCATCAAGGACTATTTCCTGGTGTGCGAAAGCTATTATGAGGCGATCAAGACGGCGACGCCGAGCCGTATCGAGGCGATCGACATGGGTCGCCGCGGTATTCACAACGAAGGTTCGCAGACCTTGATGGACCGTTTCGACGGCAAGATCGGCGTTGATTTCGATACCGCAAGGCGGCTGTTCACGCTTGTCTGCGTGCTCTACTGGCGCGGCTGACGATGGCCATTGACGCACCGAACAGGAAACAGACGATCGGCATTCCGACGGCGATCCTGTTCATGTGCGGACAGAACTCGATCCGTTCGCCGATGGCCGAAGCCATTGCAAAAAGCCTGCTTCAACCCGATATATACATACAGTCTGCCGGCGTGCGCTCCGGCGAACCGGATCCCTTCGTCGATGTCGTGCTGGAAGAGGTCGGTCTTTCTCTCAACCACAAGCGGCCGCACCGGCCGCGTACTCTGGAAGAGATAGAGGACGATTTCTTCGACCTGATCGTGACACTTGCGCCGGAAGCGCATCACGTCGCGCTGGAGCTTACCCGTTCCAGTGCCGTCGATGTCGTCTATTGGCCGACCATGGATCCGACCGTCGTCACCGGAACGCGGGAGCAGATGCTCGATGCCTATCGGGAGGTCCGCGACCATCTCTGGAAGCTAATCGACAAGCGGATGAAGCCCATTCGCCGCCCGCCACCGGCCAGTGGTTGACGGCTGACAAGAATAGATGTGAAGCGAGGTTCACAAAGCGGACACGATTGTGTAGTTTCCGCCCAATTTTGCGGCGCCGGTTCGAGAAAACCTGACCAGGCCTGCTATCAACCACAGAAAGAACACCAGTAAATGGCTAAAGAAGAAGTCCTTGAATTTCCGGGCGTCGTCACGGAACTGCTGCCGAATGCGACCTTCCGGGTGAAGCTCGAAAACGAACACGAAATCATCGCCCACACGGCAGGCCGCATGCGCAAGAACCGTATCCGCGTGCTCGCAGGTGACAAGGTACTGGTCGAAATGACACCTTACGACCTCACCAAGGGCCGCATCACCTACCGCTTCAAGTAAGCGGTTCGGCGGGGTTGAGTATCACCATGGCGCTCGAACAAAAGCTGATACTGGCATCCGGTTCGCCGCGCCGCCTCGACCTGCTCAATCAGGTCGGTATCGAGCCCGCACGGCTGATGCCGATGGATATAGACGAAACGCCGAAGCGAGCCGAACATCCGCGCTCGCTGGCGCGGCGCCTGTCGGCCGAGAAGGCGGAAGCCGCTTATCGGGCGACCAAGGATGATCCTGCGTGGCGGCACAGCTATATCCTGTCTGCCGACACGGTCGTCGCGGTTGGCCGGCGTATCCTTGAAAAAACCGAGTATACGGAAGAGGCGTCATCGGCGCTCAATCTTCTCTCCGGTCGCGGCCACTGGGTCTATACCGGTATCTGCCTGGTCACCCCCGGCGGGCAGTTTCGCCAGAAGGTGGTCGAAACGAAAGTGCGCTTCAAGCGGCTTTCGGCTCGCGAGATCGAAAACTACATCGCATCCGGCCAGTGGCGCGGCAAGGCCGGCGCCTATGCGATCCAGGGCATTGCCGGCGCCTTCGTGCAGAAGCTCGTCGGGTCCTACAGCAATGTCGTCGGGCTGCCGCTGCACGAGGTGACGACGCTGCTTGCCGGCGAAGGTTTTGACGTGGCACAGGGCTGGCCGGAAGCCTGATCTCATAAAGTCCCGCATGCGGCTCTGGCGAGACTGCAGGCGCGATCATTACATATCCAGGAAGAGGAGTTGCTCCAATGGCATCCGGACCGATCAAGACGGGCGGCAAGGTCGAGCCGCTCAGGAAAGCAAGACCCTGCCCCGAATGCGGCAAACCGTCGTCGCGCGAAGACTATCCGTTCTGCTCCGAGCGTTGCCGTACGCTCGACCTGTCGCGCTGGCTGAATGGTTCCTACGCCATTCCGGTTGCCGACGACGAAAGCAAGGCGGATGACCCGGACGGACGCGATTAACGAACCGCAGACGGCGGCGGTGGGCGCTTTCCACAGGCGCAGTCCTCGTGCATGTCATGAAGGCCTCCGCTTCATGCCTGTTTTTGCTGGGAAATTTTCGTTTTTCGCAAAGCTGTCAAAAAAGTCTTCGCGGGTGCTGGACATGGCCGAACAAGATGTTATAACCCCGCTCGCTCCCGGGGAATACTTCCTCCGGACGGTCAAAATGACCGGCAGGCTTTCCATAAAGCCTTGGATGCCCGGATAGCTCAGTTGGTAGAGCAGCGGATTGAAAATCCGCGTGTCGGTGGTTCAAATCCGCCTCCGGGCACCATTTACTCCTTTGTTGCGGCTGGAGTTTTCGTAGTAACGCAACTTCTTTCATGTCAAATTTAGACAGTGTCAGGCTGCCTAATTCGCCACCGTCGGTTTTTTGATTTACTCAGCTGCGAGGCTCGCACTGATTGAGCGGGATCATGTCTGCACCTGGATGCCCCCTACCAGAACTGCCGCGTGAATCCATCCAAACTGGCTAGGCGCCAAGTAGCGATTGAGACGAACCCCGCAAGGCCCACGTGTGGTCTCCATCTGAGCGCAAGGGAAATAAATAGTTAACGTATCGTAGCTAGCCTTTGTCAGGAACCGAGCAGGACACGACGAGGGGAACCAGAATGCGCCTTTCCAACTCGCCTTATTTGTTGGCCGTGGCATCGATGACGTTGCTGACGGCCTGCCAAAGCGATCTTGCTCCTCTGGCCTCCGGCCTGCAGCAGAGCATTCTTCAACCGGGCTATGGCACAAGCAGGCCAGTCCCGGTGGCGTCTCAGCCGCCGGCTCAACAACCGGCTCAACAGCCCGCGGCACCCGCACCGGCACCTGTTGCGGCTGCGTCTCCGGCCGGCGCCTGTTCGGGTGATGTCGTTCAGCAGCTTTTGACCCCCGCCTCGTCCGACCCGTCCCCTGTCAAGCTGAGCTGCAGCGTCAAGCTGCCGGCCCAGTCTGTCGTCACCCGCCAGGTCGTTTTCGAGGGCAGTGCCGCAAGCGGCAGCAGCCTCGATTGCGGCGGCGGGCGGCTTGAGGGCACGGCATCGAAGGGAGACAAGGATGCCGTCGTCGTACGCTCCCGCAATACCGGCGGGGCGTGGAGCAGACCGGTGGATGTGACGGTCCGGAACTGCCAGATTGCCAATGGTGTAAGGATCTACGGCCTTGGCCGCAACGGCGAGGCCGACGCCGTAAAACAGTCGTCGCTAAACGCCAACCACACGGCCTTCGCTCAGGCTTCCGCGCCGAGCGGCATCACTTTCGACGGCATCCGCTTCATCGGCTCAGGCGGAGTGCCTTTCTATGTCAGCCCCGGGGTCACCAACGTTACCCTGTCGAACTCGCAGTTCACCGGGTCAAGCTCCAGCGTGGCGGTCTATCTCGACGCGGAATCGGCCGGCGCCAGGATCACCAACAACACGTTCGACCTCAGCACCAAGAGCCGGGAACAGATCGCCATCGACGGCTCCGCCCACAACACGATTACTGGAAACAAGTTCGACAAGGCATCAAATGGCGGCATCTTCCTCTACCGGAATTGCGGTGAGGGCGGCACGATCCGGCATCAGGCACCGCAGTTCAACCGGATCGAGAAAAATACATTCGTGATGAATGGCGGCCGCGAACCTGCCGTCTGGCTCAACTCCCGCAACGGCAACAGGTCCTACTGCTTCACGGATCCGAGCCATCCGTTCGGCAGCAGCCTGAGTTCGCTGGACATGGCGCAAAACAACGTGGTCGACGACAACAATGCCGTCGGCGGCGGTCGCGATGCGTTTCGCAACAGCGACCCGAGCAACCGGCTGTCCAACAACGGCGGCTGATTTTGCGAGGAGCGAGTTCGCAGGATGATCGCGAGCGGCAGGCAGCCGCTCCTTCCTTCCCTTCGTCCGGCATCCGGCCATCCCATGGATTTCGGCGTAGGCTGCTTTTAACGGCCGGCAAGACCCACCGGCTGCGCCCATGATGCGTCTGTCGTTCATGCCAAGCGAGATATAAGGCAGACGCAACGGCTTCAATACGCTAAAGGCATGGTACATCATGTCGACAAGCGGGGGCCAGCATGACGGATATCGAAACGAACCAGATGGCAGAGCGCAAGCGCGGGTCCGGGGTGAAACTGGTCTATGACCTTTTGCGCGACGAGATTCTCGATCTCAAGCTTGAACCGGGCAGTGCGATCGACGAGGTGCAGCTTGCCGCGCGGTTCGGCATGTCGCGCACACCGATCCGCGAGGCGTTGGTCCGGCTGGCCGGTGAGGGGCTGATCGAGACCCTGCCGAACCGCTCGACGATGGTGTCGAATATCGATTTCCTCGGCATGCCCGCCTATTTCGACGCACTGGTGCTGATGTACCGCGTGACGACGCGGCTTGCCGCGCAGCACCACCGCGAAGACGACCTCATCCTGATCCGCGAATGCGAGGATGAGTTTGCGGCCGCCGTCGAGGCGCAGGATGCACTTGCCATGATCGCCACCAATGCAGCCTTTCATTCGGCGATCGCGGCCGCCGGCCGCAATGCCTATTATGCCGGCTTCTTCGACCGGCTGCTCGGCGAAGGCCGGCGCATGCTGCGGCTCTATTACCAGTCCTATGACGACCGCCTGCCGCCACGTTTCGTCGAGGAACACGAGGAAATCATCGCGGCCGTCACGGCACGCGACGTCGCCGCCGCCGACCGTCTCGGCAAGGCCCATGGCGAACAGATCGTCGAACAGATCGGCCGGCTTCTGACCCGCAATGATCGCCTCGATATTGATCTTTGATATCTTGTATTTTTTTTGTCGACAAAGAAAATGGAAGGAGTATTCTCCTTATCCAGAGGCTGGCGATCGTCTGCGCAGGCCATGACCATTGAGGACCATTGGATGAAATCGACTATCTTTTCGGGCGTCGTGCCCGCGCTGATGACCCCCTGCAAATCAGACCGCACGCCGGATTTCGACGCGCTGGTGAAAAAGGGCAAGCAGTTGATCGAGGCCGGCATGTCGGCCGTCGTTTATTGCGGTTCGATGGGTGACTGGCCGTTGCTCACCGATGCGCAGCGGATGGAAGGCGTGGAACGCCTGGTCAAGGCCGGCATTCCGGTGATCGTCGGCACCGGCGCGATCAATTCGGCCTCGGCCGTCGCCCTTGCCGCCCACGCCCAGAAGGTCGGCGCTCAAGGTCTGATGGTCATTCCGCGCGTGCTGTCGCGCGGTTCGGTCATCTCGGCCCAGAAGGCACATTTCAAGGCGATCCTGTCGGCAGCTCCCGATCTTCCGGCGGTCATCTACAACAGCCCGTATTACGGCTTTGCCACCCGCGCCGACCTGTTCTTCGCGCTGCGTGCGGAACATCCGAACCTTGTCGGCTTCAAGGAATTCGGCGGTCCGGCCGACATGCGTTATGCGGCCGAAAACATCACCAGCCGCGATGACAATGTCACCCTGATGATCGGCGTCGATACCGCCGTCTTCCACGGTTACGTCAACTGTGGTGCGACCGGCGCGATCACCGGCATCGGCAACGTGCTGCCGAAGGAAGTGCTGCATCTTTGCAATCTCGCCCAGGCTGCCGCCAAGGGCGATGCCGATGCGCGCGCCCGCGCAATCGAACTGGAAGCCGCGCTCGGCGTGCTGTCCTCTTTCGACGAAGGCCCGGATCTGGTGCTCTATTTCAAGCACATGATGGTACTGAAGGGAGACAGCGAGTTCGCTTTGAACTTCATCGAGACCGATGTGCTGTCCGACAGCCAGCGGGGTTATGTCGAAGCACAGCTGAAGCTGTTCGACAGCTGGTACGCCGACTGGAGCAAGCTTCCCGGCGCGGTCCAGACTTACAAGGCCTGAGAGGCCATAACGAACGGATAAGCCCTCCCCTGGAGGGCTTATCTATATGGGGACCACGAAAGCAGATGCGTGCCACGGACGGCATGCCGGAAAGTGTCGGGGAATGAGCAGGTCGGATGTGATCGTCATCGGGGCGGGGGTCGTTGGTCTCTCCATCGCCATTGCGGCGCAGATGCGTGGTCTCGGTGTCACGGTTATCGACCGGGAGGGGCCGGCATCCGGCGCCTCGGCCGGCAATGCGGGCGCATTCGCCTTTACCGACATCCTGCCGCTTGCTTCTCCCGGAATTCTCAGAAAAGCACCGAAATGGCTGCTCGATCCGCTCGGGCCGCTGTCTATCCCGCCCGCCTATGCGCTCAGGATCGCGCCGTGGATGTTCCGCTTCTGGCGCGCCTGCCAGGCCTCGCGCGTTGCCCATGCGACCAGCGCCCAGACGGCTCTGATGGATCTCTCCCGTGCCGAGCTCGAGCCGTTCCTGTCGGCCACGCAAACGCTTTCCCTGCTGCGCAAGGAAGGCAACCTGCAGGTTTATGAAAGTGATGCCGAATTTGACGCCTCGCTGCCGGGCTGGGAAGCGCGTCAACAACACGGCATCGAATTCCGCCACATGGATGCCGTTGAAATGGCCGGCATCCAGCCGGGGATTGCGCCACGTTTCATCCGCGGCACGTTCACGCCCGGCTGGTTCTCGATCGCCGACCCAAAGCTCTATACGCTGGCGCTTGCCGAGAATTTTCGCGCCCGCGGCGGCACGATCGAGATTGCCGACGTGACGGGACTGACACCTGTGGCCGACGGCGTGGAAGTTGCCACGGCCGGAGGCACCGTCAGCAAGGCAGGCAAGGTGGTGCTGTCGGCCGGCGCATTCTCGCATCGTATCGCCCGGTCGCTCGGCGAACACATCCCGCTGGAGACCGAACGCGGCTACAACACCACATTGCCTGCGGACGCGCTGGATCTGCGCACCCAGGTCACGTTTGGTGGTCATGGTTTCGTCGTCACCCGGCTGACAAGCGGCATTCGCGTCGGCGGGGCGGTGGAACTCGGCGGCCTTGATCTGCCGCCGAATTATGCCCGCTCGCAGGCCATGCTGAAAAAGGCAAAGAACTTCCTTCCGGGCCTGAAGACCGAAGGCGGCACCCAATGGATGGGTTTTCGCCCGTCATTGCCCGATAGCCTGCCGGCGATTGCCCGCGCCAAGGCAACGCCGAATGTCGTCCATGCCTTCGGCCACGGCCATCTCGGCCTTACCCAGTCGGCCGGCACGGCGCGGCTTGTCGCCGATCTTCTGACCGGCCAAAAGACGGCCATCGACATCGCACCTTTCTCCCCGGCGCGTTTCGGCTGAAAGCCGTAGAACCCGGATCAGGACCGCAGAACACCGGCAATCAGCGTCACCGAGACGAGGGCCAGCCAGATTGACGCGATGCGCTGTACGAAGAGCAGGCGACGGCTGCCGCCCTCGCCCGCCTGTGTCAGCCGTCCGAAGGCGCTCCACAGAAGCGCGACTGAGGCCACCATCAGACAGAACAGGCCAAGCTTCGGAAAAAACTCCCCTTCTGCCGGCGCCGGCAGCAGAACGAGGCCGAAGATGAGTGCCTTGGGATTGAGCACGGTGGTCAGGTACACCCGCCTTGCCGTCACGGCGCTGCCCGTGCCGGGCTTTCCGGTCATGCGCCAGAGCTTGACCGCCAGAAACATCACCCAGGCTGCAGCAAGCGCCTTCAGGCAAGTGGCAGCAGCAGGATGGCGCGATAGAAGCTCCGCCCCCAGCCACGTGAGCGGCATGATCGTGGTCAGATAACCGGCAAGCTCGGCCGGCAGAAGGCGGGATGCGGCTTTGACGCCGCCACGCGCGCCGGCAATGCCCATCAGCGTGTTGGTCGGGCCCGGCGCCAGCAACAGGGCGAGCGAGGCGGATATAAAAGCCAGATAGGTCATCGCGCGACCGGTTCCTTCGGGGATCGTTCCAAAGCCTCACAGAGTTAGAAGAGCCAGGCAGGGGCGACATTGACCTGCATCAGTGCAGGCTCGCACCTGATTTTTCGAAAGAAACCGGTTTTGACAACAACTACACCCAATCGCATAACATTATGATTACCTTTCATAGAACATCATCCGCCCAATCGATTTCCCAGCCAACATCACGCAGGAAAAATTGACGAATGGCAGCGACACAAGGAAGACTCCAGGCGGAAATACTGGACATGCTTGCCCGCGGCTGCTCTGTCGAGGATGCCGGCAATCATATCTGCACCCACGCTGAAAGGCTTGCGGAAGGCGTCATCTGCTCACTGGTGACGATCGATCGCAATGGCCTCATTCACCCGCTTGCCGGGCCGACCATTGCCAAAGACTATTGCGAGGCACTGGACGGTATTCCTATCGGTCCGGGCGTCGGCTCCTGCGGCACGGCTGCATTCCTTGGCCGGCAAATTGCCGTAAAAGACATATTTACCGACCCCTACTGGCTTCCCTATCAGGCGCTCGCCGACATCCTGGCGAAAGAACACGGCGTCAAGGCCTGCTGGTCGAGCCCGATCCTGCAGGGCGATGGTCGGGTTCTGGGCGCCTTCGGCTTCTATTACACAGAACATCGCGGGCCGACCGACGAGGAAAGGACGATCGTCTCGGAATGCGTCGATCTGTGCTCGCTCGTGCTCGAACGGGAGGAAGTGCGAGCTGAGAACCAGAGGCTTGCCTATTTCGATCCGCTGACCGGGCTCGGCAATCGCGCCAATTTCATTCGGTCGCTGGAAGAAAGGGCAAAAGCGAGTTGTGCGCCCTTCGGCACGTTGCTGATCGACATGGATCACCTCGGCCGGATCAACGATGTTTTTGGTCATGCGGTCGGTGACGCGGTCATTCTCAAGGCAGCCGACGCCATCGGTCGCATTGTAGGCCCTGACCGGACCTTCAGGGTGGATGCCGACGAGTTCGCCGTGCTTGCGGATGGCGATCCGGACGATCTTGCAGCGGTCTGCCGGCACGTGCTTGCCGCCGTGGAACAGCAGACGCTGGCAACCGATGGACACACGCTTAGGCTCTCCGCAAGCTGCGGCGGCGCGATCTGCGATCCGCTGCCTGCACCCGATGTGCAGACCTATCTGCAGCATGCGAACCTTGCGCTGCATCAGGCCAAGCGGACCGCGAGGGGCAGTTTCGTGCTTTACAGCGAAGGGCTGGCGGGGGCCGTGGCCGACCGTTTCCGGGTGCTCCAGACGGTTGCAGACGCGCTTTCCGAAGATAGGATCGAGGCCCATTACCAGCCGATCGTGCGGCTGGATACGCGGGAGATTGTCGGCCTGGAGGCGCTCTGCCGCATCCGCGCTCCCGACGGCGCCATCGTTTCAGCCGGACAGTTTTCCGACGCCTTGCAGGACGGCTCGCTCGGCCACAGGCTGACGGACCGGATGCTGCGACAGGTCGCCCGCGATCTCCGCCGCTGGCGCGAGAACAAGGTCACGCTCGATTATGTCAGCGTCAACGTCTCGATGGCCGATTTCGACCAGGGAAACCTGCGGGAACGTCTATCCAAAACATTCTCGGAGCAGAACGTTCCGCTCCAGCATGTGGTGGTCGAGGTGACAGAGTCGGTCTACATGGACGAACGGGACCGCAAGGTCGGCCAGACGATCGAGGATATGCGCTCGGACGGAATGCCCGTCGCGCTCGACGATTTCGGCACCGGCTATGCCTCACTGACACATCTCCTCAATGTGCCTGTCGATATCGTCAAGATCGACAAGACCTTCGTCGACCGGATGTCGAGCGGCCCCGGAGAGGTGATCATTCGGGCTTTGCTGAACATGGCGGCGGGGCTTGGTGTGCGGATGGTGGCCGAGGGGGTCGAAACCGCAGATCAGGCGCTGAGACTGCAGCGCCTCGGCTGCGACTTCGCCCAGGGCTATCTGTTCGGCCGCCCCGCGGATTGCGAGGCGACCACCGCTGCCCTGCAGCGTCAGGCGCGGCAGCGGTCCGCCTGACGCTGCAGAAAAAAACGGGGCCGCCGACCCCGGCTGGCGCCGCTTCGCGCCCGATCCTATTTCGGGAAGTCGGCGGAAAGGCTTGTTTCCTTCCAGGCCTCGATCTCGCTCAGGCGTTCGGCAAGCTTGCCGGTAATGCCGTTATAGGCGAGTTCGCCAAGCACCAGATGGCGCGGCGGGTTTTCCGTCTCGACCGCCTTGATCATCGCCTCGCCGGCACGAACGGGATCGCCCGGCTGCTGGCCGCTATAGCCTGCGGTCGCCGACATGCGGCTGCCAGCGGTCTGCTGATAATCGGCGATCTCGACCGGCGTCTGTTTCAGCGAGCGACCGGCCCAGTCGGTGCGGAACGGTCCCGGCGCCACGCAGGTAACCTTGATGCCGAGGGGAGCACCTTCGGCTGCCAGCGCATCGGAAAAACCTTCGACGGCATGTTTGGTAGCAGCGTAATAACCGGAGCCCGGAAAACCGATGAAACCGGCCTGCGAGGTGAGATTGAGGACATGGCCCTTGCGGCGGGCGCGCATGCCCGGCAGCACGGCACGCGTCATGGCAAACAGGCCGAAGACGTTGGCATCGAACATGGCGCGGATCTCGCTTTCCTCGCCCTCTTCAATCGATGCCTGATAACCGTAACCGGCATTGTTGACCAGCACGTCGATACGGCCGAATTTTTCCTCCGCCGCCTTCACTGCCGCATCGATCTGCGCCTTGTCGGTGACGTCGAGATCGACGGCGAGTGCGTTGTCATACCCGTCGATCAGATCGGCAAGCCGGCTCTTGTCGCGGGCGGTGACGATGGTCGGAAAACCGCGATCGAGCGTCAGCTTGGCGAGCTCACGGCCGAAACCTGTCGAACAGCCGGTGATGAACCAGACGGGGGAGGAAATATCAGCCATTGGGAAAGTCTCCGTGGGAAGCCGGATCATGAAATATGAGGCGGGGACAAAATGGGATGCCGGTTCAAGATAGGAATATGAAAAAGGACGGCAAGGGGTTTTCCTGCCGTCCTTTCGAATGTCCGAGCTGTCGGGAGGTAATCAGTCGCTGACGCGTTCGACCACTGCGCCGCAGCGGGTAAGCTTTTCTTCCAGACGCTCGAAACCGCGATCAAGATGATAGACGCGGCTGACCATGGTTTCGCCTTCGGCGGCGAGGCCGGCGATGACGAGCGAGACGGAGGCGCGCAGGTCGGTTGCCATGACAGGCGCACCTTTGAGCCGCGGCACGCCCTCGATGCGCGCCATCTGGCCCGAGAGCGAGATGCGAGCGCCCAGGCGGGCAAGTTCCTGCACATGCATGAAGCGGTTTTCGAAGATCGTCTCCGTCACATGCGAGACGCCGGACGAACGGGTCATCAGCGCCATGAACTGCGCCTGCAGGTCGGTCGGGAAGCCCGGGAAGGGTTCGGTGACGATGTCGACCGGCTGGATGCCGTTGCCATTGCGCACGACGCGCAGGCCGCTTTCGGTATCGGTGATCTCCACACCGGCGAGACGCAACGTATCAAGCGCGTTGTCGAGCAGCGAGGCGCGGGTGCCCGACAAGGTCACGTCGCCGCCGGCCATGGCAACCGCCATCGCATAAGTGCCGGTCTCGATGCGGTCCGGCAGGACCCGGTGCCGGGCGCCATGCAGGGAATCGACACCCTCGATGGTGATGGTCTTCGTGCCGGCACCCTCGATCCTGGCGCCCATGGCGATCAGGCAATCGGCAAGATCGACGATTTCCGGCTCGCGCGCGGCGTTGTCGATGACGGTCGTGCCCTTGGCAAGCGTTGCCGCCATCATCAGGACGTGGGTGGCGCCAACCGAGACCTTGGGGAAGGTGTAATGCGCGCCGACCAGACCGCCCGCGGGTGCTGCGACATTGACGTAACCGCCATCGATCTCGATCTCGGCGCCAAGGGCTGCGAGGCTGTCGAGAAAAAGGTCGACCGGGCGCGTGCCGATGGCGCAACCGCCCGGCAGCGAAACGCGGGCCTTGCCCTCACGCGCCAGAAGCGGGCCGATGACCCAGAACGAGGCGCGCATCTTCGACACCAGCTCATAAGGGGCGGTCGTGTCGACAATGGTACGGCAGGTGAAATGAATGGTGCGGGCGTAGCTTTCCGCCTGGCTTTCGCGACGGCCATTGACGGAAATGTCGACGCCGTGATTGCCGAGGATGCGCAGGAGCTGCTCGACATCGGCAAGATGCGGCACGTTTTCGAGCGTCAGCGTGTCGCTCGTCAGAAGCGAGGCGATCATCAGCGGCAGGGCCGCGTTCTTGGCGCCGGAAATCGGAATGATGCCGTTCAGCTTGTTGCCGCCGGAAATGCGTATGCGATCCATGATTGAAAAACTTTCCCTCTCAAGCGCGGAAGGCTTGTGTCCTTAGACGAAATGCCCCGTCGCTTCAATGTTTGATGAAACCTCGTGATTGTCCCTGAAGGACATAGATCAGGATGATTCGTCCGATTTTGCGGCAGACGGCGTGGCGGCGGGCAGGCCCGTCGTTTCATCCGCATCTCCGGCGCGGCGCGCGCGGGCCTGGCTCTTGCGGCGCATCAGGTTCTCGCGCAGCTTGGCGGCCGCCTTGTCCTTGCGCTCCGCCTCGCGCGCCATCTGCGCCCTGCGGGCACGATCGCCTCGGCTTTCAAGATTCTGCACGTCGTCATTTTCGTCCATGGACTTCCATAGCCAAAAACCCCGGCAAACAAAAGCATCACCGCGGTTTTCCCCATGCCTAATGAAATAACTTGGAATTTGCTGCTTGCACTCACCAAGAACCTATGGCAATAGGCCCTCGCCGACGATGCGGAGACGCTCCGAACCGGTTCTAAGCTGCTATAGCTCAGGGGTAGAGCACTCCCTTGGTAAGGGAGAGGCCGAGAGTTCAAATCTCTCTAGCAGCACCATTTTCCCCACTCGGACTTACTGAACTGCGGTAAGCGCTTTGCGCGAGGCCAGCCTCATGAATGGCGCGCCGGTCATGACGCACGGGTTGACCCGTTCGCGCAGCGCGGTTGGCGGGCGGCCGATATTTGCGACCATGAATGAAACCGCAGCCTAGCTCGATGAAGGCTGGGGTTCCTCGGACACAGTACCAATCGGATCGAATGCGGCGTCGCCTGAACGTGAGGCGGAGTGTTGGACCGGAATCGGGTAGCAAATACACTGCCGGAAACAGTTGGACAGCTATTTGCGGAAAGGTCCGTACTCTAACGGAATTTTATGGTGCCCCCGACAAGGTTCGAACTCGTGACCCCCTGATTACAAATCAGGTGCTCTACCAACTGAGCTACAAGGGCATCCATAAACGCGGGAGTTACCAGATTTTTTGCTGCTGTAAAGCAAAAACGTCGCATGCAGGCCGAAACAACCACCAATCTGAAGTCGATTTCCCCGCAGACAAGGCCAGGCATATCAGTGGTTACAGTCTCATATCTCTTGTCGATGCAGCCTGATGTGAAGCGCAGTCCACTCATCATGGCGGTGTAACGACCTCCGGCCGATCAAATTGCGGACGCTCCGGAAAACGATGGTGAGCCCACAGAGGCAGGTCAGCGTCTATGTTATCCGATGGCCTGCATCCGAAAGACATTCCCGCCGCATGCGTTATTCCTCGGCGGCGTTGCCGCTTTTCGTGATCTGGAATGAAAAACGCTTTTTTATCAACGATTTGATAACTGGGATGCGGTGTATGTCAGCAAGTATGTATATTTACCGGTTGGCGCGTATTTAATGGCTTTATTCAATTCACTTTCCCAGGGGCTGATCGATGCCTGGCTGCAGTCCGACATGACGGCAACGCCGGAAAGTCTCTATGGCGATATCAGCGACAAGCTCAGCATCAAGATGGCGCTTTCCGTCGTGACGACGGCCGAAGACGATCCTTATGACTGGCGATTTCGAAGGATCAGGGATTTCGGCTTCAAGAGCCTTCAGCTGGAGCGGATGAAGCGGGAATTTCCCGACGCAGTCCTACGCGACCTCAACAGAAGCTTCATCGACGATGCCGTCATCCCCGCCTATTCCAAGGCGCTCGAGGTGCGACGCCCGATACTGGAACTGGTGACGACGAGGCTGCTGGGTGTCCGCATCGGTTACGAGCGGATCATCCTGCCGCAGAAATGCGATGGAAAGCCCGCCTGGTGCATCAGCCTGATCGAGGGGCGCTTCTTCGTTTCCCGAAGCGAGGAGACGAAGACCGACATTACCGACGACAACATCGTCCAGCTTTTGATCGAAGGCCATACAAGCAAGGAGATCGCCGACTTTCTGGGGCTCTCGCCGAGGACGATCGAGCACCGGGTGGACAAGCTGAAATATCGCTTCGAGGCGAATAATCTCGTGCATCTGGTGGCAAAGCTTGTGGCCGCCCAACTGAGCCACCGGGGCTAACGCCCTCTTCGATCGGCATCGATGCTCCAGGGCGCCGTATCAGCAAAGACTATGCGGTCGAGCCTCAGCTGGGTAACAGCGTCAAAACAATCCCGGCCGTGCTGTCGTCGTGCCGTTATCGCCGTCAGTCGCGACATCCGAGAGGCGGACGAAATCGACACCACGGGCTTTCAGCTTGAGGATGGCATTTGCCACGCCCTGCCCCGCCGCATGGGTCGGCTGGTTGATATGCGAAATCACCACGTCGCCGTCCTTTGCCGCGGCAATGCGCTTTTCCGCGGCACCGGCGCCAAGCAGCGAACCGTCGTCGCCGTTCAGAGAATAACCAGCGACGCGATAGCCCATCTTGCGGATCTCATCGATCGAGGAGGCGTCGTATTTGGCGGTCGCGCCACGGAACCAGCGCGGCGCCGGAAGGCCGGCGGCCAGCATCGCTTTCGCGCCATTGCCGACCTCACGGGCCACCGCCTCGGGCGAGCCGGCCGAAGCTATGCCATAAACGGGAACGGCGACATCGACGGCGGGCACATGGTTTTCGCCGTGGTTCTCGATCTCGAAGAGGTCGGGATTGGCAAGGAAGATCGCCACCGTCTGAGGGTTCTTGCGCAACCAGCGGGCGGTGACGAAGACGGTCGCCGGGATGCGCTGGCCAACCAGGGTCTGAAGGATACGTTCGTCGACCGCGCCCATGCAGGCATCGAAGGTCAGCGCCACACGCGGACCGGCGGTGCCTGTCCCTGCCTTGGCAAGATGCAGGCGCGGCTCGACCAGCTTCACTTTCGGTGACTGCGATGACGGCAGCGACGGGATCCAGACCTTGGCCGGATTGGAGAGAGTTTCTGCAGTCGGAGCCCTGGCGGTGCTTGACGTCGTGCCGGTTTCAGCCGCGCGGGCCGGGGCTGAAACACTGCCGCAGGCAAGGAGAATGAGGCCGGCCGTCAAAAAGCTGCGCATGGGATCCGTCGGGTTCGATTGGCAAATCCTGATATCTGCCTCGCTCTACTCCTCAAGCGATCGCTTATCCATCACTGTTTTGGCATGGCAGGCCTGTTCGGCGCAGATTTCGACGCCCGGGCCGAAGCGCTCAAAACCGTGCTGCGGCCAAGCGCTGGTGCAGCGAACGCAGATCCTCGACCCTGCGCGGTGCAAGCTGCGCTTCCCAGGCAATTGCCGTGTCGACGATCAGGTCGAGATTGTCGTGGCGCGGCTTCCATTCAAGCAATCCGCGGGCGAGCGTCGAATTGGCGACCACACTTGCGGCATCACCCGGACGGCGCGGGCCGTAGCGGGTGTCAAAGGACTGGCCGCTGACACGTTTGACCGCATTCAACACTTCGAGCACGGAATAACCGCGGCCATAACCGCAATTGGCGATCAATGGCTCGCCGCCGCGGCGCAGGTAGCTCAACGCCTTCAGATGCGCCTCGACCAGATCCGTCACATGGATATAGTCCCGCACACCGGTTCCATCGGGCGTGGCATAATCGGTGCCGTAGATATCGACGCCGGAGCGTTCACCAAGGGCCGCCTCGCAGGCGAGCTTGATGAGATGGGTCGCGCCGATGGTGGAAAGCCCGGTGCGGCCGAGCGGGTCGGCGCCGGCGACGTTGAAATAGCGCAGCGCGACAAAACGGAAATCGTGAGCGGCAGCGGCATCGCGCAACATCAGTTCCGACATCAGCTTAGACTGGCCGTAAGGGTTTTTCGGCAGGGTCGGAGCGCTTTCCAAGACCGGCGTGTCATCCTTCTGGTCGCCATAAACGGCGGCGGTGGAGGAAAACACGAAATGCCTGATCCCGGCCTCGATGGCGGCGGCCGCCAGCAGCCGGGTCTTGCTGGTATTGTTCTCGTAATAATCGAGCGGATGGGCAACCGACTGCGGCACGACGATCGAGCCGGCAAAATGCATGATTGCCTCGATGCGGTTTTCGGCGAAAATCTGCGACAGCAGGTCATGGTCACCGACGTCGCCAAGATAAAAGCGGGCCGCATCCGGCACGGCCCAGCGGAAACCGGTCGAAAGACGATCAAGCACGACCACGTCTTCCCCGGCATCCAGTAATGCCCAGACCATGTGGCTGCCGATATATCCCGCTCCGCCCGTCACCAGGACTGCCATTGCGATACTTCCCTGCTCTTGTTTTTTGCAGGAAAGCATCGCAGCGCTTGATCGCGGGTTACTTATCGATGCCTTGGGGAACTATATCCGGCAGCGTGGATAAGGGAGGTTTTCGAGGATTGTTCGAATTTTATCGAAACTCCCCGCAAGCGGTTTCAGAGTGCCTTGATATAGGTCGAAAGCCGCGCTGCCGCCTCTTCCACATGTATTGGATTGCGCAGGAAACAGGCGCGGAGGAAATTTTCGCCGCCCTTGCCGAAGGCCGAACCAGGCGCCAGCGCAACCCCCGCCTTATCGACGATATCGAAGGCTGCGGCACGGCTGTCGGTGATGCCGTCGACTTTCAGGAAGGCATAAAGCGCACCTTCCGGCTTCAGCGTCTGGACGCGGTTGGTGGCGATCAGCATGTCGCAGAGAATGTCGCGCGATTGCTTCGCACGGGCGATATTTTCCTCGACGAAGGCATCGCCCTCGTTGAGGGCCACGACGGCACCGCGCTGCATGAACTGGGCAACGCCGGAATTGGAATATTGAACCAGGTTCTCGATCACCTGGCCGAGTTCTGCCGGCGCCACCAGCCAGCCGACGCGCCAGCCGGTCATCGACCAGTTCTTGGAGAAGGAATTGGCATAGATGATGCGGTCATCCGGTTCCGAGACATCGAGGAAGGACGGTGCGCGGATTGCACCGCCATAATAATAACGCGCGTAGATCTCGTCGGCGATGATCCACAGGCCATGCTTGCGGGCGAGTGCCAGGATGGCAGCCAGGTCTTCCTTCGTCGCCGTCCAGCCGGTCGGGTTCGACGGCGTGTTGATGAACAGGCCTTTCGTCTTCGGCGTGATCGTCGCTTCAAGCTTGCCGAGATCGAGCGACCATTTTCCGCCGATGAATTCCAGTGGCAGGCCGGTGGCAACGGCACCGGAAATCTCGATCGCCGAGACGATGTTCGGCCAGGTCGGCGACAGGTAGAGCATCTCGTCGCCCGGACCGCAGATCGCCTGCACGGCCATCATGATCGCGTGCATGCCCGAGCCGGTGACGTAGAAATGCTCCATCGGCAGCGAGACGGAAAAGTGGCGGGCGTAATAATCCGACAGCGCCTGGCGCAGTTCGGGAATGCCGCGCTGCCAGGTGTAGAAGGTTTCGCCGCCGAGGAGAGCATCGGATGCCGCACGGTTGATGAAATCCGGGCTCGGCAAATCGCCCTCGCCCGCCCAGAGCGGGATCAGATCATCGCGGCCGCCGATGCGGGCATGATTGATGATCTCGACGATGCCGCTTTCGGGAGCGGCAAGAGCGCGGGGGCTGAGGGAGCTAAGAAGAGACATGCGGATTTCCTGTTTTTCGAGGCTCTGTCTTAACCCAGAAGCCTTGGAAAATCCCATGAGTTTCCTTGAGCCTGCAATTCATTGTTCTGATGAATTGCAGGCCGGAAAAGACTTGGTGTTACCTGGTCTTCAGCAGATCCCTGATTTCCGACAGGAGCAGGATATCGGCCGGCGGCGGGGCGGGCGTTTCGTCGGCCGGCTTCTTTTCTTCCATGGCGCGGAGCTTGTTCACGCCCTTGACCATCAGGAAGATGATGAAAGCGAGGATCATGAAGTTGATCATCACGGTGATAAAGCTGCCATAGGCAAAAACGGCGCCCTGTTTGCGCGCCTCTTCCAGCGACGGCGCGGTGACGGCGCTCGACAGTGCAAGGAAGTAATTGGAGAAATCGAACCCGCCACCGGTGATCGCGCCGACAACCGGCATAACGATATCATTGACGAGCGATGTAACGATGCCGGTGAAGGCACCACCGATGATGATACCGACTGCAAGGTCGATCACATTACCCTTGGCGATAAAGGAACGGAATTCGCTAATGACTGACATGACAATACCCCTCTCATGGTTTCCGTCGTGCTTAACATAGCGTTTCCTCACATGCTGAAAAGGTGCAAAAGCCCAAAGGCTTAAAGCTGACAATCGATCGGAACAGATCCGGCTGCATTGGACTTTTTGACAAGGCGCGGCCGATTTCCAACGCCGCATGTTTCTCGTAATATTTAACCCGAGGACCGCATTTGTTTGCGGCGGAGGAACGATGCTTCCAGGCTGGGTCATCCTTGTCTCGGCATTCGCCTATATCCTGCTGCTTTTCGCAGTGGCGAGTTATGGCGACAGAAAAAGCCGCCTTTCCGGCGTGCCGAAAGGCGGGCGCCCGCTCGTCTATGCCTTGAGCCTTGCCGTCTATTGCACCTCCTGGACCTATTTCGGCGGGGTGGGGCTCGCCTCGCAACGCGGTCTGGAATTTGCCGCGATCTATGTCGGGCCGATCCTTGCCTTCACGCTCGGCATGCCGGTGATCCGCCGGATCGTCGAACTGGCCAAGGCAGAGAAACTCACCTCGATTGCCGATTTCATCGCTGCCCGTTACGGCAAGAATGCCGCGGTTGCGGCAATCGTCGCGGTTCTGGCGCTCGTCGGCACCGTTCCCTATATCGCGCTGCAGCTCAAGGCGGTGTCCAGTTCCGTCGCGGTGATGGTCGATCCGTCGGATTTCGGCATCGGTAGCGGCAACCTGCATTTCATCGACCTCGCGCTGATCGTCACCCTGCTGATGTCCTGTTTCGCGGTCGTGTTCGGCACACGGCATACGGATGCGACGGAACATCAGGACGGGCTGATCCTGGCGGTCGCAATGGAATCGCTGGTCAAGCTGGTGGCTTTTGCGACGGTCGGGATCGCCGTCACCTTCTTCGTGTTCGACGGCTGGTCGGATCTCGCCGCCAAGGCATCGGAAAGCCTGCTCGTCACTTCCGCCGCGTCCTATGAAACACCGCTCAGCCGCTGGATCCTGATCATTCTTCTTTCGGCCTTCGCGATCGTCATCCTGCCGCGGCAGTTCCATGTCACGGTGGTCGAGAACCGTACCCCGCGGGAAAGACGGGCTGCCGGTTTTCTGCTGCCTGTCTATCTGATCGCCATCAACCTCTTCGTTCTTCCGGTTGCCGCCGCCGGGCTCATCACTTTCGGCGGCACGGGCGATCCCGATCTCTACGTCCTGACGCTGCCGCTCGAAGCCGGGCTTCCGTTCGTGACGCTGATGACGTTTATCGGCGGATTTTCGGCGGCGACGGCGATGGTGATCGTCGAATCCGTCGCGCTTTCGATCATGATTTCCAACGATATCGTCATCCCGCTTTTCCTGCGCGGCAAGCTCGCCTCGACGCCTGCCGGCCAGAAGGATTTCACCCGCACGCTGCTCAATGTCAGGCGCGCATCAATCTTCGCCGTGATGCTGCTCGGTTATGGTTATTACCGCATGGCCGACAGCCAGTCGGGGCTTGCCTCGATCGGGCTACTTGCCTTTGCGGCAATCGCCCAGATCGCCCCTGCCCTGCTCGGCGGGCTGATCTGGCGGCGGGCGAATGCACGCGGCGCGATCCTCGGTCTTTCCTTCGGTTTTCTGTCCTGGGCCTATCTTTTGTTCCTGCCGAGCCTCGGCGGGCCGGACAATTCCCATATTGCCGCGGCGGTGCTGAACTTCCTTTTTCCCGGCACAACGATCTTTGCCGGCCCGGAGATCGACCCGTTCGTGACGACAACGATCTTCAGCCTTTCGCTCAATACGCTTGCCTTCGTGCTCGGCTCGCTGTCGCGCAATCCGCGCCCGGTCGAGCGGCTGCAGGCGGGCATTTTCGTCAAACGCCACCGCCGGACCGAGTTTGCCACCCGCGGCTGGAAAACCCGGATCAGCGTCGGGGATCTCAAAACCGTGATTGCCCGGTATCTCGGCGAAGAGCGGATGCTGCGCTCCTTTTCCAATTACGAAAAGACCGCCGGGCGCCGCTTCCGTGACGACCAGCCATCCGACATGGCGATGATCCATTTCTCCGAACAGCTGCTCGGCAGCGCGATCGGCTCATCGTCGGCAAGGCTCGTTCTGTCGCTGGTGTTGCAGAAGGTGGAAGACACCAATGCCGATACCGCCTGGCTGCTCGATCAGGCGAGCGAGGCGCTGCAATATAACCAGGACATGATGCAGACGGCGCTGTCCCAGATGGATCAGGGCATCGCCGTGTTCGACAATTCAGACCGCCTGACCGTGTGGAATCGGCGGTTCCGGCAATTGCTCGATCTTCCCGAACAGGCGGGTCAGGTAGGCTTTCAGCTCACCGACGTGATCGGACTGCTGGCGGAGCGGGGTGATATCGCGGGAACGGAGAAAGACGCGCTTGTTGCCCGGTTCAAGACGCTGGGCACATCGTTTCCGCTGGTTGTCCACGGCGGTAAACGGATCATTGAGGTGCGCAGCAATGCGATGCCGGATGCAGGACTTGTCGCCACCTTCACCGATATTTCCGAACGCGTTGCCGCCGATCAAGCGCTGAAACAGGCAAACGAAACGCTGGAACAGCGCGTCGGCGAACGCACGGCCGAGCTTACCCGTGTCAACCACGCGCTTGGCGAAGCGCGGACGGCCGCCGACGATGCGAATGTGAGCAAGACCCGCTTCTTCGCCGCCGCCGGCCACGATATCCTGCAACCGCTCAATGCCGCGCGGCTTTATTCCTCGGCTCTTGCCGAACGGCTTGGCGGAGATGACAAAAATTCGGCGCTGGCCCGCAATATCGACAGCTCGCTCGAATCCGTCGAAACCATTCTCGGTGCCGTGCTCGACATATCGCGGCTCGATACCGGCGCGATGAAACCGCGCTTCGGCTCAATCGAGCTGGAAGACTTGCTAAAAAGGATCGAGACCGACTTCTCACCGATGGCGCGGGAGAAGAACCTCAAATTCGTGGTGATGCCGACTTCGCTCAGGGTGGTTTCGGATGCCAATCTTCTGCGCCGCCTGGTGCAGAACCTCGTCTCCAACGCGATCAAGTATACGGTCAGCGGCAAGGTGATCGTCGGGGCACGGCGGCGCGGGCAGAAGGTGGTGATCGAGGTGCTTGATACCGGGATCGGCATTCCGCAGTCGAAATTCCGCACCGTGTTCAAGGAATTTGCCCGGCTGGAAGATGGCGCAAGGACGGCCAGCGGGCTGGGCCTCGGACTGTCGATCGTCGACCGACTGTCGCGCATGCTCTCCCATCCGGTGCAGCTTTCCTCGACACCCGGTCACGGTACGGCATTCAGGGTGGAAATTCCGCGCGATCTCTCGGCCCCGCAGGCGGTCGCAGCAAGAGGCCGCCGGGAGCGGACCAAGCCGGCCAACCCGCTCGGCGGACTGCGGGTTCTGTGCATCGACAACGAGCCCAATATCGTCGAAGGAATGGCATTGCTGATCACCGGCTGGGGCTGCACGGTCGGCCAGGCGCAGTCGCCCGGCGACATCGAAGCGATCATTGCAAGGCTCGAACCGCCTCCGGATGCGGTGATTGCCGATTACCATCTCGACGATGCGAGCGGCATCGAGGCGGTTCTCACCCTCAGAACCCATTACCAGGCCGATATCCCGGCCCTGCTGATCACGGCGGACCGCACGCCGGAGGTGAGAGCCGAGGCGGAACGGCACGGAATCGCCATGCAGCACAAGCCGGTGAAGCCCGCGGCGATCCGCGCCTATCTCACACAGGCGGCCGGTTTGCGCCGCGTCGCCGCCGAATAGTTCTCCACAGTCCCGCCTCATATGTCGTTCATGTGACAGTCATCACGGACTGTTTACGGTTGAAATGTCTGAACGTCGGTTAAAACCGATTCTTGCCGGAACTCTCTGGCTTCTCGCGACGTTTAGGCGCGTGACTTCCCGGCCCGCAGAGGCCTTACGGACCGAAGGGCAGCTGCCATCAGGACCGGCAAAGACGGAGACCGCGACCGATGAAGCGCTTTGAAATCATTGACGGAATGCGGGGATATTTTCTCGTATTCATGGTCCTCAACCACCTGATTTTTGCCGGTGGCTATTTCCTCGTGAAGATCAATCACAACCAGCTCGCCTTTGTCGAAGACGCGCAGGGGTTCGTGTTCCTGTCCGGCCTGATGATCGGCATGGTTTATGCCCGCAAGATGATGAAGGCGGGTTATGCCGCCGGGCGTACTGCCGTCTACAGCCGCGCCTTCGAGCTTTATCGTTACGCAATGGGTATCGTGCTGGCCGTCATGGTGGCGCAGATGATCCTGCCGGGCGCCTATTCGACCTGGTTCAACTGGATCGGCTACACGAATTTCGACGATCCGCTGCGTCTCGCCGCGATCGCCACCTTCCTCTACCAGCCGACCTTCATGGATATCCTGCCGCAATACATCATCTACATGCTGTTTGCGCCGATGCTGATCAAGCTGGTGCTGGACGACAAGTGGCATTACGTGGTTGCTGCCTCGATCATGCTGTGGATGGCCGGCCAGCTTGGCCTGCATCAACTCGTCACCATTCCGCTCAACGACATGATCATGGGCGCGGACGATCAGGGCCTGCGCGTTTCGTTCAACCTGTTCGGCTGGCAGATCGTGTTCTTCTCGGGCCTGGTGCTCGGTGCCTTGACCTCGTCCGGCAAGATCAACTGGGGTCGGGTTCTGTCGCCCGACAACATGTTCATCCCGAAGGCGGCGCTGGTTCTGGTGCTGTTCTTCCTGCCGCTGCGCCTGATCACCGCCAACGAAATGATGCCGGCGCATATGATCGGCAAGTTCGCCTCGATGGAAATCCGCGCCGATTTCGGACCGGTCTATCTCTTGAACTTCGCAGCCGTCGGCCTGCTCGTCACCTGGCTGATCGTTGCCGGCCCCAAGCACAAGGCCGCCTGGGTTCGCTCGGTCGCCTCGGCACTGACCTGGGTGTTCACCCTGCGATACCTTCGCCTGCTCGGTCGCCACTCGCTTTACGTCTATGTGTGGCACGTCGCGATCGTCTATTTCGTTTATTATTTCGACGGCCGCACGCCGGAGCTCAACGAGTGGACAAAAACTGCGATCGCACTGACGGCCGTGGCGCTGCTGTCGATCCCGGCCCTGTGGCGCGAGCGGGACAAGCTGCTGGGAACCGCACCGGAAACGGCGCCCACCAAGCGAAGCGAGCAGAAACCGGTTGCTGCGGCAGCCGGGCCACAGCAGATGGTGATCCGTTAACGTCGGTTCCCATCCTTCTAAAATTCAAAGGGCGGCTCCAGGGCCGCCCTTTTTCATATTTGCGATAGCTAATCCTGCCGTTAGTGCGGCATGACCGCCGCGCGATTGGCGGCCGCGGCATCCGCGTCAACGTCTTCCTTGCCGGCAAACCAGTTGGCCAGAAGTGCTCCGGAGATATTGTGCCAGACCGAGAAGATGGCGCTCGGGACAGCGGCAAGCGGCGAGAAATAGGCGGTTGCCAATGCGGCACCGAGACCGGAATTCTGCATGCCGACCTCGATCGCCAACGCCTTGCGCTTGTAGAAGTTGAGGCCAAGCGCCTTGGCGGCGAAATAACCGAACAGGTAGCCGAGGCCGTTATGCAGCATGACGACGGCGAAGATCAGCAGGCCGGACTGGGCGATTGCGCCCTTCGAAGCGCCGACGACGGCGGCGACGATCAGGACGATGCCGACGACGCTGACCAGCGGCAGGACCGGCAAGGCCGTGCGCACGAGGCCGGGGATCAGCTTCTGAGCGGCAAAACCCAGAGCCAGCGGCAGGATGATGACCTCGACAATGCTGCGGAACATCGCCCAGGCATCGACCGGCAGATACTGGCTGGCAAACATCCAGACGAGGAAGGGCGTGACGATCGGGGCGGCCAGCGTGGTGACACTGGTGCAGGCGACCGAGAGCGCCACGTCACCGCGGGCGAGATAGGTCATGACATTCGACGAGGTGCCGCCCGGGCAGCAGCCGACGAGGATGACGCCGGCGGCGACTTCCGGCGGCATGGGGATGAGCTTGGTGAGCAGCAGTGCCAGGGCCGGCATGATGGCGAAATGGGCGACGACGCCGACGGCCACTTCAAACGGACGACGCGCCAGTTCGCGGAAATCGTCGAGCGAAATGGTCAGGCCCATGCCGAACATGATGATGCCGAGAAGGGTGACGATCCACGGTGCGAACTGCTTGAAGAAGACCGGAAAGAAAAAGCCAAGAACGGCAAAAACGATGACCCAGATGGCGAAGGTCTTTCCGACGAAGGTGGAGAAGGATGCCAAGGATTTCAAAAATTCACTCCCGAACGAAATAATGTGTCGCGCGGTCTAGCGCGGACGAATTTCCTGTCAAGGCCGGTTTGACGCGGATCGGTTCGGTCGGGAAAAGCTGAAAGGAACCCGGCAAAGGACTGACTTCGCCACGAAGACGGCCCGCGGCCGCCTCTCGGGCTCATAACCTGCGCTCAGGAGAGGAGGTGATCGGTCGGGTGTACGATGCCGGCATAATGGGCCGGGACGCCCGTCTTGTCGCGGAAACACCGGCCGAACGCGACGACCGGCCGGACCGTGCCGAAGGCATCCACCACACGGTATTCCGCCTGATAGGGCTTTCCGCCCTCGACCGCGATCCGGATCAGATCTGCAAGGGTCTCCTGATCGTCGGGATGGACGCGGGCGATGTAGTCCGTGACGGGAAGTCCGCTCAGCGTGTCTGCGGGATCAAGCCCGAACAGGGCAGCGAGCGCTGTATCCCCGTACAGGGTATCGTCCCCCAGACACCAGGTATATATCCCCGCCTCTTCGCAGAGGTCGGCATAAACGTCTCTTTGTTGCATGCTGCATATCTCCAATACATCTAATTTTAGAGATTCGAGATGTAATCTCAAGAGGCCACGAAGCAGAGTTCATCGGTTCGTACGCTTGCGGACAAAGTGACGGCTTGCGGGCGACGGCGGCGTTCGCCTCAGATCCCCTCTCCGTATCCTCCCTGGGCGGCACTGATGGAGGAGACGAAGCGACGGGTACGCTCTTCGACCGGCGCGCCGAAGACACGGTCTGCCGCTCCCTGTTCAACCACCTTGCCGGCCTCGAGAAAAACCGCGTGATCCGCCACGCGGGAGGCGAGGCGCAGATCGTGCGTGGCAATGACCATGGTCGTGCCTTCGCTCGCGAGCTTGCTCAAGACCTCGACGACCTCCGTTGCCAGTTCAGGATCGAGCGCAGAGGTCGGTTCGTCGCAGAGCAGAACACGCGGCGACATGGCGAGCGCTCGGGCAATTGCCACACGCTGCTGCTGGCCACCGGACAGAGTTGCCGGCCAGGCTTCCACCTTGTGCGCCATGCCGACCTTGGCAAGCAGCTCCCGCGCATGGCTTTCCGCCTTCGCACGTGGCCATTTCAGCACCGTCACCAGCCCCTCCATGACATTTTCCAGCGCCGTGCGATGCGGGAAAAGCTGGAAATTCTGGAACACCATGCCGGTCTGGCGGCGGATCTTCTGGATTGCGTCCCAGCCGATCTTCCTGCCGGGCGAGAACTCGATCACGGCGTCGCCCAGCCGGACGGAGCCCGATGCCGGGATTTCGAGCAGGTTGATGCAACGGAGCAGCGTGCTCTTGCCACCGCCGGACGGGCCGACCAGCGCGGTGACGCTGCCTTCGTTGACCTTCAGGCTGACATCGTCGATGACCTGGAGATCGCCGAAATTCTTGCGGATATGGGAAAGCTCGATCATCGGTTTGCCTCCAGCATGCCGCCATACCGTGAGAAACGCTTCTCCAGCCGAACCTGCAGCGACGACAATACGGAACTCAGCGCCAGATAGATGATCGCGGCCTCGATATAGAGGATCAGCGGCTCATAGGTGGTGGCAACGATGCGCTGGGCGGCCTGAAACAGTTCCGGCACGGTGATGGCGGCAGCAAGCGACGTATCCTTGACCAGCGAGATGAAGGTGTTGGAGAGCGGCGGTACTGCCACGCGGGCCGCCTGTGGCAGGATGGTGCGGGCCATGGCCTGACGCCAGTTCATGCCGATCGAATAGGCCGCCTCCCACTGGCCCTTGGGGACGGAGGCGATGACGGCACGGATGATTTCCGACGAATAGGCGCCGATATTGAGGGTGAAACCGATCAGCGCGGCCGGAAAGGCATCGAGCAGGATGCCGACGCTCGGCAGGCCATAAAAGATGACGAAAAGCTGGACGAGGAGCGGGGTACCGCGGATGATCCAGACATAAAACCGCGCGATCCAGACCAGCGGGGTCGGCCCGAACAGCCGGGTGACGGCCGTGACAAGCCCAAGCGTCAGGCCCAGGGTGAAAGAAAGCAATGTCAGCGGCACGGTGAATTTGATGCCCGCCCATAAAAGCGTGGGCAGCGAATCCATCATCAGTTGAAGCCAATGCGGCACGGGTATTTCCCTACTCTGTCCAAGACCAGCAGCCTGAAGCACAAGAAAACGTCCGGCCTGAGCCGGACGTTTCGGTTCATTCGGTTCTATCCTAGCACGGTGGTGCCGGGTGGGGAGAGATGCTTACTTGGAGACGTCCTGACCGAAATACTTGTCGGAAATCTTTTTGTAGGTGCCGTCGGCCTTGATGTCGGCGAGCGCCTTGTTGACCGCGGCGACCAGATCCGCATCGCCCTGACGCAGCAGAATGCCGGAATAGCTGGCATCGGACTGTTCGGCGACGATCTTGACCGGCGCGTCCGGCTTCTGCTTCTTGAAATCGAGGAAGGAGAGGCTGTCGTTCAGTGTGGCGTCGGCGCGCCGGGTGAGAACGAGCTGGATCGACTGATCGAAACCATCGGTACCGACGAGTTCGGCGCCGGCTGCCTCCGCCATCTTGCCGTAATTGCTGGTCAGCGACTGGGCGGCCTTCTTGCCCTTCAGATCAGCGAAGCCCTTGATATCGTCATTGCCGTCACGGACGATGAGCACGGCCTTGGAGGCGATATAGGGTTCGGAAAAGGCGTATTTCTGCTTGCGGGCATCGGTGATGCCGACCTGGTTGATGACGGTGTCGTAGCGATTGGCATCGAGGCCGGCGATCAGGCCATCCCACTTGCCTTCGATAAATTCCGGCTTGACGCCAAGCTTGGCGGCGAGCGCCTCGCCGATTTCCACATCGAAGCCGACGAGCTTGTTCGACGCATCGTGGAAGGTGAAGGGCGCGTAGGTGCCTTCGGTGCCGATGCGGATGACACCGGCCGACTTGATCTTATCGAGGTTTTCGCCCGCCATGACCGGCGCGGCAATAGCGGCCTGGACGAGAAGAACGGCGGCAAGGGTTTTGAAGAGCTTCATTTCAGGGTTTCTCCAACGAATGAGTTGCCGTGTTGATCGCAGAAAATGGAGCGGTTGGGAGGAAAGAAAACTGCCGTCGAAAGCGGCAAATGCGAATATTTTTTGCTCAACTTGGATTCCGGAGCTGCGAATGTCGATCTGTCGCAGGGCGATCATTCGGTTTCGCCACGATCCGCAGGGCGGCCTGCATATTTTGGCGTCGCGTCCCGAATACCGGCCAGAACATCGAGACCATCATGGATAATTCTTGCGCGTCTTGCTTCCTCGCCTCGTGTGCAGGGCGGGAAAGCGGCGGGATAATTCAATGCATATTGTGCCTCTGTCAGAAAACCGCAGCAGCGTTTTGCGCGCCGGCACTTGCTCAGGCTGCAATCCTTCCAGAAGCCGACATGGGTGGCGCCGAATTGGGTGACCCGCTGACGGATGCGTTGCTGCTCGCGTTTAGGCAGGACGCGGAACTCGCCCCAGGTCATGCCGAAATACCATGGCTCGGCATCCTCTTTCTCCTGCCTGCGTTTCCATTCCGCCGCGCTCACCGCCATCACCATTCTCCCGTGGGTACGATCCATCGTTCACGTGGCCGATTGTGGCCTGTGCTTCATCCTGTCTCCGTTTACCGGCGAACCGGGCATGCACTCGATACAGTGGAGAGCTCACGCGAATGCGGAACCTCACTTTATGTTTTTAGTCTGTGGCTCCGCATTCGCGTGGCCTTCGGCGTCTTTTCGGGACTTCCGGTCCCTACGGATGATCCTCTCGCCTCGCTGCACGCAAAATCTCTCCTGCGCTTGGACGGCTCAACCGAACCCGGCACGGCTGCCAGGGGAAGGCTTGATCAGAAGCGGTTGCCCGCTCCCGTGAGTTTCACCCCTTCCGCCCTTGCCGCACGTTACGGTTCGAACGAAAGCGCCGGCCCCACCTGCCCGCGAACGTCTCGCGAAACACTCCGGCGATGGAAGCGGGAGGATTGTGCGCACAGGTTTGGAGGGTGGGCATGATATTTCGGGTAAGGCATTGTTTATGTTGAAACCCAGGCTCGAAACGTCCCCGCAATCTCCGGCATTTTTGCAGCCGGACCTGTGCCCTTTCTTTCGGGACAGGCCCGAAGGCGAGGCCGGCAGGGCAGAGTGGAATAGAGCGGGGCAACCATGCCGTATTGCATCGCCTCGCGCCGGGTGCCATTACCGTGCGATGCAAGATGCAGCGATCAGACTGAGGGCCAGAGCCCTGCAATTCCAATCGATTGGACCGATCGACCTTGATGTTGAGGCAGGCAGATGCCTTGCGGTGAGCGGCCCGTCCGGTGCGGGCAAAAGCCTGACGCTGAAGATGCTGGCCGATCTGGTGCCGCATAAGGGGGATTGCTTCGTCGACGGGATCGCGGCCGCCTCGATGGCGGCACCGCAGTGGCGGCGCCTTGTGCGTTATGTCTCGTCGGAACCCGGCTGGTGGGCGGCGACGATAGCCGCACATTTTTCCGACACGTCTGCCCAGGCGGAATGGATGAAACGATTGGGTCTCGACCCATCGCTGCTTGAGGCGGCGCCGGACCGGCTTTCGACCGGCGAGCGACAGCGCATGGCATTTCTGCGAGCGATCGAAGACGGGCCGAAAGTGCTGCTGCTCGACGAACCGACTTCGGCGCTGGACCCGGCTTCGGTGCGGGCGGTGGAGGAAATCGTCAGGGAGATGATGTCGACCGGGTGCGCCGTGGTGCTGACCTCGCATGACCCCGAACAGGTGGAACGGCTGGCCGATGACGTGATGACGCTTGGGAGCAAGGCATGAACGGTCTCGTTTTCGGTCCGGTCGAACTGGCGCTTGCGGCAGCCCTGGTGATCGTCAATGCCGGGCTTTCAGCCGCCTTCAATCTCGGCATCCACCGCTCGGTCTTGATTGCCGCCGCCAGAATGGTGGCGCAGCTGCTGCTGGTCGGACTTGTTCTCGGCTTCATCTTCACCCGCGCCGATCACTGGTTGAGCCTTGTGGTGCTGGCGGCGATGCTGATCGCCGCCACGTTCGAGGTTGGCTCCCGGCAGCGCAACAAGCTTTCGGGCTTCTGGCATTACGGGCTTTCGGGAATTGCGGTCAGCGGCGGCACGATGCTGGTCGCGGCCTTTGCGCTGATGACCGTTTCGACGAGCGAGGACTGGACGGCGCCGCGCATCGTCATCCCGATCTTCGGCATCATTCTCGGTTCGGCGATGAGCGCCAGCAGCATCGCGCTCAACAACATGTTCGAAGGCGTGTCGTCGCAGCGCGCGGCGATCGAGGCGCAGCTTGCGCTTGGCCGCACGAGAGGCCAGGCGATGGCACCGTTGATGCAGCGTGCCATCTATGCCGGCACGCTGCCGGTGCTGAACCAGATGGCAGGGGCCGGCATCATCACCCTTCCCGGTATCATGAGCGGCCAGATCCTGGCCGGCGCCAACCCGCTGGTGGCGGCGCAATCGCAGATCTTCCTGATGCTGCTGCTGTGCGCCGCATCGACCGCCAGCGTCGTCACCGCCGTCTGGCTGGCGGCCAAAAGCCTGAGCGACGATCGCGAACGGCTCAGGCTCGACCGGTTTCGCAACCGCAAATCCTGACAAAACGATCGCATTGGGAAGCCTGCAACGTCTCCGGCATCGACCGGACGGCGCAATTGATTCCATAAACACCTTATTTAGAAGATCATAATATATAAAGACAGAACGGGAACAACAGACTGAACCCGGATCGACGCGCAGCGGGGTTTCATGCGGACATTGCTTCATCTCAACCTGCTCTCTCGCAGCCGTCTCGTCATTCTCACCACCGCGTTCTTCATGGCCATTGCCGGGATATTGGCGGTGCTGATCGCGATTTCGGTGCGTGACATGACCGGGGCCGCAACGACGATCGACGACGCGCGCGCCTCGCGTGCGGCGACAGCCGCGGTGCGGGCGCTGGAGGCACATCTGAGCGCCACCGTTCAGGATAATACCGTCTGGGACGATGGCTACGAACACATCACCTCCGATGGCGCCAAGGAATTTGCCGATTCGACCTGGGGACAGAGCAGCGACGACAATCCGCTTTTCGACGCGGCAGTGGTGCTTAATCCGGATCACAGCATTCTCAGCAGCTACAAGAAGGGCAGCGTGTTCGATCCGTTCAGTTTCTTCGGCCCTTCGCTTGCCGCGATCGTTTCGCGCGCCGACGCCTCGGGACGCATTCCGGTCGTCAGTTTCGTGCGCAGCCCGGACGGGCTGGCGATCATTGCGGCCTGCAACATCCAGCCCTATGACAAACAGACCTCCGTCAGCGGGCCGTTCCATACGCTGATCCTTGCGCGATCGCTCTCTGCCGAAGCGCTTGTCGATATCGAACAGACTTTCGATCTCAACGACCTGCGGCTTGGCGAAACGCCCGATACAGGCCTGTTGAACATTCCGCTCAGCGGGGCGGATGGTGCCGTTCTCGGTTATCTCCAATGGCCGAGCCGCGACCCGGGCACGATGATCTATGACCGGGCACGCGGTTACCTGCTGGCCGCAGGTTTCATTCTTTTCGCCTTCCTGCTGGCGGTGCTGATCACCGGCATCTTCTCGACGCGCATGCTGCAGCGTTCGGCCGACCGTGCCCGCCACCGTGCCACCCATGACGTGCTGAGCGGCCTTTTGAACCGCGCCGGCATCGTCGAGCGGCTCGACCAGGCGATTGCCACCGGCACTGCCGGGCTGACGCTGCATCTCATCGATCTCGACGGGTTCAAGGGGGTCAACGATGCCTGGGGCCATGCCGTCGGCGACGAGCTGATCAAGCTGGTGGCCGAGCGGGTGAAATACCGGCTACCCCCTGGCGCCCTGTTCGCCCGGCTCGGCGGCGACGAATTTGCCGTGGCGACGGGGCCTGAAGATGCCGCAAAACTTGCCCAGTCGATCGTCGACTGCCTTGCCGAGCCCTTCATGATCGGCGGGCGCACGATCGAGATCGGTGCCAGTATCGGGACAGTCATATCCACCGATGCCGTGAGCGATGCGCTGGAACTGCTCAGGCGCGCGGATATGGCGCTTTATACCGCCAAGGAAGGCGGCCGCGGCCAGGCCGTTCATTTCACCGAGGACCTGGACCGTGACCGGCAGATGGCCGCGGAGGTGGAGGACCGGCTGCGCAAGGCGCTGGACAGGCAGGAAATCAGGGTTGCCTACCAGCCGCTGTTCGATGCCAAGGCGGGGCGGGTGTGCGGGGTGGAGGCGCTGGCGCAATGGAGCCCCGACACCGGGCGGATCAGTCCGGAAATCTTCATCACCATCGCGGAACGATCGGGCCTGATCGACCAGCTTGGCATGCAGGTTCTCAAACTGGCGATCGACGAGGCGCGGCAATGGGCCGGATTGCAGCTTTCGGTCAATGTCTCGCCGATACAGCTGCGCAATCCAAACTTTCCCGCCGATGTCATCAAGCTGCTGGAAAAGACGGGGTTCGATCCGCGCAAGCTGACACTGGAAATCACCGAGGGCGTGCTGATGTCCAACCCGGACCAGGCGCGGCGGGCGATCGAGACGCTGCGCAATGTCGGGGTGAAATTCGCGCTCGACGATTTCGGTTGCGGTTATGCCAGTATCGGGGCGCTGCGCACCTTCGGCTTCGACCGGATGAAGATCGACCGGTCGCTGGTGAGCGGGCTCAGCAACAACGAAGGAGCGCAGGTGCTGACGGCAACCATTTCGCTGGCGCATGCGCTCAACATTCCGGTGACGGCCGAAGGCGTCGAGACGCAGGAACAGGCGAATGCCCTGACAATTTCGGGGTGCGACCAGTTGCAGGGATATCTGCTCGGCCGGCCGATGAGCGGCGGTGACATTACAACGCTGCTGCGCTCGAGCGCGGCATGAGAAGATGGGCGGCAGCGGCGAAGAAACTGCCCCTCATCCGCCTGCCGGCACCTTCTCCCCGCAAGCGGGGCGAAGGACGGTTCTAGCAACCGCCTATGCTGCCGCCTTCGCCTTTTCGTATGGATCGAAGCGGCCGTAGAATGTCTCCCCCTTGGCTGCCATGTCCTTCAGGAGTGGCGTCGGCCTGAAATGGTCGCCATAGGTTGCGGCCAGTTTTTCCGCCAGTTCGACGAAATTCGTGACGCCCATGCCGTCGATATAACTGAGCGTGCCACCGGTATAAGGCGCAAAACCGAAGCCGAGAATGGAGCCGACATCCGCCTCGCGGGGATCGGTGACGATGCCTTCCTCCACCGTGCGGGCCGCTTCGAGCGCGATCGTCACAAGGAAGCGCTGTTTCAGCGTGTTGACGTCGATTTCGGAGGCGGGTTTCTGCGAGTAGAGATCCCTGAGGCCCGTCCAGAGCGATTTTTTCGCAGGCTTTGGCGGGTAGTCGTAAAAGCCCTGGCCGTTCTTGCGGCCGCGGCGATCCAGCTCGTTGACCATCTTGTCGATCAGCGCCATGTGACCGGGCTTGACCGAGGCCTCGCCCAGATCGGCGATCGAGGCCCTCATGATCTTCTGGGACAGATCGACGGCGACCTCGTCGTTGAGCGACAGCGGCCCGACCGGCATGCCGGCCATCTTGGCCGCATTTTCGATCATCGCCGCCGGTACGCCTTCGGCCAGCATGTCATAGGCCTCGTTGATATAGCGGAAGACACAGCGGTTGACGAAGAAACCGCGGGTATCGTTGACGACAATCGGTGTCTTCCTGATCTTCGCGACGAAATCCAGCGCGACGGCCAGCGCCTTGTCGCCACTCTGTTTGCCGAGGATAACTTCGGTCAGCATCATCTTTTCGACCGGCGAGAAAAAATGCACCCCGATAAACTGGTCCGGCCGCTTCGAGTTTTCGGCAAGGCCCGAGATCGGCAGGGTGGAGGTGTTGGAGGCGAAGATGGTGCTGGCCGGGATGACCGCCTCTACCTGCTCGATCACCGCCTTCTTGACAGCGCGGTCCTCGAAGACGGCTTCGATGACGAGATCAGCATCGGCAAGAGTGGAATAGTCCGGCGTGGGGGTGACGAGCGAAAGCAGCTTTTCGCCCTCTTCCTTGCCCAGGCGACCCTTGGCGATGCTATCGGCAACCAGCTTTTCGGAAACGGATTTCCCCTTGTCGGCCGCTTCCTGGGTCTGGTCGATGAGAACGACGGGAATGCCGGCGGCGGCCGTGACATAGGCGATCGAGGCACCCATGAAGCCCGCGCCGACAATGCCGACTTTCTTGAATTCACTCTTTGGAACGCCGGCCGGGCGGCGGGCACCCTTGCCGAGTTCCTGCATCGAGATGAACAGCGAGCGGATCATCGAGAAGGCTTCGGTCGTCTGCAGAACTTCGGTGAAATAACGCTGTTCGACCTTGAGTGCCGTATCGAAAGGTAGCTGCAGGCCTTCATAGACACATTTCAGGATCGCCAGCGCGCCGGGATAATTGCCGGCGGTCTCGCGTCGCAGGATCGCCGGGGCGGCCGGAAAAAGTTGAGCCGCCTGAGGCGTCCAGACACCGCCGCCGGGGGCCTTGAAGCCCTTTTCATCCCATGGGGCGATGGGCTTGAGGCCATCCCTGATCATCTGTTTTGCCGCGGTGACGAGCTGATCCGGCTCGACCACCTGATGCACGAGGCCCATCGACTTGGCACGTTGCGGGGTGAGCGACTGGCCGGTCGTCATCATCTGCAGGGCGGACTGGGCGTCGGTGAGGCGCGAGACGCGCTGGGTGCCGCCGGCGCCCGGGAAGATGCCGACCTTGACCTCGGGAAGCGCCAGTTTCACCGACTTGGCATTGGACGCGACACGGCCGTGGCAGGCGAGCGACAGTTCGAAAGCGCCACCCATGCAGGTGCCGTTGATGGCCGAGACCCAAGGCTTGCCGTTGGTTTCGATGGCGCGGAACAGCCAGGTCATGCGGCCGGCGGTATCGAACAGCTTTTGGGCAGCATTCGCCGGGTCCTTGGCGCGCTCATCCTGGAGCATCGAGAACATGCCGCGGATCATGGTGAGATCGGCACCGCCGGAGAAAGAGGACTTTCCGCTGGTGAAGACGACGCCCTTGATGGCGGCGTCTTCGACGGTTGTTTTAAGGATCGCCTCGAGTTCGTCCATCACCTCCTGCGTGAAGACGTTCATCGATTTGCCGGGCATGTCCCAGGTGACAAGTGCTATGCCGTCTGCATCGGTCTCGATGGTGAAATTGGTGTAGGTGCTCATGATGGGATTTCCTCTTCCCTGAAATTTCTGTCCGCGGGTGGGGCGTGCCCCTCATCCGGCTGCCGCCACCTTCTCCCCGCTTGCGGGGAGAAGGACCCGCGTTGCGGCCTCCCCGTCCCCTCCGGTGTCGACCGGGGCACGTCCCCTCGCCCCGTTTACGGGGGAGAGGGCTAGGGTGAGGGGCAAGCCACGGGCGCCAAACTCAAACCCTCTCTATGACCGTTGCCGTACCCATGCCGGCGCCGATGCAGAGCGTGACCAGCGCAGTGTTCAAATCGCGCCGTTCCAGTTCGTCGAGAACCGTGCCTAAAATCATCGCGCCGGTGGCGCCGAGCGGGTGGCCCATGGCAATCGCCCCGCCATTGACGTTGATCATGTCGTGGGAAATGTCGAAAGCCTGCATGTAACGCAGGACGACGGCGGCAAAGGCCTCGTTCAACTCGAACAGATCGATATCGGCAATCGTCATGCCGGTGCGGGCGAGCAGCTTTTCGGTGACATCGACCGGGCCGGTCAGCATGAGTGCCGGGTCCGAGCCGATATTGGCAAAGGCGCGGATGCGGGCGCGAGGTTTGATGCCCATGCTCTCACCACCCGCCTTGGAGCCGATCAAAACGGCCGCCGCACCATCGACGATTCCGGAAGAATTGCCGGCGTGGTGGACGTAATTGATCTTTTCGATTTCCGGATGGGCCTGAATGCCGACCGCTTCGAAACCGCCCATTTCGCCCGGCATCTGGAAGGAGGCATTGAGCGAGGCGAGCGCCTGCATGTCGGTGCCGGGGCGCATATGTTCGTCACGATCAAGAATGATCAGACCGTTCTGGTCCTTGACCGGGATAACCGAGTTCCTGAAATAACCGGCATCCCAGGCCTTTGCGGCGCGCTTCTGGCTTTCGACGGCATAGGCATCGACGTCATCGCGGGAAAAACCGTATTTGGTGGCGATCAGATCGGCGGAAACGCCCTGCGGCATGAAATAAGCCGGGAAATTGACCGAAGGGTCCATATACCAGGCACCGCCGGACATGCCCATGCCGACGCGCGACATCGATTCGATCCCCCCGGCGATAACGATGTCGTCGGACCCGGCGGCGATCTTGGCTGCACCGAAATTGATGGCATCGAGGCCCGAGGCGCAGAAACGGGAGATCTGCATGCCCGGCGCTTTGGTCGAATAACCCGCCTCGAAGGCGGCCGCCTTGGGGATGACGGCGCCACTGTCCATCACCGGATCGACGCAGCCCATGATGATGTCATCGACGGTCGATGTGTCGAGGTTGTTGCGGTCGCGGATGGCCTCCAGCGTTTTTGCGGCGAGACGCACGGAAGGCACCTCGTGCAGCGATCCATCCTTCTTGCCGCGACCGCGTGGCGTGCGCACATGGTCGTAAATGAAGACTTCGGTCATGCTGTCATCTCTCCCTACAGCCGTCACCGGCAGCTAGTATTATTTCAGAGTCCATTTCCCTCGCCGGTCGTCGTCGGCTGGGACCATTAAACCCTTTTTTCTGAGTTCGGTGGCAGCCCACCGCATGTCGTATTGCCAAGAATAAAACAGGTCATGACCTTGGAGATCCTTTTCGTGATGATCCCAAATATGGCGAGCGACATACAGGATCGATGCCTCCCCACCATTGGATTTAAGGGCATCAACCACCCAGCCAGTCAGATCAGCCTTTGCCACCATCAAAGTCCCTTCCCTGCCTCTCCCCACAAGGTGAGGAAGCGCCATGGCGCAGATCAAAACGCCTCGGCTGCCAGTTCCATCACGCTATCCGCACCGGCCTCGATGCGCAGCTTGCGCAACGCCGTTTCCGGCATCAGCTTCTCCATAAAGAACTTTGCGGTAATCAGCTTATTCTTCAAATACGCCTCACGCGGGTCTCCCGCTGCAAGCCTCTCCTGCGCAGTTTTTGCCATCTTGGCCCACATGTAGCCGAGCGTCACGAGGCCGAAGAGGTGCATGTAGTCGGTGGAACCGGCGCCGGCATTGTCGGGTCTGGCCATGGCGTTCTGCATAAACCACATGGTCGATGCCTGCAGGTCGTTCAAGCCCTTCTTCAATCCCTTGGTATAGAGAACCATCGCTTCGTCGGCGCGATTGTCCTCACAGAAATCGCCGATTTCCTTGAACATGGCCATGACGGCGCGGCCGCCATTCAAGGCCAGCTTGCGGCCGACCAGATCGAGCGCCTGGATGCCGTTTGCGCCCTCATAGATCATGGTGATGCGGGCATCGCGGACATACTGGCTCATGCCGTGTTCCTCGATGTAACCGTGGCCACCGAACACCTGCTGGGCCATGACGGCGTGGTCAAAACCCTTGTCGGTCAGGACACCCTTCAGGATCGGGGTCGCAAGGCTCAGGAGATCGTCGGCATTCTGGCGTTCCGCTTCGTCCGGCGAGCGGTGGGCGATGTCGGATTTCAGTGCCGTCCAGAGAAGGAAGGCGCGGCCGGCCTCGTTGAAGGCTCTGATGGTCATCAGCGCGCGGCGGATATCCGGGTGGAAGATGATCGGATCGGCCTGTCTGTCCGGTGCCTTGGCGCCGGACAGCGACCGGCCCTGGATACGCTCGTTGGCGTAGGCGACGGCATTCTGGTAGGCGGTCTCGGCGATCGACAGGCCCTGCAGGCCGACGCCAAGCCGGGCCTCGTTCATCATCACGAACATGGCCGAGAGGCCCTTGTTCTCCGTGCCGATCAGATAGCCGGTGGCATCGTCGTAATTCATCACGCAGGTGGAATTGCCGTGAATGCCCATCTTTTCCTCGATGGCGCCACAGGTGACGGTGTTACGGGTGCCGGATGAGCCATCTTCATTGACCATGAACTTCGGCACGATGAAAAGTGAGATGCCCTTGGTACCCTCGGGCGCGCCTTCGATGCGGGCAAGAACCAGATGGACGATATTGTCGGTCATCGAATGTTCGCCGGCGGAGATGAAGATCTTCTGGCCGGAAATCCTGTATGAGCCATCGCCCTGCGGCACAGCCTTGGTGCGCAGAAGGCCGAGATCGGTGCCGCAATGGGGTTCGGTCAGGTTCATCGTGCCGGACCATGTGCCTTCGATCATTTTCGGCAGATAGGTGGCCTTCTGTTCGTCCGAACCGTGGACAAGGATGGCGGCGATCGCGCCTTGTGTCAGGCCCGGATACATCATCAGCGACATATTGGCCGAAGACATATATTCGCCGACGGCGGCATGCAGCGTGTAGGGCAGCCCCTGCCCGCCGAATTCCTCCGGCACCGCCAAACCGATCCAGCCGCCCTGACAATACTGGTCGTAAGCCTGCTTGAAACCCTTCGGCACCGAAACCGTGCCATCATCATGGCGCGTGCAGCCTTCCTGATCGCCGGAAAGATTAAGCGGGAAGAGTTCTTGCTCGGCCAGGCGGGCGGCCTCTGCGACGATTGCCTCGACCATGTCCGGCGAGGCATCGGCGAAACCGGGAAGGTTGCCGTAACGCTCCAGGCCCAGGACGTCGTTCAGAATGAAAAGCGTATCGGCAGTCGGCGCCTTGTAGACTGGCATAGATGGACATCCTCCCTGTCATCATGGCCCGCAGCGTCACTCCCAGATGCTGCGAACTCTTGCATTGGTCATTTAATTGACGTGCGCGTAAACGTCAATCGGTGGCGAAGATCAATTCCGGGCGAAGATGTCGAGATACAGGGGGGTTGAGGCCGAACGCAGTCGGCATCACCCATATTAGGATATTATGAAATGGTTAAGACGCGGCACATTCTTAACGGCTTATTTACCATGTTTTCGCACATAGTGGGCGATATGGCGGCGTGAAGCATTTAGCTGAAAAGGCTTCACATCGTCACAATGGCAAGTCTTGCGTAAGGTTCATCTAATATTCGAACTTACTTATGGAGGAATACCTCCCGGGGGAAGTTCGGATTCGAACCGGCAGGATCAACGTCGAAGCGAGCGAGCACATGAACGGATCACGATCGGCACCCCCACGTCATGGCGACCGAGACCGCTCGTCCCTGGATGCGCTGAACCGCACCATAGAGGGACTGGAAGCGCGTATTCAGGGCTTGATGGCCGGGGTCGGCCGACAGGCGGCACCGCCGGCAGCGCCTGTGCGCGTGGCCGATACGGCGCGCGTGCCGGCGCCACAACAGCCTGTCGCTCCAGCCGCTACCCTGCCTCTGGGACTGCAGCGTTCTCAGGCCGCCGCCTCGCCACGCCCCCCACTTCCCCGTGACCCGCTGGCCGAAATCCGCGAGCGGCAGCGTATTCTCGAACAGGCGAACCAGCCCGCGCACCGAAACGAATCACCAAGAGGCAATGTTGCGCCGGTTGAAAGCCCGCGGTTTGCCGAGATGCGTGTGGAAGGTCGCCCCGAAGGTCGCATTGCCACCCCGACCCGCCGGGAAGACCTGCGACAGCCGGCAATCTCCACCCGGGTTGCCGAAGCCAACCAGCGCCGCGCGGATCTGCGCGAGTTCACCGATGCGCTGACCAGTCTGCGACAGGACCTGAAGCAGGATATTTCCGACGGGCTTTCGCGTGACATGCAGGCGCTGAGAGAAGAAGTGCGCGCCATCAAGACACAGGCGGAAGACCAGCATTTTGCCCAGGACGTGCAGGCCGACATCGCGCGGCTTTCGCAGAGCATCGATCAGCTGACCATGATGCAAGCGACGCCGGACGCAGCCAAGCTGCGCGCCGACTTCGACGACCTGCGCTCCGTCATGGACGGGCTTGCCCGCGAAGAATCGCTGCGGCAGATGCAGGACCAGTGGATCGGTCTGGAAGAACGCATCCAGGATACCGACACCGTTTCCGCGATGCGCGAGGAACTGGTTGCGCTCGCTTACCGGATCGACGATATCCGCAACCAGCTCGGCCTGATGGCCGACAGCCCGGTCATCCGGGCGCTTGAACAGAAGCTTCTTTCCGTCGCCGGCATGATGGAGCAGCTCGGCTCGCGAATGAAGCCTTCGGACACGGCGTTCGTCGAACAGTTCGGCCAGCTCGACCAGCGCCTCGACGAGATCACCCGGGCGATCGCCGCCAACGCCCGCACCGCCACCAGCGCGCAGGACGAGCTTTCGATGCAGCGGCTCGAAGGTGGGCTTTCGGCGCTGATGGACCATGTCGAGACGATCGGCCGCTCCGCATCCGACCGCAGCGCCACGGACGGGCTTTCGCAGCGGATCGAGCTGCTTGCCGGCAGAATCGAGCAGATGGCGGAAGAACAGGCTGCGGTCAGGCTGGAAGAGCGGATCGAGCAGCTTTCGGCCCTCGTGGTTCAGCTGCAGCCGTCGGGACAGCAGGACGAATTCGCCGGTTATCTTTCCGACATTTCACGCAAGATCGATGCGCTGGACAGCAGTTTCACTGCCGAAGGTCTCGGCGACCGGCTGGACTATCTTGCCCGCCGGATCGAGGAAATGGAACAACAGCCGCGACCGCAGGACGGTGCCGAGGAGGCCGCCTTCGGCCGAATCGAAGACAGGCTGAGCGACATCGCAGCACGGCTGGATGAGGCGAGCAATACGCCGCACAGCAATGACGAGGCCCTGCGCGGTCTCGAAGCCCAGATCGCCAATCTCTCGTCGCTGATTTCCGAGCCGAACGGCGCTTCCGTCAGCTGGCCGCCGGAATTCGACAACCGGATGGCTGCGATCGAAGGCTATATGGCGACCAATGACGAATATATCGTCGAGGCGGCCCGGCAGGCGGCCGAAGCCGTCGTCGAGGCCTATTCGCGCAATGTCGGAACAGGGACGAATGTCTCGGCGCCGGACATGGCAGCACTTGCCGCACTCGCCGAAGATCTGAAACATCTCGAAGACCTGACGCGCGGCTCCGAAAGCCGCACGCACCAGACATTCGAAGCGCTGCATGGCACGCTGGTTCAGATCGCCGACCGGTTGGACCATCTCGAAGGCCACGTCACGACTGCAGCAGCGATATCCTACCGCGCCGAAGAACCGGTGCGACAGCCGGCGTTTGCCGCAGCGCCGATCCACCGGGAGGCGCCTGTCGCACGCGACGCTGCGATGCCGGCGCTTTCGGCAGAGGTCGCGCACGAACTGGCAAGCCTCGACATGCCACGCACGGAGGCCCGCCTGCGCGAGACCAGCGCGATCGGCTCGACCATGTCCGAGCATATCCCGGCCCTCTTGAAGCCTGCAGAACCGGAAACCGAATACGAAGAAGACGACAAGCCGGCGAAGAAAAGCCTGCTCGGCGGCCTTGCTCGCCGTTTCCGTCCGGCCGCCAAACAGAAGGACGACACGAGCGCGCGCACCTATGTGGAGCCGACGCCTTCCATCGATCCGTCGATGGAGCCGGACGACGTTCTGTCTGCCGAAAGTGAAAACGAACTTCTGGAGCCGGGTTCGGGTGCTCCCGATGTGAAGAAGATCCTCGAAAGGGTCCGGGCGAGCCAGGCCGCCGGCGAATTTAGCGGCGACCGGACCGGCGACAGGGCAGATTATATCGCCGCCGCGCGCCGCGCTGCCAAGGCCGCAGCACAGGAAGCCGACCCGTCGCAGATGGGCTCGATGCCGAAGGGCCAGGTCAAGCTCGCCAAACCGAAGCCGGGTCAGGCGAAGGATACCAAGGGAACGCCCGGCATATCGGCATTTTCGCGCCATCGCCGGCCGATCCTGATGGCGGTCGGTGCCGTGTTGCTGGCGTTGATGGCGATGCCGCTGATCAAGACGGTGACGGGTGGCGGCAACGCTCCACAGGTGGCGACGATCGAGCGCCCGGCCGCGTCGGTCAGCGCGTCATCGACTGGAACGCCAAGCAATCCGGCGGTTGCGGTTGCACCGCAGGCCTCCGAGACACAGACAAACGCACCGGTTGCCGATCTTGGCCCGTCGCCCGAGGTTCCGGCAGACGGCGCGGTTACGAGTGCGCCGCTTGGAGCACCTTTGGCGCCGGACAGCGCACCCGATACGGTAGCCGAGGCCCCCGCAGCGGAAAGCGTACCGGCGGCACCGGATGTTTCCACCAATATTGCACAGGCACAGCCCTCTGCCGGCATCGACGTTCCGGCCGGGATCGAGCCGCAGTCGCTTGCAAGTGCCGCGGCGGGCGGTGATGCCAATGCATTGTTCGAAATCGGCGCCCGCTACAGCGAAGGCCGCGGCGTCACCACGGATATGGCTGAGGCGGCCAAATGGTATCGCCTTGCCGCCGATCGCGGCCTGCCGCCGGCCCAGTACCGAATGGGCAACATCCTGGAAAAGGGAACCGGCGTCCAGCGCAACCTCAACGAGGCGATCTCCTATTACCAGGCGGCAGCCAATGCCGGCAATGCGAGCTCCATGCACAATCTCGCCGTGCTCTACGCTTCAGGTGCTGCAGGGCAGCCGGACTATGCGAAAGCCGTCTCATGGTTCAGCAAGGCGGCAGAACTCGGGGTGGCCGACAGCCAGTTCAATCTCGCCATCCTCTATGCCCGCGGCAATGGCGTGAAGCAGGATCTGGAAGAGAGCTACAAGTGGTTCGGCGTCGCTGCCAAGGGCGGCGATACGGATGCCGCCGCCAAGCGCGACGAAGTGGCCAAGGCGATGCGCAAGGAACAGCTGGACAGTGCCCGCGCCAAGCTTGACGGCTGGGTTGCCAAGCCGCTCGATCCGCGCGCCAATGCCGTCAACCTTCCCGACGAATGGGCGTCCGGCAAGAAGCTGACCACTGCTTCGGTCGACATGACCAAGGCGATCCGCAATATCCAGGCGATCCTCAACAAGAACGGCTTCGATGCCGGCACGCCGGACGGCAAGATGGGTGCAAAAACAGTTTCGGCGATCAAGGCATTCCAGACGTCGATCGGCCATGAGCCGACCGGCCAGGTGGATGATGCCATGGTGCGTGAACTGCTGGCACGAAACGGATGAGCTCCAGTCGCTGGGCCGGATGCCGATCCTTTGGATCCCATCCGGTCCGGCTCTTTTTTGACAACGGACGCTTTGAGCAAGCTGTGCATCGCAGTTTGCGAAAACCCCACGCGATCTTAAGGCCGATGCAGCCCCCCAATCACGACTAAACCGACCGGGTAACGGGTGACGAGGCATATTCGCCACGCCGTGAATAAATCGGCAAATCAAGGGCTTGCGGAACCGTTTGGAGCCTTACCGGGTTTGACTTGGCGCACGCCCTGACGGCATGAGGGGGAGACATCTTCATGCCTTGTTCACCCGGCATGTGAGAGACTTTCCAGCCAGCAGATCGGACAGGCCTATCATCGCCTGCCGGATGCCGTCGTCCTGTTTCGCCTTGTCGGGGTCTGCCGTGACAATCTACCTGCCCATAGCAGAGCTGTCGGTGAACATCTTCATCATCCTCGGCATGGGTGCGGCCGTCGGTTTTCTGTCCGGCATGTTCGGCGTCGGCGGCGGATTTCTGATCACGCCGCTGCTGATCTTCTACAACATTCCGCCGGTCGTGGCGGTGGCAACCGGTGCCAACCAGGTGGTCGCCTCATCGGTTTCCGGCGCAATCACCCATTTCCGGCGCGGCACGCTGGACATGAAGCTCGGCACGGTGCTTCTGGTCGGCGGTCTTGTCGGCGCCACTGTCGGCGTCTGGATCTTTTCCTGGCTGCGCAGCATCGGCCAGCTCGACCTGTTCATCTCGCTGCTCTATGTCGTGCTGCTGACGACGATCGGCACGCTGATGCTGCAGGAAAGCCTGCGCGCGATGCGCAAGGCGAAGCTCAACCAGCCGCTTCCGCTGAAACGTCCCGGCCAGCATAACTGGGTGCACCGGCTGCCGCTGAAGATGCGGTTCAAGAAATCGAAGATCTATCTCTCGGCCATTCCAGTGGTGCTGCTCGGCTTTATGATCGGTATCCTGACCTCGATCATGGGTGTAGGCGGCGGCTTCATCATGGTGCCGGCGATGATCTATCTCTTGCGCATCCCGACCAATGTCGTCGTCGGAACGTCGCTGTTCCAGATCATCTTCGTCACCGCCTACACGACGATCGTGCAGGCCGCGACCAACTATTCCGTCGATATCGTGCTCGCCTTCATGCTGATGGTGGCGGGCGTGATCGGAGCGCAATACGGGGTCAGGGTCGGGCAGAAGCTGCGCGGTGAACAGCTGCGCGCATTGCTGGCACTGCTGGTCCTGGCGGTCGGCATCCGCCTGGCGATCGGCCTGTTCATCCGGCCGCAGGATCTCTATTCGGTCATCGTCGGGGGATCATACTGATGTTTCCCCGGCTTGCGCACCTCCCTGCCCTTCTCGCCTGCCTGCTGCTGATGCCGGCCGGGCAGAGCCTGGCGCAAATGCCATTCGGCGAGGCCTCGAGCGCGAAAGAAGGGCTCGATATCGGTGTGTCGACGACGGAAATCGCCATCACCTCGGATTTTCGCGGCGCCGATCTCACCGTCTTCGGCGCCATGACCAATCCCGACGACCTGCTGCTTGCGATCGGCAATTACGATATCATCGTGACGCTCGAAGGGCCGCGCGACTATGCAACCGTGCGCAAGAAGGAGCGGATCTTCGGCGTCTGGGTTAATACGGATTCGATGACCTTCGAACAGGTACCGGAAAGCTATTCGATCGCCAGTACCCGACAGCTCGACGATCCGACGCAACTGCCGCCGATCGATCCTGCCGGCGTCGGGATCGAGCATCTTCCACTCAACCCGACCGGCTATATCCGCGATGTCGGCGAGCTCTCCGATTTTCGCGAGGCCTATCGCCGGCTCAAGCTTTCAGGCGGGCTCTATCAGAAGGAGGCGAGCGGTGTACGCTTCGTTTCCTCCAGTCTGTTCCGCGCGTCGCTCAGACTGCCGGCCAACGTGCCCGACGGCGTCCATATCGTGCATGCATATCTGTTCAAGGGTGGATCGCTGCTTACCCAGCGAGAAATTCCGCTCAGGGTGACCAAGACAGGCCTCGAACAGGCAATCACCGACGCGGCACATAACCAGCCACTGCTCTATGGTCTGTTCAGCGTGCTGATCGCGCTTCTGACCGGCTGGGCCGCGAGTATCGCCTTCCGCAAGGACTGACCGCTTTGCTTCACCCTTTGCTGCTCTAATTAGGGCCTATCGTCGCCCGTCCCGTACCAGACCACATTGCCATCATGCTGAAACATATCGTCGACCGACTGCCCGATTTCCGCCACCTGTTGAAACCGGCACAGTTGCGTGTGCTGATCAGGCGCAGCGAATTCGGCCTGATCCTGGTTGCGGCAATCGTCGGCCTGCTCGCCGGCCTGGCCGTCGCGGCAATGAGCTTCATCGCCCATGAACTGCAGGTGCTGATCTTCGATATCGGTGCGGGTGAAAGGCTCAGCGCCGCCGCCAACCTGCGTCCGATGGTGGTCCTGTGGGCGCCGGCGGCCGGTGGCGTGGTGATGGGTGGGCTTTTGCTCATTCTGCGCAAGTGGCGCAAGAAACCGATGGTCGACCCGATCGAGGCCAATGCGCTTCACGGCGGGCGGCTGTCACTGACCGATAGTATCGTGGTTGCGGTGCAGAACCTGATCTCCAACGGCTTCGGTGCGTCGATCGGGCTTGAGGCCGGTTACACCCAGCTTTCCTCGGGGATCGCCTCCAAGATCGGTCTGCTTCTGCAGTTGCGACGTGGCGATGTCAGGATCCTGGTCGGCTGCGGCGCAGCGGCCGCCATCGCGTCCGCCTTTCACGCACCGCTGACGGGCGCGTTTTACGCGTTCGAGCTGATCATCGGTACCTACACGATCATGAGCCTTGCGCCGGTTGTCGTCTCGGCACTGGCGGCGACCTTCGTGACACGGCTGTTCGTTGGCGATGCCTTCCTGATCGATATCGACAGCATCGGCACCGTGGTGCCGGCCGACTATCTGCCGGCCGTCGTGCTGGGCATGATCTGCGCCGGCGGCGGCATTCTTTTGATGAACGGCGTGAGCTATGTGGAGGAACTGGCACGCAAGAGTTCGATCTCGCCGATCTTCCGGCCGGCGATCGGCGGGGTGGTGGTCGGCCTTCTGGCACTCATCGACACACGGGTGCTATCAGCCGGTCACGGAGCGCTGCACGAGAGCCTCAACCAGCATATGGCGATCGGCGCCGTCGTCGCCCTGCTGCTGTTGAAATCCGTCGCCTCGGCGATCAGCATCGGTGCCGGCTTCCGCGGCGGGCTGTTTTTTGCCTCGCTGTTCCTCGGCGCGCTGATCGGCAAGCTGTTTGCCTATTCAACGCCCTTCCTGTTTGCCAATGCGACGCTTGCGCCGGTCACCTACGCAATCGTCGGCATGAGCGCATTGTCGGTGGCGGTGATCGGCGGGCCGCTGACGATGACGTTCCTGGCGCTGGAGGTGACCGGCGACTTTCCGATCACGGCGCTGGCGCTTGCCGCCGTCATCACCTCATCGGTCGTGGTGCGCACCACATTCGGCTATTCGTTCGCGACATGGCGTTTTCACCTTCGTGGTGAAAGCATCAGAAGTGCCCACGATATCGGCTGGATCCGCAACCTGACGGTCGACAAATTGATGCGTGCCGACGTGAAGACGGCGAAAGCGGGCATGACGATGGACGAATTCCGCAAGGAGTTTCCGCTCGGCTCGACGCAGCGGGTGATCGTGATCGATGAGAACGACAAATATGTCGGCATGATCCTGACGCCGGAAATCTATGCGGCACCACGAGATGACGGAGAGGAGGCGCCGGAACTCTCATCTTTCCTGCGCTACAGGAACGACGTGCTTTTGCGGAGCATGAATGCCAAGCAGGCTGCCGCGATGTTCGACAGGACGGAGTCCGAAGCGCTGGCGGTGGTCAACAACCAGATCGAGCGCAGGGTGGTGGGCCAGCTTTCCGAAAGCCATACGCTACGGCGCTACACCGAAGAACTCGACCGACGGCGGCGCGAGATTTCCGGCGAACTCTGATCCCGGCTGGTTGAACGAGGGGCACGGAAATTTCTGCGCCCCTCGTCCCTTGCGTCACATTGCCGGAAGAACGGCGATGTCACGCACCTCGTTTTCAACGCCGGTAATGGCTCCGACTTCGGTTGCCGCGCCGGTTTCAAGGTTGACCGTGTAGAGCATCTTGTTTGCCGCGAGATAGGCGGTGTTCTTGCCACCTTCCATGCCTTGGATATCGAAGGCATAGGTCGCCGGCATGGCCTTGATGCCGAGCTTGCCGATCGCCTTCAGCGTGCCGTCATTCGGCTTGGTCTGCTGAACCAGCGCGCCGATGGTGGCATCGATATTGTACATCGCGGTCTTTTCAGGCTTGCCGACCGAATTGGTATAGCCGGCCGCGACAATGTTCGGGGTCTCACCCTTGTGCATATCGCCATCCTCATAAGCGAGGACGCCATCGACGGTGACAGCACCAGTATCCGGATGGACGCGGTGGTTGGTGGTGCCGGTCATGAAGCGCAGACGATCAGCCATCGGATTGAAATCGACCACGACCGGCGCCTGCGTCAGGGTCAGCATCTTGTCCATCTTGGCGACTTCGGTGGCGGCGCCGGTCTCAAGATTGATGGAGACGATCGTGTGTTCCGGCGTGACACCGATGACGGTTTTCGTGCCGGGGCGATAGTCGATACCAACAAGCTTGGTCACGCCGGTGACATCCATGGTCTTGGTGACGGCAGGCTTTTCAGTGTCGAACATGACGAGCGTCTTGTCTCCCGTCAGACCGAGAACCGGAGCAGCGGAGACGGCAGCGGCCGATGCGGCGAGGATGGTGGAAGCGGCGAGGATGGTGCGAGCGATGTTCATGGCTTTCTCCCGTTGTGTTTCCAAAATCGTGGAGAGCGATCCGGCACTCAGCCTGTGAACCACTCTCGGAAGGGAAGACACACGGGGCGATGCGTCTGGATGCAGCGCTTGAAAATATTTATTCGCCTGCATCCATTTCCTCATTCGCCGTGTCTTCCATATGCGGCCCTGTAGCGGCTGCGGGAAACTTCAAGGACTGGACGAGCGCATGTCCGCCGTGGCAACAGCAGAGATGGAATATTCGCGAATGCGCGAATACCTGGGGAGAGAGGACGACCGGGCCTTGGCGACAGACCAATCGACGGATCTCGCAGCAGCGCTTTTTGCCTGCGCGAAAGGCGATCGCGGCGGATTGCGTCGCATCTTCGACCACGAGGCCGGCCGGCTGGTCGCCGTTGCACAGCGGATCGTCAAGCGCCGCGAGCTCGCCGAAGACGTGGTGCAGGAGGCCTTCATCCGCATCTGGACCCATGCGCATCAATACAGCCCCGAGCGCGGATCGGCGCGCGGCTGGATTTACGCGATCGTGCGCAATCGTGCGCTCAACATGGTGCGTGACGGAAAACGCGAAGATCTGGTCGGCGCAGACCGGCTGGAGGTGCTGCAGGACGATGAACAGCTGGCGCAGATCATGGCGGCCTGGAACCGCCTGGACCGCAACAGCCGGCTGAAGGAATGCCTCGGCCGGCTTGATGAGATCAAACGGCGCGGCATCCTGATGGCCTATGTCGGCGGTTATACGCATGGCGAAATCGCCGGCCGCCTGAGTCTGCCGCTCGGCACCGCGAAATCCTGGATCCGGCGCGGGTTACTGACGCTGCGGGAGTGCATGGCATGAAGCTTACTCCCGAAAACCTTGCCGCTATCGCCGACGAATACGTGCTTGGACTTCTCGACGACGCCGATATGGCGCAGGTGGAAGAAGAGAGCCAGAATAATGCCCTTCTGGCCGAAGCAGTGGCGGAAGCCCGCGAGCGGTTTCTGCCGCTGGATACCGGTATCGAACCGGCATCCATATCACCGGCGTTATGGGAGAAGATCGAGACACGGCTACCGAACAACGAGCCGGATGTTCCATCGATCGCTGACGTTTCTCCGAGATTTCCGGTCGCTCTAAACGACAATCGGCGCGGCGGCTGGCGGGCGACGGCAATCTCGGCGATTGCCGCCTCGCTGATGCTGGCCGTCGGGCTGGTGTGGAGTGTCGGCCGCACCGTCGAGCCATTGGTCGTGGCCGTGCTCTTGAACGAGAGGGGAGAGGTGCAGGCGGTGGTCGAGGATTTCGGCAACGATACGGCCAGTATCAAGCTGCTTACCGACTTCACCGTTCCCGCCGACAAGACGATGCAGGTCTGGACCCTGCCATCGCGTGAGATGGGACCGATGTCGCTCGGCCTTCTGGATGACAGGCATTCGGCCAGACTGAGCGGGTGGACGCTGCCGCGGCCTCAGGATGCGCAGCTTTACGAGATCACGCTCGAACAGGCGGGAGGCTCGCCGAGCGGGCGTCCGACCGGGCCGATCCTCGCCAAGGGATTTGCCAGACTGGCACGCTGACCGGTCGCCTCCGGAACGAGGCGGTCAATCGACGGGTCGGGGAACCGGTTTGAGACAGGTCAATGTGCGGCACCGTGCCGGTGCGAAGATGACCTTGACCAGGGAGGTCACCCAAGGAGGTCAAAAAATGTTCAAACATATTCTCATCCCGACCGACGGTTCGCCGCTTTCCACACAGGCGCTTGAAAAGGCATTCGACTTTGCCCGTGAAAGCAATTCGCAGGTGACGGTTCTGGCGGTGATCGAACCGCTGCAGGTGTTTACCGTCTACCCGGTCGGCATGGACATCGCCTATGCCGAATACGAGCAGCGGGCAAACGAACAGGCAGACGGCATCTTGGCCGATGCCAAGACGGCCGCGCAACATCGCAACCTTACCTGCGAGATCGTCAAGAAACAAAGCGTCGACGCAGCTGGCTGCATCGTCAAGACGGCGGAGGCTCAGGGCTGCGACGCGATCGTCATGGCATCGCATGGACGCTCGGGCTTCAAGGCCTTCATGCTCGGCAGCGTGACGATGAAGGTGCTGGCCGGATCGAAACTGCCGGTGCTGGTTTATCGGTGATCGGGGACATAGCTGAGAAGATCGATCGGAGCCCCGATGATCATCCGGGGAATTCCGACTTCGTCGAACCGGCAGTCTGCAATGGTGAGGTCCACATATTGAATCGGGCCTCCCTCCAGATAACCGTCTCTGGCTGCTCTGCCGTCACCGCAATCAAGGCGGAACTCGGATTCACCGTATCCGGCGCGGAAAATAGACCATGTCGTGCCGCTGCCGGCGGGTAGCTGCACGACATGATCCCACGCGCTCAGTTGACCGCCCGCGAAATTGTCGCGGGTGATGCGCAGCACCAACACGTCGGACCGACAGCCAATGGCGATGAGGAGTACCAAGGCCGGGACTACGGCGATGACGATCTTGGTTGCCCGACGCATGTCAGCCCATCAGACTCCCATAGCGCACGGAATAGATGCGATCGCGGCCGAGGAGATGGGCGACCAGCGTTTCGCGGGCGAACAGGCCCTGCAGCGCCCGATGGCGCAGATCGAGGCCGCCGGTCAGGACGCCGAAGGCGGGCATGAGCAAACGATGGCCATCGCTGGCGAAACACGGGCGGCGAACCGACTTTTCGCGGCGGCGGACGGTGGCCGCAGGATGAAGATGGCCGGCAATCTCTCCCTTTGACGATATCAGGCTCGGTTCGTGGCGGAAGGTAAGGCCGCCATGGACGAGTTCGTCGCTCGACAGGCCCGGCAGACCGGTGGTGCCGTCGGGATCGTGGTTGCCGTTGATCCAGATCCAGTCGCGGCCGCGCGCCATATCGGAGATCGTCTTCCTGAGATCGACGGGCAGGTGTTCGGAGCCGCGGCGGTCGTGGAAATTATCGCCCAGCGATATGACGATTTTCGGATCGTAGCGGGCAATGACGGCAGCCAAAATGTTGAGGGTCGCGATCGTATCATAGGGCGGCAGCAGCATGCCGCGGCGAGCGAAGGCGGCCCCCTTTTCAAGATGCAGATCGGAGACGACGAGGGTTGCGGTATCGGGCAGGTAGAGGCCACCCAGCGGATCGCAGACGGCTGCAACACCGTGGACGAGGATGTCCTCGGTGCCGGCGGGCTGGCCTGCGATCATGGTGCGGGCGGCAAGCCCGAGGCGGTGCATCACGGTGGTATCGTCTTCCTGTTCCATTCGGGTAAGAACCCGACACTACAATCCGGCCTCCGCAATCAACTCGTCCGCCGCTTCCTGCAGCACCGCCTCATGCGCTTCGCCCGGAATGTTTTCCTTGCCGATCTCCAGCATGATCGGCACCGCGAGCGGCGATACACGATCGAGGTCACGATGGGTGATGTGCCCCTTGATTCGAGACAGCATATCGCCCAACCGGCCGATATCCAAAAGTCCCGAGGCTGCATCACGCCGTGTCGCCTCCAGAAGCACGTGATCCGGTTCGTGGGTACGCAGCACGTCGTAGATCAGGTCGGTCGAGACCGTCACCTGCCGGCCGGTCTTTTCCTTGCCCGGATGGCGCCGCTCGATCAAACCGGAAATCACGGCACAATTGCGGAAGGTGCGCTTGAGCATGTAGCTTTCGTCAAGCCAAGCTTCGAGATCATCGCCCAGCATGTCCTCGTCGAACAGGTCGGAGAGGCTCAAGGTGCCTTCGTCGATCATGGCGCCCATGTCGTTCAGACCCCAGATCGCCAACGAATAGTCTGTCGCGACGAAACCAAGCGGGCGGGCGCCTAGGCGCTCCAGCCGTCGGGTGAGAAGCATGCCGAGCGTCTGATGCGCCAGGCGGCCTTCGAAACAATAGGCGATCATGAAAAAGCGTTTGCCGCGTGGAAAGGTCTCGATCAGCAGCTCATCCTGTTTCGGCAGCATGGAGCGCTCGCGCTGCATCGACAGCCAGTCGCGGACCTGATCCGGCAGGCCGGTGCGACGGTCGGGATCGGCCAGCATGGCACGCACCTGGTCGGCCAGATAGGTGGTGAGCGGAAACTTTCCGCCGGCATAAGCCGGGATTTTCGGGTCGAGCGAAAAGGCATTGGAGACCAGGCAGGTGTTTTCGCGGATGCCTTCGAAACGCAGAACCTTGCCGGCGAACAAGAAGGTGTCGCCCTGTACCAGCTGTTCGAGAAAATATTCCTCGACCTTGCCCAAGGTCATGCTTCCCCTGCCAAGGGTGCCTTTGGCATTGCGCTTGACGAGCCGGACATTGAGCTCGGCAGCCTCGACGATGGTGCCGAGGTTCATGCGGTATTGCTGGGCGATCTGCGGATTGGAGACGCGCCAGCGACCATCGTCCATCCTGCGGATCTTTGCGTAACGTTCATAGCTGCGCAGCGCATAACCGCCGGTCGCAACAAAATCGACGATGCGCTCGAACATTTCCCAGGAGAGGTCGCGATAGGGCGAGGCCGAGGTGATCTCTTCATAAAGTTCGAGCGGATCGAAAGGCTCGGCGCAGGCCATGCCGAGAACATGCTGGGCCAGCACATCGAGCGCGCCCTCGCCGACCGGCGGCGTGTCCTGGGCGCCGAGATAGTTGGCGTCGAGGGCAGCCTGGCATTCCATCACCTCGAAACGGTTGGCCGGCACGAGGATCGCCTTGGACGGTTCGTCCATGCGGTGATTGGCGCGACCGATGCGCTGGGCAAGGCGCGAAGCGCCCTTTGGCGCGCCGACATGGACGACGAGATCGATATCGCCCCAGTCGATGCCCATGTCGAGCGTCGAGGTGGCGACGACAGCGCGCAGCTTGTTGTCGGCCATCGCTGCCTCCACCTTGCGGCGCTGGCTGGCATCGAGAGAACCGTGATGCAGCGCGATGGGCAGATTGTCCTCGTTGATGGTCCAGAGCGTCTGGAACAGGAGCTCGGCCTGGAAGCGGGTATTGACGAAGATCAACGTTGTCTTGTGGCGGCGGATCTCCTCGTAGACCTCGGGGATGGCATAGGTGGAGACGTGGCCGGACCAGGGAATGCGGGTCTCGGTGGAAAGAATGGTGATGTCGGGGGCGGCCCCGCCGGTGACATGGACGAGCCCGGCGGGAGGAGCCGGATTTTCGCCTTGCGGAACCAGCCAGCGCTGCAGATCCATCGGATCGGCGACGGTTGCCGAGAGGCCGATCGTCTGCATGTCCGGTGCATGTCTGCGCAGGCGGGCAAGGCCGAGCGACAGGAGATGGCCGCGCTTGGAGGTGACCAATGAATGCAGTTCGTCGAGGACGACATATTTCAGGTCCCTGAAAAACCGCTCCGCCTCCTTGTTGGCCAGAAGCAGCGCCAGCTGTTCGGGCGTGGTCAGCAGGATATCGGGCGGGTTGAGCTTCTGGCGCTGGCGCTTGGCCTGCGGCGTGTCGCCGGTGCGGTTTTCGACCGTGACGGCAAGCCCCATCTCGTTGACCGGCTTCATCAGGTTGCGCTCGATATCGACGGTAAGCGCCTTGAGCGGCGAGATGTAGAGCGTGTGGATGCCGGTGAAGGCGGAACCCGGCGGAATTTTTCCGCGTGTAACGAGATCGGTGAGCGAGGGCAGGAAACCGGCCAGCGTCTTACCGGCACCGGTCGGGGCGATCAGGAGCATGTTCTCGCCGGCTTGCGCGCGGGCCAGAAGTTCCAGCTGATGGGCGCGCGGCTGCCAGCCCTTGTTCGCGAACCATTTCAGGAACGGCCGGGGCAGTGTCACGGCGTCATGGCCGGAAATTTTGGTGTCGACGAGATCCACGCTACCAAAGATAAGCCTTAGACCGCGGAAAAGAAGATCGGCTACCGGACGATGTAGCGGTCGGTGCGGTGGTTGATGGCGAGCGTCAGGTTAAGCGTCAATGCGGCAGCGACCGAACAGGCGATGACGAAGGGGCCGGCGACAAAGAAGGACAGGACGAGCACGACGCAGTCCAGTCCCAACTGGACGAAGCCCGCACGCCAGCCGAACCTGTCCTGCAGATAAAGCGCCAGGATGCCGAAACCGCCGAGCGAGGCGCGGTGGCGGAACAGGACAAGCATGCCGCAACCGATCAGCAGGCCGCCGAAAAGCGCGGCGGTGATCGGCTCGAGGCTGCCGAAGGTGATGAGCTGCGGCAGGACACCAGTCAGCACCGAGGTGAGCGCCACGGCGGCAAAGGTCTTGACCGTGAAAACAGCGCCGAGACGTTTATAGGCGAGCCAATAGAATGGCAGGTTCATGGTGAAGAAGGCCAGGCCGAAGCTGACGCCGGTCGAATAACGCAGCAGAAAACCGAGGCCGGCGGTGCCGCCGATCAAGAGATGGGCCGCCTGCAGCATGATGACACCGAGGGCTGCGAGCATGGAGCCGGCAATGACGCCCTGGATATCCTCGATGATCGAATGTCTTTCCGTCGAGGAGGCCCAGAAGCCGATCGGGCTTTTCTTCTCGGAAACACGTGTCATCAGCGCACCGCGATATACCGGTCGGACCGGTGGTTGATGGTGAGAAGCAGGTTGAGGACCACGGCGCTCAGAAGCGACCACATGACCGTCACCGGGCTGACGACGAAAAAGGCGGCAGCCATGACGCAGAGATCGAAGGCGAGCTGGACAAGGCCGGCCGGGATCTTGAACCGGTCCTGAATGTAGATTGCCAGAATGCCGATGCCGCCGAGCGAAGAGCGGTGACGGTAAAGCCCGAGCAGACCGAAGCCGAGCAGAATGCCGCCGAGAAGGGCCGTCCAGAACGGGTCGAGATGGCTGAAAGTGATGAACCGGTGTTCCAGTTCCGCAATGATCGATACCAGCCCGATGGCGACGAAGGTCTTGAAGGAAAACCCGATGCCGAGCCTGCGGATCGACAGGTAATAGAACGGCAGGTTGACGATGAAGAAAAGCAGGCCGAAGGACCAGCCGAAAGCATAATGCAGAAGAAAGGCAACGCCCGCGATGCCGCTGGTCAAAAGTCCGACCTGGTTGAGCATATAGAGACCAAGGGCTGCGACCATGGCACTGATGAAAATGCCCTGCGCATCCTCAAGCGGCGTATGACGCGCCGGATCCATGCTGTAGAAGCCCAAGCGGCGCTTCTGTGCGCCCTGTTCGTCAGCCAAATTCGTCCCCTTTTTTTGCGGCGATTGTGCATCGCGATAGCGGCTTCTTCAAGCGCCATCAACACGGCGTGATGGGGGGACGCAAAATCGCAAGAAAACGCCCATTCAGGCTGTTTTGCGCGACACAATCATAATGCCTTCGACCGGCTTTTCGGCATCCATGCGAATGGTGGTGCGCTCCAGGTTCAGCAATTCGAACCGGTGGCGGGCAAGAGCCAGGCGAAGATAGGCTTCGGTATGGGCATAACGCAGGCTGTCACGCAGCACCAAGCCGTGTACCTGGTTTTCCTCGTCGAGCGCATCCTCTACCGAAAAGGCAAACAGCCCGTCTTGGGCAAGCAGGCCGCTCGCCAGCAGGAAGACGTTTTCCAGGGAGCCGAGATACATCATCACGTCGGCGGACGACACGAGATCGGCACGGTGCGCAGGCAGGTTCGGGCCGAAAAGACCACTCTCATCTGCCGCAAGGTTCAAGTCGGTCTGGCCGAGATGGTCGTAGAGGCCCTTTTCCTCGGCCTTGGCCAGCATGTTCTGGGAGATGTCGAAACCTTCCAGCCGCAGGCTGAGCCCGCGAAGTTCGGCGCCGAGCAATCCGGTGCCGCAACCGAGATCAATCGTCAGCGCAAACGGCCCGTGCGGAGCAACGAGCGCTGCCAGCTTGCCGGGAATGGAATAATGAAGCTTTTCGACGAGCGACGTTTCAAAGCGGTCGGCGTATTGGTCAAACAGGCTTTCGACATAACGGCTCGGCGGCTGGTCGGGCGTATTTTCGGCACCGATGACCGCGAGTTTCAGGGTCGAACCGAAGACATCGTCCGGTTCAAGCTGCAGGGCCTGACGATAGGCGTGTTCCGCACTTCCAAGCTCGGCCTTCTCGCGATATTCGCCAAGGCGGAACCAGCCCGCGGCCCAGCCGGGCGTCAGTTCAAGTGCCTGCTCCATCAGTTCGGCAGCGGCAACGAAGTCCCGCCCTTCCGCCAGCATGCGGGCATAATCGGCGCGACGGTCGGCGATCACGTCACCGGAAGAGAACTGGCTCATCTTTTATTGTCCTGAAGTGTCGCCGGTCATTGCCGAAGCCACAAAAAAACTCAAGTTCTATTTGAGGAGCGAGCCAGAGTGACTATCTGAAGGTTGAACGCCGCTGCTGCTGCGGCTATGGCATCTGGACGCAACGGAGACGATCGAGAATGGCGGACGGCATGAACAGGTTCCTCGGCGATTCCATCGGTCGCACGATCATCAAGCTGATCGTCGTGTGTCTCATCGTCGGTTTCGTGCTCGCCTTCTTCGGCTTCACGCCCGACAATATCGTCGACAGTATCCGATACTACTTCCTCGACCTCTGGTATAACGGTTTCCGCGCGCTCGGACGCGTCGGCGACTATCTGCTGCTTGGCGCGATCATCGTTATTCCAATCTTCGTCGTCCTTCGCCTGATGAGCTATCGCCGCTGACATGACTGGAAATGCTGTTTCTTCACGGCGAGGTTTTCTCGCTCTCTCCGGCCTGACACTGGCCGGAACAGGCCTGATGCTGGCCGGCTGTTCCACCACGACGGCGCTTGCGCCGACGCCGGGTTCGAAAGACGATACCGTGGCAGCGTTGCCGATGGTCAACAAGCTCAGGGCCAGCAAGGGGCTTTCCGCGCTGACGCTGGATGCACCGGCCCGCACGGCAGCGGCCATTCAGGCGATCCGGATGGCCAAGGCCGAGGAGATGAAACACCTGATCGGGATCGGCGACGATTTCGGCGCCCGCATGAAGCGCAGCGACGTCAAGCTTCCGGCGGCGGAAAACATCGCCAGCGGCCAGCATTCGGTGGAAGCCGCGGTTCAGGCCTGGATCGATTCCCCCAAGCATCTGGAAAACATGCTCGGACACTATCGTGGCCTCGGCGTTGCCATGGCGACAGCTGCGGACGGGCGTTCCTACTGGTCGATGGTTCTGTCCGGCTGACGCCGAAAGACTGAGGCGGGGGCTTTTCACATGTCGGGGACGATGGGCCAACAGTCAGGCGAGCATGGCGGCACCGGCGGCGATCCGGCAATGCGCCCGTTCACGGTGACCCACAAGGCCGTGCTGTCGATCGCACTGCCCATGACGCTCGGTTACCTCACAACACCGCTGCTCGGGCTTACCGCAACCGGCGTCGTCGGCAGGCTCGGTGATCCGGCAGCACTTGCGGGGCTTGCCATCGGCGCCATCCTTTTCGACCTCATCTTCGGCAGTCTGAGCTTCTTTCGTACCTCGACCACCGGGCTTACGGCGCAGGCCTATGGCCGGGGCGATGGCCGAGAGGAGCAGGCCGTATTCTGGCGCGCCTTCATCAGCGCGATCGGGCTCGGCCTGATGATGCTTCTTGCGACACCGCTGATCATTGCCCATGCGCCCGGACTGATGACGGATGATGCAGCCGTCGGCGACGTGACGCGACATTATTTCGGCATTCGGGTGTTGAGCAGCCCGGCGACATTCATCAATTTCGCCATTCTCGGTTATGTGCTGGGACGCGGCCAGGGCATGACCGGGCTTGTGCTGCAGATCGTCATCAACGGCAGCAATATCGTCCTGTCTATCCTGCTCGGGCTGCATTTCGGCTGGGGCGTGGACGGGGTTGCATGGGGCACGGCCTGTGCCGAGACGATCGGCGCCCTGGTCGGGCTGGCAATCGTTTTTGCGCAGCTTCGGGCGATACCGGGCAACAGACCAAGCCTTGCCGAAATTCTCGACCGAGACCGGCTGAAAGCGTTGTTCCAGCTCAATGCCGACATCCTGATCCGCACGCTGGTGCTCAACAGCGCCTATGCGATCATCACCCGGATAGGCGCCAGCTTCGGCGCCGTGACGCTTGCGGCCAATGCGGTGTTGATGAACGTCTTCATGCTGTGCTCGTTTTTTCTCGACGGACTGGCGGGCGCGGCCGAGCAACTGGCCGGGCGCGCCATCGGTGCGCGCTACCGCCCGGCCTTCGACGAGGCACTGAAACTGACGGCCCTGTGGTCTTTTGCCATGGCGGGACTGCTCGCGTTGTTCTTCGTGATCTTCGGCGCGGATATCATCGCGCTGTTGACGACATCGGAGCCGGTGCGCGCCGAGGCGCAGGCGCATCTCGGCTGGGCAGCGCTGACCGGCATTACCGGGGCGCTCGCCTTCCAGCTAGACGGCGTGTTCATCGGGGCGACATGGTCACGGGCGATGCGCAACATGATGCTGGTTTCGCTTGCCGGCTTCTGCATCAGCCTTGCCGTGTTCGTGCCGGCTTTTGCCAATCACGGCCTGTGGCTGTCGCTCAACCTTTTTCTGGGCATGCGCGGCCTGTTGCTGCTCGCCATGCTGCCATCGAAGATTCGCCAGAGCTTTTAGCTAGATTGTCAGAGAGGCCCAGTGATCGACGCGGCTATCGCGCAGATCGCGGATCGATTTCACGCCTTCGCGGTCGAGAAGCTTCGACAGCCCGCGGGTGATGGCGCCCGGCAGGCCCGGGCCTTCATAAACCATGCAGGAATAGACCTGGACGAGATCGGCACCGGCGCGGATCTTTTCCAGTGCATCCTCGGCACTGCCGACACCGCCGACGCCGATGATCGGCAGGTCGGGACCGACGCGCTTGCGCATGCGTGCAAGAACCGCCGTCGAGCGGGCAAAAAGCGGCGCGCCGGACATGCCGCCCGCCTCCTTCGCCTGGACTTGATCCTTCAGGCCCTCGCGCGACAGGGTGGTGTTGGAAACGATCAGGCCGTCAAGCTCATGCGCCAGCACTTCGGCGGCGATATCGTCCAAACCTTCCTCGGTGAGATCCGGCGCGATCTTGAGAAAGACAGGCACTTTTCGGCCCGACTTCTGCGCCTCTTCATTGCGCGCGGAAAGCGTTGCCGACAGAAGTGCATTCAGGCTTTCGCGCGCCTGCAGGTCGCGCAGGCCGGGCGTGTTGGGAGAGGAAATATTGGCGGTGAAATAGGAGGCGACCGAGGCGAAGCGGCGAATGCCGGCGACGTAATCGGCGATCCGGTCTTCGCTGTCCTTGTTGGCACCGATATTGACGCCGATAATTCCGCCGGTGGCGCCCCCGCGGCCGATCTTCGACAGGCGCGCGAAGGCGGCTTCATGCCCCTCGCTGTTGAAACCGAAGCGGTTGATGACGGCCCTGTCCTCGACCAGCCGAAACAGCCGCGGCTTCGGATTTCCGGGCTGCGGCTTCGGTGTGACAGTGCCGATTTCGACATGGCCGAAACCGAGTTTCAGCAGCGTCTCCGGCACTTCGGCATTCTTGTCATACCCAGCGGCAAGGCCGATCGGATTGTCGAAGCGGATGCCGGCTATCGTCTGCGCCTGGCGCGGGTCCGGCTTCGGGGCGCATACCGGTGTGATGCCGGTCTTCAGCGCGGCGATCGACAGGCCATGGGCGGTTTCGGGATCAAAGACGAAAAGACTGCGGGAGGCAATTCCCGCAAGGCGGCCGATCATGGCATTTTCTCCGGAAAGGCATGCTGGCCATCAACGCCGATCAGAAGCGGCATTTCCCAAAGGACGGCCGTCAGCGGCAAGGTGCCATAAAGGTGAGGAAAGAGATCGCCGCCGCGGGACGGCTCGAATCTCAACGCCTCCCCGAGGGCGAGTGCATTGACGGCCACCAGGATCAACCCGGTCAGGCCGGAAAAATGCAGCCGGGCCGTTTCCCGCGCCTGGATACCCGTCGAAAAATGGATGTAGCCGTCACGGTGGTCGATCTCGGCGCCATCGAAGACACCCTTGGTCTTGGCGTCACGCCAAATGCTGTCCGGCACGATTTTGTAAACGGTATCCGTCATCACACATCTCCAGAGCGAGACTGGCCTCGTGATCATCAGGCCTTCGAGAACTTTGGGCGCCGCAAGCCGTTAACCCCGACAGGCGGCGGGTGCCGACCGTTTGCCGCAAAGGAAGCCAAATGTCCATCACTATCGGAGGAGACAAATATGCGCAGATTGGCAATCATCGTGGCCGGCCTCGTTCCGGCAGCATTGCTCGCCGCCGGTGGGGTGGAGGCGCAGCAGCGGTTTCAACTGGAGCGGACGGACCAGGGGATCATACGACTGGACACCGAGACCGGCGCCCTGACGACATGTCATGACCAGAACGGCGAACTGACCTGCCGGATGGCTCCGGACGAACGGGCCGCCTACGAGAAGGAACTCGACCTTCTGGAAAAGCGGGTGACCGCGCTGGAGGAGCGCCTCAGTCAGACGCCTCCCGACCAGCTGCCGGGCGACGCCGAGGTCGACCGGTCGCTTTCGATCATGGAGCGGTTCATGCGAGCCTTCATGGGGATCGTACGCGAATTCACGGACGGGAAGCCTGAGGAGCCGCAACCGGATCGGACCTGAAAGAGACTCGTGCCGTCTGCCCGGATCGCCATTGTCGCAAAACCGCGACACATTGCGGCAGACGAGGCTGTGATGACGCAAAAGTCCACAGGCCGCGCCTGAACGGCGCCCTTGTTTCGAAACGTCAAGAAGGTTACAAATTTAGGCAAGGCCTTGAGGAGGGCCCCGGGATATCCATCCCAGCACAACTATGCCTTTGGGAGGAGGCGTGGGAATGCAGACATTCACAATCATCATCGCAGACGACCATCCCTTGTTTCGCGGCGCGCTCGTCCAGGCCCTGCAGGCCATGGCGGAGGATGTCGTGATCATCGAATGCGGCGAGTTTTCCGCCGCACTCAAGGCGGGCGAGGATAATCCCGACGCCGACCTTTTGCTGCTCGACCTCGCGATGCCGGGCGTCAGCGGCTTTTCCGGGCTGATGACGCTGAGAGCACAGCTTTCGACCTTACCGATCGTCATCGTCTCTGCCACCGACGACTGTGCCACCGTGCGCCGATCGATCGAGCTCGGCGCTTCGGGTTTCATTCCGAAATCCTCGGGCCTCGACGATATCCGCAACGGTATCCGCACGGTGCTCGAAGGCGGCATATTCATGCCCGGCGGCGATGCCGGTCCTGCCGACGACGACCCGGCGGTGAACGAGATCTTCGACCGGCTGAAAACGCTGACGCCGCAGCAGAACCGGGTCCTGACGATGCTCGCGGAGGGGTTGCTCAACAAGCAGATCGCTTATGAGCTCGGCGTTTCGGAGGCAACGATCAAGGCGCATGTTTCGGCCATCCTGTTGAAGCTTAATGTCGACAGCCGCACCCAGGCGGTGATCAAGCTCGGCAAGATCAATATGGCGATGGTGGCGTAAGACCGATAAAAGGATTTTATTCCTCTCATCCCTTTACGCCGGGAGGCTGCTCGGCTAAAATCCCGATTGCCGGAGACGATCGTTTCCGGCACCAATGCAGGCTGGCAGATGCCGGCTGCTTCACGTTTGGCCGACGCCTTGGCACCATGCTGCTCCGATCGATTGCGATCCATGCCGATTGACCGGCAGCGCAGGAGGGCCAGGGCAAGGTGCCGGGCAAAGACCGGGGCATGAGCCACGATGCTGTCACATGATGCCATATGGAGCGCGATCGACAGGCTGGCCGAGGGTCATCAGCTGACGCCTTCCGGCCTTGCGAGAAGAGCGGGTCTCGACCCGACATCGTTCAACCGGTCCAAGCGGCTCGGCCCCGATGGACGGCTGAGATGGCCATCGACGGAATCGATCTCCAAGGTGCTCGACGCCACGGGCGCGACGATCGACCAGTTCATGAGCTACCTGCCGGCAAGCGGCCGCAACCAGATCCCCGACGGCAGCTTTCCGCCGCAGGCCGGCACGATCCCGCTGCTCGGCTTCGCCCAGGCGGGGGCCGGCGGCTTTTTCGACGATGGCGGATTTCCGGCCGGCCAGGGCTGGGATGTGGTGGAATTTCCGGTGGACCCGTCCCGCAAGGCCGGCGTCTACGCGCTCGAAGTGCAGGGCGAATCGATGATGCCGCTTTATCGCGATGGCGACGTGCTGATCGTCGAGCCCGGTGCACAGGTGAGACGCGGCGACCGGGTGGTGTTGAAAACCCGCGAGGGCGAGGTGATGGCCAAGGTTCTCGCCCGCCAGAGCCCACGTAGCGTGGAAGTGATGTCGCTCAATCCCGATCATCCCAACCGGGTGTTCGAGCTTTCCGACGTGGAGTGGATGGCGCGCATTATCTGGGCAAGCCAGTGAGGCACGCGGCAGACCGCTTTTGCGGGACGGCGGACAGGCTTGGAGCGGATCAGGTTGCGGTTTCGCCTGGACGGAGACTGGCTCCCCAACGGGATGAGGAACAAATTCCCAGACCTCAATAGAGGCCGTTGGGGAAATAACGCAGGTAGAGATCCTGCAGCCGGCCATTGCGCGACAGCTCCGCCAATGCCTGATCGAAGGCTGAGACGAGAAGCGGATCGGTTTTGCGGACCATGACCGACAGGCCCTCCCCGAGAAACCGCTCCGACACATAAGGTCCGTCGAACAGGGCGCAGCATTTCGCCGAAGCCTCGCTCGACACCCAGAATGGTAGCCGCAAGCCGTCGGAAAAAGCGAGATCGACGGCCCCGTCCTTCAAGGCTGCCGTCATCTCCTGCTCGGTCGCAAAGGGAACCGCCGTGACGACCGGAAAGAAGGCTTTCAGCATCGCTTCATGGGCGCTGTCCTTCACCACGCCGACACGCTGGGTGGTCAGAGCGGCGGCAGTATCGCCCGGCATGACCATTGCCCGCCTTCTGGCAAAACGGGCCGGAATGCCGATATAGGGGCGCGAAAACAGAAAACGCTGGCGCAGTTCCGGTGTCACGGCAATGCCGGCCATGACCGCCTCGCCGCCATTGGCCTCAAGGGTATTTTCGAGGTCCTCGAAAGGCAGCGCCTGGATCTGGCATTTCGCCTCCAGTTTCAGCTCGGCGCAGATTTCGCGGGCAAGATCGACGTTGAAGCCGGACAGCCGACCGGTCTGGTCGGCGAAATTGAAGGGCGGAAAGTCGACTGTGGTCAAAATGCGGATGCGAACGACGGCCGACAGATCGGGCCGCGCCAGCCGCTCGCGATTGTCGAACATCAAGGGAAGTGTACCTGCCGCATCGCTGCCATTTGCAGCCTGAGGCTCGGCCGCCGGCACCTTTGCGGGTATCAAAAACATGACCGCAACCCCGAGGCAAGCTGCCAAGAGATTGCGTGCCCCCTGCCAAACTGGGGATGTAATCATCCGGTGCCCCTTTATGATGCCATGCGGGATAGGGTCGGGCGTCCCAGCCGGGATGCCTTAGGGGACGGTGTAACAGAACCATGCGCATCGGGGAATATCCGCCGCAGGGGGCGGTAGCTTGCGACGATCGTTTGGCCGCGGACGGCGGCACGGCGGAACAGACAGAAGACCAAACGACAGAACCGGATTTGTTGGTATCAGAACCCGGTGCGCTGGCGGCACTCGGCTTTTCCAAGCCGATGATTGCTGCCTTGCGCGAGCGTGCGCTTGCCAATGGCACCTCGCTGGAAGCCGAACTGCTTGTCTCCGGTGAAGTTCACGAGGCTGCCTATTACGGTGCGATCGCGCGACTTTTGCGACTGCCCTTCGTGGACGAGATCGATGCCGACCTGGTGAAGGACGCGTCAGGGCTCGACAGCCAGCTCAAGCGGCCGACAATGGTGCGTCTCGCCCACCGCAATCGCTCGCCGGAGACTGCGATCGTGCCACAGGCGGGCAGGCTCGCAGCGCTCGCCGCCGCACTCGCCACCATGCCGCTTCTCGGGCGCGACCTGCTCGTCACCACCCCCTCCGCCATCCGCCGTGCGGTCTGGTCGGCAGGTGCAGGGCGACGTGGCCGGCAGGCGAGCAATGCCCTTTTCGAAACGCTGCCGCATTTTTCGGCGCGGGTGGTGATGTCGGGTGGGCAAGGCTTCACCGCCGGGACGATTGCCGCGACGACAGCGGCGGCACTGCTGATCGCACCGATGCCTGCTCTTTTTCTCCTGCATGTGGTGTTGTCGCTGACCTATCTCGCGTCGATGCTGCTGCGGCTGGTGGCGCTGGCGATCAAGATGCAGCGCCCTGCGGCGGCAGGCGGGATCGAGATGCCGCCCGGGCCGCTGCCGCGCTATACGGTGATGGCGGCGCTTTACAGGGAGGCGCCGGTCGCCGGTCAGCTGGTGGCGAGCCTGTCGCGGCTCGACTGGCCGCATGCGCTGCTCGAGATCAAGCTGATCTGCGAAGAGGATGATGCGGAAACGATCCGTGCGATCGAGGCGCTCAATCCCGGCCCGCTGTTCGAGATCGTCAAAGTGCCACCAATCGGGCCGCGGACAAAACCGAAGGCGCTCACCTATGCGCTTTCCTGCGCAAGCGGCGAATATCTGGCGATCTTCGACGCGGAGGACCGGCCGCATCCGCATCAGCTGCGCGAGGCCTATGCGCGCTTTCATGCCGGTCCGCCGGAACTTGCCTGCCTGCAGGCGCCGCTGATCATCGCCAATCCCCGGCAATCCTTCATCAGCGCGCTGTTTTCACTGGAATATTCGGCGCTGTTCCGGGGGCTTCTGCCGCTTCTGGCGGAAAAGCGGATGCCGCTGCCGCTGGGCGGGACCTCCAATCATTTCAAGACGAAGATCCTGAAGGACGCGGGCGGTTGGGATCCTTTCAATGTCACCGAAGATGCCGATATCGGGCTTCGCCTCTATCGGCTCGGCTACCGATCCGACGTGATTACACGGCAGACGCTGGAGGATGCACCGGTCGAGATACGGGTATGGATGGCGCAGCGCTCCCGCTGGTTCAAAGGTTGGTTGCAGACATGGTTGGTGCTGATGCGCGAACCTTTGAAACTGATGCAGCAGATGGGGCCGACCGCCTTTTTCACCTTTCAGCTTCTGGTGGGCGGCATGCTGGTCTCCGCCCTGCTCCACCCGCTGATCTTCATCTTTCTCTGGCTCGGGGCCTCAGCCCTTCTGGACGCACCGAAGGAAGACCTGCCGCTGGGAACGCTGTCGCTGTTCGCCATGGATTTCGTCAACATTCTCGGCAGCTATCTGATCTTTCTGGGGCTTGGCGTCGGGTCGATGATCGACCACGAGAAACGACTGATCGGCTGGCGCTGGGCTCTTATCCCTTTTTACTGGCTGATGATATCGGCGGCCAGCTGGCGGGCGGCGATCGAGCTCAAAACCAAGCCATTCCACTGGAACAAGACGCCGCATACACCGTCCACGAAGGCATGAAACCTTGATGCGAACCTTACGGGCCGGCGAGAAGCGCCTTCATGCGTGGATCATCGGCGGTTGCGCCGCTGAAATCCTGGACATCGGGACCGCCCGGATCAAGCGCATACCAAAAACCCTGATCGGGCGTGTGATAGCCTTGTTGCCCGGCATAGACCCCGAACCAGGTGTAGCCGGTCCAGACATCCTTGTTGTTGCCAAGATAGGCCAGCATGTCGGAAAGCTCGCGGTAGCAGGCCTCGTTGCGTCCAACCGCGAACTCACCGAGGAAAAGCCGCTGGTTGTTGGTTCGTGCCCAGTTGGTCGCATCGACAAGGCTCGAGGCGCCCGATCCGGGAATGCAGGTCTCTTTCTGGCCGGCGCTATAGTCATCGAGATATCTGTGAACATCGATGACCATGTTGTTGCCGGGATCGCGCACCAGCGCACCAAGCGGGGTACCGCGTTTCTCGCCCGACCAGGAAAGGTCATAAGCAAAGCCGAGGCCATCCAGGAGGACCGTGTTGGTGGCGCCAGTCGCGCGAATTTCCTTGAGAACCGTGTTGTAGGTAGCAGCCAACGTCGGACCATCGACATCGTGCGGTTCATTCATGATGCCGAACATGATCTTCGGGTTCGACTTGAATTTCTCCGCGAGCCTCACCCACAGATCGGCGAAATGAAAGGCCGAGACGGCGGGGGTCTCGCCGATGATGACCTCCTGCTTGGGAACGGGGCGGCTCGGGCGTTTTTCGAAACTGAGATCGAGGCGCATGAAGTTATGAACATCGATGATGACCGAGGCACCGGCGCCGGTCAGGAAATCGACTTCCTTCTGCAAAGCGGCGACGACCGTCCTGTCGAGATCGCGACCGAGCCTGGGCTGCAACCATTCCCAAGGCACGACGACGCGGAAAACCTTCATTCCCTTGCCGAGATAATAGTTCATCCCGGCCGGCGTCGCCCAGGTGGTCGAGTTCGAATAAAATGCATGATTGCCGACAAGATTGACGCCGCGCCCGAACTGGAAGTCGTCAGCCAAAGCCTGGATAGTGGTGCCTGAAAGGCCGATCAGGACCGCCAACGCACCCAGAAACTGCCGCATGTCATTTTCCTCAAACTTCGAGTGTCGACCAATTGCCCCTGCACCGGTCATCGCGACCTGGCATGCTTCCGGCTTCACTTTATTGCGCCGCACCCAAATCGCAAGTGCAAGCCTGCCGACAGTGGCGCATCGCCTTATCGAAACCGCCCAAACCAGGATACCTTCAAGATCACTCTTCCGCAGGAATGACTGCCATGCGGTATTTTTCGAGTGAATATCACAATTCTACTTTCGGTATATTCGAGAAGGCGGTACGCTACCGATACGGAATTCCACAAAACCGACATTCTAGAATCTCTAAACTTCAATCAGCTCAACAAGTTCTGAAAAGATCCATTTCTCTTTGCGAGATAACGACAGACGGGATGGTAAACCATGCGTATCCATCTGACATCGAAACTTATCGACTGGGTCGAATATGACGCGATTTCCTCGCGGATGACGCTGTTCATGACCAACGGGCAGGTTCGCGAATTCTACGAAGTTCCCGCCTATGTGGTTGACGATCTTCGCGATACGAGTTCGCCGGGAAGCTATTACATGCGGCTGATCCGCAATCGCTACCCGAGGCCTTCGTGAATCCTCCCGCCACGGAGAAAGCCGCCTTTCCATCAAGACTGCATGTGTCGGATGGACAGCTCTCATTCCCCTGGCGCGGGGGATCGCCCTCCGGCCTATAACTTGAGTAGCGCGCCATCCGGGTGAAGGATTGGCGTTGGCAATCAGCCGTCCATGCGTCCACCTGCGTCCCGCCACCTGCCCGCCGTCCGATAGGATCTTGGCACTTGACCCACGCGGCTTGCAGCGCCGAATTAAACTAGATAAAACCACTCAGATTATATCGCTATCCGGTGTAGGACGACGTCTGCGCAGCGAAAAACGAGCTTGCGAGTTTTCCTGCACGCATAGTCGGCAATTGTTCGCTGAAGTGGATTGGGAAATTGAACTTCTGGCACTCCATGGTCTGGAAAACCGATGGGATACAGGTCGTTGAACCGGTGAAATGGCGATGCCTGGATGGCCTTGTCAGCGTGCTTTGGGAGGCGGAAAGCCAACCCGGCGCCAGTGGCTATTATCTGGCTGAAGATCCGCGCATCATGATCTTCTTCAACGACGTTTCGTCACGTGTCAGGATTTCCAACGAGAACGGCGACTTCTCGCGCGATCATCGGCCGATGACGCGGGCGATCTATATTCCGGCCGGCATGCCGATGTGGACGAACAGCCGATCACAGCACCGTTTCTCCCATCTCAACCTGCATATTCACAAGGACAGGCTGATGCGGTTTCTGGCACCGTCGATCGGCAGTTCGGCGGCGGCGGCAAGCTTGCGTCGCCCGGTCGAAATCCAGGACATCGGACCGATCGAGACGCTGGCCGACCTGCTCGTCGACGAAATTGCCACTCCATCCCGCCACGCGGTTTATGCGGAAAGCCTGGTGGGCAGCATCGTCACCGGATTGCTCGATATTCCGCATGCAGAGAACCGGACCGCCAACGGGCGCCTGACCCAGGCGCAGATGAACAAGCTTATCGCCCGGGCAGATGCTTCCAGCGATTGCCGGTTGACGATCGCCGAGATGGCCGGGACTGTCGGGTTGTCGGAAAGCTGGTTTGCCAATGTCTTCAAGCAGACGACCGGGAAGACGCCGCTGCAATGGCAACTCGGCAAGCGCATCGAGCTTGCCAAGAAGCTTCTGCTTGAACGGGATCTGGCTGTGGCGGAGATCGCGGCACATCTCGGCTTCACCGACCAGGCGCACCTGACCAAGGCATTTCGGCAGGTCGTCGGTGATACGCCGGCCGCCTGGCGGCGGATGCAGGAAATCGATTAACGACCAGCGCAAAGCGCCTCCAGATCCAAACGCCCTCTTCAAGAAAGAATGGCCCGCCCGACTGATGCCGGGCGAGACCTCATGCCGTTACCAGGTCTGTCGAAGCGTCGCGTAGATCGTCCGGCCCTGATTGTAATACACACCACCCGAATCCTCGTTGGTGATGTGCTTCTCGTCGAACACGTTATTGACGTTCAGCTGGAAGCTGGTGTTCTTCTGGATGTTGTAGGTGAAGGCCGCATCGAAGACGACGGCGCTGTCGGATTTTCCAGAATTGGCGAGATCGAAGTAATAGGAGTCGATGTAGCGGGCACCTACACCAAAGGTCATGTCGCCGCGAATGCCTTCGCCTTGCAGCTTGTAGGTGCCCCAAAGGGACGCGATGTGCTTTGGCACCCGCATGAGGCGGTTGCCGTCATCGCTCTGGCCGGGATCCTCGACCTTAGAGTCGACGTAGTTGTAAGCGGCGATCAGGTTGATGTCGTTCGTCACCTCCGCCTTGGCTTCAAGCTCGATACCGCGATGGCGGACCTTGTTGACGGTCGCCGGCAGATAGGTGACGCCGTCATAGACGGTGATATTGCCCTTGGTCAGGTCATAGATCGACGCGGTGAACAGAGCCGGGAAGGCGTCCGGGCGGTATTTGATACCCAGTTCGTACTGCTTGCCGGTGGTCGGATCGGTGCCGACACCGGGAGGGGCGGCAGATTCGGCGTAGCTGGCATAGGGGGCCAGTTCATCGGTGATCTTGTAGCTGACGCCGATGCGCTTGGTGAACTTGCTGCTGCTGTCGGACGTCGTGCCGGCGCCGAACAGGTCGGTCTCGCTGAGATCGAACCAGTCGTTGCGTGCGCCGAGGCTTACCGTCAGCCGGTCGTCAAAGGTGAAGTCCTGCTGCAGATAGATCGCCTTGGTCTTCTGATTGTCCCGCGTGCCGTAGCTCGGCGCGGTCGAGGCGGGCCCGCCGGAATAGACCGGGTTCAGCCAGTTGATGGGTGGAGCGGACGGATCATAAAGGCCGTAATTTTCCGATTCGAAATGGTTGTATTCCACTCCGCCGAGCGTGCGGCTTTCGACATTGTCGAAGCTCGTCTCGTAAACCAGATTGGCATCGATGATGAACTGTTCGGTGGTCGTATCGCTGCCGAAGTAATAGCGGTCGGCGATATTCGAGCCATCGGTGCGCGTATTCGACAGATAAGCGCTGCCGAAATTGTTGCGCCCCTTGGAATAACGAGCCGTGGAGCCGAAACTCAAACCGTTACCGAAGTCGTGGTCGAACTTCAGACTGTAGGTGTTGCGGTTGGTGTTCATGAAATAGTAGTCCGGCTCACCGAAGAAATCGCTCCGGTCGAAATCGCTACCGAGCGGTTGGCCACCACTGCCGGGCACACCTTCCCTGCTCAGGTGATCGAAGACGAAGGACAGGCTGGTCATGTCGGTCGGGCGCCAAGTCAGGCCACCCATGATGAACTTCTCGTTGTTTTTCGAGTAGTCATATTCTGCGTCGGCGTTCTGCAGTTTGGTCGTCAGGCGATAGGAAAGCGTGTCGTCGTCGGTGATGTTGTCACCGAAATCCAGGCCGGCTTCCTTATGGCTGTAGGAGCCGCCGGTAACGTAAGCCTCGCCGAAACGTTCGGTCTTGGGCAGTTTCGTCACATAGTTGATAGAACCGCCCGGCTCAGCTGCACCAAAGCCGGCAGAGCTGGTCCCCTTGAGCACCTCGATGCGCTCGAAGGCATAGGGCTCTTCCTTGGTGCCGCCGAAGGTCCGGCCGATCGCCAGTCCGTCGCGGTATGTATAGGGCTCGAAGCCACGGATATTGATGTAATCATAACGGTCATCGCCGCCGTAATAGCCGGTATTGACGCCGGCAGAATAGCGCACGGCCTCGACGATACTGGTGGTGCGGCGCTCCTCCATTTCCTTGGAGGTGATGACGGAAACGGCGGCGGGTGCCACGAGGATATCGGTCGGCATCTTGCCAACGCCCGTCGTTTCCGTCGCGACGATCGAGTTGGAATCGTTGCTGGTGTCCAGCACCGTGCGGGATCCCTTGAGGACGATCGGCGCAAGCGTGGTGCCGGAACCGGCGGTTGACGCGTCGGCATCCTGGGCTGCAGCAAATGTCGGCACTAGCGCGGCGAGCGCCGTGCATCCGAGCAGCACCGTCCTCCTGTAGCGATCAAGGACCCGTCTCGGATTTTCGCTCGTGCGTTCTGTGTTCATGTCCATCTTCCAACATTGATCCGAAGATTGCGGGCTTCGGGAGGAAACCGCCGCAACCGATATCTGGTGAGGAGAAGAATGGCCTGCGCTCGAACTTGCCGGGATGATCGCACGTTGTCTCTCGATCCCGTCGACCGCAAAAGCCCCCAATTTGTGTCCCCGACAATGCCCTAACTTGAGTAGCATTATCCAGTATTGTAGTTTTTCAGAGTTTTGTAGGATTCAACGGAAATTTAACGAAAGATTCCAGCCCGGCGACGCATCGCCGTTGACGCCGCCGGCTTAACCTGAAAGTGGAGATCCACTTATCCCGATACAGATGCGGAGGGCGCGCCATGCTGCCATTCATCACTTCACTCGTGCGGGCGGTGACCATTTCCTGCATGCTGTTCGTTGCAGTCGGTTCCGCAGGGGCCGCCGACGAGCAAACCTATCCGATCACCATCAAGCATGCCTTCGGCACCACGGTGATCACCAAGAAGCCGGAGCGGGTGGCGACGGTCGACTGGGCGAATTACGAGGTCCCTTTGGCGCTTGGCATCGTGCCGGTGGGTATGGCGAAAGCGAATTTCGGCGATGACGACGGCGACGGGCTGCTGCCCTGGGTCAAGCAGAAGCTGAGCGAGCTTCATGCGCCGACCCCGGTTCTTTTCGACGAGGGGGACGGCGTCGATTTCGAAGCGATTGCAGCGACCCATCCCGACGTGATCCTGGCCGCCTATTCCGGCATCAGCAAGTCGGATTACGAGACCTTGAGCCAGATCGCCCCAGTGGTCGCCTATCCGGATTCACCATGGTCGACCGACTGGCGCACGACAATCCGGATGAACAGTCTCGGCCTCGGCATGCCGGCCGAAGGCGAGGCGCTGATCACCAAGATCGAGGCGGAAATTGCCGACGCCGTTGCCGATCACCCGGAACTGCGTGGCAAAACGGCGATGTTCATCACCCATCTCAACGCGTCGGACCTCAGCACAATCAATTTCTACACAACGAACGACACACGGGTAAAATACTTCGCCGATCTTGGCCTCACCTCGCCGAAAAGCGTGCTGCAGGCCTCCCAGCCGGGCAAATTCGCCGGCTCTGTCAGCGCTGAACGGATCGACGATTTTGATGATGTCGATATCGTCGTCACCTATGGTGATGCGAAACTCCTGCATGCGCTGATGGCAAACCCGCTGACATCGAGAATGGCGGCAGTCAAGCGTGGTGCGCTGGTAACGCTGCCGGGCAGCACCCTCGGCACGGCCGCAAATCCGACGCCACTATCCATCTCCTGGGTGCTCAAGGATTATGTGGCGCTGCTTTCAGAAGCCGCCAAGAAACCCAAATGACTGCGAGCCGAATGCCATCTCTCGCCCGGCCGATTGTTGCATCGGGCCGCGGGAACCGCAGCGTGTGGCTCATTGCTCTCGTCGTGCTTCTCGTTCTGCTCAGTGCCGCATCTGTGACGGTCGGCACACGGGACGTCGGCTGGATCGACATCACGCTGGCGCTTCGCGGCCATGTCGACACGATCGGACAGGCGGCGGTGGCACTCCGCATTCCGCGCACGCTGCTCGCGCTGCTGGCCGGTTCCGCGCTTGGACTTGCGGGCGCCATCATGCAGGGGGTGACGCGCAACCCGCTTGCGGATCCTGGTATTCTCGGCGTCAATATGGGCGCCTCGCTTGCAGTCGTCGTCGGCGTGGCGTGGTACGGCATGACATCGGCTTCGGCCTATATCTGGACGGCGATCGCGGGTGCAGCGCTTGCCGCCACTTTCGTCTACACGATCGGCTCGCTCGGACGCGGCGGCGCGACACCTTTGAAACTCGCGCTTGCGGGTGCGGCAACCTCTGTCGCCTTTTCCTCGCTGGTGATCGCCATCGTCCTGCCGCGCGGCGACATTGCCGGCGGCATCCGTTCCTGGCAGATCGGCGGCGTGGGTGGAGCGACCTTCGAACGGATCGATCCCGTTCTTCCCTTTCTCGCCGTCGGCTTCGCTATCAGCCTCCTCTCGGCCCGCAAGCTGAATTCGCTGGCGCTTGGCGACGAACTGGCGGCCGGGCTTGGCGAGAGGGTCGTGCTGGCACGTGCCACGGCATCGCTCGGCGCCATTCTGCTTTGCGGTGCCACGACGGCTGTCTGCGGACCGATCGGCTTTCTCGGCCTCGTCATCCCGCATGTATGCCGAATGCTCGTCGGCGTCGATCATCGCTGGCTTTTGCCGTTCTCGGCCCTCAGTGGCGCCTGCCTGCTCCTCGCAGCCGATATCGTCGGGCGTATCGTTGCACGGCCGGCCGAACTTGATGTCGGCATCATCACCGCGCTGATCGGGGCACCTTTCTTCATCTGGATCGTCCGGCGCCAGAGGGTACGCGAACTTTGACGACAATCTCCCCGACCTCCTCCCCGGCTTCGTCCCCCTGCGGCACGCTCGGCATCATCGTTGCCAGCCGGCACCGGCGGCGACGCAAATACCGGCTGGTGATCGCGGTGCTGGCGATCCTGATTGCCGCGTTCTTCGCGCTGACGCTATGCCTCGGGCAATCGTTCACCCCGCCGGGGGAAGTGCTGCGTGTGCTGATGGGAGAGAATGTGCCGGGCGCGAGCTTCACGGTCGGCCAGCTCCGGCTGCCGCGCGCCGTGCTGTGTGTGCTGGCGGGGCTGAGCTTCGGGCTCGGCGGCGTCGCATTCCAGATCATGCTGCGCAATCCGCTGGCGAGCCCCGACATCATCGGCATCAGCTCCGGTGCCAGTGCTGCGGCGGTATTTGCCATCGTCGTTCTGTCGCTGAAGGGGCCGATCGTTTCGGTTCTGGCGGTCTCCGCCGGGCTCGGTGTCGCGCTTGCGGTCTATGGCCTTTCCTTCCGCAACGGCGTGGCCGGCACGCGGCTCATCCTTGTCGGCATCGGAGTATCGGCGATGCTCGAAAGCGTCGTCTCCTACATCCTGTCGCAGGCGCCGGCCTGGAGCCTGCAGGAGGCAATGCGCTGGCTGACCGGCAGCGTCAACGGCGCGCAGCTCAACCAGTCGATCACGCTCGCTTTGGCGCTGGTCGTCTTCGGCGGCCTGCTGATCAGCCGCGGACGTGATATCGAAGCGCTGAGACTTGGCGACGACATGGCGGCGGCGCTGGGTGTGCGGGTTTCGGCAACACGGGTGATCGTCATCGTCGCGACCGTCGGCCTGATCGCCTGCTCGACGGCGGTGACCGGCCCGATCGCCTTCGTTGCCTTCCTGTCCGGGCCGATCGCCGCGCGCATTGTCGGTGACAGCGGGCCACTTCTTTTGCCGGCTGCACTGGTCGGTGCGCTTCTGGTGCTTGCCGGCGACTATGCCGGCCAGTTCCTTCTCGCCAGCCGTTATCCGGTCGGCGTCGTCACCGGCGCACTCGGCGCGCCCTATCTGATCTACCTCATCATCCGCGTAAACCGGGCCGGAGGCTCGCTATGACCGCCTACTCACCGCTTGCTCACTCCTTGACCGTCAATGGGCTTTCCGCCGGATATGGCGACAGCGATATCCTGCGCGACCTCGACATCAAGGTGCCACCGGCAAGGATCACGGTCATTGTCGGCGCCAATGCCTGCGGCAAGTCCACGCTGCTGAGGTCGATGTCGCGGCTGCTCGTGCCGCGCCATGGCCAGGTCCTGCTCGACGGAAAATCGGTGCATCAGACACCACCGCGGGAACTCGCACGCAAGCTGGGCCTCCTGCCCCAATCTCCGATCGCGCCGGAGGGTATCACCGTGGCGGATCTCGTCAGCCGCGGACGCCATCCGCATCAAGGCCTGTTCTCGCGCTGGACGCACAAGGACGACGAGGCGGTGCAGTCCGCCCTCGACGCGACCAAGACCGCCGATCTGGCGGACAGGCCGGTGGACGAGCTTTCAGGCGGCCAGCGGCAGCGGGTGTGGATCGCCATGGCGCTGGCGCAGCAGACGGAAATCCTGCTACTCGACGAGCCGACGACCTTTCTCGACATCAACCACCAGATCGAGGTGCTGGACCTGTTGACCGACCTCAACCGGGCGCGCGGGACGACCATCGTGATGGTGCTGCACGACCTCAACCTTGCTGCCCGTTATGCCGATCATCTGGTGGCGATGGCGAACGGCCGCATCCATGATGCCGGCACGCCCGAGGCCGTACTGACGGAAGAAAATGTGCGGCAGGTGTTCGGTCTCGAAAGCCGGGTCATCACCGATCCCACCTGCGGCCGGCCGATGATGCTGCCGCTTGGGCGCCATCACGTCATCGCTGCGCCCTGATCAACGCCAGTGGTCAGCAACCCAAGGGGTCTTGCGGATGAAGTGGCGCAAATACTGGAAGAACCCCTTGTCTTTCCGCTTCTGCGGATCGAAGACGCCGGCGATATGCTCAAGCGGGCTTTCGGCCGGCGCATTGTAGCCGTATCGCCCCTCTATGGCATGCTGAGGCAGGAGACCGCGCGGGAATATGACGACGCGGGCGCTCGACGGCAGTCTCGGCACGAGCAGATAGTTGAGCGGGAACGGCCAGCGGCAATCCTGACGGAAGTGCAGTACCCATTTGCGCGGGAAAAGCTTGATGCCACCTGGGGCGCAGCGGCTGACATAGCGCTGCTCATAACGGTAAGTATCGGCTACCCATTGCGGGTTTTCCTTGAACTTTTCCTGCAGCGGCAGGAGCTTGCCGACCGGGAAGCGGAACAGCGAGGTCTGGCCCAGCCGCTCGAAGGGCGTCGTCTGGTTCTTTGCAAGGACAATGTCGTCGCCGTCGCCAAGTTCGAAGAAGGGATCGAGAGAGGAGACGATTACCAGGTCGAGGTCAAGAAACAGGACCGGGCCCTTGAGCGAGCCGAGCGTCGGCCCCCAAAGACGCGACTTCGGCCAGATGCCGCGGGTATTGACCGGCATCTCGACTTCGATCGGCGGCAGGTCTTCGCAGAGGATTTCCGGATGAAGCCCTTCGCGATTATCGGTGAAGCAGGTGAAGGTGAAGGGTGGAGTGATGTTCCGTTCCACCATGTTGTAAAGGCGGTTGATGAACGGCGCACCGTATTTCGTCCCCCAGCTGATGCAGATGACCTGCTTGACGCCACCGCTTGCTGCCAAAACTGCCGAGCTCATCCAGGAACATCCATTTCCGGTTATACCAAGCCCCAACGCCGAGAGGGTTCCCAGCCCCCAAAGGCAAAGCTTGCCGGTGCGGGGTGAAGCCTCCGATGGCAGGTGCATCGCTTGTCTTCCTCTGTGGGGGGCTGTATTCGACTGGCGTCGGAAATACAAGCGCGCTCGACCGGTGCGGGCGCCGAGGGGCCTATGGGATTTTTCGGATTTAAGCGTTCACGCCACGTCACCAGAGAGATCGGCATCACGCCTCCCAAGCCCGGCAAGGACCGGCACGGCATTGCCATCATGTCCTGCGTCAAGAACGAGGAGCGCTACATCGCCGAATGGGTGCATTTCCATAAAGCCATCGGCGTGCGCCACTTCATCCTCTATGACGACCAGTCGACCGACGGAACGCTCGCGGAACTGGGCAAGGCTTTGTCGCCGGACGAATTCACTGTGATTCCGTGGTCGATGCGCATGCGGGATGCAAACAGCGATCAGCCTCTCAACGGTCAGGCGGTAGCCTTTGCCCATGCGATCATGAATTATGGTGCTTCATTCGAGCGTATGGCGTTCATCGACGTCGACGAATTTCTCCTGCCGAAAAGCGGCACGACCCTGCAGGTGGCACTTGAAGCGTCGAACGGCTTTCCGAACGTCTCGCTGCCCTGGCATATGTTCGGGCATGGCGGGCATGATGAAACGCCCGGTCTCCCAGTTAGCATGGCCTATACAATGCGCGTGGCGGACCCTAAAAAACGGCATGTGCATGCGAGCAATTTCAAGTGCATCGTCGACCCCTGCGAAGTTACCCAGGTCTCTGTCCACCATTTCGAGACCCGATCGTTCGGTGACAGGACGGCGAACGATGCGGGCGCCCTTTCCGACCGGCGCGAACGCAAGGAGCCGGCATTTTATTCGGCCGAGCACATCCAGCTCAATCATTACTATTCCAAGTCGCGCGAGGAGTTTCGCCGCAAGATGGACAGAGGCTGGTCCTACGATCGCGAAGCGGCAAAATACCGCGACAAGGCGCTCGCAACCTCGAAATATCTCGAGGACAATGCCGCGCAGGACAGATCTATGGTGGAGTTTCTGGAAAAAACAGGCATCAAACTCGGCTGAGCATTGAGGCGCCTGCGGGCGCAAAGGCATTTGCCGCGACTGGACGGAGGCTGGAGCGGGTGAAGGGAATCGAACCCTCGTATTCAGCTTGGGAAGCTGCTGCTCTACCATTGAGCTACACCCGCGATGCGTCCTCAGGTTTCCAACAACCGGCCGTCTCTGTCAAGACCGGACAGTCGACGTCTGCGGGGCGTGGAACCGGAGGGCCGGATCAGCCGCGAAAATGCTTCGACAGCTTGAGACCCTGGGCCTGATAATTGGAACCGAGCCCAGTGCCATAAAGGCCCTCGGGGTGTTCCTGCATGTGCTCATAGACAAGGCGGCCGACGATCTGGCTGTCTTCGAGAATGAACGGAACCTCGTGGCTGCGCACTTCCAGCACGGCGCGGCTGCCACGACCGCCTGCGGCTTCATGTCCGAAGCCGGGATCGAAAAAGCCGGCATAATGAACGCGGAATTCGCCGACCAACGGGTCGAAGGGCGTCATTTCGGCGGCATAGAGAGGCGGCACATGCACGGCCTCGCGCGAGACGAGAATGTAGAACTCGTCCGGATCGAGGATCAATTCATTGCGGCCGCGGCTGTAGAGCGGTTCCCAGAAATCGAACAGGTCGTGCTGTGCCTTCTTGTCGACATCGACGACGGCCGTGTGATGCTTGCCGCGGTACCCAATCAGGCCGTTTGCATCACCCTTGAGATCGATTGACAGGGCAATACCGCCGCCGGAGACATTCGGTTTTGCCGATGCAACCAGAGTTTCGGCCTCATGCAGCTGCAGCAATTCCGGCTCGCCGAGAAGCGCATTGCCGATGCGGAAGCGGATCTGCGACAGACGCGAGCCCTGGCGCACGACGATCGGGAACGTGCGCGGCGAGATTTCGAGATAGAGCGGACCGGAATAACCGGCCGGGATCTTGTCGAACTCCTGAGCGTAATCGGTAATGACGCGGGTGAAGATATCGAGGCGCCCGGTCGAGGACTTCGGATTGGCCGAGGCCGACATTCCGGCCGGCAGATCGAGGCGCTCCATCAGCGGCACGATATAAACGCAGCCGGTTTCCAGCACCGCTCCTTCGGAGAGATCGACGACATGCAGCTTCAGTCGGTCGAGCTTGTCGGATACGAGGCTTTGCGGGCCAGGCATGAAGGATGCCCGCACCCGGAACGCCTTGGTACCGAGGCGCAGGTCGAGGCTCGCCGGCTGGATCTGGTCGCGATCGAGTTCGCGCTCGGAGATCAACCGCCCCGTTTCGAAAAGCGCCGCGATAGCGCGGTCCGCCAGAATTCCCGTTTCCCGAGCCATCATGTCTCTCTGTTATTTTGCCGGCGACAAAACCAAATGCGGACCATTGACGCAAGCAGGTGCGAGGCGTAAGCCAGATTTATCCCGTGGTCATTTGCCGGTCGGCTTGCAGCCACGTTAAACAAGTGGCTAAAAAGACCGGGTTGCTAAAACCGGTCTGCTTTCGCGGCCGGTTTTTTTGTTTTGGACTGAGGATTGGCATGACAAACAAATGGCGCCCGGCAACCACGCTCGTTCACGGCGGTACACTGCGCTCGCAATATGGCGAGATGTCGGAAGCGATCTACCTGACACAGGGCTTTGCCTACGATAGTTCAGAAGCTGCCGAGGCACGCTTCAAGGGCGAGACGGAGGGCTATATCTACGCCCGTTACGGCAGCCCGACCAATGACATGTTCGAAAAGCGCATGTGCGCGCTGGAAGGCGCCGAAGAAGCACGCGCCACCGCATCCGGCATGGCTGCGGTCACCGCCGCATTGCTCTGCCAGCTGAAGGCCGGCGATCATATCGTCGCGGCCCGCGCCCTGTTCGGTTCCTGCCGCTGGGTGGTCGAGACGCTCGCTCCCCGCTACGGCATCGAATGCACGCTGATCGACGGGCGTGATCTCGCCAATTGGGAAAAGGCGATCCAGAAAAATACCAAGGTGTTCTTCCTCGAAAGCCCGACCAACCCGACGCTCGAAATCGTCGATATTGCCGGCGTTGCAAAACTTGCCAACCAGATCGGCGCCAAGGTTGTCGTCGACAACGTGTTCGCCACCCCGCTCTTCCAGAAGCCTTTGGAACTCGGTGCGCATATCGTCGTCTATTCGGCCACCAAACATATCGACGGTCAGGGCCGCAGCCTTGCCGGCGTGATCCTTTCCGACAAGGAATGGGTGACCGAGCATCTGCAGGATTATTACCGCCATACCGGTCCGGCCATGTCGCCGTTTACCGCCTGGACGCTGATCAAGGGACTTGAGACCTTGCCGATCCGCGTCAAGGCGCAGACGGAGAATGCCTCGAAAATCGCCGATTTCCTCGCCGAACATAATCACGTGGCGAAGGTGATCTATCCCGGCCGCAAGGACCACCCGCAGGCCGATATCATCGCCAAGCAGATGACGGGCGGCTCGACACTCGTATGCTTCGAGCTGAAGGGTGGCAAGGAAGCGGCCTTCAAGCTGCAGAATGCGCTGGAAGTGGTCACCATTTCCAACAATCTCGGCGACACGCGCAGCCTGATCACCCACCCGGCGACAACGACGCACAAGAACCTGACGGACGAGGCCCGTGCGGAACTCGGCATCTCGCCCGGCACCGTGCGGTTCTCCGCCGGCATCGAGGATGCCCAGGATCTGCTGGAAGACTTCGCCAAGGCAATGGCTGCGATCTGACGGCCTATCGGCCTCGATATGGTGAAACCCACATCAGGGATTCACCATATCAGTTATCCCTAATTTCAAGAATAGGTCGCGGTTTCTTGCGTAACCCGCGAGTTTTCTTGACCTTTGGCGCGCCCTATACGATATGCGGGGACGTAAAGTTGAGGTGTTGTCCATGTATCGCGCCCGGACAAGAGACATAGAAGTGGCCGTAGAGCCCTACTATCTTGAAGAGCAATCCAGCCCAGAAGAAAGCCGTTATGTCTGGGGCTATCGTATCGTGATCGAGAACCACTCGATCCATACGGTGAAGCTCGTGCATCGCTATTGGCACATCACCGACCAGAACGGACTGGTGGATGAGGTCGATGGACTAGGCGTCGTCGGAGAACAGCCACGACTGCAACCCGGTGATACCTACGAGTATAATTCCGGCTGCCCGCTCGACACGCCGTCAGGCATGATGTTCGGCCATTACGACATGCAGACCGAAGAAGGCGAAGTGTTCAAGGTCGACATCCCCGCCTTCTCGCTGGATTCACCCGGACTGACCCGGGTGCTGAACTAACACGAATAAGAGCCGCTTCAGGCCTTCGCGGCTGTATTCCCTACGACTTCAAATTCCGCCAACTCGTAACGGTAGGTCGTCGAGCAGAACTCGCAGGTGACGGAAATTCCGCCATCTTCCTCGCTGGCCTCGATCTCTTCCGCCGTGAAGCCCGCAAGCACGCCCTTGATCTTGTCGCGCGAGCAGCTGCAGCGGTCGAATACCGTCTGCGGCTCATAGACCCTCACCCCACGTTCGTGGAAGAGCCTGTAGAGCAGCCGTTCGATCGCCACCTGAGGATCGGTCAACTCATCCGTATCAATCGTTTCGACCAGCGACCGGGCCTCGTTCCAGGCATCGTCTGTGACCTCGGTCTGACGCTCATCGCCGTCACCGCCATGAAGATCCGGAAGCCGCATGCGCTCGGGGGCCTGAGGCAGGAACTGGGCGATAAGACCACCGGCCCGCCAGTTATGGCGCGGCTTGCCCTCGGCATCACGGTCGTAAAGCTCGGCCACGCCAAGCCGGACGCTTGTCGGGATCTGTTCCGACTGACGGAAATATACGCCGGCGATCTGCTCCAGCGACGAACCGTCAAGCGGGACGATGCCCTGATAGGGCTGCATGCCCTTGCCCTGATCGATGGTGAAGGCGAGCACACCCTGACCGAGAAGCTCGGCCGGAGACATCCGCCCCTCCTTGATCGCCAAAGCCAGTGCATCTTCGTCGTAACGGGCATAGGCGCGCAACGCATCCGGCGACGAGAAATCGGCGACGAGAAGATCGACCGGGCCATCGCCCTTGGTCTGGACGGTAAACTTGCCTTCGAACTTCAGCGAAGTGCCAAGCAGTGCGGTCAAAACAGCCGCTTCGGCGAGAAGTCGGGCAACCGGCGCCGGGTAATCGTGCCGAGCGAGAATCGTGTTCAGCATCGGCCCCATCTGCACGGCACGGCCGCGCACATCCAACCCTTCGACCTGGAAGGGTACGACCTTGTCGTCTCCTGCAAAGCGGAGATCGTTCAGATCCACAGTCGCTTCCGCCATCATTCTCTCCTTAGCGCCGATAGCACGACCTTTTACACAAACGGCGTGCCAAGCGGAACCGCTGGCCGCCGGAAAAGGTCTCGGCAATGTGTGTTGAAGCGCCAGAGGCTGCCTTTGGCAGACGTCCAGCGCGCCGGAAAGCCGACAAATGGTGTGGCTTTCCGCTCAATTCAAGATCAGGTGAGGAACCGGCTCAGACGGCGCCGAAACACCAGGCCAGAATGGACTTCTGGGCGTGAAGGCGGTTTTCCGCCTCGTCGAAGACGACCGACTGGGGACCATCGATCACGGCATCGGTGACTTCCTCGCCGCGATGAGCCGGCAGGCAGTGCATGAACAGCGCGTCGTCATTGGCACGCTTCATCAAGGCCTCGTTGACCTGGTAAGGCTGGAAGATGTTGTGGCCGCGCGCCTTGTGCTCCTGGTTCATCGAAACCCAGGTGTCGGTGACGACGACGTCTGCGCCATCCACGGCCTTTTCCGCATCATGGCTGAGCATGATGTTGCCGCCATTGTTGCGTGCCCAGTTGAGGATCTTGTCGTCAGGCTCGGACCCCATCGGCACCGCCATGTTCATGCGATAGCCGAAACGGGCCGATCCCTCGACCAGCGAATGGAGCACGTTGTTGCCGTCGCCGGTCCAGGCGATCGTCTTGCCGGCAACCGGTCCGCGATGTTCCTCGAAGGTCATCAGGTCTGCCATGATCTGGCAGGGATGTGTGAGGTCGGTCAGCGCGTTGATGACCGGGACGGTGGCATGCTCGGCCATTTCCATCAGCCGCGAATGATCGGTCGTGCGGATCATGATCGCATCCACATACCGCGACAGGACCCTCGCCGTATCGCCGATCGTCTCGGCGCGACCAAGCTGCATCTCCGTGCCCGACAGGAACAGCGTCTCGCCGCCGAGCTGGCGCATGCCGACATCGAAGGAAACGCGGGTTCGGGTTGATGGCTTTTCGAAGATCATCGCCAACATCTTGCCGGCGAGAGGCTTGTCTGCCGTGCCGGCCTTGGTCGCCTGTTTGCGCGTCTTTGCATCATCGAGAATGGTGCGAAGATCGGCCGACGAAACGGCGGAGAGATCGAGAAAATGCTTCGGTGATGCCATTACCTGGTTCCCTAACGAGGGAACCAGAAAAGGCGCCCTCTCCCTTGACCCTTAAGCGGATCTTTTCAGCTGTTCTGCGGAAAGCGTTTCCGCGGCCCGCTCGATGCGCGCCAAACCTTCACGCGCTTCTTCGGCGGTGACGACGAGTGGCGGCAAGATACGCACGACGTTGTCGCCGGCCATCACGGCCAGCGTCTTTTCATCGCGCATACCGGCAATCAGATCACCGGCGGGCACCTTGGCCTTGATGCCGAGCAGAAGGCCTTCGCCACGGATATCCTCGATGACCGCCGGGAACCGATCCTTGAGGGCTGCGAGGCCCTGGCGGAAGACCAGCGCGACATCACGGACATTTTCCAGGAAGCCTTCAGCGAGCACGATGTCGAGCACCGCATTGCCGCAAGCCATGGCCAGCGGATTGCCGCCATAGGTGGTGCCGTGAATGCCTGGTTTCATGCCGGAGGCTGCTTCTGCCGTGGCAAGGCAAGCCCCGAAGGGAAACCCGCCGCCGATACCCTTGGCAATCGCCATGATGTCGGGCGTGATGCCGGCCCACTCATGGGCAAAAAACTTGCCGGTACGGCCGACGCCGGTCTGCACTTCATCAAGGATCAGCAGCAGGCCCTTTTCGTCGCAGATGCGGCGAAGCTCGCGCATGAACTCCTTCGGAACGGGGCGTACACCGCCCTCCCCCTGGATCGGCTCGATCAGCAGGGCGCCGGTGTTTTCGTTGATCGCCGCGTTCAGTGCATCAAGGTCACCAAAGGGCACCTGATCAAAGCCCTGGGCCTTCGGGCCGAAGCCCTCCATGTATTTTTCCTGCCCACCGGCCGCGATCGTGGCGATGGTCCGGCCGTGGAAGGCACCTTCGAAAGTGATGATATGGAATTTCTCGGGATTGCCCTTGGAGAAGTGATAACGGCGTGCCGTCTTGATGGCGCATTCCAGCGCTTCCGCGCCCGAATTGGTGAAGAACACCTTGTCAGCAAAAGTCGCTTCCGTCAGCCGCTCTGCGAGGCGCTCCTGACCCGGAATCTCGTAAAGATTCGAGACATGCCAGACCTTCTCGGCCTGCGACTTCAGCGCATCCACCAGATGAGGGTTGGCGTGACCGCAGGAGGTAACCGCAACGCCTGCACCGAAATCGAGATATCGCTCGCCGCTGTCCGTCACCAGCCATACGCCCTCACCGCGCTCGAAGCGCAGAGGAGCCCGGGCAAAAGTGTCGTAAAGCGCAGATTCAGCCATGGCGACATCACTCCTAAGGTGTCCGGCAAAGGACATTTAAGACGTCCAGCAAAGGACATTCCAAAAAATCAAAATGCCGCCCACAGGGCGGCGGCGGCACTATCGCCACTCACCTTTTGAAAGTCAACAAAACTCGCGAAAATACGGGGGTCCGAGGCGCATTTCGGCCGCTCTTTCAGCCCCGGCTTCGAGCTGCCGATCGCTGTGACAAAAATGACTCGCCCACAAAGCAAGTTGGGGACAAACCCCAAAATCGATTCGCGGTGATTCCCGGGACTCTTGTCACGGAGTCTGCCTACCTCTAGGTTAATGATCAATTACTAGACTGCATGCGGCGGAACTAGTCACCAATAGCATAGATATAGTGCCTGTTGCGGAATGTTTTCCGCGACATTGGTGAGGGATTCTGCATGCCACCAACGTTCAAAGGCGGAGAGCGGGCATGAACTGGACGGACGAGCGCGTCGAGAAACTCAAGAGACTCTGGGCCGAAGGCCTGAGCGCCAGCCAGATCGCAGCGCAGCTAGGCGGCGTGAGCCGCAACGCTGTGATCGGCAAGGTTCATCGTCTCAATCTGCCGGGCCGCGCGAAAGCCGGTGGCACTGTTCCGACGAACCGCGCACCCAAACGCCCTGCTGCAACAACCGCTGCACGCCCTTCGAACTTCGCATCCCGCGTCGCCACCCGTACGGTTGCCCGTCCGGTCGGTGCAACGGCTGTCAAGGAAGAGATCGAATTCGACGCGGCACAGGAAATCCAGTACCGCCCGGCATCCAACGTCGTCGTTCCGATCTCGCGCAAGCTCGCCCTGACCGAACTGACGGAACGCACCTGCAAATGGCCGGTCGGTGATCCGCTGACCGATGAGTTCCACTTCTGCGGCTGCGAATCCCCGGATGCGTCGCCGTACTGCAACTATCACGCCAAGCTCGCCTATCAGCCGGTCCACGACCGCCGCAGGGCTGCATCCCGCTCCTGATCCAGGACGCGAACATCCAAAAAGCGGGCTCGATGCCCGCTTTTTTGTTTGTCCAGGCCTAACATGTCCCATCTGCAATGCAGCCTTGCCGGCTGCCGGCTTGCTGATTGACTTCGGAATCCCTATTTATGTACCAGCGAGGACGGCCTCCCCCAGCATGGGTACCAATCGTCGGGACGACCCGGCAGAACCCATGGGGTCAAAGTCATGCGCAGCACGGGCGACCGTATCCGTCACGCCATCAGCTTCGAAGTCATCGGACTGGCAATCTTCACACCGCTCGCGGCCTTCGTATTCGGATTGCCTGTGGAGCATGTGGGTGTCGTGGGCATTGTTTCGGCAACGCTGGCGACCGGATGGAACTATTTCTACAATCTGGGCTTCGATCACTTGATGCAGAAATATCGAGGCGGAACGCAGAAGGGGCTGGCGCTCCGCGTTCTGCATGCCGTGCTGTTCGAGCTCGGCCTGTTGATCGTGCTGATGCCGTTCATCGCCTGGTATCTCGGCATCAGCCTGATGCAGGCGCTGGTGATGGATATATCCTTCGCCCTGTTTTACCTGGTCTATGCGTTCTTCTTCAATATCGCTTATGACCGGCTGTTTCCGCTGCCCGAGTGGCAGAAGGAAGCGAAGGCCTGAGAACTGCCCGGCTAAACAGTTCAGCCCGAGGCGGAGGACCGCGCCCGGGCTGAAAACACAAAGGCAGGCCTGATTTGGAGATCAGGATTCCATCGAATAACCTGCACCGCGGACGGTGCGGATGACATCCTGCATGTTGGAGAAGTTGAGCGCCTTGCGCAGGCGGCCGACATGGACGTCGACAGTGCGTTCGTCGACATAGATGTCATGACCCCAGACGCCATCCAGAAGCTGCGAACGGGAGAAGACGCGGCCCGGCGACACCATCAGGAATTCCAGAAGACGGAATTCCGTCGGGCCGAGTCGAACCTCACGGCTCTTGCGGTGGACGCGGTGGGTTTCGCGATCAAGCTCGATATCGCCACAGCGCAGCACGCTGGAGAGAACCTCGGGCTTGGCGCGGCGCAGCATTGCCTTGACCCGCGCCATCAGCTCCGGCGTCGAGAAGGGCTTGACGACATAGTCGTCGGCGCCGGTCGCAAGACCACGGACCCGCTCGCTTTCCTCGCCCCGGGCCGTCAGCATAATGACCGGAAGCCGCTCGGTTTCCGGCCGCATGCGCAGTCGCCGGCAAAGTTCGATGCCGGAGACGCCAGGCAACATCCAGTCAAGGATCAGCAGGTCGGGTGTGCGCTCCTGCAGCCGGATCTCGGCCTCGTCGCCTCTCAGTATCGTTTCAACCTCGTAGCCCTCGGCTTCGAGATTATAGCGAAGAAGCACGCTCAGTGCTTCTTCGTCTTCCACGACCGCTATTCTTGGCTGCATACTCAATTTGCTCCGTCACATCACCCCAATCGGCTCCCGATCGGGGCTTACTCCGCTATGGCGCCGACCGTGTTCGACGTGTCGTCCTTCGGACGCTCACCTTCGAGCTGCGCACCTGTCGTCATGTAGTAGATGGTTTCAGCGATGTTGGTCGCGTGGTCGCCGATGCGCTCGATATTCTTGGCGCAGAACAGCAGATGCGTGCAGGTGGTGATGTTGCGCGGATCTTCCATCATGTAGGTCAGGAGTTCACGGAACAGCGACGTGTACATCGCGTCGATCTCTTCGTCGCGAAGCCTGATGATTTCCGCCTTTTCAGCCGAACGGCTTGCATAAACGTCCAGCACATCCTTGAGCTGCACCGCAGCAAGATCCGAAAGATGCTCCAGGCCGCGTGCGAGCTTGCGGGGTACACCCGTTCCCTGCACGGCGATAACGCGCTTGGCGGTATTCTTTCCGAGATCGCCAACACGCTCGAGGTCAGCTGCGATACGCAGCGTGCCGATGATTTCGCGCAGGTCGGCAGCCATCGGCTGGCGCTTGGCGATCGTGACGATTGCCTTGTCCTGGATCTCGCGTTCGGCGTGATCGAGAATGACGTCGTCAGAAATCACCTTCTGTGCAAGCGCGGAGTCGGAATTGACCAGCGCACGCACGGCGTCGCCGCACATCTGTTCCGCAAGACCACCCATCTCGGAGATGCGGCGGCGGAGATATTTCAATTCTTCGTCGTAGGCCGACAGGATATGACTTGATACCATTTTCTTGTCCTTAAGATCCGTGAAAGGCAGCAGGCGTCGGCGATCAATCAGCCGAAGCGGCCCATGATGTAGTCCTGGGTGCGCTGGTCATCCGGATTGGTGAACATCTTGTCCGTGTCGTTTTCCTCGACGAGCTGGCCGAGGTGGAACATGGCGGTGCGCTGCGAGACGCGGGCGGCCTGCTGCATCGAATGCGTGACGATGACGATCGTGTAGTTGGCGCGCAGTTCGTGGATCAGTTCCTCGACCTTGGCGGTTGCGATCGGATCGAGTGCCGAGCAGGGCTCGTCCATCAGGATGACTTCCGGCGAGACGGCGATGGCACGCGCAATGCAGAGACGCTGCTGCTGACCGCCCGAAAGCCCGGTGCCGCCTTCATGCAGACGATCCTTGACCTCCGTCCACAGGCCGGCGCGCTGAAGGCTTGCCTCGACGATCTGGTCCATATCGGACTTGCCGCGGGCAAGGCCATGGATGCGCGGGCCATAGGCAATGTTCTCGTAGATGGACTTCGGGAACGGGTTCGGCTTCTGGAAGACCATGCCGACACGGGCACGCAGTTCCACGACATCGATTTCCTTGTCGTAGATATCGTCCGTATCGAGCGTGATCTTGCCGGTGACCCGGCAGCTCTCGATCGTGTCATTCATGCGGTTCAACGTGCGCAGGAAGGTCGACTTGCCGCAGCCGGAAGGTCCGATGAGGGCGGTGACCGTGTTTTCGCGAACGTTGAGGTTCACGTCGAAAAGCGCGCGCTTTTCGCCGTAATAAACCGACACGTCCTTGCCAATCATCTTGTACGCGACTTCATTCATCTTCTTGTCCAGCGCCTTCTCAACTGCTGCTTCTGACAACATATTCATTGTGTCGATCTCCTACCACCGGCGCTCGAACCGCCGCCGCAACAGAATTGCACCCACGTTCATGACGATCAGGAACAGGAGCAGGATGATGATTGCTCCCGAGGTTCTTTCGACGAAGGCGCGTTCCGCCTCGTTTGCCCACATGTAGATCTGCACCGGCAGCGCGGTCGACGGATCGAGCGGCGTCGTCGGATAATTGGCGACGAAGGCCACCATGCCGATCAGCAGAAGCGGCGCGGTTTCGCCGAGCGCATGCGCAAGGCCGATGATCGTGCCGGTCAGAATGCCTGGCATGGCGAGCGGCAGGACGTGATGGAAGATGGTCTGCATCTTCGACGCGCCAAGGCCAAGTGCGGCCGCCCGGATCGACGGAGGAACTGCCTTCAGCGCCGCACGGGTGGCGATGATGATTGTCGGCAGGGTCATCAGCGTCAACACCAGGCCGCCGACGAGCGATGCCGAGCGCGGCAGGCCCATGAAGTTGATGAAGACCGCGAGACCGAGGAGACCGTAGACAATCGACGGCACGGCCGCCAGATTGTTGATGTTGACCTCGATCAGGTCAGTAAACCGGTTTTTCGGTGCGAATTCCTCAAGATAGATCGAGGCAGCGACACCGATCGGCAGGGCGAGCACCAGCACGATCACCATCATGTAGAAGGAGCCGATCAGGGCGACGCCGACGCCGGCTGCTTCCGGACGGCTGGAATTGCCGTTGGCGAAGATGCCGGTGTTGAAATGCTTGGCCAGCGCACCACTCGACGCGAGCTGGTTCATCCAGGCGACCTGCTGGTCGGAAACCTTGCGGTTGCTTTCCGTGACCGAGAGATCGATCTGGCCCTTGAAGGCCGAGTCGATATCGCCGGCAGCCAGCAAGGACACAGTCTGGGTGGTGCCGATGATTTGCGGATTGGCGATGACCATGTCGCGCAGCTCGCCACGCACACCGTCGGAAACCATCTGACTGACTGCGCGAAGGCCCTGACGATCGCTTTCGGCGACGCCGAGAGCCTTGGCCACCGCGTTGCGGGCGATGAGCGGATAGTTCGCCGTCATCAATTTGGTAGGGTTGCTGGCGCGCTCGTTATCCTTGTCGATGATCTGCTCGGAAAACTCGACCGGAACGGTGATCATCGTCTGCTGGAAGGCGGTATAGCCCTTGGACACAACCGACCACAGCAGAAGGAAAAGGAAGAGGATGCCGAAGGCGAGCGCCAGCATGCCATAGGCACGGAAACGTCGTTCTGCAGCATAACGGCGCTTGATGCCGATATCGCGGCGAGCGGGCCTTGCGGCGGCGCCGGCGGGGATCGAAACCACGTCGGTCATTCGTACTGCTCCCGGTATTTGCGCACGATATAGAGCGCGTAGATATTGAGGCAAAGCGTGATCACAAAGAGCGTGATGCCGAGCGCGAAGGCCACAAGCGTCTGGGGCGAGGTGAACTCCAGATCGCCCGTCAGCTGGTTGACGATCTTGACCGTCACCGTCGTCATGGGCTCGAACGGATTGAGCTGCATGCGGGCGGCAACACCGGCGGCCAGCACGACGATCATGGTTTCACCGACGGCACGCGACGCGGTCATCAAAAGAGCGCCGACGATGCCCGGCAGAGCCGCCGGCAAGACGACCTTCTTGATGGTTTCGGAGCGGGTTGCACCCAGGCCCAGCGAACCGTCACGCAGGGCCCGTGGGACCGCGGTGATGATGTCGTCCGACAGCGAGGAGACGTAGGGGATGAGCATGATGCCCATGACAAAGCCGGCTGTCAGCACGCTCTGTGCCTGGATGAAATTGGCATAATCGCCGGTCACGAGACCGTTCAGCTGCGACGAGATATCCCGTAGGAAGGGCCCGACCGTGGTCAGCGCGAAGAAACCGTAGACGATGGTCGGAATACCGGCCAGAACCTCGAGCAGCGGCTTTGCGACGGCCCGAACCTTCGGGGCCGCATATTCCGACATGTAGATTGCCGAAAACAGGCCGCTCGGAACCGCAACGAGCATGGCGACGAAGCCGATATAAAGCGTGCCCAGCAGAAGCGGGATGAGGCCGAACTGACCTTCCGAGGCCGTTGCACCGGCTGCGGCAAAACGCGGATCCCAGACCGTGCCGAAGAAGAATTCCCATGCCGGTACGCGGCCGAAGAAGTGGGCCGCCTCCGACAACATCGACATGATGATGCCGACGGTGGTCAGAATGGCGATCGAGGAGGCGACGACCAGCGACCAGAGGATCACTCGTTCGACCCTGTTGCGGGCCCTGAAACGCGGCGCGATCCGAACGTAGGACAGTCCCGCGCCGACAAGTGCTGCAATCAGGACGACGGCCGTCATGATGCGGACGCTGATCTTGTTCATCGCATTGAGGTCGCCGGCCGAGCCGACCATGTAAGGCTCCGGATCGCCAGCGAGCGGGATGCCCTTGGCGCCGAGCGCGTTGCGCAACTCGACCGGATTGCTGCCGACACGATCGATTTCATCGAGTGTCAGCGCATTCATGCCGCGGGCAAGCGAGCTTACCATGCCGAAGCTCAAGCCCTGCTCCGCCGGCGTGCGGGCCTTCACCTCATCGGGGAAGCCGTCGCGGATGACGGAATTGACATAGAGGGGGCTGGCGATGAGCCATGCTGCAAGAATGAGCGCGGCCGGAAGGACGGCGCAAATTGCAACGAAGGAACCGTAATAACCGGGGCGGGAATGCATCTTCGACGATACACCGCCGGAGATCGCCAAAGCCTGCCGCATCCCGGCAACGTAACAGACGATCGCGATGATCGCCAAAATCAACAAGATCAGTGGTGTGCTCATCACAATCCCCCGGCCTACCGCCTTCGGCGGCAGCCAACTACCGCACAATTCCCGTCATCGGAACCGAATACATTCCCAGGCACCCATGTCGATCAGCGCAGTGATCGATCAGGGCAAAACGGCCTAAAGGCCGAAAACGGCGCCGCCAGAGGCGGCGCCGTGTCGTTCATTACATGGTCTTGCCAGCTGCGAAGTCCTTGCGGACCTTTTCGCGCTGATCGTCCGGAGCGGCAACCAGGCCGTATTCAGCCAGCGGGCTTTCCGGGCCAACCATGTCGTCAGAGATGAAGAACTCGACATATTCCTTCATGCCCGGGACAACGCCGAGATGGGACTTCTTGACGTAGAAGAACAGCGGACGGGAAACCGGGTAGGTGCCGTTCGAGATGGTTTCCGTGGAAGCCGTGATCCCGTTGACGGTCGCGACCTTCAGCTTGTCCTTGTTGTTTTCATAGAAAGCGAGACCGAAAACGCCGAGACCGGTCTTGTTGGCGGCGATACGGGCAAGCGTCTCAGGATAGTCGCCGTCGATGTCGACAGCAGCGCCGTCCTTACGGATGGCAACGCACTTGGCAGCAGCCTGCTTGGCATCGGTGATTGCAGCCTTGATGACGTCAACAGCACCGGCTTCCTTGCAGCCTTCAGCCATGACCTTCTCTTCGAAGACTTCGCGGGTGCCGTGCTTGGTGCCCGGGATATAGGCAGCAATCGGGCCCTTCGGCAGAGTCGGGTTGATGTCCGACCAGTTCTTGTAAGGGTTGGCAACAAGCTTGCCGTCAACGACGACTTCAGCTGCGAGAGCCTTGTAAATGTCCTTCGGCTCGATCTTCATTTCGCCGTTGCTGGAGTCGGTTGCGAATACGATACCATCGTAGCCGATACGGATTTCCTGAACTTCGGTAACGCCAGCGGCCTTGCAGGCCTCAAGCTCGCTCTTGCTCATCGGACGCGATGCATTGGCGATGTCGATGGTGTCTTCGCCTGCGCCCTTGCAGAGTTCCTTGATGCCGGCGCCGGAGCCGCCCGATTCAACGACCGGCGTCTTGAAGTTAGGGAAGGTCTCGCCGAAGGTTTCGGCAACGATCTTTGCATACGGCAGAACCGTGGAGGAGCCAGCAACCTGAACCTGGTCACGTGCAGCGGCAGCGCCGGCAAATGCGACAGAGGCCACGAGGGCAGCTGCGGAAAGTTTCAACATGTTCATCAATATTCTCCCATGATGGGTTTTGTGAAAGCGTCTGTCGCCGGCTTTCGCGCTTGCCGGCTTCTGGCCCGCTGGTATTAGCGGCCCTTGACCTCAGCTTTTATGTCACTTCGATGAAACATTTGTGACAAATTAAAATATTGATTTTACTTACAAAAATCATCGCACAGCTGTGCAGTGCGAATTTAATATGTCAGAATCTGACGGTAAAGTCGGAACCCTTGCCAAGTTCGGACTTCACGACAAGCCGGGCACGGTGGCGCGTGAGGATATGCTTGACGATGGCGAGCCCCAGACCGGTCCCCTTTTTCGATCGGCTGTCGGCGACGCTAACCCGATAGAAACGCTCGGTAAGTCGCGGGACATGCTCAGCCGGAATGCCCGGGCCGCGATCGACGACGCTGACTTCGACCGGTTGCGAAGGCGCGTCGCGCAGGAAGACATCGACGAATTTACCCTCCTGGCCGTATTTGCAGGCATTCTCGATGAGATTTTCGAACACTTCGACCAGTTCGTCACGATCGCCCAACACCTCGACCTTTTCTTCCGGCAGGTGGAGACGGATTTCCACACCAAGCTCTTCGGCAAGCGGCATCAGCGCGTCGCGGACATGGCCGATGACCGGGCGCAGATCGACGGACTGGTCAGGGGCGATATGAGACTTCAGCTCCAATCGCGACAGCGACAAGAGATCGTCGACAAGGCGGCTCATCCTTGTCGCCTGATCAAACATGATGGCGAGAAACCGTTCGTGGGCGGCGGGGTCGGACTTGGCCGGCCCCTGAAGGGTCTCGATGAAGCCGCGCAGCGAGGCAAGCGGCGTGCGCAATTCGTGGCTGGCATTGGCGACGAAATCGGAGCGCATGCGATCGAGGCGGCGCAGCTCTGAAATATCGCGAAAAGACAGAAGGAAAAGCTCATCGGCCGGTTCCTGATCATCTGCGATCGGCGCGATGCGCAGGAGATAGACCCGCTCGGAGGGTAACCGCTCGGAATATTCGATCTGGTTAGGCTCTCCCGTTGCCATCGTCTCCTTGACCATATCAAGGATGCCGGGCGAGCGCAGGCGTGCGGAAAGATGCGAGCCGATGGGCAGCAGGCCAAGCGCCCTTTCAGCCGCCTTGTTTTCCCACAGGACCACCGCTTCGGCATTAAGAACCAGAACGGGGATATCCAGGGCAGACAAGGTGGCGGCGATGCGCGGCAGCGGATCCGGCGGCAATTCTTCGTCTTCGGCTTCTTCGGGCAGTTGAACGACTGCGCCGGCAGGTCGCCTTGCAAGCGTTGCGATCACCAGGATCAGCCAGCATGGCAGGACGGCAAACCACACGCCGCCGACAGCCACCGCAACAAGCGCCACGAGCGTCAACAGAAAAAGCAGAAGCCATTCCCGCCTCATCGCAGCGATGAGACCTCCTTCTACCTGCTCTGCGCTCGACGCCATGACAACCCCAACTGAAACCCCCGGCGAAATCGCCGGTATCTGCCTGATAAACACGTGGTCATATAAGCCTTGCATGACACTTGTGCATCAAGGCCTATGGAAAACCTATGGCGGAATGCCACCTTTCGGATAGCGTGACCCCGACGTGGATCGCGATATCGTCATAGGCACCAAAGGCAAGAAGGAGAACAAGCATGTCAACAGGCGAAAGCAGGACGGTCGATCTCAAGATCGGGGGCAAGAAGCGCCAGTTCGACATCGATGACCCAAAGCTGCCGGACTGGATCGACGACCAAGCGCTGGCATCGGGCAACTTTCCCTATGACGACAAGCTGAACCGGGACAAATACGAGAAGCAACTGGAAAAGCTGCAGGTCGAACTCGTCAAGATGCAGTTCTGGATGCAGGCGACGGGCAAGCGGCTGATGGCTCTGTTCGAGGGACGGGATGCCGCCGGCAAGGGCGGCACGATCTTCTCCATCAGGTCCTATCTCAATCCACGCACGGCGCGTGTGGTGGCACTGACCAAACCCACCGAAACAGAGGCCGGGCAATGGTATTACCAGCGTTACGCAACACATTTTCCGACCAATGGCGAAATCGTGCTCTACGACCGGTCCTGGTATAACCGTGCCGTGGTGGAGCCGGTGATGGGGTTCTGCACGCCGGCGCAATACGACAGCTTCATGAAGGCGACGCCGCGTTTTGAAAAGCTGCTCGTCGAGGACGGCATTCACTTCTTCAAGTTCTGGCTCGACATCGGGCAGGAAATGCAGCTGAAGCGCTTTCATGACAGACGCCATGATCCGTTGAAGATCTGGAAGCTGTCGCCGATGGATATCGCCGCACTGTCAAAATGGGATCAATATACGGACAAGCGCGACCGGATGCTGGAAGAGACCCACACAAAGGACGCACCGTGGGCGATCCTGCTTGCCAATGACAAGCGGCGCTCGCGGTTGAACGCGATCCGCCACATCCTGCTATCGCTCGATTACGAGGGAAAGGACAAGGAAGCGATTGGTGAGATCGACGACAAGATCCTCGGCTTCGGACCGAAATTTCTGAAATAGATGTGTTGCGGCAAGACGGTTTCGCACTCTTGCCGGAATTGCTTTCGGGGCCGGCGGCAGAAATGCTGCCGTCCCGCCAGTCGCTTATTGACCCGGCAATGCCCGGACGGAATAGATGAAGACCGGATTGGCGCCACCGCCGACGCCGGTATTGACGATCAGCCGGCCCGGCGCATTGGGCGCCATGGTGCGGTCGAAGCTGACCCTGAACAGGGCGTCCTGCAGTTCCTGTGTCGCGGTGAAGCGATGGCGCGAGCAACTGCCGAGGCTGCCGAAATCGCAGCGGACCGAAAGCTGCGAATGCTGGTTGCCCGCCGACTGGACGGTGATTGCCAGCGTCGAACTTTTGCCGGCGAGTTCCCGCAGGATTTCAACAGGCACCTCGATCGTCACGTCACCCGCCGCAGTCGGACTGGCGGAAGTGACCTTGAGCGCCTGCCCTTCGGAACCGGCGGAAATCTGGGCCTGAGCCTGGGTGCCGGCCTTGAACGCGGTGCCATCCTTGGGTTCGAATATATCGGCCCACTCTTCCGAGAACCCACCCCGGGATGACAGCGCCGACGGCCCCTGGCCCGAAGACTGCAGTGCTGAGGACCGGCTTGCGCTGCGCATCGCCTCGTCGATGATCGACTGAACCAGGCCGGACTGGTAGAAAATCCAGCAACCCACCGCGACAACGCCGAGCGTGATGATCCAGGTGATCAGGCGGGAGAGAAGGCTGCGCTTGCTGCGGCCTCTCCTGCTGCGCTTCACAGGCGCTTCCGGCGAAACCTTGCCTCTCTTCCCGTCCGCCTTGAGCTTGCCGTTTCGAGCCGGCTTGCCTACCTCGGGCGCGTCCGGCAGAGGAACGGCGACCGGCACGTCACGATAGGCTGCCGGAATATCCGTCGGCATGACGGACGGCGTGGCCGGATGCTGTTCGACAGCGCCGGACCGGGTTACGCCGCCGATCGCCAGGGAACCGGCCGGGGCGGCGGCAGTCGATGCCGTCGGCGGTTCGACTGCCATGGTGTCTTCAGCTGCTACACGAGACGTTGAAGGCCCGGCGTTCGGGCCGGGGCCTGCAGAGCGATCGGACCGGACCACCGGATCGAGCAGAAACGGATCGACCTGCGTCCCAAGAGGCGGGTGGGCATGCTGCGCCAACCGGTCGATTTCCTCGTCCTCGATCTCGCGGATCTTTTCTTCCAGGCGCTTACGCTGCTGCATGATGACGAGATTGTCGCTAACGCCCTGCTTGCGCAGACCGGCATCGAGTGCCTGGCGAGCCGACTGATAGATGCGGGCCCGCACCTGGCCGTCGCCCCTTTCGGCACGATCCAACGCGTTTCTTATGGCTGTCTCAAGGCCGCTCACTGCCGGTCCTTCCGGTTCATTTCACTTTCGGCACGCTCTTGTCACGCAGCCAGATTTTAACCTCTCGGTAACGTCTCCACCGCCGAACTGCAAGAAGGCGTCGCCGTTCTTCCCCTGTCCATCCCCTCGCCTGCCTCTGTCTTATCGTGCCGAGACGGCCGGAACATGGTGGCAAATCCATGACAATCAGGAAGCGCCAGGCACAATCGCGGCGGCTTCCCCCGGAGAAATTCATCTGTTACACCATCTTACGTAAAGGTAATTCGAGAGGTTCCCTCATGCTTCCAGCGATCCTCAAGGACGGGATGCGGCTGCCGGTCGTGGCATCGCCGCTGTTCATCATCTCGCATCCCGAACTGACGCTCGCCCAGTGCAAGGCGGGTATTGTCGGTGCGTTTCCGGCGCTCAATGCGAGGCCGGAAAGCCAGCTGGACGAATGGCTGGCGCAGATCACGGAAGAACTCGCCGCCCACGATGCGGCAAACCCAGACCTGCCGGCCGCCCCGTTTGCCGTGAACCAGATCGTCCACACGTCCAACAGGCGGCTGGAACACGACCTGATGATGTGCGTGAAATACAAGGTGCCGATCGTCATCTCCTCGCTCGGCGCCGTGCCGGAGGTGAATGCCGCCGTGCATTCCTATGGCGGCATAGTGCTGCATGACGTGATCAACAACCGCCACGCCAAATCCGCCATCGCCAAGGGCGCAGACGGGCTGATCGCGGTGGCGACGGGTGCCGGCGGCCATGCGGGCACGCTGTCTCCGTTCGCTCTCGTTCAGGAAATCCGCGAATGGTTCGACGGGCCGCTGCTGCTGGCCGGCGCGATCGCCACAGGCGGCGGCATTCTTGCCGCGCAGGCGATGGGCGCGGACATGGCCTATATCGGCTCGCCCTTCATCGCGACCCATGAGGCACGCGCCGCAGAAGACTACAAGCAGATGATTGTCAGCTCCAATGCGGCCGATATCGTCTATTCCAATTATTTCACCGGCATTCACGGCAATTACCTGAAGGGCTCGATTGCGGCCATGGGCCTTGATCCGGCTGCACTGCCGGACGCCGATCCATCGAAGATGGATTTCGGCAATGCTACCGCAGGGGCGACAACGGGAGCGAAAGCCTGGAAAGAAATATGGGGGGCCGGCCAGGGCGTCGGTGCGGTGAAAAACGTCTTGTCGGTTGCAGAACTGGTCGACCGCCTGACCGGCGAATATGCGCAGGCCAAGCGAAGGCTTGCACTCTAGCGGCGAAATGCCGGCCTTGTCGGGAAAAACGAAACTATCGTCAAAACCGGCTTGAAATCGGGATTGGTTGCCTGTATCAGCGCATCACTCGCAGCTTGGCGCCTGTCGCCGCTGCCGGGCCGCTTTAGCTCAGGTGGTAGAGCACATCATTCGTAATGATGGGGTCGCAGGTTCGAGTCCTGCAAGCGGCACCACTATTTCTCAATCTCACAGCTGAAAGCTCAGTCGGTAACCCTTTCGCGGACAGACTTACGCGCGACAAATTTTCGAGTAATTTGGCTCGACTGAAAATTCGACGGCAATACTCCGTCTTCTGGACGGAGGAGTACCATCCAGCACCACTCGAATGGCGCTCTCACGGATTTCAGGTGAAAAACCTGTCCGTCGTCTTGCTGATATCGGGCTCCACTTTTTCAGAAGCCAGAGCCTCGGGCGAACCGGATGCGGTTGAGGTCGATAAAACGGCGACCCGTTCTCGGGCCAAGCCCACCATTTAAAACCGGGAACTATCGGCCCTACAGTCTGTATTCCTTCGGGCCTGCCTTGCTCGGCGCAACGCAAGCATTTCCTTCGGAAACAACTTTGCTCGAAATGGTCAATGCGGGATCCCTTCGACGCGAGAACATTCCGCGGACAAAGCCGACTGAATAAACCATCCAGGAGCACACGGAAAATACCCCGCCGGCAATCGACCTGCGTTTAATCGACATTGATATGAATGGAATCAGCAGCGCCAACAAAGATACGAAAAAGTTGTCGAACAATTCCAGAGATACAACGGCGGACAGCCAGAGGATCAAAAACAGCAATACGCGGAGAATTTTCAGCTCCCTCAAAAGAGCAAAAAAATGCGGTTTGCCGATAGCGGCGCGGAAAACTTCGCCCGCACCGTTCGCGTATCTCGACAGCAACCGCCGCCATAAGAGTGCGTATGATCCGACCATTCGATGGTGATGATCGACCGCTACGCTGCCAAGCCGCCACAGCGTGAAACCGTTGGCGCGAAGCCGAAGGCCCAGATCCAGCTCTTCGTAACTGTGAAGGTTTCGATCCGAGAAATAACCCAATGGCTCGATGGCGGAACGGCGATACAACCCTCCGCAATCCAACTTGAGGACGCGCCCAGCGCTGTAAATGTCCTGCTCGCGCTGCCGTCGATGGTGAAATTCCAAGTTGCCGGCGGATATATCGTTGATTATTCCTCCGACGCTGGCAACGTTTTTATTTTCCTCAAGATACGAGATTGCCTCCGCCAGAAACCCTGGTCGGATAATCATGTCTCCATCGATGAGATATATGTATTCGCCGGACGAATGCTGAAATGCCAACTGCGCGCCCGCACCGCAACTGCGTTCCTGGGCGTCGACGAACGATACGATTCGAACTGGAAAACGCTTGGCCAGGGCTACGGTCTGATCACTCGAGCAACTGTCGGCCAGAATTACTTCCGCGCAAATTCCTTCAAGCTCAGCGAAACAGGCCATCAGCGCTGCTTCGATGTTCAGTTCCTCGTTGTAAGCCTTCATCAAAATGCTGAGCTTCATGCGTTACAGTTCCAACAGGCCGCACTGACGATGACTTGAATTCCGCGTTGCAGACGGGGATTACTCATAACAGGTCATACAGAAAATTTTCCCAACTCCAATTCAAACGACCTCCCGCCTCCGACAATTGTACATCGTAGTTAAATTAACGGCGCGGCAACACGAGATGAGACCGCATATCTCCAAGGATTTCGAAGCGTCGCTCAAACACAAATCACGGCAATAGAACCCTCTGATCAAAATATCCATCCAATCGAAAAATCAGAAAATTATTCGGATATGCGTAATTAAGTAATATTTACTGCAATGGATCACAGGATTCTCATTATTCTCTCTATTGGCAGGTTTATGATGATGAGATGCAGGGACGCATAGATGATGGCCAGGTAACTTGTTTCCCCACCTACCTGCGCAAGAAACGATACCAGAGAAAAACAGGGCGGTCGTGAAACCCCGGCACCTCGGTTTGCAAGGATCCCGAGCAAGGCGCGCACGAGCCGCCAGCATCCGTTCGAAACCTCATGAGCGTCGGGTTATCCTCCGACTGACCGTCGTCACAGACCTGCGGCCCGGATACCGGCTTTACCGGCCCGCAACTCGAGTTCGGATCTCTTCTTCGCTCAACGCTTTCAGCGGATCAGCGCGGAGAATCGCTCTTTACCCGACACTCTCAGGACGGGCAAAGCTGACCTGAGATTTCATCTTGAGAAAGCGCGCTTCGACTACCGGGGAACCGAACTCAGCTCACTCGTTTCGGTGCCGATCGTCATGGCGTTACCACGCCAGTCGAAGGAGCCGCTCAGCCAGCTTCTGGCCCAGACCATGGGCAGCATCACATCCCGCACCAGCATGGCCGGCAGCGTCCAGAATGAAAAGCGCCAGTTCTTGGTCCAAATCAAAGCGAGTTCCGGCAGATAGATGGCGGCCGCGACCGCGAATGCGACCGCCGTAAAGGACATTTCCGTCGTCGACATTGCTGCAGCCGCAAGCGCAAGACCAAGTGGCGGTGCGCAACCGAGCAGAATTTCCGGGGCAAAGTAGGCGGGGAAAGTAACCCGGCGCAGGCGAGCCCAACGCGCCTGCCGCGACCAGATCTGGCCGAGCTCACGCCTGCCGAGCGGCTGCTCGAAGGGGGATGCCACGAGATGGACCTTGCGGCCAAGACGGCGGACAAGCTTGGTCGCGGCCGCATCCTCGGCAATTTCGGCGCCGAGTGCGGCAATCCCGCCCTCGGCATCCAGCATCGGCTTCAACCACAACATGCTTTTGCCCTGGGCAAAACCGAGGCCGATGGCCTCGCCGGCATATTGCCAGCGCGCCTGCTGGGAATTCAGGAAGGCGCATTCGACTTCAGCCCAGAAGCCATCCGGGCGAGAGCCGAGCGGTGTCGAGCAGACAAGGCCGGTATTCTTGCGCCGGGCAATCATGAGATGGGCAATGTAATCGCTCGGCATCAGGACGTTGGAATCGGCCAAGATCACCCAGTCATTGGCCGCGGCGCGCCAGCCCTTGATGCAGTTGTTGAGCTTGGGATTGGCGCTGACACGATCATCGCCAACGAGCAGGCTTGCCGTTACGCCGGGGTGGCAGGCCATTGCCTGTTCGATTGCCGGGATAACGGGATCCTTGGCGTCAGCCACGCAGAAGATCAGTTCATAATGCGGCCAATCCAGAGTAAATGCGCGCTCCAGTGTCAGACTGGTAAAGTTTTCAATGCCGCATACCGGAATAACGACCGAAACCGGCGGCTTCTCGGCCGGTTCCGGCGCCCGTGCACCATTGCGCGCGAGACGTCCCATCGCGATGCCGATGCTCACCCCGTTGGCGACGATAAGAGCCCCGGCAGCGGCGGCGAGGAAAAGCGACATCGGCAGTCTCCGTTGAGCCCGGCATAGTCAGCTTTGGCAACCGCCTGCGACGGCGCAGCTCGTAGGGCTTGGCGCAGGAGGACATCACGCAGAGATGTCAGACGCATGACAGGCCATCGGACAGCTCATGCGAGCCCAACGCCGTCCACCGCTTTATGCTCCGGCCAGCCGCCAGACTTCATCTGCGATTGCCAGGGACGAGGTCAGTCCCGGCGATTCGATACCGTAGAGCGCGACGTAGCCCTGATGCCCGGTTGTCTCCGGCCCCTGGATGATGAAGTCTCCGCCGCCACCGCCATCCGGCCCGACGGTTTTCGGCCTGACGCCGGCATAGGCCGGCTGAAGGGCAGCGTCCTTCAGATGCGGCCAATATTTGCGAATGGCGGCATAGAATTTTTCCGAACGGGCCTGATCGACGTCGTAGTTCGGCGTGTCTACCCACTCGACATCCGGGCCAAAACGCGCCTGACCGGCAAGATCGAGCGTCAGGTGGGTGCCGAGGCCGCCCGGCTCGGGGACCGGGTAGATCAGTCGCGTGGCCGGCGCCCTGCCGACAAGCGTGAAATAGTTACCCTTGGCATAGGAGCGATGCGGGATCGTTGCGGGATCGAGCCCCTGCAGGTTTTCGGATACCGACCAGGCTTCGAGGCCGGCCGAGTTGACAACCAGCCGGGCTGTCGCATCGAAGGGATCGCCCCCTCCGACGGAGAGCTGCAGGCCAGTGGCCGTGAATGCACCCGATAGAACAGGCGAATTAACGACAACAGTGCCGCCATGGAGTTCAATATCGGCAATATAGGCGTCCATCAGGCCGTGGCTGTCGATAATGCCGGTCGAGGGCGAAACGAGCGCTGCATGGCCTGCAATCTGCGGCTCCAGTGCATGGAGTTGCTTGGCGTCGATCAGATAACAATCGTCCACGCCATTGGCCACGGCCTGTTTCAGCAGCTTTTCGAGATAGGCGACCTCTGCCGGATTGGAGGCGATCACGAGCTTGCCGCATTGCCGGTGCGGGACGTGGCGCTCGCGGCAATAGGCGTAAAGCGCCTCCTTGCCCCTGACGCAGAGTTGCGCCTTGTGGCTGCCGGTCGCGTAATAGAGGCCCGCATGGATGACCTCGCTATTGCGCGAGGACGTGATGCTGCCGGTCAGCGGCTCGCTTTCGAGGACGACGACTTCACGGCCGGCAATCGCCAGCCGGCGGGCAATCGCCAGGCCCACCACACCGCCACCGATCACGACGCAATCGAGGTCGAGAATTTCCCCCATGCAAGTTCCCCCACCCTGTTCTCGGGCTTTCGCGATGATGCGATTGATGCAGGACTACATTCCTCAAACAGCTTCGTTTTGAAATCAAGCGGCAACTAATTGTCCAAGGGCAGCAGGCTGCTAATCACTTTCTCCATCGCGACATGATCGGGCCGTTCGTCTTGCCTCGCCGGAGATGCCTATTCGGCGATATCTCGAAGTGGAAAACCGGGTTTAGCGAAAGATTCAGGTCTTTGGTGCAAGGTCGGTCCATGGGTGATGGTGGCCCCGCGTCTTGAGTTCGCATGATCGGCCGCCCTATGGGGAAGGCCTGTTCTATGACCGAAAAGCTCAAAGCTGCCGTGCGCGAATTCGTTGCCGAGAACTTTCTGTTCCGCGCCGATGCCGAACTGGATGACGACCAGTCGCTTCTGGAAAGCGGCGTGATCGATTCCACCGGGGTGCTCGAAGTCATCGCATTTCTGGAGCAGACATTCGGCATCTCGATCGCCGACGAAGATATCGTTCCGGAAAACCTCGACAGCATCAACAACATGACGCGGTATCTGGCGGGCAAGCTGCCGGCCGCAGCGGCCTGACCGGCCCGGAGGCCGCGCCGTGCGTATCGAGGATCATCTTCGCCACAATGCCGGCCGGTTCGGATCGAAGACGGCACTGATCGCGGGCGAAGCCAGCCTCAGCTACGCGGAACTGGATCAGCTGTCGGATCGACTGGCGATCGGCCTGATCGCGCAAGGGGTCGGCGAAGGCGACCGGATCCTGATGATTTCGGAAAATTCCGCCGAAGCGGTCGTCGCATTTTTTGCCGCCTGGAAGGTGGGTGCCGTGCCTTGCCCGCTCCATGCGTCCATCAAGCCGGACAAGCTGCGTACCGTCATCGACAGTACGGCGCCTTTAATGGTCATGGCACAGGCGCGGTTCACGCCGGTGGTCGAGGCGAGCTTAACCGGCGCAAATTACGTGCCCGCGAAGATCCTGTTCGGCGGATCGCCAGCGACAAGCGCGGATGGCTGGCTTGCCTACGAAGAGATGATGAGCCACGCCTGCGAAGCATTGTCGCTGCGTTTGCAGAGTGACGAGGCACTCGCACTGTTGATCCACACATCAGGCTCGACGGGTGTGCCGAAGGGCGTGATGCACAGCCATGCCAGTCTGCTTTTCGCCTGCAGCTCGGTCATCGACTATCTGGAAAATACCGCAGACGACGTGGTGCTCAGCGTGCTGCCCATCTCCTTCGGTTATGGCATTACCCAGATCCTGACGATGATGATGGTCGGTGGCACCCTGGTGCTGGACAAAAGCTTTGCCTTCCCGCGCAGGACGTTGCAGCGGCTGGCCGAGATGAAGGCGACCGGTTTTCCACTCGTACCACCGATGGCGGCACTGATTGCCGGCATGCAGGATCTTCAGCCCGGCTTCCTGCCGGATATGCGCTACATCACCAGCGCGGCGGCTGCAATGCCACCCTCCCTCACTACGCGACTGCTTACACTGCTTCCAGATTCCCGGCTGTTTCTGATGTATGGCCAGACGGAATGCATTCGCGCCACCTATCTGCCGCCTGATGAAGCCGCCCGCCGCCCGCTTTCGGTCGGCCGGGCCATCGGTGGCACACTTGCCTTCGTGATCGACAGCGGGGGGCGCACCGTTCCACCCGGAGAAATAGGCGAACTGGTGGTCGAAGGACCTCATGTGATGCGTGGGTACTGGGGCGACCCGTTGACCTCAGCAGCTGCGCTGTTTCCGGCCACTGGCGGGCGCCGCTTGCATACCGGCGACCTGTTCAAGGCCGACGACGAGGGTTTTCTCTATTTCGTCAGCCGGCGCGATGATATCATCAAGACACGCGGAGAGAAGGTCAGCCCGCAGGAAGTCGAGCGGGTACTCTATGCCCTCACCGGCATTCGCGAGGCGGCCGTGGCAGGGATTGACGATCCGGTGTTCGGCCAGATGATCCGTGCCTATGTGGCTTTGGAACCGGGTGCCGCGCTTTCCGAAAAAGACATCCTGCGCCACTGCGCAGCGAGGCTCGAAGACTACATGGTGCCGAAAAGCGTCGAGTTTCGCGATGCCTTGCCGAAAACAAGCACCGGCAAGATACGGCTGAATGCCGAGATCTCCACCCCTTCCCCGTTTGCCCCCGAAATCGAGGACAATGTTGCATGACCCACGCCCGCACCCCGTCAGAGAAACATGCCGTTTTTTCCGCAAAGGACCTTGTGCTCGATGCCGAGGCGGAAATCGAGCGGATCTGCGACTGGTTGCGCGCCACGGTGCTGAAGGACCTGCGCAAGCGCGGCGCCGTGCTTGGCCTTTCCGGCGGGATCGATTCCAGCGTCACGGCAGCACTTTGCGCCCGCGCGCTCGGCAAGGCCAAAGTTACCGGCGTCTTCATGCCCGAGCATGACAGCGATCCCGACAGCCTGCGGCTCGGCACGGCGCTGGCGGAAGCGGTGGGCATCGAGACCGTGCTAGAGGATATAGGACCTTCGCTCGCCGCCCAGGGCTGCTATCTGCGCCGCGACGGCTTCATCCGCCAGGTCGTGCCGGATTTTTCCGAAGGTTGGGGCTGCAAGGTGGTGCTGGAAAATGCGCTGACCGGACGCGGCTACAATATTTCCTGGCTGGTCGTTGCCAATCCCGACGGTGAGCAGAGCCGTCACCGCATGCCGCTCGACGTCTATCTCGGGATGATCGCTGCCGCCAACATGAAGCAGCGGACACGCAAGCAGATCGAGTATTACCATGCCGACCGGCTGAACTTGGCGGTTGCGGGTACGCCGAACCGGCTGGAATACGATCAGGGCTTTTTCGTCAAGAACGGCGACGGGGCCGCCGATTTCAAGCCGATTGCACATCTCTACAAGACCCAGGTCTATCAGCTGGCAGAGGCGCTCGGCGTGCCGGAAGAGATCCGCCGACGACCGCCGACGACCGATACGTGGTCGTTGCCGCAGGGGCAGGATGAATATTACTTCTCGCTACCCTATGACCGGATGGACCTCTGCCTTTATGCGCTGGACAACAACATCTCGCGTGAGGAAACAGCGGCTGCCGCAGATCTCACGCCGGATCAGGTGGATGCAGTGTGGCGCAATATCGCCTCGAAGCGGAAGGTAGCAGACTATCTGCATGCCCAACCTATGACGATGCTCGGCTGAGAACACTCGAGGAATTCAGTCGAAATCGTCGCCGATCAGGCGCGTCCAGTTTTCACCGGCCAGGCCGCTGATCAGCCCCTGGCCGGACCTGATCGGCTCCAGCAGGCTTTTGTCCTTGGCATGGGCGACGAAAAAGGCGCGGCCGTAAAACAACGTCTTGCGGCTGATGAGTTCGGGCGTCAGCCAGGGATGGCCGGCGCCACGGATTGCGACACAGCCGGCAGCATCCGCATGCGCAAACAGGTCGTCGACCAATTCGCCGGCAACAGCCGGTGCACAGAGTGCCTGCAACAGCCAGCCGATACCGCCCGGGCGACCGTAATAGACGTAACAGCCCGCCAGTTCGCCACTTCTTGATTCAGCGATACGCCAGGAAGGCTTGCCGAACTGACGCTTGGCCTGCGCCTGATCCATGAACCATTCAAGCGAGGCGCGATCCCATTGCGGGCGCATGGGAAACAATTCCGCAAGTTTCAGCATCGCATCAGCGAAATCGTCCCGCGACGCATCCCAGAAATTCACCCGTCCAGCCCCTTGGATCGGCGGCGCGCGGAAGGACTTCAGGCCGGCGCGCTCGATCACGCCGTCGCCGAGTGAGGCCACGGGGCGCAGGAACCGAGCCGCCTTCAGTCCGCGTTCGGCGATCTGAACCGCGGTGCCGGCCGGGCGAAGTATGCGCAGCCAGTTGAGACTGTAAGCAATATCGAGCGGCAAAGCGAGTTTTTGCCACATGCCGAGCGCGAGGGCATTTGCGGTCTCGGTCAGCGATATATCCTGCGGCCCAGAGAGAAAAGAGCGCAAAAGGCGTGCACCGGCCAGCGGATTTTGCTCGTGCCGATCAACCATCATCGAACCGGCAAAAGCGGCGCGGAGAGGGCGTCCATCGATCTCAAGGCGAGATGGGAAAACGCCGATGAAACCTTCTATCGTGCCCACGGTGCCAACGAAGACCTTGGAGCGAATTTCCTCGTCATACCAAGGGTGATCGAAGAGCGTTTCGCGGAGATAGTGGATCATCGAGGGCCGCACGGGTTCGGATCGACGAAAGGTCTTCTGGAAAAGTGCAGCGACAGAGGGAAGATCCTCCCGCTCCAGATTGCGCACTCCACCTGCCACGTTCTGCACCATCAAACACGCCCCACCGGCTCAAAACGCCGCGTCGGAACCGTGCCAGAAGAGGCTTAATCAAACGAAAAGAGGCCCCGATCGGGGCCTCCGCCAGTCTTTCCGGTTCGGACTACATCCAATAAGGCGGGACGCCGTAATAGTCGTAGATCGTCCTGTCCTTACCTCGATAAAAGCTGTCGTCATCGAGATCATGATATTTCGGCGCACCGGTGATCTGGTCCTTGGTCATATCGATCCGGTAGCCGTCGAGTTGGTCATCGTAACGCAGCTTTTCCCAAGGCAACGGGTAATAGTCGTCGCCGATTCCAAGAAAGCCGCCGAAGCTCAGGACAGCATAACCTACCCGGCCACCGCGCTTTTCCAGAAGAATGCGCTCGATGGAGCCGATCCGCTTGCCGTCCGCGCCATAGACTGCGGTACCTTCGACCTTGTCGCTGGCGATCAGCGACGATGTCTCTTTCACATAGGGATCCTGCCCTGCACGCGGTTCCTGATGCAACATAATGCACCTCCTTCGCTTGTTATTCATGTCACACAAATAGAACTCGTTAAATTCGATATCGTTCCACTTTTGCCGCTGTCTGGAGGCCAAACCGCGACAATTGACGCTTACGTTAATGTAAGATAGCTGTTCGAGAATGGGGCGGTCTTTCCGTTCTCATGCGAATAGCCTAATGTAGGTCATGGAAAAGTGGAGGACTTTTCCGTGACCTTGCGATACTGCAACGAGCATGGAGGATGCTCTCATGAACGAACAGGCGGCGAGAGCCCCGACCAATCCGCACAAGATCTGGTTCGCATCCTACCCGCCCGGCGTGCCGGAAGAACTGCCGCCCATGGCGCATCGTTCGCTGGGGGATCTGTTTGAAGACAGTTGCTCGCGTTATGCCGACCGCCCGGCCTTTACCAGCATGGGCAAGACGCTGACATTCCGGCAACTGGAAGCGGCGAGTGACCACGTCACCGCCTGGCTGCTGGACAAAGGCTTGACGAAGGGCGACCGTGTTGCGGTGATGCTGCCGAACATCCTGCAGAACCCGGTGATCGTTTACGGCATCCTTCGTGCCGGACTGGTGGTGGTCAATGTCAACCCGCTCTACACGCCGCGCGAGCTCGAATACCAGCTGAAGGATTCCGGCGCCAAGGCGCTTTTCATTCTCGAGAATTTCGCAGCAACGGCACAGAAGGTGCTGCCAGCCACGGACGTGAAGCATGTGGTCGTTGCGACGATGGGCGACATGCTGGGCATCAAGGGCCATATCGTCAATCTGGTCGTCCGCAAAATAAAGAAACTGGTGCCGGCATGGTCCCTGCCGGGACATACGAGCTTCACGGCAATGCTCTCAGATGGCGCCGGCAAGAGGGCCAAGGCACGGACGCCGTTCGATGTCGGACCTCACGATATTGCCTTCCTGCAATATACCGGCGGCACGACCGGCATTTCCAAAGGCGCCATGCTGACCCATGCGAACCTGCTCGCCAACAAGGAGCAGATGGGGACGTGGCTGGAGACGGCGTTCCTGACAAAACCGCGCCCGCACCAGCTGCAGTTTCTCTGCGCGCTGCCGCTCTACCATATCTTCGCGCTGACGGTGAATTCGCTGATGGGGGTTGCGACCGGCAGCCACAATCTGCTGATCGCCAATCCGCGCGACATTCCCGCCTTCGTCAAGGAAGTGCAGAAACACCCGGTTCATATCTTTCCGGGGCTGAACACGCTTTTCAATGCGCTGATGAACAATGCCGACTTCCAGAAGCTCGATCATTCATCTCTGATGCTTGTATTCGGCGGCGGCATGTCGGTCCAACGTCCTGTGGCCGAGCGTTGGCTGGCGATGACCGGTTGCCCGATCACGGAGGGTTACGGCCTGTCCGAAACCTCGCCGGTTGCGACCGCCAACAGGCTCGACACCAAGGAGTTTTCAGGAATGATCGGTCTGCCGATCTCTTCGACCGAGGTCTCCATCCGTGACGACGATGGCCATGAGGTCGATCTGGGCGATGTCGGGGAAATCTGCATCCGCGGCCCGCAGGTCATGGCCGGCTACTGGAACCGCCCCGACGAAACCGCAAGGGCAATGACCTCCGACGGTTTCTTCCGCACCGGCGACATGGGCTATATGGACGCCCGCGGTTACACCAAGATCGTCGATCGCAAGAAGGACATGATCCTGGTTTCGGGCTTCAACGTCTATCCGAACGAGGTCGAGGAAGTGGCCGTCATGCATCCCGGCATTCTCGAATGTGCGGCGATCGGCGTTGCCGATGCGCATTCCGGTGAGGCCGTGAAGCTGTTCGTAGTCAAGAAGAATCCGAGCCTGACGGAGGCGGATGTCAAAGCCCATTGTGCGGCCAACCTGACCAATTACAAACGGCCACGTTTCGTCGAATTTCTTGATCAGCTGCCGAAATCCAATGTCGGGAAAATATTGCGGCGCGAACTGCGGTGACGCGGGCCTGATCGGCGCGGCGTTGCATCATGGCGACAGGTGGCGACCAAGCGCGATACTATCTGTGCGAGAAGCGGGTTTAGCGGTGGACGCCACCGGCTGGCTCCGTTAGCGCTTCTGACGGAGCCGGGGAAAGCTGTTGGAGTTCGCTTGCAAGACCGTGCCGGATTTTCGTTTCGCCTGATTGCTGTCGTTATCATGCTCGCCGCGCTTTCGAGCTGCGCCGGAAGGCCAGAGGGTGTGCTGATCCCAAGTAAACTTGCCGACGCCAAGGGCGCGACCAAGGTCGACGTTCTGGTGGCAACGACACGACGACCGAGCAACGTGCCCGGCATCCTGTTTTCCGGCGAACGCGGGCCGGAGCCTTCTGTTACGGAAATCTCGGTCTCCATCCCGCCTGACGCCAACCGCAAGATCGGTCAGGTGCAGTGGCCGAAAAGGCTTCCGGCCGATCCAGCCAAGGATTTCGCCACGCTCTCGGTGACGCCGATGAAGACGAGCGATGCGCGGACATGGCTGCACCGCAACCTGACGAAGAGCCGGCGGGTGATGGTTTTCGTCCACGGCTTCAACAACCGCTACGAGGACGCCGTTTATCGGTTTGCCCAGATCGCTCATGATTCCAAAGCGGATGTGGCGCCGGTCCTGTTCACCTGGCCGTCGCGCGGCAGCATCTTTGCCTATAATTACGACAAAGAAAGCACCAACTATTCGCGAGACGCGCTGGAAAACATGCTGAGGCGGCTCTCCACCGACCCGAGTGTTGGCGAAGTGACGATCATGGCCCACTCGATGGGATCGTGGCTGACCGTCGAGGCGCTTCGGCAGATGGCGATCCGCGACGGGCGCGTGGCGCCGAAGATTACCAATGTCATCCTCGCCTCCCCCGATCTCGATGTTGATGTGTTCGGCCGCCAGTTTGCCGAACTTGGCCCCAAACATCCGCATTTCACCCTGTTCGTGTCGCAGGACGACCGGGCACTCAGCCTGTCTCGGCGGATTTCGGGCAATATCGATCGCCTGGGCCAGGTTGACCCGACCGTGGAACCCTATCGCAGCGAATTCGAGAAGGCGGGCATCGTCGTCCTCGATCTCACCAAGCTTCGCGGCGGCGACAGCCTCAACCATGGTAAATTCGCCGAAAGCCCGGAAGTGGTGAAGCTGATAGGGAACCGGCTGATCGACGGGCAGACCGTGACCGACAGCGATGTCGGCATCGGCGAGCGGCTGGGAGCCGTCGCACTCGGCACGGCACAGACGGTCGGCGGCGCGGCAAGCGTCGCGGTCAGCGCCCCGATCGCGGTGTTCGATCCGACGACACGGCGCAATTACAACGAACAGGTCGGCCGGTTCGGCCAGGCGCTCGGCAATACGGTGGAGACTGCGACAGGACAATAGGGCGAACAATTGTTTTGCCAGTCACGCAAAAGACGCATGATCGCCGCTTGATTTGGACAAGAAAGCGAATACGTTCCCGTACATCATTCTGCAGAATGCGAGGAAATCATGCAGACCATCGTCAAAGAGCTCAAGGCCACCGCAGACGCTACCAAGGCGACGGACATCCGTGCCGCTTTCGCCAAGGATACCAGCCGCTTCGAAAAATTCAGCGCCCGCCTCGACGACCTCACCATGGACTATTCGAAGACCGCAGTGAACGAGGAGATCGTCGCGCTCTTTGAAAAGCTGGCCGAGGCCGGCGGCGTGGCGAAAAAGCGCGAGGAAATGTTCTCCGGCGTTGCCATCAACTTTACCGAGGACCGAGCCGTGCTGCATACGGCGCTGCGCAACCGGTCGAACACGCCGGTTCTCGTCGACGGCCGCGACGTGATGCCGGATGTGAATGCCGTGCTCGCCGCAATGGGCAAATTTTCCGATGGCATCCGCTCGGGTACGCTCAAGGGCGCGACCGGCAAGAAGATCACCGATGTCGTCAATATCGGCATCGGCGGCTCCGATCTCGGACCCGTCATGGCGACGCTGGCGTTGGCGCCTTTCCATGACGGGCCACGCGCGCATTTCGTCTCCAATGTCGACGGCGCCCATATCGCCGACACGCTGAAGCTGCTGGATGCGGAGACGACGCTGTTCATCATCGCGTCGAAGACGTTCACGACGATCGAGACGATGACCAATGCCGCCTCGGCACGCAGGTTCATCGCCGACGCGCTGGGCGACGCGGCGGTGAAACACCATTTCTGCGCCGTCTCGACCGCGCTCGACAAGGTCGCCGCCTTCGGCATCGATACCGACCGCGTGTTCGGCTTCTGGGACTGGGTCGGCGGCCGTTATTCTATCTGGTCGGCGATCGGCTTGCCGCTGATGATCGCCGTCGGACCAGAGAATTTCGGTTATTTCCTCGACGGCGCGCATGCGATGGACAACCATTTCCGTACCGCACCGGTGCGTGAAAACCTGCCGATGCTGCTCGGCCTGATCGGCTTCTACCATCGCAACGTGCTGGATTATCCGACCCGCGCTATCCTGCCATACGACCAGCGGCTCCTACGCTTCCCGGCCTATCTGCAGCAACTCGACATGGAATCGAACGGCAAGGGTGTGACGATCGACGGCACGCCAGTCGAGGGCAATTCCGGTCCTGTCGTCTGGGGCGAGCCCGGCACCAACGGCCAGCACGCCTTTTACCAGCTGATCCACCAGGGCACGAGCATCATCCCGGCCGAATTCATGATCGCGGCGAACGGTTTCGAACCCGAGCTTCGGCACCAGCATGATCTTCTGATCGCCAATTGCCTGGCGCAGTCGGAAGCATTGATGAAGGGCCGCACCTTCGAGGAAGCCAAGGCGCAGCTCACCTCAAAGGGCATGGAGGACAAAAAGGCCGACTTCATCGCGCCGCATCGGGTCTTCACCGGCAATCGCCCGTCGATCACCTTCGTGCATGACAAGCTGACGCCGTTCGCCTTCGGCCGGCTCGTAGCGCTTTACGAGCACCGCGTCTTCGTCGAGGGCGTGCTGTTCCGCATCAATTCCTTCGACCAGTGGGGCGTCGAGCTCGGCAAGGAACTGGCAACCGGCCTGCTCCCGGTCGTCGAAGGCAAGGAAAGCGCGGCGAGCCACGACAGCTCTACCCAGGGTCTGGTGAAGACGCTGGCCGGACTGAAGAAATAAATTTGAGGGGGCTTCGGCCTCCCCTATTTCACCTGGAGGGCGATCGCGCCCTTCATCCGCCTGCCGGCACCTTCTCCCCGTAAACGGGGCGAAGGACCAAGCGTTGCGAGTTCTCCGTCCCTCTCATGCCTATCGCGTGGCACGTCCCCTCGCCCCGGTTACGGGGAGAGGGCTAGGGTGAGGGGCAATTTTTCGGAAAACCGGCTCTTACAGCCCGATCTCATACGCAAACGGCGGATTTGCGCCGGCCCGCGAGACCGTGACGGCTGCGGCCTTGGCGCCGAGAGCCAAAGCCGTGGCGATCTGGTCCTCGGTAAGGTTTGCCACCTGCGCCTTGGTGAGCAGGTTCTGCATCTTCAACGAGGCCAGGATGCCAGCATCGAATGTGTCGCCGGCGCCGACCGTATCGACCACCGTCACCTTCTCGCTCGGCACCGTGACCTTGTGGCTCGCGGTATAACCAACAGCGCCATCCGCGCCGCGGGTGACGACGACGAGCTTTGCGCCATGATGCAACCAGTGGCGGGCGAGCGTATCTTCGTCGCCCTCCAGCCCGAACCAGGCCAGGTCCTCATCGGAGAATTTGACGATATCGGACATGGCCGCCATGCGACGGATGCGGGCGAGATGGGACGCCTTGTCCTTGATGAAGCCGGGGCGGATGTTCGGATCAAGCGAGATGACACGCTTTTCATGTTCGCGGACCATCAGCGCCTCGTAGGTAGAGCCGCAAGGTTCGGGGATGAGGCTGATCGCACCGAAATGCAGTGCTTCACACTCGTCGCCAAGCGCCGGTAGATCGGCCTCGGTAATCATCCGGCCAGCCGTGCCCTCGTCGTAGAAGGCATAGGTCGCGTGGCCGTCCACCAGCTTGACGAAGGCGATGGTCGAAGGCCGCGACGCCATGGCGCAATAGCTGAAATCGACATGGCTCTGGCGCAGCGTGTCGCGCAGGATGTCGCCCATCATGTCATCGGCCAAGCCGGTGAAAAAGGCGGCTGGGGCGCCAAGGCGTCCCAGCGCAATCGCGGTGTTGAAGACGGCGCCACCGGCATAGGGAGCAAAGCCCGGTTCGCCGAGTGTCGTCTCACGCGGAAGCATGTCAATCAGGGCTTCGCCGCAGCACAGGATCATCGATTTCCTCCCGAAATCATTGTTTCGCTCATCGATACCTGAGCTTTTATATCAATGCTAGAGCGAAAGCTCAGTGATGCCACCATGACGGCCGGACCACGCGAGCGGCGCGTCGAGGAAGGATTCTACTTCCGACAGGGTGTTCTCATCGAACAGCTTTTGCTCTCGGGCAACGGCCAGAACGTTGCGCCAGGTGGCAATATGATGGAGCTGGACCTTGCCATTGGCGAAACGTTCGGCGACCTGCGGATACATGTCGTAGAAGAACAGGCCAAGGCCATGTTCGACGACGCCGCCAGCAGCGCGGATGGCATCGATGAAGGTGAACATGCCGCCACCGACGGTGACCAGATCCTCGATGACCAGAACACGTGCGCCTTCCGGCAGATGACCTTCGATCTGAGCTGCGCGGCCATGGCCCTTCGGCTTCTTGCGGACATAGATCATCGGCAGGCCGAGACGCTCGGAGAGGAAGGCGGCGAAGGGAATGCCGGCGGTCTCGCCGCCTGCGATGCAATCGAATTTTTCAAAACCCGCTTCGCGCATGACGGTCGCGGCCGCGAAGTCCATGATCGTCGAGCGGATGCGCGGATAGGAAATCAGCTTGCGGCAATCGATATAGACCGGGCTCATCATGCCGGAGGAGAGCTTGTAGGGCTTGTCGGCGCTGAAATGTACCGCTCCGATTTCCCAAAGCATCTTGGCCATCAGTTCGGCCATTACGTTCCGGTCGATAAATGTGGTCTGGATCATGCGCCCGCTCCTTGCCTGAATTGCTTTTTCTCACCGCAAGCCCGTATGCAGAACCGCTCTCGCGCCTTTGCCGGACATTGCTCAGAACCACGCGCCGCAATAGCAGCATGGTGAAGCCTTAGCCAGAAAAACAGCGGCGGTTCCCGAAGTTTTCAGGCGGGTCAAGCGGTCGTGCGATTGTCGGAAGCCGGAGGGGTGGGAATGGACCGGAGATAGGATGCAAGTTCGACACGATCGCGCCCCGCATTCTTGGCGTCGTAGAGTGCAGCGTCGGCGAGGTTCAGCACCGTCTCGAAAGGCTGTCCTTCGGGGCGCCCGACGGCGACGCCGCCGCTGACGGTGCAGCGAAGGACCTCGCCAGCGATGACGATGTCGCGTGCCGCGAAGCGTTTCCTGACCTCGTTGGCAATCCGCTCGGCCCGGCCGGGCATGACTTCGGTGACGATCATGGCGAATTCCTCACCGCCGAGCCTTGCGGCGCTGGCGGTCGGGGTCATCTCCGCCATCAGGTCACTCGCAAAGATCCGCAGAACCTCGTCACCGGCGGAATGGCCATAACGATCGTTGATCGTCTTGAAGCGGTCGATGTCGAAGACGATCACGGCGGTAGACGCGTTGAAGCTGCGACCGCCGAAACGATCGAAAAGGGCACGACGGTTCAAAAGCTCGGTCAGGGCATCGGTCATCGCTTCGTGCCGGTGGAGAGCCGCCATGCGCCACTGATGCAGAGCAAGCGACAACGCACCGATGCCCGTCATGCCGGCAATGCAGACGCCGATATTGAGATTTTCCGCCCAGTTCTCCGGAGCATGGCCGAGGCTCAAATTGCCGTCGGCGATCAGTACGCCAGCGCAAAGCGCAAACGAGAAACCGCTGATGACATAGAGGACGACCATGCCGCCAAGCGGGCCTGGAGCCTCCCGTCGCGCCGACCAATATTGAAAGCCGGTTCCCACCAGGAGGACCGAAGTCAGGACATTCATCATGATGATGCCAAGACCATCGAGACCGGTCAGGATCAAGGGTAGGCCGAAGGCCATGCTGACCAGCGACAGGTAAGCCGCCAATGTCCACGGCCGCGTTCCCGTGCGGAACTGGACGGATGCCGCATAGATCATCGAGAAGCCACACATCAGCAAGGCATAGGCGACCGCAGCGGGACCGAGGCCGGATTCAGCCGTGTAGGAACTGTAGGCAATGATGCCTGCGACGACGAGGCAAAGGGAAACAACGAGGGTCAGGAGAAAGGAGTCGGCCCGGCGCGAATACCAAGTACCGAACAATGTAACCATCAGACATGCGGCCGAAACGCCGAGCGCAAGCAGAAGAGATTGATAATCGAGCATCATGCCTGAATTCTCTTCGAAGATTTATTTAGTATGTGGGCGAAAGCTAAAGCCGGAATCTCTCCAAAGAGTTACCGCCGCTCTACGCAACTTTAATAATTATCGGCAAGTCGCAAACAACTTAAAACTTCAACCCGCAACATTCCAGAATATCTGAAAACCGGGATCGAAAACTGTGATCAGGCCTTCTGTCGTGTCGCGCTTGGACGGGAAGGCCACCGGGCTTTCCTGCCTTTCAAGCGTCATCGTCTCTTCGTTTGGCGCAAGGCCATACCATGCAGGGCCATTGAGCGATGCAAAGGCTTCCAGCTTGTCAAGCGCACCATCGTCTTCAAACACATGCGCAAGGCAGCTCATCGTGTTGAGCGATGTGTAAATGCCGGCGCAGCCGCAGGCGCATTCCTTGAGCGGATCGAGATGCGGCGCGGAATCGGTGCCGAGGAAGAAACGACTGTCACCGGAGGTCGCCGCGGCCCGCAGAGCAAGACGGTGGCTCTCGCGCTTGGCGACCGGCAGGCAATAATAATGCGGCCGGATGCCGCCGACGAGGATGTCGTTGCGGTTGATGATCAGGTGATGGGTGGTGATCGAGCCCGCAAGATTGGCTGTTGCCGACTTGATATAGTCGATGCCGTCCGCCGTCGTCACATGCTCCATGGTGATTTTCAATTCCGGCAGGCGCTTGCGCAGCGGCTCAAGCACGGTCTCGATGAACACCGCCTCGCGGTCGAAAATATCGACTTCGGGCGTGGTGACCTCACCGTGCACGCAGAGCGGCAGGCCGATCTTCGCCATCCGTTCGAGAACAGGCATGGCCTTGTCCATGTCCCGGACGCCGCCGTGGGAATTGGTCGTGGCACCGGCGGGATAAAGCTTGACCGCCGTAATCAGGCCGCTCTTCTTGCCTTCCTCGACATCATCCGGGTTCGTATGCTCCGTAAGATAGAGGGTCATCAGCGGCTCGAACGTATGTCCGGCCGGCAGGGCTGCCATGATCCGGGAGCGGTATGCCGCGGCGTCCGACGTGGTGACAACCGGCGGCACGAGGTTCGGCATGATGATCGCGCGGGCGAAATGAGCACTCGTATCGGCTATCACCGCTTGCAGGACCGCGCCGTCACGCAGATGCAGGTGCCAATCGTCCGGGCGGCGAATCGTGAGCGTTTTCATCGAGCTGTTCCGTTGAGATTTTTTCTTCGCTTAACATCAAAGCATGTCGGAAGACAATCTCGGTGTCGGTCTCTCGGCCCACGCGGCAACATCGGAACGTCCTATAACGTATGGCTGACCCGCACTATCGTTCACGACATCGTGCAGGTTGCAAAGTCGCCAAAAGGCACTTCATCGAAAAGATGACGGAACAAGCGACGCGATGCGGCGTTCTTCAAGCAATCTGAAATTGATTTGAGTCGGAGCACACCATGAGTCCCCGGGCCATGAAAGTCAACAAGGGTTTGGCGATTACCACAGGTGCAGCAGTCGCGCTTCTCGCGCTGACAGTTTCACCGGACGCCGCGGAACGTAACAACCTGATTCTGGCATCGGTGCAGCAGAACGACTGTGACCGTCTTGCAGGCAGCCCTTACGACCAACAGCGGAACGGCGAATTTGCTCCCGTCAACATCGCCGATATCGGCAATGGTGCGGTCGAAGCATGTCGGCTGGCCTTCGACACAACGGGAAATCCGCGTTTCGCCTATCAGCTGGGCCGTGCGCTGAACGGTGCCGACGAACCCGACCAGGCAATGAACGCCTACGACACAGCCGTGAAGGACGGTTATGCTGCAGCAATGGTCAATTACGGCATGCTGATGGGCCGCCTCGGCGACGACAAGACCGAGTTCAAATATTACCAGCAGGCGGCCGATAGCGGCAATGTTCTGGCCGCCTACAATCTCGGCGTCGCCTATCGCGACGGGCTCGGCATCAAGCCGGATGTCAGCAAGGCACTCGACTGGTTCGGCAAGGCTGCTGCCGCAGGCGACGACACGGCTGCTTTCAATATCGGCGCCATTTACGACGAGGGTCATCTTGTGACCGCAGACGACCAGACGGCAATCGCCTGGTACGATCTTGCCGCCCAACGCGGCAACAAGGATGCGATGATCAACCTCGGCATCATGTACGAAACGGGCGAAGGTGTCGCTGCCAATGCCCAGAAGGCGGCGGAGATGTACCGTCTGGCAGCGGAAAAAGGCGACATGTTTGGCGCCTATAAATATATGCAGTTCCAGGAACTCGGCATTGTTCCCGCACCTTCGCAGGAGGGTGTGGAAGGCGTAAGCTCGCTGGTGCTCAAGCAGGGCGACGTCGAGAAGCCTGCCAATGCCGGCAGCGAGATCTGATCAGACCCCGCTGTCGGAATTGCTGGCCCTCAGATATCTCCTGCAGAAGGTCCCCAGACGTCTGTCATGGCAAAACCGTCCGCAAGCGGATCAAAGGGGTCGAGCGCGACCTGATGCAAGCCGAAGGTAAATCCGCGACCGGCGATGGTCGGGACGATTGCCGGCCTTCCGGCGACCTCCGTCTCGGCAGAAAGCCCCACTTCGAACTGGGTTCCGATGATCGAGCGCGACAGGAACATGTCCCCGACCTTTACCTTGCCGCGCGCATGGAGCGTGGCAAGGTTTGCCGAATTGCCCGTGCCGCAGGGCGAGCGATCGGCCCTGCCCGGCCACATGGTGGTGCAGGTGCGTACAGTGCCATCAGCTTCCGTATCGCGGAACATGATATAGGCGACGCCTGAGATCGCCGGAATTTCCGGGTGAGCCACCGGGATCTGCCGGTTGACCAGATCCTTCAAGACCATGCCAGCCTGCACGAGTGCCGCTGCATTTTTCTTGTCGATGGTGAGCCCGATCTGCGCCACGTCGACAAGTCCATAAAAGATGCCGCCGTAGGAAATATCGAGCGTGATCTCTCCCCATTCCGGCGTCTGCAGTTTCACATCCAGTTCATGGACGAACGACGGCACCATGGTGAGCTTCACCTTTTCACAGCGACCGTCGCGGCAGGTGGCAACAGCCCTGACGAGACCGGCAGCGGTTTCGAGCGTGACGACCGTTTCCGGTTCCTTCATCTCGACGATGCCAGCCTCCAGAAGTGCCGTCGTGGCGCAGATGGAGTTCGATCCCGAACTCGCATGAGCCTGATCGGGCTGGAGAATGACGAAAGCAGCATCCGCATCCGGATGTTTCGGCGGCAGCAGGAGGTTGACGGAGCCGATGGGCGTGCCGCGCGGCTCAAGGCAGAGAAAGCGGCGCAGTTCCTGACCTTTGGGATCCGAGTTCAACCATGCCAGCTGCTCCGCCACACTGTTGCCCGGGATCTTCGGCACGCCACCGATGGCGACCCGGCCAATCTCACCCTCTGCATGGACATCCAGCAACTGGATCGTACGCTTCCATCTCATCTGTCCGAACTCCGCATGGATCGCGCCGCCGCAGGCGAACGCGACAAATCTTACTCACAGCTCCGATCTGGATAGCGCAAGCAACACGCCATGCCTATCGGTGACGTGCGGAATAATGAAAGGGAATTTTCCGGGCAACAATACGAAGCACAAAGGCGCCATCATCAGGCGCCCAAGGACATATCGTTCACATGTTCACGAAGAGAAAAGAAATGGCGCACCCGAAGAGATTCGAACTCCTGACCCCCAGATTCGTAGTCTGGTGCTCTATCCAGCTGAGCTACGGGTGCGTCTGCAGCGGAGTGTTCCGCTTGCGTGGCGATCCTCTAAAGGCTGCCGCAAAAGATTGCAAGCGGTTTTCCGGAAATTAATGTCATTTTGCCGTCACGAATAATTCAAATTGTTGATTTCACAGCATTTTTTACAATGCCCGGGCGCGATAATCCTCAAGCGACACCGGACGGTCGGGAATTTCGATCCTGAACTGCGTGCCGGGGCCGGGCTTTTCGACCAGCGCGATCGTGCCGCCATGGGCCAGCACCAGCTCGCGCGCGATGACGAGACCGAGGCCCGTACCGCCGGAGCGCGCCGAACCACGAAATGCGGAGAACAGGTTCTCGCGTGCCTTGCGCGGCATGCCGGGCCCTGTGTCGTCGATGGTGATGCTGACGACGCTGCCGAGCCGATGCGCGGCGATCGTCACCCGTCGGCCCAGCTTGGTATCCTCTGGATCGGATGCCAGCAGCGCCTGGACGGCATTGCGGCAGAGATTGTGAATGACCCGGAAGATCTGCTCGCCGTCGCAATCGATTTCCAGATCGTCGGAAATCTGCTCAACGAACTCGATCCGCGAATCGGGATCAAGCGCCAGCATGTCGCGCACTTCCTGGCAGAGTTCGGAGACATTGACCCGCCGCCGGCGCGGGGCCGCCTCGGAGGCCTGGCCATAGGCCAGCACCTCGTTGGTATATCCGACGGCTCTGTCTATCGTGCGCAAGAGCTTCGGCGCGAAGCTTCGAACCATCGGATCCTCGACATCCGTCAGGCGGTCCGACATCAGTTGCGCCGAGGCCAGAATATTGCGCATGTCGTGGTTGATCTTCGACACGGCAAGGCCAAGGTCGACCAGGTTCTTCTGCTGTTTCATGGTGCGCTGAAGCTGGCCCTGCATGGAGGCGAGATGCCGGCCGGCGACAGCAAGTTCCCCGCGCGACCGATCGCCGGTAAAGACGCGGGACGGGTCATCCGGCTTCTCGGAAAAAAGCTGCATACTGTGCGTAAGGCGCCGGATCGGCGAAATCATCATGCGATTGATGGCAAGGAAGATGAGGATCGCCGTGATCAGCGAGATCAGCAAGGAGATCAGAAACATCGTCTTCGAATATTTCAGCATGTCCTTGCGCAGCGCCGTGTCGGTCATGACCAATTCTATGATCATGTCGCTGTCACCGATCGGCCCAAAGACACGCATCACCCGATCACCGCCGAAGACCAGCGTATCGAGCGCATCACGCATGGAGCCGACAAAAGACGTGTGCGCGAGATCATATTGCGCATCAATTTCCGGCGGAACCTCGGTCGCGGCAAGCAGCCGCGAGGTACCGTCCTTGCGAAGCGCTAGAACCTTGGTTCCTGTCGCGAGAAGCGTGTCATTCTGCACCGCGCGTGGTAATTCGGCAGGCTGCAGACCATCGATGACGATGCCGGCGGCTGCAGCGGTATCCAGACGGTCTCGAAGCCAGTTCATCCGCACGCCGGCAATGGACGGCATGAAGATCAGGATTTCCGCCAGCATGACGAAGATGACCGTCAGCCACAGCAATCGTCCGGACAGGCCGCGCAAAACCGTCGGCATCGGTTCCGGCCCGGCGCCATCCGGCAACACTTCCTTACGGTCCGAGGTGTGAACCTCGCTATCCATACGGATCTCCAATTTCGGGCGCGATTATCCATGCCCCTTGCATGAGGGCATTTTATCGCATCACCGAGATTTGAACAGTCCTGGGCCGGGGCGGCCGTTTTCCGCCGGGACGACGGAACGGGCGACCGATAGGCTCTCAGGCCAGCTTGAGAAAATGCATCCGGATCATGGGGAGAAGCGGTGATCGAAGTCATTGCCACGGCTGAAGCCGGAAGCCAATCCGCAGCATAAGCCTCTGAAAAACATTGCGAACACGGATATTCTCCGGCAGCCTTCCGGTCGAGATATCATCCGTCTTGATGGAATGGTTCATCATCGCGAACTGCCTGTGCGCAGCTGCCAAAACGGAAAGGCGGAGGCACTCGGACCTCCGCCTTAAATTTTTGTAATGTTTGCGTTCTAGATCAGAACTCTTCCCAATCAGCAGAAGCGGTGGCCGCTGCGACAGCAGCACTTCCACCGAAGGCTTGCCTCAGAGCACCGGTCATCACCCTGACGGGTGAGCGGCGCGGGCTATTGCCTGCATTGAGCAAGGCAGGACTTGCGGACCATTCAGCCTTGCGTTCACCGGCGGCATCTCCGCTGATCGTAAACTGCGATACGAGCCGGTAAAGCGCATCCGCCTCAGATGAAAGCTTGCTGGTGGCCGCCGAGCTTTCTTCTACCATGGCAGCGTTCTGCTGGGTGACCTGATCCATCTGGTTGACGGCCGTGTTCACCTCGGCAAGCCCGGTTGCCTGCTCACGCGAAGCGACCGCAATCGAATGGATGTGGTCGTTGATACGACCGACGCGAGCCTCGATCTCCGACAAGGCTTCGCCAGTCTTCTGCACCAGCTGGACGCCGCCGGCGACTTCTTCCCCAGACTTGCCGATCAGCGACTTGATGTCCTTCGCCGCACTGGCGGAGCGTTGCGCCAACTCGCGCACTTCCTGGGCGACGACCGCGAACCCCTTGCCAGCCTCGCCGGCGCGAGCAGCCTCGACGCCTGCGTTGAGTGCGAGGAGATTGGTCTGGAAAGCGATCTCGTCGATGACGTTGGTGATCTGCGCAATCTCACGCGAGGCCTGCTCTATGCGCCCCATGGCAGCAATCGCATTGCGCACGACCGCTGCAGACTGAACGGCACTTTCCTTGGCTTCGCCAACCATCAAGGTTGCCTCGTTGGCACGCTCCGTCGACGTCTTGACGACGGAGGTTATCTGATCGAGAGCGGCAGAAGTCTCTTCCAAAGCCGCCGCCTGCTGTTCGGTGCGCCTCGACAGGTCGTTGGCAGCATTGCTGATCTCGGCGGACCCGCTGTTCATCGCGCCCGTTGCGTCGCGAACCTTGCCCATTGTGGAGCGCAACGTCTGCATCGTGCCGTTGACGTTTTCCTGAAGCTCGGCAAACGCACCCTTGAAATCGCCACGCATGCTGTCGGTCAGGTCACCATCGGACAGGCTTTTTACGACCCGTCTCGTCTCGGAAATACCGGCGTCGACACTTGCGATCAGCTGGTCGATATTGCGGCCGACACGGTCAAGGCTTTCGACGCCCCACTGCCTGTCGATGCGGCGGGTGAAATCGCCCTCGGCAGCGGCCGAGACGACGGCGGACATACGCATCTGCAGATCGTCGTTCTTGGCTTTCAAACCGGCTTCTGCATGCGTCATGCGCGACACCTCAAGACCGTTCGTCTTGAACACCTCGACTGCGGCTGCCATGTCGCCGATTTCATCCTTGCGGCCGGCAAACGGCACATCGGCGGCGTAGTCGCCCTTCGCCAGGCGCTCCATCGACGATGTCAAACCGAGGATCGGCTGACTGATCTGACGGCGACCGAGATAAAGACCAAAGGCCAGTCCCCCACCCACGCCGAAGATTGCGACGGCAAGGACGGAATAGAAAATGAGATCGCCGAAAGAACTCATCTGCGCGCTCAAGACATCGAGTTCGGCCAGATCCGAGGCCACCACCTTGTCGATATCGGCCTGGTAAGCCTTGCGATTGGCACGGTTGGCGTCGTTATTGCCCTGGATGTTGGCGGCCGGCGGCCCTTCCGTCGCGCCGAGACGAACCGTCTCTGTGCGGAAGACCTTGAACTCCCGAAATCCTGCCGTCAGCTTGTCGAACTGCGACTTTTGCGCCGGGGGAACAACTGCCACCCAGTCAGCGATCAGTTTTTCCATATCGCCGAGGCTTTTCGTCACGCCATCACCAAACGGCCTGGCGGAATCGACATCCTTTGCCGCGTACATGCCGCGCGCATCCATCACAACCGCCGTCACCAGGCGGTTCAGCCTTTCGCCCTTGTAGACGCGATCGGCGATATCCGCGTAAGCGCTTTGCTTGCGGTTATATTCAGTCACGGCAAAGACGGAAAGTGCTGCGATCGCGCACGCGACAAGGCTCATCAACCCTACAAGAAGGTTGATCTTTACTCCAATTTTCACGGTTACCCCCTCCAAAGACATCAGAACAACCGCCAATCCCGGCATCTGTTCTTGATGAAAATGAAAATTAGCAGAAATCCGTTAACAACAGCTAATCGGCAGCCCGACGAATACAGAGATAAGGGCGCAAAAATATCGCGCCGATCCAGCTTTACTCAGATATATATTTTCTCATGACTTGAGCTATTGCCCATAGAATGGAAAATATTGGCCGAAACGCACAATCAGAGGGAATCGATTCCGGCCACATATGTATTGATAATTGAATTCAAATTTACTTAAATACACAACCCGAAAGCGCGCGATCCGGCCAATCAGGGCCTGCCGATTGACTTTCAGCCCCAACCTGAACTATATGCCCGCGCGCTCCAGCGGCGGGTTGCCTCGGCATATCCGCGCCCCGCGCATTTTTCCGAAACGCTGTTGCTTCCCAGAAGCAATTCCCAAGAAGGGCCGCACACCGCGGTATTAAATAAATGAAGCGTACCTACCAACCGTCCAAGCTTGTTCGCAAGCGCCGTCATGGTTTCCGTGCCCGCATGGCAACCAAAGGTGGCCAGAAGGTTCTCGCAGCTCGTCGCGCACGCGGCCGCGCTCGTCTGTCGGCCTAACGGCCGACTTGCCCGGATAGGGCAGTGACGAAGATAGAAGACAAGAAAAACACTGTCGGGCGGCTGAAAAGCCGGCCGCAGTTTCTTGCTGTTCGCAAGGGCGAAGCGCGACGCGGGAGAACCTTTCTCCTCGAAGTCCTCGACCGAAAGCAGCCGGAGGAGCCACCACGCGTCGGTTTCACCGTTACAAAAAAGCATGGCAATGCTGTCGAGCGGAACCGCATGCGCCGGCGCCTGAAGGAAGCAGTGAGAACTTCTGCCGGGTTTGCAATGCAGAGCGGACACGACTATGTGGTTGTCGCGCGCAGGGAGGTGCTCGGCATTTCCTTCTCCGATTTGACCGAACAGCTTGCAGCACGCATCGAAGGCAGGCAAAAGCCCAAGCCTGTCTCAGGAACATCCCCCAGGAAAGCATGATGGAAAAGAACCGAAATTACTTCATCGCGATCGGCCTTTCGGTTGTGATCGTCCTTGCCTGGCAGTTCCTTTATATGAATCCGCGCATGGAAGCGCAGCAGCGCGCCGCCGAAGCTCAGCAGGCGCTTGAGCAGCAGCAGGCCGCAAACAACCCGACCGCCACGACGGCTGCGCCGGGCACGACAACAACGACCGGCAATCTGCCCGGTGCCGGCCAGGTTCAGGCGACGGCAACCCGCGAACAGGCACTTTCGAAATCCGAACGCGTGCAGATCGACACTCCTGCGCTTTCCGGCTCGATCAACCTGACCGGCGCACGCTTCGACGACCTCAAGCTTCGCGACTATCATGAGACCGTCGACGACACGAGCCCGATCATCACGCTGTTTTCGCCGGCCGATACGGCAGAAGGTTATTACAGCGAAGTCGGTTATGTCGGCAGTGACACAAGCGGTGCCACGCCCGGTCCGGGCACCAAATGGACGGTCGCAAACGGCGACAAGCTGACGGCTGCAACGCCGGTGACGCTGTCGTTCACCAACGACAAGGGTGTGGTGTTCAACCGCACGATCTCGATCGACGACCACTACATGCTGACGGTCGACGACAAGATCCAGAACCCGACCGGCGCACCGATCACGATATCCTCCTATGGTCGCGTGACGCGCAACAACAAGCCGACGACCCCGTCCGTCTGGGTCATTCATGAAGGCTTCCTCGGCTATATCGGCACTGATGGCAGCCTCAGCGAGCACACCTACTCGAATATCGAGAAGGAAGCCGTCAACAACGCCAAGGCGACCGGCGGCTGGCTGGGCATTACCGACAAATACTGGGCCGCGACGCTTATCCCGCCGCAGTCAATGGCCTACGAATCGCGCTTCACGCATTTCACCGACGGTCAGCCGCGTTACCAGGCGGACTACAAGGGCGATGCGCTGACTATCCAGCCCGGTCAGACGACCGAAGTGAAGAACATGGTGTTTGCCGGCGCCAAGGAAGTGCCGCTGATCGACCAGTATCGCGACCAGACAGGCATTCCGCATTTCGATCTGGTGATCGACTGGGGCTGGTTCTACTTCATCACCAAGCCGATGTTCATGCTGATGGACTTCTTCTTCCGTCATGTCGGCAATTTCGGTGTGGCGATCCTTCTGACGACGGTTGTCGTGAAGCTGATCTTCTTCCCGCTGGCCAGCAAGCAGTATGCGTCGATGGCCAACATGAAGCGCATGCAGCCGAAGATGGAAGAGCTGAAGGCCAAGCACGGCGACGACCGCGTGGCGATGCAGCAGGCGATGATGCAGCTCTACAAGGAAGAAAAGATCAATCCGATCGCCGGTTGCTGGCCGGTGCTGTTGCAGATCCCGATCTTCTTCTCGCTCTACAAGGTGATCTACACGACGATCGAGATGCGTCATGCACCGTTCTTCGGCTGGATCCAGGACCTTTCCGCACCGGACCCGACCTCGCTGTTCAACCTGTTCGGCCTGCTGCCCTACGACGTGCCGCATTTCCTGATGATCGGCGTCTGGCCGCTCGTCATGGGCATCACGATGTTCCTGCAGATGCGCATGAACCCGACGCCTCCGGATCCGACCCAGGCGATGCTTTTCACCTGGATGCCGCTGGTATTCACCTTCATGCTGGCTTCGTTCCCGTCGGGTCTCGTCATCTACTGGGCCTGGAACAACACGCTTTCGGTCAGTCAGCAGGCTGTGATCATGAAGCGCCATGGCGCCAAGATCGAGCTCTTCGACAATCTCAAGGGCCTGTTCAAGCGAAAACCAGCGCCGACGAAATAACGCTTCGAGAACCCCGGCATCGTCCGGGGTTTTCTTTTGGCGGTAGATAGGGCATCCGCGCATCGAAGGCCCGACCCTTGACATTGCCGGCCAAAACCCGGAATCCAACCGCTGACCACGAGAAGGACAGAACATCTGATGGCAGACGACACGACCACCGGCGGGCGCCCGCTTTTCGGCCGTCCCTGGATCTTCATCCGCGGTGTACCTTCGATGAAGTTCCTGCCGCCGGAAGGACCGCTGGAAGTGGCCTTCGCCGGCCGTTCGAATGTCGGCAAGTCGTCGCTGATCAATGCGCTTGTCGGACAGAAGGGGCTGGCTCGTACGTCGAACACGCCCGGGCGCACCCAGGAACTCAACTATTTCGTACCGGACGGCTATTCCGGCGAAGCCGGCGACATGCCGCCGATGGCGCTGGTGGACATGCCGGGCTACGGTTACGCGCAGGCGCCGAAGGAACATGTCGATGCCTGGACGAAACTCGTCTTCGACTATCTGCGCGGCCGCGCGACGCTGAAACGCGTCTATGTGCTGATCGACAGCCGCCATGGGCTCAAGAAAAACGACGACGACGTGCTGGACCTGCTCGACAAGGCGGCCGTCTCCTACCAGATCGTGCTGACCAAGACCGACAAGATCAAGGAACCGGCAGTGCCGAAGCTGCTCGCTGAGACGCTGGAAAAGATCCGCAAGCGTCCGGCCGCCTATCCGTTCGTGCTGTCGACCTCATCCGAGAAAGGCAAGGGACTGGACGAACTGCGCGCGGCAATCGTCGAGGCGGTCAGCTAAGGCAATCTAAAAATGGAAATCCGGCCGCACTCAAGAGAGCGGCCGGATCTCGATGCAAGCAGCAGGTTCGGGCAAACCGCGCTTACATCTTGGGAAGCAGAACCTTGTCGATGACGTGAATGACGCCGTTCGACTGCTTGACGTCGGCGATCGTCACATGGGCAACGCCGCCCATTTCATCGGTCAGGGTGATCTTGCCCATGCTTTCCTTGGCTTTCAGGATGCAGCCGCCGACGGTCTTGACGTCATGGGTGCCCTTATCGTCCTTGATCATCTTTTCGATGGTCTTCGACATCGCATCGGCGGCAACGACGTGGCAGGTCAGGACCTTGACCAGCTGAGCCTTGTTTTCCGGCTTGAGCAGAGTATCGACGGTGCCCTTCGGCAGCGCCGCAAAAGCCTCGTTGGTCGGCGCAAAGACCGTGAACGGCCCCTTGCCTTCAAGGGTCTCGACCAGGCCAGCCGCCTTTACGGCCGCGACCAGCGTCGTGTGGTCCTTGGAGTTGACCGCGTTCTCGATGATGTTCTTGTTTTCGTACATGGCTGCACCGCCCACCTTGGGGTTGGCGGCATGGGCGCCGACTGCGATGGCGGAGACTGCGGTGACGATGGCAAGTGTACGGAGTGTGGACTTGAACATGACTTCTCTTCCTCCCGAAGGATCTGTCGCCCCAGCGCGGATGCGCGCCGTTCAAAGGCCTGCCGCCCCAATCAGAGCGGCGACATAACAACAGACGGGATGCAGGAGAAAAGAGTTTCAGATGCCATGAAAAAAGCGGCCTGATATTATCAAGCCGCTGAATTCAAAATCGTATTTTCAGGCTAGATGCCTTGAGCCTTACCCGCCGCGATGACCGGGCCGGTGGGCTGGCCGGTGGGAGAGCCGCCGAAGGGCTCGAGGCTGACGGCGAAGGTGACACCCTCCTTAAGGCGTGGACGCAGGTCGGCCGGGATATCGACCGCGCCCTCGCCGGTCTGCGGCAAGATGCCGAGCGAAACCGGCGCCGCGCCGCCATCCGGCACCAGCCAGAGCTGAAGCGAACGGGCGTCATCTGCCTTGGCTGCAACCGGCAGAAGCTGCAAGCGGCCGTTTCCGGTATCGTAACGGGCCAACAAGCCGACGGCTGCACCGGCATTGCCGCTCAACTGCGCCACCAGCGTCTGCGACGATGGTGCTTCTCCGATCAATCCAGACTGGAAGGATGCGTAGCTGACGAGCGTCGCAAGCGACGCGAGCGCCAGCCCGCGCCACAGGGCCAGCGAATTCCACCAGCCCCCGGACAGACGCAATTGCTGCTTGAATGTTCTCGTGGGAAAGAGCCGTGCCTCTATGCCGGAAAAGGCACGCGGAGGCGGCGCCTGTTCCTCGTAGTCGGCATCGAATGCAGAAAGGTTTTCCTGCCAGTTCGCCACCATGGCCGCAAACGAGCGGTCTTCCGCCATACGCGCCTCGACCCGGCGCCGATCGGCCTCCGACAGGACACCCAGGACATATTCCCCGGCCAAAAGCTGGTCGCTGGGGCGATCACCTTCGCTTTGTTCCGGCTTGCTCATCGATCGAGACACTCTCTCAGTTTCAGGAGGCTGCGTCGCAGCCACGTCCGCATTGTATTGATCGGGACATCATATCTTTCAGCCAATTCCTGGTAGGTCAGACCGTCGACATAGGCACTACGAACTGCAACGGCACGATCAGAATCCAATTCCTCCATGCACCTGTCAATGCGCTTGCCTTCCCATTTCATCATCGCGGCATGTTCGGGACCCGGCGCCGGATCGGCGATCTGCCAGTCATCATCGGGGCTTTCGCCTGTTGGTCTACGCGCCCGCAATACGTCAATAGAATGGTTTCGGGCGATCGTCACGAGCCATGCCATCACACTATGGCCTGCCGCGGCAAAACGCCCTGACCTTTGCCAGATCTTGACGAAGACTTCCTGCAAAGCGTCTTCCGCCTCGCCACGATCTCTAAGGATACGAAGGCAGACGGAAAAAAGTTTCGGCGCGACCTGCGAATATAATTCCGCAAACGCCGCCCTGTCGCGCAATGCCACGCGCCCGATAAGGGCGGCGATGTCGCTTTCCGATGCCAAATCAACCTCCCGAGCCGATGGATGATCGCGCGATTCACGCTCTCCAACTGCTACGGCCAAATCTTTCCACCAGATTGTTTCATCTGTCAAAAAGATGCGCTAAAAGCGCCGCACCTTTGATGTGAGGGATTTTCATGACGACGTCCGACAGCGAACTCCAGGCCAAGCTCCTCGCCCAGGCTCTGCCCTATATGCAGCGCTATGAAAACAAGACGATCGTGGTGAAATACGGCGGCCACGCCATGGGCGATACCGAACTCGGCAAGGCCTTTGCCGCCGATATCGCACTTTTGAAGCAGTCGGGCGTCAACCCGATCGTCGTGCACGGCGGCGGCCCGCAGATCGGCGCTATGCTGTCCAAAATGGGCATCGAATCGAAATTCGAAGGCGGTCTTCGGGTGACCGACCAGAAGACGGTCGAGATTGTCGAGATGGTTCTCGCGGGTTCGATCAACAAGGAAATCGTCGCGCTGATCAACCAGACCGGCGAATGGGCGATCGGCCTGTGCGGCAAGGACGGCAATATGGTCTTTGCCGAAAAAGCCAAAAAGACGATCATCGATCCCGACAGCAATATCGAGCGTGTACTCGATCTGGGCTTCGTCGGCGAAGTGGTGGAAGTCGACCGCACGCTGCTCGACCTGCTTGCCAAGTCCGAGATGATCCCGGTCATCGCACCGGTTGCTCCGGGCCGCGACGGCGCCACCTACAATATCAATGCCGATACGTTTGCCGGCGCGATCGCCGGGGCGCTGCATGCGACGCGCCTGTTGTTCCTCACCGACGTTCCGGGTGTGCTCGACCGCGACAAGAACCTGATCAAGGAACTGACGGTTGCCGAAGCGCAGGCGCTGATCAAGGACGGCACGATTTCCGGCGGCATGATCCCGAAGGTCGAGACCTGCATCGACGCGATCCGCGCCGGCGTTCAGGGTGTCGTTATTCTCAACGGCAAAACGGCCCATTCGGTGTTGCTCGAAATCTTCACAGAGCATGGTGCGGGCACGCTGATCGTTCCCTGATCGGGCGATATTTGGATTTAGAGGAGGCGCCGCGAGGCGCCTTTTCCGTTTCAGCCGACAAGCAGTCCCAGAATGCCGGCGACGATGAACAGGCAGCCGGCGATTTCCATACGGTTGATGCGCTCGTGGAAAAGGAAATAGGAGGCCATGAAGGTGAAGACGAGTTCGATCTGGCCGAGCGCCCGGACATAGGCAACCTGCTGCAGCGTCATCGCGGTAAACCAGCAGGCCGAACCGAAGACGCTGGCGAGGCCAACCAGTGACGACGAGCGCCAGGTTCTGATCACCGTGACGATCTCGCTCTTGTCCTTCCACAGCATCCAGACCAGCATGAAGGCCGTCTGGAAGGTGGTGACGCAGGCAAGCGTCATGGCCGCCTGCATGATCGAGTTGGGTCCTTCCAGCGCCAACGAGGCGCTGCGATAGGCGACCGCGGAAATGCCGAAGACGGCACCGGAGGCGATACCGACCAGTGCGGTGCGGCTGGCGAGTGCCGAGATGGTGTTTTTCCATGACAGCGGCAAACGGGCCATCGAGATCAGCATCACACCAATAACGCCGACGATGATCGCGCCGATGGCGCCCACTGTGAGCCTTTCGCCGAGCAGGATGAAACCGAAGATCGCTGCTTGGACCGGTTCGGTCTTGGAGTAGGCAGTGCCGACCGCGAAGTTTCTCAACGAGAAGAGATGGACCAGCATGATGGTGGCGAAGATCTGCGCCAGACCACCGATCACGGCCCAGATCGCAAAGGTCCAATTGAGCTGCGGAAATGCGAACCCTGCCAGCAGGTGGAGCAGGACGACATAGAGGATCGCCACGGGGAAACCGTAACCGAAACGGACAAAGCTTGCGCCGCGGGTGCCGAGCTTGCCCTGGAGATGCTTCTGCAAGGCGGAGCGCAGGTTCTGCAGGAAGGCGGCGGCGATGGTGATGGGGATCCAGAGTTCCATTCCACTGCCGGTATCACGCGGCCCGATCCATAGCCAAGGTCGCATCACGGCAAAACGGGTCGGCTTTTATCGTTTTCTTTGAGCGCTCGGCAGTGCATAAGAAAATCATGGACAAGACACCCAAGACCTCGCCGAAAACCACACCCGACGCTGCCGATTTCTTGAATATCCGCGACTGGGTGTTCGACCTCGACAACACGCTTTACCCGCATCACATCAATCTGTTCTCCCAGATCGACGTGAACATGACGGCCTATGTGCAGGAACTGCTGCAGCTCGAGCGGGAAGAAGCCCGGGCGCTGCAGAAACGTTATTACCACGAACATGGCACGACGCTTCAGGGGCTGATGCTGAACCACGGCATCGATCCCGACGGGTTTCTGGAAAAGGCGCATGCGATCGATTATTCGGCGTTGATGCCGGACCCGGACCTGGGCGAGGCGATCAAGGCGCTTCCCGGCCGAAAATTCATCTTCACCAATGGCAGCGTGCCGCATGCGGAAGCGACGGCTCGGGCGCTCGGTATTCTCGACCATTTCGACGATATTTTCGATATCGTCGCGGCAGACTACGTGCCGAAACCGGCAGGAGCCACCTACGACAAGTTCGCAAGCCTGCACCGTGTCGATACGGCCAATGCGGCGATGTTCGAGGATCTGCCGCGTAATCTCAAGGTTCCCAAGACGCTCGGCATGCGGACCGTGCTGCTGGCGCCCCGCAATCTCGGCGAGGTGCTGATCGAGCGCTGGGAGAGGTTTTCCGACGAGGACGATCATATCGACTATGTCACGGAAGACCTCACCGGCTTCCTGAAGGGTCTGCCGCTCGGCTGAGCCATCTGCGTAACAATGCTACCCAGCATTACAAAGATTTCATCCACATTACGGGAGTTTAAGTGGTCGGCAGCGGTCGACCGCCATACCTTGAGGTTATCGAAATAACCGGAAAGGAACCCGTCTATGACTGCAAAGAAGATCGTTTTGGCGACCCTCGGAGCCGTATTGGTCGCAGGAGCCGCAATCCCGGCATTGGCCGCACCCGAGCGGCCCAAGCATGGTCCAGGCCGCCCCGGTGGTCCCGGCCCGATGGAGCACGGGATGATGATGGACATGACCTTCATCCGCCTGCTTAAAACCGCCGACACCAACAAGGACGGCAAGATTTCCAAGGAAGAAATGGCGGCCCGACAGGAAGCACTGTTCACCGCCATCGACGCCAACAAGGACGGCGTGATCACCCGCGGCGAGCTTCTCGACTATCGCATCGCCCAGCGTGACGCGTTTGAAAAGGCACATCCTCGCCCCGAAATGGCCGATAACGAAGACCGTCCGGATGGCCCGCGTGGCGATCGCAAGGATCGTGATGGTCCGCGCCACGAACATGCAGATCGTGACGGCCCTCGTCATGACGGCCGCGGTCCCCGCGAAGCACGTTTCGAGCATCACGGTCCCGGCATGGGCGGCGGACGTTTCTTCCGTATGGTCGACGAAGACCATGACAACAAGATCACCAAGGCCGAAGCATCCGCTGCCAGCGACAAGCTATTCGCTCGCATGGATACCAACAAGGACGGCGTGATTTCCATCGACGACCTGCCGGACCGCCCCCTCTAGTTCCCTGCCCCCCCATTTACGGAACTAGCCCGGCAATCGTCGTGCAAAGGGCCCGCCTTTCCCCCGAGAGGCGGGCTCTTACCGTTTGACCGTCAGGTCTTGTAGAAGTCCCGGATCACTTTCCAGGCCTCTTCGGCCGTTTCGACGAAATTGATCAACTCGATATCTTCCGGCGCGATCGTGCCGAATTCCGCCAGCGCTTCGAAATTGATGATGCTGCGCCAGAATTTTTCGGCAAACAGGATGAGCGGGATGCGCTTCATGCGTCCGGTCTGGATCAGGGTCAGCGCCTCGAACATTTCATCCAGGGTGCCGAAACCGCCCGGAAACACAGCAACCGCCCTTGCCCGCATCATGAAATGCATCTTGCGGATAGCGAAATAGTGGAAGTTGAAGGCGAGATCGGGCGTCACATAGGGGTTCGGTGCCTGTTCATGCGGCAGCATGATGTTGAGGCCGATCGTCGGGGCACCGGCTTCCGATGCACCGCGATTGCCGGCCTCCATCACGCCCGGACCGCCGCCGGTCACAACGACGAATTCCTTGTGGTCGAACTTTGCCGAATGGGCAGCGCAGAGCGCGGCAAATTTACGCGCTTCCTCGTAATAGACCGAGGCGGCCTGAAGGTTGTTGTGCTGGGTCTCGTTATGGGCCGCCCAGGGTTTCTGGCCTGGGGCCGGAATGCGGGCTCCGCCGAACAGCACGACCGTGGACGCAATGCCCTTTTCCGACAGGATCATTTCGGTCTTGAGCAGTTCCAGCTGCAGCCTGAGCGGCCGCAATTCCTTGCTGCAGAGGAAATCCTCATCGGCAAATGCAAGGCGATAGGAAGGCGACTGCGTCTGCGGGGTTTTGGGCTGGGCGGCTGCCGCGTGCTTGTCGGCGGTGCTGTCCTTCAGCGGATCCCATGCCGCCTCGACCGCGACCTTATCCTTGGACTTAACCTTTGCCATAAACTTCGTTCCTTCCCGCGCACGACCAGGGTCGGCGCCAATTCGCATTGACGCTTGAGTGGCGGTCGCTTAGAGCAAATGGGACCAAATGACCACCTTTCCAGCCATCACGATACCGCGTGACGTTTAAGGATCTTCCATGAGCACGTTCGACCTCGCCACCCTCGAAAAGACAATCGAGACCGCTTTCGACAACCGCGACAGCGTCAGTGTTTCGACCAAAGGCGAGGTTCGTGATGCGGTGGAAGAATCGCTTAACCTGCTCGACGGTGGCAAAGCCCGTGTCGCGGTTCGCGGCGTCGACGGCACCTGGACCGTCAACCAGTGGCTCAAGAAGGCCGTTCTGCTCTCCTTCCGCCTGAACGACATGGAAGTCGTCAAGGGCGGACCGGGCGCCTCCACCTGGTGGGACAAGGTACCGTCGAAGTTCGAGGGTTGGGGCGAAAGCGAATTCCGCGCCGGCGGTTTCCGCGCCGTGCCGAATGCCGTCGTGCGCCGCTCGGCCTATATCGCCAAGAACGTCGTGCTGATGCCGTCCTTCGTCAATCTCGGCGCCTATGTCGATGAAGGCACGATGGTCGATACCTGGGCAACGGTCGGCTCCTGCGCCCAGATCGGCAAGCATGTGCATCTGTCCGGCGGCGTCGGCATTGGCGGCGTTCTGGAGCCGATGCAGGCCGGCCCGACGATCATCGAGGACAATTGCTTCATCGGCGCCCGCTCGGAAGTCGTCGAAGGCTGCATCATCCGCGAAGGTTCGGTTCTCGGCATGGGCGTCTACATCGGCAAGTCGACCAAGATCGTCAATCGCGCCACCGGCGAAGTGAGCTATGGCGAAGTACCGCCCTATTCCGTGGTCGTTGCCGGCTCGATGCCGTCGGGCAATGCGACGATGCCGAATGGCCTGGCCACACCGAACCTCTACTGCGCCGTGATCGTCAAGACGGTCGATGAAAAGACCCGCTCGAAGACGGGTATCAACGAGCTGCTGCGCGATTAAGCCAGGAAACCATCTTGATGTCCGTTGCAGATCCAATCGCAAACCTGCGTGACCTGATCCGTTGCCCTTCCGTCACCCCGGCGGAAGGTGGTGCGCTTTCGGCACTGGAAGCGATGCTTGCGCCGCTCGGCTTTACCGTTGAGCGCATCGTTGCGACGGAACCCGGCATGCCGGACATCGAAAACCTTTATGCGCGGCTCGGCACCGACGGGCCGCACCTGATGTTTGCCGGGCATACCGACGTCGTGCCCGTGGGTGACGAAGCGTCCTGGAGCCATCCTCCCTTTGCCGCCGAAATCGCCGGTGGCGAGATGTTTGGCCGCGGTGCCGTCGACATGAAGGGCGGCATTGCCTGCTTTGCCGCAGCCGTTGCCCGCCATATCGAAACCCACGGCGCGCCGAAGGGCTCGATCTCCTTCCTGATTACCGGCGACGAGGAAGGCCCGGCCGTCAACGGCACGGAAAAACTGCTGAAATGGGCGGCTGACAAGGGCGAGCGCTGGGACGCCTGCCTTGTCGGCGAGCCGACCAATCCGGATCAGCTCGGCGAGATGATCAAAATCGGCCGGCGCGGCTCGGTCTCGGGCCGGGTGACGGTATTCGGCGTGCAGGGCCACGCCGCCTATCCACATCTGGCAGATAACGCGGTGCGCGGCCTGCTGCCGCTTGCCGCGGCGCTGATGGACCCGGCTTTCGATGACGGCACGCCGGAATTTCCGGCTTCCAATCTGGAAGTGACGACGGTCGATGTGGGCAATCCGGCCACCAATGTCGTGCCGGCCAAGGCGACATTCGCCTTCAACATCCGCTTCAACGACACATGGACGGCCGATACGGTGAAGGCCGAGATCGTCCGCAGGCTCGATGAGGCCGCCGGCGATCCCGTGCTTCGCCCGGGTCGTGATCCGGTCCGCTACGAGATCATCTGGGCGGAACGGCCGAGCCATGTCTTCCTGACCCGCAACAATGCGCTGATCGGATCGCTTTCGGCAGCGGTCGAGGCGGTCACGGGGCGGCAGCCGCAGCTTTCGACGACCGGCGGAACATCCGATGCGCGGTTCATCAAAGACTACTGCCCGGTGGTGGAATTCGGGCTTGTCGGACAGACCATGCATATGGTGGACGAACGCGTGGCCCTTGCAGATCTTGAGACGCTGACCCAGATTTACGGAACCTTCCTCTCCCGCTGGTTCGGCGATGCCATCCTTTCTTGAAGTCAAACATTACATCAGCGGCCTCTGGCTGCTCTTCAAAGGTGACAGACAGGGGCTGAAGCACCTGGACCTGACCGACCGCGGCATGATGCGCTCGTTCTGGGCGTTCGTCTGGTGCCTGCCGGCGATGTTCATCTACTGGACGGGTGTGAGATACGCGTTTCTCGCCAGTTGCCCTCCCGGCACCAAGGCGGGGCTGCTCTTCTACCTTCGACTGTTCATGATCGAGGCGGTGAACTGGGTCTTGCCGCTCATTCTGCTGGCGGTGTTGTGCCTGTTCCTCAAAACCGAGCGGAAATTCCCGCCGATCGTGGTTGCCACCAACTGGCTTTCGGTGCCGATCTCCTACGCCTATGCGGCGCTGACGCTGATACTGTTTCTGGTGCCGCCACTGGCCGGCATGATCGCGCTTTTGCAGCTTGCCCTGCTGGTCGCAACGATTTTTGCGATATCCCGCTTCGTGAGGCAGATTTGCGGGCCGCAGCCGCTGGTGATCGCGGCCACGCTTCTGGTTCTGCTGGTGCCGAGCCTGATCATCTCTGACCTGTTGCAATCCTATCTCCGCGTTTCGCCTTATTAGGCGTCGCCCGGATAATCGACCTTCATGAAATACAAGCCTTCCGGCGGCGCGACCGGGCCGCATTGCTTGCGGTCGCGGGCTTCGAGTGCGTTTCGCACGTCGTCCGGCGTCATCTTGGCCTCACCTGCGAGTTTCAGCGTGCCGGCGAAGGAGCGGATCTGGTTGTGCAGGAAACTCTGGGCGCTGGCGCGGATCTCGATCAGATCGCCGCTGCGGCTCACATCCAGACGGTCGAGCGTGCGGACCGGGCTTTTCGCCTGGCAATGGGCCGAGCGGAACGTGGTGAAGTCGTGATGGCCGACCAGCATCTGGGCGGCGGCATGCATCGCTTCGTGATCGAGCGGCTTCGGCACCCACCAGGCGTGACCCGCCTCGACGGCCAGTGGCGACGGGCGATTGATGATGCGGTAGAGATAGTGGCGTTTCACCGCCGAAAACCGCGCATCGAAGCTGTCATCTACCTGCGCGGCGTCGATCACCGACACTTTCTCACCCGCCATCATCAGATGGGCATTCAGTGCATTGCGCAGTTTGAACGGAGCCCAGTCGCGTGACAGGTCGGCATGAATGACCTGGCCGAAGGCATGGACACCGCTATCTGTGCGGCCGGCGCCGCGGATCGATACGGTTTCGCCGGTCAGCGACAGGATGGCTTGCTGCAGCGCGGCCTGAACCGAATGACCGTTTTCCTGCATCTGCCAGCCGACATAGGCGGTGCCGTCATATTCGACGATCATGCGAAAGCGCGGCATCAGGCGGACCCGAGCGGAAGGATGGTGCCCTTGGGCAGCGCGGTGCCACGCAGGAAATCGCCGGCATTGAGAGGTTTGCCACCGGCCTTTTGCAAGCGGGTCAAGCGGACCGCACCCTCGCCACAGGCAATCGTCAGCGCGTCGTCGAGAACCTCGCCAGTCGCGCCGGCACCCTGGCCAATCGCAGAGGAGAGAACCTTGATGCGCTCCGGCTTACCGTTGATCTCGGCCTCAAACCAGGCGCCGGGAAAAGGCGACAGGCCGCGGATGTGATTGTGGACGTCCCTCGCCGGTCTTGCGAAATCGATGCGGGTCTCACCCTTGTCGATCTTTGCGGCGTAGAGCACACCCTCTTCCGGCTGCGGTGTCAGCGGCAGGTCGCCGGCTTCGAGCTTCTCCATCGCTTCGACCATGGCGCGGGCGCCGACCAGCATCAGCTTGTCATGCAGTTCACCGGCGGTCATCGCTTCGTTGATTTCCACTTCCTTGGTCAGCGCCATGGGGCCGGTGTCGAGGCCCTTTTCCATCTTCATGACGATCATGCCGGTCCTTGCATCGCCAGCCATGATCGCCCGCTGGATGGGGGCTGCACCGCGCCAGCGCGGCAGGAGCGAGGCATGGCCGTTATAGGCGCCAAGCCGCGTGCCTTCGAGAATGGCGACCGGCAGAAGCAGGCCGTAGGCGACGACCACCGCGACATCCGCATCGAACTCGCGAAAGGTCTGACGATCTTCCTCCGCCTTGAAGTTCAGGGGTGTGAGGACCGGAATGCCAAGCAATTCTGCCGCCTGATGCACCGGCGATTTGGTAAGGTCGAGCCCACGACGGCCGGCCGGCCGGGGTGGCTGACTGTAGACCGCAACGATCTCGTGGCCGGCCTGCTTGAGGCTCTGTAGCGTCGGCACGGAAAAATCTGGCGTACCCATGAAGATGATGCGAAGAGACATGGGAGCTTCCACGCCCAAACAGGCGCGCCTTCTGATTTCAGCTTGCCAATTTCAGCCGGCCAAACCGGCGTTTCAGACAGCCTTGGACTTCGCCGCCTTGGTGAACCTCTTGATCACCATTTCCCGCTTCAGCCGCGAAATATGGTCAATGAACAGAACGCCGTTGAGGTGATCGATCTCATGCTGGAGGCAGGTGGCCAGCAAGCCGTCCGCCTGCAGTTCGTGCTGCTTGCCGTCGCGCCCGACATATTTCACGCCGATCGTCGCCGGCCGCTCGACCTCGGCATAATATTCCGGGATAGACAGACACCCTTCCTCGTAAACCGAACGCTCATCCGAAGAGGTGACGATTTCCGGATTGATGAAGACCTGCGGGCTCTTCTCGTCTTCTTCGCGCGAGACATCAATGACCAGCAGACGTCTTGGCACGCCGATCTGGATAGCGGCAAGACCGATACCCGGCGCATCGTACATCGTCTCCAGCATGTCATCGGCAAGCTGAAGCAAGGCGGCATCGACGGTTTCGACCGGCTTGGAGATCTGACGGAGCAGCGGATCGGGGAGAATGATGAGAGGCTTGATGGTCATATCGCCCCATAGCGCATCTTTTGCCCGGATGGAACAGGGTATTGCGCAGGTTTGTCGCGCAATGTTCATGTTTTGATCTTTCAACGGACGCCTGATCTGCTAGAGTACCTGAATGAGCGAGCAACTGGTCCATCTTCTCACTTCCAACACCAACCTTCCGATCCTGCTGACGGTGGCCGTGCTTGCCGTCGTCATCATCCTTCTCATTGTCCTGGTGGCAATCCGCTCCGGTCGCCAACGGGAGGAGAGTGCATGGCGGGCGGCCGATGCGGAAGCGCGGCTTGCCGAACTCGTGCGGATGCAGGGAGAAATGCATGGGCGCGTGGCCGCTATGGCAGAGACCATCGTCAATCGCCAGGCCGAACTCAACCAGACGGTCAACCAGCGGCTCGATGGGATGAGCCACCGGCTGGGGTCGACGATCACCGAACAGACGAAATCGACGCATGAGAACCTGCGCAAGCTGCAGGAAAGGCTTGCGGTGATCGATGCGGCGCAGAACAATATCCAGACGCTTGCCAAGGACGTGGTTGGCCTTCAGGCGATCCTCTCCAACAAGCAGACGCGTGGCGCTTTCGGCCAGGGCCGGATGGAAACGATCGTTGCCGACGGCCTGCCGCACGGCGCCTATTCCTTCCAGTCACCATTGTCGAACGGCACGCGCCCGGACTGCGTGATCCGGATGCCGAATGGCGCACCGCCGCTGGTAATCGATGCGAAGTTTCCGCTGGAGGCCTGGACTGCCTTTCGCGAAGGCGCCTCCCCCGAAGCGCGGCGCGCAGCCGGGCAACAGTTTCGCCGCGATATGGAAGTCCACATAAAGGACGTGGCGGAAAAATATCTGATTGCGGCAGAGACGCAGGATACGGTGCTGCTTTTCGTGCCGTCGGAATCGATCTTCGCCGAAATCCACGAGCATTTCGACGCTGTGGTGCAGAAGGCGCAGCGCGCGCGCGTGGTGATCGTATCGCCTTCGCTCCTGCTGTTATCGATCCAGGTCATCCAGGCGATACTGCGCGATCAGCGGATGCGCGAGCAGGCGCATCTCATCCAGGGTGAGGTCAGCCTGCTGATGGAAGATCTCGGACGGCTGGACGACAGAACCCGCAAGCTGCAATCGCATTTCCAGGCGGCGGAAAGGGATGTCGAGCAGATCCTGACCTCGACTGAAAAGCTGACGCGCCGTGGCAACCGGATCACTTCGCTGGAACTGGAGACGCCGATGGCCGCGACACAATCCGCAGAGACTGCTCCGCAGAAATCCGTCGAAAGCCGCACCGGCCTGCTGCGGTTGAGGGTAGTTGACGAGGAGTGATCCTGTCGGGCAGTGTCCTTGCGAAGTTCAACACGCATGGCAGGCATCATATGATCACCGTCTTCGGCTCCATCAACATGGATCTCATCGCCACTACGGCGGAATTGCCGAAACCGGGCGAAACGGTTGCCGGATCGGGATTTTCGACCGCAGCCGGTGGCAAAGGCGCAAACCAGGCACTAGCGGCGAGACGTGCGGGAAGCACGGTCAAAATGGCCGGCGCTGTCGGAAACGATGGGTTTGCCGAGCCGGCGCTCAGCCTTTTGAAGCAGGCAGGAACCGATCTTGCCTCGGTGCTGAAGGCCAGCGAGCCGACCGGCACAGCGCTGATCCTGGTTGGCGGTGACGGCGAAAACATGATCGCCGTCGTGCCCGGTGCCAATGGCACGCTGACATCCGACGATGCAGCGAGAACAATCGACACCATGACGGCGGGCGACATTCTGATGTTGCAGCTGGAGATCCCCGCCGCTGCTGTGGAGGCGGCACTCAAGGCTGCGCGCGAAAAGGGTGTGACGACAATGCTCAACACCGCGCCTTTCACGGCCGAGGCAAATCGGCTTTCCAGCCTCGCAGATATCGTCGTTGCCAATGAGACGGAATTCGATGCCCTGGTCGGCGCGCCATCGACCAACGCGGCCGAACGCATCGAGGCGCTCCGCAAGCTTCATTCAGCAAGAAAACAGACGATCGTCGTCACGCTTGGCGCCGACGGCGTGATCGCCATCCGCGACGGCGCGATCCTGTCGGCCAAGGGCCTGGTGATCGAGCCGGTCGATACCGTGGGCGCCGGAGACACATTCTGCGGTTATCTCGCAGCCAGCCTCGACCAGGGAGCCGCCTTCCCCAGTGCATTGCGCCGCGCAGCCGTTGCCGGATCGCTTGCGTGCCTTGCCCGCGAGGCGCAACCTTCCATTCCGCTCGCCGACGCGGTCCACAACGCCGTCAACAGCGCCACGTAGACTTTGCCTGCCGGCTCAGCCGAGGAAAAAGCCGCGGTTGTCGCCGGCGTTATGGCGCCCGTTACAGGCGGCCGACGCGCTCGGTCAGGAGTTCGAAAAAGCCGTCCGCGTCGACATTGCGCATGAAGGTGGCATTGGGCTTGCGGTCGGTGACATGCCACCAGTCGACCACGGTCATGCCGACGGTCAATTCGGACTGGACTTCGATCTCGACATTGCAGTAGCGTCCTGAAAACAGCTCCGGTTTGAGGATATAGGCAATTACGGTCGGATCGTGCAGCGGACCACCATCGGAGCCGTATTTTTCGATGTCGAAACGCTCGAAAAAGGCCAGCCACTCGACAAGAACCTGCGCCGGGCGTGTCCCGAGTGCTGCAATTTTTGCGACGCGTGCCTTGGTGGTCAGCAGCTGATGGGTCACATCAAGCGGCATGATGACGGTCGGGATACCGGCGTCGAAGACGATCTTCGCGGCTTCGGGATCGACGTAGATGTTAAATTCGGCGGCCGGCGTGATGTTGCCACCCTCAAAACAGCCTCCGCCCATCATCACCAGTTCGCGGATCCGTCCGGCAATCTCCGGCGCTTTCTGAAGTGCCAGAGCGAGGTTGGTCAGCGGTCCAAGCGTGCAGATGGTGACGGTTCCAGATGGCTCCCGCGTCAGCGTGTCGATGATGAAGTCGACCGCATGTACGGGCTGCGCCTCCATCACCGGTTCGGGCAGTTCGGCGCCATCGAGGCCGGTGCGGCCATGAACGTGCTCGGCCGTCACCTGTGGCCGGTTGAGCGGTTTCAACGCGCCTTCATAAACCTTCGCATCCGGCTTGCCGCATAGTTCGCAGACGATGCGCAGGTTGCGGCTGGTGAAGGACAAGGGGACATTGCCGGCAACAGCGCAGAGACCGAGGATCTCAAGCTCTTCAGGACTGGCAAAGGCCAGCATGAGCGCTGCCGCATCATCCTGCCCCGGATCCGTATCGATGATGATCTTTCTTGGCGACATTTTCCACTCCCCGCTATCGGGCGATTGGTGGAGTGAGGCGCCTGCTTTGTCAAGCACGGCCCCGGTCGCATCTGCCGCCGTTACAGGCATCTCCGGCTTGCGATCACCGCCGCGACAACCCATATACGATACTCTCACGGCGCGCCTTTCGGGCGCCGGCCTGGTCGCTTGATGCAAGGACTGAACGATGAGCAGAATGACACATTTCGCGAGCCCGCTTCTTTTGGGCTTCGACGCGATGGAGAAAACGCTTGAGCGGCTTGCCAAGGCCAACGAAGGGTACCCGCCCTACAATATCGAGCGGATCGGAGCGACGACCGATGAAGGCCCCGAGATGCTGCGCATCACGCTTGCGGTTGCCGGTTTCTCAGAGGATGAACTGGATGTCACTACCGAGGAAAACCAGCTGATCATCAGGGGCCGCCAGATCGAGCCATCGGAACGTGACTATCTCTACCGCGGCATCGCAGCGCGCCAGTTCCAGCGGGTGTTCATGCTGGCTGACGGCATGGAAGTGTCTGGCGCCATTCTGAAAAACGGACTGCTGTCGGTTGATCTCATCCGTCCCGAACCGCGGCGTGTGGTGCGAAAAATTAACATTTCCGTCTCAGACTAGGTCATCGGCATCAATGCCGGTTACCCTCAAGTCCGGAGGATGGGATGCTCCTTAAAGAAGCGAATACGCGTTTGTCGCAATCCGAACTCGCGCATCTCGGCGCCGGTGAAGTCGGCTATATTCGCAAGATGCGGTCGGAAGAGGTTTCCCGCTGCTTCCCGGAGGCCCCGGATATCGATCCAAGTCTCGACCTCTGGGCGCTGTTCGGCGCCGACGGTACACCGATCCTCCTCACCGACAATCGCTCCAGCACTTTTTTCAAGGCTGCGGAAGACGATCTGAAGACGGTCAGCCTCCACTGAATGCCCGCATATTCTGTCAGACCTTTATGAAGGTCAGATAGGCGGATGAGCGACCTTCACGGCGCGCCTTGTTCTCATAGCGTGTGCCCGGCCAGCCGGCATAGGGTGTAAGCCAGTCGGACGATTGACCGGCCTGCCATTCGAAACCGCCATGGTCGCGGCAATGGATCAGCGTGTGGTTGACATAGGTATCAATGTCGGACGCGAAGCAGAACACACCACCGGGTTTCAACACGCGATGGAACCGAGACAGATTGACTTGCGAAACGAAGCGGCGCTTCCAGTGTTTCCGTTTCGGCCAGGGATCCGCGTAGAGAAGATCGATGTGATCGATCGATGCGTCCGGAAGCCAGTCGAGAACCTGGGTGGCATCATCGTCATAAACACGGATGTTCTTGAGGCCTGAGGCCTCTATCTCCCCAAGCAGCTTCGCCATGGAGTTGACGAAAGGCTCGACGCCGACAAAGCCCGTTGCGGGATTTTCCTTGGCGCGGTGGGCGAGATGTTCGCCGCCGCCAAAGCCGATCTCCAGCCTTATGCGCTCCGCGGTAAATGGAAAAAGCGAGGCGAGATCTGCCGGCGCGGGCGCGGCCAGATCAAGTTTCAGGACCGGCAGCAGGGTTGCCATACCTTCGGCCTGGCGCTCCCTGAGCGCCTTTCCCTTGCGGCGGCCATAAAACGCCTCGGTCGCCCTGGTCGGGTGCTGCTGATCGTCACTCATTAAGAAGTCTTCCAAAAACAAAGAAGCGGATGCCCGCAGAAGGCACCCGCTTTAACGTGTCATAACCGGATCGGTAAAGACCCGATCGGAAAAGCCTTACTCGGCAGCCACCAGAAGGTCTTCCTTCAAGGCGTCCTTCAGCGGCTTCACCAGATCGGTCTTCTCCCAGGAGAAGGAACCGTCACGACCGGATTTGCGGCCGAAATGACCATAGGCAGAGGTCTTGGCGTAGATCGGCTTGTTGAGGTCGAGATGACGACGAATGCCGGTCGGGGACAGATCCATCACCTTGCGGATCGCGTTCTCGATCTGGTCTTCCGTGACGTTCTTGCCGGTCTGGTGCAGATCGACATAAATCGACAGCGGCTGGGCAATGCCGATCGCATAGGCAATCTGGATCGTGCAGCGATCGGCGAAGCCGGCGGCCACAACGTTCTTTGCAAGGTAACGGGCAGCGTAGGCTGCGGAACGGTCAACCTTGGTCGTGTCCTTACCGGAGAAAGCGCCGCCGCCATGCGGTGCAGCACCGCCATAGGTGTCGACGATGATCTTGCGGCCGGTGAGGCCCGCGTCACCATCCGGACCGCCGATGACAAACTTGCCGGTCGGGTTGATGTACCACTTGCAATCTTCGGCAATCGGAAGATCGCCCAGCGCTTCGCGGATATAGGGCTCAACGACCTGACGAACCTTCTTGCTGTCCCAGCTGGCATCGATGTGCTGGGTGGAAAGAACGATCGAGTCGACCGAGGTCGGCTTGCCGTTTTCGTAACGAACCGTCACCTGGCTCTTGGCGTCTGGACCGAGTTTGGCGGCTTCACCCTCGCCCTTCTTGCGGGCGGTTGCGAGCAGCTGCAGGATCTTGTGCGAATAATAGATAGGTGCCGGCATGAGGTCCGGCGTTTCCTTGCAGGCGTAACCGAACATGATGCCCTGGTCGCCAGCACCTTCGTCGCCCTGCTTGTCAGCGGCGCTATCGACGCCCTGGGCGATGTCGGCCGACTGCGAATGCAGCAGCACGTCGATCTTTGCTGTCTTCCAGTGGAAACCGTCCTGCTCGTAGCCGATGTCGCGAATCGCCTTGCGCGCCGCCGACTTGAACTTTGAAGGGTTGATGACGTCGTTGCCGTGCTTGTCCTTCTTCATCAGGCTCGGCGGCAGGCGCACTTCGCCGGCGATAACGACGCGATTGGTCGTTGCCAGCGTTTCGCAGGCGATGCGAACGTTCCAGGGATCGACGCCGGTCTTGGCGGCCTCGCGGTAGACGAGATCGACGATTTCATCGGAAATACGATCACAAACCTTGTCCGGGTGGCCCTCTGCCACGGACTCGCTGGTGAACAGGTAATTGGCGTGCATGCGGGATTCCCCTCAAAGAATGGACGGCAAATGTTTAGTCAGTTCGACTGACAAAAACAAGAACACAACGACATAAATATATCTTTATGCGTAAAAACGATTTTTCAATTCGCCGATACAGGCAAAAAAAAAGCGGCTCAAACGAGCCGCTTCCTCCTCCCCGCCTCCAGCGAGCGCCTATTCCTCGGCTTCGGCAGCCAAAGCCTTGACGAGGTCGACGAGCTTGCGGCGAACCTTCGGGTCGGCGATCTTGACGAAGGCGCGGTTGAGCTGAAGACCTTCCGAGGACGACAGAAAGTCTACGACGTAGTTGGAGCTCGACGCTTCGGCCATGCCCGTGGTACCGCCGGCCTGATCGCCCGGGGCATCTTCGAAGAAGAAGGATACCGGAACGTTGAGAATGCTCGAAATGTTCTGCAGACGGCTTGCGCCGACGCGGTTCGTGCCCTTCTCGTATTTCTGGATCTGCTGAAAGGTAATGCCGAGGCTTTCGCCCAGCTTTTCCTGGCTCATGCCAAGCATTGTTCTGCGCAAGCGAATCCGGCTCCCGACGTGAATGTCGATCGGGTTCGGCTTTTTCTTGTTTTCAATCATAATGGGGGTCCTGGTGAAGTTGTAGTTACGTTTCAACCCGGTCCGCGTATGGAGGCTACACTTCTTGCACTTGGGACGACAGAACCAAACCAAGAAGCATATGGCGAGACGGTAGGCGTTCTCACTATGCAATTTTGGGGGTTTTTGGTCAATTCGTGCGGGATTTAAAACCTAGACGCGAGATCGCTGCAATTAGAAACATCATTGTCACAACCAACCAGAAGTACCATTGGCGCGTGTTATTACCCCAACCGGCAATTTTCGCGCAATTTATAGTAGCATCAATCACACCCTTTTGATTGTATGCGAGCCCTCGCACTACACGCCCAAATGGGTCAATAACCGCTGAAATACCAGTGTTTGCGCCCCGAATCAGGAACATTCCGGTTTCGACGGCTCTCAGGCGAGCCTGCTGAAAGTGCTGGTAAGGTCCGGGAGTTGCACCAAACCAGCCATCATTCGTGACGTTCAGGAGCGCCGCAGCGCGGTTCACTTCATCGCCGATCTCGCCCGGAAAGATCGCCTCGTAACAAATCAGGGGATAGAGCAGAGCACCTCCCGGCAAGGTCAGGAGCGAGCGCGACGAAGCTGCGGTAAAACCACCCGGCATGGCAATCGCGTTGGTGACGCCAAGCGACGCGAGCAGGCTTTCATAAGGAACATACTCACCAAAGGGGACGAGATGGACCTTGTCCGAGGCAGATAAAATTTGCCCTTCACTATCAATGACATAAATCGAGTTGTAATAGCGAGGCGCGACACCTGCACCGGCATTTTCCGACCGGACCGCACCTGCGACAAGCACCTGACCGTCCTCCAAAACGTCGGCAATGCGGGCAAGCGCATCGGGATTTTCGGTGAGGATGAAAGGGACCGACGTTTCCGGCCAGACAACGATATCCGGTCGTTTCCCCCCCTCTTGCGGCGGCAATGCAGTCAGGCGAAGATGCTCTTCGAAGATCTCGACGCGATTGCTATCGTCCAGCTTCTGTGCCTGGTCGACCATCGGCTGAACAATACGTATGGTTGTATTTTTGCCGTCTGCGACAGCAAGCTTTCGATCTGCGTCATTTAGTCGCGACATGCCAAATCCGACATGAAAAACGATCAGAAGACCTGCCGCGGTCAGGCCAAGCGCCCTTCCCCTTACGGTTCCGAGCAGGGCGGGTGCGGAAAAAACGAATACTGCAAGCGTGCTGACGCCGAATAGGCCCAGAACGGCCGCCGACTGCATCATCAGCGGGACGGGCATCGCGCCATAACCGATGGCATTCCATGGAAAGCCGGTCAGCACGAAACTGCGAAGCCATTCCGCCACGCCGAAGGCTCCGGCAAGCGCCGCAATCCGGCCAATTCCGTCCGACCAGAAGACGCGAGCAAGTGCAGCAGCAAGACCATAAAAGAGCGCGAGAAAGGCCGGCACGCCCAAAACTGCGAGCGGAAGCGCCCAGGCGAACTCATCCGCGTCGATCAGCAGCGCATGGCCAAGCCACCACAGACCCGCAACGAAATAACCGAAACCGAACAGCCAGCCGATAATGAAGGCGGAGCGCAGACGGCTGAATATGCCTCCCTGCGGGTTACCGGTCGATCCGTCCAGCAGCCAGACCAGAAGCGTGAAAGAAACAAAAAGGACAGCGAACACGCCGAAGGGCGGCATAGCCAGCGCCCCGATCGCTCCTGCAAGAAATGCAAGGGTGATACGGGGAAACCCCGAAACCAGCATGACCCTGTTCGCCAGCCGCTCCATGGGCACCCCTTTTTTTCACGAATCAACAGCCGCAGTCTTTCAAAAAAACTGCGCGCTGTCGCCGGTCGGCATAACCGGGAAAGCGCCAGGCGCCCGCCCTTAGGCGTCGGGGCGTGACGAGCCGGCCTCCGCCGGCGGCGCCAGCAAGGCTGCCGGCGGGGTGGGGGCGGGCAGCAGCGCCTCGCCATCGCCCTTCACCTGACGGCGGCGGGCCAGTGCACGCTTGCGCAATATCTTGACGCGCTTGATGCGGCGCGGGTCGGCGTCGAGGATCTGGAATTCGAAACCCGGAACAGCCTGCACCACTTCGCCACGGACCGGGATGCGTCCCAGCGCCGAGAAGATCAGGCCGCCGAGCGTGTCGACATCCTCGATACGATGGCGCACATCGAAATCGGGACCGATCGCCTCGGCGATCTCCTCCAACTCGATACGAGCATCGGCCACGAACACGTCATCCGCGGTCTTGGAGAACATAACTTCGTCATTGTCATGTTCGTCCTCGACATCGCCGATAACCATTTCAACGATGTCTTCGTGCGAAACAAGACCGTCGGTACCGCCGTATTCGTCGATGACCAGAGCCATCTGCGTGCGTGCCGCCTGCATGCTGCGCAGCAGGTCCGAGGCGAGCATGGATGGCGGAACGAACAGCAGCTTGCGGACCAGCCCGGCTTCGGCAACGGTCTGCTCCAGGTTGACGCGTCCGAGATCGAATGCCGCCTTGGGGCTGCGAACCGGCTTTTCAGTCCCGTTCACCGCAGCAGAGAGCTGCACGGTCGGTGCCTTCGAGCTGACGCGACGCTTGTTGCGCGCCTGCTTGGCGAGATAGGAGAGTAGGTCGCGAATGTGTACGAAGCCGCGGGCATCATCGAGATTATCGATATAGACCGGCATGCGCGAACGCCCGGTCTCTTCGAAATGGATCATCAGCTCGCCGATGGTCATGTTCATGTCCACCGCTTCGATATCGGCACGGGGAACCATGATGTCCTCGACGCGCACCTCACGGAAGCGAAGGATGTTGTGCAGCATGGCCCGCTCGTCCGGCGAAAAGGCGTTGCTGACATTGGTATCCGTCATCAGCGCATCGGCGAGGTCCTCACGGAGCTGCTCGCCTTGCGATGGCCGGAGCAGGCGCAGAGCCCGCGACCAAAACGAATGGTTGGATTTGGGATGATGTTCGGACCTTGCCGAACTACTGCCCTCGTCCGACGAGGGTGAGTCCGAACTGTCCTTGCCCTCTCGGGCGACATTGCTCGAATATTCGTTCATTGTTCCAAACTACACTATCGGGTCCTGCCCCGCATAGGGGTCAGATAGGCCGAGACCAGCCAAAATGCGAGTCTCGAGTGCTTCCATTTCCTCAGCCTCGTCCTTTTCCAGGTGGTCGTAACCGAACAGATGGAGGAATCCATGGACAAGCAGATGGGTCAGATGATCGTCGAAAGTCTTGTCGAGATCAACCGCCTCGCGCTCGACAGTTTCCCTCGCAATCACGATATCGCCAAGCATGGGGCCCGGCATATCACCAGGTTCCAGCGGAAAAGCAGGGAAAGACAAGACGTTAGTGGGCTTGTCCTGATCGCGCCATTCGGCGTTAATTTGTTGGATGGAATCGTCGTTGGTGAAGACCAGAGACAGTTCCGGTGCCATTTCCGGGAAGGGTTGCTCTCCTTCGCGGGCAAGATAGTCGGCCGCTGCACCCAGCACTCGCTCGCTCAAAGAACCGAGAACGGCCTCGGTTGGCCAACCGCCGTCTTCTACGCTGATCTGTATGTCTAGTTCGGGCATGAATGGTGGCCCGACCGGATCACCGGTCGAGGTCTCCCTCGCTTTCGTCGTGAACGGCATATTGCGCGTCATAGGCCCTGACGATGCGTCCGACCAGCGGATGGCGCACGACATCAGTGTCCTTGAAGCGGATGACGGAAATACCCTCGACGCCCTTGAGGATCTGCAACGCCTCGACCAGACCGGATTTCACACCACGCGGCAGGTCGACCTGGCTTGGATCGCCGGTGATGATCATGCGGCCGTTTTCGCCGAGACGCGTCAGGAACATCTTCATCTGCATCGATGTGGTGTTCTGCGCCTCGTCGAGAATGATCGCGGCGTTTTGCAGCGTACGACCGCGCATGAAGGCGAGCGGGGCGATTTCGATGACGCCGGCAGTGATCGCGCGGTCGACCTTGTCGGCCGGGATCATGTCGTAGAGCGCGTCATAGAGCGGTCGCAGATAGGGGTCGACCTTTTCCTTCATGTCGCCGGGCAGAAAGCCCAGACGCTCGCCCGCTTCGACAGCCGGTCGGGTGAGGATGATCTTGTCAACGGCGCCGCGCTCGAGAAGCTGGGCTGCGTGGGCGCAGGCGAGATAGGTCTTGCCGGTACCGGCCGGGCCGACGCCGAAGACCAGTTCAGCGCGCTCGAGCGCCCGCATATAGGCGTCCTGCGTCGGGGTGCGGGCCTGAATTGTCTTCTTGCGGGTGGAGATCTGCGCCATGGAAAGCTTTGCCTTGCGCTCCAGCGTCGGGAGCGTCAGCTGATCGTCGGCCGCCTGGGCCATACGAATTGCACCTTCGACGTCGGAAGCTTCCACGGAACCGCCTTTCTGCAAACGCTCATAGAGGAAATCGAGGGCGCGTCTCGCCTGATTGGTGGCTATGACATCGCCGGAAATTGAAACGGAATTGCCACGCGGCCGGGCATCGATATTGAGGCGCTGTTCGAGAAGCTTGAGGTTTTGGTCGAACTGACCGAAGAGCTCGCTTGCCAGCCTATTATTCTCGAACGTCAGGACAAAGTGGTTGGCGTCGGTCGCTGCTGATCGGTGCTGGCGCGCTGTCGAAGAAACCAATTCTGTTCCGTTCAAGTAAGCAAGCTCCTCAACTTGATTCAGGCCCCGATTAAACTCCCTGCCGGTTCGGCAAACAAGCTGTTCGGGCCGGTCCCGATGATTCGTACACTGATAATCTCACCGATTTGCGATGTTTTTGCATCAACATTCACAGACTGCAGCCAGGGAGAACGTCCAATGACCTGCCCTGGCATGCGGCCGGGCTTTTCCAGCAGCAAGTCGATCACCTTTCCGACGCAGGATGTGGCGAAGTCGGATTGCTGTTTCAAGAGCAGGGCCTGAAGCCGTTCCAGTCGTTCGGTCTTCACATCCTCGGCAACATGATCGGCCAAGTCGGCGCCGGGCGTGCCGGGACGGCTCGAATATTTGAACGAGAAGGCCGAGGCGTAGTTCACCTCTTCGACAATCTTCAGCGTATCCTCGAAGTCCTGATCCGTCTCGCCGGGGAAACCGACGATGAAATCGCCCGACATGGCGATATCCGGACGGGCAGCGCGGATGCGCTCGATCAGCCGCAGATATTCGGCGCCGGTGTGGCGGCGGTTCATGGCTTTGAGGATACGATCCGAACCCGACTGAACCGGCAGATGCAGGTAAGGCATGAGATTGCGCAGGTCACGATGGGCACCGATCAGACGGTCATCCATGTCGCGCGGGTGGCTCGTCGTGTAACGCAGCCGCGCGAGACCCGGAATTTCGGAGAGACTGTAAAGGAGATCGGCAAGACCGAGATCACCGCCCTTTCCATCATCGGAGCTCCAGGCGTTGACGTTCTGGCCGAGCAAGGTGATCTCGCGCACGCCGGCATCAATGAGCCGCTTGGCTTCGTCGACAATCTGGCTGACGGGACGGGAAACTTCCGAACCGCGCGTATAGGGCACGACACAGAAGGTACAGAACTTGTCGCAGCCTTCCTGCACGGTCAGAAAAGCGGTCACGCCGCGTGCGCGGATCACCTTCTTTTCCGTCGCCGGAAGATGCTCGAACTTGTCCTCGACGGCATATTCGGTATCGACGACCGGTTTTCCGGCACGGGCTTTTCGCAGCGCATCCGGCAATCGGTGGTACGTTTGCGGACCGATCACCACATCGACAGCCGGCGCCCGGCGGATGATTTCCTCACCTTCGGCCTGGGCAACGCAGCCGGCGACGCCGATCATCAGTTCCCTGCCTTCGGCCGCACGGGCCTTCTTCATGTCGCGCAGACGACCGAGTGCGGAATAGACTTTTTCCGCCGCCTTTTCGCGGATATGACACGTGTTCAGCAGGACGAGATCGGCTTCCGCCATATCTTCCGTCGTTACATACCCCTCGCCGGCAAGCGCGTCGCCCATGCGGGTACTATCATAGACATTCATCTGACAGCCGTAGGTCTTGATAAAGACCTTGCGGGTGTTGGGACGGCTGTCCGGACAGTGGGCGGCCTCGTCGGCCGGCGCGGGAATGGAAACATGTTCGTTCATGCCGCTTCCATATCCCAAGAAGCGCGGGAAATGAAGCGGTACGTGAACCGATGATTAGCTGGCGTCGTATTCCCGCTGACGCAAATGCCGGATCAGCATGCGACGGAGCTGGGCGGTGACGTTCTGGCTCAAATGCTTGCGGTTATCACCGGTGCGAAACTCGACCGTATCGCCAAACGCGACTTCGACATCGAGCGCACCTTCCTTCAACACGCCGATCAGATGTGGCATCAGCTCGATATCGCCCGGCCAGGCGGCGATCGGGCGATGATAGCGGCCCATCGCCATGCCGTGAACACGGGTATAAGCAATCGCCACCGGCTGGACATGGACGACACCATGCGGCGTGTGCGGCACGGCTGCGGCCGCGGCGCCAAACAGCGAGGACTTGATCTCCATCAGACGGTTGCCGTCCGAAGTCGTGCCTTCGGGGAAAAGCACGACGATTTCGCCCGCGGTCATGCGCGTGGCAATCTCGTTGACCTGGTCGCCGGCGCGGCGCTTTTCCTCGCGCACGATGAAGATGCTTTTCTGCAACTTGGCGAGCGTGCCGAAAACGGGCCAGTTCGCGACCTCGGCCTTGGCGATGTAAACGACATCTGCCACCGCGCCAAGCACCAGGATATCCTTCCAGGAGACGTGATTGGCGGCGAGCATAAGCGGTCGACGGCGATCCAGTTTTCCATGAACATTGATCCGGATGCCGAGAAGCCAGCAGGCTGACCTGTGCCAGAGACGCGGAATGATGCGGCGGATCTTCCAGTCGAAGGCAAGGCCCAGAAGCTGGAATGGGAGAAGGATCAGCGTCACGAGCACGAGACAGATGACGATCAGGCCGATCCGGATGGAAGTGATCACTGCTTTGCCCTGCCGGTTCCGCTCAACTGTCATCCTTGTCGAGCGGTATGCCGTAAAGCTCGAGCCTGTGACCGACCAGCCTGAACCCGAGTTCACGGGCGATGCGCTCCTGCAGTGCCTCGATCTCGGCCGACTGGAACTCGATGACGTGGCCGGTGTTAAGGTCGATCATATGATCGTGATGTTCTTCCGGCACGGTCTCGTAACGGGAACGACCGTCGCGGAAATCGTGACGCTCGATGATTCCCTCATCCTCGAAGAGTTTTACCGTTCGATAGACAGTCGAAATGGAGATGCGCGGATCGACTTTTGAAGAGCGGCGATAGAGCTCCTCGACATCCGGATGATCGTCGGATTCCTGCAGAATCCGGGCAATGACTCGACGCTGGTCGGTCATGCGCATGCCCTTGTCGGCACACAGCTCTTCCAGTGTCTTGGAAAGGTCCGTCATGACGTTATGGCCTTCGAAATATTCACGGTATGCTGAGGGACTAGCGAAGAACGCGGCTCATGACAAGCGCTGCAGTCCGCCGCCCGTCTGTGCCCAGATAATATGCAGGCCTTTCCGCCACCTTGGCGAAACCGAGCTTGCCGTAAAGCCCGACCGCCGGCTTGTTTTCCGCCTCGACTTCGAGAAACATGCTGTCGGCGCCGCGGGAGACCGCTTCGCGCAGGGCAGCCTGCATCAGACGCCAACCGAGACCGAGGCGGGCGAATTTCTCGGAGGCCGCGACGGTCAGGATTTCAGCCTCGCCGCCAGCCTCGCGGCTGAGGACGAAACCGCCCATCGGTTTTGAAAAAAATGCATTGGTCTGCCGCGCGACAAAACCGAAAACGTTCTGTTGCATCAAAAGATTCTGGAACTCGCCATCGCTCCACTGACGTGGAAAGCGGAGACCATGCAGGTCGGACACTTCGCGGCAGTCGTCTGCCTCCATGGGCACGACTTCGAAAAACGGCTTCCAGCTCAGATAGTCGTCGAACATCGATCAAGCTCTTGCGAGTGCAAATCCGGTCTGCGGCTTCGCATCCGGTCCGCGCAGATAAAGCGGCTTCGGGCGGGTGCCGTCAGCCTTCTTCGCCGCACCTAACCGTGCCACCATAGCAATATCGAAACGATCGGTGAACTTGCCGGCCCAAGAGCCGCTCAAATCGGCGGAAAGCGAGGCCGCCAGTCGCTCGAGATCGTCAGCAGAAAGTGCGGCGGGTTCGCTCAGCGGAGAGCCGTCAGTCGCAAAGCCCTGTGCATAGATCTCATCGCGCTTCGCATCGATGGCAACGACGACCGGTTTTCCATTCCGTGCCTCAGCAAGGTGAACGGCAGCCAGTGCTTCCAGCGTCGAGACGCCGACACATTCGATGCCGAGCGCAAGCGCAAAACCGCGGGCCGCCGCAACGCCGACGCGGATACCGGTGAAAGAGCCTGGGCCGATCACGACGGCGATCTTTTCCACGGCATTGATCTCGACCTGCGCCTCATCCAGCACCTGATCGATGACGGCCATCAGCCGTTCGGCATGGCCTTTGCCAATCTCTTCGGAGAAGGCAGACAGGATCGTGCCCGCAGCACTGTCAAAAAGTGCCGCAGAACAATCTATGCCCGCAGTGTCGATAGCCAATACGATCATGAACAGTCGTGCCGAGCGTCAGAGAGCTTCGACTGCCTGCACTTCCGGTACGAAGTGCTTGAGCAGGTTCTGGACACCGTGCTTCAGCGTCGCCGTGGAAGATGGGCAACCGGAGCATGCACCCTTCATGTTCAGGTAGACGGTGCCGTCCTTGTAACCCTTGAAGGTAATGTCGCCGCCATCCTGGGCAACCGCTGGGCGCACACGGGTTTCCAGCAATTCCTTGATCGTCTCGACGACCGTCTCGTCGCCCTCGTCGAAAAATTCACCCTCTTCGTCAAGATCCTCAGCCATGGCCGACCCGCCCCCCATGACCGGCTGGCCGGACATGAAGTGCTCCATGATCGAACCGAGGATTGCCGGCTTCAGATGCTGCCATTCACTATCGGACTTGGTGACGGTGATGAAATCATAACCGAAATAAACGCCGGTGACGCCCGAGACGGAAAACAGCCGAAGTGCCAGCGGCGAGGCTGCCGCCTCCTGCTCGTTGCGGAACTCGGCCGTGCCCTTTTCCAGAACCACTTTGCCGGGAAGAAACTTCAGGGTCGCCGGGTTCGGCGTGGCTTCGGTCTGGATGAACATGGGCTTGCTCCTGGCCGGCGAGCGGCGCTCAGTTTAGAATTCTTCCAAAGAAGATAAGCATTCTCATCTTTGGGTTCAAGTGCGCCTTTGGTCGCTTGCGGTCAAGAAATTTATGCGAGCGCCTCGATTTCCTCATCCGACAGGGTATCGGGCAGAACCGTAACCGGGATCGGGAAGGCCGTGCCACGGCCGGCAATAGCCGCAACCAGGGGGCCGGGACCTTCCTTGGCGGAACCGGCGGCCAGCACGAGGATGGCAATGTCGCGATCCTCCTCCACCAGACTGTTGATCTGCTCCGGCGCACTGCCTTCGCGGATGACGATTTCGGGATCGATGCCGATCGTCTCGCGTACCCGGTGAGCGGCCTTGGCCATGACGGCTTCAGCTTCCTCCATCGCCTCGGCGCGCATGATCTGCTCGACGCCCAGCCATTGCTGGAAATCGCCTTCAGCGATGATGTAGAGAAGCACAAGACCGCCATTGGAATTCTTGGCGCGGCGGCCGGCATAATGGACCGCCTTTTCGCATTCCGGCGTGCCGTCGATGACCGCCATGAACTTGCGCCTGTGGCCTTCCAGCCGCGAAAGTCTCTTGGAAACCATAGCGCCCCCTTACCCTGGATCACCTTCCGAAGCAGTCGTGCCGCGGACCTTATACGAACCGGAAAAAATGAAAACCCGCCGCTTGCTGCGGCGGGTCGATGCATGTGTCGGTTCTGAAAATCAGCGCAGGAAGCCGATGATATCGCAGACTTCGTTCATGACTTTCTCAGCCCTTGCACCGGCGCGTTCGCCGCCATCCTTGAGAATCGCGTCGATATGCGAGGTGTCGTCGAGAAGACGACGCATTTCGGCGCTGATCGGGGCCAGAACCTCGACGGCAAGATCGGCAAGCGCCGGCTTGAACACCGAGAACTGCTGGCCGCCATATTCCTTCAGGACGTCGGCTTTGGTGCGATCGGCAAGAGCCGCATAGATGCCGACGAGATTGTCGGCTTCCGGCCGGCCAGCCAAACCTTCGATTTCGCTCGGCAGGCCTTCCGGATCGGTCTTCGCTTTGCGGATCTTCTTGGCGATCTCTTCGGCGTCATCCATCAGGTTGATGCGCGACAGGTCGGAAGGATCCGACTTCGACATCTTCTTGGTGCCATCGCGCAGCGACATGACGCGCGGCGCCGGACCGTCGATGAGCGGCTCGACCAGCGGGAAATAACCGTGGATCGGTTCTTCGCCGACAACCATGTCGACGCCTGTACCAGTGGTGCGGATCTTCTCCTGGAAGTCGATGTTGAACTTCTGGGCGATGTCGCGGGCAAGTTCCAGATGCTGCTTCTGGTCGTCGCCCACCGGAACGTGGGTGGCGCGGTAGACGAGAATATCGGCGGCCATCAGGCTCGGATAGGCAAGCAGGCCGAGCGAGGCGTTCTCGCGATCCTTGCCGGCCTTGTCCTTGAACTGCGTCATGCGGTTCATCCAGCCGATGCGGGCGACGCAATTGAACACCCAGGCAAGTTCGGCATGCTGCGGCACGGCCGACTGGTTGAAGACGATATGCTTCACCGGGTCGATACCCGAGGCGATGAAGGCGGCGGCGATCGAACGGATCTGGCCACGCAGGTCGTCATGCACGAGCTGGGCGGTGATCGCATGCAGGTCGACAACGCAATAGATGCAATCGTTGTTTTCCTGCAGCGCCACGAATTTGCGGATCGCGCCGAGATAATTGCCGAGATGGAGATTGCCGGTCGGCTGAACGCCGGAGAAAACGAGCGGCTTAAAGGTGTTCATAATGTCCTCGAACAGGCGGTTGGAAGGCCTCAGACCTCAAGGTTGCGTGTCTCCGGCAGGTTTGAAGTCTCCGGTGGTCACGTCCCGCGGGCCATGTAGCTAACCCCGCGCTCTAAGCACGGCTTCTGGGGCAGAATCAAGGGCTCAGCGTGCGGCGTGCTCAATCAAATCCCAGCTGTTGCCGTAGGGATCGGCAAAGACTGCGACCGTGCCATAGGCTTCATGGCGCGGCGCCTCGACGAAGCGGACGCCGCGGGCGAGCATCGCCGCATGATCGCGGGCGAAATCATCGGTCTGCAGAAAGAAGCCGACACGGCCGCCGGTCTGATTGCCAATCGCCGTCTTCTGCCTTTCGTCGGCCGCCTGCGCCAAGAGCAGGCCTGCGCCGGCGCAACCCGGCGGCCTGACCACGAGCCAGCGCTTTCCATCCGGGAGCGCCACGTCATCCGTGCAGTCGAAACCGAGGAGATCACAGTAAAACGCCTTGGCCCGGTCATAGTCATCGACGACGAGGGTGACGAGAAACAGCGATTGTACAGTCATCGGAAACTCCCGGTTTGGCGGCGTCAACGATCGAGATGACAGCAGACTCCGCCATGGCGAAGGCAATTTCACCCCTTTTCTGGCTTTTCACCCCGAATATTTGGGGGTGCCCACCGACTATCCGGGACACAGTGCACTTGAACGCATGAGCGGGGCGTATGTAACAGTTTTATAACGAAGATTTTCCGCCACAAAAGCAAATAGAACCCCCTCCAAATCTATCATTAGTTAATGAATATTAAGATATTCGGCCCATTAATCTCAATTTAGAGTAAATCCCTCCTTATTCACGTCACTTTTCGGAAAGAAATACCTCGCCACGACGAAGCCGACCGTCATGACGACCGGTCTTTTCCTAGGGGACATCCATGCGCATCTTTTCTCGCGTCGCGCTGGCCTGCCTTTTGGCGTTTAGCATGAACGCCAACGCCGAAGCAGCAGGCAAGAACGACAAACGCCGCGGCACCACGATCGAACACGATTATTCCGCTTTCTACACCGTGCAGCGGGTCAGCGTGCGCACCGGCTGTTTTCCGGAAAAGCTCGAAGCCATCCTTGCCCATATCGCACAGGAAACCGGCCATAAGCCGATGGTGACATCCGGCCATCGTCCGCATTCCGGCAAATCGCAGCATAGCCGCTGTTATGCCGCAGACATCCGCATTCCGGGTGTCTCGGAGAAGCGCATTCTGGCGGCGGCGGCCAGTGCGCCGGGGATCGGCGGCATCGGCCGTTACTGCAACGGCATCGTGCATGTCGATATCGGTCCGAAACGTCACTGGGCCTATTGCGGCAAGGGCAAGCGCGGCGGTGGCGGACTTGCCAATCTGAAGCGCAAGTCCAATGGCGACGATACGTGATCGAGGCGGCTTTTAGAGCATTTCCGCCTTTCAGGCCGGCGTCTTCGGCTTACGCTTGATATTGCGGCGGATCATGCCGAGATCGGCGCCGCCGATCAGGAAAGCCACGCCGAAATAAACGATCATGGCAATACAGATCAGAATGCCAAGGGCTGCGACCTGGCTTAAGAGATGCGCGCCAGGCGCCAGCCATGACCCGGCATAGGGCAAGGCGTAGACGAGCGCCCCTGCCATGACGGCCGTCGAAACCAGCAGGAGCGCGGTCCGCTTTGCCATCTGCCACTCCCACAGAAGATCGCCCCGCCAGACCAGCGTCGAGAACAACAGGATTGTGTTGATCCAGCCAGCAGTTGCCTCTGCCGTGGCGATGCCGCGTTCGGCGAGAAGCGGGAAGAGCGAGATGGCGAGGCCCGAATTGACGACCACCGACAGCATGGTGAAGCGCATCGGGGTTTTGGTGTCTTCGCGGGCATAAAAGCCCGGTTGCAGCGCCTTGATCAGCACGAAACCCGGTAGGCCGAGGCCGTAAATGGCAAGGATGCCGCCGACCACGGTCGTGTTTTCCGCAGAAAAAGCGCCCCGCTCGTAGAGCACGCGGATGATCGCGTCCGACAGGACCCAGAGACCGGCGGCTGCGGGAAGCGTCAGGAACAGGACGAATTCGATCGAACGGTTCTGGATATTCTTCGCCTCCCTCACCTGCCCGCCTTTCAGCGCACGGGAGAGCTCGGGCAAAAGCACGACGCCGACGGCGACGCCGACGACGCCGAGCGGCAGCTGGTAGATACGGTCGGCATATTGGAGGGCGGCGATGGCGCCTTCCTTGCCGGATGCGATCGCCTGGCCGATGAGCTGGTTGATCTGGGTAATGCCGCCGGTGACGGCGGCCGGCACTGCCAGCCAGAGCAGGCGCTTGACGTTGGGCGTCATACGCGGGCGGCGGAAGCCGATATTGATGCCCGCATGGCGAACGCCGAGATAGACAACGGCCAATTGCAGCACGCCGGCGACCAGCACGCTCCAGGAGAGGTACCAGGCGATTTCGCGTGGATCGGCACCGATCCACAGACCGTAGAACAGCGCCGCGATCATCACCACGTTCAAGAAAACCGGTGCAATCGCTGCGGCAAAGAAATGGTGCAGCGAATTCAGCATACCGCTCATCATCGCGGTCAGCGACATGCACATCAGATAGGGAAACATCACCGCCGCCATGCGGATCGTCAGCGAGGTCTTTTCAACATCGTCGGCAAAACCCGGCGCGATGATGAAGCGTACCAGCCAAGGCATCATCAATTCCATGACGATGGTGATGATCAGCAGCGCCGAGAACAGGACGCCGAAGACTTCCTCCGAAAAGCGCTTGGCGCCTTCGACGCCATTCGCCTCGATTTCCTTGGAAAACAGCGGCACGAAGGCGGCGTTGAAGGCGCCTTCGGCAAACAGGCGGCGAAACAGGTTGGGGAAGCGGAAGGCCGCATAGAAGACATCGGCCATCGGGCCGGTGCCGAGTGCCGCCGCCATTGCGGTCTCGCGGGCGAAACCGAAAATGCGGCTGCCGAGCGTCGCACCGCCGACGGTGGCGAATTTCTTCACAAGGCTCATTTCAATTCACCCATTGCGCCGGTCACGCGCTTGCCTTGCTCTTGCGCGGCGGCTGTTCCGCAACCGGGACCGAAGCGGCGGATGCCTTCGCCTTGGCTTCCTCGTCCTGATCGGTCATCACCGCCTTCAGCCGATCGACGATGGCGTTCTGGCGGTTCTCGTTGGTCAGTTTGTGGCCGACGAGATCGGTGACGTAGAAGGTGTCGATCACCTTTTCGCCGAAGGTGGTGATGCGGGCCGACTGGATGTCGAGCGACAGGTCGGCAAGGCCGGCGGTGATATCGGCCAGAAGGCCGGTGCGGTCGAGGCATTCTATCTCGACCACGGTGAACTTGTTGGACAGGCCGTTCGATAGCGTGACCGAGGGCGGAATGTCGAAGGCCCGGTTTTTCTTGCGCGTCTTGGCACGGGTGGCGATGACTTCCGGCAGGCGGCGCTTGCCGGACAGCACATCCTCGATCATCCGGCCGATCGTGCCGGCACGGCGCATCTCGTCCTCGTCGACCGAAAATTCCCGGTTGATCAGGATCGTATCGACCGCCCGGCCATCGCCGGTGGTGAAGATCTGCGCATCGACGATGTTGGCGCCGGCTGCCGCGCAGGCGCCGGCGATGACGGAAAGCAGGCGCGGATGGTCAGGCGCGAGGACGGTAATTTCGGTAATCGCCCGGAAGGCATCGGTGCGCACCATTGTGGCGAGCGCCTGGCCGGCACGGTCGGTATCGCGGATGAAGCCTGCGTGACGGATCTGGTCGTCTAGCGAGACGGCCAAGAGATAGGGCTGGTAGTGAAGTGCCGAATAGGTCTTGCGATCCTTTTCGTCCCAATCCGACAGCGCCTTGTAGAGCGCTTCTTCCGCCACCTGAGCACGTTCGCGGCGCGGGGTTTCGGAAAAGCCGCCAGAGAGGAGAATTTCGGTCTCGTAATAGAGCGTGCGCAGGAGCTGGCCCTTCCAGCCATTCCAGACACCGGGGCCGACGGCGCGGGTATCGCAGATCGTCAGGATCAGCAGCAACTTCAGCCTATCCATCGACTGGACCACATCGGCGAAGTCGGTGATCGTCTTGCGGTCATGCAGGTCGCGCGTCTGCGCGGTCATCGACATGACGAGATGTTTTTCGATCAGCCAAACGACGATTTCCGTCTGCTTCTTGTTGAGCCCGAGCCTGGGGCACAGCTTGCGTGCCATGCGGGCGCCGGCGATCGAGTGATCCTCCTGCCGTCCCTTGGCGATATCGTGAATCAGCACGGCGACATAAAGCGCCTCACGCTCCTCGATGCCGGGCATCAGCTTCGAGGCAAGCGGATGAATTTCCTCCACCTCGCCCTTGTCGATCTCCGACAGGGCCTCGACGGAGCGGATCAGATGCTCGTCGACGGTATAGTGATGATACATGTTGAACTGCATCATCGCCACGACCTTGCCGAATTCGGGGATGAAGCGGCCAAGCACGCCAGCCTCGTTCATTCGCCGCAACATCAGCGCCGGGTCGCGGCGGGAGGTGAGGATCGACAGAAACAGTCGATTGGCTTCCTCGTTTTCCCGCACACTGCTGTCTATCAAGGAGAGAGAGCGCGTCATCTTCTTCAGCGCGTCGGGATGCAGTTCGAGCTGGTTGATGTCTGCGACATGGAAGAAGCGGATGATGTTGACAGGGTCGCGAGCAAAGACATCCGGTGAGGCGAGTGTGATGCGGCCGCGGTCTGTGACGAAATCCGTCGTACCGGCGATCTTGTGCAGCCGCTTGGTGAACCGCGACATCACACGGGTCGCGAGACCCGGTGCTGCCTTGGCCTGCTGTTCTTCCAGCGCCGAGCAAAAGATGCGCGTCAGGTCACCGACATCCTTGGCGACGAGGAAATAGTGTTTCATGAAGCGCTCGACCGATGAAAGGCCGGGGCGCGCGTGATAACCAAGCGAGGCTGCGATGTCGCGCTGGATATCGAAGGACAGCCGCTCTTCCGACTTGCCGGTCAGGAAATGCATGTGGCAGCGGACTGCCCAAAGGAAGTCGTCGGCCTTTTCGAACAGGCGGATTTCCGAGCGGGAGAAGACGCCGAGCTTGACCAGTTCGGCGGTATCCTTGACCCGGTAATAATATTTGGAGATCCAGAACAGGGTCTGCAGATCACGCAGACCGCCCTTGCCTTCCTTGACATTGGGCTCGACTAGATACCGCGTATCGCCGGACTTCTGATGCCGCTGATCACGCTCGGCGAGTTTCGCGGCAACGAATTCGGCGCCCGTATCGGCCACGACTTCCTTGTCGAAGCGCTGTTCGAGATCATCAAACAGTGCCGCGCAGCCGCAAATGAGGCGCGCCTCGAGAATGGCTGTACGGATCGTCATGTCGGTCTTCGACAGCCGGATACATTCTTCGACGGTGCGCGTCGCATGGCCGACCTTGAAGCCCATGTCCCAGAGAATATAGAGCAGGAACTCGACGGCCTTGCGCATCTCGTCGGAATTTTTGGCCGGAAGCAGGAAAAGCAGGTCGATATCCGATCCGGGCGCGAGTGTCGCACGGCCGTACCCGCCGACAGCTGCGACGGTGATCTCCTTGCCCTCGGGATACACGACGGTCGCCACGGTCTCATGCAGGACGCCGATGATCTGGTCCTGGATCCAGGAGATCCGGCGGGCGCAATTGAGGCCGCTGCCATCCGCATTCAGCAACGCTTGGGCATTGTTGCGGCCTTCGGTGCTTGCGCGGCGCATGATCGGCAGGAGCGCTGTCCTCAGTTCGAGATGCGGACGGCCCTTCTTCATGACCGAGCGGCACTCGGCCTTCAGCGCGTCAACGTCGAGGAGTTCTGAAAAATCGATATCGTGTCTGGCCATGTCATCCTGCCGGTGCCAGTTTGCCGGGGAGGCTTTAGCGAATTTGCGGCACCTTTACCACCGATTATGGCGATAGGTCGTTTCAAAGTTGTTGCCTTGAGCAGCCAAGTTCAAGGGGCGGCATTTTTCGGCTTGGTTTCCTGCCTCGCCTTCGCTCGCCACTGGCGCGGGCTCATGCCGGTCACCCGGCGAAATTCGCGATTGAAATTGGATTTCGTCGAGAAACCGACATCGAGCATGATGGAGGTCGCGGATTTGCGGGTCTGCTCCAGAAGGCGGCAGGCTTCGGCGACGCGCCGGTTGTTGACGAATTGCGAGACGTTGAGGCCACTCGCGCGGTTGACGGCCGCCGACAGATCGCGCGCCGGCATGCCTGCCTTGCGGGCAATCTTTGCAAGGCTGAGATTTTCGTCCCTGTAGAGTTCGCCGTCCTCAAGAGCAGCCAGAACCCGGGCGATGATCGCCTCGTCCTGCGGGCCGGGCGTAACTTGCTTGCCAGGCGGCTCGGACATGCCGGCTGCAGGCGGCATTATCGAGAACAGGATGCTCGCCGCCAGTGCGACTAGATTGATGACCGCGACCACGGAGGGAACGATCGCCGTGCCCCGGAACGCTGCATATATGGCAATGCCTGCATCGGCTGCGGCAAACAACAACATCAGCGCCGCCGTCAGCCGCGCGGCGCGAAAGGCGGGCCGCATGCGCTGCAGGCTTGCCTCGGCCATGAGTTCCTCGCCGTCGCTCCGGGTCAGACGCCATAACGCCACGCCGTAGACGACGAAGATCGCCAGCAACAAGGGATCGATCAGCACCGGCAGGATGAGAACCGAAAGAACCATCAGGACCGGCGGCCAGAAATGGCGCCAGGGTTGCGGCACATCTGCGCCCGTCAATCCGCGAAAGGCGAGAAAGGCGAGTGGCGGCATGACGGAAGCGGTGATCGGCTGGATCGACCCAAGCGTTGCAACGCCATAGCCGAAATGAATGCCGACGATCATGCCCTGCAGCGCATAGATAAGCAGGAAGGCGACGAAATAGCGCCGGCTGCCCAGCGCTTCGACGCCCTTCAGGCTGTGATGCAGCACAAGCACGAAGACCAGTCCGGCAATGAGAGGCAGGGGTATGGAAAGCAAGGAAATACCCGAAGGATGGTCTGAAACGTGCTTTGCGGCTGACTATATCAGGTTCGAGGGGCAAAGGCGGAGATTTAAAGGCTTTGGCCGCCGTTACCTACTCGGCCAAAGCTGCTCGGCCGATCAAAGGCCCGCGCCAGCGAGCCTTTGATCGGTGAGATCAGCCGGCAGCCGGATCGGCTTCGGCGAGAGCTTCCTTCACCGCGATCTCGGCCATCGCAAGGGCAGCTTCGCGGGAGGTGGCGGCAGCAATGAAGCGACCGTTATGGCAGAAGGTTGCGCCTTTGATGCCGGAGGCGGCTTCGAGATCACCATTGGTGAGGCCCGCCCAGGATTTCGGCAGATCGGCACGCAATTCGAAGCCGTCGTCTGCACGGCGGATACCGGTGACGCACCAGTCCTTGCCGTCACGTGGGTGGACGACGAAGAGCAGATGATCGGCGCCTGCCTTGATGATCGCCGGGCGGAAGGGCATGCCCATCGGCAGTTCAAGAATGCGGCCTTCGCCGGTTTTCGCGATCGCCTGAAGCACCAGCGTCTCGGCGCGCAGTTTGGCGGCGCGCTTGCCGATACCGGCCTCGACGAAAGACCGGGCGATGACGAGAGCCGAATGAAAGGCACGATCGTCGGCGCCGGGCTCGTTCTCGTCGAAGGAGGGCTTCAGGGTTTCGAGAAGGCTCGACAAGGTCAGGCCGGCAAGCGGGCCGGCAATCGACGGGCTGAGCGCGCCGTTGTCCATCAGATCGATCGGCAGGACGAAGCTCTTGTCGAAGGAGGCATGCAGCGCCTCGATATGGTCTTCAGGGATATTCATCGCCGTGAGATAGTCGCGACCGTAATGTTTCCAGATCAGGCCGAAGGAACTGTAGGGGGCTTCGTCATCGCGCAGCGGCGCACCGCGCTGATGGTGGTCGAAAATCCGCGCATCCGCGTCATAGGCGCCGCCGACGTCGTAGATGATGCGATCGGAGCCGGGCGTGATCCAGTCCGGCGCGCGGCTGCGGACGATTTTCGCCTCGGGGAAAAGCCGGGTGAGAATAACGCTGGAAAGAAGTTCGTCGGCATGGAAGCCACCGGAATGGGTGACGAGATAGTCTGGTGTCATGCCGCAATGGCCTCTGTTTGCTTGGGAGAGAACCAGATAGCGGCTGATGCGGGCGTTCACAAGCGGCGCGGCCGGCAGAGCGCGCAAGCTGATTACGAAATCGTGATGATTTCGAGTTCTTGGTTACCGACGGTGACGACGTCGCCTGCCGCCTTGCCTGTAAGTGCCCTTGCGACCGGTGAGACGTAGGAAATCGTCCCTGCCTTGGGATCGGCTTCATCCTCGCCGACGATGCGGTAGGCCTGCTCGCGTCCGTCGTCCCGGCTGAAACGGACAGTCGCACCGAAAGACACCACGTCGTTCGAGGGCGGCGCTGGCATAAGCTGGGCAGTGTGAACCCTTTCGGCGAAATAACGTGCGTCACGCGCCGGCCCAGCAGCCTGGCGGCGGCGCTCGTTGACGTCTTCGATGGCATTAGCGGCCTCATAAGCGTCACGCGCAGCCTGGAGCTGGGCCTGCAGCGCCTCCAGGCCGGTTTCGGTGACGAAGTTCGGATGCACCGAGATCGGCCGGTCGGGCAGAACCGTTTCGGCAGCCGTCTCGGCACTTTCTTCCTTGACGAAGGCAACGCTCACGCGTGAAATCCTCTTCCCATCCGTTTCACCCGCTCCGTGATCACCGGCGGGCGTAATCTGATGCCCCTACATGCTATATGAGACATTCCGCAAGCGCCAACCCGCAATGCCGATGGCGCTTGAGATCAGGATGGCGCATGTCCATTGACGGTTTCGAGAGCGGAAAAACAAGTTTCGTCGTCACAGGGCATGTTGATCGGAACGTTGATATCCTTTGCCGTCGATAAAAGGGAATGGATCAACACCTCCCTGATCTGGAGCTTGTTCAACGGGCGGCCTTGAACGAACAGAAGCAGTCGCCATGCACTCCGGCCAACAACGACGACCGTCATTTCAACATTGATATCCTTCGCCTTTGTCTCAATGCCGGTGACACGTGCAGCATCGAAACCGTTCATCTTGAATGGCACCCATTTGCTGTCGAAGGAAATATCCTCTGCGACCGCGCTCTGCAACGCCTCACCGTAGGCGACCGGATCTACGGATGGCGCATCCATCGGCTCGTAACCGAACAGGACTTCGGAAGATAGGTTGCCGGCGCTGAAATGATAGAGCTTGCCGCTCTCAGCCTTGAGTTCGTCGAAGACCCATACGGACCAGAGATCCGCTCGCTTACCGGTGGCGGGATTAATCCAATAGCGATAGCTGGATGCCATGCGCTTTTCTAACGACAGAAAGTTCAGGTAACCGATCGACATGACGGTCAGGGTCAATGTTGCAGCCACTGCTGCGGCGGCCGCGGCGGAGCGGGAAAGCCTGCCCGTTCCCCGGACGATGGCCACCCCTTCGTCATACCAGGTGGGCCTTCCCCTTGAAACACGTCGGTATTGCAGGATGCAGGGTATGATCGAAAGATAGGGAATGCCGGCGGTGCCGATAAACAGCCAGAGCCTGAACTCACGCTTCATGTAGAACTGCCAATCAGGCATGCCGGAGATGTTCTCCACTCTCACCCCTGCGACCAGCTTTCCAGGAGTGGTGCCGAACATCGTCATCGATAACCACAAAACAACGCTCGTTGCGGAAGCAACAGAAACGGCCGTTAGAAGAGCATCCGCTGCGGGGAAATTTCCGCCAATTTCCGGCAGGTGAGGCTGAATAAGATACGCAAACGGTATGCCGATCACAGCCGCCAGGATCATCTCATCAAGAAAACGGGCCCAGCAGCGCGACCACGGTCCGGCAAGCGCCGGATCGCGCGAAGTTTCGGGCGCAGCTTCGGGAATTTCGCGCTCAAAGGGGAGGCTCAGTTCCGCAGCTTCCGAAGCCTTCATCCAATCCGCAAGACCTGCGTGCCAGAGCAACGTTTCCGGCCTTATCGTCCCTTTGCCTGCCAATACGGCAAGGTCTTCGGCAGAAACAGGGCCACCCTGTTTCCGACCCAGCTTATAATACCAATAGGTCATTTAAATCAGTCATATCCCCGTTTCCCCGACAGACGAGGTTACAGGAGCATCCAAACAGGATGCAAATGCCAAGTTGTATCATCCAATGCCGGGCAGACTGTTTTTTCCGTCCCGGCAGCGGCGCGAAAACCCGGATCAGGTTTTCTCGCCGGCCTGCTTCTTCAAGGCATAAAGCGCGTCGAGCGCCTCGCGTGGTGTCATGTCGTCCGGGTTGATGGCTTTCAGCGCCTCTTCCACCTTGGACGGTCCGCGGCGCGTGTCCTCCTTACGGACGGCGACCTGGAACAGCGGCAGGTCGTCGATCAGCTGGCTTGCAGGGTTCTTGCGGTCGGAATCCTCAAGTTTTGTCAGTACGTCGCGGGCGCGGGTGACGACGGCGTCTGGCAGACCGGCAAGGCGCGCCACCTGGATGCCATAGGAGCGATCGGCCGCACCGGGGCCGACCTCATGCAGGAAGATCACCTCTCCATCCCATTCCTTGACCTTCATCGTGGCATTGGAGAGGCGCAGGAGCTTTTCCGACAGAACGGTCAACTCATGGAAATGGGTGGCGAAGAGGCCGCGGCAGCGATTGCCCTCATGCAGGTGTTCGACCGAAGCCCAGGCGATGGACAGGCCGTCGAAGGTCGCGGTGCCACGGCCGATCTCGTCGAGGATGACCAGCGAACGGTCGGTCGCCTGGTTGAGGATCGCCGCCGTCTCGACCATTTCAACCATGAAGGTGGAGCGGCCGCGGGCAAGATCATCGGATGCGCCGACGCGCGAGAACAGCCGGTCGACGATGCCGATATGGGCCGAAGCCGCCGGCACGAAGGACCCCATCTGGGCAAGAATGGCAATCAGCGCATTCTGGCGCAGGAAGGTCGACTTACCGCCCATGTTGGGACCGGTGAGAAGCCACAATGCACCGAATTCACCGCCGTTGCGGGGCGACAGATCGCATTCATTGGCAATGAAAGGACCGGAGGACTGGCGGCGCAGCGCCTGTTCGACCACCGGATGGCGACCGCCTTCGATCGCAAACATCCGGCCATCATCGACGATCGGGCGGCGATAATCCCACTCTTCTGCCAGCATCGCGAGGCCGCCGGCGACATCGATAACCGACAGCGCCCGGGCACCGGCCTTGATCGCCTCGGCTTCCGCGGTCACGGCCGCAACCATCCTGTCGAAGGCGGCGAGCTCGATCGTCAGCGCCTTGTCGGCGGCGTTGGCGATGCGGCTTTCGAGATCGGCGAGCTCGGTGGTGGTGAAGCGCATGGCGTTCGCCATGGTCTGGCGATGGATGAAGCGTGCCTTGGCTTCCGGCGTATCGGTCATCGGGCCCGCATTTCCGGCGGTCACTTCGATGAAATAGCCGAGCACATTGTTGTGCTTGATCTTCAGCGACTTGATGCCGGTTTCGTCGGCATATTGAAGCTGCAGCCCGGCGATCACCTTGCGGGACTGGTCGCGCAAGGCGCGAACCTCGTCGAGTTCGGAATGGGCGCCGTCGGCCAGAAATCCGCCATCGCGCTTCAGCAACGGCAGGTCTTCCGCAAGCAGGTTGCCGAGCAGCGATTCGACCGTGACCGGCAAAGCTCTCAGGCCGGCCAGCGCCTCGGACAGTTCGTCGGGCAACATGGACTGATCGAGAAAAGCGACAACGCCACGGGCGGCTTCAAGCCCGGCGAGGATAGAACCGAGATCGCGCGGACCACCACGATCGAGCGCCAGCCGTGACAATGCGCGCGGCATGTCCGGCACGTGTTTCAGCGAGGCGCGCAAATCGGCGCAGAGCGACGGCTCGTCCTTGAGGAAGGAGATCGAATCCAGCCGTCGATTGATGCGGCCAGGGTCGGTCAGCGGCGACATCAGCCGTTCTGCGAGAAGCCGGGCGCCGCCACCGGTCACGGTGCGGTCGATCGCCTTCAGAAGCGTGCCTTCGCGTTCGCCCGACAGTGTCTTTGTCAGCTCGAGATTGCCGCGGGTTGCGGGATCGATAAACAGGGTGGAAGCGCCGCTTTCCCGCTCCGGCCGGCCCAGTGGCGGGCGTTCGGCGATCTGGGTCTTCTCGACATAGGAAACGGCTGCGGCTGCCGCGGCAATTTCGGCGCGCGAAAAGGTACCAAAACCATCCAGCGTGCCGACACCGAAATAACGGGCGATGCGCCCTTCCGAGGTGGCGCTGTCGAACAGGACCGACGGCTGCGGAACGGCGATGCGGCCGAGCACATCAAAGACAGGCTTCAGCTCCGGATCATGAAACATGCTGTCCGGCATGATCAGTTCGCGCGGCTCGATGCGGAGGATATCGGCCAGCAGGCGCGTGGCCTCGGTTTCGGCAACACGAAACACACCGGTGGAGATATCTATCCAGGCGAGTGCCATCATGGCCTCTGCCCCGCCCTTGATACGGGCGAGCGTCATCAGGTAATTCGATTCCGAAGCAACGAGGAGTTTTTCCTCGGTGATCGTGCCGGGTGTAACAAGGCGGACGACGTCACGCTTGACGACCGATTTTCCGCCGCGCTTCTTGGCTTCCGCCGGATCTTCGATCTGTTCGCAAACGGCAACGCGGAAACCGAGCCCAATCAGCCTTTGAAGATAATCATCCGCGGCATGCACCGGTACGCCGCACATCGGGATATCCTGCCCCATATGCTGGCCGCGTCTGGTGAGCGTGATGCCGAGCGCCCGTGACGCATCAATCGCGTCCTGGAAGAACAACTCGTAGAAGTCGCCCATGCGATAAAAGAGCATCGAACCAGGGTTGTTGGCCTTGATCTCGATAAACTGCTCCATCATCGGCGTGGCCGAAGCACGGCTCTCCTCCGAGGCAAGCTGGTCGGCGGTCAGGGCGTCAATTGACGATCTTTCAAACTGGGTCACGGAACCGATTTTTTGTTGCGCAGATTTTTGATTGCGTATGGAAAGTGGCGACACTATCGGTGAAGGCCCTTTAAAGACAACATTTGCATTGGCCTTGAGGAAGGCTGCCCACAAGAAGCTGGAGAGGAGACGCCCGTGAACGACAAGACAGGTAACACGCGTACATCGGTAACCGACCAGGAGGCGCTCGACTTTCACGCCGACGGACGTCCCGGCAAGCTGGAAATCACGCCGACCAAGCCGATGGCGACGCAGCGCGACCTGTCGCTCGCCTATTCGCCGGGCGTTGCGGTGCCGGTCCTTGCCGTCGCCGCCGACCCGGCCAAGGCCTATGACTACACGACGCGCGGCAACATGGTGGCGGTCATCTCCAACGGCACGGCCATTCTCGGGCTCGGCAATCTGGGGGCACTCGCCTCAAAGCCGGTCATGGAAGGCAAGTCGGTGCTGTTCAAGCGGTTCGCCGACGTGGACTCGATCGATCTGGAGGTCGATACCGAGAATGTCGACGAATTCATCAACTGCGTGCGCTATCTCGGGCCATCCTTCGGCGGCATCAATCTCGAAGACATCAAGGCGCCGGAATGCTTCATCATCGAAAGCCGGCTGCGTGAACTGATGGATATTCCGGTCTTCCACGACGACCAGCATGGCACTGCGATCATCGCAGCAGCCGGGCTGATCAATGCGCTGGAACTGACCGGCCGCGACCTCAAGACCACCAAGCTCGTCTGCAACGGCGCGGGAGCTGCCGCGATCGCCTGTATCGAACTGATCAAGGCGATGGGCTTCAACCCGGCCAACATCATTCTCTGCGACACCAAGGGTGTGATCTACCAAGGCCGCACCGAAGGCATGAACCAGTGGAAAAGCGCGCATGCTGTCAAATCCGACAGCCGCACACTGGAAGAAGCGATGAAAGGTGCCGATGTCGTGTTCGGGCTCTCCCAGAAGGGTGCGTTCACGACCGACATGATCCGCTCGATGGCCGACCGGCCGATCATCTTCGCGATGGCAAATCCGGACCCGGAAATCACCCCGGAGGAAGTGGCGCGGATTCGTGACGACGCGATCATGGCGACAGGCCGGTCGGACTATCCGAACCAGGTCAACAACGTGCTGGGTTTCCCTTACATCTTCCGAGGCGCACTGGACGTGCGCGCGCGCCAGATCAACGATGCGATGAAGATCGCGGCTGCCCAGGCGCTGGCCGATCTTGCCCGTGAAGATGTGCCTGACGACGTGGCCGCCGCCTATCAGGGGGTTCGGCCGCGTTTCGGCGCCCAGTACATCATTCCCGTGCCGTTTGATCCACGGCTCATCTCCGCCATTCCCGTTGCCGTTGCCAGGGCTGCGATGGAAAGTGGCGCTGCCCGCCGCGAGATCGCCGATCTTGCAGCCTATGGCCGCGAGCTTTCGGCGCGCCGTGACCCGATTGCCGCAACAACGCAGAACATTTACGAGCGCGTTCGCCGCTTCCCGAAGCGGGTGGTGTTTGCAGAAGCGGAAGAAGAACAGGTGATGCGCGCAGCAATCTCCTTCTGCAATCAGGACCTCGGCACTGCAATCCTGCTTGGCCGCGACGACGTGATCCGATCGACGGCAGAAAAGGCCGGCATTGATCTCGATCGACCCGGCATCGAGATCGTCAACGCCCGCATTTCCAATCGTACCGATGCCTATATCGATTATCTCTATGAGCGCCTTCAGCGGGAAGGCTTTCTGCTGCGTGATGTGCAGCGGCTGATCAACAACGACCGCAACCATTTCGCCTCGGCCATGGTGGCAGTCGGCGATGCGGATGCGATGGTAACGGGCACAACCCGCAACTATGCTTCAGCACTTGCCGACGTGCGGCGCTGCATAGATACCAAGCCTGGGCATCGCGTAATCGGTGTATCGATCGTGGTTGCCCGCGGCCGGACGATCTTCGTTGCCGACACGGCCGTCCATGACATGCCGAATGCCGAGGATCTGGCCGATATCGCAGTCGAGGCGGCCCGCGTTGCCCGCCGCATGGGTTATGAGCCTAGGGTAGCAATGCTCGCCTATTCGAATTTCGGCCAGCCGATCGGTGAACGGTCCGAACGGGTACGCGAGGCGGTGAAGATCCTCGACGGCCGCCGCATCGATTTCGAATATGACGGGGAGATGGCCGCCGACGTGGCACTCAACGCGACACGGCTTGAACAATACCCGTTCTGCCGCCTGTCCGGCGTCGCAAACGTGCTGGTCATGCCGGCGATCCACTCTGCCTCCATCGCAACTCGAATGCTGCAGGAGATCGGCGCATCGACGGTGATTGGCCCGCTTCTCGTCGGCCTCGACAAGTCGGTGCAGATCACCCAGATGGGCGCCAAGGATTCGGAGATCGTCAACATGGCAGCGATCGCCGCCTACAATGCCGGGTCGTAACGATGTCTTGAAGAGGTTGCTTCCGGGTGGACTATGTTCAGTGAAACAAGTCCACTCGGAGCGCTAGATGAAAACCGTCTATATCCCAAACGGGCAAGGCCCCGGCAAAGGGATCAGCTCGAAAAACGGCCTCCATCGGCGCCGAAGTGATTGATGTAACGGCCGGCGATATCGGCGATCGGCAGGACGATCAGCACGTCGGTGGTGTTGAATGCCTGGTCGACCACGGCACCGTCGCCGATCATCGCACCCAGACGCAGATACCCCTTCACCAGCGGTGGCATGGCCGACAGCGCCTGGCGCGGATTGATGTCTTCGGCCGGCATCAGATCCATTTTCTGATAGAGATCAGCATTCGCCGACACTTTCCACTCGTCTTTCACCAGCGAATTGTGATGCAGGAACGACAGAGCAAGCGCATGCTCTTCGGGAAGAACGCCGGGGAAAGATGCGCAGCCGAACATGGCGCCCATGCCGTGCCGGACGGAATAAGACCAGTTGCCCTGCCACAACAATTCGACTGTCCGCTTGGTGCGATAGTCGGGCAGCACACAGGAGCGGCCGAGCTCCATGAACTGCTTGTCGGGATGGCGGGCGAGAAGCGGCGCAATATCGAATTCCGAGGCCGAATAGAAACCACCGTTGGCCATGGCAACTTCCTGACGCAACAGGCGATAGGTGCCGACGATCTGATCCTCGATTTCACCTTCGATGGCATTGTCGACAACGAGGAGGTGGTCGCAGATGGCGTCATAGCTGTCGAAGTCTCGCTTCAGCAGCATGGCTTCGGGAGGAAGCACTGCATTCATCTCTTCGACGAACACGCGGAAGCGTACCGCCTGCGCAGCCTCAATCTCGCGGCTGTTGCGTGCAAGCCGTGTTTCGAGCGAGCCTATGCGGCCGAATACATCGCCATTTCCCGTAGGCGGCGGCGTCGAAGGGATGTCGAGTGTCAATTCACGGTTCAGGAGTTCGATTGCCATGGTGATTTGCCCGTCCCGGTTGGATCACCGTCATAAATCACGTCTCTACGACAGGAACGTGACGTTGATTGTCACATTAGGATGGCGCCCCAAGTCCGTCAACGGCTTCCCTGACGGTCGAGTTCTTCGCCGAGCAGATTACGGATTTCATCCAGAAGTCTTTCCGGTTCAATGGGCTTTTGAAACACCCTGTCAGCGCCTGCGGCAAAAGCGCCCTGCAGCAGACCTTCACGACTTTCACCGGTCAAAACGACGACGGGGATTGCCGGAAGCTGCGACATTTTTTCCCTCTTACGGAGGCCAACGATGACATCGAGCGGCTCTCCACCGGGCATATTCATGTCCGAGATGATCAGGTCCGGTGGCGCACCGGCCCCGCCGATGAGATCGGCGAAGCTCGGCACATCGGCGACCCAGCGGACCCTGTGTCCGCTTTTTTGAAGCGTCGCACGCAGGAGCGTGGCGCTGATCGGGTCATCTTCGGCCAACACGATATCGAGGTTTTCGAATTGGCCGGCTTGAGTGACGATCGCCCTCGCCGTGGGGGCGACGGCTGCCGGGGCGGAAACTCGCTGTGTACCGGAAATTCTTCCGAAGCCGCGCATGCGCCCGCTCAGCACGTCGATCAGCGACCGCTCGCGCAGGGGCCGGATCAGCCATGCATCGAAAAGATCCTGCGGTTGCGATGCCCGCTCTTCCGGGTTGACGAGGAGGACGCGATGCAGCGGATGATGCTGAGGCTCCAAAGCATAATCGGATGCCAGACGATGGTCGACGACCAGATCGGTGAAGGGCGTCATACCTGCGGCGGCACGGTCGATCAACATCGACACGTCGCGTGCGGCAGCAACATGATGGCACCGTCCGCCGAGCGCCTCGATCGTTGCGACCGTCGCCTGTGCCGAGGGACCATGCGGAGCCAGGAGTACGACGCGGGACCGCGCCAGCATGCCGCTGCGATCCGTGTCGCCGGCAGCGACATCCTCGGCCAGCCTGACGGGGAAGCGGATGGTGAAGGTGCTGCCCTCGCCCTTGCGGCTTCTTACCGAAAGCGAGCCACCGAATTCCGTCAGGATCCGTGATGCGATACCGAGGCCGAGGCCCGTGCCGCCGCTTCGCGCTTCGGCCGATCCCGCTTGTTCGAATTCGCCGAAGATTGTCGCCTGTTCCTGAAGCGTCATTCCCGGCCCGGTATCGATCACCGCGATCTCGACATTGCCTCCGGCGATTTCGACGCGAACCAGCACCCCGCCGATGCCGGTGAACTTGACCGCATTGCCAATGACGTTGAACAGCACCTGGCGCAGTCGGGCGGGGTCGAAGTCCAGCAGGTCGGGCAAATCGGCGGCAAACGTCGCAGCGACCTCGATCCGTTTCTCGTGGGCACGCGGAGACAGCATCTCGACGACGCTTTCCAGCAGCTGCCGAAGGTTTTCGGCGCGGGTGTTGAGCCGGAATCGACCGGCTTCCATCGTCGAAAGATCGAGGATGTCGTCAACGAGCTGCGCCAAAAGATGCCCAGACTGGCGGATACCACTCAGGTAGTTCTGCTGCTCGGCCGTCAGCTTCGTCTGGCTGAGCAGATGCGTCATGCCGAGAATGCCGTTCAACGGCGTCCGGATTTCGTGAACCACCGTCGACAGCCGTCGCGATTTGGCCTCGCCTGCGGCTTCCGATTGCTTCAACCGCCCCATGAGCGAGCGATTGCTGCGGCTCGGTGACCAGCCTTGCAACTGGGAGAAAAGATTTTGAAGCGGGCCAGGACGGCGCGACGACGCCCCGGGACGACCTTCGATACTTTCCGACGGGCGAATGACGATTTCGCGCGATTGCTCCGCAGGGTCCCCTGCGAACGATTTCGAGGAGAAGGCCTTGGATATGCGATCGTGCAGTTCAGCAATGGTGCGCATGGGACAAGCCTACACGGGCTTTCCTTCGCAATCCTTATGCCGTCCCCCTAATAATGTATTAATCGGCTCGCTTCGATCCGACCAGCTCGTCCAGAATAACCAAGCCCGCTCCGATAGTTATGAAGCTATCAGCGAGATTGAAGACGGCAAACGACCACGTCTCCGTATGAAACAGGACGTAATCGATGACGTGACCATAGATCAAACCGTCGATCAGATTGCCGATCGCACCGGCAATGATCAGGGCAAAGCCGGTATGCGCGAAGGTTCGCGATACCGGTGTCCTGCGCCAGAGCCAGATCACGACGGTGACGATCACCAGGCGCATGCCGATGATGAATTCCCGCTCCATGCCAGACAAGAGCGAGAAGGCAACACCGAGATTGTAGGTGCGGAACAGCGCAAGGAAGGGCACGACCGGCACAGCCTCGTGCATTGGCAGATAGGCTTCGACGGCAAGCTTGATCACCTGGTCAAGCAGGATAGCGATCACGATGACGATCCCGGCGATCAGCGGGCGGGACATGTAAGCTGCGCGTTGCGTCATTTTCTTTCTTCCAGGGCAAGGAGGTGGCGACGCGCTTCGAACAACATGACGGCGGTGGCAACAGCGAGATTGAGACTGTCCGCCCTGCCCTGCTGGGGAATCCGAACCGTGCGATTTGCCGCCTTGGCAAGATTATCCGGAAGGCCGGATTGTTCATTGCCCATCAGGATGACGACCGGTTTGCTTTTGTAATCGGCGGTCCGATAATCGATCGCGCCGGCAAGGTGCGTGGCGACCACCTCGACGCCTGAGCGCTTCTGCCAGCTCAAAAACTCTTCGGCCGAGCATTTTACCAATGGCAGAGCGAAGACCGAGCCCATCGTGGCACGAACGGTTTCAAGCGAAAACGGATCGGTGCAGTCACCAACGAGAATGACGGCAGACGCGCCTGCGGCATCGGCGGTGCGGATGATCGTGCCGAGATTGCCCGGATCGCGCACCCGATCGAGCGCGACGACCGTCTGGTCCTTGGAGGGCACCAGTTCGTCGAGCCGCATCCAGCGCTGTTCGAAAATGCCGACCACCATCTGCGGATTGTCGCGACGGGTCACCGACGACAGGACCTTTTCCGAGACCTCGAGAACCAGACCGCCATTCGCCACGGTGCGTGTGGCAACCTGCTCGACCAGCGGCTTGCCCTTGGCGGCCTTGGCGTAAATCAGCGTGCGGATTTCCCAGCCGAGTTCGAGCGCGTCGATCACAAGCTTCAGACCTTCGGCCATGAAGATGCCGGCAGCTTCGCGGTCCTTCTTGTTGGACAGCGCCTTGATGTCCTTGATGATCGGATTGGCAAGCGAGGTGACTTCCTTCACCTGGCCGACCTTGCGGGCACCCGGTTTTCTGAATTCGTCTGTCATCGAGAAACCCAACGGCTGAAAAGTGAGGTGGAAAGAGCGCGCCCGTGACCTGAACCATCCTGGCCCGTCTCGCGGATGACGAGTTCGCCGGACTCCACCATTCCGCCTGCGCCACGCATGGTTTCGCGCATCAGCTCATGGATGGAGTAGAAACTCGCCCGGATCGAATAGGCGGTCAGCACAAGACCGACGGCATCCTTCGACAGAAGCTCACGGCAGACATCAAGCATTACCGGCACATGTTCGAACAGTTCCCAGACCTCGCCATTCGGCCCGCGGCCGAACTTCGGCGGGTCGGTGAGAATGATGTCATAGGCGCTGCCCCGTCGTTCTTCCCGAAGGATGAACTTCATCGCATCCTCGCAAATCCAGCGGACAGGCGCCTTGTCGAGGCGAGATAGAGCCTGATTTTCCCTGGCCCAGCCGATCGCCTTTTTCGACGCGTCTACATGGGTCACTTCCGCGCCGGCTGCAGCGGCCACCAGCGAGGCAACGCCGGTGTAACCGAACAGGTTGAGAACCTTGAGCGTACGCCCCTTGGCCTTGGCTTCCTCGACGCGGTCCTTCACCCAGGCCCAATGGACGATCTGCTCTGGAAAGAAGCCCATATGCCGGAAGGCCGTGAAACGACCGAGGAAATCGATATCCAGCAGCGTCAGCGGCCAGGTTTCGCCGAGAGCCTCATGCGGAAATTTCCACCGTCCCATACCGTCTTCGTCGGTGTTGCCGGTGAAAACTGCATCGGCCCTATCCCAAACACCTGCAGGCAGCGACGGTTGCCACAACGCCTGCGCCTCGGGTCGAACGACGAAATAAGGGCCGTATTTTTCAAGCTTCAGGCCGCGGCCACTATCGACCAGATGGAAGTCGCCGGCGTTTTGCGATTCCAGAATGACGGGCACGTTTTCCCGCGGCAGATCCCCTGCTCGCGGAAGAAGTGCACGCACCGGCACGGCCTGTTGGGGTGCCGACTTTGGTTCGGCGGCGCTGTTTTGTCGAGCTCTGCCTTCTCTGTCGGCGATCTCCCTGGGCCGGAGATCAACAGCCTTCGGGCGCATTGCGACAGCCGGCGTCTTGGGTTTTGCACCCGCGCCATGCCGATCGACGGCCTTGCCTCCCCGGGGCGCTCCCTTGGGGGGCTCCTTCTGCCCGGTCCGCTTGTCTCTGCTCTTCAAAGAATGATCCTTCGCTTTCATCCGCGTGCAGATAGCATCTGACGCGCATTCGGCAAAGCCCATGCAACGATGATGCAAACCAGCCGCCATAAGCTCGATGACTGACGGGAGCTTTCAGGGATTTACAGAAAGGATTTCAGAACATCCTGCGGGGCCGACGCGAGGCGCATCAGCGTCTCTGGACGACCGCCTTGTGCTCGCTTTGCCACTTCACCGCTTCCTTGGCCTCGACGCGGGCCTGGCGGCGATAACGCCCCTGCCTCCACCACGTCACCGAGGCACCGATCGCCATGCCGACGAGGAGAGCCAGAAAGACAAACACGAAAAAGGGCGCCGAGAGGGACAACACGCTGTCCTGCGGCTGGAAAGGATTAAGCGCCAGGGTGACGATCTGCCGGTTGGCAACAGCCAGCACGATCAGAATGATGCCAATCGGCACGAAGACGACAAGCGAAAGGATACGCTTCAGCTTTGTCATGAATACCTCCGGCAATATCTCATTATCGCAAAACAGATCGGGCCGAATGCCGAGGTTTCAAGCCCCCGCGGCGATTTCAGCCTCAATCGTCCTCGTCGGCCATGCCCGGGTTGAGCCGCTCGCGCAGCTCCTTGCCGGTCTTGAAAAACGGGACCCACTTCTCCTCGACAAAGACGCTTTCGCCGGTTCGCGGGTTGCGCCCCGAACGAGACGGACGGTTCTTTACCGAAAATGCGCCGAAACCGCGAAGCTCGACCCTGTTCCCGCCCGCGAGCGCATCCGTGATTTCATCGAGCACGGCATTGACGATGTTCTCGACGTCGCGATGGTAGAGATGCGGATTGCGTGCTGCAACGATCTGAACCAATTCAGACTTAATCACGGTTGCCCCCTGAAAGAATTAGATTTTCAACCTTTGCCAACCTGCCAAACCGAGACAAGACCGTCAAGGAACAACTTGCTGGGATCCCATCCGTCGAGTGCATCCGGCGTAATAGGTATCGTGATGCCGGCATAGCGGAAAAGGCCCACAAGCGCATGGGCGAACCAATAGGAAGACGAGGCTTCGCTGTCCTTCCATTCGACGATCGGCAGATCGCGCGAAACGTCGCGGCTCTCAAGATAATCGAGGATATCGTCATCGCCACCGAGCTTGTCGATCAACTTGACGCTTAAAGCCTGCCGGCCAGTGAAAATCGTGCCGTCGGCAAGCTTCAAGACCTCGTCTCGCGAAAGCTTCCGGCGCTCCGCCACCAGATCGACAAACCAGCCATAGCTATCCATGATCATGTTGCGGATCATGGTCTTGGCTTCCTCGCTCGCCGGATGGAAGGGCGACGGTTCGGCTTTCAACGGCGACGACTTGATCTCCTCCAGCGAAACGCCGATCTTCTTCATTACCTCATCAATCTGCGGGTACTGGAAGATGACGCCTATCGAGCCCGTGATCGAGCTCTCGCCGGCCACGATCGTATCACCGGCTGTGGCGATCATGTAGCCGGCGGATGCCGCCAGGGTACGGACATCGGAGACCACGGGTTTCTTTTCGGCTACCTTGCGGATCGCCTGAAAGAGGCGCTCGCCGCCATAGGTCGTGCCGCCGGGGGACGAGATGGACACGATCAGCGCCTTGGCTTGGCTACTGTCGGCAATCCGCTGAAGGCGGTCGAGCAGTTCACGGTCATCGGTGATCATGCCCGAAATCCGGACCCTTGCGATATGCGGCGCGGCCGATCCGGAGCGATCACCGGCGACCAGCAGATAGGAAACGAACCCGATGGCAACCAGAAAAAGAAGGGCTGCGATGCGCCAGAAACTGAGCTTGCGGCGCAATTGACGCCGATCTGCAATTGCCATGTGGTCCATAAAAGTCCCTTGTCCGCTTAGTATCCCGGAAACCACAAACTGGCTCCGCATCACCTGTTGAAGCCGCTCCTATCACGTTTTTATGTTCTTCGTTATTGTTTGTTGATGGATAAAAACCATATTGGCGGTCGACGATCGTGCAACGGCTCCTAAAAGCCGGAGCTATCCGATTGCCGGAAAGGAACAAACGGGACATCATGCTGCAGCATATCCAAAATACGGGCAATACGCTTGGCGCCTCCACTCCGACGCCGGCCAGCCCCTATGATGCGGCGCTTGCCCATTCCTCGCGTGTCGGCAGGCTCAAGGTCCTGTTGCCGATTGCTGCCGGAGTGATCTCGCTTCTTTTCGTCGGGGTCGCGGTCATACGCACCTACCTGCCGGAAAACCTTTCGATCGAAAGCGCAAAGATAGAAGACGGCAAGATCGTCATGGAGCGGCCGGCGATATCGGGCCGCAACAGCGACGGGATCAGCTATTCGATGCTGGCGACGAAAGCGCTTCAGGACATCCAGAACCCCAATCTGATCACGCTGCAGGACGTCAAGGCGGCGGTGCCGATCAATGACGATATCGTTGCGCGGGTGACGGCGAAAAGCGCCGATTTCGATCGCGGTGCCGATGTGCTCGACCTGACGGCACCTTTCGACGTCAACCTCAGCAATGGCATTACCGCGCATTTTATCTCGGCGCATCTCGACATTCCCGGCGGAACCATGAATACGTCCGATGCGGTGAATATCTCGATGACCGAAGGGTCCATTGTTGCAGATTCCATGAAGATCACCGATAAGGGGCATACCCTCACGTTCACCGGCAAGGTTCGGGTCCATCTCGATCCGACCGCCATCCGCAACAAAGGCAAGTAGAGCCCGGCGCCATGATGCTTAGTCGCTTTTCCCCACGCATTTCTGCCGCGACCGCGGTGGCCCTTCTCTGCTGTTTCGGCACGTCCGCTTATGCTCAAGCGACAACGAGCAAGATGGACGGCCTGAAACTCTCCGGTGATCAACCAATCCAGATCCAGAGCGACCAGCTCGAAATCAAGGATCAGGAAAAGAAGGCATATTTCACCGGCAACGTGAACGTCGTTCAGGGAACGACGACGCTGAAGGCCGGCAAAATGACCGTACTCTACAAGGAAAAGGCAGGCGGAGACGGCAGCGCTGCCTCGATCTCCAGCGGCAACGCCGATATCGACAAGATCTTTCTGGACGATACCGTGTACCTGAACTCGGGCACCCAGCAGGCGACTGCCGATAATGGCCAGTTCGACATGGCGAGCCAGACGTTTGTCCTGACCGGCAAGCAGGTCGTGCTTTCCGACGGACCGAATGTCTTCAGGGGATGCAAGTTGACGGTTCAGATGGCAAGCGGCGAAGCCAAGCTCGACAGCTGCGGCGGACGGGTCGAAATCATGCTCGATCCGAAATCGCGCCCCAAGCAATAGACACCAGACACGTGAAACTCCCCCTTCTCTCCCGTTTGCAGGCAAGGACGCCCGCCTCGCCAGAACCGTTCACGGCGCGCGACAAGACGCGCTATGAAGGCACACTGGTGGCGCATGGCCTTTCCAAGACCTATGACACAAGACGCGTGGTGAACGGCGTGTCGCTGGTCGTGCGTCGCGGCGAAGCTGTCGGGCTTCTCGGTCCGAACGGCGCCGGCAAGACCACCTGTTTTTACATGATCACCGGTCTCGTCCCCGTCGACGAGGGTATGATCGCGATCAACGGCAACGAAGTGACCCGCATGCCGATGTATCGTCGGGCGCGGCTCGGGGTCGGCTACCTCCCCCAGGAAGCGTCGATCTTCCGTGGCCTTTCGGTCGAGGACAATATTCGCGCCGTGCTGGAAGTTCACGAGCCGAACCGCGACAAGCGCGAGGCGAAGCTCGACGAGCTGCTCGAGGAATTCCACATCAGTCAGCTGCGCAAATCGGCGGCCGTCGCGCTTTCCGGCGGTGAGCGACGTCGTCTGGAAATTGCCCGCGCTCTGGCGACGGACCCGTCATTCATGCTGCTTGACGAACCTTTTGCGGGCGTCGACCCGATTTCGGTTTCCGACATCCAGAACCTTGTTCGCCACTTGACCGCGCGTGGTATTGGGGTACTGATAACCGACCACAACGTACGCGAGACGCTTGGCCTCATCGATCGTGCGTATATCATCCATGCCGGCGAGGTGCTGACGCATGGGCGGGCGTCGGACATCGTGAACAACCAGGATGTGCGGCGGCTGTATCTTGGCGATAAGTTCAGCCTCTGAAATCGCCGCGAAATAACCTGCGCGCCGCTTGACCAAATCTCATAAAAAAGCAATTCTTGTGCCAGATGCGCTGATGGCGGCTGAGCGATGATTGCTTAGCCAGGGGTTTTTGGGAGTTTAGCGTCCACCATGGGTTTAACCGCCAGCCTTTTCCTGCGACAGACCCAATCACTTGTGATGACACCGCAGCTGATGCAGTCCATCCAGCTGCTGCAAATGACGCATTTCGAACTGAACCAATTCATCGCCCAAGAGCTGGAAAAGAATCCATTGCTCGAAATTGCGCCAGCGGATGGCGAGAGTGGCGCAGAATTAGGCCATGACGTCGCGCCGGAGCATGACATATCCGAAGGCGATTCCAGCGCAAGCAGCTGGCAGGACGATCCGGGGATCGTCATTACCGAGACCTTCGGAGACGGGCTCGATGGCGGCACCGAGAATGTATTTCCAGACGACATGCCGGAGCGACGCGCAGATGCGCCCGAACTTCTTGGCCAATGGAAGTCCATGCCGGGAGGTGAAGCCGGCGAAGACTATAATTTCGATGATTTCATCGCGGGTGCGGTCGGTCTGCGCGAGCATATCAACCAACAGATACCGCTTCTGCTGAAAGATCCGCAGGATCGGCTGATTGCCCAGCAGCTTACGGACGAGCTCGATGATGCCGGATATCTGCAGGCAGAAACAGGCGAGGTTGCCGCAAGGCTCGGAACCGATGTCGGGCATGTCGAAGGCGTTCTCGAACGCCTGCAGACACTCGATCCGGCCGGCATTTTCGCCCGCACTCTTGGGGAATGCCTGGCTATCCAGCTGAAATACAAGGATCGACTTGACCCCGCCATGGAGGCACTGGTCAATCATCTGGAACTTCTGGCCAAACGGGATTTCGCCAGCCTGCGCAAGTTGTGCGGCGTGGATGACGAAGACCTTCTCGACATGCTGGCAGAAATCCGGCAGCTCAATCCGAAGCCAGGCGCCGATTTTGCCGGCCAGGTCGCCGACGTCATCTCTCCCGATATCGTGGTACGCCCCGCAAACAGCGGCGGCTGGGCCGTCGAACTCAATCCCGACACACTGCCACGCGTGCTCGTCAACCAGTCCTATTTCCAGCAGGTCTCGAAAGGCTGCCCGAAGAGCAGCGAGGATTACGTCTTCCTGTCGGATTGCCTGCAGAACGGCAACTGGCTGACACGCAGCCTCGACCAGCGCGCCAAGACCATCATGAAGGTGGCAACCGAGATTGTCCGGCAGCAAGATGCCTTCCTGATGCACGGTGTCGATCATCTGCGTCCGCTGAACCTCAAGACTGTCGCCGAAGCGATCAAGATGCACGAGTCGACGGTCAGCCGCGTCACCTCGAACAAATACATGCTGACGCCGCGCGGCATGTTCGAACTCAAATATTTCTTCACCGTATCGATCGGATCGGCGGACGAAGGTGGTGACAGCCATTCGGCAGAGGCCGTGCGCCACAAGATCCGGATGCTGATTACCCAGGAAGCCCCGGAGGCGGTTCTTTCCGATGACGATATCGTGACCAGCCTCAAGCATGCCGGCGTCGACCTGGCCAGACGCACGGTCGCCAAGTACCGGGAAGCCATGAACATTCCCTCGTCGGTGCAGCGCCGCCGGGAAAAGCGGGCCGTGGCACGCGCCGCAGCCGTGTGACCACCCCAAGACACACATCCACAGGTAGTGCCGTTGACATCCCATCCATCCAAGGCTAGAAGCCCCGCCGCGGCTGGACGGGACCTGTTACGCCGACTGGATAACCGAGGCAGACGCGCTAATTTGCAGCAATCGGCGCGAACGGCTTGGATGCGCCAGCGGCTTGGCGTAGACTGGAACATGCAAGTCACGACAAGAAGGAATAACTCCATGAGTGTTCGTGTATCCGGTAAACATATGGAAATCGGAGATTCTTTCCGCCAAAGAATCGAGGACCATATCGGGGAGGCGATAACCAAATACTTCGATGGCGGCTATTCAAGCCAAGTCATCGTCGAGAAGTCCGGGCCGCGGTTTTCGGCAGATTGCAAGGTGCATCTCGATACCGGAATTGTGTTCCACGCGGCCGGTGAGGCCAATGATCCGCAGGGCAGCTTCGATGCTGCCGCCGTGCGGATCGAGAAACGTTTGCGCCGCTACAAGCGCCGCCTGAAGGATCACCACGCCGGCAACCAGACCAACGGTTTTGCCGAAGTGGCTTATACGGTCATGGACCGCATACCCGACGAGGATGACGATGTGCCGGACGATTTCGCTCCGACGATCGTTGCCGAAACCACCAAGCAGTTGCGGACCATGTCGGTTGCGACCGCGGTGATGGCCCTCGATATGACCGACGAACCTGTGCTTCTTTTCCGCAGCGTGGGTGACGAGAAGCTTAACATCGTTTACAGGCGCCACGACGGCAATATTGGCTGGATCGACTCCACCAACATCAAGAACTAAAGAAACTCGGGAGGCGTCGGCAACGGCGCTTCCCACGCCATTGCGGCACAAAGGATTAAAAGAATGGCATTGGCAGATCTGCTGCATCCAGATGCGATTATCCCTGCCTTGAAAGTCTCCTCCAAGAAACAGCTTCTGCAGGAATTGGCCGCCAGGGCAGCCAAACTGACGGGTGTTTCCGAGCGGGAAATCTTCGACGTCATCCTTCAGCGTGAACGGCTGGGATCGACGGGGGTTGGACATGGCATCGCCATCCCGCATGGCAAGCTGAGCGGCATTTCGTCGATCAACGGCATTTTCGCGCGGCTGGAAAGCCCCGTCGATTTCGAAGCGCTGGACGATGAGCCGGTCGACCTCGTCTTCCTTCTGCTTGCTCCTGAAGGTGCAGGAGCAGACCATCTCAAGGCATTGTCGCGTATTGCCCGCGTGTTGCGCGACCAGGAACTTGTCGCCAAGCTGCGCCAGACCGATTCCGCATCCGCCCTCTACGCCTTCCTCAACGAAGAGCGCGCCAATAACGCCGCCTGAGCGCGGCTTTTTTCCTCAAGAAATGAGTGATCAGCAGGCGAGGTCGGCAACGACCGCGTCGAGGATCAGCATGCCGCTCGGCGTGCAGCGCAGCCTGGAATTGCCCAGCCGTTCGATGAAGCCATATTCGAGCAGGCGTTCTTCGCGCACCGGATCAGGGTCGCGGCCGGAGAGCTCCTGCCAGCGGGCGAGATCGACACCCTCCTTCAGACGCAGACCCATCAGCAGCAGTTCGTCCGCCTGTTCCTCATAACCGAGGATTTCCTGATCGATCATGCCGTGGCCTTGCGCTTCCACCTGTTCCAGCCAGGTCTCCGGCCGGCGTTCGGTGGCGGTGGCAATCTTGTTGCGGCCGCGGCTGAGCCGCCCATGGGCACCCGGGCCGATACCGGCATATTCGCCATAACGCCAATAGGTGAGGTTGTGCCGGCTTTCGGCACCGGGCCTGGCGTGGTTTGAAACCTCGTAGGCCGGCATGCCGTGACGGGCGGTAATCTCCTGGGTCGCCTCGTAGAGTGCTGCCGACTTGTCGTCATCCGGCACGATCAGCTTGCCTGCCTTGTGCAGGCCGTAGAAGGGCGTGCCTTCCTCGATTGTCAACTGGTAGAGCGACAGGTGGTCGACAGCATAGGAGATCGCTTCCTTCAGCTCCGCCTCCCAGGCCTCCACCGTCTGCTTCGGCCGGGCATAGATGAGATCGAAGGATATACGCGGAAATATTTCCCGCGCCAGCCGGATCGCCTTCAACGCATCCTCGACGTTGTGCAGGCGACCGAGGAATTTAAGGTCGGCATCATTGAGCGCCTGGACACCCATCGACACGCGGTTGACGCCAGCCGCCCTATAGCCGCGGAAACGCTCCGCCTCGACGCTCGAAGGGTTGGCCTCCATGGTGATCTCGATGCCGTCGGGCACGCTCCAGTGGCGTGCGATACCATTCAGGATCGCCTCCACGGTCGAAGGGGCCATCAGCGACGGGGTGCCACCGCCCAGGAAGATACTGGTGACGACCTTCGGGCCACTCATCTTCCGCATCGTTTCCATCTCTTTCAGGAAAGCGGCAGTGAAACGGGCCTGATCGACCGGCTGGTGGCGGACGTGGCTGTTGAAGTCACAATAAGGACATTTGGCAGCGCAGAACGGCCAATGAACGTAAACGCCGAAGCCCGGCTCGCCCGTATCGGGCAGCAGCGTATCGTGAGCGAGAGGAAAAACGGCGTTCACGGAAAATCAGGCCTCCAGGCAGGTCTCGACGAAAATCTTGAAGGCGCGGGCGCGGTGGGAAAGCGCCTCGGCATCACCCGGTTTCCAGCCGTGCTTTTCCTCGCTCGTCATCTCGCCGAAGGTCGTCTCGTAACCTTGCGGCTGAAAGATAGGGTCGTAACCGAAGCCGGCAGTGCCACGCGGCGGCCACGCGATCGTTCCTTCAACCTCGCCGCGGAAAATTTCGGTATGGCCATCCGGCCAGGCAAGGCACAGCACGCTGACGAAACGGCAGGTGCGCTTGTCAGGCGTGACGGCGCCCTTTTCCTTCAGCGCGTTCTCCACCTTTGCCATGGCCATCTGGAAATCGCGGCTGCCATCCTCGCGTTCCGCCCAGTTGGCGGTGTAGACGCCTGGCGCACCACCCAGCGCATCGATGACGATGCCGCTGTCGTCCGATAGAGCCGGCAGGCCAGATGCCTTGGCGGAGGCATGTGCCTTGATCGCCGCATTTTCCTCGAATGTCGTACCCGTCTCGTCCGGCTCGGCGAATTTAAGCTCCGCCGCCGACTTGGCCGAAAAGCCGAAAGGGCCGATCAGCTCGGCGATCTCCTGGATCTTGCCGGCATTGTGACTGGCAACGACGATGGTCTTGGTATCGAGCTTGCGCATGGTGTTCCGTTTAAACGTGATGATGACGGCGGTTGCCCTCATCCTAGCCCCTTCGCCGTAACCGGGCGAGCAGATTTACCCCGTGATACACCGCGTTCTCCGCAAGACGACGGGGGATATCCTCCTCCCCACATTAGGGAAGGAGGTAAGCGGCCGAATAAACGGCCGCCGCTTCCGGGTTCTTCAGCCGATAGCCTGCTTTTGCAGCGTGACCAGTTCCTGGGTACCGGCCTGCGCCAATGCAAGAAGCTGGAGCAGTTCATCCTGGCTGAACGGCTTGCCTTCGGCAGTGCCCTGGATCTCGACGATCCCACCGGAGCCGGTCATGACGAAATTGGCGTCCGTTTCGGCCGCTGAATCCTCAAGATAGTCCAGGTCGATTACCGGCTGATTGGCAAAGATGCCGCAGGAGATGGCAGCGACATGGTCCTTCAGGACCTTGTCGAGCTTGATCATCGAGCGCGTTTCCATCCATTTGAGGCAATCGTGCAGTGCGATCCAGCCGCCGGTGACGGAGGCCGTGCGGGTGCCGCCATCGGCCTGGATGACGTCGCAGTCAATGGTGATCTGCTTTTCGCCAAGCGCTTCGAGATCGACGACGGCGCGCAGCGAGCGGCCGATCAATCGCTGGATTTCCTGCGTGCGACCGCCCTGCTTGCCGGTTGCGGCCTCGCGCTTCATGCGATCGCCGGTGGCGCGCGGCAGCATGCCGTATTCCGCCGTTACCCAGCCCTTGCCGGTGTTACGCAGCCACGGCGGCGTCTTTTCCTCAAGGCTTGCCGTGCACAGCACATGCGTATCGCCGAACTTCACCAGACAGGAGCCCTCGGCGTGCTTGGAGAAATTGCGCTCAAAGGAAACCTTGCGCATCTGGTTTACTGGTCTGCCTGAAGGCCGCATGCATCACTCCCTATATACAATCCCTGCCTTCTAAGGTCGTCGGGCGCCATTTGCAAAGAAAAAGCCGACCTGGCGATGAGCAGTGACAATCGGCGCCGGTTTGGCGATTTCTCTTTTGAGGCGCCGCATTCACCGACTATATTTCGAAGACGACCAAATCGAGGTGACGTGAAAAGATGGAGTTTTCGGCGACTATGGGCATGGATGCCGGTTCGATGCTTGACGATCGCTCGCGTGAAATCTTTCGCCGGATCGTGGAGGGTTACCTGGAAACGGGCGAGCCACTGGGATCACGCAATCTCTCCCGCCTGCTGCCGATGTCGCTTTCGCCAGCCTCGGTGCGCAACGTGATGAGCGATCTGGAACAGCTTGGACTGATCTATTCGCCACATATCAGCGCCGGCCGCCTGCCCACGCAGAGCGGGCTGCGTTTCTTCGTCGATGCCTTCATGCAGACGGGTAGCCTTTCGGACGAGGAAAGAGCCAGCATCGACCGGCAGATCAGGCCGGTGGAACGCGACCAGACGCTGGAAAACCTGATGGCGGATGCCAGCCTGATGTTGTCCGGTGTGTCACGCGGTGCAGGGATCGTCATCACCACCAAAAGCGATCCTGTGCTCAAGCATGTGGAGTTCATCCGGCTGGAGCCGACCAAGGCGCTGGCCGTGCTTGTCGGCGACCACAACCAGATCGAAAACCGCATTATCGAACTGCCGGCGGGTGTCACCTCATCACAGTTGATCGAAGCGGCCAACTTCCTCAATGCTCATCTTGCGGGCCAGACATTGCCGGAATTCCGCGGCCAGCTGAAGCGGCTGAAAGCGCAGGTCCAGACGGAAGTCGATGCGCTGGCGCAGGACCTGATCGAGCGCGGACTGGCGGTATGGTCGGGCGACAGCGAGGAAGGCAAACCCACACAGCTGATTGTCCGGGGACGCGCCAATCTGCTGGAAGGGCTGGCCGAGACCTCCGATCTCGATCGGCTTCGGCTGCTGTTCGACGACCTTGAGAAAAAGGACAGCCTGATCGAGATCCTCGAACTAGCCGAGGCAGGCTCTGGCGTGCGGATCTTCATCGGGTCTGAAAACAAGCTGTTTTCACTCTCCGGCTCGTCGCTCATCGTGGCACCCTACCGCGACGGCGAGGATCGCATCGTCGGCGCAGTCGGGGTGATCGGCCCAACGCGGCTCAATTACTCCCGGGTGGTGCCGATGGTCGACTATACGGCCCAACTCATCGCCCGCCTGTCGCGAGGGGTGGTGTAAGTAGAGCTGAATGGGGTAAGTGGAAGGCAATAGGCGCAGAAGCCTTGATTTTTCCGCCGCAAACCTCGATATCCAGCGCAAAATTCAAGACACTGCAGCATCGTTGGCCAAATATGGCGCACAAATGATGCTGTAGCCTCATAGACCTGCGCGTCGCCCTTTCCGAATGCCAATCCGGGCCTTCGGGTCGACGCGCCCAGTAATCGGAGAACGTCATGACCGACGAAACCAAGAAGACCGGACCTGACGCAGCTTTCGCCGAAAATGCGGAAGCCATGGTGGACGCACTTGATGACGCAGCCGATCAGGATGCTGCAGAGATCCCGGCGTCGGAGCCCGATCCGATCGACGTGCTGAGAGCGGAAAACGGCGACCTGCGCGATCGCTTCCTGCGGCTTGCCGCCGACATGGACAATCTGCGCCGCCGCACCGATCGCGACGTGAAGGACGCCAAGGCTTATGCCGTTTCCGGCTTTGCCCGCGACATGCTGGCCGTGTCCGACAACCTGCGCCGTGCGCTGGATGCCGTGCCGGCCGATCAGCGCGCGGCGGCCGATGCGACGCTGACGACGCTGCTTGAAGGCGTCGAGATGACGGAACGCGCGATGCTTTCGACGCTTGAACGCCACGGCGTCAAGAAGATCGATGCCGAAGGTGAAAAGTTCGATCCTAACTTCCACCAGGCGATGTTCGAAGTTCCGAACCCGGCCGTTCCGAACAACACGGTCATCCAGGTCGTGCAGGCAGGCTTCACCATTGGTGACCGTGTGCTGCGCCCCGCCATGGTGGGCGTTGCCAAAGGCGGACCGAAGACCGAACCGGCAGCATAAGGTAGCCAATACGGCTGCAGCCTTCAGAGGAAGCGTGGCTCAGCGCTTCCTCAATGGGCCGTTTCGAGAGCCGAGCTCGCCAGAGAGCGGATCAGCGCAAGTTCCTGTTGCAGGTGTCGACGGGTGAGACGGTCGGTATCCGCCAGTGCACTGCCCTCATCGGCAGCAAGGGCGAATATTATATCGAGTTCGTCGAGCAAGCCGGGGTCCTTGATCGCCAGCAGAGTGATGACTGCTTTCAGAAGTTTGTCGTTCGCTGCGATCCGGGCACGCGCTTCGTCATTCATGATCGTCCTCCAGACATTCGATAAGAGATGTGGCGCCTTTGTCCAAAGCAAAGGGGTTGTCGGATGTTCCATCGAAAGAATTTCTGTTGACGATCATTTAAATGGCGGCGCCTAACGCTTGGATTGTACTTTGCCAGCGCAGAACAAACAGGGCGCGCAAAAGACTAAGCGTTAAGCTCTTGCGGCGGTAACGTGCAACCACCCGGTCGGCTGGCCGTCATAACCTCCGCCGGCATTTTCGGAGACCTCGATTGACGACCAGGGCAGCCGGCCATAGGTCGCCTCAAGCCAGCGGCGTTCCGGATTGTTGTAATAGCGGCCGAGACCATCCGCCCCTTCGACACCACCACTCTTGTAAGTCGCGTAGAAGAGACCGCCCGGCCGCAATGCACGATGAATGCGCGCGAGAATTCCGGCAAGCTCCGGCCGTGGCACATGGAGAAGGCAGGCATTCGCCCATATCCCATCAAACGCCCCGACGTTTTCGATGTCGCCGAACCGCAGGACCTGCACCTCGATGCCGAGACGGCGCTCTGCCTCTTTTGCCATCTGCTCAATGCCATCGGTCGGCGTTACACGAAAGCCGCGCTTAATCATCAAGGCGCTGTCTCGGCCGTTGCCACAGCCGAGTTCCAGAATTTCAGCCCCAGGTACCAATCTGGACAGGAAGGCGTCGATATGGCGGGTGGAGGGTTCGGATCGGTAATCGGCATAAACGGACGCATTTTCGGCGTAGAAGCGGACCGTGCCGTCGTCATGGGCCGACATGGCGTTCACTCAACGCTGAGACAGAAGCAGTTTCGTGCCGAAACCGACAAAAACCGTGGCGACACCCAGATCGATTTTGCGTTTTGCCTTCAGATAACCTGCCGCGACCCTCGGATGGGTAATGAGCGAGACCAGGCAAATATAATAGAGGCTTGAAACGGTGACCATGACGGCAATTGCCGCCAGCCCGTAGTGAAACGGCGTTCCTGCAGGCATGGTGGCGGCAAAAAGCGAGGCGACGAAAAGAGCCGATTTGGGATTGGCAAGATTTGTTGCCAGACCCATGCGATAGGCCGTCCTCAACGGGATATCGATCTTACCGGGGAAAAGATCAGGCGTCGCCCTTGCCCTTCGAACGTCGAGAAAGACGCGGATACCCAGCCATAAGAGATAGAGACCTCCGGCAATCTTCAATGCGAGATAGGCGAATGGAGCGGCCTGGAAAAGCACGTTGATGCCGAGCCAGCCGGCTATACCCCAGCACAGGGTTCCAGTGATGGTGCCAAGAGCGGCAAAGACCGCCGCCCGGCGAGGTGCGGTCAGGCAATAGCGGATTACAAGAAGCGTGTTGGGACCTGGCGTCACACAGGCAACGGCCCAGATCATGGCGACGGACAGAAGAAACACCAACGCGCCTCGCTGCTAAAACAATCCCTAGCAGAAACGCATGCGCCTTCGGGCTATGGCCCGTCAAGCAATAACGCGAGATTCAAGAACCGTTCGGCCCGCAACGAAAAATGGACCGCCCTTGTGGGGCGATCCATCGAAACGGCTTCAATCAAGCAAAGTGATCAGGCGTTGTTTTCGTTGATCAGGCGCTTCAGGAGTTCGACCTCATGGCCGAGCTTCGTGTCTGCACCAATCAATTCCTCGATCTTGCGCACCGCATGCAGCACGGTGGTGTGATCGCGACCACCAAAACGGCGGCCGATTTCCGGGAACGAACGCGGGGTCATGGTCTTTGCCAGATACATAGCAATCTGGCGCGGCTTGACAATCACGCGGGTACGGCGGTTCGAAACCAGTTCCTGGCGCGATACGTTGTAATGACGGGCAACGACGCGCTGGATATCTTCGATACGGACACGACGAGCTTCACCGGCACCGACAAGATGCGCAAGAAGTTCGTCGACGCGCTCGATCGAGAGCGACGGTTCGAACGAACGACGGAACAGAAGCTGGTTGAACGCACCTTCCAGTTCACGGCCGCTGCTGGCCACATTGCGCGCCACATGCGACAGAATTTCGGCCGGAATGTCGAGCGACGGGTCATCCTGCTTGGCGCTTTGAAGGCGACCCTTCAGCATTTCCAGGCGCATGTCGTATTCGGGTGCCTCGAGCTCGATGGCAACACCGCCCTGAAGGCGTGAACGAACACGCGGATCAAGCGATTCCAATTCCCAGGGCGCACGGTCAGCCGCAACGACGACCTGCTTGGCACTGTCGAGCAGCATGTTGAGAAGATGGCAGAACTCGTTCTGGATCATCTTGCCCTGCAGGAACTGCATGTCGTCGATGATCAGCAGATCAATGTGACGCAGCGAGTCCTTGAGTGTCAGGGCATCGTTGTCGCGGATGGCGGTGGCAAAGCGCCACATGAAATATTCGGCGGTCAGATAGACGACCCGCGGATTGCGGGCACTGCCGACGGCCGCGTTGGCGATCGCCTGAAGAAGATGCGTCTTGCCGAGACCGACATTGGAATGAATGAAAAGCGGATTGAAACGAACCGCTCCGGCACCCGCCTCGGCGATCGTCTTTGCAGCGGCAAGTGCCACGCGGTTGGACGAGCCTTCGATGAAGGTTTCAAACGTGTAGCGGCTGTCGAGCGGCGAACCAAACAACGGTCCGGACTGTGGGTTGCGCATGACGGGCGCTGCAGCCGGCGTCGGAAACGCGGCGATCTTGCCGATTTCGCGAGGCTGGGAGCTGCGCGCGACATTGGCAGCAGCACCACTCTCGATGGCCCGAGGCCGCTCGTCCTCGACACCTGCAATCCTGGTAACGCGGCTTGCGGTGCGCACGAGGATTTCCACTTTGAGGATTTCCTTGTCTTCCGCCTGGAAGATCGTGGTGATGAGGTCGAGATACCGGTTGTTGATCCAGGACTTCAGAAAAGTCGTCGGAACAGTCAGCCTGACCACACTCTTCGATACGGAATGGAGCTTAAGCCGGGCAAACCAGCTCGCATAGACATCCTGACCGACCTGTGCCTTCAAACGTATGCTGAACCGCTCGAAAAGAGCATCATGCTGCATTTCCGCTGTTTCCCCTGCCGCTTGCGGGCAAACTGAATCGAACCCCTGTCGCGCATGGTCCCCTTTACCAAGTGCACGAGCCGATACGGTATTCATCTGCATTAGTTGCCGCCTTTTGAATGGAGCCTGGCGAATTCCTTTCGCCAGACATAATCTTGAATTCCACGGAAGCCCTTCCCCTGTCGGAGAAAGGCCATAACCCTCCCTGGTCCCACTTCATCCGCCAGAACGAAGTTCGCCGTCCGACCACCTCGCAACGGTCAGCTGGCATGGGTCTTCCGAGGCGCCTCATCCTCGACATGACGCGCCAATATACATTCGATCCCCGACGACCACCGAGGCGATCCGCGGGCACAAAACGACTGCCTCCGAAAAGCGGGTAGCTTTTCGGTGTGCAACCGAAGGTTTATGGGAAACGGGCATATCCATCCCGCAGCAAGGAACACGAAACTACCGCTGCCACCTCTCGACGAGGCAGTAAACGAAAGCTCCTGAAGTTGTCCCCGAGCCCCTTGCTGAAGCCATTTAGGCAGGATCACCTGGCAAGATCAACAGCGTTTTTTACCCAAAATTAATGGCCAGCCGTTGACTCTTGCCGCGTGTTTCAAATGTCGCAGGGGGCGTCAGAAAGAATCGCTGTTGAATCAATGGGATTCAAATTTGGCTATCTCCAGCCGTCATGATTCACAGGAAAAATAAAAAATCGCTTGACTCAAATCCACCCCGAAGAGGGAGGGGTCAGCCCCTCACGGAAGTTCAACTACCTCCCATAAGCCTCTAATTAATATGAGTTTTTTCTGTCACGACCTTGACACTAATTTGTTATTGAGCCGGACAATGACCGATAATTCTGGCAGAATCACAGAAAGCCCGGTCGCGAGACCAGGCTTTCATAAAAGACTAAAATAGTTAGCCGGATTAAGCTGCGAGAGCCTTCACACGAGCAGCAAGACGGGACACCTTGCGGGATGCCGTGTTGCTGTGAAGGACGCCCTTGGTAGCGGCGCGAGCGATCTCCGGCTGGGCAGCCTTGAGTGCTGCTGCAGCAACGGCGACATCGCCCGTTGCGATAGCTTCTTCAACCTTGCGGATGAAGCCACGGACACGCGAACGGCGAGCCTTGTTGACTGCGGTACGGCTAGCGATCTTGCGGGTCGCCTTTTTAGCCGAAGTTGTATTGGCCATTTCATGCCTCTCTACGAATTCGAACCAACACTCCACGGTTGCCGCCGGTCCTGCGACCCATTATCCAGCAATTCGGGAGCAACGGAGGAAGCCATGAAGAGGCTTTCCCAACTGTGGGCGGGCATATAGCGGGAATAGCCGGCCCAGTCAACGCGCTTTTTAGGCTGCTAGCGGTTGGAAAAGGCAGGTTTGCGCTTTTCAACGAAGGCGGCCATGCCTTCCTTCTGATCGGCGGTGGCAAAAAGTGACTGGAACAGCCGCCGCTCGAAACGCAGGCCTTCCGCCAGCGTTGCTTCGAATGACCTGTTGACGGCCTCCTTGGCCATCAGAACGGATGCGCGGGAAAAACCTGCGATCTTCTCTGCAGCAGCCAGCGCCTCGTCCAGCTGCTTGCCCGCATCGACCACACGCGAGACCAACCCTGCGCGCTCCGCTTCGGCTGCATCCATCATCCGGCCGGTCAATAGCATGTCCATCGCCTTGGCCTTGCCGACAGCGCGCGCCAGACGTTGCGAGCCACCAATCCCCGGAATGATACCCAGGGTAATTTCCGGCTGACCAAACCTTGCCGTATCAGAGGCGATGATGAAGTCGCACATCATGGCCAGCTCGCAGCCGCCGCCAAGCGCAAAACCCGACACCGCGGCGATCAAAGGCTTGCGAAAACGAGAGATCGCATCCCATCCCGAGATGAAGTCGCCGACATAGGCGTCAACGAAATCAAGCGACTGCATTTCCTTGATGTCGGCACCGGCGGCGAACGCCTTGTCCGAACCCGTCAGCACGACGGCAGCCACACCGTCATCCTTGTCATAGGCGGCAAGTGCCGCCGTCAGCTCGGCCATCATGGTGGAATTCAAGGCATTGAGGGCTTTGGGACGGTTCAGCGTGACGATCGCGACAGCGTCACGGGTTTGCGTCAATATCGTTTCGTAGGTCACGGGTTTCCTCGTTACTTCTGGCAGGTGGCGCAATAAAATGTAGACCGGCCGGACTGGGTGATGCGGGCGACCGTACCGGCGCATCCGGGCATGCGGCAAGCTCCGCCTTCCCGATCGTAGACGGCGAAGGAATGCTGGAAGTAACCGAGCGATCCGTCCGTCTGGATGTGATCGCGCAATGACGACCCACCTGCGGCGATGGCGTCGGCGATAACGGCGCGGATTGCGTCCGTCAGGTGCAGCAGCTCCTTTTTCGGCTTTCCGCCGGGAGTGACGAGCGAGCCCGACTGACGCTTGGGCGACAGATGCGAACGCCATAAAGCCTCGCAGACATAGATGTTGCCAAGACCGGCGATGACGCTCTGGTCAAGCAGTGCACCCTTCAGTGGCTGGCTCTTGCCCCGTAAACGAGCGGCTAGATAATCGGCATCGAGAGCGTTGCCGGTCGGCTCCGGCCCCAGTTCGGCAAAGGCCGGATAAAGATCGAGGCCACTGCGCTTCCACAGATGCATGAAGCCGAAACGGCGCGGATCATTATAGATGACCTTGCGCGCACCGGCCGCACCCTCAAGATGGATGACGACATGGTCGTGTTTTGCATCCTTCGAACGAGCGTGGTGAAACTCGCCCTGAACCTCCTCCTCGATGCGGAACGATCCCGACATGCCGAGATGGCTGATCAGCGTCAGATCGTCTTCCAGGTCGATCAGCAGATATTTGGCCCGCCGCCCAAGCGAAACAATCTTCCGGCCCACCACTTTTTCAGCAAAGGCATCCGGCAGCGGAAACCGCAGATCGGGGCGATTGAGCTTGAGCCCGGTGACGATTGCGCCTTCCATCACCGGGGCGAGCCCGCGTCTGACCGTTTCGACCTCTGGCAATTCGGGCATGAATACCTAACTTCCTGTTTCAACGACGGCGCCGGTGATCTATAGACCGGACTTAAGATTACAATTCATCCATAGAGCCATCCATCAGATAGCGATCGGCAATCCTTTTCGCTACGGTCGAGCGGCTTAAGACAAGACATCAAGGAGCAGTCGATGACCGAAGCCCGAACCGGCGCCCAGGGCGGAATGGAAACCTCCTATGGCTTCCGCCAGGTGGCAGACGGAGAAAAACAGGGTCTGGTCAACGACGTCTTCCACAAGGTCGCCAAGCGCTACGATATCATGAATGACGTGATGTCGGCCGGCATGCACCGGGTCTGGAAGGATGCAATGATCGCGGCGCTCTCGCCACGCAAGGAAGAGGGCTACAAGACGCTGGACGTTGCCGGCGGCACCGGCGACATCGCGTTTCGCATCGTCGAAGCGTCCGGCCGCCGCGCGCATACGACCGTACTCGATATCAACGGTTCGATGCTGGCCGTCGGCGCCGAGCGCGCGGTAAAGAAGAAGCTTTCCGACAATCTCGATTTCGTCGAGGCGAATGCGGAATCTCTGCCCTTCGAAGACAATTCCTTCGACGCTTACACGGTTGCCTTCGGCATCCGCAACGTGCCGCGTATCGATGTGGCGCTGTCGGAAGCCTATCGGGTGCTGAAGCGCGGCGGCCGTCTGCTGGTGCTGGAATTTTCCGAAGTCGACATGCCGCTGCTCGACAAGTTCTATGAGGAATGGTCGTTCAAGGCGATCCCGCAATTCGGCAAGATGATCACCGGCGAGGCCGAACCCTACCAGTATCTGGTGGAATCGATCCGCAAATTCCCCAACCAGGAAAATTTCGCCGCGATGATCCGCACTGCCGGTTTTTCGCGCGTGACCTATACGAATTACACCGGCGGTATCGCCGCGCTGCATTCCGGCTGGAAACTCTGAACGCATGAGCACGATCGGCGCTTATTTCCGGCTCGCCCGCGTCGGCTGGGTTCTTGTTCGCGAGGGTGTGGTTTCCGCACTACCGACCGAGGACATGCCGCCGGCTGTCGGCTTTGCCAAATCGCTCTTGGAGCCGCTTGCCCGCTTCCGGGCCAAGAAGCAGGCGCGCAGCGAGCGGCTGACGCGGGCCGTCGACAGGCTCGGGCCTTCCTATGTGAAGATCGGCCAGTTTCTAGCCACCCGTCCGGATGTCGTCGGCGTCGACTGGGCCGTCGATCTTGCCATGCTGCAGGACAGGATGGCGTTTTTCCCGACCGAGGCTGCGAAATCCGCAATCCAGGCTTCACTCGGCCGGCCGATCGACGATCTTTACACATCCTTCGAGGAGCCGATCGCGGCGGCCTCGATCGCTCAGGTTCATCCGGCCACAGTCCACGGCAAAAAGGTCGCTGTGAAGGTCGTGCGTCCGGGCGTGCGCCAACGTTTCGCCCATGACATCGAAGGCATGTATGTGGTCGCCCACATGCAGGAGCGGCTGATGCCCTCCAGCCGGCGGCTTCGCCCGATCGAGGTGACGCGGACGCTGGAACAGACGACCAAGATGGAGATGGACCTGCGCCTTGAGGCCGCGGCCCTTTCCGAAATCGCCGAAAACACCAAGGACGATCCCGGCTTCCGCGTGCCGGTCGTCGATTGGGAACGCACCGGCCGCGACGTGTTGACCATGGAGTGGATCGACGGCGCCAAGATGAACGATATCGAGGCTCTGCGCGCCGCCGGCCACGATCTCGAAAAGCTTGCCGAAGTGCTGATCCAGTCCTTCCTGCGCCACACGCTGCGCGACGGCTTTTTCCATGGCGACATGCATCCGGGCAATCTGTTTGTCGATGCGTCGGGCACGATCATCGCCGTCGACATGGGCATTACCGGGCGGTTGGGAAAGAAGGAAAGGCGTTTCCTCGCGGAAATCCTGTTCGGCTTCATCACCCGCGATTACATGCGCGTCGCCGAGGTCCACTTCGAGGCCGGCTACGTGCCGGCACATCACGATATTGCAGCCTTTGCCCAGGCGATCCGTGCGATCGGCGAGCCGATCCATGGTCAGCCGGCGGAAACAATCTCCATGGCACGGCTGCTGGCCCTGCTGTTCGAAGTGACGGATCTGTTCGAGATGCAGACCCGGCCGGAACTGATCCTCTTGCAGAAGACCATGGTCGTCGTCGAGGGCGTCTCGCGCATGCTGAACCCGCGTTTCAACATGTGGAAGGCATCGGAACCTGTCGTTGGACAGTGGATCCGTGACAATCTGGGTCCCAAGCGCATCGTGTCCGATCTCAAGGACGGCGCCAAAGCGGCGATCAAGCTTGCCGAAGCCCTGCCGGAGATTGCGATCAAGACCGAGACGCTGCACCGAGAACTGGTCGCCATGAGCGAAAACGGGCTGCGCTTCGACCCCCAAACGGCCGAAGCAATCGGCAAGGCGGAAGCACGCCACAGCCGTTACGGCCGGCTGGCTCTGTGGATCATCGCTTTGTCGCTGCTTTATATCGCCATTACCCATTGAGGCGGTGCGGCGCGATCGGGTTGTCCGTATTTTGGGATATCCCGCATGGTGCCGCGTGCAATAGTGTGGCACCGGCCTGAATGAGGAAGCCGATGCCGCAAACCCAGATCCATATTGAACTCACCGGTCAACCGCTTGGCTTCGCGGAACTGCTGGTAATCGGCGATGGTAGCGCAAGGGTTACCGCCGATCGCCAAGGCATGGCCCGCGTGGTGGCTGCGCGCGCCGTGCTGGAACAGGCGATCGCAGACGGCATGCCCGTTTATGGCGCGACGACCGGCGTCGGTGCGATGAAGGATATCGCCTGGTCGAATGACGAACTCGACCAGTTCAATCTCGGGCTGGTGCGTGCCCATCATTTCGGCACGGGCGAACCTTTTCCGATCTCGGTCGTGCGCAATGCGATCGCGCTTCGGGTCAATACCGCGCTGTCCGGTTATGTCGGCTGCACGCCGGAACTGGTGGAAAGTTATCTCGAGCTGCTCAAGGCCGACGTGATCCCGATCGTGCGGCGTACCGGTTCGATCGGCTGCGCCGATATCGGCCTGATGGGGCAGATCGGCGCGGTGCTGACCGGTGTCGGCGAGGCCGTCTACCGGGGCCAGCGCATGCCGGCGGCCGAAGCGTTCAAGGCGGCCGGAATTCTGCCGCAGCGTATGGCGCCACGCGACAGCCTTGCCTCGCTCAGCGTCAATGCCGTCAGCTTTGCCGCAGCGGCCCGCACGATGCGGGGTGCCGCCGGTGCGCTGAGGGTGCTGCTTGCCACCGGTCTTGCCTCATCCGGCGCCATGGGTGCCTCACGCGATCCCTGGCTTGCGGTCACCCATCTGGGCACCCCGCGCGAAGCGATGATCGGCTCCTGGCTGCTTACTGCATCACAGGGCTGGGCCTGGCCGAGCGGGACCCATGTGCAGGACCCGCTCAGCCTCAGGATGATACCCCAGGTGTTCGGTGCCGTTTTCGAAAGCGTACTGAGTTCCGGCCACAAGATTCTTGCCGCAACAGGGCGCTCGGACGACAATCCTGTCATCGTCGAGGGTCGCGTGCTGACCTCCGGAGGATCGCTGCCGCTCGACGTCACCGTGCTGATGGAATCGGCGGTGTTGTGCATGGCACATGCGGCACGCAACTCGTTCAACCGCTGCGTCCTGCTCGGCAGCGGCCAGCGGCGCGACCTGCCGGTCAATCTGGTGCCGCCGGGTGTGATCGCCACCGGTTTCGGCCCGATCATCAAGCTTGCTGGCGATATCTTCTCGCGGGTGCTGTCGATGAGCAATCCGGTTTCGGCCCAGTCGCTCGTCGTTGCCGGCGGGATGGAGGACGAAGCGGCCTTCCTGCCGCTCGTCATCGAGCGGTTCGAGCGGCAAGTGCGGGCGCTGCGGCGCCTTGCAGGGCTGGAGGCGCTGCTTGCCGCGCAGGCGATGGATATTCACGGCGACGAACCGGGAGGTGCGGTCGGGCTGATCTACGAGGTGGTGCGCAAACATGCCGCCTTCTATACCATCGACCGGGCGTTATCGGCCGAGGTGGAAGCGATCGAAGAGGAGCTTGCCTCCGATGAATTCCTCGAAAGGCTGATTGCCATTTCGCCCATCCATGCCATCGACGATTTCTTCGCGCTTGGTGGTTTCGGCATGCAGGGGATCGAGGCGTAACCTCGTTTTGATTGCAAAATAAGCTGCCGGCGCCGCCTGCCCATCGACTGACGCAACCGGGCCTTGATTCCGCCAGCTTCTTCATCACTTCTTTGAGGAATAGATTCCTCTTTCGGAGACCGCCCATGGCGCTCGGCGCATCGCAGCGGCTGAATGACGGCATCGCCGCCGTCGAAACCATGACCCGTTTCGCGCTTGCCGTGCTGGCGCTCGCTTCCGGCGTCTATACCTATCTCGGGGTGCGCTCGATCCTCGACGGCTCGCCGACCGGGGTGTTTTTTGCCGCCATCATCTATTCGGCCTCGGTTTCGGTCGGCATCTACGCCTTCTGGTCCTACATGGCGCGGTTCTATCCGCATGTGACCAGCCGGACCGGCAGGACCGGGATGCTTTTCGTCATGGCCTGCGGTGCGGCGATGATCCTTGCAATGTCGAGCTGGCTCAATGCTGCAGCACTTGCCGGCTCGGCCGCCGTCGAACAGCATCTCTCCGAGACGGTGGAAGGTTATACTGCCGATCTCGACCGCGCCCATCAGAATGCACTGGCGGCTCAAAACCTGCTGCCCGATATCCAGCGAGCTTCGGAGCGGTTCGCCCAGCTCTCCGCCGTCGAGCGCCAGTCCGGCTCGCTGACCGGCACGACAGGATCGGGCAGCGTGGTGCAGCTTCTGTCGCAGATGTCGGCACAGATGAAATCGCTCGAAGCGAATATCAACACGTCGCGCGAACAGGTGGAGGAGCTTTTCCAACAAGGCCAGAAGCGACTGGAGACGATGCGGGCGCTGGTCACCGCTCCTGGCCTCGTCGAGCCACGTGCCGACCAGTTTTCGACCGAGGCGGTGGCGCTGACCGGCATCATAGGCTCGCTGGCCCAGACCTCGATCGCGCCATCGATCCGCCGTGCCGCCGACGACCTGTCGGTGGGTTTCATTGCGCCGGTGGCCGATGGCAGCGATGCCAATCTGATCAACCGCCAGGACCAGGTGATGGCAACGGTCAGGACGTCGGTCGCAGCGCAATCCAAGGCGCTTGCCAAGGCCGCCGACGAGATCCTTGCCCGACCGCCGGTGGTCGAGCGTCGGTTCGTGCCGCTCTCTTCCGCCGAAGCCGTGCTGACCTATGCGCAGGACTTCATTCCCGCATGGGCCGGTGCGATCTCGATCGATCTTCTGCCCGGCGTGCTGGTCTTCATCCTTGCGGTCGTGCATGGCGCGATCCGCCGGCAGGAGGAAAAGCTGCCGTTTGCCGAGCGCATTACCGCTGCCGAATTGTTGAGGGCACTCGAAGTCCAGCGCGCGCTTGCCGCCCATGGCATTGATCTCGAAAAGGCCGTTGCCGAAGCGGAGATAGCCGCTGTTAAAGAGACGGACACGGCAAACGCGGAGATGAAGCGAGACGAGATAAAAGCGGAAGACGGCGACAGCCCGGAGGGGCAGAACAATATCACCACCATAGACACCCGCTCGCGTCGGGACCGGCTGCATGACGATCGCTGACGCCATCCGCCGTATCGATGACGGTATGGTGATGCGCTGTGCTTTCTATGCGCTGCTGGCCGCATCTGTAATCTTTATCGTAACCGATGTGCGGGAGATGCTGGAAGCAAAGACCGAAATTCCCGGTTTCGACCCGATGCATGAAAGCGAACCGGTATTGCCACCGGCGCTGACGGATGGACGCCCCGCCTCCCCGCCGGTGGAACCGGCAAGCCCCAGCGAGGTGTTGCGCCGGAAGATGACATTCGAGCTGAAGCCCGGCGGCGTGATGATGGCGGAGGGAACGATCGATCCTGGGGCCGGCACCCGCTTTGCCCAGGAGATCGAGGCACGCGGCGAATATGTGAAGAGCGTGCAGCTCAATTCTCCGGGCGGCTCGGTCGATGATGCGCTCGCCATGTCGGCGCTGATCCGGGAGAGGAAGCTGTCGACCAAGGTGGGTGCGCGGGCGCTGTGTGCCTCGTCCTGCCCGATCGTGTTTGCCGGCGGCGTTCAGCGGGTGGCGGAAAAGGATGCGATCATTGGTGTGCATCAGGTGTTCAACGGCAGCCGGGAGCGGCCTTCGGCCGAGCAGGCAATGTCTTCGGCGCAGGCGACGACGGCGCGGGTTGCCCGGCATCTCGAACAGATGGGGATCGGCACGGGCCTCTGGCTGCATGCGCTGGAGACACCACCGGACCGGCTCTATTATCTAAGCGAAAAGGAGATGGCGGAGTTCCTGCTGGTTACCCAGCCGATCCAGACGCCCCGCCCGGCCGGATCCAAGGCTCCGGCCAAGGGGTAAGGCGCGGATCAGGATCGGCGGCTGAGGATATAGGACGTCTGTCCGGCGACCAGCGCCAAGGCCAGCATGATGCCGGTGAAGGTAATGACCGCCGACCAGCCACCGGCGCTCCAGAACTTGCCGCCGACGGAACCGGCAATGCTTGAGCCAAGGTAATAGGCCAGCAAATAGAGCGCCGAGGCATGACCTTTGTTACCTCGCGCCAGGCGCCCGATCAGTGCGCTTGCCACCGCATGGGCCATGAAAAAGCCTGCCGTCAGCATGGCGATACCGACGATGACAAGGGGAAGCGGGGCGGCCAATGTGGTCAGGACACCGGTAAACATCAGGATTATGCCCGCCATCATTACGGGATAGCGGCCGAAACGATCGCTCAGCGTACCGCCGACCCAGGAGGAACCGACACCGAAGAGATAGGCGGTGAAGATCAGGCCAAGTTCGGTCTGGTTTAGGTTATAGGGAGCAGCGACCAGCCGGAAGCCGGCATAATTGTAGATCGTCACGAAGGAGCCCATCAGCAGGAAACCGATGACGAACAGCAATGCCAATGCAGTCTGGTTAAGATGACCGAGCCAGGCCGAGATGTGATAGCTGGCATTGGAGCGGCGCGGCTTGAAGTTGCGCGACGGCGGCAACAGGGTGAAGAAGCCGATGGCGGCGGCGATGCCGAAGACACCGATGACGCCCAGTGCTACACGCCAGGACAGGAATTCCGCCAGAATGCCGGTGAAAACACGGCCCGACATGCCGCCGAGCGCATTGCCGGCGATATAGAGGCCCATGGCGGCGCCGATGCCCTTCGGATCGATCTCTTCCGACAGATAGGCCATGGCAACGGCCGGCACGCCGCCGAGAAGCAGCCCCTCCAGCGCGCGGATGGCGAGAATGAGCGTCCAGCCGGGCATGACGGCGCAGGCGAGCGTGCAGAGCGAAGCACCCGTCAGCGAGCAGACCATCAGGCTGCGGCGACCGAAACGCTCAGATATCGCCGCTGCGCAGAAGATCGCCAAGGCAAGCAGGCCGGTGGAAAGCGACAGCGACAGCGAGCTGATGGCCGGGCTGACGCCGAATTCCTGCGAGAAGATCGGCATCAAAGGCTGCACGCAATAGAGCAGCGCGAATGTCGAATAACCGGAGAGGAAAAGGGCAAGGCTTGCCTTGCGATAACCGGCAGAGCCGCGCGTCAGGTAAAGCTTGGGAGGATCTGCTGGCGGCTCGGCTTCGAGCGGCTGGACGAGGATGATTTCGGGATCGAGTGACTGGCTGACGGCGGCGGAGGGCATGGGAAAGAGACCTTTGCAGCATGTCCTGCCCGACAGCCTCGATCGGCTTTCAGAACGGCAGGACATACCAATTTTCGAATCTCGCAGCGTCGCTTTCGCGGATAACCGGCGCGGTGTTGCGATGACTTCAATCTAGCCAGACTGCGCCTATGTGTCCAATATATGGAAGATGCGTTTGTGATAGGTTTCACATATGGAGCTAAGACATCTTCGTTATTTCGTGGCCGTGGCGGACGAGATGAATTTTACACGCGCCGCCGCAAAGCTTGGCATCGGCCAACCACCGCTCAGCCAGCAGATCCGCGATCTCGAAAACGAGATCGGTTCGCCGCTGTTTCACCGAGTACCGCATGGGGCGGAACTGACTGCATCGGGTGCCGCATTCCTGGCAGAGGCGAGGATCACGCTTGCGGCGGCGGATCGGGCAAAACTTGCCGCACAACGGGCGGCACGCGGTGAAACGGGGCGGCTGGCACTGGGCTTTACCGCGTCGGCCACATTCAATCCGGCCGTGACGGGTGTGATCCGCCAGTTTCGAGCGCGGTGGCCGGAAGTGGCTTTGTCGCTGATCGAAATGAACAGCAACCTGCTGATGGAAAAGCTGATGCGCGGCGAGCTTGATGCCGCCTTCATCAGGCCTCCCGTCGACGATCCGGCGGGTGTGCGCATCAAGCGCATGGCAGACGAACCTTTGCTGGTGGCACTTCCGGCCGGCCATCCGCTTGCGGCACAAAGCCGCGTGAAGCTGGCAAGCCTTGCCGGCGAGCCGTTCATCATCTTCCCGCGCAATATGGGTCTCAGCCTCTATACGGATATCCAGCGGGCCTGCAAGGAAGCCGGTTTCGAGCTGAACGTAACGCAGGAGGCGCCGCAGATCCCATCGGTCGTCAACCTCGTTGCAGCCGGGCTCGGTGTGTCGATCGTGCCGAAATCGCTGGCCAAGATCGAGATCGACGGCGCCGTCTTTCGTCCGATTGAAGGTCCGCCGCTGATGGCGCGGCTTGGGATCGCCGTGATGAAGGGACAGCGATCGCCGATCACACTCAATCTGTTCGGCCTGCTATAGGCCTTGTGTGGCTAGGCCTTAATCTCGCGCTCACAGAAGGTGATGCGGTTGCTGAACGGATCGATAACGGTCACTTCCAAGCCCCAATCCGCCTGTTCAAGTCCCGGCCGCATATAGGGATAATTTTTGCCGATCAGTTCCTTCTGGAAGGCTTCCGCTCCCGACATGGGTACGAAGACGCGGGCGCCCGGAGAGGCATCACCTGCATGTTCGGACAGATGGATCAGCATGCCGCTGCGCGACATCTGGCAATAGAGCGGCGCGGTCGGTGCAAACCGGTGTTCCCAATCAACCGAAAACCCAAGAAAATCCCGATAGAACTCCATCGCCTTCGTTACATCAAAGATGCGGAAGATCGGGATGGCGGGCTGGATCGTGATCGACTCCCGACGCTTTTCTGCCGGTGTGGCGGCCTCGATCTTAGCGGACAGCACGTTCCAGTCGTCATAACCGAACTGGGCGGCGACCATTTCCAGTGCCTTGCTGTGGGGAAGATCGATATCCTGTTCGGCAAGGGCGGCCTTGAGGCTCTTCGCCATCAGTTTGGCGTCGCGAAAATCGCGCATGTGGGCATCCTTTCAATGGACGAAAAGGTCGATCAGGCCCCGCATTGCTGATCCGTTCGTCATCATTGTCCGGATGGCGAGGATGAAGGTCGGGTGGATGCATTCACCATGGCGAACGTGCCGCGGGCGGCTGGCCGCATCCGGCCATCGCCGATTGGTAACGCAGGGCCGCGCGCCGATCAAGCGATGCGGGAACCTGTTCACCACGCGACGGATAAGACGATTGCAAGTTGAAGGTCAAAACCTTAGCTTCCGGCCAATCGGCAGGCAGGCCCGGCAAGCAGGCCCGACAACCAGGCAAGATCATGGAACTGAACGGCAAGCGCATTCTCCTTATCATCTCCGGCGGGATCGCGGCCTATAAAAGCCTCGACCTGATCCGTCGCCTGCGCGAGCGCGGCGCCGAGGTGCGGCCGGTGATGACGAAAGCGGCGCAGGAATTTATCACACCGCTTGCCGTCGGCGCGCTGTCGGCCAGTCATGTCTATACGGATCTTTTTTCCCGCGAGGACGAGCAGGATGTCGGCCATATCCGGCTGGCGCGCGAGTGCGATCTTATCGTCGTGGCGCCGGCAACCGCCAACCTGATGGCGAAGATGGCGAGCGGGCTTGCCGACGATCTGGCGAGTGCAGTGCTGCTCGCCACCGATCGCCCGGTCCTGCTTGCACCGGCGATGAACCCGAAAATGTGGGCCGCTGCGCCAACGAAACGCAATGTCGCAACGCTTGCGGGCGACGGCATCACTTTTATCGGCCCGGTGGCCGGCGAGATGGCGGAAAGCAACGAGGCGGGCGTCGGCCGGATGGCCGAACCGTTGCAGATCGTTGCCTCCGTGATCGAGATGCTTGATGGCGGGGCAAAGCCACTCAAGGGACGCAGCGCGATCGTCACCTCGGGGCCGACGCATGAGCCTATCGACCCGGTGCGCTATATCGCCAACCGTTCCTCGGGCAAGCAGGGACATGCGATCGCCGCTGCTCTCGCCAAGCTCGGGGCCGAGGTCACGCTCGTTTCTGGTCCAGTGACGATCCCCGACCCCGCCGGTGTCACGGTCGTGCATGTGGAGCGGGCAGACGAGATGCTGGAAGCGGTGATGGCCAGGCTGCCAGCCGATATCGCCGTCATGGTGGCCGCGGTTGCTGACTGGCGGGTTGCGGCATCGGCCGGGCAGAAGATCAAGAAACGGCCGGGTGAGGCCCCTGCCCCGCTACAATTGGCAGAAAACCCGGACATTCTGAAAACTGTTGGTCATCATGTGAAACGGCCGAAGCTGGTCGTGGGCTTTGCGGCGGAAACCGAAAATGTCGAAACCAACGGCCGCGCCAAGCTGGAACGCAAGGGAGCCGACCTGATCGTCGCCAACGATGTTTCGCCGGAAACCGGCGTGATGGGGGGTGATCATAACCGGGTCAAGATCATCTCGGCCGGCAGGATCGACGAATGGCCGGACATGACGAAAGAAGACGTTGCCGAAAAGCTGGCGGCGCTGATCGCTGCCACGATCACATCCTGACGCCGGAGAATGTCCATGAACCCGTTTGATCGAAAGGGTTTCGACGGTCTTGTTCTGAGCCTGCCCGGAACATCCTTCGTCGACCAATGGGATTCGCATGTCGCCAAGGTGGGGAACAAGGTGTTCACGCTCCTCCATGAGGGAGACGATGCCTCGATCGTAGTGAAATGCACGGAAGAAAGTTTCGAGATCCTGACGGCGCTCGAAGGGATCGACCAGGCACGTTATTTTGCCAAGCGCAAATGGATGGAAATACGTGCCCTTTTGCCGCTATCTCAGGAAGAGGTCGCGTATTACCTCACCCGTTCCTATGAACTGGTGGCTGCAGGCTTGACGAAGAAACTGCGGCAGGAACTCGGGATCGTGCTTCCGATTGCCTGAAGGTCAGGCTGCTTCGGCAAACAGTTTTGGCTGGAACAACAGCGCCTGCATGCCATCCGGACAGACTTTTACGGCGCTGCCATCGGGGATCTCCACCCAGGTATCGGCCTCGTCGTTCAAGGGTTCGGAGACGAGGCAATAACCGCTGCGCGCACCGGCCGAACCGCCCATGGGGGCAGCATACAACGTCGGCGGCTTGTGGTCGGTGGCGTAACGCACGGCATAAAGCTGTTCGCCATCGGAGAAACAGGATGTGAAGCGCACCAGCGCCTCGCCTGATTTTTCCATCGACAATGCCTCTACGGTAGCGACCGCCTTTTCCATCGCACCGAGCGGATCGACGTCGAGACCGAATTGCAGGGCAAGCAGGAAGATCATCTCGCTGTCGGTCGTGCCGGTGCGGGCGCTGAACAGTTCGTCGGAGAGCAGGCTCTCCATGCCGCGGCGGATGCGGTCGAAATTGGCGATCTGGCCATTGTGCATGAAGGACCAGCGGCCATGGACGAAAGGATGACAGTTGTCGCGACGGGTGGCGCCCGTCGTGGCGGCTCGAACATGGGCGAGAAACAGAGGCGAGCGGATCTGCCGCGCCAGGCTTCTCAAATTGCAGTCGGACCAGGCTGGCAGGACATCGCGGTAGCGGCCGGGCTCTGGCCTGTCGCCATACCAGGCGACACCGAAACCATCGCCATTGGTGGCTGTCTTGGCGCGCGTGGCGCAATGGGATTGCTCGATCAGGGAATGCGCCGGCGATGAAACAAGCTCTTCGAGATAAAGCGGTTCGCCTCTATAGGCTGCCCAACGGCACATTGGTCCTGTCACTCCGGTCTGTTTCGGCAGCGAATAAGCCGCACTTCAAGCAAAGGGTCGATTCATTCGCCTAATGAAGGATTAAGCTACCAGTATTCGTGACATTTTTGCGACTGCGAAGAGATCACGTTTTGCAACGCACATTAAGAATCTTGGCTGCCATCATCCATTCGGACGATACCGTACAGACGGACCCATTTGCGGCCATTCCATGGCATGAAGGGTTGCCGCATCGGGCTCGAGGCCTAGATAGCTATCCATGTCGCAGCAAACACAGTCCAGGTCCGCCGTTACTTCGGCCGATGCCTCGCCGTCCGAAAACGGACTTTTGGATCTGCTCAGGGATTTTGATCGCTGGGCGCTGTTTCTCGATATCGACGGGACGTTGATCGACCTGGCCGCCACGCCGGACGGGATTGTCGTGCCGGAAGGGCTTCCAGCCGACCTCGACAGCCTGTCGCAAAAACTGCGCGGCGCACTGGCGCTCGTTACAGGCCGCGCCCTGCCCTATGCGGACAGACTTTTTGCGCCCTACCGTTTTCCGATCGCCGGACTGCACGGGGCGGAGCAGCGCATGGCGGACGGCACAATCGACCGGGTGGAGGTAACACCCCAGTTCGAGGTGCTGAAGGCACGTCTTTTCGCCGAGACTGCCCAATGGCCGGGTGTTCTGATCGAAGACAAGGGGGCGGCGGTCGGCGCCCATTATCGCCAGGCACCGGAGCGGCAGGCGGATCTTGAAGCGTTGATGGAAGACGCGGCCGGCGAAGCGGGTGACGCGTTCACCCTGCAGCGCGGCAAGATGGTGATAGAGCTTCGACCGGCCCGCGCCAGCAAGGGGGAGGCATTGCGCGCCTATCTCGCGGCAGCGCCATTTGCCGGCCGGTTGCCGGTTGCGATCGGCGACGACCTGACGGACGAGGCGATGTTTGCGGCCGCCAATGCGCTTGGCGGCCACTCGGTGCGGATCGGCGAACGCACATTGCCTGACGGTACGCCGACACAGGCGGCGATGCTGCTTTCTTCCGCCGCCACACTTCGTGACATTCTGGCCGGCCTCGCGCGCTGATGTGCCCGGCCGACATTTATTTTATTCTTGAAAGGAATTTGCCTTGAGCCGACTTGTGGTCGTTTCGAACCGTGTCACCGTTCCGAAAAAGGCGGGTGATGCACCGGCCGGCGGGCTTGCCGTTGCATTACAGGCAGCGCTTGAAGAGCGCGGCGGCATCTGGATGGGCTGGTCCGGCAATTCCAGCGGCGAGCGCGAGCCGGAAAAGCTGGATATTCTCGAACACGGCAACATCACCTATGCCCTGACCGATCTGACCGATACCGATGTCGAGGAATATTACCACGGTTTTGCCAACCGGGTTTTATGGCCGATCTGCCACTACCGGCTGGATCTCGCCGAATACGGCCGCAAGGAAATGGCCGGTTACTTCCGCGTCAACCGCTTCTTCGCCCACAAGCTGGCGCCGCTTCTCAAAGAAGATGATATCATCTGGGTGCATGACTATCATCTGATCCCGCTGGCCGCCGAGCTTCGGCAGATGGGTTTCAAGAACAAGATCGGTTTCTTCCTGCATATCCCGTGGCCGCCGGCAGACGTATTGTTTGCCATGCCCGTTCACGAGCAGATCATGCGCGGGTTGTCGCAATATGATCTCGTTGGTTTCCACACCGATTTCGATCTAGACAATTTCGGTGGCGGACTGGTGCGCGAAGGCATCGGCGAGCGGCTTGAGGGCGGCAAGAAGTTCTCGACGTATGGCCGGACCTTCAAGGGCGGCGCCTATCCGATCTCGATCGAAACCGAAGCTTTCGCCAAATATGCGGTGAAGGCCTCACGCAATACGATGGTGAAAAAGGCAAAGGAAAGCATCGAGGGCCGCGACCTGATCATCGGCGTCGACCGGCTCGATTATTCCAAGGGCATCACCCAGCGTATCGATGCGTTCGAGCAGTTCGTGCGTTTGAACCCGGGATATCAGAACAAGGTGACCTATCTGCAGGTCACACCGAAGTCCCGCTCGGAAGTGCCCGAATACGAACAGATGCAGCGAACCGTCGCCGAACAGGCAGGCCGCGTCAACGGCGCACTGGGACAGGTCGACTGGACGCCGATCCGCTACGTCAACCGCTCGGTGCCGCGGCCGCTGCTTGCCGGTCTTTACCGTCTGGCAAAGATCGGACTCGTCACGCCACTGCGCGACGGCATGAACCTTGTCGCCAAGGAATATGTCGCAGCGCAGGACCCGGAAGATCCCGGCGTGCTTGTTCTCTCGCGATTTGCAGGTGCCGCGCGCGAGCTTTCCGGCGCGCTGCTGGTCAACCCATATGACATCGAAGGCACGGCGCATGCGATTGCCCGCGGGCTCACCATGTCTCTCGATGAGCGCAAGCAACGCTGGGAGAAGATGATGAACCATCTCCTCGAATATGACATCAACCGCTGGTGTGACGATTTTCTCAACGACCTCACGACGGAGTAACGTCACGGGGGTGTTGAAAGAACGCGTATCGCGTATTGTGCTGTAATCATGACCTGAGGAGATCTTATGAAAATCAGCGCACGCAACCGTTTCAAGGGCAAGGTCATCGAGGTGACGAAGGGTGCCACGACGGCACATGTCCGCATCGATCTCGGCAACGGCCTAGTCGTCACATCGTCGATCACCAACGAAGCCGTGGACGAGCTCGCTCTCGCCGTCGGGAGCGATGCCTATGCGGTGATCAAGGCATCCGACGTGATGGTCGCCATCGACTGATTGCCAGCCAATACCAGTTGAGGGGCGGAGACGGCTCCGCCTCTCAGGTGGGTTTGCTGCTTTTACGCGTAGACCTTGAGATTGTATTGTTTCAGCGGCTCGGCAAGGATCTCCTTGTGGATCTCGACAAGCGCCTGAAGGTATGGCTGGGCGAAATGTGCGTCGAGCGCGGCCTGATCCCGCCAGCTTTCACGAATGAAGAATGTTCCCGGTGCATCGATATCCTCATGCACGACGAACTGGACGCAGCCCTCCTCAGCCCTTGTCGGCTCGACGATGGCAAGCGTTGCCTCACGAAGCTGGTCTTCCTTGCCCGGCCTGGCGCGGAAGGCAAAAATGGCTTCAATCATTTGATTGCTCCTGAAATGTGAATGACGTTCCGCGAAACGCGGAAATGGCCAGTATGTGCCACCCCGGCAGAGGGGATCACGAAGGCGCAACGTTCAACAGACGAGAGGTTGTAAATGCGACAGGGCTTCCGACTGCTGGCAGCAAGTTTCCGGCGGAAACATGATCGGTATCAGCGCAGGAGCCGTTCGGGCCGGATTACGCCCCAGCCTTTTGGCAATAATGTGCCGTCGCGATAGTCTCATCCGTCTCGAAATCACCCTTTTGCGGCGGTGCGATCGGCTTGAACAAAATGCGGTCCGGCTTGAGGTCGAGGAGCGGCGTACCGTCAAGGCAATCGAGGCCACGCACCAGAAGCACATTACCCTCAACGCCTTCCAGCTTGACAATGGAGGTGCCGATCGGGTTCGGCCGCACCGGCGAGCGAAGCGAAAAGGTGCCGTGCACCTTGCCGTTGCTGGCGGGGCTCTGCAGAACAAGATCGCGGCGCGACTGGTGCAGCCAGTAGAGGATTTCCAGCCTTTCGAACGCTTCGACGCCTGCAAGTGCGGGAACCCAGGGCTCATAAATCTCGATGCGGCAGAGCGGTCCGTCATGGCGGCCCTGACGCGGTGTTTCCAGGCGGGATGTCCAGGGTGTCGAGATCCGGCCGATAAAGGTCAGCCCGGCATCGGTCGGTGCGGGGGCTGCGACCTGCAACTCGTTCTCGCGGATTTCGTTTTCACGCACCATTTTCAATCTCCCGTGTCGAGACGCGGCGAACAGAGCTGGAAACTGCCACCCGGCAGCACGCCCATAACCACGTCGATATCATAAAGCTGCTTTACCCGCTGTGCCGTCAAAACTTCCGTCGGCTTTCCAAATCCGGCCAGAACGCCCTCATGCAACAGGGCAACGCGGTCGGCGACCATGAAGACGTGATCGGGGTTATGGGTGGACAGCACGATTGCCATGCCTTCCTGCGCCAGCTTGCGGACATGCGACAGCACCCGCATCTGGTTGCCATAGTCGAGGCTGGCAGTGGGCTCGTCCATCACCAGCACCTTGGGCTCCTGCGCCAGCGCCCGCGCTATCAGCGCCATCTGCCGCTCGCCGCCTGAAACCTCGGTATAAGGCCGCTGCGACAGATGCGTCATGCCAAATCTGTCTAGCGCTGCTGTGGCTATCTCGCGATCCCTTCGTCCTGGCGCAGAGAAAGGCGCCACGTGAGCTGCGCGTCCCATCAGCACCACATCGAGCACAGTGAAGGGAAACAGGGCTGCATGCGCCTGGGGAACATAGGCGAACTTTGTTGCCCGCTGCGACCGCGTCAATTCGTCGAGCCTTACGCCGTCGAACAGGACGGATCCCTGCTGCGGCGGCAACAGGCCGAGCATGGTCTTGAACAGCGTTGTCTTGCCGGCACCGTTCGGACCGAGCAGCGCCAGAATTTCACCTGGACGAAGCGTCAGACTAACACCGTGGCCAACAGTGCGGGCGCCATAACCAAAGGCGAGATCGCGCAATTCCAGCATCAGGACCAGCCCCGTTTTGCGGACGCAAGCAGCCAAAGGAAAAAAGGAGCCCCGACCACGGCAGTCAGTATTCCAAGCGGGATCTCGGTGAGCGCGATGCTGCGTGCCAGGGTGTCCACGACCAGCATATAACCCGCACCAAGCATGATCGACGCCGGCAGCAGGCGGCGGAAATCCGGACCGACCAGCAGACGCGCGATATGTGGGATAACAAGGCCGACCCAACCGACAATGCCGGCAATCGACACAGAGGCGGCGGTGATCAACGTGGCGCCGGCAATCAGGGCAAGACGGGTCATGCGTGTGTCGAGGCCGAGCGTCTGCGCCTCCTCGTCCCCGAGCGTCATCACGTTCATGCGCCAGCGCAACAGGATGAGCGGCAAAAGACCGAGGATCATCGCCGGCAGGATCGAGGCGACATCGGTGCGGGAGACGGCGGAAAGGCTGCCAAGCAGCCAATAGGTGATGGCAGGAAGCTGATCGTAGGGGTCGGCGACAATCTTTATCAGCGAAATGCCGGCACCGACGACGGCGCCGATCGCCACGCCGGCGAGAACCAGTGTCAACGCCGGATCGCGACCGCGCACCGCGGCCCCCACGGCATAAACCGCGCCAACCGCCAGAAGCCCGCCGCAAAAGCCCATTGCCTGGATCACCGGCACCGGCAGCTTGAGGAAAATGGCCAGCACCGCGCCGAGGCTTGCTCCGGCAGAAACGCCGAGAATGTCGGGCGAGACGAGAGGATTGCGGAACAGGCCCTGATAGGTGGCACCGGCTGCCGCAAGGGCTGCACCGATCAGCAGGCCCGCCGCGACACGCGGCAGGCGCACGTTCCAGATCACCGTCTGCTGGATCGGATCGACGTCCGCGTTCCCGCCGGTCAGACCGCCCAGCAATACCCGCAGGATAGTCGAGGGTGGGACTGAATATTTGCCGATCGCCATAGACACAATCGCCAGCAACACGAGACAGGCCGTGCCGATTGCAACCAGCTTCCAATTCCTGCGGTCGGGGTCGGCTGCATGTTGCATCAGGGTTTTGACATCGCACCCGTCAGGAGCGTGTCGATCTGCGCATCCGACACGTCGACCTGATAGAAAAGTTTGAAGAACTGCTTTGCATCAGCCCTCAGGTCGACATCGAAGCCTTTCGGGTATAGCAGCGCTTCCAGCCAGCGGATGCCAATCAGGCGGTTGATGCCCGGTGGGGAATCGAACCAGCCGAAGGGCAGCGATGGGGCCGCAAAAACCTTGCCTTCCTTGACCGCAATCACGCTTGCCCAGTTCGGATCAGCCTTGACGGCTGCGGCGAATTTCGGGCTGGCGGCAAGAACGACGTCCGGATTCCAGCCGAGCACCTGTTCCAGCGAGACATTGGTCAGCCCGCCCTTTCCGCCTGCCGCCGCGACATTGACCGCCCCGGCCACGTCCAGAATTTCGGTGTTGATGGAACCGGCAAGCCCCGTCTCCAGCCCTTCCGGGCCGCGACCGTAATAGACTTTCGGTCGTTCACCGGCCGGCACCTTGTCGAGACCGTCCTTCAATGTTTTCAGTGTGGTTTCGGCATAGGCCGCCAGTTCACCGGCGCGCGGCGATACGCCGAGCAATTCACCGACCTGCCTCAAAGTTTCCGGCGTCCTGGCAAAGCGGCCGTCGATCAGCACGTAAGGAATGCCGGTCTGCTGCTGCACCTTGTCGGCTAGCGAGATATAGGTCGGATTGACGGTGCCGACATCGATGATCAGATCCGGTCTGGCGGCGATCACCGCCTCCATATTGGCGGTGCCCCCTTGCCCGGTCAGCCGGCCGTAAGTCGGCAGGCCGCGGACGGACGGAACCAGAAACTCCTTCTCCTGCACGCTCGGTTCACGCACCCATCCGGTCAGCTTTTCCGGTGCCAGAACATAGACCAGAACAGAAGCAGGCGGCCCGGCAGTCAGCACGCGGGTGACATGATCGGGTATTTCGACCGTGCGGCCGCCGGCATCGGTGAATGTCCGCGCCAGGGCGCAACCCGAAAAGGCGACCAGAAACATAAACGTAACGGCGCCAACCAATTTCAGCACGATTGAACCTCCCAATGGATCAGGGGCTACTATTGCATGGCGAGATATCTGCTGGAATATGCCGGATTTCCACGACGAGACATTTGTCTGTTTGGCAGGATCGCTTCCTTTCAAGATCGCCGGTCCATGGATAAGGGACTTGCCACTTCCATTCCCGAGGTCTGGGCGATAATGCTCTGCCATGTTCCAGCTAGAGCAACCGGCTACATTCGAGCAGATCGTCAAAAAGAGCCGTTTTATTGCCGTGGCGCTTCCCGTCTCGACGGAGGAGGAAGCAAAGGCGGCCATCACCGCACACCGCCATGCCGAGGCAAACCACAATTGCTGGGCCTGGCGGATCGGCAGCGCCTATCGATTTTCCGATGACGGCGAGCCGAGCGGCAAGGCGGGAAAGCCGATCCTCGCCGCAATCGACGGCCAGTCACTGGACCAGGCCGTCGTCATCGTCACCCGCTGGTTCGGCGGCATATTGCTTGGCAGCGGCGGCCTTGTGCGCGCTTATGGCGGCACGGCCGCGGCCTGCCTCAGCGCTGCACCGATGGTCGAGGTGAAGCCTTTCCTGCAGGGTATCGTACGGCTTGAATTTTCCGATCTCGCCCGCGTCAAAGCGAGGCTCTTATCGGTTACAGACCTCATCATCGCCGAAGAGCAGTTTACGCCGACAGGTGCAGACGTCGTTCTTCGCGTACCCGAGGCCGAGCTGGGATCGGTCTCTCGACTGATCTCCGATCTGACAAGCGGACGCGTCGAACTGAAGCTCGATTAAGGCCGGTAATATCACGCCGCCTTGGCGACGTGATATTCCTTGATGGCGACCATTTTTATCGACGGGAAGCGCTCAGCCTCGTAACGCAGCGAAAAGGCGTCCTGCGCCAGGAAAACCGGATCGCCGTCGAGGTCGCGGGCGATATCGCCGCGTTTGAGGGTGAGGAATTTCTCCAGATCCGCCGGTTGATCCGACGAAATCCAGCGGCAGACGGAGAAACGCGACATTTCGAAAGAGACAGGCAGCGTATATTCCGCCGAAAGCCGTTCCTTCAACACGTCGAGCTGCAGTGCCCCGACGACGCCGACGATTGCCGGCGAACCATCTTCCGGCGAAAATAGCTGAACGACGCCTTCTTCCGCCATCTGCTGCAGGGCTTCCTTCAGCTTCTTCGCCTTCATCGCATCTTCCAGCCGCACGCGGCGCAGGATTTCCGGCGAAAAGTTCGGAACGCCCTGAAACACGAGGTTTTCGCCTTCTGTCAGCGTATCGCCGATCCGGAGCGTTCCGTGGTTCGGAATGCCCACGACATCACCTGCATAGGCGGTATCGGCGATATGGCGCTGCGAAGCGAAGAAGAATTGCGGCGCGGTGAGGCCCATCTGCTTGCCGGTGCGGGCAAGCCTTGCCTTCATGCCTCGCTCCAGCTTGCCGGAGCAGATGCGGGCAAAGGCGATGCGGTCGCGGTGGTTCGGGTCCATGTTCGCCTGGATCTTGAAGACGAAGGCGGTCATCTTGTCTTCGGCCGCATGGACGGTGCGTGTGTCAGCCACCTGATCGCGGGGCGGCGGGGCGAAATCGGCAAGCGCGTTGATCAGGTCGCGGACACCCAGGTTGCGCAGCGCCGAGCCGAAAAATACCGGCGTCATATGGCCTTCCAGAAAAGCCTCGCGATCAAACGGGCGGCAAGCCTCCTTGGCGAGATCGACCTCTTCAATGAACGCCGCACGTTCATTTTCCGGAAGGCGATCTGCCACGGCCTGCGGGCCGTTGACCACAATCGCATCTTCCTTGTCAGACCCGCGCACCCGGTTTCCGGCAAGGTGATAGGAACCGCAGAAGCTCTTGGAGCGGCCGATCGGCCAGGTGATCGGAGCCGTATCCAGCGCCAGCTTTTCTTCGACCTCGTCGAGAATTTCGAAGATATCGCGGCTTTCACGGTCCATCTTGTTGATGAAGGTGATGATCGGGATGTCGCGCATGCGGCACACTTCGAACAGCTTCAGCGTCCGCGGCTCGATGCCTTTGGCAGCATCGATGACCATGATGGCCGCATCAACCGCCGTCAGCGTGCGATAGGTATCGTCCGCGAAGTCTTCGTGGCCGGGTGTATCGAGGATGTTGAAGACCTTGTCGTCATATTCGAAGGTCATCACCGAAGTGACGACAGAGATGCCGCGCTCGCGCTCGATCTTCATCCAGTCGGAGCGCGTCTGGATACGATCCTTCTTGGCCTTGACCTCGCCGGCGAGCTGGATGGCACCGCCGAACAGAAGCAGCTTTTCGGTGAGCGTCGTTTTACCCGCGTCAGGGTGGGCGATGATCGCAAATGTACGGCGGCGGGAAACCGCTTCTGCCAGTGTTTCGGCCATGTCAGCAACAATCCTTCAAGTTGCCGCGTATCTAACGACTTAGTGGATAACTTTCAATTCGTGTTTGACCGTCAATGGTCTCGACAGGCTAATGAGCGGATGAACGCTCACGCCCCCACCTCGCCCATGCTCAATCTCATCCGGCTGCCGCACGGCGACGGGCTGGAACTGCCCGCTTACGAGACGGCAGGCGCTGCCGGCATGGATCTACGTGCGGCCTTGGGCGATGGCGAAGCACTTACGATCGCTCCGGGAAAGCGCGCATTGGTGCCGACCGGTTTCATCTTCGAGGTGCCGCAGGGTTTCGAGGCACAAATCCGGCCACGCTCCGGCCTCGCCTTCAAGAACGGCATTACCTGTCTCAACACGCCCGGCACGATCGACAGCGATTATCGCGGCGAGGTGAAGGTGCTGCTGATCAACCTTGCCGAAGAGGATTTCGTCATCACCCGCGGCATGCGGATTGCCCAGATGGTAATCGCGCCGGTGACACAGGTGCGGGTTGCCGAAATGAGCGAGACGACGGAAACGATCCGCGGTACCGGCGGCTTCGGCTCTACGGGCGTTTAGGCTTACCGGTCGAAGCTTTCACGCCGTCCTGACAGCTATCAATTATCCGCTGCCGACAACATATAATTGCTTCGAACCCGCGTGAACGAGGTGGTTTTTTCGCGCCTTTTCGATGCTATACGACAAAACCGCCCTCGCATCCCGCCCGGTCGAACTCTATTTTCTGATCACGTATCAAATGGAGAGACGACAATGTCGGAGAAGAAGCCGGGCCGTGGCCGCATTTATTCCTCGATCACGGAAACCACCGGCGACACGCCGATCGTCAGGCTTGACAAGCTGGCGAGCGAATATGGGGTGAAGGCCAATATTCTGGCCAAGCTCGAATTTTTCAACCCGATCGCCTCGGTCAAGGACCGTATCGGCGTGGCGATGATCGAAAGCCTGGAAGCACAGGGCAAGATCGCACCGGGCAAAACAACGCTGATCGAGCCGACATCCGGAAATACCGGCATTGCGCTGGCCTTTGCAGCGGCCGCAAAGGGTTACAAGCTGATCCTCACCATGCCGGAAACCATGTCGGTCGAACGCCGCAAGATGCTGGCGCTGCTTGGCGCAGAACTGGTGCTGACGGAAGGCCCCAAAGGCATGAAGGGTGCGATTGCCAAGGCAGAGGAGCTTGCCGCCACACTGCCCGACGCAATCATTCCGCAGCAGTTCGAAAATCCGGCCAACCCGGAAATCCATCGCAAGACGACGGCGGAGGAGATCTGGAACGATACCGACGGCAAGGTCGATATCTTCATTGCCGGCATCGGTACCGGCGGCACGATTACAGGCGTCGGCCAGGTGTTGAAAGCCCGCAAACCTGGCCTGAAGGTCATCGCCGTCGAGCCGAAGGAATCTCCGGTTCTTTCCGGTGGCGAGCCCGGCCCGCACAAGATCCAGGGCATCGGTGCCGGTTTTGCCCCAAAGATCCTCGACACCCATGTCTACGACGAGATCGTCACGGTCGCCAGCAGCGATGCGCTGGAGACCGCCCGCCATGTGGCACGACTGGAAGGCGTGCCGGTCGGCATTTCCTCCGGCGCAGCACTCAAGGCTGCGATCGAGGTGGGCAGCCGGCCAGAAAACGCCGGCAAGACGATTGTCGTCATCATTCCCTCATTTGCCGAGCGTTATCTCTCGACCGCATTGTTCGACGGCCTGGGAGAGTAAATTTCCCCCGTCACGCCGCCGCCATGGCCAGCCTTTCGCTGGCCATGCGGTAGGAAATCGCCTCGGCCAAATGCAGGCGGCCGACGGTCGGCTTGCCGTCGAGGTCGGCAAGCGTGCGCGCGACCTTCAGCACACGATGATAACCCCGGGCCGAAAATTTCAGCTTTTCGGCGGCATCGCGTAGCAATTGCAAACCTGGTGGATCGGGCTCGGCAAATTTTTCGATCATCGAGGTGGAGCAACGGGCGTTGGTGAAAGCCGATCGCATGCCGTGGCCTTCGTAACGATCCCGTTGCAATTCCCTTGCCGCAAGCACTCGTTTCGCCACATCCGCGCTGCTTTCCGCCGGGGCCGGGCGGATCAGATCCGCGGCCGAGACCGCCGGCACGTCGATGCGGATATCGATCCGATCCATCAGTGGTGCAGAAATACGGCCCTGATAGTCGGCGGCACAGCGCAGTCCCCGAGCGCAGGCATGGCCGGGCTCCCCGGCCATGCCGCAGCGGCAGGGGTTCATCGCCGCAACGAGCTGGATGCAGGCCGGATAGGAGATCCGATGATTGGCGCGGGCGATGACGCATTCGCCCGTTTCCAGCGGCTGGCGAAGCGCATCGAGAACCTGCGGCGAAAATTCCGGAAACTCATCGAGGAAGAGAACACCGTGATGGGCAAGCGACGCCTCGCCCGGTTTTGCCCTGAAGCCGCCACCGACCAATGCGGCCATGGTCGCCGAATGATGGGGCGTGCGATAGGGCCGCCGGTCGGACAGCTTGCCGCCCGACAATTGCCCGGCAATCGAATGGATCATCGAAACTTCGAGCAGCTCGGCGGCGGACAAAGGCGGCAGAATGGAGGGCAGACGGGCGGCCAGCATGGATTTTCCCGAACCCGGCGGCCCGACCATCAGGAGATTATGCCCACCGGCAGCGGCAACCTCCAGAGCCCGCTTGGCGCTTTCCTGGCCCTTGATCTCAGCCAGATCCGGCAGATTGGCCGGTAGCGCACGGATAGCCGGATTTGGCCGCGAAATGACCTGCGTGCCGCGGAAGTGATTGGCAAGTGCGATCAGGCTGCGCGGCGCGATGATATCGACATCGGGTCCTGCCCAAGCCGCCTCCGGCCCACTATCGGCCGGGCAGATCAGGCCCTTACCAAGAACATTGGCGCTGATCGCTGCCGGAAGGGCGCCGGAAACAGCGGCCAGCGTGCCATCGAGGTTCAATTCGCCGATAACCACATGATCCGCAATGGCATCGCCCGGAATGGCGCCGAGCGCCGCCATCAGGCCAAGCGCGATGGCGAGATCGAAATGGGATCCTTCCTTGGGGAGATCAGCCGGCGCCAGATTGACCGTCACCTTTTTCGGCGGAACGGCAAGTCCCGATGCATGCAATGCCGCCTGCACCCGCTCGCGGCTTTCAGCCACTGCCTTGTCCGGCAGGCCGACGATGTGCATGCCGATCTTGCCCGGTCCGATCATCACCTGAACGTCGACCGGAACCCCTTCTATGCCGTGGAATGCGACCGTACTGACGCGTGAAACCATGCGACCCGCCCCCAAACATCATGTCCGGACCGATGGCATTGCCGCTTGGCCTGCCACTCTCCAGCACAACCTTAAGCTGACATGCCTTTTGAATTTAAACAAGAACAAAAATCGAACAAACAAAAACAAAAAAGGGCGCCTGTCAGGCGCCCATTCAGGTATCCCAAACAATCCTGCCTCAGTTTTTGGCTTCGATCGCATCCCACATCAGGCTTGCGACATCGGCACCGCCGAACTTCCTGACCTCGCGGATACCGGTCGGCGAGGTCACGTTGATCTCCGTCATGTAGTCGCCAATGACGTCGATGCCGACGAAGATGAAACCGCGCTCACGCAGCGCCGGCCCGATGCGGGCGCAGATTTCCTTCTCCCGCGTCGTCAATTCGGTCGCTTCGGCACGGCCGCCTACATGCATGTTGGAGCGGCTGTCGGTTTCGGCAGGTACGCGGTTGATCGCCCCGACCGGTTCACCATTGACCAGCAGGATGCGCTTGTCGCCCTTGCGCACCGCCGGGAGATAAGCCTGGGCGATGAAGGGCTCGCCGCGGTACATCTGGCCGAACATCTCGATCAGCGAGGTGAAGTTGCGGTCGTCGCGGGTAGAATGGAAAACACCGGCGCCGCCATTGCCGTAAAGCGGCTTCAGGATGATGTCGCCCATTTCCTGGCGGAAGGCGGCGATCTCGGCGATATCACGCGATATCAGTGTTGCCGGCATCAGGTCGGCGAATTCGGTGACGAAGATCTTTTCCGGCGAATTGCGTACCCAGGCAGGATCATTGACGACAAGCGTCTTCGGATGGATGCGCTCCAGAAGGTGGGTGGAGGTGATGTAACCCATGTCGAAGGGCGGGTCCTGACGGAGCAGGACGACATCCATTTCGGAGAGATCCATGCGGGTCTTTTCACCGAGTGTGAAGTGATCCCCCTTGATGTCGCGAACCTGCAGCGGCTCGACGGCTGCAAAGACCTTGCCGTCACGCATGCTGAGACGATCGGGTGTGTAATGGAAAAGCTCATAACCACGAGATTGGGCCTCCAAGGTCATTGCGAAGGTGGAATCGCCAGCAATGTTGATGCTGGAAATGTGATCCATCTGGATTGCGACCTTGCGAACATGCGCCATGAGTTATGTCCCCGATAAACTAGCTGCCCCATTCGAGCCCGCCTGATTTAGGATGGCATAGGCCCGAAAGCAATGCGGCCGGAAATAATCCGGCCGACCAATGTCATCAAATGCGTGACTTGCGATTTCAGCCGACCGGCTGGGCCACCGCCGCCGCGGCCTTCGCGGCTGTTCTCGTATGCAGGCGCTTGCCTGTTACCGCATCAAAGAAATGCAGTTTGGCCGGTTCGATGGAGAGCTGGATCTCGCCATTCAACACGGCTTCCGAAGATGTGGCCACAGTCACCGGCTGATCGCCGATCATGCCGTGGACAAGCCGCTGCGCACCAAGTTCCTCGGCATATTCGATCCGGAATGGCATGCCGGTTTCGCCGGCCGGAACGATGCGGATATCTTCGGCACGCAGGCCGACAGTGACGGCGCCTGATGTCGGCGCAAAACCGCCTAGATCGATCATCGACGGGCCGATCGCCAGCTTGTCGCCATGCAGTTCCCCCTTGACGAGGTTCATCGCCGGTGAACCGATAAAGCTGGCAACAAAGGTCGAAGCCGGTGTGTGATAAACGTCAAGCGGCGAGCCGACCTGCTCTATCTGGCCGCCGTTCAGCACGACAAGACGATCGGCAAGCGTCATCGCTTCCAGCTGGTCGTGGGTGACGTAAATCGAGGTGGTGCCGAGACGACGTTGCAGGCGCTTGATCTCGCCGCGCATCGAAACGCGCAACTTGGCGTCGAGGTTGGAGAGCGGCTCGTCGAACAGGAAGACGGCCGGCTTGCGGACGATGGCACGGCCCATGGCAACACGCTGGCGCTGGCCACCCGAAAGCGCCTTTGGCTTGCGTTCCAGATACTGGCCGATTTCGAGCATGCGGGCGGCTTCCGCGACCCGCGCCTCGATCTCCGCTTTCGGCGTCTTGCGGTTCTTCAGACCGTATTCGAGGTTCTGCTTCACCGTCATATGCGGGTAGAGCGCATAGTTCTGGAAGACCATGGCGATGTCGCGGTCGGCCGGCTCGACATTGTTGACGACGCGGGCACCGATCTTCACCTCGCCCTCGGAAATCGTTTCGAGGCCGGCGATCATCCGCAGAAGCGTGGACTTGCCGCAGCCGGACGGGCCGACGAGAACGATGAATTCGCCGTCGGCGATATTGAGCTTGATGTCGGACACCGCGCGCACACCGCCGGTATAGATCTTGCCGACATTTTCGACGTCGATGGAAGCCATGGTTATTTCTCCGTCTCAACAAGGCCTTTGACGAAAAGGCGCTGCATGAAAATTATGACCAGAACCGGGGGGAGTGCCGCCAGGATGACGCCGGTCATCACGAGGTTCCACTGGGTATCGCCGTCGAGTACGGCTGAAAGCCGCTTGATGCCCATGACGACCGTATAATAATGCGGCTCGGTGGTGACCAGAAGCGGCCAGAGATACTGGTTCCAGCCGTAGATGAACATGATGATGAAGAGGGCCGCGATATTGGTGCGCGACAGCGGCAGGAGGATGTCCCAGAAGAACTTCATCGGGCCTGCACCATCGACACGGGCTGCCTCCATCGTCTCCTCCGGGATGGTCAGGAAGAACTGCCGGAACAGGAAGGTGGCGGTGGCGGAGGCGATCACCGGAATGACGAGGCCGGCATAGGAATTGAGCATGCCGAGATCGGCGACGACCTTGTAGGTCGGCAGGATGCGCACCTCGATCGGCAGCATCAGCGTCATGAAGATGACCCAGAAGGCGATGACCCGGCCGGGGAAGCGGAAATAGACGATGGCGAAGGCGGAGATGATCGAGATGGCAATCTTGCCGAACGCGACCATCAACGCCATCACCAGGCTGTTGCCGAGCATCAGCAGGAAGGCCGGAGCGCCGGCGCGTGACGAACCATCGCCGAGCAGCGCCGTGTAGTTTTCGAGCATATGGCTGCCGGGGGTGAGCGGCACGAGGCCGGTCATGAATTCGGTCGGGCCACGCGTCGAGGCGATGAAGGCGAGATAGACCGGAAACACCACGGTGGCGATGCCGAGGATCAGCACCAGATGGGTGAGGAAGTTCAGGAAGGGACGGTTTTCAACCATGACGGACCTCGTTCAATACTGGACTTTGCGTTCGATCCAGCGGAACTGGACGACCGTCAGGAGGATCACGATCAGCATCAGCACGACGGACTGGGCCGCCGAGGAGCCAAGGTTGAGGCCGACAAAACCATCGGCATAAACCTTGTAGACCAGGATGTTGGTCGACTGGCTGGGGCCGCCGGTGGTCGTCGCATCGATGATCGGGAAGGTGTCGAACATCGCATAGGTGATGTTGATCACTGCCAGAAAGAATGTGGTCGGCGACAGGAGCGGGAAAACGATGGTCCAGAAGCGCTTGACCGGGCCGGCGCCATCGATCGCGGCTGCTTCCGCCAGCGAATGCGGCACCGATTGCAGGCCGGCGACGAAGAACAGGAAATTGTAGGAGATCTGCTTCCAGGCGGCGGCGATTACCACCAGCACCATCGCATCACCGGGATTGACGCGGTAGTTCCAGTCATAGCCGAAGAAGGTCAGCAGATAGGGAATGATGCCGATCGAGGGGTTGAACATGAACCACCAGAGCAGGCCGGATGCAGCCGGTGCCACGGCATATGGCCAGACCAGAAGCGTGGTGTAGAAACGCTGCGAGCGGATGACGCGGTTGACGCAAATGGCAAACAGCAGCGACACGCCCATCGAAAGAACCGTCACGCCGATGGAAAAGACCAACGTCACGAACAGCGAATTGAGGTAGTCGGGGTCTCCGATCAGCCGCTGGTAATTGGCAAACCAGACAAACGTGTCCTTGAGGCCGAACGGGTCCTGGCGCAGGAAGGATTGCCAGATTGCCTGGGCGGCCGGCCAGACGAAGAAGATCAACGTGATGATCAGCTGCGGCGCCAGAAGCACGTAAGGCAGGATGCGGCTTTGAAAGACGGTGCGTTTGGTTTGCATTGGTTCGTTCCCCGATCGGACCTACCCAAGAAAGAGCCCTCCCCGGCTGAACCGGGAAGGGCCTGATGAGATTTCAGAGCTGCTTAGTTGGAGTTTGCAGCTTCGAATTCGCGCAGGATGGCGTTGCCCTGCTTGGCACCATCGTCGAGAGCCTGCTGGCCGGTCTTCTTGCCGGCGAGAACGGCTTCCATCTGCTGGTCGAGCACGTCGCGGATCTGGCTGAGGTTACCGAAACGAACGCCCTTGGAGTTTTCGTTCGGGGTGCCGCGCATGATCTGCTTGATGGCGATGTCCGAACCCGGGTTCTTGGCGTAATAACCCTGGCTCTGGCCAAGCTCGTAGGCAGCGTTGGTGATCGGCAGGTAACCGGTGAACTGATGCCAGTCAGCCTGGACTTCCGGCTTGGACAGGTAGGTGAAAAACTTGGCGGCGCCCTTGTAGACGTCGGGGTTCTTCTGGCCGTTCAGGACCCACAGGGTCGCGCCGCCGATGATCGAGTTCTTCGGGTCCTTGGTGACGGTATCGTCATAAGGAAGACCGGAGAAGCCGACCTGGAAGCCCTTGGCATTGTTGATGACGCCGGCGCGCGAGGCGGACGAGTTCATGTACATGGCGCATTGCTGCGAATAGAACATCGGAGCGGCATCCGCACCGGCGCTCGGGCCGCCATACTTATAGACGCCTTCATCCTGCCAGGTCTTCAGCTGGTCCCAGAACTTGGCCTGGGCCGGGCCGTTGAACTTGAACTCTGACTTCAGGCCGCCGAAACCGTTCTGCAGCGTGCCGTAAGGCAGGTTGTTGATGGCGGAGTAGTTTTCCAGACCAACCCAGCTTGCGCCGTAGGACATGGTGAAACCGCACTTGGCAGCGCCGGAAGAGACGATCTTCTTGCTCATCTCGCCCATTTCGGCCCAGGTCTTGGGAGCCACTTCCGGGTCGAGGCCAGCCTTCTTGAAGACGTCCTTGTTGTAATAGAGGATCGGCGTCGACGAGTTGAACGGCATCGACAGGATGTTGCCTTCCGGATCCGAATAGTAACCGGTGACCGGGCCGAGGAACTTCGACGGATCCCAGGCTTCGCCCTGGTCCTTCATCAGCTTGTAGACCGGGTAGACGGCGCCCTTGGCGGCCATCATCGTGCCGGTACCGACTTCGAAGACCTGAACGATGGCCGGCTGCTGGCCGGCGCGGAAAGCGGCGATCGCAGCGGTCAGGGTTTCCGGGTAGGTGCCCTTGAACACCGGAACGATCTTGTAGTCGCTCTGGCTGTCGTTGAACTTCTGAGCGACTTCCTCGAGCTTCTTGCCGAGTTCGCCACCCATGGCATGCCACCAGGTGACTTCCGTCGCGGCGAGCGACGAAGTTGCCGAAAGAGCGACGGCGAGTGCCGCCATAGAAAGCTTTTTGAACATTGTATCGTCCTCTCCGCCTTGGTTGGGATCGAGGATCGCAATAGGGCTGCTTGGTGACAGGACCTTAACAGTTTTGTTTCAGTTTCATGACAGTGCACGGCTTTGCAAAAACTTCATCCACCCGTCAGAATTGAATCTAGAACGCATCGCGAAAATGGCGGGGCAGCTTGCCGGGTATGATAGCGACGATGTCATAACGACAAAAGAGAAGATGTGCGTCGCGCCGCTTCGACAACCAGATATCGCTGGCGGCCCTTATCCGCCGCTGCGTGTCATAACCCACGGCATTCACGGCATCCATCTCGCGGGCACGCGCCTTGACTTCGACGAAAACGATCAGCGCCTTCTTGCGGGCGACGATATCGATCTCGCCCAGCCTGGTACGGTATCGAAATGCCAGGATCCGGTACCCCTTGAACAGGAGATAAACGGCAGCGAGATATTCGGAGACGTGGCCGCGCCGCTCGGCGCGCCGACGTCGATGCCGTCTATCGTCTGCCGTCTCGCTCATCAACCGCCATCCTTGTCCTTCATGCTGACGAGCCTCTGGTAGAGATCCCGCTTCGTGAGACCCGTCAGGCGGGCGGCCTCCGCGGCGGCCTTGGCGGCAGGCATGGAGGCCGCAAGCTCCCCGAGCAGCGCATCGATATCGACATCTTTCGGCACATCCTTTTCGGCAGGAGGACCGATGAGGAAAACAATCTCCCCCTTCACATTGCGTCCATCGAATGCCTGTGCGATGTCGCCGAGAGTGCCGCGGCTTATTTCCTCGAAAGCCTTGGTCAGTTCCCGACCGACGCAGGCCGCCCGGCCCGGACCCAGAACTTCGGTGGCGGATACGAGCGCGGCGGCGATGCGATGCGGAGATTCAAAGAAGATCAGGGTTGCCGGAACCTTGGAAAGTTCAGCCAGCCGGTCGCGGCGCGCCTTTTCCTTCGTCGGAAGAAAGCCGCCAAACAGGAAGGTGTCGGACGGAAGACCCGAAGCAACCAGCGCCGTCAGCGGAGCGGATGCGCCCGGAATGGGAACGACCTTGTGGCCGGCCTCGATCGCCATCTGGCCGAGCCGGTAACCGGGATCGGAGACGAGCGGCGTCCCGGCATCGGACACGAGCGCCACGGACTTGCCTTCGTCCAGCGCGGCCAGGAGCTTCGGGCCGGCCTCGTTGGCATTGTGCTCATGATAGGCATAAGGCCGGTTGGCGATGCCGTAACGGTCCAGAAGGACGCGGGTGACACGGGTATCCTCGCAGGCGAGCACATCCGCGCCGCCCAATGTTTCCAGCGCCCGCAGGGTGATATCGCCGAGATTGCCGATCGGCGTGGCGACAAGATAGAGCGCCGGTTCGAGCGGGCGTGAAGGCACGAATGTGTTGGCGACACGGTAGCCGCGGGTCGCTTCAGGAGGTCCGGCCACGGGCTTTGCAATTCTTCTGGATGATCATGGCTCTTTATGATCAAGGCGGCGGCGCGTCGCAAGCGGCAGAGCTCCAAGTTTTCTGTGTGCAGCGCCGTTCCAGTGCCGAAATGAAGCGGCCGCTTCCGGTTCTGCTCTTGCTTTTAAATGCCGATCTCTGCCATTTTGCCCGTCCACATCGTCCGGCTTATGAAAGGCCGAAGAATATCAGGCGGCCTGTCTCGCAGGGTGCCAAGGTCGAAAGCGATTGAGTCCATGCGTATTACTCTTGAGCGGTCCAATCTTCTGAAATCGTTGAGCCACGTGCATCGCGTGGTCGAGCGCCGCAACACTATCCCGATCCTCTCCAACGTCCTGATGCGCGCTTCCGGCGCCAATCTCGAACTGAAGGCGACCGACCTCGACCTGGAGATCACCGAAGCCGTTCCGGCTATGGTCGAGACCGCGGGCGCCACGACCGTCCCCGCTCATCTTCTGTACGAAATCGTCCGCAAGCTGCCCGACGGCTCGGAAGTGCTTCTTGCCACCAATCCGGACGGTGGATCGATGACCGTGCAGTCCGGCCGCTCGAAGTTTTCGCTGCAGTGCCTGCCGGAAGCCGACTTCCCCGACCTGACTGCCGGCTCGTTCAGCCATACGTTCAAGCTGAAGGCGACCGACCTGAAGATGCTGATCGACCGGACCCAGTTCGCGATCTCGACGGAGGAGACCCGTTATTATCTCAACGGCATCTTCTTCCATACGATCGAGGCGGACGGCGACCTGAAACTACGTGCCGTCGCCACCGATGGACACCGTCTGGCTCGCGCCGATGTCCAGGCCCCGTCGGGTTCGGAAGGCATGCCGGGCATCATCATTCCGCGCAAGACCGTCGGCGAATTGCAGAAGCTGGTCGACGATCCGGAAGCGGCGGTGACGGTCGAGGTCTCGGATGCCAAGATCCGCCTGACGATCGCCGACATCATCATGACGTCGAAGCTGATCGACGGCACCTTCCCGGACTACCAGCGCGTCATCCCGACCGGGAACGACAAGGAAATGCGCGTCGATTGCCAGACCTTCGCCAAGGCCGTCGACCGCGTATCGACCATTTCTTCGGAACGCGGCCGCGCCGTGAAACTGGCGCTGACCGAGGGCCAGTTGACGCTGACCGTCAACAATCCGGATTCGGGCAGCGCAACGGAAGAAGTTGCCGTCGGATATGAAAACGATCCGATGGAGATCGGCTTCAACGCCAAATACTTGCTCGACATCACGGCCCAGCTTTCCGGCGACGATGCGATCTTCATGCTCGCCGATGCGGGCTCCCCGACACTCGTGAGAGACACGGCGGGCGATGATGCACTCTATGTATTGATGCCGATGCGCGTATAAAAAACATCAAGGCGGCCGGAAATTCCGAGCCGCCTTTTTTGTACCATTTTCTGCTTGCGACATTTTTCCTTGCTTTTGCGTCGTCAAAGCCCAGTTAGCCTGAAAAGCGGGAGAGGATGAGTTGATGGAATTGCGTCTGAAGGAACGGCTCGGCCGGAAATTTGACGAGGAAATCCGTTTCTTCAAAGGCTGGATCGACGGACCGAAACAGGTCGGCGCGATCATGCCGACATCATCGATCACGGCAAAACGGATGGCGAGCGTCATCGACACCACATCGGGGCTTCCCGTTCTGGAACTCGGCCCCGGCACGGGCGTCATTACCAAGGCGATCCTGAAGGGCGGAACGGCAGCGCAGGATCTCGTCTCGATCGAATATTCGACCGATTTCTACCAGCATCTGGTCAAAACGTTCTCGGGCGTCAACTTTCTCAACGGCGACGCTTTCGACCTTGACCGGACACTTGGCGCCTTCAGGGAGCGGACCTTCGACTGCGTGATTTCTGCGATCCCGCTTCTGAGTTTCCCGATGGAACGGCGCATCGCACTGCTGGAAGACCTGCTGGATCGACTTCCCGCCGGCCGTCCGATGATGCAGATCACTTACGGACCGGTCTCGCCGATCATTGCCAATCCGGACCGCTACAAGATCAAACATTACGATTTTGTCGTGCGCAACATCCCGCCGGCACAGCTGTGGACTTATACGCGGGGCTAATTCATATGGCCGTCAATCGCCGGGTATAAGCGGGATCGATTTCGGCCCGCAGCGGAGTGCGATACGACATGACCTTCGGCCTCTACATCACCCATCCGCAAGTTCGCATCGATCCTGATGTGCCGGTGCCTTGTTGGGGCCTGTCGGAAACCGGCCGGGACCGCACTGAAAAAGCGGCGGCCCTGCCCTGGGCAAGGTCGCTCGGCCGGATCGTTTCGAGCAACGAGACCAAGGCGGTCGAGACGGCCGAGATCCTCACCACGGCTTGCGGCGTGACGATCGAGATCGTCGAGGGCATGTATGAAAACGATCGCTCGGCGACCGGTTTCCTACCACCGCCGCAATTCGAGGCTGCCGCCGACTGGTTTTTCGCCAATCCGACCGAGAGCTTCAAAGGCTGGGAACGTGCGGCGGATGCGCAAGTCCGTATCGTGTCGGCCGTCGAGGCCGTTCTTGCCGGGCACGACCCGGCCGTGCCCATTGCCTTTGTCGGACATGGCGGGGTCGGCACATTGCTGAAATGCCATTTGCGGCAGATCCCGATCTCCCGCAGCCAGGACCAGAAGGGCGGCGGGGGCAATCTCTTCCGCTTCACTCTTGCGGACCGGGCCGTCTCGTGCGACTGGACCCCGATTGAAACATGGCAGGGAGACTGAACAACATGCAAGCGCGTGACCGGCTGATCGTAGGCCTCGATATCCCGACCGTTTCCGAAGCTGAAACCATGGTCGCGACGCTGGGCGACACCGTATCCTTTTACAAGATCGGCTATCAGCTGGCCTTTGCCGGGGGGCTGGAATTTGCCCGCGACCTTGCCAAGGACGGCAAGAAGATCTTTCTCGACATGAAATTGCTCGACATCGACAACACCGTGGCGAAGGGCGTCGAAAACATCGCCAAGATGGGCATGACCATGCTGACGCTGCACGCCTATCCGAAGGCGATGCGCGCCGCCGTCGAGGCGGCCAGGGGTTCGGATCTCTGCCTTCTCGGCGTAACCGTGCTGACCTCGATGGATGCAGCGGACGTTACCGAGGCAGGTTACGCCCAGACGCCCGAACAACTGGTTCGTACCCGCGCTGCCCAGGCGCGCGAGGCCGGCATGGGCGGTATCGTCTGCTCGGCGGAAGAATCTGCGGCCGTGCGGGAAATCGTCGGCACCGACATGGCGGTCGTCACACCCGGCATCCGTCCGAAGGGATCCGACGCCGGCGACCAGAAACGCGTCGTCACGCCGGGCGACGCACTTCTCAACGGCTCGACCCATCTCGTCGTCGCCCGCCCGATCGTCAAGGCTGTCGATCCGAAGGCCGCGGCCGAAGCGATCCTCGCGGAAATGCGCCAGGCACTCTGGCCGGCCAACGACGCCTGATAAAAAGCGCCGGCAGATCTACCTGTTATTGGCGACCCGGTTGCGGGCGCCATCATCGACGATCAGGGCCGGCGAACCGCCGGGCAGCCGATTATCCATGACGATATTGTTGTTTGCACCATCGTCATGGTCGAGCCCGCCAAGCAGCATTTTCGGCTGGACGAGGCAATAGCTGTTGAAGACGCTGATCCCCTGGCGGCTGCCGATCCACACGGCCGGGCGCGCCACGGGGATATCATACTGGAAGGTGTTGCCGCTGACGATATTGCCCTGCGGCGACTGATGGCGGAGCGTGCCGCCCTCGCCGCAATTGCGGTAGAGATAGACGCCGCCGGTCAACGGATTGACGAAAGTGTTGTTCTCGATGCGATTGTTCGCGGAGCCGTCGACGGCAATCACTTCGCGCCCTTTGGTACTGGCCGCGAACATATTGCCAGTGATCACGTTGCGAGCGGATTCCGCATCGAGATAAACGACGGTGGAGCTCGCCTTGCCGGTGAAACGGGAGTTCTGCAGCGTCACAGCGGTGACACCCGGCGCAAGATATAGCGGTACGCCAACGCTTCCTGAAAATGTCAGATTGTCGAGCAGGATGCCGCTCGGTGCCGCGGCCTGGGCGCGTTGCGTATGACCATCCTTCATCGACGACGCCTTGACGTCCTTGCCCTGGCCATTGTTACCGAGCCCGACGATACGCAGGTCGCCCTTTATCTTGCAATTGCGGACTGCGATATCTGTCGGCACGTCCCACTTGCCATCGGAAACCTTGCGGGAGCGGATCAACACCGTTCTTTCCTTCGACGCGCTGCCGTCGATCGTCGCGCCATCGCAATCGAAGACCACGCCGGAAGCGCGGCTGCCAGAAAAGACGATACGGCGGGTGATCCTGTCGGTCGCGGCCAAAGAAACATCGCAGCGGATTTCGACGGGCTTTGCATCCTTGGCTCCGGGCGTACGCAACGTCTCCATCAGGTCCGGCGCACAAGCGGCTGCATCGGCCTGCGGTTCTCTTTCGATGACTTGCGGGAAAGTCGCATCGACGAGAGCGAGTGCGACAAGGAGTGCGTATCGCTTCATATTGACTTGCTCCCTGATTCGTCCAACTTCCAAGCATAGTCATAAGGAGGAGGAGATCTCATGACTAAAGCCTATTGGATTGCCCGGATGGATGTGCGGGACCCCGAGCGTTACAAGGATTATGTTGCGGCATCAAAGCTCGCTTTCGAAAAATACGATGCCCACTTTCTTGCGCGGGGTGGCACGATCACCGAACTCGAGGGCACTGCCCGTCACCGCAATGTGGTGATCGAATTCCCCACGATGCGGGCCGCACTCGATTGCTATAACTCACCGGAATATCAGATCGCCGCAAAAATCCGCCAGGAGGCCGCCGACGGCGAAATGGTAGTCGTCGAAGGCATTTAAGAGATCTGCACAGTCAAAAACCAAACACCGACTGCCCCGAAAGTTGTGGCGTCGAAAACCCTTCCACCGCCTTCGGGATTAAGCTAAGACCGAAGGACAAGAGACAGCTTTCGGGGCAGATAATGACCGTGAAAAACCTACCGCCGCTCGTCACCGTATTCGGAGGATCCGGTTTCGTCGGACGTCATGTTGTCAGCAAGCTCGTGAAACGCGGATACCGGGTGCGGGTCGCGGTACGCCGGCCCGATCTTGCCGGCTTTCTGTTGCCATCCGGATATGTCGGCCAGATTTCACTGGTCCAGGCCAATCTCCGCTATCCGCAATCGATCGATCGCGCCGTACAAGGTGCCACGCATGTGATCAATTGCGTCGGTATCCTGTTTGAAAGCGGGCGAAACACCTTCGACGCCATCCAGGAAACGGGCGCGCGTTCGGTTGCCGAGGCCGCCAAGAAAGCCGGCGCAAAGCTGACGCATATCTCGGCGATCGGCGCCGATGCCAACTCCGCTTCCTCCTATGCTCGCAGCAAGGGACGTGCGGAGGAGAGCATTCTCTCACTCATTCCCGACGCCGTGATTTTGCGCCCGTCGATCGTTTTTGGACCGGACGACAACTTCTTCAACAAGTTCGGCGAAATGGCACGCCGGCTCCCGTTCCTGCCGCTGATCGGTGGCGGCAAGACGAAGCTGCAGCCCGTTTACGTGGAAGATGTTGCCGAAGTGGTTAGCCGATCCGTCGATGGTGGCCTCACCGGCGGCAAGATCTACGAGCTCGGCGGCGCCGAAGTCATGACTTTCCGGGAATGTCTCGAGGCAGTCCTGCGGGTGACAAACCGCGACCGCGCGCTGATTTCGCTGCCATTCAGCATCGCCTCGATGATCGGCAGCATTGCCTCGATGATCCCGTTGGTGGCGCCGCCGCTTACGGCGGATCAGGTGGAATTGCTGAAGAGGGACAATGTCGTCTCCGACGCTGCCGTCAAGGAAGGCCGTACCCTTTGCGGTCTCGGCATACGGCCGGTTGTTCCGGGATCCGTGCTTGCATCCTACCTCGTTCGCTTCCGTCCGCACGGTCAATTCACCAATAGCGGCAAGGCGGCCTGACATCGGTTTTGCGCTTCCAGGCACTGCCCTTTCTCTGGGCAGTGCCTGGAAGCGCATGCGGTTTACGCAGAACAGCTTTAAGCCTGTGGCACAAAATCCTCACTGATCTACGCCTGTGCGTTAACCGCGGGTTTAGCAAAAACCTATATTGAATTCGTTGGGCGCGGCCAATAAACCGATGGCACACATTGGCTGGTAGCCAAAATCATCTCTTCTGAAAGGCGTCTTCATGGGCAAGCCTATAGCCCTTTTCTTTGCGTGCGCAGCACTCGTCATTCTTGCAGGCTCCTTCATGGCACCCCAGACAGCAGCCGGCGGCAAGTCGGATTGCGCACCGGCTTACGGCGTCGACCCCTGCGCCACGGCGTCCATTCGGCACTAATTCCGGCATTGCCTGCCTGACGGTCCAAAACGTTCAAGCATCGCAGCCTCAGCATATTTGGCCTGAAACGACCAAGACAAAAAAGGCGGAGCGCATATCGCGCTCCGCCTTTTCTATTGCCGATCGCGATATGGTGGCGACAGTAGTTGTTACTCAGGCAATGACGCCGGTCATGGCCATTCCGAGCAGGATCGCGCCAATGATGATGCGGTAGATCGCAAAAACGGTGAAGCGGTTGGTCTGGATGAAGGAGAGCAACCACTTGACGGCGATGAAAGCGACGACCGTCGAGGCAACGAAGGCAATGCCGAGCGAGGTCCAGTCCTCGTTTGCCGCACTACCATCCTTGAATGCCTTCAGCAGTTCGTAGCCGCTTGCCGCATACATTGTCGGGATGCCGACGAGAAAGGCAAATTCGGTGGCGGCCACGCGGCTACCGGTGCCGGCGAGCAGTGCGACGAAAATGGTCGATGCCGAGCGAGAAGTGCCGGGGAAAATACCGGCGACGATCTGGGCAATACCGACCAGAATGGCGACCAGCCAGGTGATCTTGGTGGAAGGCGGCCTTTTGGCGGCGGCCCATTCGGCGAAAATCATCCAGATACCGCCGATGATCAATGCCCAGGCGACGGGCGTCGCACTCGTTGGCAGTTCGAAACCAAGTTTCTTGACGATCAGGCCAAGGACGGCGGTGATGAGGAAAGCGACGATCAGCTTGGCGGCATAATCGCGGTTTTCGGGTTCACGCCAGCCGAGCAGCAGGTTCAGCAGGCGCCTCCAGTAGATAATCGTGACGGCGATAATCGCACCCGCCTGAATGACGATATTGAAGAGGTCTGAACGGTGGCCGAGCCATTGCTCCGCAATGATGAGATGCCCGGTGCTGGAAATAGGCAAGAACTCGGTGATCCCCTCGACAATGCCGAGCACGAGTGCGCTGATGATCGATTGATCCACTAATCTTAATCCTTTGCTGAGAAAATAGAGGCAGTTTGCAGCAGAATCTTCAGTCTATGGCAGCTCGCTTGTGTTGGCCCTACCAAATCCATATAGCTGACATATGTCAGGCGGACGCGGAAGCGGCCAGACTCATCCTTTTACCCTTTTTATCGAAGCCCACGTCCCGATGCCCACCCTCTATTATCACCCGATGTCGACTGCCTCGCGATTTGTACGCCTGATTTTGGCGGAATATGGATTTCAGGCGGATCTGGTCGAAGAACAGCCGTGGGAAAAGCGTCGGGAGTTCCTCAACCTCAATCCGGCGGCGACCCTGCCGGTTTATGTCGACGACAGCATGCGCGTGCTCTGCGGCCCTTCGGTGCTGATGGAATTTCTCGACGAGACCCATGGCGTGTTGAAGCGCGAACGCCGTCTTCTGGCAGAGGATCCATGGCATCGGGCGGAAATCCGCCGGCTGACCGAGTGGTTCCTGCAGAAGATGGAGCAGGACGTCACCCGGCCGCTGGCGCGCGAACGTGTCTTCAAGCTTCAGATGACAGCCGCGCAGGGTGGCGGTGCGCCTGACAGCAAGGCACTGCGCACCTCGCGTGCCAATATCCGCCAGCATATGAAATATCTCTCCTGGCTTGCAGGGTCCCGCCAGTGGCTTGCCGGCGAGCGTCTAAGCTATGCCGACCTCGCGGCCGCAGCCTCGATTTCCGTTCTCGACTATCTGGGCGAAATCGAATGGTCGGAGTTTCCGATCGCCAAGGACTGGTACCAGCGACTGAAATCGCGGCCATCCTTCCGCCCGATGCTTGCCGAGCGTATTCGCGGCCTCACTCCGGTCTCCCATTATGCGGACCTCGACTTTTAGCGCGGCAACCGGCGAAGATGACAAGGCGCTTCGCCGACGGCAGAAGCTGACAGCCTTCATCCGTGAAGAAGCGGTTGCCCAGGGTTTCGATCTCTGTCGCATCACACTGCCAGACAGCATACCGCGTGCGCCGGAACGGCTCGCCACCTTCCTCGACGACAGCCATCATGGCACGATGGAGTGGATGGCCGAAACACGCGAACGCCGCGCCGAGCCGAAATTGCTGTGGAGCGATGTCCGCTCGATCGTCATGTTCGGCCTGAATTACGGGCCGGACGAGGACCCGCGTTATCTGCAGGCGATGAAGGACAAGGCAGCGATCTCGGTCTACGCGCGCAACCGCGACTATCACGACGTCATCAAGGGGCGGTTGAAAGAGATCGCAACGCGGTTTGCGGCACGCGCCGGCGAGGACGTCAAAGTGTTCGTCGATACGGCGCCCGTCATGGAAAAACCGCTGGCGGAGGCAGCCGGTCTCGGCTGGCAGGGCAAACATACCAATCTCGTTAGCCGCAGCCATGGTTCGTGGCTGTTCCTCGGCAGCATGTTCACGACGGCCGATCTTGTCGTCGACGAGCGCGACGAGGATCATTGCGGCTCGTGCCGTGCTTGTCTCGATGCCTGCCCGACCGCAGCTTTCCCGGCACCCTACCGGCTGGATGCCAGGCGCTGCATCTCCTATCTGACGATCGAGCATAAAGGTCCGATCGACCCGGATATCCGGCCGTTGATCGGCAACCGCATCTATGGTTGTGACGACTGCCTGTCCGCCTGCCCCTGGAACAAGTTCGCGGCCAGCGCATCGGAAATGAAGCTGAAGGCGCGGGAGGATCTGAAGGAGCCGTCGATCGCCTTTCTATTGACGCTGGACGATCCGGCATTCCGCAGTTTTTTCAGCGGATCGCCGATCAAGCGCATCGGCCGTGACCGATTCGTCCGCAATGTGCTGATCGCCGCCGGCAATTCGGGCGAAGTCGGCTTTATTCCGCAATGTCGCATTCTGGCCGACGACCCCTCGCCCGTCGTGCGCGCAATGGCGGTCTGGGCGTTGAGGCGGCTGATGGACGATGACACGTTTGCCGCATTCGCGCGCGGCCGGATTGCCGATAATGATCCGGACGTGCAGTACGAATGGCAGATGGCAGGAGCAGACTTATGACGGTGATGATTTTCGGGTGCGGCTATTCGGGCAAGGCGATCGCCAAGGCCTTTGCGGCTGGCGGTTTTTCGGTCGCCGGCACCGTGCGCACACCGGAAGGCGCCGAAGCGCTGTCAACTCAGGGTATAAAGTCGTTCGTCTTCGATGGCAGCGGGTTCAGCGAACCACTGCTGGCGGCACTGGGAGATGTAACCCATCTCGTGCAATCGATCCCGCCCGGCAAGGACCACGACCCCTTGTTGAAACTCATATCGGGAAGGCTCGTGGCGCTTTGCCCGAAGCTCCAATGGATCGGCTATCTGTCGACCGTCGGCGTCTATGGCGATCATGGGGGCGGATGGGTGAACGAAGAAACGCCCGGGAGCCCGATCCTTGGCCGCTCGATCGAGCGCGTCGACACCGAAGAGGCGTGGGCCCAGGAAGGCCGGACGGTTGGCGTGCCGGTGGCGGCGCTGCGTCTCTCCGGCATCTACGGACCGGGCCGCAACGCCTTCGTCAACCTCAACCGCGGCACGGCCCGGCGTATTATAAAGCTGGATCAGGTGTTCAACCGCATCCGGGTCGAAGATATCGGTGCCGCTTGCCTGTTTCTCGCCAAGCGCAGCCTCGCCGGCATATATAATGTCACCGACGACGAACCGTGCCCACCACAGGACGTGGTGGTCGAGGCCGCCCGGCTGATGGGCGTCGAAGCGCCGCCGGAAATCGACTTCGACACGGCCGAAATGACCCCGATGGCCCGCTCCTTCTACGGTGCGAACAAGCGCGTCTCGAACGAAAAAATCCGTGCGCTAGGCTTCCTGTTCGGCTTCCCGAATTACCGTATATCCCTTGCCCAAATGTGGACGGACGGGTGCTGGAGCGAATGAAATTCTCATTTTGAAACGGTTGAATTTTCCATCCACACCCTATCTACGAGTTAATATTTCTTAAGGTGTGGGGCGGAGTGCCACATAATTTGTCCAACTTGGGCGAAAAACACCCTGCGACAACAAATTTTTTTCACGCGTTTTCGTGATCGACAGAGTCAACCGAGTCGGACTGGAACGTGGTTCCTCTTAGCAACTGATTCGTAAGGTTTTATTCCAAACTCCATTAGCCGGCTCGTTAAAAAGATCGATAGCAATGTAATCACGAATGTTACGTATTTTAACATTCCGTGATAACAAATCCCACTTTTTCGCCATTTTTGGCCTCGCCTAAGCCATTTGCACGCAACGTGCAGGGACTTAACGACGGGGACGACCGACTTGAAAATAGTTCGACGCCTAACTGCCGCGACAGCCGCCATCGCTGCTCTTGCGCTACTCGGCTCGGCGCAGGCCAATGCTGCGCCCGGATGTGGACACGCATCCTGGTATGCTCTCACCTCCAAAACCGCTTCCGGCGAGAGGATGAATGCTGCCAAACTGACCGCCGCACATCGCTCGCTGCCGTTTGGCACCAAAGTGCTGGTGACCAACAAGCGGAATGGCAAAAGCGTGATCGTGCGCATCAACGATCGTGGTCCGTTCATTCGCGGCCGCGTGCTGGATGTTTCCAAGGCTGCCGCCCAGGATATCGGCATGGTATCGTCGGGAACTGCACAGGTCTGTTTCCAGGTGGTTGCCGACACCCAGAAGATCGCCGGCAAGGGCCTGAAGGGTTTAGACGGTTAAATCGGACACGGGCCGTTTAAAGGTCCTGCTCTTGCCCTTCTGCCCGATCGCGTCTACGAGCACTGCCATACGGGTTCAACCGAGATGGAGTGTGACATGCGACTGGGCGGGCGAGTAGCCGGAGCGATCGAAGTTCTGGCCGATATCGAAGCACGCAAACGCCCGGTGGCGGATGCATTGAAGGATTGGGGCCTTGCCCATCGTTTCGCCGGTTCCGGCGATCGTGCGGCAATCGGCAACATCGTCTACGACGCGCTTCGCATGCGGCTTTCCCATGCCTGGCTGATGGACGACGAAAGCCCTGTCGCGCTTGCCTATTCGGTTCTGCTGCGGCAATGGGGTTTTACCATTGAGACGCTCGGCAGCGAATTCGCCGAAGACAAGTTCGCGCCCCCGGCACTGACCGACGCCCACATCGCCGCCTTTTCCGACCGAAATCTCGGCGATGCCCCCCTGCATGTGCAGGGCGACATTCCGGATTGGGTTCAGCCGTCCTTCGAGGCGAATTTCGGCGCGGACTGGCTGAAGGAAGCAAAAGCACTTGCCGACCGCCCGACGCTCGATCTTCGCGCCAATACGCTGAAGGCCAATCGCGACAAGGTGGTCAAGGCACTGGAGCGTTCCGCCGCAAAACCGGCAAGGATCGCCCGCAACGGCATTCGGATCGCGGCCGGAGAAGGCCCATCGCGCCTGCCGAACGTGACAGCCGAACTTTCCTTCCAGAAGGGCTGGTTCGAGGTCCAGGACGAAGGCTCGCAGATCGTCGCAGATCTTGTGCAGCCCGGCGAGCACGATCAGGTCCTCGACTATTGCGCCGGCGGCGGCGGCAAGACACTCGCCATGTCGGCCGCCATGCATAACAAAGGTCAGGTGCATGCCTATGACGCCGACCGCAAACGGCTGGCACCGATCATTGAGCGGTTGCGCCGCGCCGGTACCCGAAACGTCCAGGTCCATGACGATCCACGCCAGCTCGACGCGCTGAAGGACAAGCTCGATGCCGTCCTCGTCGATGCGCCCTGCACCGGCACCGGCACATGGCGCCGTCGCCCGGACACCAAATGGCGGCTGAACCAGAAGAACCTCGAAGAGCGTGTGGCACAGCAGCAGGAAGCGCTCACCGAAGCTGCCCGTTTCGTCAAACCCGGCGGCGCGCTGCTCTATGTCACCTGCTCGGTACTGCCGGAGGAAAATGACCGGCAGGTGGAGCGTTTCTGCGCAGACAATCCGCAGTTTTCGATCCTGCCCGTCGCCGGCGACTGGTCAAAGATCTTCGGCAGCGAAACTCCCCAGCCACGGGCGACCGATGCAGGCACGGTGACACTGACGCCGGCAAGCACCGATACGGACGGGTTCTTTTTCTGCAGGATGCAGCGCGAAATTTGACTTTCGTCAAATGTGATGACGGATCACAACCGTAGCTTGAAATCATTCTAAACTAGAATATTTGACACCACTTTTATTTCACGCCAAGAACTCTCAATGGCAACGTCGTGGGATCGACGCTGCAAAGGAGAGGGACATGAGCCGTAACACCCTGGTCGGCGCCGCTTTGGCGCTTTTTGCCGCTTCGTCGGTCTTCACGTCGATACCGGCACGCGCAGAAACTACACCCGAAGCCGTGTTGAAGCACTATGCCGAATTGGCGCATGCGAAATACGAGGATTCCCTGACGACGGCCGAAAAGCTCGACAAGGCGATCGACACGCTGATTGCCACACCGAGCGAAAAAACGCTGAAGGCGGCGAAGGCAGCTTGGATCGCCGCTCGTGTGCCTTATCAGCAGACCGAAGTCTATCGGTTCGGCAATCCGATCGTCGACGAATGGGAAGGCAAGGTGAATGCCTGGCCGCTCGACGAGGGTCTGATCGATTATGTCGACAAATCCTATGGCACCGAAAGCGATGAAAATGCGCTCTATACGGCCAATGTGATCGCCAATCCGAAGCTGAAGATCAACGGCGAAGAGATCGACTTCACCGAGATCACGCCGGAGAAGATCCGCGGTCTGCACGAAGCGGGCGAGATCGAGGCCAATGTGGCGACCGGTTACCATGCGATCGAGTTCCTGCTCTGGGGCCAGGATCTGAACGGAACCGGACCCGGCGCCGGCGACCGCCCTTATACAGACTATGACAAGGCGAAATGCACAGGTGGCAATTGCGACCGCCGCGCCGCCTATCTGAAGTCTGCCTCCACACTGCTGGTTTCCGACCTTCAGGACATGGTGACGGCGTGGGCGCCGGACGGCGAGGCGACGAAACATGTCGAGGCCGATCCGAAGGCCGGGCTCTCCGCAATCCTGACCGGCATGGGTTCCCTATCATATGGCGAACTTGCCGGTGAGCGCATGAAGCTCGGCCTGCTTCTCCACGATCCGGAAGAAGAGCATGATTGCTTCTCCGACAACACCTATGCATCGCATCTCAACGACGCGATCGGTATCAAGTCCGCCTATACGGGCCTTTACACCCGGGTTGACGGCAAGAAGATGAAAGGGCCGTCGCTATCCGACCTCGTCGTCGCCAAGGACAAGGCGCTCAACAAGGAAATTACGGGCAAGCTCGATGCGACGCTTGCGGCGATGAACGTGATGAAAAATCGTGCCCAGAAGGTCGAAGCTTATGACCAGATGATTGGCGAGAACAACACCAAGGGCAACGCGGTAGTGCAGAAGGCGATCGACGGGCTGATCGACCAGTCGAAGAGCATCGAACGTGTCATCGCGTCGCTGGACCTCGGCAAGATCGAGCTTGAAGGTTCCGACAGCCTCGATAATCCTGACGCTGTCTTTAAATAATCGAAGAAAAGGCGGGCCTCATTTTCGGGTGGGGCCCGATCACCCATGGGCGCTTTCAAAGCCTTTCCGTACCTGTCTGCAAGTCTTTGCGGCGCGCTCGTCTTGATGCCGCTGATTGCCACCGGCAGCGATGGCCATCTGCCAAACTCGCGTACCGACCTCAACCCGAAGGATTTGAAACGCGTCGAGCGCGTGACGAAATCGACGACCGATTTTTCCAAGGCGGAACAGTTCGAGACCATGTCCGGGGGCGCGGCGACGACGAAGGCAATCGTCAACGGCGACGCCTTTTCGCATTTTTCGCCCAATATAACCTTCGAGGAGGAGCAGACTTTCAAGCTCGGCAATGCGCTGTTCACCAAGCTTTGGGTCTCCGCCCCCTCCTCCACACAGGCCTCCGACGGGCTTGGGCCGCTATTTAATGCAAGAGCCTGCCAGAGCTGTCACCTGAAGGACGGCCGCGGGCATCCACCGGAAGCTTCGACGGATGCGACCTCGATGTTCCTGCGGCTGGCGCGCCCCGCCCGTAACGACCAGGAACGCGAGGCGATCGCCGGTTATCACAAGCTCAACTTCCCCGATGCCGTTTACGGCGAGCAATTTCAGGACCTTGCCGTCCCGGGCCTTTCCTCCGAAGGCAAGCTGGAAATTTCCTACCAGGAAATCCCGGTGACACTTGGCGATGGCGAAGTCGTCAGCCTGCGCAAACCGAGCTATTCCGTCACCAATCTCGGCTACGGTCCGCTCGAGGGCGACGTGACGCTGTCGCCGCGCATTGCACCGCCGATGATCGGCATGGGCCTGATCCAGGCGATACACGAGGCCGACATCCTCGCCAAGGCCGACCCGGACGACAAGAATGGCGACGGCATATCCGGCAAGGCAGCTTTGGTCCGAGATCACAGAACCGGAGAGCTCAAGCTCGGCCGTTTCGGCTTCAAGGCGCAAAATGGCTCGATCCGCGATCAGTCATCCGGCGCCTTTGCAGGCGATATCGGCATCTCGACACCTGACGACCCTTTTTCGCATGGCGACTGCACCAAGGCGCAGGCCGACTGTCTTGCGATGCCGACCGGTGTGCAGGAACGGCTCGGCCCTGTGGAGGCGCCCGATCCGGTTCTGTCGCTTGTCACCTTCTATTCGGAAAACCTTGCCGTGCCGGCCCGCCGGGATATCGACAATCCAGCCGTCCTGAAGGGCAAGGAAATGTTCTATTCGACCGGTTGCACGGCCTGCCACACGCCAAAATTCGTCACCCGCCGCGATGCTGGCAACAAGGCGCAGGCCTTCCAGCTGATCTGGCCCTATTCCGATTTCCTGCTGCATGACATGGGCGAAGGCCTCGCCGATGGCCAGCAGGTGGGGGTCGCCGACGGGCAGGAATGGCGCACCCAGCCGCTCTGGGGTATCGGCCTGACGAAAACGGTCAATGCCCATACGTTCTTCCTGCATGACGGGCGCGCCCGCAATCTCACCGAGGCGATCCTCTGGCATGGCGGAGAGGCGGAAGCTGCGCGCAGCGCTTTTGCCGCCATGGACAAACAGGATCGCACGGCCCTTCTCACCTTCCTGGAGTCTCTTTGATGCGAAAGATCGCTGTTATCGGCCTGATCGCGTTTTTGCCTGCGGCCCTTACCTCTCGGGCAGTGGCGCAGGAAGCGGATACGGCACCCACAGTCGACCTGCCTGCGGCAACCGTGACCAAGGTGATGACAGCGGCCATCGACGGCTTCATCCGTCCCGGCTACGAGGCATTGCAGACGTCTGCAGGAGAGATGGCGGCAACCGTTAAGACACTATGCAAGGCGCCGTCACCGGCCAGTTACGATGCAGCGAAAGCGGGTTTCGGCAAACTAGTCGCCAGCTGGGCGCATATCGAGATTGTCCGTACAGGCCCGGTTATCGAGCAAAACCGCTTCGAGCGCATCCTTTTCTACCCCGACCGCAAAAGCACCGGGCTGAAACAGGTGCAGGCAGTTCTTTCGAAATCCGACGAAACGGCAACCGACGCCAAGACGCTCGCAACCAAGAGTGTCGCGACGCAAGGTCTGGGTGCGCTGGAATATCTGCTATTCGGTTCAGGCGCAGATACGCTTAAAAGCGGAAATGACTTCCGTTGCCGTTACAGCGCCGCCGTTGCCGAGAATGTCGGCAATGTTGCCCGCGAGATCGCCGATATATGGGACGCGCCGGACGGAATTGCCCAAGCCTGGGAACAGCCCGGACCGGACAATCCGGTCTACCGAACCGGTGGCGAGGCCATCACCGGTCTGCTTGGCATCCTCGTCCACGGTGCGGAAACGGTGCGAGACCAACGGTTGGAAACCTTTTACAAGGGTGCCGACAAGGCAAAATTCCCCAAACAGGCGTTGTTCTGGCGTTCGCAGAATACCTGGCCGACGGTTGGAGCCAATCTCGACGGGCTGTCACAGCTGCTGGCAGTTTCCGGCATGGTCGAATTGCTTCCGGAAAAGGACCAGCCGATCGTGGCTGCGACCAGGGACAAGTTACAAGCGATGGTGGCACTTGCCGGCGAGGTTACGCCCGATCTCGAAAAGGCGGTGGAGGATCAGGGCGAGCGCAAGAAACTCGACATCCTGCTCGCGGATGGCAAGGACGTCATCGCCAAGCTGAATGACGGTTATGGTGGTGCAATCGGCCTGAGTTCCGGCTTCTCCTTCGCCGATGGGGACTGAGATGGCCTGGAAGGGCGAGACCATCGATCGCCGGGCATTCCTCAAGGCTGCCGGGATCGGCTTTGCGACAGCGCTTTCGCCCGGCTCCCTGCAGGCGCTGGAGCGCGCGGATGCCGTTTATGCCTCGGGCTTTCGCGCGCCTGACGGTTCCTTCGGTATCGCCACGGTTTCCGAACGCGGTGAGATTATCGACCGGGTGGCGCTGCCTGCCCGCGCGCATGGCATGGCCTATAGTGCTGCGACCGGCCGTGTCGTCGCCTTTGCGCGGCGTCCGGGCACGTTTGCGATGGTTTTCGATCCGTCACGACAGGTCGAGCCGATCGTCATCACCGCACCTGAAGGCCGGCACTTTTATGGACACGGCCATTTTTCGCCGGACGGGACGAGGCTTTACGCCAGCGAGAACGATTTCGACGGCAATCGCGGCATGATCGGGCTTTACGATGCGTGCGACCGGTTCCGGCGAGTCGGCGAGTTCGACGCCCATGGCATCGGCACCCACGACATGACGGTTTCGGATGATGGGTCCCTGCTCGTCATCGCCAATGGCGGGATCGAGACCCACCCGGATTTCGGCCGCACAAAGCTCAATCTCGATCATATGGAACCTTCGCTGGTGATGCTCGATGCCAGGACCGGGACGCTGATCCAGAAGCACAGGATGCCCTCATCGTTGAACCAGCTTTCCACGCGCCATCTCGACATTGCCGACAACGGCCGCATCTGGTTTGCCTGCCAGTGGGAGGGGGCGCGCAACGAAGCGCCACCGCTCGCCGGATGGTTTTCAAAGGGCGATGATATTGCACTGCTGCACCTGCCGGATGAAACCACGGCGCGACTTGCCAATTATGTCGGGGCGATTGCCGTCAACCGGCGCGACAATATCGTCGGCCTTACATCACCAGCCGGCGGCGCCTCGGTGATACTCGATGCCAAAACGGGCCTTGTCTTGCGCGAAGAAGCCGTCCGCGAGGCCGCCGGCGTTGCCCCCGCTATCCATGGTGTCGCGGTATCGTCCTATGACGGGCGGTTCAACGGAACCTTGAGCGAGGTTGGCTGGGATCAGCATATTGTCCGCATAACCTGAGCACCATGCCGGTAAATGACCTTTACTCGGCTTGTCATTACCTTAGGTTGATCAGCCATGCGCAAGATATTCAGCTTTGCCTTCTTCATCGCCGCTTGTGTCGCCATCGGGGCGCTCAGCAGTCTGGCGAATACACCGGGCGACTGGTACCAGTCGCTGCACAAACCATTCTTCCAGCCGCCTGACTGGATATTCGCGCCAGTCTGGGCCGGCCTTTACGTGATGATCGGCATTGCACTTGCCACGACATGGTTCGATGAAGGCAATAAGGGCCGTCTCATCGTCTTCGCAATTCAGGCGGTTCTGAACATTTCCTGGTCGCCGGCATTTTTCGGTTTGAAAAGTCCGATCCTCGGGCTTTTGATCATCGTGCCGATGCTGATCGCCATCCTTGCCTTCATCCGCATGAGCTGGCGACCCAACCTTCAGGCTGCCCTGCTTTTTTTGCCTTACGCCCTTTGGGTTGCCTTTGCCGCAGCACTCAACCTGTCGATCGTTCTTCTGAATTGACAATTGTCATTTTGTCGCGCTTGCCCATCGCTCGACAGCGTGCCAATTTCGCCTCTCCATAAGGGCAGGCCATGAAGATTACCGATCCAGGCGACTTTCACGAACGCATCCGGCGCAGTTTTGGCAAACAGAACGCCATGGAGATGCTCGGGGCCGAGCTCACGCGTATTCAGCAAGGCATGGTGGAGATCGAACTGCCCTTCGATCCGAAACTTACCCAGCAGCACGGTTTTCTGCATGGCGGGGTGATTTCGGCACCATTGGAGACGGCCTGTACTTATGCCGCCTATACGGTGATCGAACCGGAAGTCTCGTTGCTGACGATCGAGTTCAAGGTGAACCTGATGTCACCCGGCCGCGGCGAACGTTTTCTCTTTCGCGGCGAGATCACCAAGCCCGGCTCGACAATCATCGTTGCCGACGGCCGCGCTTATGCGATCGGCGACGGGCCGGCAAAGCTGATCGCATCGATGACCGCATCGATGATGGTCATCCGCAACCGACTGGATGTCGTCGAATGAGTTTCGAAATCAAGAATTTTGGCCAGCGCTCTGCACTGTTCGTCATGGCCGTCGATGCGGAATACGGTCCGCATCTGAAATCCCGCATCTCACCGTTGATGACAGGGGTCGGCCCTGTCGAGGCAGCGATCGTGCTATCGCATGCGCTGACAAAGCTGCAGGCGGAAGGCCGGCTGCCGGAGTTGATTGTGTCGCTCGGCTCGGCAGGCTCGCGAACGCTGGAGCAGGCAGAAGTCTACCAGGTTTCCTCCGTCGCCTATCGGGACATGGATGCCTCGCCGCTCGGTTTCGAGAAGGGCCGCACGCCGTTTCTCGACCATCCGGCAATCATGCCCTTGCCGCTCGTCATCCCCGGCGTGCCACAGGCTTCACTCTCCACCGGCGGCAATATCGTTTCCGGAGCAGCCTATGATCTTGCCGCCGCCGACATGGTGGACATGGAAACGTTTGCGGTGATGCGCTGCTGCCAATTGTTCGGGATCCCGCTGATCGGTCTGCGAGGCATTTCCGATGGGAAGGAAGAGTTGAAGCATGTCGATAACTGGACCGAATACCTGCACGTGATCGACGAGAAGCTGGCCATAGTCATCGACAGGTTGGCAAACGCCCTGGAAAGCGGCAATTTGGCATTCTGAGCAGTTGCAAAAATCGGGGTTCTTCATTAAAGGCTCGCCATGACCCAGATAGCTCATCCCGACAGCATCCTCATCATCGATTTCGGCAGCCAGGTGACGCAGTTGATTGCGCGCCGCATCCGCGAGGCGGGTGTCTATTGCGAAATCCATCCGTTCCAGAACGCCCAGGCGGCTTTCGACAAGCTGCAGCCGAAGGGCGTGATCTTTTCCGGTGGCCCGGCGTCGGTTACCACCGAAGGCAGCCCGCGCGCACCGCAGGTGGTGTTTGAGCATGGCGTACCGATCCTCGGCATCTGCTACGGCCAGCAAACCATGGCAACCCAGCTTGGCGGTGTCGTCGAAGGCGGCCATGCTGCAGAATTCGGCCGCGCCGATGTGGAGATCAAGAAAAACAGCCCGTTGTTCGACGGTTTCTGGGAAGTCGGTGGACGTTACCCTGTGTGGATGAGCCACGGCGACCGCGTGACCGAACTGCCGGAAGGTTTCGAAGTCATCGCCACATCGGAAAACGCTCCGTTTGCGATCGCGGCCGACGAAAGCCGCCACTATTATTCCACAATGTTCCATCCGGAAGTGGTGCATACGCCGGATGGCGCCAAGCTGCTGTCCAACTTCGTGCACAAGATCGTTGGCCTGAAATCCGACTGGACAATGGCTGCCTACCGCGCCGAAATGATCCGCAAGATCAAGGATCAGGTCGGCAGCGAGCGGGTCATCTGCGGCCTCTCGGGCGGCGTCGACTCGTCTGTTGCAGCCATCCTTATCCATGAAGCAATCGGCGATCAGCTGACCTGCATCTATGTCGACCACGGCCTGATGCGTCAGGGCGAGACGGAACAGGTCGTCGGCATGTTCCGCGACGCCTACAATATCCCGCTCGTCGCCGTGGATGCGTCGGAACTGTTCCTTGGGCAGCTCGAAGGCGTCACCGACCCGGAAGCAAAGCGCAAGACGATCGGCCGCCTGTTCATCGAAGTGTTCGAGGCGGAAGCCGCCAAGATCGCTGCAGATGGCAAGGGCGCTCCAAAATTCCTCGCTCAGGGCACGCTCTATCCCGACGTCATCGAGAGCGTTTCGTTCTCCGGCGGTCCGTCCGTCACGATCAAGAGCCACCACAATGTCGGCGGCCTTCCCGAGCGGATGAACATGCAGCTGGTCGAACCACTGCGAGAACTGTTCAAGGACGAAGTGCGCGCACTCGGCCGCGAACTCGGCCTGCCGGAAAGCTTCATCGGCCGCCATCCGTTCCCAGGTCCGGGTCTCGCTATCCGCTGCCCGGGCGGCATCACCCGCGAAAAGCTCGACATCCTGCGCAAGGCGGATGCGATCTATCTCGACGAAATCCGCAAGGCCGGTCTCTACGACACGATCTGGCAGGCTTTTGCCGTGCTGCTTCCGGTTCAGACCGTCGGCGTGATGGGCGATTACCGCACCTATGATTTCGTCTGTGCTCTTCGAGCCGTGACCTCGGTCGACGGCATGACGGCGGATTTTTATCCGTATGACATGAATTTCCTCGGCCGTGCGGCAACCCGCATCATCAACGAGGTGCGCGGCATCAACCGGGTCGTCTACGACGTGACGTCGAAGCCGCCCGGCACGATCGAGTGGGAATAAGCTGACCAACGGATCGGCGCGCTTGAGACATGGCGCGCCGGTGGTTTAATCTTGCCACGGAGATGGCATTTGCGCTGCGCTTGATGCCCGGCGAAACGCGGGCTTTTACCAAAGCATTTCCGACTTTCTTCGAAACGCGAAACTGCTCCATCTTTGTGTTTCTACGCAATTCCGGACGCAAAACCGGTTCCCAGTTTTGCTGGAATTGATTTAAGGCTCGGAAGAAAGACCGTTCAGAAAACGATCAGCTTGAAGGTCTAGGGTTGCGGCTCGGTCGCATCTGTGGATGGATAGGATACCCGATAGACAATCGAGCCTGCCATATCACGGTATCTTCATAAACCTCGGATTGCCTCCCAAGCTCTGGATCTTCTCACATGCTTCACCGCCTCTATGACTGGACGATGGCGCTCAGCGCCCGGAAATCTGCGGAAATATGGCTCGCTGTCATCGCCTTTGTGGAAAGTTCGGTCTTTCTGGTGCCGGCCGACGTGCTTTTCCTGCCGATGGCGCTGGCACGGCCGGAACGTGCCTGGCGTTATGCGCTGATCGCGACGGTGTTTTCGGTGCTCGGCGGCATTGCGGGCTGGTGGATCGGTTATTTCGCCTTCGACGCGATCGCCGTTCCGATCCTGGAATTCTGGGGCAAGCTCGACACGTTCAACCAACTGAAGGATGGCATCACCTACGAAGCGATCCTGCTGATGCTGGTGACATCGGGGTTTGCGCATCTGCCGCCGATCAAGGTCGTGACGATCCTGTCGGGTGTCGTACATGTCGACATCTGGCTGTTCATCGCCTCGGCGCTGGTTATGCGTGGAGCACGCTTCTTCCTGCTTGCCTGGCTGCTGCGCCGTTATGGCGAGGATATCCGGCATTTCATCGAAAAGCGGCTTGGAAAGATCGCCATGATCGGGGCGGCCGTGCTGATTGCGGCGTTTGCCGGCTACAAGCTACTAGCGCATTGAGAACTAAAACAGGGATTGTTGTACCGGTTCGGCTGGCGTGAGGTTGATACCTTCAAGCACCAGCATGCGCGCCTTGGAAACCGATCCGCCAGGCGCAGAAAAACCGCCGATCTTGCCGCCGGCGGCCAGAACGCGATGGCAGGGGATGATCAGCGCAACCGGATTTTTTGCCATTGCCTGGCCGACATCCCGCGCAACTTCCGGGCCGAAACCGAGTTCTCTGGCGATTGTGCCGTAAGTTGTCGTATGCCCCCAGCCGACACGACGGGCAGCGGTGTAGATGTTGCGGAAAAAATCGTCCTGGTCGTCCAGATCGAGGCGGATATCCGAGAAGTCGACCCGCTGTCCGGCGAAATAACGCTTCACCAGATCGATCACCTGCTGCACATCGGCGGTAGGCGTCGATTTTTGCGCACCGGATAACCGGCGCAGCATGAGTTTTTCGGTGGAGGTTTCGCTGTCGGTCGGCAGCTGGAATCGGGTAATCCCCGCTTCGTTCCAGGCTATGGCGCAAAAGCCGCCACCGGTCTCGAATACGATGTAGCGCTGCTCTGCCAAGATGACCTCCGTCGATACCCGCAGAGGATGATCTCTTGGCCGAATATCTTCAACCCGTTTCTTGCGAACCGCTTGGGTTTATCGCATGGGCATGCAGAACGAAGATAACTGGCGTCTTCCGGGAACCGCCGCTTGATGGCGGTTCCGGCGGTCAGGCCTGATCAACCGATGCGATCGAAAGCGCGGGGATCGATACCGAGCGTGTCCAGATCGCTGCTCTTCGGGCGGCGATGGTTTTCGACGGCGGCAGAAGCAGAAACTGCGGCACCGAAGATGGCGAATGCACGGCTGAAGCGGCTACCACGGTTTTTGGTCTGGGCGGACATGACGATCAACTCCTTTTCTAACGACTAATATATGCGCTCTGGCCGGATTTTTCACAACGCATGCGCGCACAGGTCAGCCATGCAGACTTGGCATGTCCTCAATTGATCTGGCTCATTGGCTTGCCATCGCCGATATGCTGTTGCTATCCCTTCGCCGATAAGAGGAGGACTTAATGGCGACGACCATTTACGGCATCAAGAACTGCGACACGATGAAGAAGGCCCGCTCCTGGCTGGACCATAGAGATGGCGACTACAGGTTCCACGACTACAAGGCTTCGGGCATAGACCGCGCCCACCTGGAGGACTGGGTCGACAAGGCGGGCTGGGAAATCGTTCTCAATCGCGCCGGTACGACATTCAAGAAGCTCGACGAGGCTGATCGGCAGAATATCGACCGCGCGAAGGCAATCGAGCTGATGTTGGCGCAGCCATCGATGATCAAGCGGCCGGTGCTCGAAGTGGACGGCAAGCTGGTCGTCGGCTTCAAACCGGAGATTTACGAAGACGCTTTCAGGACCGGCTGATCCATGTCCAAGACGACACGCGCAACCCAAACACTCGACAAGCTGAAGATCACCTTCACCACCGTCGCCTATGAGTACGATCCCAATGCCGAGCGGATCGGCATGCAGGCGGCGGAAGCGATCGGTGAAGAGCCACGGCGCGTGCTGAAGACGTTGATGGCCGACGTGGATGGAAAGGCGGTCTGTGTCGTCGTACCTTCCGACCACGAAGTGTCGATGAAGAAACTCGCCTCCGCCTTTGGAGGGAAATCGGCACATATGATGAAGCCCGCCGATGCCGAGCGGATGACCGGCTACCATGTCGGCGGCATCAGTCCGCTGGGGCAGAAAAAGCTGGTGCCGACGGCAATCGAGATTACCGCACTCGACGAACCCCATATCTTCATCAATGGTGGCCAGCGCGGTCTGCAGATACGGCTTGCGCCCAAGGATGCGCAGGCAGCGCTGAAGGCGATCGCCGTATCGCTGATTGCCTGAGAGGCTTAGAAAGCGGAGATAACAGGCATGATCGAGACCTTACGCATCCTCACTCCCGCACCGGGCATCCATGCCTATTACGACGGGCGGATCGCCGGCAGGCGGTTGCATGGCGAAAACCCCAACTGGCTGGACGACGGCGCGTATTCGCTCGGCATCGCCTCCTACGCGATCGTCGATGGCGACGAGGCACTGATCTTCGACACGCATATATCGCTCGATCACGCCCGCGCCATCCGCGACCATGTGGAAAGCCTGGGGGCAAAACATATCCGGGTGGTGCTGAGCCACTGGCATGACGATCATATCGCCGGCAATGCAGTGTTTGCCGATTGTGAAATCATTGCGCTCGAGCTCACCGCCCAACGGCTGACTGAAAACCGTGCCAAGATCGAGGCGGCCGATCCGCCGATCTCGCCGCTGGTGATGCCGACGAAACTGTTCAACGACAGGCTCGATCTTTCGGTCGGCGGCCGGCGGGTGGAGCTGCATCACTTTGCCATTCACAGCGCCGACGGCAACGTCATCTGGCTGCCGGACGAGGGCCTGATGCTGGCGGGCGACACGCTGGAAGATACGATCACCTATATTTCCGAAGCAGCCGAGATCGACACGCATATCAGCGAGCTCGACCGGATGGCCGGCTTTTCGATCGACAAAATTCTGCCGGCGCATGGCGATCCGCACCGCATTGCGGCCGGCGGTTACCACGGATCTCTGATTGCTGCGAACCGCTCCTATCTCGCGCGATTGTCGGCTGCGGTTGCTTCAGGCGAAGATGTCGACCCATCGCTCAGGTCCTTCATCGCAGAAGATATCGCATCCGGCGCATCGGTCTATTTCGAGCCCTATGAAGCCGTGCATGCGAACAACATCGCTGCGGTCAAATCCGTCTCCGGCAAGTGAGCCTGTCTCTGCACCTCGCGCATATCGCAGCCGTTGGCCTTCAATTTTGCTTCAAAGCTCTCTAAGTCTTGGACAGGACAAGAAATCAAAGAGGCCTGCCATGACCATCGTGCCGAACTTCCAGAATGCCATTGATCCGATCAAGCTCGAAAAGCTCGGTGAAGTCGCGGTGAAGGTGGGGCTCGGGCTCGAAAAGGGCCAGGACCTGGTGATCACCGCACCGATCGCCGCACTGCCGCTCGTGCGCTTTATCACCAAACACGCCTATATGGCGGGTGCCGGCATCGTCACGGCGTTTTATTCCGATGAGGAAACCACGCTCGCCCGCTACCGGCATGCCCCGGATACGAGCTTCGACAAGGCTTCGGGTTGGCTCTACGAGGGCATGGCCAAGGCATATGAAAACGGCGCGGCGCGGCTTGCGATCGCCGGCGACAACCCGATGCTTCTATCCGCACAGGACCCGTCCAAGGTCGCACGCGCCAACAAGGCCAATTCGATGGCCTATAAACCGGCGCTGGAAAAGATCGCCAATTTCGACATCAACTGGAATATCGTCTCCTATCCGAACCCGTCCTGGGCAAAACAGGTTTTTCCTGATCTGCCGGAAGAGGCCGCGGTCGCCAGGCTGGCAGACGCGATCTTCGCTGCATCACGCGTCGATCTCGCCGATCCGGTTGCCGCCTGGGCCGCGCACAATGCCAATCTGAAGACCCGTTCGACCTGGCTGAACGGCGAGCGGTTTGCGGCATTGCATTTCACCGGTCCGGGAACAGATCTGACCGTCGGTCTGGCGGATGGCCACGAATGGCATGGCGGCGCCTCGATGGCGAAAAACGGCATCATCTGCAATCCGAACATCCCGACCGAGGAAGTGTTTACCACGCCGCATGCACTGAAAGTCGAGGGCCATGTGTCGAGCACCAAGCCACTGTCGCATCAGGGAACGCTGATCGACGATATCCAGGTGCGTTTCGAGGGCGGCCGTATCGTCGAGGCCAAGGCGTCGAAGGGCGAGGAGGTCCTGAACAAGGTTCTGGATACGGATGAAGGCGCGCGCCGGCTCGGTGAAGTGGCACTGGTACCGCATTCGTCGCCGATCTCGGCCAGCGGCATCCTGTTCTACAACACGCTGTTTGATGAAAATGCCTCATGCCACATCGCGCTCGGCCAGTGCTATTCGAAGTGCTTCATCGACGGCGCATCGCTGACGCAGGAGCAGATCAAGGCTCAGGGCGGAAACTCCTCGCTCATCCATATCGACTGGATGATCGGGTCCGACAAGGTCGATATCGACGGCATCCGCGCGGATGGTTCGACGGTTCCCGTCATGCGCAAGGGAGAGTGGGCTTAAAGCCCACTCCAGCCCCCCCGACAGATCCCCGACTATCGGTAATAAACGACCTTTCCGCCATTGCCGGCGGTCTCGACGCGCAGCACGTTGTGAAGCGATATGCCGCGGAGCGCCAGTGCGTGCTGCAACATCGGATCCCGACCGGCTTCGGCCTGTGCACGCCTGATGATCACGCTATTGGCCGAATGCACGGTCCGCTGGTAACCGTCTCCCTGGCCGTAGATCGGGGCGACTTGAATGGCGATGACATCGTCGTCATAGGCCTTGCCGAAAATGATCTGCGAAGCCATGGACTGTTCGGCCATAACCGGCCCGCCAAAAGCGGCGATCGCAGCAAAACCTGCAAGAGATGCGGCCAAAATCTTTTTCATGATCCTGTTCTCCGTTTGACGAATGCGAAGCAAACGGCTTCGCCCTGCGCTCCGATCCATTCGCCTTCCAAATCAGATAGGCATTTCGACGCCGGATTAAAACGGAATGCATGCTCCCATGCGCCGGTATGCTTAAATCTTCATGCCGCCACCTCCCTGCAAGCGCGGCACAAGCTTGTTCATAAAGCATTCGCAAATCATCACGACGGAAGCGGATAAGAACAGGCCAAGAAGAATGGCTTTCCTCCGTGGTGTTCATGTGAACCGGAGGGTTGTGAATGCCAGTGATTACATTTGCGAATACAAAAGGCGGTGCAGGCAAGACCACGATGGCGCTTGTTGCAGCCGGAGAATTGGCAAGACGCGGTTTTCGCGTTGCCATGCTCGATGCCGATCCGCAGCAGTGGGTTTCCCGCTGGATGACCCGGATGGCGAAAATGCCAAAATTCTCGATCGTCGCCAATATCGATGCCGACAATATCGAGCAGGCAATCAAGGAACTGAAAAAGCGGGCAGACTATGTCGTCATCGACCTGCCGTGCGGCGTGACGCCCCTGCTTGCCAAAGGCCTCGGTCTTTCCGACCACGTCTTCGTCCCGGTTCAGGGTTGCGCGCTGGATGCGGCCGGCGGCGCCCAGGTGCTCGACATCCTGAAAAAACTCGATGAGGAATGCGGCATTCGTATCGCTCACTCCGTTGCCCTCAATCGCGTCAGCTCGATCATCACGACGCGTGCGCTTCTTGCCGTCAAGGGCGTGCTGGCGCAGCAGGGCGTCCATGTGCTTGGAACGCCTCTGATCGAACGCGCCGCCTATCGCGACATGTTCGACGCCGGCACGCTGATCGATGCGCTCGATCCGGACGCGGTCAGCAACCTGGCCAAGGCACAGGAAAATGCCCGCCTGCTGGTCGATGAGGTGGTGCAACTGGTACCTGTTCCAGTGAAGGCAACCAAGGTTGCGAAGCCGGTGAAGACACCCAAAAAACTCGACGCCAAGGCAGAAGATGATGCCAAGGCCGTTGCACCGCGAAAGGCTGCGGCTGCCAAGAAGGCTGCCTGATCATCCATCGTCGGCTGGAATTCGTTCTTTCCAGCCTTCTCCAGCCTAAAAAAGATCACCCTGTTTCGGCGGCTCGGACGCGGCGTCCGGCTTCGGTGCCTTCCGCTTTTGCGGAACCGGCGCCGGGGGTGATGGCGGCGACCCGGCCTCGGTTGGAGCGCCCGCCTCGCCGGCAATTGCCGAGACGCGGCCATCGGCAAACTCAATCGACATGACGCTGCCCGATATTATGCCTGAAGCACGGGTCAACGGGCGTTCTCCGGCATCGCGCACTACGGCATAACCACGCTGCAGCACGTTCTTGTAGGACAAGGACTGCAACACGCGATCCTGACCCGCAACGGCAGTACGGCTGCGCGACAGGGCATGACCGATCGCCGTATCGGCATGACGCATCAGCGAGGCAAGGTTCTGGCGTTCTTTTTGCAGTTGGCTCGACAGCCGGGCCGGCAGCGACTTCAGCGATGCGTCGAGGCGTGCGATGTTTGCCTTCTCGCCGAGCAGCTGCCGCTCGACACAACGATCCGCCCGAGCCGAACGGTCGGCCAGCGCCTGGCGCTGCTGGGCCATGCGGTTGGTCAGAAGTTCCAGCCTGAGGCCGGACGAAGCTCGCTCGAAGCTGCGACGCTTTTCAATCGTCGTGCGCTCGAGACCGCGACCGAGGCCGCTGGCTGCCTCGTCGAAACGACGGCGGGGAAGCGCCAGCAACTGGTCGAGCGAGGGCAGCGCCCTTACAAGCGCCCGTAGCGACTGGCGACGATGATCCATCTGCCGCGAGACGCTGGCCCGCAGACGGGCAGAAAGATTGGCAAGCTGGGCATCGAGATCCGCCTTTACCGGCACCGCCATTTCGGCGGCACCCGTCGGTGTCGGCGCGCGGACATCCGCCGCATGGTCGATCAACGTCCAGTCGGTCTCATGGCCGACGGCGGAAATCAGCGGAATATCGCTTTCTGCGGCCGCCCTCACGACGATTTCGTCGTTGAAGCTCCAAAGATCCTCCAGACTGCCGCCGCCACGGGCGACGATCAGCACGTCGGGACGCGGCATCGGACCGCCGGGCGCAATGGCGTTGAAACCGCGGATCGCGGATGCAACCTCATCGCCCGAGCCCTCGCCCTGCACCTTGACCGGCCAGACAAGGACATGGACCGGGAAACGATCGGTGATGCGATGCAGGATATCGCGGATGACGGCACCGGTCGGCGAGGTGACGACGCCGATGACGCGGGGAAGATAGGGTAATGACCGCTTGCGGTTCTGGTCGAACAGGCCTTCGGCGGCGAGCTTGCGACGGCGCTCTTCCAACAGAGCCATCAGCGCGCCGGCACCCGCCGGCTCGAGGTTCTCGATCACGATCTGGTATTTCGACGATCCGGGGAAGGTCGTCACCTTGCCGGTGGCAATGACTTCCATGCCTTCTTCAGGGCGGAATTTCAGCCGTGAGAACGTGCCCTTCCAGACAACAGCATCGATACGCGCGCGGTCGTCCTTGAGGCTGAAATAGGCATGTCCGGACGAATGCGGGCCCCTGTAGCCGGAAATTTCGCCTTTCACCCGGACATGGTCGAAGGCGTTTTCGACGGTGCGCTTGATCGAGCCGGAAAGTTCCGACACCGAAAATTCGGTCAGGTTGCTGGGGGCATCGCCTGGGGCGTCGCTGGCGAACGTGCTGCTCATAAACCCGTTCTAACCGATCGGGCTGCGGATTTCACCCGCCGACATACGGTTTGATGTGGACGATCCACAAACACCGAAAACTCGTGAATGCAACGGATTTTGATCCTTCTTCGTCCTCGCCTCCCCAGGTCGTGAGATGATCTCTCCGGATCGAACAGGAGACCAGATCATGACGGACCCATTTGCCAATACCCAGTCTTCGCTTTCAAGCCCGGCATCTGCCGGCGACGCGGTTACCCCGAGCGACAGCAGCACGCTTTCGACCGTGAGCCGGGCGCTTTATGTCGGCGGTGGCGGCACGCTTTCGGTGCGCATGCTCTCCGGTGACACCCTGTCGTTCGCGGGCGTTTCCGCCGGATCATTCCTGCCTCTCAGAGTGACGCAGGTGCTTGCAACCGGGACGAGCGCGAGCGCAATCGTCGCATTGTTTTGATGCATTTGTGGTGAAATAATGGAACCCGGCTGGCGTACCGACGTTCAGCCCAAGTGGAGGATAGGGCTTAGGTTTCCGAGGAAGCAACCTAAGTCTTAACAGTGATCGGACAATCGTAGCGAAAATGCTGACCCACTATTAGGCATGCTATGCAAGCCTTTATTAGAGGCTGGTGGGATATACGATCTCCGACACAAAGGAAGGAGATCCGCCGTGCTTTTTCTAACCGCAACATCAATTGGCCTCATGGCCGGCATGACCCGCAGTATCTCCTCGATCATCGGGGCCGCGCTACTCATTCCTGCGGTTTTTCTGGTGGCGGCGATGTTCGGAGCCACGACGCTGACCGGACTCATTCTCGCCGTTCTCGGCTTCAATTTCGGTCTCGTCAACCTTATCGTCGGCGCGGCGCTGTTTTACAATTTCCGCCACGCCTGATCTATTTCGAGGCAAGATCATTAACGGTAAACAGTTCGAACTTTCCTTCCGAACTGACCGGCGACAGATAGGCCGGAACCTGTCCTTTCGCCAAGGCTGCATAGAGGCCGGACGGCTTCAGCGAGATCAGATTTTCAGTCTGCGGGTCGTTTTTGCAAAAGGCGACGACCGATACTCCGGCTTTCCTCAATAACATCTCGGCCGCCGCTGGTTCTGCCATGCCGATATGAAGCTCCGCCAGCATGCCGGCCTGGTTGCGGTGATAAGGCCCCGTCAGCGTTCGATGGCCGGTGAAGCGCAGGATTTCCACGCCACTATTGGAAGGGGATGCGACAAGGCCAGGCGTTATCGTGCGGAGTGCAGTCATGTCGGCCGCGTTGCCGCAGGCGTCCGGCTCGTCCTTCTGGATGGAAGGCGCGCCATCGACACCAATTGAGGTGGCGGCGAGTTTGGCGCCCACCCCAACCATGCCCCAGGCGACCGGCACGGCCGCAAGCGTGGTCAGCACGAAGGCGACAGCTGCCTTGATATCCTTCTGGTCCTCGCGCACCTTTCGCTGCAGGTCGCCGATCAGCAAGGCAAAAGGCGGAATGCTCAGAAGGCTCGCAAAAAAGGTGCCGCGAACCTGCACCAGCGAAACGCCCCAGGAGACGCCGATCAGTGCCAGGAAAAGAAGATGCGCGCCGCGTTCCTTTCCTTGCCATATCCGCAGGATGCAGATCAGCGAGCCGATAAGGCCGACGAAATAGAGGCTGGGAACGGCCGCCGGCTCCAACCGGATTTCCTGCGTGATCGGAAGCGCTTCGGTCACAGCGCTCAGCCAGAGTTCGACGAGCAAGGGATCGAGGTTGGCAAGCGGGCTTCCCAGGCATTGCGGCGCAACGACAATCGCCACTGCCCCCAGCAGCGATCCGAAGGCGAGAGCTGCCACCGTGCGCATGGCAAAGCTTGTCCGTGCCGGCAGGCAGGCCAGACCGAACAGGCCGATGCCGCCGATTGCGGCGAGCGAATAAAAACCGAGCGAGAGATTGTCGCAGGTCACGGCTGCATAGAGGTGCGGCGGGACGGTGCCGACAAAGGCGGCGCTGATTGCCACGGCCAGCGACAGGCCGAAGGCGCGGGCGGCCGATGCAAATGCACTCCCCTGCCAAATCCAGCGGAGTGCGACACAGACGCAGGCAACAGCGACCAGAGGCATGGTTTCGGCGCCGATCGCGATCGCCACCGCCACCAGGACACCCGCTACGGCATGGCCGACGCGGCTGCTGCCACGATCGGCGAGCATTGCTGCGATGCCGATGCCGAGAGCTTGCTGGACATTATGGTGATCGAGCGCGCCGGGACTGAACTTGCCGCAGGTGAAGGCGAAGATGGCGCCCAGGCCGAGTGCGATATGCATCGTCCGCGTTCCGGCTTTTGTACCGCCCAGGCGTTGCCCCGCAAGGCCGACCGCCAGCAATAATGGCGCGATCAGCAGAAGCGGCCAGACGGTGGCCGCCATGCCCTCGGCGGTCTCGGCCGGCATGACGAGTGAAAACAGCCTGATCAGCGCACCGACCGGAGCATCGATCAGCCGTGACCAATGCATCAGCGTGCCGCCTTCGAGGCCCAGCCTGTATTGCATCAGGTCGAACCAGCCCTGGCCACCCAGCCAGTCGCGGATCTCGACGAGCCGCATAGCATCGTCATTGTCGGGGCCGATCCAGTCCTTCGCCCTAGGCAGAAGGACCACCAGCATGAAGACGACGGTTGCCAGCCAATACAGAAATGTTGCCGGCAGCAGCCTGGAAAGCAGCGGTGGGGCAATAGGGGCCGAAAGCGGCCGGGACGTCTCATTTGCCATGGTTTCGGTCATTCATTGCCCGTTTCGTAGCCCATCTGATCTCGCCGCAACCTAAACTTAACCTTCCCAAGAAATAGTAAAACGGACCGGGCGGAATGCATCTGCCCCAGTATTTTCGTGTATCGAGTGGAAGTCATGATAGACGCCCCCATCGCCGACTTCGCACCCGGCTCGCAGCCCACAAGCATCGCGCACAATCTTGCCGTTGCCGTGCTCATCCCCTGCTATAACGAAGCCGCGACGATAGATGGCGTGGTACGCGGCTTTCGCGAGACGCTGCCGTCCGCCCGCATCTATGTCTATGACAACAATTCCACCGACGGCACGGCGCTTAAGGCGATGCTGGCCGGCGCCGAGGTGATGCGCGAACGCCGTCAGGGCAAGGGCCATGTGGTGCGCCGGATGTTTTCCGACATCGAGGCCGATATCTACATCATGGCCGATGGCGACGGCACCTATTCTCCGAAGGATGCCGAGGAACTGATCCGCATCCTTTTGACAGAACGCGCCGACATGGTGGTCGGAACCCGACGCGGTGTGCATGACGATGCGGGCCGTCAGGGCCATGCCGCCGGAAACCGACTGTTCAATGTGCTCTACCGGGCAATTTTCGGGCGCGACTTCACCGATATTTTCTCCGGCTACCGGGCCTTTTCGCGCCGGTTCGTCAAAAGCTTCCCTGCTGTTTCAGGCGGTTTCGAAATCGAGACGGAAATGTCGGTTCATGCATCGCGGCTGAAGCTGCCGGTGACCGAGATCGAACTCGATTACGGCCGGCGTCCGGAAGGATCGCATTCCAAGCTCTCGACCTACCGGGACGGCGCCAAAATCCTTTGGATGTTTGCCATGCTGATGAAAGAGACGCGACCATTCGCCTTCTTCAGCGCCATCAGTGCCACCTTCATGGCAACCAGCCTGATCTTCATGACACCCGTCATCATCGCCTATTTCCAGACCGGCCTTGTCGACCGCATGCCGACCTGGGTGTTCTCGCTGGTGCTGATGGTTCTGTCATCCCTGATGTTTACCGCCGGCCTGATCCTCGATTCCGTCTCTCGCGCGCGCGCCGAGCAGTTGCGCATCCACTATATGAGCCTGCCGCTTCGCGAGCCCATGCCGAGCGTGGCAGTGCCCGACAGTGACAGACCGGTAGGTGCCAAGAGCGCAGCATGAAGCGGATCGCCTGGTTCCTGTTTGCCGGCGGCATCGGCTTCCTGATCGACGTCGGCGTCAACCATGTGCTTTTGACCTACACGCCGATTGGACCGTTCCTTTCGCGCATTCCGGCGATCATGGCGGCGATGGCGTTTACCTGGTTCGTCAACCGCAACCGCACGTTCGAACCCTCACCGCATTCGCTTGCGGTCGAGGGATTTCGCTATTGGACGGTCGGGATCACCTCGGCGCTGATCAACTACGCGATCTATTCGACCTTGATCGCCCGTGCACCGATCCAGCCGGCGGTGGCGATCGTTTTCGCCTCCGCTGCCGCCACGGTCTACAGCTTTTTCGGTTATTCCCGGTTCGTCTTCCGCCACAAGAACCAAGGCTGAGAATAACTCAGACCGTCTCCCAGCCGTCATGCTCACCGGCACGGTAGACGGCATCAATGAAACGCTGGTTGCTCACCGAGTTCTCCAACGTCACGATCTCGGTCGGTTCGCCGGCAACCGCCTGGGCAAAGGCCTCCGCCTGGCGGCGATATTGCCGGCTGTCCTGAAACCGGAAGATCTGCGAGACATCGTGCTTCTGGCTGGTGAGCTCGATTTCCTCGGCGCCCCAGCGGTCGGCGTTGAAGGGGGACTTCACCTCGATGTAACCCTCGGTGCCATGGAAGATCATGACCTGGCGGTTCGCCATCTGGGTCGAGATGTAGAAGGTCATTTCGAACGTGCCGAAATCAGCCTTCACGCTGGCGTAGATATCGGTGCCGAAATCCGGATCGCGGCGCACCACAGCCTGCACGCGCTGCGGCTCCAAGCCGGTGGAAAAGCGGGTGGCAATCGTCGGATAGACGCCGATATCCGGCAGAGCGCCACCGCCGAGCTCGGGGATATTGCGCATGTTGGACGCATCGCGATTGAAATAGCTGAAGGCGCCCTGGACATGCAGGAGTTCGCCGATCGCACCGTCCTTCAACAATTGCCTCACCTTATGCCAGACCGGCGCATAGGTGACCATGAAGGCTTCCGATACAACGACCCCATTGCGGTCACGCGCCTCGATCAGTGCGTTTATCTCGGACGCCTTCAATGCCAGCGGCTTTTCGACAAGGACGTGTTTGCCGGCATTTGCCGCCTTGATCGACCATTCGACATGCTGGCTGGTCGGCAATGGGATATAGACCGCATCGATTACCTCGGAGGCCAGCATTTCCTCATAGGAACCAAAGGCATGCGGCGCGCCGAAACGATCGGCCAAGGCCCGCGCCTTGGTCACGTCACGGCTGGCGACCGCAGTGACAATGCAGTTTTCCGCATCCTGGATCGCCGGCATCACGGCATCTCTTCCAATCTTGGCGGTCGATAAAATCCCGAAGCGCAGCATCGCATTCTCCCATCGCAAATGTTCCCGAAAGCTTAGGGTGGCAGGCTGCCCGGTTCAATGCGTCATGTCCGGCATTTGCCGTCCATTGTTGAAAAAGCGCCGTGCCGCGCAAGATAGGGGATTGCGGCGCAGCCGTATTGGAATAACCTGAGGCTCCCTCCGCATAGAAATCTCAAAATCCGAAAATCTGGAGAATATCATGGAGTTGCGCAAACTCGGCCGGACCGGCCTGTCTGTTTCCCCTGTCGTGTTTGGCGGCAATGTGTTCGGTTGGACGGCAGACGAGAAGACCTCCTTCGATCTCATGGACAAGTTTTTCGACGCCGGTTTCAACACGCTTGATACGGCCGACGTCTATTCCAAATGGGTTTCGGGTCATGTCGGTGGTGAAAGTGAAACGGTTATCGGCCGGTGGCTGAAACGCGGCACGGTCACTCGCGACAAGGCGATCATCGTGACCAAGGTCGGTCATCCATCGATGAATGACGACAAGCTGAAGGCGCGCTGGATCATGCAGGCGGTGGAGGATTCGCTGAAGCGGCTACAGACCGACTATATCGACCTCTATCTGTCGCATTTTCCCGACGACGATACGCCGCATGAAGAAACGCTCGGTGCCTATGCAAAGCTGAAGGAGCAGGGAAAGATCCGCGCCATCGGCTGCTCCAACTACAGCGCCGAACAACTTAGGGCTTCACTCGAGGCTGCCGCCAAGAACGACCTGCCGCGTTACGACGTGCTGCAGCCGGAATACAATCTCTACACCCGCGACAAGTTCGAGAGTGCGCTTGCCGATCTGTGCATTGCCGAGGATATCGGCGTGATCAGCTATTATGCGCTCGCCGCCGGCTTCCTGACCGGCAAGTACCGCAAGGCGGAAGATGCGACAGGCAGCGCCCGCGGCTACCGCATTCCCGACTACATCAACGACAAGGGAACGAGAGTTCTTGCGGCACTGGATCAGGTTGCCGCCGAGACGGGTGCCAGCCTTGCCGCGATCTCGATCGCATGGGCGGCGGCAAGACCGGGGATCACCGCCCCGATCGCCAGTGCCACCAGCCTGAAACAGCTCGACGCGATCTTCGATGCCGGCAAGCTGTCACTGAGCGATGCGCAGATGAAGCTGCTCAACGACGCCGTTTGAGCGGGCCGCAGCTAACGACTTCGTGACCCGGGATGCGGTTTGATCGCCACATCTTTGGACTTAGATCAAGAGGAACCGGTATCCACCGGTTCCTTCCCGCAATAGACATTTGGAGCATATCATGGATCTGCGCGTACTCGGCCGGACCGGCCTTTCCATCTCGCCCGTCGTTTTCGGCGGCAACGTGTTTGGCTGGACGGCAGACGAAAAGACTTCATTCGAGCTGCTCGACAAGTTCTTCGATGCCGGGTTCGACACGATCGATACGGCGGATTGCTATTCGGGATGGGCGCCCGGCAATGCCGGTGGCGAATCCGAGACGATTATCGGCAAATGGCTGAAGCAATCCGGCCGCTCGCGTGACAAGGCGGTGGTGATCACCAAGGTCGGATCCAGCATGCAGGGCGCGGCCATACCGAAAGGGCTTGAAAAGGCGCGGATCATCGAGATGGTCGACGCTTCGCTTCGCCGACTGCAGACCGATTATATCGACCTCTACCTGTCTCATTGGCCGGATCCGCAAACGCCGCATGAAGAAACACTATCGGCCTTTGCGGCGCTGAAGGATCAGGGCAAGATCCGAGCGATCGGCTGCTCCAATTTCGATGCGGCCCAAATGCAGGCATCATTCGAGGCTGCGGAAAAGGCGGGGCTGCCGCGTTACGACGTGCTGGAACCGGAATATAATCTCTATGACCGGTCGGGCTTCGACGGTGCGCTGGCGGAGCTCTGCAATGCAAACGATATCGGTGTGATCACCTATTTCAGCCTCGCCTCCGGTTTTCTCACCGGCAAATACAAAAGCAAAGCCGATGCGGAGGCGAACAAGAATCGCGGCGGCATGGTGACGAAATATTTCGACGAGCGGGGCATGCGTATCCTTGCAGCACTCGACGAAGTCGCTGCCGAGAGCCATTCCCAGCCGGCTTCGGTCGCGCTCGCCTGGATCGCCCAGCGCCCCGGCGTGACCGCGCCGATCGCCAGCGCCACCAGCCCGCGCCAGCTCGACACGATCATTGCCGCCGGCAAGCTGAAGCTCTCCGGCCATCAGATGGAACAACTGAACGACGCCAGCAGCTGAGGCATAAGGCAGAAGAGCCGGCTTCGTCATTCAGTGTGACGGAAGAAATCCACGAAAGCCCGCAGCGCCGGACGCATCTGGCGCCGCGAAGGATAATAGATGTAAAACCCGTCGAAGGGCGCGCACCAGTCGTCCAGCACCCGGACAAGGCGCCCCGCGGCAATGTCATCACGCACACGCGGTTCGAAAACGAAGGCGAGGCCGGCGCCATCGACCGCCGCCCGGCGGATCATGGTCTGGTCGGACAGGATCAGCGGCCCACGCACGTCGACGACGATCGTCTTGCCATCCTTTTCCATTTCCCATCGGTAGATCCGCCCGCCGGAAAAACGCCGTCGGATACAGCGATGCGCCATCAGATCATTGGGGTGCAGCGGTATCGGGTGGCGCTCGAAATATTCCGGTGTCGCAACAACCGCTCCCCGCCAAGGACCACTCGCCTTGACCGCGATCATATCCGCCTCAAGATGCTCCCCAAGGCGCAGGCCCGCATCATAACCGCCGGCAACGATGTCCTCGAAGCGATCGTTGGTGGCAAGATCCAGCTCGATATCCGGATAAAGGCCGAGAAACTCGCCGAGCCGCGGAACGATCAGGTCGTCGGCGGCAAGCTGCGGCATGGTGATACGCAACGGACCGGCAGGCCGGCCGGCATGTTCCGCAAGATTGTCCAGGGTCGTGCCGATATCGCCGAGCGCCGGGGCCAACGTCTCAAGCAGCCGCCTGCCCTCCTCCGTCGGTGCAACGCTGCGCGTGGTGCGCGACAGAAGCCGCATTCCAAGGCTTGCTTCCAGGGCCGAGACGGCATGGCTGATCGCGGAGGGCGCGATACCGAGTTCGCCGGCAGCACCGCGAAAGCTACGCGCTTCGGCCACGGCGGCAAACACTGCAAGCTGGGAAAGTTGGGTTCGGTTCATTGTTCTATATTTTAGAACAGCCGGCGCGCAATTGCAGCAGTTATCTTGCGGTCGATCCTGATCTATCTTCACCCTATTGCCGGGTTAGCCGGCACATTCGAAAGGCAATCGATCATGCATATGCGCAAACTCGGCAAGGAACTCTCGGTCTCGGCCATCGGCCTCGGCTGCATGGGCATGAGCCATGCCTATGGCGGGCAGGACGAAGAAACTTCAATCAGGACACTGCAGCGCGCCGTCGAGATCGGCGTGACCTTCTTCGACACGGCAGAGGTCTATGGTCCCTTCGTCAACGAGGAACTGGTCGGCAAAGCGCTCAAACCCTATCGCGACCAGGTGGTGATCGCCACCAAGTTCGGCTTCCGCATCGATCCGACGAAAAAGGATTCCGCCGCCATGTCCGGTCTCGACAGCCGGCCAGAGCACGTGCGCGAGGTTGCCGAAGCCTCGCTGAAACGGCTCGGCATCGAGGTGATCGATCTTTTCTACCAGCATCGCGTCGATCCTGAAGTTCCGATCGAGGATACGGTCGGGGCGATGGCCGAACTGGTCAAGGAAGGCAAGGTCAGGGCACTGGGCCTGTCGGAGGCGAGCGCCGACATCGTCCGTCGCGCCCATGCGGTGCATCCGATCTCGGCGCTGCAGAGCGAATATTCGCTCTGGACCCGCGACCCGGAGGGCGAGATCCTAGATACCTGCCGCGAGCTGGGCATCGGTTTCGTGCCGTTCAGCCCGCTCGGCCGGGGCTTCCTCACCGGCAAGATCCAAAGCGCGTCCGATTTCGGCAAGGGCGATCTTCGCGCCAACATGCCGCGCTTCGAGGCCGACAACATGGCCGCCAACCTGGCGCTGGTAAAACTGGTCGAGGAGATGGCGGCAACGAAGGGCGTGACGGCGGCGCAGCTGGCACTGGCCTGGGTGCTGGCCAAGGGCGATTTCATCGTGCCGATCCCCGGCGCCCGGAAAATCCCCAATCTGGAGCAGAACGCGGCAGCGGCCGATGTGACTTTGACTGCCGACGAGGTGACAAAGCTCGATGACATGCTGTCTCCCGACAAGATTGCCGGGGCACGTTACGGTGCAGCTGCGGCATGGACGCCGAAACGCTGACCGCCTGCAACGCGACATTGCTCCCGCCCCCGGCTTTGCTATAGTCGGGGCGGGAGGATTTCAGCAATGTCAGAAGAACAGTCGGTCGAATCCGTTGTGCATCTTTATGTCGACGGCATGGCGCTTGCCCATGCAGGCGCACTGCGCAAAGCCTTCCATCCGAAAGCGTCGATCATCGGCAATTACGAGGGCAAGGTCGAATGGCTGACGCTCGATGCGTTCATCGATGCGGTCGCGTCCGAAGGGCCGACCGTCAATGGATCACAACCACTGATCCAGATCGAGGCGATCGACGTGACCGGCGACGCCGCAACCGTCAAGGTGGTTGACGAATTCGCCGGAATGCGGTTCTCCGATTATCTGTCACTGCTGAAGATTGAGGGGCGCTGGCTGATCGTCAGCAAGGTCTATTACCTGCATTCCTGAATGCCGTTTCAGGCTGACGGTTTTGGAAAGGCCTCGTACCATTCGGCATGACTGCCTTCATGGTTGGCCATGCCACGCCTGGTCAATACGCCGCGCGGGGCCACATAACTCATGATCCGCCTAGACGGTCTTTCGTGCCACTGGATATTGAACGCCCAGAGTTTCGGGAAAAAGCACAAGGACGCATAAGGCAGGTGGTCATGGATCCACCAGGCGAGACGCTGCCAATCTCCCTGCCTGTCGCAATTGTCGATCAACCATGGCACGACGATACAGGCAGTGGCTCCAATGCAGCCTTCGGCATCGCGCATGTCCCAGATATGATCGGCGGCAGTCGTCGCATTGGTCGAGCAATTGAGGTTGTTTTGGTTGCCGAACGCGTTGACCTGAGGCGAGCGATAACCCGAACGGATATGCAGCCGGCCAAATGTCGCCTGTAGCGGTTCCAGCAATTCCTCGCATAAATGCCGTCCTGCCTCGACTGCGAGATCCGGGTTTTGCGGGATATTCGGGATGCGATAAAAGTCGGCAATCTCGGAATGCAGGAAATCACGGAAGAAGAAGTTCTGCGACAACCGCAGCCGGCCGAGATCCTCCAAACCCTTCATCGAATTCGGTTTACGCATGCCGCTGTTTCTCCCGGATATGCTCATTCCCATGATTGTAATGGATACGAGGAAGGGTGGTTTTCGCCAGTAAGGCACCTGGCAGTGGAAAGGAAGGCTAATGTTTGCAGACCTTCGACGCCACCCGATTTCCGCGTAATGAAATATCGGATTCTTATAATTGCATATGCAATCATACCTGCTATGATGGCTTCATGTTCGATCATTGCCTCTATCACAACACCACCGCCCTTGCCCGCCAGCTTGAACGTATCTGGTCGAAGGCCTTCAAGCCTTTCGACCTGACGCCGTCTCAGGCCTTCACTTTACGCGCTGTGCTGCAAAAACCCGGAATGCTGCATAGCGAACTGGCTGATGAATTGAAGATCGCACGGGCGACCGCCACGCGCGCCGTCGATGGCCTTGTGGCGCGCCAATTGCTGGAACGGCGCCCGACAAAACAGGATGGCCGGGAATCGGAAATTCATCCAACCCCGGCCGCCATCGAACTGAAGGACGGCTTGAACGCTGCGAGCGGCGACGTGACGGCGCGACTGAAGGATGAACTCGGCGTGGATGTGTTCGCCGAATTCGTCAAGCGGGCGCGGTCGATCGGCAGCCACCTGCCTTGATGAAAACCCAGATAGTTGCATAGCTAATCAAAGGAGAAAGACATGCCGATCCTGAATGTGAAAGTCAGTGGCGAACGCTCGGACGCGATGACACGCGCTATCGCCACCATGCTGACCAACCTTACGCAACGCATACTCGGCAAGGATCCGGCGGTGACGGCGATCGCCATCGACTATGTCGATCCGCGCGACTGGATCGCGGGCGGTAAGACGCTTGCAGAACAGGGTAAGTCGAGCATCTATTTCGACATCAAGGTCACCGATGAAACCAATACGAAAAGCGAAAAGGCCGCCTATATCCAGGCGGCCTTCGACGGTTTTGAGCGACTTCTCGGCAATCTGCACGAGGAAAGCTACATCTATGTGCAGGATGTGCGCGCCGCAGCTTATGGCTATGGCGGGCGAACCCAGGAATGGCGATACCAGCGCGCCGGTTAGGCGCGCAACGTACCGCCCGTCGTCTTTTCGACATTGGCGACGATCTTGGCCGTCAGCGCTTCGAAATCCTCATCCGTCAGGGTCTTGTCGACCGGCTGAATGAGAACCTCGATTGCAACCGACTTTCGGCCCTCGCCGAGCGATGCACCTTCGAACACGTCGAAGATGTTGACGCCGGTGATCAGCTTGCGGTCGGCGCTCACCGCCGCCTTGACGATCGCGCCGGCCTCAACCTGCGAACCGACGACAAAGGCGAAGTCGCGCTTGACCGCCTGGAAGGGCGAAAGCTCGAGCCCCGGCTTGGTGCGGGTCGCCTTCTTTTTCGGCTCGGGCATGGCATCGAGATAGACTTCGAAACCGCACAGCGCGCCGGAGACATCGAGGCTTGCGAGCGTCTTCGGATGGAACTCGCCGAAATAACCGAGCACAACCTTCGGGCCCATCTTGATCGTGCCGGAACGACCCGGGTGATACCAGGCGGGACCGCCCTGTTCGATCTGGACATTGCCCATCGGCAGGCCGCAGGCTTCGATCACTGCCAGCGCATCGGCCTTGGCGTCATAGACGTCGACCGGCTTGCCGCCACCCTTGGCGGCATTCGACCACATGCGGCCGGCACCGTTGATCGAGGCCGTGCCACGGCGGATGCCGCCGGCGACACGACGCTGGCCTTCCGGCGTATCGGTCTCATAGGTGCCCGAGACTTCGAAAATCGCCACATCGCCGAAACCCTTGTCGGCATTGCGCTGGGCGGCCGTCAACAGGCCCGGCAGAAGCGACGGGCGCATGTCGGACATGTCGGCAGCAATCGGATTGGCGAGTTTCAGCGAGGCCGCACCACCGCCGAACAGTTTCGCCTGGTCTTCGGGTATGAAGGACCATGTGACGGCTTCCAGCATGCCACGCGAAGCCAGCGCACGCTTGGCGGTGCGGGTGCGGATCTGCAGCGTGGTCAGGATCTTGCCGTTCACCGCGCCGAGATTTTCCAGCGGTTCCGGCGTGATCTGGTCGACGCCATGGATGCGCATGACCTCCTCGACGAGATCGGCCTTGCCATCGACATCCGGGCGCCACGACGGAATTTTCACGCTGACGCGTTCGCCCGACCCTTCGACGGTGAAGCCGAGGCGGGTAAGGATTTCGCGGCTTTCTTCAGTCGAGACGTCCAGACCGGTGAGGCGTTTCACTTCCGCAAATGGGAAGTCGACGGTTTTCGCTTCGTAACCCTTGTAGCCGATGATCTTTTCCTTCGCCGGCGTGCCGCCGCAAAGCTCCAGCACCAGCTGTGTGGTGCGGTCAAGACCCGGGATCATGTATTGTGGGTCGACGCCGCGTTCAAACCGATAACGCGCATCGGTGATGATGCCGAGCGTGCGGCCGGATTTGGCGATGTTGATCGGATCCCAGAGTGCCGATTCAATCAAAACGTCGACGGTGTTTTCATCGCAGCCGGAATGTTCGCCGCCCATGATGCCGCCGATCGATTCCACACCATTGTCATCGGCGATGACGACGTTGTTCGGACCGAGCTTGTATTCGCGGGTATCCAGCGCCAGCACAGTCTCGCCTTCCTTGGCGCGGCGGACGACGAGGTCGCCCTTGACCTTGGCGGCGTCGAAGACGTGCATCGGGCGACCCTGGTCGAAGGTCATGTAATTGGTGATGTCGACCAGCGCATTGATCGGGCGAAGACCGATGGCCTTGAGGCGTGTTTGCATCCAGGCCGGGCTTGGGCCGTTCTTCACGCCGCGCACAAGGCGCAGGCCGAAACCGGGGCAAAGCTTTGTGTCGTCGAGATTGATCGACAGGCCGACCGTGGTTTCACCTTCGAGCTTCAGCATGGGAGCAGCCGGAACCTTGAGCGTGCCGAGACCGGAGGCCGCGAGATCGCGGGCGATGCCGTAGATCGAGGTGCAGTCCGGACGGTTCGGCGTCAGGTTGATCTCGATTATCGGATCGTCGAGGCCGGCATAGGTGGCGAAAGACGTACCAACCGGCGCGTCTTCTGCAAGATCGATGATGCCGTTATGGTCTTCCGACATGTTGAGTTCCTTCTCGGAACACATCATGCCGTGGCTTTCGACACCGCGGATCTTGCCGATGGCGAGCGTCACGTCGAGGCCCGGGACATAATCACCCGGACGGGCGAGTGCGCCGACCAGACCGGCGCGGGCATTCGGCGCGCCGCAGACGATCTGCAGCGGCTTGCCGCCGTTGACCTCGGGACCGGCATCGACGGATAGAACCTTCAGGCGATCCGCTTCCGGATGCTTTTCAGCCGACAGGACCTTGGCGATGACGAAGGGCTTGTAGGCCGCCTTGTCATCGACATCCTCGACTTCAAGACCGATCGCGGTCAGGCGCTCGCAGATCTGTTCGAGAGTAGCGTCGGTCTCAAGATGATCCTTGAGCCAGGAAAGGGTGAATTTCATCGGTCGTCTCCTGAAGGCCTCGGCGCGGTCATGGTTTCCATCCGTGGCAGGCCGTCATCGATATGGAAGAAGGGAAGCGCTTCGCGCACATAACCATGCACGCGAGGCGGATAGTTTTCCGGCGCGTCCATGGCGCCGAGCATGAAGAAGATCTGGTCGGCGATCCGTGCATCAGTATAGGCGATAGGGGCGCCGCAGGTGCCGCAGAAACTGCGGCTTACCGGAGCCTTGCCATAGCTCGATCCGGTCTCACCAGTGAATGTCACATCTTCGGCCCGGAAACCGACAAAGGCCGCCACCGGCGCACCGCTTGCGCGCCGACAATCGCCGCAATGGCAATAGCTGGTGTAGAACTGTTCGGCCGTCGCCTCGAAACGGATGGCGCCACAACGGCATCCGCCACGATGAACCTTATCCTGTTGCGTCACCATCTCGCTCATGGGTGGTCCCGTTCGTCCGGGGTTCGGTTACTGGCTCAGACCACCAAACAGCGTCGGCATGTCGAGCGGGCGGAAGCCGTAATGGTTCATCCAGCGGACATCGGCGTTGAAGAAGTCGCGCAGGTCCGGCATGCCGTATTTCAGCATGGCGATACGGTCGAGGCCCATGCCCCAGGCAAAACCCTGGTATTCGTCGGGATCGAGGCCGCCGGAGCGCAGCACGTTCGGGTGGACCATGCCGCAGCCGAGGATCTCCATCCAGTCGGTGCCTTCGCCGAACTTGACGATCGGGCCGGAGCGGTCGCACTGGATGTCAACCTCGAAGGACGGTTCCGTGAAGGGGAAGAAGGACGGGCGGAAGCGCATCGTCACCGAAGGCACTTCGAAGAAGGTCTTGCAGAATTCTTCGAGGATCCAGCGCATGTTGCCGACATGCGACTTCTTGTCGATGACGAGGCCCTCGACCTGATGGAACATCGGCGAATGGGTCGCGTCCGAATCCTGACGATAGGTCTTGCCCGGAATGACGATGCGGATTGGCGGATCCTGCGCTTCCATGGTGCGGACCTGGACCGGCGAGGTGTGGGTGCGCAGCACCTTGCGCTCACCCTTTTCATCCGGCTGGAAGAAGAAGGTGTCGTGCATTTCGCGGGCCGGGTGACCTTCGGGGAAATTCAGCGCGGTGAAATTGTAATAGTCGGTCTCGACATCCGGGCCTTCGGCGATCGAGAAACCCATATCGGCGAAAACGGCGGTGATTTCGTCGATGATCTGGCTGATCGGGTGGATGCGGCCACGCTCGGCGGGCGAAGAGCGCACCGGCAGCGAGACGTCTAGCGTTTCGGCCTTCAGGCGCGCTTCGATCGCGGCATCCTTCAGCAGCGTCTTGCGGGTGGTGATCGCCTCGGTGATCTCGTTCTTCAGCGCGTTGATCGCGGCACCGCGGGTCTGGCGCTCTTCCGGCGTCATCGAACCCAGCGTCTTCAGGAGTTCGGAGACGGACCCCTTCTTGCCGAGAGCAGTGACGCGCACGGCCTCAATGGCCGCTTCGTCTCCGGCACCGGCAATCTCAGCCAGCAGGGCGCTCTTCAATGTTTCGAGTTCTGTCATCTTTTCCTGCTTTTCGGCCCGTCAGCCGTGAAATACTGTTTTCAGATAGGTGGTGGCCAGGATGAATTGCCGCAAATCTCTACCCATGTGAATCCGGCCAATCAACCGGGCAATCCATAAAAAGCGGCCCACGGACCGCGTGAGAATACCAAGTTGGGCAATTGCTGCTTCGGGTGCCGCCGCCGCCCAGGCCTGATAAGCCCGATCCTGGGTCGCCCGACGCTCGAATGACCGATCGCTGACCTGCAGAAAGAACAGCCAGAGATCGCGTGCCTGCGCCATGGGCATCGGCATGACAGCCTCCGGCTCCTCCTCGAAATCGATATAGCCGAGCCGCCCGTCCCTGACGAACAGATCGCGTGGGACCGGTCGGCCGTGACAGAGGCCTGCCGCGTGCAACCGACCCAGCTCACCGCAGCAGAAGATGAGAAGCTCATCGTAGGCCTCAGAATCTATCCTGCGGAGCGCCCTTAGCCTCTGGTCCACCGTGGGGGCTATGTCGCTCAGCACGATCGCACTGCCGGACGAATAAACAATCGACGCCGTCGGGATATCGGCTTTCTGCAAGTGCTCCATCCGGCGCATGTCGCGAGCCACCATTCCCGCTCCGGTCGCGGCCGGAGACGGACGTAAAAAAGGCAACCTCAGCAGCCGGGCGAGAAACTTCTGCGCGGCCACGATCATACGCCGCCCCTTGCCGCTATGCCGCTTGATCCATACCGTGCCGCAACTGAGCGAAACCGACTGCACCCGGCCATCGTCGGCAACGAGTGCCGCCAGAAGCGCCTCGACATCGGTTGCGGACAATAACGGCATGTTGCCTATGTCAACGATTTCATTCGGCAATGACGGCAACCCCTGCCACCTGCATATCTGTAATAGGCCGGCCTCGCCGCGACCCGGCAAAAGGCTCAAATAGAAAAACCCGCGCTGACCTTCTGGCCGGCGCGGGTTGTTCAAATGCGAATTGGTTCGCTAGCGCCGGCTTACTTGACCGCGCTTTCAAACTCGTTCTTCGTGCCAGCGTCCTTGAGATAGGCAAGCGCCTTCTTGGAAGCTTCGACCAGTGCGCCGAAAGTTGCCGGCTCATGGATTGCCATGTCGGACAGAACCTTGCGGTCGACTTCGATGCCAGCCTTGTTCAGGCCGTCGATGAAGCGGCCGTAGGTCAGGCCGGATTCGCGCACAGCTGCATTGATACGCTGGATCCACAGAGCGCGGAAGTTACGCTTCTTGACGCGACGGTCGCGGGTTGCGAACTGACGCGAACGATCAACAGCAGCCTTTGCGGCGCGGATGGTATTCTTGCGGCGGCCGTAGAAGCCCTTGGCTGCCTTGAGGGTCTTGGTGTGCTTGGCGCGGGAAGTTACGCCACGTTTTACGCGTGCCATGTCATGATCTCCTTAAACGTTTCCAAATAGCCTGAAAGTCTCAGAGACCGTTGGGCAGGTAGTTCTTGATGACCTTCTTGCCATCGGGCTCAGCGAGGACCATCGTGCCGCGTGCATCGCGGATGAACTTGTTGGAACGCTTGATCATGCCGTGGCGCTTGCCGGCGGCAGCTGCAACGACCTTGCCGGTGGCGGTTACTTTGAACCGCTTCTTGGCAGACGATTTCGTCTTCATCTTGGGCATTTTGCTACTCCATATATCTTGTATCGAAGTCGACTGATGAGGTCAGCTTCAAGCATTTAGAACGGCCACGGCATGCCCTGCCGGACCGTTCGGACGGGCGCTTATAACCGCAGCCGGCTAAAAGCGCAATGGGGGAAATCCTGGTTGAAACCGGCGAAAAACCGGCTTGCCCGCCGCCATAAGGCTTCCTCAAGGCGGGAAGGTACGGCGCTTATCTCGGCGCCAGTACCATCATCATCTGGCGGCCTTCAAGTTTCGGCTCGGCCTCGACCTTGGCGATCTCTACCGTGTCTACCTTGACCTGCTGCAAAAGCTTCATGCCGAGTTCCTGGTGAGCCATTTCACGGCCGCGGAACTTCAACGTCACCTTTACCTTGTCGCCTTCTTCGAAGAAACGGTTCATCGCCTTCATCTTCACCTCATAATCATGGGTGTCGATGTTCGGGCGCATCTTGATTTCTTTGACTTCGACGACCTTCTGCTTCTTGCGAGCTTCAGCCGCTTTTTTCTGGTTCGCGTATTTCAGCTTGCCGAGATCGAGGATCTTGCATACCGGCGGATCGTTGTTCGGCGAAATCTCTACAAGATCAAGTCCCGCTTCCTCGGCCATCTTGAGGGCCTGGTCAGTCGGTACCGGACCGAGATTCGTGCCTTCGGCATCGATGAGCTGGACCTTGGGAACGCGAATTTCCCGGTTGGAGCGCGGCCCCTCCTTGACGGGGGCATCGGCTTTAAATGGTCTGCGAATGGTCGTATTCTCCTAGATAGTTTCGGGCGCCGGCAACGACAGAAAACGCGCGCAACCCGGGGCCGAGCGGAATGTCGTGATTACCGGTTGGAAGTCAATAGCATGACGGCGTGAAAAAATCACCTCCTGACAACCGGTTAAAATCTGCTCTATAGCTCCTGCCGTTTGCAGGAGTGAGCTTATGTCCAAAGTAACCGCCACCACCATTACTGTCGGCGCCGATGCGCAAGCCCGAGAGATCGCCATCATCCATCGTGCAGCCGTGGGCAATCCGGACAGCCCCGCACTGGTCTGGCTTGGCGGCTATCGATCCGACATGAGCGGAACCAAGGCGGTGAGGCTCGATGCCCTTGCGGAGACGCTCGGCGCCCCCTGCATTCGCTTCGACTATTCCGGGCACGGCGCATCGGGCGGCGCATTCAATGACGGCACGATTTCCCGCTGGTTGGAAGAGAGCCTTTCAGTGATTGACGCGCTTGCGCCGAAAAGCGTCATCCTGGTCGGCTCGTCGATGGGCGGATGGATAGCTCTTCGTCTCGTTCAGGAACTGAGGCAACGGTCGACAGGCCCGAGGATTGCCGGCTTGGTCCTGATCGCGCCGGCCCCGGATTTCACCAGCGAGCTGATCGAACCGAACCTGACCGACAAGGAACGCCGGTCGCTTAACGATCGCGGTTATTTCGAAGAGCATTCGCAATACAGTCCCGAGCCGAACATCTATACCCGTGCGCTGATGGACGACGGCAGGCTGAACCGTGTCCTTACCGGCATTATCGAAACCGGCTGCCCGGTCACCATCCTGCAAGGCATGGCAGACCCGGACGTGCCTTACGCCCACGCGCTCAAACTGATGGAATTCCTGCCGGCCGACGACGTGGTGCTGACGCTGATCCGCGATGGCGACCATCGACTGTCGCGGCCGCAGGACCTTGAAAAGATGGACGAGGCGGTGCGCAGCCTAATTTTGCATGATGAAAAATCAGGCTGATACAGAAATGCAGCAGTCTTAACCATATTCACAAACAGCCCCGCCTTAACAAAAGCTGAACAATTGACTCTCGACCCCATACGCTCTTAACTTTTTGTTAGGAATTTAAGGGACGGGTAAATGACGATAGCCCTGAAGGCGTGGCGTGTAGCTGCGATCCTCATTGGTGTGCTTGCACCTGTTAGCGCCGCAATACCGGCTCCGCAGCATTCGGCTGCATCGATGGTCACGGGTGCCGTGACCTCGCAGCCTATTGGCCATTACGAATTCTGCCAGCGTCTTCCCGACGAATGTGACATCAAGAGCCGCTCGGCGCCTGCCGCCCGGATGGATGACGCAGCTTGGGCAATCGTCCGTGACATCAATCATGCGGTCAATGTCCGCTACATTCCCAAGACGGATCTCGAAGCCTATGGCGTCGAGGAATACTGGACCTATCCGACCATCTACGCCGACTGCGAGGACTATGCGCTGGAAAAGCGCAAGGAACTGGCGCAGGCAGGCTTTGCACTTTCGGACCTGCTGATCACCGTGGTGCGCAAACCGGATGGCGAAGGCCATGCGGTGCTGACGCTTCGAACCACGGATGGCGACTTCATTCTCGACAATCTCGATAATGACGTGCTTGCCTGGTACCAGACGCCCTATACCTACCTGAAACGCCAGGCGACGTTCAACACGGGCCGCTGGGTGACGATCGAAAACGGCCGCGACCTGCTGGTCGGTGCGCTGCGCTGATCCGGCTGAAAAATATAAGTCGTTAAGCATATAACCCGCTCTGCTTGCAGCAGCGGGTTGTTTTCTCTAGTCTTTCGGAAACAGAAGGATACCGGGAATCAGCCGGATGCCCGCCTCACCACCTGGCCGTGCGAAATCTTTCTGCGATGGAGGCCTGTGGTGCGTAAAGATCGATTGACAGGCCTTATACGCCCGCATGGCTCTGCCCGGCCGACACTGCCGCTCTGGCTTGCCGCCGTGCTGGTCGCGGCCGTATTCAGCGTCGGCGCGTTGACGGTCTACGAAAACTACAACAATGCACTGAAGGAAGGCGAAGCCCGCGCGGTTTCCTCTGCCCATGTCGTCGCCGCCCATCTGGAATGGATGATGGAGGCAAGCGACCTGGCACTGCGCCGCATCGAGGCGGCGATCGGCGGGCGTCCGATCGATTCCTCGGCCGAGCTGATCGTCGATATGGAGCGGGCCGTCGGAGAACTGCCGGCCGGCTTCCAATACGCCATTCTCGACCGGGACGGCCAGACGCGGTTTTCCAGCGAGATCGGCGATACGCTGCCAAACCATGCCGACCGCTCCTATTTCACAAGGTTAAAGGCCGGCGAGGAACTGACATTCAGCAGACTTCTGGACAATGAGCGGGCCGGCCGGCCGGGCTTCATCATCGCAAGGCGCATCGGCGGCAGGGACGAATTCAACGGGGTGGCGTCGATCACCATTCCCAACGACAATCTCGACCGGTTCTGGGCGTCGATGAACCTTGGGCCCAATTCGACGATCTCGGTTGTGCGGGACGATGGCTGGCTGATGGCGCGGCGACCGCAGGCGCTGAAGCCGGTCGATCTCAGCAAGACGGACTGGTATCCGCTGACGCGCCGACAGCCGACCGGTTTTTACCACAATCCGGTGTCGCAGATCGACGGGCTTTCGCGTATCGTGGCGTTCTGGAAAGTGCAGGACTGGCCGCTGTTTGCGCTCGCCGCGATCGAGCGGCAAGAAGTGCTCGACCAGTTCTGGAAGAGCCTGTTTGCCGACGCGCTGCTCGTCGTACCGCTGATGGCGATCCTCGTCGGTGCATCCTTCTGGATCTACGCGCTGCTCTACCGCACTGCATTGCGCAACGACGAACTGGAACAGGCAGTCGACCGGAACCGCTTTCTGCTCAGGGAAATCCATCATCGGGTGAAGAACAACCTGCAGGCGGTGCTGGCGCTCGTTCGGCTGCAACGGCTGCCGCAGGAGGTGCGCGACGACATGGCGCGGCGGATCGGCGCGATGATTGCCGTCCACGAGCAAATCTACAATACCGACCAGTTCGAGGAGATCGAGGTAGCGCCCTATGCGACGCGGCTGATCTCCGACATTGCCTCGGGCTACGATATGCCGGTGAAGCTCGACCTCGACCTTCAACCGATCGCGCTGGACCGGGACCAGGCCCTCCCTCTCGGGATGATCATTAACGAGGTCGTCTCAAACGCCTTCAAATATGCCTTCGGTGATCGCCGCAACGGCACGCTGACCGTCCGCCTCGTCGCCGACGGCGAAGCGCTGACACTGACGATCCGTGACGATGGTCCGGGCGTTGCCGAAGATGCCCGCACCAGCGGCATGGGTACCAAACTCATATCGAGCTTCGTGCGCCAACTCGGCGGGCAATCAGAGATCCATAATGACGGTGGCGCGGTGTTCACGCTGACGGTGCCGCTCTCGAGCGACGCGAAAGAAGCGGCCTGAACCTCGTCAGCCCGCGGTGCCGATGAAGATGCCGGCTGCCAGAACCAGCGACCCACCGAACACGACCTGGAAAACGGCGCGCAGGAAAGGCGTTTCCATAAAGCGGTTCTGAATGAAGGCAATCGCCCAGAGCTCGAAGAAAACGACAATGGCGGCAACGACCGTGGCGGTCCAGAAATGCGGGATGAGATAGGGCAGCGCGTGACCGAGACCGCCCAGCGCCGTCATGATCCCGGAGGCCAGGCCGCGCTTGACCGGCGAACCGCGACCGGAGATCTTGCCGTCATCGTGGGCTGCCTCCGTGAAACCCATCGAGATGCCGGCACCGACCGAGGCGGAGAGGCCGATCAGGAAGGTCGACCAGGTGTCGCCGGTGGCAAAGGCGGCCGCGAAGATCGGCGCCAGTGTCGAGACCGAGCCGTCCATCAGGCCGGCGAGACCCGGCTGGACATAGGTGAGGATAAACTGGCGGCGGGCGGTTTCATCTTCTTCGCCACGAGCCTCTTCCGAGACATTCTTTTCGGCCAGCATGCGGGCAATATCCTCATGCCCCTCCTCTGCCAGCGCCAGATCGCCGAGCAGCCTGCGGGTTGAGGCATCCGACACGTTTTTCGTCGCCTCACGATAGAAGCGGGCGGCCTGCCTTTCCATCGCTTCGGCCTCGGCTCTCACCGTGTCGAGAGCCAGGTTCTTCCTCAGCCAGTCCGGCTTTCGGGTATAAAAGCCCTGCACATGTTCGCGGCGGATCAGCGGAATGCGCTCGCCGAAACGCGAGCGGAACATCTCGATCAGCATATTCTTGTGGGTCTGTTCGACCTCGGCCATGTCCTCGAAAACTTTTGCGGATGCCGGGTATTCGCTCTTCAGGCCATCGGCATAACCGAGATAAATGCGCGCATCTTCTTCTTCGGACGCGATTGCCAGCGCCAGGATCTCCTCTTCGGACAGGGATGCAAAAGGCCGGCGAGAAGATGACAGTAGGCGGATCAGCATGAAAGGCTCCTTTTAGAATTATTCTAAACTAGCTCTCGCAAGATGGAAAGGCAAGAGCGAGGCCTCACAGGTGTGATGCAGATGGCGAAAATCCTCAGGAATCACCGGATCGGCCGGGATTGGACTTGTTCTCGTCAAATCAATGCGATTATCAGGTGACTTACGATCATCCGCACGCATCGCTTACAATTGATCGAAGGGGAGGAGTATTTTCATGGATCGCAGGCAGTTCATCAGGAAGGCGACGACAACCAGCATCGGCGCCGCGGCGACGGCAGCACTCGTGGCGCCGCTTGCGGCACCAGCGATCGCGCAGGAAAACCCCAGGATCAACTGGAGACTGACGTCTTCCTTCCCGAAAAGCCTCGACATCATCTTTGGCGCCGGCAACGAGATCGCCCAGATCGTCAGCGACGCGACGGACGGCAACTTCACCATTCAGACCTTTGCCGCAGGCGAACTGGTGCCCGGCCTGCAGGCTGCCGACGCCGTTGCCAACGGCACGGTCGAGATGGCGCATACCTGCTCTTATTATTATATTGGCCAGGATCCCGCTTTTGCGCTCGGAACTGCCATTCCCTTCGGGCTGAATGCCCGGATGACGAATGCCTGGTTCCAGAACGGCGGCAATGAGCTGATCAACGAGTTTCTCGCGCCGCGCGGCCTCTTTGCCTTGCCCGCCGGCAATAGCGGCACGCAGATGGGCGGCTGGTTCCGCAAGGAGATCGTCACCATAGATGACCTGAAAGGGTTGAAGATGCGGATCGCGGGCCTTGCCGGTCAGGTAATGTCGAAGGTCGGTGTGACACCGCAGCAAATCGCCGGCGGCGACGTTTATGCCGCTCTCGAAAAAGGCACGATCGACGCTACCGAATTCGTCGGGCCTTATGACGACCAGAAGCTCGGCTTCGTCAAGGTCGCCAAATATTACTATTATCCGGCATGGTGGGAAGGCGGCCCGGCCATGCATGCCTTCTTCAACCTTGAGAAGTTCAATGCCTTGCCAAAAAGCTATCAGGCTATCCTGAGAAGCGCCTGCGCCTCGGCCAATACCAGCATGCTGGCCAATTACGACGCGCATAATGCGGTTGCTCTGCGCAAGCTTGTGGCTGAAGGCGCGATCCTGAAACCGTTCAGCAAGGATATCATGGAGACCTGCTTCAAGGCGGCGATGGAGGTTTATGCCGGGCTTTCCGCAAAAAGCCCGTCGTTCAAGAAGATCTACGATCACCAGCAAGCATTCAAGAAGGATGCCTATCTGTGGTCGCAGGTCGCCGAATACAGCTACGACACATTCATGATGATGCAGCAGCGCAACGGCTCGCTCTGAGCCTGCGGGTTCTGGCGTGAACGGTCCGGAGCATAGCTCCGGGCCTTTGTTTTTCCGGCCTACGAATACCGGCAGAAGGGAATTAATTCCCCTATTTCATTGATCTTGCCGCTCGGCGCCCCATATTAACGATATCGAAATTTCAATCGCGACCGCCGCGCCCGCATGTTTCGTGCCGGCAGGTTCGGGTGGACGTGTTGAATGCCAGTCGCTTCTCCTGACCGCGGATGTACCGGCAGTGAGTGCAGGCGACTGGTCCCGGAAAGGTCGGGTTTGCCCGGCCTTTTTTCGTTTATGCCGTCAGGTGTTTCAGATCTGAGAGGATATAGTTTGCAGGTTATCGTCAGAGACAACAATGTCGATCAGGCCCTTAGGGTCCTGAAGAAGAAGATGCAGCGTGAAGGCGTATTTCGCGAAATGAGGGCTCGTAGCGCCTACGAAAAGCCGTCTGAGCGGCGCGTGCGCGAAAAGGCCGAGGCCGTCCGGCGCATTCGCAAACTCGCCCGCAAGAAGATGCAGCGCGAGGGCCTTTTGCCGGCGCCGAAAAAGGCCGTGCATACGCGCTGAGCCGATCAGCATCGTTCCCAAGCCCCGCAAGATGCAAGTTCCAAAGCAAGGAAGAGATCATGACCGCGATCAAGGAAGAACTCCCGACCCCAGTTAAGCTTTCCTCTCGCGAAAAGGCAGCTGTCACCGATGAGATCGCACGATCCATCATTGCCGCCGAAGTGTCCGTGCGCGAGGAAAAGACCGAAAAGCTGCGGCTGCTCCGCCTTCAGCGTGAAGCGGCCGAAGCCGATGCCAAGCCGGCGCCGCGCAAGCGCCGCAGTACCAAGGATCACTGATCCCAAAAAGCCCGGCTTGATGCCGGGCTTTTGTTTGATGCCTCACGTTACGCAGGTTGGAGCTTTGCCTCCCGCTGGCGCGGCAGAGGCGGAAAGGCCAACGCGATCAGAGCTGCGGCGAGCCCGACCAGCGCAGACCCCAGAAACAGCCAGTTGTAATTGTCAAAGGCATCGAAGGCCCATCCGCCTGCCAGCGGGCCGAAGGCCATGCCGATGCTTGAGAGCATCGAGGCCGCACCCAATACCGTGCCAAGGATGTTCGTGCCGAAATAATCCCGCGCCAGAACCGCGTAAAGCGGCATGACACCGCCATAAGTGCCACCGAAGATGATCGCCAGCAGATAGAAATGGGTGATATCGGTCGCCATCGTATAGGCGGCAATCACCAGAGCCTGGATCAGCAGGCCAACCAGCAGCACCGGTTTCACCCCCAACCGGTCGGCGGCGAGACCGTAAAGAATGCGTCCGCCAAGTCCTGCCGCTCCCTCGACGCTATAGATAGAGACTGCGGCCATCGGCACCACACCGCAAGACATGGCGTAACTGACCATGTGGAATATCGGCCCGGAATGGGCAGCGCAGCAAGCGAAGAAGGTAAAGGCCAGAACCAGGAATTGTGGTGAGCGGAACAATTTTCCAAGCGGCATGCCGGCGGCTTCGGCATGCTGCCCGTCGACCGCCTCCTTCCCGGCAGGCGGATTGCGTACCAGAAGCATCGTCGGCAGAAGGATCGCCCAGGCGCCGATGCCGATGATCAGCATGGCGGTGCGCCAGTCGCCATATTCGGTGATCAGCCATCTGGCGAGCGGCGAGATGGTCATCGGCGCCATGCCCATGCCGGCGGACACCAATGACACTGCGAGGCTGCGCCTGGTATCGAACCATCGCATCGTGAGCGAAATCATCGGCGCCATAAAGGCGCTGGCCGAAAGACCAACCAGGCAGCCATAAACAATCTGGAAGGCGAGAAGACTTTGCGTTCGGCTTGCCAGAACAAGCGCCAGTCCGGCCAGAACGGAACCGATGAAGACAACAATGCGGGTGCCGAACCGGTCGCTTGCCGCACCCCACAGGAAGCTGCCGAGCCCCATGACGATGAAGTTGAGCGTCATGGCGCTTGAGATCGCCGCGTGCGACCAGCCGGTCTGAACGGCGATCGGCTCTAGGAAGACCGCAAGCGAAAACATCACGCCAACCGCCACACAGCCCATCAGGCCACCTGCAAACACGATCACCCAACGATAATTGCTGCTCATCCTGCCCTCCCCATTTTCGAGATCCTCCCGGCACATGAGAATGCCAGAATACACCATGGACGAATGGGCGGCAGGGTTTCCGACATCGGGCCGGGATATTCTTCAACAACAGCAGAAGGCCCCGCTCGGGCTTCAGTTCGAGCGAGGCCTTCCGAATTGTTCAAGTGGTGACGTCAGCTGCCGCTATTGGTCCGGTTGCTGCCGACATTGGCGTTCATAGACGACGTCTTGCCGTCGGCGCTCTGGCCGTAATATGTGCCACCAAGGTGGCCGCCGGAACTGGTATTTTCGACCTGCCGCTTGGCGCGTTTGATGGCTTCCTGAACGTTGCTTTTACTCATGTCTGTCCTCCAGCTTTGAGGGTTGGTGACATCGGACCAACCCTTTTCGGGCCAAACGGTTCCGAGATTTCTCCGCTCTTTATGCTTGCCCCTATTGACCAAAGTCTGTCGCCCGCCTATTTGGAAACGATCATTTCCTATTAGATAAAAGCTATGAGCACCGATACAGCAACCATGAACCGCCCCGCCGGACGTCCGCGCGAATTCGACGTCGACGAGGCGCTGGACAAGGCGGTCGCGGTCTTCAGCGAACAGGGTTATCACGGAACCTCGATTGCCGACCTGCGGGATGCGATGGGGCTGACGGCCGGAAGTTTGTACAAGGCCTTCAAGGACAAACATGCGATCTTTCTCGCAGCTTTCGACCGGTACAAACAGGTCCGCAACGGACTTCTGGACGATGAACTGGCCTTGGCATCAAACGGGCGCGACGGCGTCTACAGAATGTTGTCCTTCTACGCCGAGGGCGCATATGGCGAAGCCGGACGCCGCGGATGTCTGGCGGTGGGAACGGCCGTCGAACTGGCGATTTTCGACGACGAAGCCGCGCTCAGGGTCGGGCGTTCGATGGATCGCTTCGAAGAAACGTTCGAGGCGTTGCTACGCAGGGGCCAGGAGGATGGTTCCGTCAGCCGATCGATCGATGCGGGAGGGACCGCGCGGCTGCTGCTCACGGTCGTCCAGGGCCTGAGGGTTCTGGGCAAGACCAGCCCGAACCGTGAGCAAACTTTTTCCGTGGTCGACGTAGCGATGACGCTTCTCGACTGACCATCCTTCAGAATTTTTAAGGAACACCCCAATGGACAGCTCAACTGCGGCGCTCAAGGCGCCGGCAACCCATTCCCATATGACGGCAGGACTGACCTTCGTTATGGCGGCAGCCGCCGGCCTGATCGTTGCCAATCTTTATTATGCCCAGCCGCTTGCCGGCCCGATTGCGCAGGCCATCGGCCTGCCGCCGCACCTGACCGGCCTGATCGTCACCCTGACGCAGATCGGCTACGGTCTCGGCCTGTTGTTCATCGTGCCACTCGGCGATCTCGTCGAAAACCGCCGGTTGATCGTCGTCATGATCGCAGCCGCGGCCATCGCGATGATCGCTGCCGGACTTTCGACTGCCGCCATTCCCTTCCTTGTCGCCTCGCTGGCGATCGGGCTAGCCTCGACCGCGGTGCAGATGATCGTGCCATTTGCAGCCGGACTTGCGCCTGAGGAACATCGCGGCCGGGTGGTCGGCAATGTGATGAGCGGGTTGATGATCGGCATCATGATGGCGCGGCCGGTGGCAAGCTTTATCGCCGGCGCCACGTCCTGGCATGTGATCTTCTATCTGTCGGCCGCCGTGATGGTCGTGCTCGTGTTCATCATGGCAACGCAACTGCCGAAACGGGTGCCGCATACCAAGCTCTCCTATGGCGGACTGCTCGTGTCGCTTGGCACGCTTTATGCCACGCAGCCGGTTCTGAGACGCCGGGCCTTCTACCAGTTCTGCCAGTTTTCCTCGTTCAGTCTTTTCTGGACGGTGACGCCGCTGGTGCTTGCCGGCCCCGCCTTCAATCTCAGCCAGGCCGGCATTGCCATTTTCGCGCTGGTCGGCGTTGCCGGTGCCGTCGCTTCGCCGATCGCCGGACGGCTTGCCGACCGGGATCTCAGCCGGCCCGCAACCGCCTTCGGCATCGCGGCCGTCGGTGCCGCCTTCCTGATCACCCATATCGCGCCGGAAGGCTCGACACTCGCGCTCATCCTGCTCGGTGCTGCCGCCGTGCTGCTTGATTTCGGCGTGTCGATGACGCTGGTCATCAGCCAGCGGGCCATCTATTCGCTTGGCGCGGACCTGCGTTCGCGCCTCAACGGCCTGTTCATGGCGACCTTCTTCGTCGGCGGTGCGCTTGGATCCGCGGTCGGTGCCTGGGCCTTTGCCGAGGGCGGCTGGATGCTTGCCTCGGTGATCGGCATGGCGCTCTCCGCCATCGGCCTCACCTACTTCATGACCGAACGCAAGCCGCGCCATCACAAGGCCTGAGGTTCGGCAGCATCCTCGTTCACCGGATGCAGGTGGACGAGGGTCGCCATCTTCACCGAATAAAACGACCTCGATCGTGATCGAGGTCGAATGCCCGTGACCGGTCTTTCATGTTCATCCTCGTTCTCCAACCAGACGAGGCCTCCCATGACACCAAGGGCATTGTTTCTCACCTTTTCGTTTTTCATGCTTACCACCACGATCCATGCCGCCGAGCCTGTCGGCGTGCGCAGCATCAGCGTCGTCACCCCGACCTATCCGCGATCGCTTGCCGTGACGGTCTGGTATCCGGCAGTTGCGGCCGCCGGCCAGACTGCGGTCGGCGACGACAGGATTTTCGAAAGCCCCTCCGCGCAGAAAGATGCTACGATCCGGGAAGGCCGCTTTCCGCTCGTACTGCTTTCGCACGGGTCCGGCTCACGTGCCGAAGGCATGGGCTGGATTGCAGCAAGCCTGGCGGAAGCGGGATACATCGTCGCCGGCCCTAACCATCCGGGCACGACAAGCGGCGATTCCACCCCGGCAGCGACCCCGAAGATCTGGGAGCGCACACAGGATATTTCGACGGTCATCACCGCCCTGTCCGAAGACAAGCGCTGGGCATCATCGATCGACACCGGCCGTATCGGAGTTCTGGGTTTTTCGCTCGGCGGGGCGACCGCGCTGGAGCTTGCCGGCGCCCGTGGTGACCTTTCCGCCTATATCCGGTACTGCGATGAAAACCCGTCAATGATGGATTGCCGCTGGTTTGCCGGCGGCCGGGGTTATGCCGGTGGCGGCTTGGTCGATGTCGAACCTTTCAAGCTTTCCGATGTCGACACGACACGGTTCGAAGAACAGAACCGCGATAACCGCATCAGCTCCGTCGTCGCGGTCGATCCAGGCCTCGCCACCACGTTCCAGAAGGATAGTGTCAAGGCCATCGACGTGCCGGTCACGCTGATCAATCTGGGCAGCGTCGGGCATATTCCGCCGGCCGTGCTTTCCGATCAGCTGGCGAATGACATTCCCGGCGCCGCCTACGCGCAGGTCGATGGCGCCGATCACTTCAGTTTTCTGCCGGTCTGCAAGTCGGGTGCGGCGGCATTCCTGAAATCGGTCGGCGAAGTCGATCCGATCTGCGATGAAACGCAACGCCCGCGCAGAGACATCCACGCCGAACTCAACCGGCTGATCGTCGAGGCTTTCGGAAAAATGCTTGGTGCCGGCAACTGAGGTTACCGCGGAAGGCGTCCCGGCGTAATGCGAGCCGGTGCAAGATTAAACTGACGAAAGACCAGGCTACTCGTTTTTCGTCAGCCAATCCGCTTGTAGAACAGTGTTGTGTCGCAATAACCGCCCTGCGGCCACAATGCGTAATCGGGGATGACACCGACGCGCTCCCAACCGAGCCGCGGATAGATAGCCTCGGCGTCGCTGCCGGTTGCGGTATCCAGAACCAGAAGCGTACGGCCACGATTTGCGGCCTCCGCCTCGACAGCCTGCGTCAGCTTGCGCGACAGGCCAAGCCCGCGGGCCGAGCGATGCACGAGAAGCTTCATCAGGTCGCCGCGATGCGGCTGATTGGGTTTCGAAGCCAGCCCGATCTGCACCGTGCCGACCATACGGCCATCCACCTCGGCTGCGGCCAGAATGATGCCGCCCTTTTCCACCTCACCTGCAATATCGGTCCAGTAAACGATACCATCCTGCGGCGCGAAGGGCAGCATGAAGCCCAGCGATGCGCCGCCATTGATGCAGTCGGACAGAACTTCGCAGAGATCGGGAATGGCGGAGCGAGCGCTTGTCGCATCGAGAATGCGGATGGTGGCAGTCATGCAGGTTCCTCTTGATGTCATCGTCCGCGGTGCAGGATCACCGCATAACGCGCAGGCTTGTCGGACGGATTGTGGAATTCAAAGGCGTCGCCGATATCCATGAACAGGCAGTCGCCCGGCTGCAGCCGATGCGTGACATCGGGCAGAACCATGTCGAGCACGCCTTCGAACAGCCAGACGTGCTGGGTCATCACCCGGCTTTCTTCGCGTGGCGGAAAACTGACGCGGGCGCCGGCCGGAAACTCCACCTCGACGACATCGACCGGACTCGGCATGGCCGCCGGCGAGACAGAGCGACGCAGATAGCCGGTGGTTGGGTCGCGCCACAAGCGTTGCTGCGATCGCCGCGACAGGCGAGAAGACGACGGATCTTCCGGAGCGAAAAAGGCTGAGAGCGTCAACCCAAGCCCTTCGCAGAGCCTTGCGAGAAGCGCTGCCGTCGGGCTTGCCTCCGCACGCTCGATACGGGAGATCATGGCGCGACTGACACCGGAGCGATCGGCCAGCTGATCGAGCGTCAGCGCCGCCACCGTCCTCAGCGTCTTCAACCGCTCACCGATCGCCAGTTCTATTTCCTGATCTGCGCTATCCATCATAAGAGAATTTCACTCTCTTATGATGGAGTCAATATGCCGAACAAATGGTTCGGCACTTCCGATGGAAATTTCGACGCGGTGGCGTTTGTGCGATAGCTAACATGCCGCCTGATAGGTTATGGAGGCCAAACGTGCCGCACGAGAGACAGCGGCCTCCGGAGATTTTTCGCATGACGGGTCAGTCCAGTCAGTCCGTTCCGCAGGCTCATGTCGCGGCTTCGCCCTTTTCGATCGCCAGTATCATCGTATCCATGACCATCGCGGCGATCGGCAGCGGCATCATGGCGACCTATGTGCCCTTCGTACTGACCCAGAACGGCGAAGCGTGGGCCGCGCGGCTTGCGGTACCGGCCCTTGCCTTCGGCGGGCTGCTTGGCTGCGTGCTTGCCGGACCGCTGATCAAACGCGTCGGCCACGCCCGTCTGTTCGCCTGCTCGATGGCAATGGTCATCATCGGCGCAGTTTTGGTGGCAGCCGACCTGCCGGCTGCCTGGTGGATCCTGGCGCGCGCCATTTACGGGGCCGCATCCAATGTCAATTTCATCATCGCCCAGAGCTGGCTCAACCACGCGTCATCCAACCAATGGCGCGGACGGGCGATGTCGTTTTTCTACATGGCTTTCGTGCTGGCGCTCGGTGGAGGAGCATGGCTGTTCGGCCAGGTGCCGACCGACACCAATCTGGCGCCGCTGATCGTCGTGTTCGTCACTGCATTGTCTATCCTGCCTATCGGACTTACCCGGCTACCCAACCCACCGGCGCCGGCAAGCGTCAGCGTCAACGTCAAGATGGCATGGAAAATCTCGCCGGTCGGGCTTGTCGGCGTTCTGGCATCGGGCGGCCTGTCGATGGTGGTGCAGGGCTTTACTCCGATCTATGCGACGCTGAACGGCGTATCCCAGGGCGAAGTGGCGCTGCTGATGCTGGTCATGCAGACCGGGCTGCTGTTCATACAGTATCCGCTCGGGATCATTTCCGACCGGCTCGACCGCCGCGTCGTGCTGCTATTTACCTGCGGGCTTATCGTGATCGCCGGCATTGCCGCGTTGATGGTCTCGTTTACCACCTTCGTTCTGCTGATGATCGTTTTCCTCGTCTTCGGCGGGGCGGTGGAAACCGTCTATTCGGTCGCCAATGCCCATGCCAACGATCGTGCCGATCCGGGCGACTTCGTGCCTTTGTCTTCCACCCTGCTTGTCGCATGGTCGACGGCGGCCACGATCGTGCCGCTCGGCATCACCTTCCTCGCGCCGGTTTTCGGTCAGCAGACCTTCATCTACGCGATCATTCTGGTGGCGCTCGCCTATGGCAGCTACATCGTTCTGCGCCTCAAGGAACGTGGCCCGGCACCGGAAGACGAGCGCGATACGCATGGTGTAAGAAGCGCCCAGATGCCGAATGCAGCGATCATCACCGAGCCGGGTGCTGCCGAAGCGCAGGCGGAAGCCAAGGCCCAGGCACGCGAAACCTCGCCCTGATCGTCAACAAAGCGTTATCTTTCCCCTTTGCGGCAGGGATTCGCACTGCTATATGCGCGAACCATGAGCACCAATTCCCGCACGCCGCTTGACCATATCCGCAACTTCTCGATCGTGGCCCATATCGACCACGGCAAGTCGACGCTGGCCGACCGTCTGATCCAGACGACCGGCGGCCTTGCCGAACGCGATATGTCGGAACAGGTTCTCGACTCGATGGATATCGAGCGCGAGCGTGGGATCACCATCAAGGCCCAGACTGTTCGTCTGCATTACAAGGCCAATAACGGCGAGACCTATATTCTCAACCTGATCGACACGCCCGGCCATGTGGACTTTGCCTATGAAGTCTCGCGCTCGCTGTCGGCCTGCGAAGGTTCGCTGCTCGTCGTCGATGCGTCGCAGGGTGTCGAAGCCCAGACGCTTGCCAATGTCTATCAGGCGATCGACAACAATCACGAGATCGTCACCGTTCTCAACAAGATCGACCTTCCCGCCGCCGAACCGGACCGGATCAAGGAACAGATCGAGGAGGTGATCGGTATCGACGCTTCCCAGGCCGTGCTGATCTCGGCAAAGACCGGTCTTGGCATTCCCGACGTTCTCGAAGCGATTGTCCACCAGTTGCCGCCACCGAAAAGCGAAGCCGGTGAAAAGGGTCCGCTGAAGGCGCTGCTCGTCGACAGCTGGTACGACACCTATCTCGGCGTCATGGTTCTGGTGCGGATTCTCGACGGCGTTCTCGCCAAGGGCCAGACCATCCGGATGATGGGCACCGACGCCAAATACCAGGTCGAACGCGTCGGCGTGCTGACGCCGAAGATGCTCGCGGTCGACAGCCTCGGTCCGGGCGAGATCGGCTTCTTTACCGGCTCGATCAAGGAAGTCGCCGATACCCGCGTCGGTGACACGATCACCGAAGATAAGAAGCCGACGGCAAAAGCACTGCCGGGCTTCAAGCCGGCCCAGCCGGTGGTGTTCTGCGGTCTCTTCCCGGTCGATGCGGCCGATTTCGAAGATCTGCGGGCCGCGATGGGCAAGCTGCGCCTCAACGACGCGTCGTTCTCATTCGAAATGGAATCGTCCGCCGCACTCGGCTTCGGTTTCCGCTGCGGCTTCCTCGGCCTCTTGCATCTGGAAATCATCCAGGAGCGGCTGGAGCGCGAGTTCAACCTCGACCTCATAGCAACAGCGCCTTCGGTCGTCTATCAGCTGACCATGAGCGACGGTTCGGAACGCGAGCTGCACAACCCGGCCGACATGCCGGATGTCGTGCGGATCTCCGAAATCCGCGAACCCTGGATCAAGGCGACCATCCTGACGCCGGACGATTACCTCGGCGGCATCCTTAAACTTTGCCAGGACCGTCGCGGCATCCAGACCGAACTCACCTATGTCGGCAAGCGCGCCATGCTGACCTATGAACTGCCGCTCAACGAAGTGGTGTTCGATTTCTACGACCGGCTGAAGTCGATCTCCAAGGGGTATGCCTCGTTCGACTACCATCTGCATGGCTATCGCGAAGGCAATCTCGTCAAGATGTCGATCATGGTGAACGGCGAGCCGGTCGATGCGCTGTCGATGCTGGTCCACCGTTCGGCTGCCGAAAAGCGCGGCCGCGACATGTGCGAAAAGCTGAAGGACCTGATCCCGCGGCACATGTTCAAGATCCCGATCCAGGCGGCAATCGGCGGCAACGTGATTGCACGCGAGACGATCTCGGCGATGCGCAAGGACGTAACCGCCAAGTGCTACGGCGGCGACGCCACCCGCAAGCGCAAACTTCTGGACAAGCAGAAGGAAGGCAAAAAGCGGATGCGCCAGTTCGGCAAGGTCGACATCCCGCAGGAAGCGTTTATCGTGGCGTTGAAGATGAAGGACGATTGAGGGCAACAGGCGCATTAGCCTCGCCCTGCAGTAACCGGCTGGATTATGGCCAAAGCTTCCGGTTTCCAATCAAACGCCGCCTCCACGGGCGGCGTTTTGCATTCTGCGAAAGATCGCCCTTACCTGGCTGCCGTCTTCGCACGCGCCTTGCGGGCGATGCTTTCGGCGAAAAGCGGGGTTTCGCGGTGGTTATGGTCACCGCCTGCGGCCTGGCGCGCGGCAGCGGCCTGTTCGAATGTCTGGCCGTGCTTTTCGATGAAATCCATGAAGGCATCCGTCGGATGGCAGGTGACGCGATTGGTGTAACGGGTGCGGTTTGCGTCGATGGCTTCGCCGATCAGTTCCCAGATGACATTGACCTGCGTGCGCTCTCCCGTCGGCGTGAAGACGTCGGAGATCGAATTCATGCGGCAGTAGGATGGTGTCGCTTCTTCCGCGACGTAATGCTGGACCACGAGACCGGTCCCGATCTTCTCGACATTGATCGACATGCGGCGCCCGTCATCGGTCGTGGTCGAACCTGCGGAGATGTGATCCGGCGGGCAGCAGCGCTGATATTCGGCCTCGGGCAAATTGAAAAGCCAGTCGGCGATATCAATCTCGCCAAGGGGAATATCGATTTCGTGGGAATAGGCGGATAGGGAAAGAATCCTGTCGATCAGAACTTTCATTATGGCTTCCTTCAATCTGTTTTTCTCCGTCGAACCTCGCTCACGTCTGCGTATCGCGCTGGATGGGAGGGCCTGACTGGAGGGGGTTTCAGGCGAGCAAAACCTCCGTTCCGCTCGTGAGACAGGCTCTCATCTGCTCGCTTTAACCTCAATCATACATGGGGTTTGCAGTGCTATCCTTGGGTTTACTGACCAGGTTCCACGGTATGACGGCTGGTTCTCAGGAACGCCGATTTGGCTTGTGCTTCTGATGCCTGGCGATGGATGAGGTCTTCTGGACTGCCGTGCGCAATTGCCGCCACGGGCCGGTGTGATCGGCACGCCTTCCGTCTTGATTGCCACCTTTCGGCTGGCTACGACGTGATACCGTGAAATCCCGCCAGTCAGGACCGCTGCCCTTGCCGAACTTCCCCTTTTCCGAAGCAGACCCGATCCAGTTCTCCGGCCCGGCGCCGAAACGCTCGGACGTGGTGATCATCGGCGGCGGTGTGATCGGGGTCACCACCGCGCTTTATCTTGCGCAAAGCGGCGTGCAGGTCACGCTGGTCGAAAAAGGGCGGATCGCCGCCGAACAATCCTCACGCAACTGGGGCTGGATCCGCCAGCAGGGCCGCGATGCGGATGAGTTACCGGTCGTCATCGAGGCCTGCCGCCTGTGGAAACGGCTGGCCGAGGAATGCGGCGAGGAGATCGGCCTTCGACAGACCGGGGTGACCTATCTTGCCAATACGGCCAAGGATTTCGCCGGTTTCGACAGGTTCATGACGATCGCTGACCAGCACGGCGTCGATACGCGGTTGCTGAGTGCGACGGAGACGGCGGCTTTTATCCCCGGCATGTCGGGCAAATTCCATGGCGCGATGACGACACCGTCGGATATGCGGGCGGAACCGTGGCTCGCGGTGCCGGCGCTTGCCAGGCTTGCGGCACGCAAGGGCGCTACGATCGTCGAGAACTGCGCCGCGCGCAGCATCGACATTTCGGCCGGCCGGATCAGTGGCGTGTGGACCGAGGCGGGCATGATCGAGACGTCCAGCGTGCTGGTCGCGGGTGGCGCGTGGTCGTCGCTGCTGCTGCGTCTTCATGGCGTCTCCATCCCGCAGCTCAGCGTCCGCTCGACGGTAGCGGCCACCGAAGCGATGCCGGAGGTCCATATCGGAGCCGCGGTCGACGCGCATGTGGCTTTCAGACGTCGGCAGGATGGCGGCTATACGCTGGCGCCGGGTGGCGGGAGCTCCCTCTATGTCGGGCCGGACGCATTTCGGCACGCGATCAAATACCTGCCGGCCCTTTTCGACAATCCGTTCGGGCTGGGCTATCTGCCAGCCGCGCCGGGCGGTTATCCCGATGCCTGGTCGACACCGCGGCAATGGACGGCGGAAGAGCAGAGCCCGTTCGAACGGATGCGTATCCTCAACCCCGCCCCTTCACAGAAGGGACTGCGTTCGGTCGAACGGGAGTTTGCGCGGCTGTTTCCGGGTCTCGGTCCGGTTCGCCTGAAAACCGCGTGGGCAGGCATGATCGATGCGATGCCGGATGTCGTGCCGGTGATCGATCGCGTAGAGGCAATCGGCGGCCTTTTCGTTGCTACGGGCATGAGCGGCCATGGTTTCGGTATCGGGCCGGGCGTCGGTCGTGTTGTCGCCGACCTGATCCAGGGCAATGCCGTCGGGCATGATCTCACCCGCTTCCGGTTGTCGCGGTTTTCTGACGGAAGCCCAATCCGGCTCGGCCCGGCGCTTTAAAGAGACAGCCGTCCCGCCTGATCAAAAAGTCGTTCGACGGCCGGGTTTTTCGACGCTACCGGGGCGCAGAGGATGATATCGAATTCGGGAGGATCGATCAGCGGGCGGGAGATAACGGTTTTGCCGAGATCGCCGCAAAGCGATTGCGGGATGAGGCCGACACCCAGCCCCTCGCCCACCAGTCTTATGATCGTGTGCTGCAGGCGCGGTTCCAGCGCGAAATTCGGGATGATGCCGCCCGCCGCGCAATAGGCGCCGATCGCCGAGCGCAATGTCGGCACGACCGAGGCGGGTGCAGCGATCAGCCGTTCGGTCGCCAGCGCCTGCGGGCCGACCTGGTTGGCCGTGGCCAGGGGATGATCCGCATGGACAATCAGGCGCAACCGGTCGCGGGCTAGGAACAGCGTCTGCAGATGCGGCACTGACGGGTTTCCGAGGGTCACTGCGGCATCGAGCCGCCCTTCCAGCAGAAGCTCGTCGATATCGGTCGGCAACCGCTCTTCAAGCACGAGCCGCACATCCGGCACGGCGCCGGACAGGAGACGTACCAATTTCGGCACGATGGTCTGTGCCGCATACATGGTGAAGCCCAGTTTCAGCTCGCCCTTGACGCCGCTCGCCACCAGCCGCACATCGCGGCAGGCAGCCTCGAACCCGGCCAGTACCGCGCGGCAATCGTTGAGAAAATGCCTGCCGGCCACCGTCAGCGCGACATTGCGGGAATTGCGCTCAAACAGCCGAACGCCAAGCGTTTTCTCGATGGCCGCGATTTGCCGGCTGAAGGGCGGCTGGCTCATATTCATGCGTGCCGCTGCCTGACCGAAATGCAGGGTCTCCGCCAGGGCCAAGAAATAGCGCATGTGGCGCGTATCCATTCCATACCTCTAGAGCATTGATCTTGCATAACAATGACATTGGATTATATCGATCTTCCGCGATAGGCAATGAACACGACACATTCGAGCCGACCGCGATGCTGACCAACCTTCTTATCGTCCTGCCCATATTCGCCCTCATCCTGGCTGGCTGGATCGCCCGCAAGAGCGGAGCGCTCGGACCGGCGGCGACGCGTGAGGTCAATCGGCTGGTGGTCTATCTGGCGCTGCCGGCCCTGCTGTTCGACATCATGGCCAATGCAAAGATCGACGAGATCTGGCAGCCCGGCTTCATTGCTGCCTTCACCATCGGATGTGCCGTGATCTTCGGCGGAACCCTTTGGTGGCGGCTGGCAAAGGGGCGGCATCTGGCCGATGCCGCACTCGACGCGCTCAACGCAAGTTATGCCAATACCGGTTTCGTCGGCTTTCCGTTGATGCTCTCGCTGGTCGGCAGCACCGGCATGGGACCAACACTGATTGCGACGATCCTGACGGTCTGCGTGCTCTTTGCCGTTGCCATCATTCTGATCGAAGGCGGCCTGCAGTCGGAGAAACGTCGCCGTGACATCGTCTTCAAGACTTTGGCATCGCTGGCCAGGAACCCGTTGCTTGTCGCTCCGCTGCTTGGGGCGCTCTTCATGTTCTCCGGCTGGGCCTTGCCATCACCCGTCCACGCGTTTCTGAAGCTGCTTTCAGGCGCCGCCTCCCCTTGCGCCCTGATTGCGCTCGGGCTGTTTCTCGCAGGTCCGCAGGCCGCGGCAGCTGCAAATCGGCTTTCGACCATCGGCATCCTGGTCGCCCTCAAGCTTATCGCCCAGCCGCTGGTGACTTTTATCGTCGCGGGACCGATCTTCGGGCTTCCGTCGACTTCGGTACATATGGCGGTCCTGCTTGCCACGCTGCCGACCGGCACGGGCCCGTTCATGCTGGCGGAATTCTATAACAGGGAAGCAAGCCTGACGGGTCGCGTCGTGCTGATATCGACGATCCTGTCGGTCCTGACGATCTCGGCCTATCTGTTCATCGCTCAAGGCTGATGCAAGGCCCGTCCAACGCCCAAAGCAGGCCTGTCAATTCCCCAGTTTTCTGCAGTTAAGGCGCCGGGTTGATCCGATAACAGCAAAGAAGCTGCTAACTGCCTTGATGAAAGCTGCTCGCCTTTCGTTTACCGGTACCGTACGCTCACCCGAAAACCGCGATTTTCCGCTTGAACACCCTTTGAAAAGGGCGCTTCTGCTCCATATAAGCGGCGCTTATTCCATACTCATGTTTTTGGTGACTTAATGAACCATCAGGTCGTATCCGCCCATTGGCCGATTGGCGGAGGCGAGGCCGGGGAACTGGTCCGCGCATTCGACTGGTCGAAGACATCGCTCGGGCCCATTTCCGAGTGGCCTTCACACCTGAGGATCAAGGTCAATTCGATCGTCAACTCGCCCATTCCACAAGTGCTGATGTGGGGCGACGACCATGTGATGATCTATAATGACGGTTATATCGAGATCGCCGGCAATTATCACCCGCGGGCGCTGGGCGACACCGTCCCCGGCATCTGGCCGGAAATCTGGAACTGGAACAAAACGATCCTCGAGGCTGGCTTCCGCGGCGAGGTACAGTCCTTCCGCGACCAGTTGATGGTGCTGCATCGCCATGGCGAGCCCGAGAATGTCGTCTTCGACCTGTTTTATACGCCAATCTATGCGGAAAGCGGCAAGGTCGACGGCGTGCTCTGCACGGTGCTCGAAAATACCGACAAGGTGAAGGCCCTTGCCGAACTCGCCGAAAGCCGCGAGGAACTTGCCCGGCTGACCAATGCCTTGCCGATCCTGGTCGGCTTCATTGACCGCAACAGCACCTATCGCTTTGCCAATGAGGGCTACCGCGAATGGTTCGGCCTGCCGGCCGCCGATGTAATCGGCAAACATGTGGCCGACATTGTCGGCCAGGATTACTACAAGACCCGCATTCCCTTCATCAACAAGGCGTTTTCCGGCGATCCGATCATCCACGATACGGTGATCCGCCGCCCCGATGGAGAAAGCCGGACGGCGGAAGTCCGCTATGTGCCGCGACGCACCGCCAAGGGTGACATCGACGGCATCTATGTTCTGATCATCGACGTGGAAGGCCGCAAGCGGTCCGAGAATGCGCTCCGGCGCAGCAATGACCGGTTTCGGGCGGCGGTCAATGCCATCCATGGCGTGCTCTGGACCAATACTGCCGACGGCCGCATGCTGGGTGAACAGCCCGGCTGGGCGACACTGACCGGGCAGGCTCTCGACGAATACCAGAATTACGGCTGGTCGGATGCCGTTCATCCGGACGACCGCGCCGGGTCTGTCGCCAGCTGGCAAGCAGCCGTGGCTGCCAAATCCACCTATATCTGGGAACACCGGGTGCGCCGTCACGACGGCATCTACCGCACTTTTGCCATTCGCGGCGTGCCGATCCTTGACGCCGACGGCGAGATCGAGGAATGGGTTGGCGTCCATACCGACATCACCGAGCAGCGGGCGGCCGAATCCAGCCTGCAGGAACATGCCAGCAATCTTGAGCGCCAGGTGCGCCACCGGTTGCGGGCGGAAGAGCAGCTCAAGCAGCTGAACGAAGGGCTGGAGGTCCGCGTCGAAGCCGAGATCGCCGAGCGACGGCAGGCCGAACGCGCGCTGCAGCAGGCGCAGAAGATGGAATCGATCGGCCAGCTCACCGGCGGCGTGGCACATGACTTCAACAACCTGCTGCAGGTCGTCGCGGGCAATCTCCAGCTTCTCGCCAAGGATATTGCCGGCAATGAACAGGGCGAGCGACGGGTCGCCAACGCGCTTGCCGGCGTGTCCCGTGGCGCCAAGCTCGCAAGCCAGTTGCTCGCCTTCGGCCGCCGCCAGGCGCTAGAACCGCGAGTCATCAATATCGGCCGGTTTATTGCCGGCATGGACGACCTGCTGCGACGCTCGCTCGGCGAGGCGGTCGAGGTGGAAGTGATCGCCAGCGGTGGGCTGTGGAACACCTATGCTGACCCGACGCAGGTGGAGAACGCGCTGCTCAACCTTGCAATCAATGCCCGCGATGCGATGGAAGGCTCCGGCAAACTGACGATCGAAGTCGGCAATGCCTTCCTCGACCAGGATTACGCCCGCACCCATTCCGAGGTGGCAGCGGGGCAATATGTGATGCTCGCCGTCACCGATACCGGCTCGGGCATGACACCGGAAGTGCTGGAAAAAGTGTTCGAACCGTTTTTCTCGACCAAACCGGAGGGCAAGGGCACCGGGCTCGGCCTTTCGATGGTCTATGGCTTCGTCAAGCAGTCCGGCGGACATGTGAAGATCTATAGCGAGATCGGCCAGGGCACGACGGTCAAGGTCTACCTGCCGCGCTCGGTTGCGGACGAAGACCGCGAAGTGGTGATCCAGGGCGGGCCGGTTGTCGGTGGCACAGAGACCGTGCTTGTCGTCGAGGATGACGAGGAAGTTCGCAACACGGTGATCGAGACACTGACCGATCTAGGCTACCGAGTGCTGGCTGCCAAGGACGCACAGGCCGGCCTTAACGTGGTGGAAAGCGGCATTCCGATCGACGTGATCTTCACCGACGTCGTCATGCCAGGCCCGCTGAAAAGCCGCGAGATGGCGCGCCGCGCCAAGGAGCGTCTGCCGGGCCTCGCAGTTCTTTTCACCTCGGGCTACACGGAAAACTCGATCGTCCATGGCGGCATTCTCGATGTCGGCGTCGAACTGCTCTCCAAGCCCTATACGCGCGAGGCGCTGGCGCAACGCATGCGCCACGTGATCGCCAACCAAAGGCAGGCGGAACAGGTGACGGCCGCGCGGGCGGTTGCCGCCATGCCGGCTTCGGAAGACGCGCCGGCCAAACCGCTGAAGATCCTTCTGGTCGAGGATGACTTCCTGATCCGCAGCAACACTGCCGAGATCATTGTCGAACTCGGCCATGAAGTGATCGAGGCGGCAAACGGCCGAGAGGCGCTTGCCGAACTTGGCTCTGCTGCGATCGACGTGCTGCTGACCGATATCGGCCTGCCGGACATTACCGGTGGTGAGCTGGCAAAGCTTGCGGTCGGCCTGAAGCCCGGCCTTGCGGTGATCTTCGCGACCGGCGAGAGCCGTAAACCGGAAGGTGCTCCACCGGGCGCCGGCCTGCTCAGCAAGCCCTATGACGAAAGAGATATCGCCGCTGCGCTTAAAGGCATCCGGCAATAGGTCGCTTCATCCTTCAATGGAGCGCCGGATGCGGCAGATCGGACGGGGTAATCCACACCCGTCCGTCAAAAGCGATGTCGCCATGGTCGAGCTTGCGGGCAGCGATCGCCTCGATGAGACGCAGCTTTGAGCGGACATTTCCAATGCGGCTGTCATTCAGAACGCAGACCGCATGGCAAACTGCGTCCTCCTGCATCAGCAATAACGTATGATGGGAACTGTCGAGGATCTTTCCGGGCAATGTCACAAGCGTCATGCGCCTCTCCTTGCCAATGAGGGTCATGGACCGACGGTTTCAGCTGTCGGATCCTCTCCAGACAAGGTTAACAAATCGTTAACATCAAAAGCACAAAGACACCTTTTGCGCGCATCGAAAGCGGTCAAATAAACCCTGCGTCGAGCCCGCAACTTGTTGTATTATCAGGAAATTAACTTGGATACTCTATGTAGACAGTCACATTTTCAGTAACCCTCTCTCTTATTGAGGATAATCAAGTATGGCTTTGTTTCATTCCGGTTCAGACCAAGTCCTTTCAGCCCTCGATCTTTCGATGGCAATCATCGAATTCGATCTCGACGGCCGAATTCTCAAGGCCAACAAGAATTTCTGTGACGTGATGGGCTATCAACAGGCCGAAATCGTCGGAAAACACCACAGCATGTTCGTCGAGCCGGCTTATGCCAAGTCGCAGGACTACCTGTCTTTCTGGAACGAATTGAAGAAGGGAAATTTCTTCTCCAGCGATTTCAAGCGGATCGGCAAGGGCGGCAAGGAAGTCTACATCCGCGGCAACTATAATCCGGTGAAGAACAGTGCCGGCAAGGTGCTGAAAGTGGTGAAATTCGCCAACGACGTCACCGACACAAAACTTCATTCGCTCGACACCGACGCCAAGATCAACGCGATCTCGCGCGCTCAGGCGACAATCGAGTTCAAGACCGACGGCACGATCATCAGCGCCAACGAAAACTTCCTGGCAGCGCTCGGCTACACGCTCGACGAAATCGTTGGGCGCCCTCACCGGATGTTCGTCGACAGCGCCTTTGCCGCGTCTGCTGAATATGCGCGTTTCTGGGAACGGCTTCTGTCCGGCGAGTTCGTTGCCGGGGAATTCACCCGCGTTGGCAAGGGCGGGCGCCATGTCTTCATCCAGGCATCCTACAACCCGGTCTTCGACGACAACGGCCGTGTGATCAAGGTCGTCAAGTTCGCTACCGACGTGACCCAGCGGGTCGAGAATGTCGAGCAACTGGCCGCCTGTCTGACCAATATGGCCGAAGGCGACCTGTCCCAGGCGATCGATCAGCCATTCATCGCCTCGCTCGAAAAACTGCGCACCGATTTCAACACGGCATCGGCAAAGCTGCGCAATGCGATGACCAACGTTGCCGACAATGCCCGTGCGATCGCCGCCAGTTCGAGCGAGGTCCGGGTTGCCGCCGACGATCTGGCGCAGCGGACGGAACGCCAGGCCGCCTCGGTCGAACAGACGGCAGCGGCACTTGAAGAAATCACCACGACCGTCAAGGATTCCAGCCATCGTGCCGAAGAATCCGGCGCGCTGGTCAAGCGCGCCAAGACCGATGCCGACCATTCGGGCGAGATCGTCCGGGAGGCGATCAAGGCGATGGGGGCGATCGAGAGTTCTTCCCGCGAGATTTCAAACATCATCGGTGTCATCGACGAAATCGCCTTCCAGACGAACCTTCTGGCGCTTAATGCAGGCGTCGAAGCTGCCCGTGCGGGCGAAGCCGGCAAAGGTTTTGCCGTCGTTGCCCAGGAAGTGCGGGAACTGGCCCAGCGATCCGCCGGTGCCGCCAAGGAAATCAAGGCACTGATCACCGCTTCCAGCAACCATGTCGCTAGCGGCGTGGAACTGGTCAGCAAGACGGGATCTGCCCTGCAGCAGATCGGCGGGCATGTGCATCAGATTAATTCCGACATCGTCGCCATCATCGACGCGTCGCGCGAACAGTCTCTGGCGCTCGGAAACATCAATCAGGCGATCAACGACGTCGACCATGGCACGCAGCAGAACGCCGCCATGGTGGAGCAGCAGACGGCCGCCAGCCGTAGCCTGGCAAACGAATCGCAGGCGCTCTTCACCCTGCTCGAACAGTTCCGCTTCGACCAGACCGGCACCATGGCGGCTCGCACCGAGTCCCGCATGGCAGCACCTGTGGCAAGAGCCAAGGTCGCCGTGTCGAGGCCGACGCATCAGGCATCGCCGCGACCGCGTTCCGTCGGCGCGACGGCGCTGGCAGTCGAACCCGGCTGGGACGAATTCTGATCGATATAAACTTGAGGCAAGTCATCAGCCTGAACGCAAAAGGCCGCCCGCTCGATGAGCGGACGGCCTTTTTTCTATCCAATGATCATTTTACGGCTGCGAGCTACCCGAGCCACCACCCGTGGCCGGAGCCGAAGGAGCCGGCGTTGCAGGTGCCGGGGTCGCCGGAGCGGCCGGTGCTGCCGGAGCAGGAGCTGCCGGCTGTGCGGCAGGCGCCGTGGTCGATGACGTGGTAGTCGCATCGGTAGGCGAGTTACCCATCTGCGTCCAAACGAAAGCACCCACCACGATCACGGCAAGAACGGCCACCCAGCCCATCCAGGAAGAGCTGCTGCGAGGCTCCGCTGCCGGCGTGCGAAGATCAGACGGTGTACGAAGATCGGGACGATTGTCATTCGGATTCGGATCATAAGCCATTTTCGTTTCCTCCTTTTCCAGCCAATACAATGCCCGCAACCTCAGTTTGTTCCGTCCCGGTGCATTTCCTGTCGCTTCGGTTGTGGAAATGGAATTTGCCGGCGGAACGGGTTAGGACAGATATCCGAAGACGAAGCAGGCAGAAAGGGACCCGGCGCATGAGCAAAACGCGGATCGGCATTATCGGACTGGGCCGCATGGGTCGGGCGATCGCCACACGACTTGTCTCCGGCGGGTTTCCGGTCAGCGGCTGGAGCCGCAGCGGCATTCCCCAAAGCCTTGCCGACGAGGCCGGGATCACCAGCGCCGCAGATATCGGAAGCCTTGCACGCAACTCCGACATCATCATCCTTGCCCTGCTCGACGATGAAGCGGTGCACACCGTTATCGCCAATCTTGAAACGCTCGATCTTTCCGGCAAGCTGATCGTCGATACCAGCACCGTCAGCCCGCTCACCCTTGGCGCGCACCGGGCAGCCGTGGAGGCCGTCGGCGGACGACTGATCGATGCGCCGATCTCCGGAGGACCGGAAACTCTGCTTGCCGGAAAGGCGGGATTTTACATCGGCGGCGCGGACAGCGATTTTCAATGCTTTCTGCCGGTGGTGGAGGTGCTGTCCGACCGGATCCACCATGTCGGCGCACTCGGCCACGGTGCGGCGGCGAAGCTGATCAACAACATGATGCTGTCCGGCCTTTGGGAAAGCCTGAAGGAGGCCCTGCAGCTTGGCGCCAGGGCCGGCCTCAAGCGCGACAAGATGATCGATGTCCTCTCCGGCAGTCCCGCGGCAAGCCCGGCAATGAAAGGCCGCCTGCCGGTCGTGCTCGGAGAGACGGATCATGTCGGTTTTCCGGTCTCGGGCGTGGTCAAGGATTTGAGCGTGGTGCGCGACTATGCCAGGCAGATCGACCTCGCGATCCCGGCGATGCAGGCAGCGCTTGAAAGCTTCGAGGATGCTGCACGGGCGGGATTTGCCGACCAGGATCTTGCGACGATGGTGAGGCTTGCCCTCGACGAGGCAATGTCTGGGGGGAAGCCTGCTGCTGCGCCGGTGAAACCACAAATCACCATCCTTTACTGCACGCAGTGCAACTGGCTGCTGAGGGCCGGCTGGATGGCGCAGGAACTGCTGCAGACCTTCGGTGACGCGCTTGGGCAAGTGGGCCTCATTCCGGGCACCGGCGGAACATTCGAGATCCGCGTTGATGGCACACTGATCTGGGAGAGAAAGCGCGATGGTGGTTTTCCAGGGCCGAAGGAATTGAAGCAGCGAGTTCGTGACGTGATCGACCCTCAACGCGACCTCGGTCATCTGGACCGCCACGCACTGAAAAATGCCGCTGACGGGGACGCGTGAGCGGGGTCGGCAAAAGTTTTTCGGTAACTGACACAGAAACTTCAAAAACCCGGTTGACAGCAGAGGGCCACCCCCGTACATCGCTCTCCGTCGCCCAGATGGCGGAATTGGTAGACGCGCCAGCTTCAGGTGCTGGTACCCGAAAGGGTGTGGAGGTTCGAGTCCTCTTCTGGGCACCATTCCATTCTTAAGTCCTTGCCAGGACTTGCTTTATCCAAAAGCAAAATCTTGCATCGCCGCTTGCTTAACCAGCAGGCTGGCGGGCCTGATTTTAGCCGGATCGGCGCTGTGGCGCCATCTCGCGTGATCGGTCGGAACGGCTTTCGTACCACCCTCCCGGCGACCGCAATTTCTCTCCTTTCATCACCGGCGCGCATCTGGACAGACAGCATCCCTTGCCATTCAGCGTGCCCGATCTGCGTTTTGCGAAGGGCAGCGCAGCGGAATAGACGTTTGTCAAATTGTGGCGCGATCCCCTAGGCCTTGGGCCTTGATGATCACGTGCAAAGGACCCGGATTATGGACGCTCTTTCTCCCTCCGACATGGAATTGACGCTCAGGACAATCGCCATGCCCGCCGACGCGAACCCCGCGGGCGACATATTCGGCGGCTGGGTGATGTCGCAGATGGACCTTGCAGCCTTCGTGCGGGCAAACGAACTGGCCGGTGGCCGCACCGTGACTGTCGCGGTGCACGAGATCGTCTTCAAAAAACCGGTAAAGATCGGCGATACGCTGTGCGTCTATACCAGCATCAAGAAGGTCGGGCGCACGTCGATTACCCTGACAATAGAAGCATGGACCCGCCGCCATTACGAGCATACGCGGGAAAAGGTGACGGAAGCGGTGTTCATCATGGTCGCCGTCGATGCCGAGGGTAATCCGCGTCCGGTCACGGAGCTGCAATAACCGATCGGCTCCAGCGGCGCCTCCAAGGGCATGGCGGCCTGCTGCCGCCGGCCAGGGCACGTGGCCGGCGTTGTGCTTATTTCGGCAGGAACTGCGGGCTGATGCCTGGCACCCATTGTGTCTTCGGCATCTGCGTGCCGGTATAGGTCGCGCCATTGGCCGCCGTGCAGTGATAAAGGCGGACAGGCACATCATGCCAGCCCAGAATGTCGTAACCGCCGCGCGAACTGGAAACATAACCGATGTCGCTGGTGCAGCTGTAATCGTCGGGTTTGACGCGCTGGGCTTCCGGCACGACACCGGGAAGATCCTTGAAATAGGTCCCCATCGATTTGCCGAAAGGATTGCCGTCGGCTGCAAACACCGTGGCGGGCACTGCGACCAAAATCAGAGCAACCAGCATTGCTGCCGGCAATATCCAGGCGCCTTTCAGCATGGGTACACTCCTCATCTCTCGATCTGCATTTTCCGTCCTGCGGCTTACCTCTAGATAGGCAATGGCATTCGACGATGCCATGGATGGCTCCCAACATTCCCGTGATCGCCAGCGTGGTGTGGACGACATGGATAAGGCGACAAATCCGCTCAGGCGATGCGTCTATAACCGGTCGGCTGGTCGTAAAGCCAGCCGATGCGTTTCACCGCAGCCTCGAAATTCTCCCGCGCCACGGTCATGGTGTGGCCATTGGCATGCAACAGGGTTTGCTGGTCTTCCATGATGCCGACATGGCCTTTCCAGAAGACGAGATCGCCGCGGGTGAGTTCATCACGACCTATCTCTTTTCCGAAAGAGGCCTGCATGTCGGAATCGCGTGGCGCCTTGCGGCCGGTCATCATCAGCGCCAGCTGCACCAGGCCGGAACAATCGATGCCGAGGCCCGAACGACCGCCCCACAGATAAGGCGTCTCAACGAAACGCGCCGCGACGGATACGTAGTCTTCGTCCGCATTCTGGCCGACCGGCAAGCAATGGGCGGCAATCACCGCCTCACCGCCTGGCAGGAGGAAATAACGCGTGCCGCGGGTTTCAGCCTCGCCGATGACGGACACGAGACTTCCCATTGACAGGGCCGCAATCGGGGGCTTGCGTAGCTCGGCCTGCGGATAAAGGAAAGTGCGCGGCACGCAGATCCGGTGGGTCGGCTCGATCGCAGGTCCGATCATCTCTTCCGGCAGGTAACCGACATAACCGTCCCAATCCGCCTGCACCCAGGCAAAGCCGTCCGCCCGGTCGAAGACCCGCAGGCTCTCGCCACGGAGAAGCTCGGTATCGATGCCGCGCGCCAGATCCGGAAACGGGCGAAGCGAAACGACGGGGGCGAGCACTGAAGCGGGTTCGCCCTTGACGAAGCGAGCGGCCTCCACCTTGTCCTTCAATGTGTCTGCCGCCAGATCCGGCCTGAAGGCATTGAGGCGTCTATCCAGTTCCATGGTCAAGTCCTTCACGACGCGGCGCGTCTTCCCTCGCGGATGATCATGTCGCCGAGCTTCTCCAGATAAAGTGCGCCGCCGACGGTCCGTCTTATCACGACATTGCGGCGATCGCGATCATCACGCATGCGATCGACAAGGCCAAGTTCACCCATCGTATCCAGCGCACGGGTAACGACCGGCTTGGTGACACCGAGCGTTTCGGCCAGTCCCCGTACGGTGTGCGGGGGCGGCACCATGTAGATCTGCAGGAGGATCGCCATCTGTCGCAGGGTAAGATCAGGGGATTGCCCCCTCACCTCTTCCAGCGCGACGCGGTGCCACAAGCCCAGGGCCTCCGTTGCCGTCAGCTCTACAGGCATGTTCCATACTCCGGGCCAGATCTCGATAGGCGCCCGATCCTAACGGCAAACCGTTACCGGTCTCTTCCGCAGTGCCCTTCTCAGCTTCGACCATCGCCAAGGTCGCGGATGACGCGATAAAGCGCGCGGATGGCAAAGGCTTCGCCACCCACCGGCGCATGAGGCTTTTCGGCAGGGTTCCAGCCGTAGATATCGAAATGGATCCAACTCGGCGAGGCGGTGACGAAGCGCTTGAGGAAAAGCGCTGCGGTGATCGAGCCGGCCATGCCGCCGGAGGGTGCATTGGTGATGTCGGCTGCGCGCGAACGAAGATCCTTGTCGTAGCCCATCCAAAGGGGCAGGCGCCAGACGGGATCAACCGCCTCCTTCGCCGCCAGGGACAGCCTGCCGGCCAGTGTCTCGTCATCGGTGAAGAAGGGAGCAAGTTCCGCGCCGAGCGCGACGCGGGCGGCACCGGTCAAGGTCGCCATGTCAACCAGGAGATCGGCCGGCGCCTCATCTGCGTAGCTGAGCGCATCGGCAAGGATCAGCCGGCCCTCGGCATCCGTATTGTCGATCTGGACGGTAATGCCCTTGCGGCTCTTGTAGATATCCCCCGGACGGAAAGCGTTGCCGGCAACGGAATTCTCGACGGCCGGGATAAGCACGGTGAGATCGATGGCAAGCCCCGCATCCATGATCATCAGCGCCAGACCCATGACATTGGCGGCACCACCCATGTCCTTCTTCATCAGCGCCATGTTGGATGCGCTCTTGAGATCGAGGCCGCCGGTATCGAAGCAGACGCCCTTGCCGACCAGCGTTACCTTCGGATCGCCCTTCTTGCCCCAATGCATTTCGAGCAGGCGGGGTGCCACGGCACTTGCCCGGCCGACCGTATGGATCAGCGGGAAATTCTTTTCGAGCAGGTCATCGCCGACGAGCGCGGTGACGGTCGCGCCGTAATGGGCGCCAAGGGCGCGGAAGGCCGCTTCGAGATCATCCGGCCCCATATCGTTGGTCGGCGTGTTGATGAGGTCACGGGCAAGCACGATGCCCGCCAGCTGCCGCTCGACATCCGCAGCGTCGGCCGCATCGGGGATCGCAAGGCGAGCAGTGCGGGCCTTTTCCGATTTGTACTTGCTGAAGGAATAGGTGCCGAGGCCGAAACCCAGTGCCAGATGCTCGGGCGAAATGCCATCCGCATCGATCGCCCAGTCGCCCGGCGGCAGAAGCTTTGCCAGTTTGCCGGCGATGAAGGGCATTTCGGCGGGATCGCTGCCGAGGCCGAAAAGCACGCCCGATACCGATCCGACTTCCTCACCGGGAATGGCGAGAACTGTTCCGGCTTCGGCCTTAAAGCCGGCAGCGGCGGCCCAGGCGGCCGTCTCTGCGGGCAGCGAGCCATCTTCCAGGGCCGCGGGCGTGACGGCCGTTACCGGTTTCGCCACGGCACCTGCAGGCGTGAAAGGGGACGGACGGGGAATATGCTGGAACGGGGTCATGGCGGCTTCGTAACCTTCAGGAATCGCTGATATTAACGCTTCGTTAGGGTTAACAGTTTATTGCTAAGGGGGAAATGCGCCACCTGATTTTGCCGGTGGCGAACGGCAAGGCAACCGATCGACGAGAGCATGATGACTGCAGCAAAGACCGCCTTTTCGCTTTCATCCCTTCCAAAATCATCGATGGCACGCGCTGCCGCGCTCATCTGCGTCGCGGTTGCGGTCAGCGGCTGCAACACGACCAGGAATGACAGCATTACCACCGGGTCGATCCCGAAAGCATCGTCTGCACCGTTGGACAATATGAATGCCGCAGAGCTGGCTGCTGCCGAAAAGACGGTCGGGGGCGACTATGTCAAAAACCCGAAGAGCAAGGATATCGGACTGCGTTATGCCAATATACTCGGCATGACGGGCAAGAACGACCAGGCGCTTGCGGTAATGCAACAGGTGGTGATCGGCAATCCGAACGACCGGCAGGTCCTCGCCGCTTATGGCAAGGCGCAGGCCGCTGCCGGGCAGCTGGATCAGGCATTGACCACGATCGGCAGGGCGCAGACGCCGGATCACCCCGACTGGCGGCTGTTTTCGGCCGAAGGCGCGGTGCTCGATCAGCTCGGACGTTCCGACGAAGCCCGGCAAAAATACCGCATGGCGCTGCAGACGCAGCCGAACGAACCGAGCGTGATATCCAATCTCGGCATGTCCTATGTGCTTTCCGGCGATCTGAAGACAGCCGAGACCTATATGCGCAATGCTGCCCAGCAACCGGCAGCCGACAGCCGGGTGCGGCAGAACCTGGCGCTCGTCGTCGGCCTGCAGGGACGCTTCTCGGAAGCCGAAGGCATTGCCCGCAAGGAGCTTTCGCAGCAGCAGGCGGACGCAAACGTCACGTATCTGCGTTCGATGCTGACCCAGCAGAATTCATGGGCAAAGCTTGCCGCCAACGACAAGGCGAAATCTGCGACGAACTAGCGCATTTCGCTGCCGCAAGCCGCCGACAATTTTACGCCCATTCTCTAATTGCCGTCATTCGGCGGTAAATTTCAGCACACCGAAAAGGCGGGACTTATCGCCAGCCTGACCATCAGACGGATGCGAAACGCCGTTGGCGACCGGCACTTCTGCAAAATCGAATGGGCTCACCCCTTCGAGGCATGCGACGTTCACACCGTATTGCTGCGGGTTCGAGCGCCGCTGATGATGCGTGTAGATCCCGCAGACAGAACAGAAATAGTGTTTCGCCGTTCTGGTGTTGAACTGGTAGAGGGTCAGCGCGCTCTCGCCTTCCAAAATGCGGATGTCTTCCAGATTGGCCGAAACGGCGATCGCCCCGCGCATCCGACAATAAGAGCAGTTGCAGCGTCTTGCGCTGCGCAGGCCATCCGACAGCCGAACATGAAATCTGACCGTGCCGCAATGGCAGGCTCCGTCGAGCTTATCGCTGTTTTCGTCCGGCATGAGTTATCCTTGCGTGGTGGGAACCGGCCGGACCATAAACGAAAGCTGCGGAAATCAGAACCGGTCGGCGACCTGGATCCCGGCGGGGCCGAGAATGACGGCGACCAGCACCGGCAGGAAGAACAGGATCATCGGAACAGTGAGTTTCGGCGGAAGGGCAGCAGCCTTCTTCTCCGCCTCGTTCATCCGTTCGTCGCGGCCTTCCTGCGCGAGAACGCGCAGCGCCTGCGCCACCGGTGTGCCGTAGCGGTCGGCCTGGATGAGCGCCTGCACGACGGAACGGACGATATCGATCTGGGTGCGATTGCCGAGATTTTCGAGTGCGGTCTTGCGGTCCGGCAGGAAGGACAGTTCCGCAGTGGTGAGCGCCAGCTCTTCGGCAAGCGCCGGTGATTGCGTACCGATCTCTTCTGCAGCGCGGCGCATCGCGTGTTCGATAGAAATACCCGATTCGACGCAGATCAGCATCAGATCAAGGGCATCGGGCCAGGCGCGCTTGATCGAGGCCTGTCGCTTCTTCATCTTGTTGGAGACGTAGATGTTGGGCGCGTAAAAGCCGAGATAAGCAAAGCCGACGACCGCAAGGATACGAATGCCGAACGGTTTGGATTCCAGATTTCCGAGTGCAAAGACCCATATCGCGGCGATGACCAGGAACAGAAACGGCAAAAGGAAGCGCGCCACAAGAAACATGTTCAACGCGTTCTGGGTTCTCAGGCCGGCGGCGCGCAGCTTGTTGATCGTGCCCTCATCGACCAATGCTTCACGCAGGTTGAAGCGCTCGACGATCTGGCGGACCGACTGGTTGTTTTGAGTGCGCAGGCTGGCCTTGCTGTCCGCGTTCATGCGGGCGCGCTCACGGGCGCGCAATTGTTCCCGTTCGGTGGAAACAGCCTTCATCCGCTTGTCGAGATCACCCCGATCCATGAAGGAGGCTGCCAGGGTGTAGAGCGTCGCGAAAACCGCGACGGCGACGAGAATGGCAAAAAGCGTGGTCGGCTCGGTTATGGCTGCGGAAAGTGCTTTCACCGGCCGATCCTCAAATGTCGAAGTTGATCATGTTACGCATCACCACGATGCCGATGGTCATCCACACGGCGGACAGGAGCATGATGATATGTCCACGCGTATCGGTGAACAGGATCATCATGTATTGCGGCGAGGTGAGGTAGACGAGCGTGGCGACGATGAACGGCAATGCGCCGATGATCACCGCCGACGCCTTGGCTTCCATGGACAGCGCCTGCACCTTGGCTTTCATCTTGCGACGTTCGCGCAGCACCTTGCCAAGGTTGCCGAGCGCCTCCGACAGGTTGCCACCCGCCTGGCTCTGGATGGCGATGACAATGGAGAAGAAGTTGACCTCGGACAAAGGCATGGTCTGCAGCATACGGGCGCAGGCTTCCGGCACGCTGAGGCCGATCCGCTGGGATTCGACGACCCGTTGGAACTCGCCCTTGATCGGGTCGCGGCCGTCGACCGCGATCATCCGGATCGCGTCGTTGAGCGGCAGTCCCGACTTGATCGAGCGGACCATCACGTCAAGCGCATTGGGAAATTCTTCGAGGAACTTGTTCTGGCGGCGCTTGACCAGGAAGCCGACGACCCAGCGCGGCAGGCCGAAGGCAAAGACGAAACCCGCGCCGAGGGACGCAAGCAACGGCATGCCGGCAATCAGCGCGCCGAGAGCGACAAAAATTCCGAAACCGACGGAAAAGACCATGAATCGGCCTATCGTCAGCGGTAGTCCGGTCTGACTTAGGCGTGATTTGAGGCTCTTGTCGCCGATATACTTGTTCTTCTCTTCCTGCTTCTTTTCGAGATCCTTCAGAGTGTCCTGCAGGGATTTGCGGCGCTTCGACAGTTCCTGAACGCGGTCGCGCGAGGCCTTGGCCCTGCTGACATCGCTTTCGGCCGCCTTGACCCGTGTCAGCCGGGCGCCAGCCTTTTTTTCGGTCTCTATTCTCGAAAACAGCAAGGCATAGGCGACCGAGGCCGCCGAGACGGCAGCCAAAAGGACGATCAAGAGCATGGTCAAATCAAGCCCGAACATGCGAATTGCCCCTCAGTTTCAATCTCTCGCCGCTTCCATGCCGTCGAACGCCGCCGACAGGCGACGCTCCTCGCCGAAATAGCGTACGCGGTCCCAGAAATGCGGCTTGATGATGCCGGCCGAGACATGCCGGCCGATCAGGCGGCCATTGGCGTCTTCGCCGTCCAGTTCGTAGCGCATCAGATCCTGGGTGATGATGACGTCACCTTCCATGCCGACCACCTCGGTGATCTGGGTGATGCGGCGCGAACCATCGCGAAGGCGCGCAGCCTGGATGATGACATCGACCGAACCACTGATGATCTCACGCACCGTCTTGGCCGGCAGGGTGTATCCGCCCATGGCGATCATCGATTCCATACGGCTCAGGCACTCGCGCGGCGTATTGGAGTGGATCGTGCCCATCGATCCGTCGTGGCCGGTATTCATCGCCTGCAGAAGGTCGAAGACCTCCGGGCCACGGACTTCGCCGACGATGATGCGTTCGGGACGCATACGCAGGCAGTTCTTGACGAGATCGCGCATTGTGATCTCGCCTTCGCCTTCGATGTTCGGCGGACGGGTTTCAAGGCGCACGACATGCGGCTGCTGCAATTGCAGTTCGGCCGTGTCCTCGCAGGTGATGACGCGTTCGTCCAGGTCGATATAGCGGGTCAGGCAGTTCAGAAGCGTGGTCTTGCCCGAACCGGTACCGCCGGAGATAACGACGTTGCAGCGGACACGGCCGATGATCTGGAGCAGCACCGCACCTTCGGCAGTGATTGCACCGAACTTCACCAGCTGGTCGAGCGTCAGCTTGTCCTTCTTGAACTTGCGGATGGTAAGCGCCGGACCATCGAGCGAGAGCGGCGGCGCGATGACGTTGACACGTGAACCGTCGGGCAGGCGTGCGTCGCAGATCGGCGACGACTCGTCGACGCGTCGGCCCACCTGGCTGACGATGCGCTGGCAGATGGACAAGAGCTGGGTGTTGTCGCGGAAGCGGATTTCCGACTCGATCGTCTTGCCGGCGACTTCGATGAAGGTCTGCCCGGCACCATTGACCATGATGTCGGAGATATCGTCGCGGGCGAGCAACGGTTCGAGCGGACCATAACCCAGGACGTCATTGCAGATATCGTCGAGCAGTTCCTCCTGCTCGGAGATCGACATCGCGAAATTCTTGATCGTGATGATATCGTTGACGATATCGCGGATTTCCTCGCGCGCGCTCTCGGTATCGAGCTTGGCAAGCTGCGACAGGTCAATCGTATCGATAAGCGCGGAGAAGACCTGGGTCTTGGTGTTGTAATATTGCTCGTTGCGGGCCGGGCGCTTGCGGGCCGGTGCTGCGGGCGCAAGTGGCGGCGGAGCCACAGGCTGGCGCTGCGGTGCGTTCTGTGCCGCTGCATCCGGTTCTGCCTGGGGCGCCGATGGTCGGGCGGGTGCCGGCGAATATGCAGCGGCAGGCGCCGGCGCGACTACCGTACCTGACTTACCGAACCCGTCGTTTCCGCGCTTTCCAAACATCCTTAAGACCTAATTCTCATCTGGCGTGAACTCACTTGCGTCCCAGCATGCCCAGCATCTTGCCGAGGCCGCCCTTCTTGGTTTTCTTCATCGCGATGCGGCCGGTGACCACATGGGCGATCTGCGAGAAGGTTTCGGCGATCGGCGACTTGGCGTCGATTTCGGAAATCATCCGGCCGCTATTGGCTGCCGTGCCGAAAAGCTGCGCATCGAAAGGAAGGATCGCGATCGGTTCGATCTCCAGCGGCTCGATGAAATCCGAAGGGCTGATCTCCGGACGTTTCGGCATGCCCACCTGATTGAGGATGAGGTGCGGCGCGCGGTCGTTCGGCCGCAGCTTCTTCAGCGCGTCCAACATGTTCTTGGTGTTGCGCAGGTTGGCGAGGTCGGGGGCGGCGCAGATGACGACCTCGTCGGCATCCGCGAGGATCGACGTCGTCCACTCGTTCCAGCCGTGCGGGATATCGAGCACTGCCATCGGTGCGCTGCGCTGCAGGATCTCGATGACCGGCTGAAAGGCGCGCGCATCGAAGTCGTAGGATCGGTCAAGCAGCGACGGAGCCGACAGAAGCGACAGATGGTCCGAGCACTTGGTGAGAAGACGATCGAGAAAGACTTCGTCGAGGCGGTCGGGGGCGAAAACGGCCTCGGCGATGCCCTGCATCGGATCCTGGTCGAAATCGATATTGGCAGTGCCGAAGGGAAGATCGAGATCGGCGAGAATGGTTTCGGTCGAGAACAGGCTCGATATGCCGAAAGCGCAGTTGTGAGCGATCGTCGAAGCGCCGACGCCGCCTTTGGCGCCGATGAAGGCGATCGACTTGCCGAGCGGTTCGGCATCGGGATCGACGAAGATGGCAGAGATTGCCGCCATCATGTCGGCCATCGGCACCGGCGCGACCAGATATTCGGAAATGCCGTTGCGGACGAGTTCGCGGTAGAGAGCGATATCGTTGTAGCGGCCGATAAGGATAACCCGGGTAGACGGATCGCAGACCTGCGCCAGCGGCGCGAGTTCGGCAAGCAGATTGCGCGGCTCGGCTGCCGTTTCCAGGACGATCAGGTTAGGCGTCGGCGCCGATGAAAACATATTGGCGGCAGCACTGGTGCCACCGCTCGTGACGCGCAGATTGACCTTGGCCATGCGGCGATCACGCCCCAGCTGGTCGGCCATGCGTTGTACGACATCGCTTTCGCAAAAGATGTGTACGGAAATGCGCGGCAGCGGCCGGACCGATTCCAACTCTATGCCAGACGGCTGTTCGCCCTGCGCATCACCCTGCGAAGACCCGCCGTTCATATCGTATTGGACAGTGCTTATCATGGCATCACGCTCCCAGACCGTTGAGCTGGCTCATTCGTCCATGTCCTTCAGCTCGACGACAGCCGTGCGATAGCGGTCGATCACGTCGCCGCGCTGCGTGCTGTCGGGCGGCGTCATGCGGCGCGGCCCGAGGATGTCGTTCGGGTTGGCCATCTGTGCCGCAAGGTTGGCCTGGTTGGCGCAGCCGAAATTATAATAGTTCTTGTTGGAGGCGGTATTCAGCGTCATGTCCGCCGGCCATTCGCCACAGGGACCGGCCTTGGCGGCGATCGCCACGTAACTCAGGCGGATCGGTGCCGATTCGCCGAACTCTGCCGGAAAATTCGCCTGAAGAATCTTCTGGGCGGGAACACCCATCTTGACCATCAGCCTGCGGGTGGCGGAGGCGGCCGAAGCGGCGGCGCCCTCGTTGGCCGATCCGCGCGGCGTGACGATCTGGATGATGCCGGAGGACGTGCGGCGGTATTCGGCGACAAAGCCGGCGATCACTTCCGACTGGCCCTTGCTGATGCCACTATCGCCGGCAGCAATCGGGATATCCATGGTCTTTTCAGCCTCGCCGACAACGATCGGATGGCGGGTGCGGTAATCGTCCGGCAGCGAGCCGGTGGTGAAGCTGTCCTTGCCTGCACAGGAAGACAGCAACGCCGCGGCGCCGATGACCAGCGCTGCCGAGAGGCGGCCGGTCGAATATCTCGTTGTCTTTCTCGGATCCATGAAAGGATGCCTTTCCTGCGCCTGACTGTGTCCGGGGGGCTGGTGCTCTGCTCGCTTGGTCATTTGTAGATGAACCCGACATTGCCCTGGTAAGGTGCCGGCGGCGGCGCCTCCTTGCGGCCGTAGATCTTGTTGACCCGACCGAGGAAGACGCTCTCGATATCGTCGGCGGGCTGAAAATTGTCGTCCGGACGGGACAGTTCGTTGCGAGCGACCGGACGCACCAGATAGGGCGTCGCAATGATAACCAGTTCGGTCTCGTTGCGATCATAGGTCTTTTCGCGGAACAGCGCGCCGAGAAGCGGAACCTTGGAAGCGACGGGGGTGCCGTTCATGCTCTGCTGGACGTCGTCACGGATCAATCCGGCGAGGGCGAGAGAACCGCCGGAGGGCAGTTCGACCACGGTTTCCGCATCGCGCTTGCGGAATTCGACACTGGTCGTGCCCGTCGAAACCGGCTCCGACACGCGCGTCTGGATCCTGAGGCTGATGCGGCCTGACGAAAGGACCGTCGGCGTGAAGCCCAGCGAGATCCCGTATTGGTAAGGCGTGACGGTGGTGACGCCATCAACACCGGTTGTCGTGTAAAGTCGTTCGCCGCCGGAATTGAAGGTCGCCGACTGGCCCGAAATCGCCGTCAGCGTCGGTTCGGCCAATGTGCGGATGGCGCTTGCCTGTTCCAGTGCGCTCAAGGCCGTTTCGATGCCGAGCTTGCCGATGCTTCCGGCGATCGTGCCTGACAACCCGGTGGAGCCGGCACCGATCGTCAGCACGTCCAGACCGTTTCTCGATGTGGCGTTGCGGGTGAAGGTGTTGTCGAAACCGAGCTGCTTCAGAACCTCGCGGCGGATTTCCGCCACGGTAATCTTCAGCGTTACCTGATCCTCGCCCTCGATGCTGAGCAGATTGACGATCTGTGAGGTCTGTCGGCCTTCGGCATAAATCGCCGAATCGCCGCCATTGTTACCGCTGGTGGCGGTGATTTCGCGCGTTGTCGCCTCGCCGCCCTTGAGGAAGGCCTGGGCAAGCTTCTGGGCCTGCGAGCTATCCTGCGGGGTGCGTACCGTTCCAGAAAGAACGATGTTGTCCGAAATGATTTCGACCTTGATGTTGGAATCCGGCAGGAAGCGACGAAGGTTCGCTTCAAGACCGGAAATATCCCGCTCGATCTCGACATCGAGCGTGACGATCTCCTCGCCGTTCGGGCCGAAGACGAAGATGTTGGTCTGACCAACGGTCTTGCCGAAGAGATAGATACGCCGCGACGTGCGTGTCACGGCATCGGCCATGGCTGGGTCGGCGACGAGGATGTCATGCGCATCGGAGGGGAGATCGATGACCAGCGCCTTGTTCAATCCGAGCGACAGGCGTCGCTTGATGCCGGGACCACCCTGGGCGATGCGGATGACGCCACTATCGCCTGCGACCGCTTCGGTCGTCGCCATGAAAGAAGGAGCGAAACCTTCAGGAATACCGGCAAAGGCCAGGCAGAATGCCAGGCCGGCAGAAGCGGTTCCGTGGATTGTGCGTTTAAAGCTCGTCACGTGATCGCTCCGTTCAATTCGCCTGTGTCGAGCCGGTGATGATCGATCCCGACTTGATGACCTGGATATCCGCCTTGCCGCCACCATGCAGAAGGTAGTCAGCCGCAACCGTATCTTCTTCCTGAGCATCGGCGACGGAGCGCAGGGCGAGCGTCAGACGCTCGGCCATCTGCTGGGCGACGGCCATGACCTTCGTCTGATCTGGCGTCAGCTCCAGCGTCGCGGTGGTGCCGACGACGGACTTGCTGCCATCGGGGGCTTCCTGGATGTTCTGGTCGATGGCCAGGACGCGGACGTTGTTGAGAACGTTTTCGGTGATGTAGCCGCCGCCGTTGTTCTTGTCCTGGCGAACCATGATGACGTCAACGCGGTCATTCGGCAGCACGAAACCACCGGCGCCGGTGGCAACCGAGATTTCAGTGGCGACCGCGCGCTTGCCCGATGGCAGCAGCGACGACATGATGCGGCTTGAACTATCGGCGACTTTTTCCGCTCTCAGCGGTTCGCCCTTGAAGATCGGCAGGCGGACGACGGAACCGTCAAGCTCCTTGAACGCATCCGGCCGCGCTTCGTTGGTGATAAAGCCCTCGGCGACACCGCTGCGCGGCCAGTCCAGCCATTGCAGCGACTTTTCGTTGAGGCGTGCTCCGACAGGCAGGTTTTCGGCAGACACCAGAACCTGGACGGTCGGCTCCTTGATGATTTTTTCCACCAGCTGTGGCGCCTCGGTACCGGACATGCGCATGGCCAGCAGGCCTGCAAGGCCTGCCGCCACGACGGCCACTGTCAGGATGATGATGCGAGCGGGCTTCATTGCCGTTCCTTGGGAGAATCCTTGATCTTCCCTGCAGAATGGTCGGCAATGGTGTAATTATGGTTAATGGGAAGCTTACAATACTGGTTAACGCAGTATTGCCGGGGCTTCGGCGCTCTTCAGATAGTCTTGAGCGCGAGGATTGCGATCGGCGAGGCCGAAAATGACAACAGTCCACCGATGGCGATCGCGATGCCATAGGGGATTTTCCTGGTTCCGACGATCGAGACCGGTAGAGGAATTCCCATGGCCATTACCATATCGGCGCGGAAGCGAAGCAGAATGAAAAGCACGGTCACGAGGCCGCCTGCATAAGCGACCGTGACAAGGAAGCCGGCAAGTGCCGGTGTGAAACCAAACCACAGGCTTGCTGCGGTGAGGAGCTTGGCATCTCCGCCGCCCATGGCGTTCGCGGCGAACAATGCAAAACAGACTAGAAATACCGCACCAGCTCCAACAAGGCTGAAGCCGATATCGGCAAGCGGTATGCCGGCAAGCGGAGCCAACAGCAGAAAAGCCAACGCGAGACCAAGTGATACCCGGTTGGATATGGTCATCGTCAGGAAATCGCTTACCGCGGCGATGACGAGTGCCGCGGGAAACACCGCGAGCACGAGGATGGCGACCATATCATTCAGCATTGGCAGCTCTTCCAGGCAACTTGGCGAAAAGGTTCAAAGCCGCCCACCGGACGGCTTCAACCATTGTCATCGTGCCGAACAACGGCAGAGACTTACCTGTTGGCGCTAGTTGTCGCGTTGTTCATGCGGCCGGCCAGAGCATTGAAAGTGTTACCCAGGTTGTTGCCGAGCGTCGAAGCGCCAGCGATAAGAGCAACCGAGATGAGAGCAGCGATCAGGCCATATTCGATGGCAGTTGCACCGGATTCATCTTTAAGAAAACGAGCGAAAATCTTGGACATTGAACTCTCCTACTCCAGATGGTTGTTGTTCAGCACTTACCGACAACTGTTTGCCGTTGCTCGGTTGACCTGAAAACTACATGCGGACGATTGCCAACCGTTTAATGAGGAGCGTTACCAAAGGGTTAAACGGGTCACTTATGGCCGCTTTGGTAAACGGTTGCTAATGAGAATGGTGCAGTTTCTATCGATCTGCACCATTGCGATATATAACGCTAATAAGCGTTATTTTTCATAAAGATAATAGATGCACCAGAAGAGCGGAATTTGACTTTCGTCATGCTGATCGGCAGCCAAGAGCCCAGACTGCCGGTCATTGGAGGCCACTTAAGGCTTCATTCACCAATCAGCGTCATCTTCTGTTCATATCGAAATCCGCTCAAGGACCTTCAAAATGGCGCTGCGTAGCGTAATGGTTGCCTTCACCATTATAACCGGTCTTGCTGCCGGCACGGCCGGCGCTGCAGAGGAACAGGACCTGCTGCGGGTTTATATGAATCAGGCGCGCGTGCTGAAGCTCGACCGACCGGTGGCCAAGGTGATCGTTGGCAATTCGGAAGTGGCGGACGCTACCGTAGCCGACCCGATGACGATCGTTTTGACCGGCCGCAGTTTCGGCGCAACCAATCTCGTTCTTCTCGACAGGGATGGCAACGCGATTGCCGACGAACGGGTCCTTGTATCGATCGACGAGGGTAATACGGTGCGCATCTTCAAGCAGACCGAACGCACCGTGCTTTCGTGCACGCCGAACTGCGAGCAGCACGCCGAGTTCGACACGACCACGAAGACGCCGTGATCGCTTCGACTGCACCAATTTGCATCAGTCGCGAAACGGATTCTCAATAATCCTCCAATATGGTCCAATCGCCTTCGCCGTTTGCCGGATAGGAAGAGATGCATCAGGACCATTCGTTCACGGCCGTCGGAAAGACTTCGCCAAAAGCTTCCAGATTCGGTCTGAAGAGGCTGCTGCGGTCAAGAGACGGCGCGGCGGCCATTGAATTCGCAATCCTTGCCATCCCCTATTTCCTCATCGTATTCGCGATCATCGAGACCTTCGTCGCCTATACGGCCGAGCAACTGGTCGCCAATGCCGTCGACACGATGGGACGCAAGCTGCGTACCGGCAACATCACTTACAGCAGCACCAGCGCGACCACCTATATGGACAGGACCGCGTTCCGCACCGCCTTCTGCGGAGAGGTTTCCATCCTGATCCAGTGCAGCGCTGCAGAAATCGCGACCCCGAACAAGCTTTGGCTGGACATCAAGAGCTATTCGAATTTCTCCGACATGCCGACGACCGTGCCGATCACCTCGAGCGGCGACCTCGACACATCGTCCTTCACCTATTCGCCGGGCGCAGCGGGCACCAAGAACATGCTGCGGGCCTATTACAAATGGGACATCATCACCGATCTGCTGCGGCCCTATATCTCCAACGTCCGGCCGACCAGCGGCTCTAACTATTTCCTGATCGTGGAGACCTCGGCATTCAAGAACGAGGAATACCCATGACAAGGCATCAAAACGCCTTTTCACGGCTTCTCTTCATCGATCGCCTCAGCCGCTTCGCACGGGATATACGGGGCGTCGGGGGTGTGGAATTTGCGCTGATCGCACCGCTTCTGCTCGGTCTTTATATCACATCGTTCGAGTTGACGATCGGGCTCAGCGTTTCCAAGCGAGTAACCCGTTCGGCCAGCACGATCGCCGATCTGGTCACCCAGCAGTCGAAGGTTGCGACCACCGACCTGCAGCAGATGATCAATGTCACCAACGGCATATTCACGCCGTATACGCCGCAGAACCTGTCGATCAAGGTCACCGGCATTTCACTCGACACATCCGGCAACCCGACCGTCGCCTGGTCCTGGGCCCAGGACGGAAGCAGACCCTATGCCAACGGTGCGACCGTCGCTGACGTTCCGACCGACATGCGTTCCGCAAGCACGTTCCTGGTCCGCGCCGAAGTGTCGGTGACATACCAGCTATTCATGTTCATGCCGGGCGTGATGCCCGACCAATGGAAGACGCTGACGCTCAGCCGGCAATTCTTCTATCGCCAGCGCGTGGGAACGAGCATCACCTGCGACGGCTGCTGACGCTTCCGCCACGCTTTTGCCGCGACCTTTGCCAATATCATTACCGGGCTATATGTAACGCGAAACGACCCGCTCATCAGGAGCGGACGAAACAGCATTAAGATCACCGGTGGCAGATGGCGCGTGCCTTTCTTTTCGTTCTTGATTCCTTTGGCGTCGGCGGCGCCCGCGATGCCGCCGATTACGGCGACCTGGGATCCAATACGCTGGGCCATATCGCCGAATTCTGTGCCGCCGGTGCAGCCGACCGGGCCGGCGTCAGGCAGGGACCACTGAAACTTCCCAACATGAGCTCGCTCGGCCTGATGGATATCGCCAAGATGGCAAGCGGCAGCCATCCGGCCGGCATGCCATTGCCCGAAAGGCTGTTCGGGCTCTATGGCGCGGCAAGCGAAATGTCCAACGGCAAGGACACGCCATCCGGCCATTGGGAGATCGCCGGAACGCCGGTCATGTACGACTGGGGTTATTTCCCAACCGAGGGTGATGCCTTTTCACCCGAACTGGTCGAGGCCATTTGCCGTGACGGCGACATTGCCGGCATTCTCGGCAATTGCCATGCCTCCGGTACCGACATCATCGCCAGCCTTGGCGAAGAGCATATCCGCACCGGCAAACCGATCTGCTACACATCGAGTGACAGCGTGTTCCAGATCGCCGCACATGAGATCCATTTCGGCCGCGACCGACTGATCGCACTCTGCCAGGTGGTGCGTGGCCTGCTCGATCCGCTCAATATCGGCCGGGTGATCGCCCGTCCTTTCCTCGGAGAGACACCGGAAACTTTCAAGCGCACCGGAAATCGCCGGGACTTTTCCGTGCTGCCGCCGGAGCCGACATTGCTCGATCGCCTGGTCGAGACCGGCCGCAACGTGCATGCGGTGGGCAAGGTCGGCGATATCTTCGCCCATCAGGGCGTATCGCGGGTGATCAAGGCGAATGGCAATGCAGCGCTCACGGCTGCAACGCTTGCCACCATGGGCGAGGCTGCCGATGGCGACCTCGTGTTCACCAATTTCGTCGACTTCGACATGCTGTATGGCCATCGACGCGACGTGCCGGGTTATGCGGCAGCGCTGGAAGCCTTCGACCTCGGCCTGCCGGAGATCCACAGGCAGCTGAAACCGGGCGACCTGGTGATCCTTACTGCGGACCACGGATGTGATCCGACCTGGCGCGGAACCGACCATACCCGCGAACGTGTGCCGATCATGGCTTTCGGCCCTGGTGTCCGAACCCGCTCGATCGGCGTCAGATCCTCCTATGCCGATATCGGCGAGACGGTGGCCGCGCATCTGGGCATTCCGGCGGGCCAGCATGGATGGAGCTTTCTTTGACCCAAGAACTTCCCAAGGCCGAAATCCATTGCCATATCGAAGGTGCTGCACCGCCGGCACTGGCTCTGGCGCAGGCCCGCAGATACGGCGTGGACAGCAGCCACTTCCTGCACGACGGCCGATATATATGGCGGGACTTCTCGCAATTCCTTGTCGCCTATGATGCGGTTGCGGCGCTGTTCAGGACGGAGGCGGATTATGCGCTGCTGACCGAGACCTATCTTGCCGAACTTGCCGCCATCAACACGATCTACAGCGAGATCATCGTTTCGCCGGATCATGGCGACCGGATCGGGCTCGGCGCCGACGCCTATCTTGCCGGCATCTGCGACGGGATAATTGCTGCCAAGGAAAAATCGGGCATAGAGGCGCGGATCATCGTGACCGGCGAACGGCATTTCGGTCCGGATCGGGTGATCGCGGCGGCAAATTATGCGGCACGCGCCAAAAACCCTCTCGTCACCGGTTTCAACATGGCCGGCGATGAGAGGATGGGGCGGGTTGGCGATTATGGCCGCGCCTTCGACATCGCCCGCGATGCCGGGCTGGGCTTGACCATCCATGCCGGCGAAGTCTGCGGCGCATCCAGCGTCGCCGATGCACTCGACCTGGTGAAACCCGCGCGGATCGGCCATGGGGTGAGAGCCATCGAAAATGCAGCGCTGGTGCTACGTCTTGCCGAACTCGGCACGGTGCTGGAGGTTTGTCCGGGCTCGAACATAGCGCTCTCGGTCTTTCCCGATTTCGAAAGCCATCCGCTGAAGCGCCTAAAGGCTGCCGGCGTGAAGGTCTGCATCAATTCCGACGACCCGCCCTTCTTTGGCACCTCGCTTGCCCGCGAATACCAGATCGCGTCGGAAACGATGGGCATGGCGGATGCCGAAATCAATGCGATGACCCGGACCGCTCTCGAAGCTGCGTTCGTCGATGATGCGACAAAGACGGCCCTCATTTCACGTTTCGACGGAGAGATTGGGGAACAAGTGCCATCAATCACGTGAAGGCTTGCAGAACGAAGCATTTTTCGGGAAGAAGAAGGCGATAACGAAGAGGAAAAAGCCATGGACGGCGTCACAGTCATCGATCACCCGCTGGTGCAGCACAAGCTGACGATCATGCGCAAGAAGGAGACCTCGACGGCCGGCTTTCGCAGGCTGCTGCGCGAGATCTCTATGCTGCTCTGCTACGAGGTCACCCGCGATCTCGACCTGACGATGGAAACGATCGAAACGCCGATCACGCAAATGCAGGCGCCGATCGTCGAAGGCAAGAAGCTGGTTTTCGTCTCCATCCTGCGCGCCGGCAACGGCCTGCTCGAAGGCATGCTCGAACTGGTGCCATCCGCCCGCGTCTCGCATATCGGCCTCTACCGCGACCACGAAACATTGCAGCCGGTCGAATATTACTTCAAGGCGCCGGAAGATCTCGACGAGCGCCTGATCATTGTCGTTGACCCGATGCTGGCAACGGGCAATTCCTCGATCGCCGCCGTTCACAAGCTGAAGGAGCGCGGCGCCAAGAACATCCGCTTCCTTTGCCTGCTTGCGGCACCGGAAGGCATCCAGAACTTCCAGGACGCCCATCCGGACGTGAAAATCTACACGGCCTCGATCGACAGCCACCTTAATGAAAAGGGCTATATTGTACCCGGCCTCGGCGATGCCGGTGACCGCATGTACGGAACGAAGTGAAATTCAGCATTTCCTAACCAATGATGAAGAAGGCGGCCGGACCGGAAGGCTCGGCCGCTTTTTCGTAACCATTGGCGCCTAGCATATCTGCCCAGAACCCAAGGGACAGATCATGCTCATCCGCACCGCCATATTCGCAGCCGTCGCTGTCATCCTGGCAACGCAGATCCCGGCTCTGCTCGAGCGGGGTAATGACCCGGCGCAGCAACAGACAGCACCACAGCCGCAAGCCCCCTCAACCACCGCACCTGCAGCAACCATACCGCTGGCGGCTTCCGTGACACCAGGCAGCACCGTGCTCGATGCCGATGGGCGTGGGCATTTCGTTGGCAATTTCCGCATCAACGGCAAACCTGTAACCGGCCTCGTCGATACCGGCGCATCGCTCGTCGCGATCAACGAAAGCACGGCCCGCAAGCTTGGTTTCGGCGGCAACAATCTCGATTTCCGTTATACTGCCAATACCGCGAACGGCCAGACGGAAGCGGCCCATGTCGTGCTGGACCGGATCGAGATCGGCAATGTTCGCGTTCGCGACGTCGATGCCTTCGTTCTGCGCGACACGTCGCTGTCCGGCACGCTTGTCGGCATGAGCTTCCTGACGAAGCTGAAATCCTATCAGGTCAAGGGCAGCAGCCTGACGCTTGCCAATTAACGATGATCTTCAGTCGACCCGCTCGATGATGGCCGGCGAAAGCAATGGTGCGCGCTCGTCGGTGCGGTAGGCAGCAAGCAGCGCCTCCGACGCTCGCTCCGCCTGTTCAAAAGATAAGGCGTGAACGCGCGCAATAGGCTGGCCCCTGGTGACGGCCGAGCCGAGCGGAAGGATCTCGCTGAAACCGACACGGTGATCGATAGCATCCGAAACCTGACGTCGCCCGCCGCCCATATCCACAACGGCAAGGCCCAGGGCTCGTGCATCGCAGGCCGAAAGATAACCGTCGGCCGGAGCCGGAACGTCGAGGATGATGGGCGCCTGCGGCAGATAGATTTGTGGCCGCTCGCAGAAATCCGCGGGACCGCCAAGCGCATGCACCATGCGGGCGAAGGCCTCCATCGCCCGACCGGATGAAAGTGCCGCAGCCGCCAGCCGGGTTCCTTCGGCAAGTGTCGCGCCCAAGCCCGCCTGGACCAGCATTTCGGCGACCTCGGCCAGAACCACGGATTCCAGCCGTGTTCCAGCCTTGCGACCGTTGAGGAAATCCACACAGTTCATCACCTCGACGGCATTGCCTGCGGCATCTGCCAGCGGTTCGTTCATGTCGGTGATAAGGGCGACCGTCGGCACCCCTGCTCCGCTCGCAACATCGACCAGCGAACGCGCAAGCAGGCGAGCCTCCCCGATATCCTGCATGAAGGCTCCGGTACCGATCTTTACATCCATCAGCAGCGTCTGAAGCCCGGCCGCCAGTTTCTTCGACAGAATGGAGGCCGTGATCAGCGGCACAGATTCGACCGTCGCCGTGACGTCGCGGATCGCATAAAGGCGACGGTCCGCGGGTGCCAGATCGGCGGTCTGCCCGACGATGGCGCAACCGACCTTCTTCACCACCTGCGCAAAGCGGGTCTGATCAGGAGCGATGTCATAACCGGGAATGGATTGCAGCTTGTCGAGCGTGCCGCCGGTATGGCCAAGACCACGGCCGGAAATCATCGGCACTGCCAGGCCGCAGGCTGCGGCAACGGGCGCCAGCATTAGTGAAACATTGTCGCCAACGCCGCCTGTCGAGTGCTTGTCGGCAACCGGACGGCCGATATTGCTCCATTTCAGTACAGAACCGGAATCACGCATGGCCAATGTCAGCGAAACTGTCTCGTCTTGAGACATGTCCCGAAAGAAGACAGCCATTGCGAAAGCCGCGACCTGGGCCTCCGATATGGTTCCTTCGGTTACGCCCGCAATGAAGGCGCCGATTTCGTCCTTCGAGAGTATGTGACCGTCACGCTTGCGGCGGATGATTTCCTGCGGGAGCATACGGCGCCGTCAGTAACCGGCGGCGGCTGCGCGCGGCGAGGACGTGCCGGCGAGAACCGCCAGGATATCGTCCAGCAGGCTCGAGGCACCGAAGCGGAAGGTGGATGGCATGATCCAGTTCGGCCCCATGATGCTTTCGGCCAGTCTCAGATAGAGATCGGCATCGGCGACGGTGGAAACACCGCCCGCAGGTTTGAAGCCGACCCGCGCCTTCGATTCGCGGATCGCGCTCAGCATGATGTCTGCGGCTTCCAGCGTCGCATTGACCTGTACCTTGCCGGTCGAAGTCTTGATGAAGTCGGCACCTGCGGCAATGGCCAGTTCGGATGCGCGCTTGATGAGCGATCTATCCCGGATCTCGCCGGTTTCCAGAATGACCTTGAGGCAGGATTGTGGGCAGGCTGCACGGACGGCCTCGACCATGGCGGTGACGGCTGCTTCGTCGCCGGCGATGAAAGCCTTGTAGGGAATGACGAGATCGATCTCGTCTGTGCCTTCCTCGACCGCCTTGCGCGTCTCCGCGACGACATCGGCTACGGCAAGATCACCAGACGGGAAGTTGACGACGGTAGCGATACGGACCGGATGGCCGGCACCGAGGATCTGGCGCGCGTGGGCGACAAAACGCGGCCAGATGCAGATCGCCGCCGTGTTGCCATAAGGGGTCTGCGCCCTCAGGCACAGGTTCTCGATCGCGGCGTTGTCGCAATCATCACGCAGGTTCGTCAAGTCAAGAAGAGACAGGGCAAATGCCGCCGCCTCGCGCGGGCTATGCAGTTCCATGATGTTCTCCGCTTATGATTGAAGTTCAAGTTTTAGCGTTCAACCGATTAGAAGCAAGGCGCAGAACCCGGGTAAAATGGCGCATAAGCGCTATGCATCTGATAAGTCAGGCGTTGCCGGACAGCATTTCTCGCAGGATTGCGGCAAGACGCGCGCCCCCGATCGGCGCCATGTCCTTGGTTTCCTCGTGGCTGAGCTCGGCGCCGGTCATGCCCGCACCGTAGTTGGTCACGACCGAGGCGGCTGCAACCTTCAGCCCGAAATAGCGGGCGAGGATGACCTCCGGCACGGTTGACATGCCGACGGCATCGGCGCCGAGCGTGCGGGCCATGCGGATTTCCGCCGGCGTTTCGAAGCTCGGGCCGGAGAACCACATGTAGACACCGCCGAATAGCGGCACGCCGGCACGGATCGCCGCGTTGCGCATCGCGAGCGCCAGATCGGTGTCGTAGGCGCTCGTCATGCCGACGAAACGGCCGTCGCCATGTTCGCCGATCAGCGGGTTCATGCCGGAATAATTGATGTGATCGGTGATCTGCATGACGGAACCCGGCGGCATGTCCTGGCGCACCGAGCCGGCGGAATTGGTGAGGATCAGCGACTGCACCCCGATGCCCTTCAGGACCTGGATCGGGAACCGCATGGCGCGCGCATCGCCACGCTCGTAATAATGGGCGCGGCCAGACAGCATGATCACCGGCTCGCGCCCGAGATAACCGGCAACCAGTTCTGCCGCGTGGCCGGTGACGCCACTGACTGGAAAACCCTCAAGTTCGGCATAGGGGATGCGGATTTGATCGGTCATGCCGTCGACCAGCGATCCTAGTCCGGAGCCGAGCACGATCGCCACCCGCGGCACGAGGCCATCCAACCGTTCAACCAGCAGATCCGAGACAGTCGTCATCCGATCACATCCGTCTCGAAAGCGTAGGGAAGCAATTCGGCCATGGTGACGGTCTTCTGCACGCCGAGGTCATCACAAAGATAGATGCGTGTCTCGGCCGAGGCGAATTCCGAGATCTTCTGCCGGCAGCCGCCGCAAGGGGTGCAGAGCGGCAGCTTTTCGGCAATCACCGCCAGTTCGACGATCTTCTTTCCGCCGCCCATGACCATGGCGCCAATGGCCGTCGGCTCGGCACACCAGCCTTGAGGAAAGGACAGGTTTTCGATATTGGCGCCCAGATAGACCTTGCCGTCATCGGCCCTCAGTGCAACGCCGACCGGGAATTTGGAATAGGGCGCATGCGCCCTCTCCATGGCCTTGCGGGCCGCCTCGAACAATTCATGCGACATGGTCAGCGTTCCTTCGTGTAGGCGACACCGCCGGCCTTGGGCGGACGCGCCACGCCGATGAAGCCTGCAAGCAATATACAGGTGAGAATATAGGGCAGAGCCTGGAAGATCTGTACCGGCACCTCGCCGATGAGCGGCAGGGATTTGCCCTGCATGAAGTTTGCGAATGCATCAAGGAAACCGAACAACAGGCAGGCGAACATGACCGGCACCGGCTTCCACTTGGCGAAGATCAGCGCTGCCAGCGCGATATACCCTTTACCGGCGGACATGTTGTTGATGAAGGCGGCCGACTGGGCGATCGACAGATAGGTGCCGGCAAAACCTGCGAGAAAACCGGTGACGATCAGCGCCCGATAACGCAGCCAGGTGACGGAAATGCCCGCCGTATCGACGGCACCCGGATTTTCGCCGACGGCTCGAAGCCTCAGGCCGAAGCGGGTTCGATAGAGGATCCACCACGACAGCGGCACCATCAGGAAGGCGATATAAGTGAGAAGGTTATTGCCGGAGATGACATTTGCATAAAGCGGTCCGATGATCGGAACCTCGCGCATCATGTCCACGCCGGGCAGGATGATGGCGCCGAAGCGACCTTCAGCCGGCACCTGACCGGTGCGGCCGCCCTGGTTGAACCAGGCCTGACCGAGCACGATCGTCACGCCGGCGGCGACGAAATTGAGTGCGACGCCGGAGACGATCTGGTTGCCACGATTGGTGATAGAGGCAAAACCATGCAGCATCGAGAAGGCGATCGATATGGCGATGCCGGCACCGAGACCGGCCCAGGCATTGCCGGTCCAATAGGCGACGCAGGCTGCGGCAAAAGCCGATGCCAGCATCTTGCCTTCCAGCCCGATATCGAAAATGCCGGCGCGTTCGGAAAACAGCCCGGCAAGAGCGGTGAACAGGAGCGGGATCGAAAGGCGGATGGCCGAGCCGAGGATGCTGACGAAGGTATCGAAATATTCCATGGCCTATCTCCCCCTTGCCGTCTGGTAGAGCCTGACGATCCCCGGGCGCAGCATGTATTCCAGCGCGCCGGCAAACAGAATGACCATGCCCTGGATGACGACGATCATGTCACGGGTGATCGACGGCATGTCGAAGGACAGCTCTGCGCCGCCCTGATAGAGAATGCCGAACAGCAGTGCCGACAGCACGATGCCGGCCGGGTGGTTGCGGCCCATCAGCGATACCGCGATGCCGACGAAGCCGGCGCCGCCGACGAATTCGATCTGCAGGCGGCCGGAGGCGCCCATGACCGGGTTGAGCGCCATCATCCCGGCCAGACCGCCAGAGATCAGCATGGTGATCATGACGATCTTTCCATAACGGATGCCGGCATAACCGGCGGCGCTCGGGCTGACGCCGAGTGTGCGGATCTCGTAACCGAGCCTCGTGCGCCAGATAAGCACCCAGACCAGAAAACACATGATCAGCGCGATGAGGAAGGAGAAGTTGAGCGGTGCGGCACCCAGCTTGCCGCCGAACAGCTCGATCAGCCAGCTCAGTTTCGGCAATTGGCCGCCTGGGAGAAAGGTGCGGCTTTCCGGCGCCATCTTGCGCGGCACGATCAGCAGGCGCACCAGCACGTAGTTCAACAGCGACGAGATGATGAAGTTGAACATGATGGTGGTGATGACGATATGGCTGCCGCGATAGGCCTGCAGCCAGGCGGGGATGGCGGCAGCAGCCGCGCCGAACAAAGCCGCGCCGATGACCGCGAAAGGCATCGTCACATACCAGGGCACATAATGGTCGAGCGACAGCGCCACCAATGCAGCCCCCAGACCGCCGAGATAGGCCTGGCCTTCGGAGCCGATATTGAAAAGGCCGGCATGGACGGCGACCGCCACCGAGAGGCCGGTGAAGATGAAGCTGGTCGTGTAGAACAGGGTGAAGCCGATGCCTTCGCCGCGGCCGAGCGCGCCGACCAGCAGCAGTTTCAGCGCTTCGAACGGATTTTCGCCGATCGCCCAGACGACCAGGCCGGAAAAGAAGAAGGCGAGCACCAGATTGAGAAGCGGGATGACGCCGTAATTGATCCAGGCGGGCAAGGGAACTGAAGCCGTGCTCATCTTGCGCCTCCCGCCCGTTCGGCGACAACCCGACCGGGGATGATCCACCCATGCTTCATTGCAGACTCCAGAACCGAATTTCCATCAGGCATCGTCACGCGGCGATCCCCGCCATCATCAGGCCGATCGACCCTTCATCGGCATCCGCCGGCTTTTCGCCGACGATCCTGCCGGCAAACATCACGAGAATCCGGTCCGAGAGCGATCGGATCTCGTCCAGCTCGACCGAGACCAGCAACACGGCCTTACCGGCATCGCGCATTTCGATGATGCGGCGGTGGATGAATTCAATCGCGCCGATATCGACACCGCGTGTCGGCTGACCGATCAGAAGCATTTTCGGATCGCGCTCGATCTCGCGGGCGACAACGATCTTCTGCTGGTTGCCGCCGGAAAAGTTTGCCGTCTTCAGCCGCGCATTTGGCGGGCGGATATCGTATTTGGCGATCTTTTCCTCGGCATCTTTGCGGATCGTTGCAGGGTCGAGCAGCATGCCGCGGCCATAACGCGGATCGCGATGGTAGCCGAGGATGGAATTTTCGTATTCCTCGAATTTCAGCACCAGACCCATATGGTGCCGGTCCTCGGGAATATGGGCGAGGCCGAGCCTGCGCAGCAGTGCCGGATCGGCCGCTTCAACCGGCTTTCCTTCGACGAGGATCTGACCGGATACGGGCTTGCGAATGCCGGCGATTGCTTCCAGGAGTTCCGACTGGCCGTTGCCTGCGACACCGGCAATACCGACGATCTCGCCTGCACGGACATCGAAGGAAACGTCGTCGACCATGGTGACGCCACGACCGTCTTTCACGGTCAGGTTCTTCACCGACAGGAGAACAGGGCCGGGATTGGCATCGTCCTTTTCGACACGCAGCAAAACGCGGCGGCCGACCATCAGTTCGGCAAGTTCGGCAACCGTGGTTTCGGCGGTCTTTCGGGTCGCCACCATCTCGCCGCGGCGCATGACCGACACCGTATCGGTGATCGCCATGATCTCGCGCAGCTTGTGGGTGATCAAGATGATCGTCTTGCCCTGATCGCGCAGGACCTGGAGGATGCGGAACAGGTGGTCCGCCTCGGCCGGCGTCAAAACACCGGTCGGCTCGTCGAGGATCAGGATATCGGCGCCGCGATAAAGCGCCTTCAAGATCTCGACGCGCTGCTGGCTGCCGACCGGCAGTTCCTCGATTACCGCATCGGGATCGACTTCGAGGCCATAATCCTTCTCGAGCCGCTTCAATTCCTTGCGCGCGCCGGCGACACCCTTGGCCAGAAGCTGGCCGCCCTCGGCGCCGAGCATGACGTTTTCGAGCACGGTGAAATTCTCGACCAGCATGAAATGCTGGTGGACCATGCCGATGCCGGCAGCGATCGCCGCCTGGCTGTCGCGGATTGTAACCGGCTTGCCCTGAATGCGGATCTCGCCTCCGTCGGCATGATAAAAACCATAGAGGATCGACATCAACGTCGACTTGCCGGCGCCATTTTCGCCGATAATGCCGTGGATGGACCCTTTGCCGACGGTGAGGTTGATATCCTTGTTGGCGTGGACTGCGCCGAATTTCTTGTCGATGCCGACAAGCTCGATCGCGGGCTCGTTTGCGGAAGACTGAAGGTTCAAAGGCTCGACCTTGCTCTCTTTATATATGCAAAAAGGGCGCATGGCGGAAACCGCCACACGCCCCTTCGACAGATAGCTTACATCGGGCAGGCGTTGTCCGACATGTAATCGTGCACCTTGACAGTGCCGGCGACAATATCGGCCTTGGCCTTGTCGACGGCTGCCTGCATTTCAGGGGTGATAAGCGACTTGTTGTTTTCGTCGATCGCAGCGGTTACGCCGTCTTCCTTGATACCGTTGGACTGGACGCCGGCGGTGAACTTGTCGGCAGCCGTATCCTTGTAGGCATTGTAGACGGCGAGATCGACGCGCTTGACCATCGAGGTCAATACCGAGCCCGGATGAAGGTGGTTCTGATTGCTGTCGACGCCGATCGAGAATTTCTTGTTGTCGGCAGCCGTCTGCAGCACGCCGAGGCCCGAAGCGCCGGCTGCCGCGTAGATAACATCCGCGCCCTGGTCGATCTGGTTTTTGGTCAGCTCACCGCCGCGAACCGGATCGTTCCAGGCAGCACCCGTCGTGCCGATCATGTTCTGGAAGACTTCAGCCTTGGCATTGGCAGCCTTTACTCCCTGGACATAACCGCAGCCGAACTTGCGGATCAGCGGGATATCCATGCCGCCGACGAAGCCGACCTTACCGGTCTTGGAGGCCATGCCGGCAAGGATGCCGGTGAGGTAAGAGCCTTCCTCTTCCTTGAATACGACCGAGCGGACGTTCGGCAGATCGACGACGGAATCGACGATCGCAAACTTGGTGTCAGGGAATTCGGCGGCGACCTTTTCCATCGCCGAAGTCCAGGCGAAGGAGACCGCAACAACGGGGTTGTATCCGCGGCTTGCGAAGTTGCGGATCGCCTGCTCGCCCTGCGTGTCGCTGGTCGGCTCGAAATCGCGGTAATCGGTGCCGGTTTCCTTCTTGTACATCTCGGCGCCGGCATAGGCGGCCTCGTTGAAGGATTTGTCGAATTTGCCGCCGGTACCGTAGACCAGCGCCGGCTTGATTTCAGCAGCCAGAGCCGTGGTCGACATCGCAGCCACGGCCAGAAGGCTCAAAAGGGTTTTCTTCATCATGCAGCCCTGTTTTTTAGTGTTTAGGTCCTCCCGCAAAGCTGTCAGTCAGACATCAAGCGGTCACCTGCCCCCCTCTTAGAAGGCTTGGCTGCAACTACTCTTGCATGTGCGCGGCAAAAATTCACCAGATTTTTTTCAACTGGTAAAAACGCCTATCCCTTTGGCAGCCTGCATGAATTTGGCCGCGGACCTGCATAAATCCGCGGCGCATGATGCGTTGCCGCCGGTGATCAGGCGACTTTATCGACCGGGCAGGACACACCGGTGCCCTTGAGGCCGCAATAGCCGGCAGGGTTCTTGGCGAGATACTGCTGGTGATAGTCCTCGGCATAATAGAAATCCGGGACGGGCGCGAGCTCGGTGGTGATCAGCGCATCACGGCCGGCACGCGCCAGCGCCGCCTGAAAAGCGTCAAGCGCATCACGGGCTTCAGTAGCCTGGCTTTCGCTCGTCGTGTAGATGACGGAACGATAGGTCGTGCCGATGTCATTGCCCTGGCGCATACCCTGGGTCGGATCGTGTTCCTCGAAGAACAGTTTCAGCAACCGGCGGTATGACACCGCTTTCGGATCGAAGACTATTTTTACGACTTCGGCGTGACCGGTTAGGCCCGTCGTCGTCTCGTGATAGGTCGGATTGGGGGTAAGCCCGCCGGCATAACCAACCGACGTCACGTAAACGCCCGGCAGTTTCCAGAACAGCCGCTCGGCGCCCCAGAAACAGCCCATGCCGAAATAGGCAGTATCGAAGCCATCCGGATAAGGGCCATCCAGCTGGCGGCCGCTAACGAAATGCAGATCCGCGGTGGGGATGGGGTTGGCCCGTCCCGGCAACGCTGTTTCGCTCGACGGCATGGCCGTCTTTTTGTTGAAGATCTCGCGCAGGAACATGCTCGCCTCCTCACTCCGCGACATGATTACCTTGGCGCTTGCCGCTCTCATGTGCATGCCTTTATGCCGCGACAAGGCATGCTGTCGGCCTTCACGTCGCCGGGACGCAGCATTCAGGCAGAGAACCGCCCGGCGAATGATTGCCTTTTGTAGCCGATCATCCAGAATATCAACGCCAGAATGAGGAACACACCGCAAGCCGGCTGTGCCAGGACAGGTGCCACAAAGGGACGCCAGATATCGGCACTTATATAGTCATTGGCGGACAGTTCTGCCAGTGTCAGGCTTGCGGGATCGAGACTGAGCCAGGCATTGCCGAGACTGGTAAGCACGACACCAGAGGAGGACACCGACTGGATGGAATCAAGCGTGCCGACAAGGATGGCTGCGACAAGCGCAACAAAACTAAAGGCATGTAACACTGCTCGAACGGCGTTCACTGCGCAGATCCCTTTTCCTCACCGGGAAAACATCGGGGGCGCTTCACGATCCCGGAAAATGACGTGCTGCGCTTCAACTCGCTGTTTTCCCGCTTATCGCCACGAAAACAGCCGAATGCCATTGCCGGACATGCCTTGATATTGCTCCGGAGAGGATAGCGAGCGAGCGGGCGATTGGCAACGCAGGCAAACTTTCCGGGACGATGTCAAAAAAGCTTCAGATTCGGGTTGATCCTTGAGAATTGATCGGTATATATCGCGACCGTTCCAACGCTTTGCTTCCGAGACGACGCAAAGCACTCAAAGGACAGGTGGCCGAGTGGTTTAAGGCGCACGCCTGGAACGCGTGTGTGCGTGAAAGCGTACCGTGGGTTCGAATCCCACCTTGTCCGCCATTTATCTTCTTAATATGATGATTTTGCTTGGTTTTTTATACAGCACATAAGCTGGCCCATCATTCAGCCCATCAGCCCTTTTTTTCGTGATTTTTATCTGTGCCGGGATTGTCATATCCGGGTGCAGTCGGATAAACCGCGTAACACGGGCTCGAAAGGTCCATGCGCAAGACGTGCTAAATCAATCTGTTCGCCGACAGGCGGAATAGGGTTTAGCATGAAAAGCGTTCCTCCTCGCCGGGCATTAAGCCTGGACGAACTCTCCCACAACAACAGCTATGCTGCGATGAAGGCTGGCCTTGGCGACGATACGGAGAATATCTCCGGTCGCATAGAGCCCCAGCACGCAAACACGCGCTCGACGAAGCGCATCTCTACCGGCTCCTCTCCGGATAACGCCAATATCAATGTCCCCAACAAGGCGTCTGCCTCCGCTTCGTTTGGCCCCTATCTGTCGGATAAGGAGGTCGCCCAGCGCTACGGAGTGAAAAAACAGACGATCTGGCGGTGGGCGAAGAAGTCGGAAACTTTTCCCAAGCCCATCAAATTCCAAGGGACCACGACGCGCTGGTGCCTCGCAGCGCTGATCGAATACGAGCGCCGCGAAAAGGAGGAATGCGCATGAGCGCGCCTCCGGTCAGACACCCTCGTCGCAACCTTCAGGACCCGCGCAAGGCAAAGGCAAACTATCTCTACACCAGCGCAAGTGTGATCAGCCATTATGAGATCTGCGCAAACACCCTTACGAACTGGGTGCAGCGTGGCTTGGTACACTACCAGTCCGGCCGCAAGCGCCTGTTCAAGGGTGAACATCTGAATGCCTTCCACCTGAATAGACTGAAGAATGCGAAGCGCGGACTGGAATTGCATGAGGTGTACTGCGTCACATGCAAAGACATCCATTCGCTTCTGGAGGCGAAAATTCACGCTGTCCCCTTTAAGGGAAGGATGTCGGTATCCACTCCGTGCCTCAAAAGGGCCTCGCCGGCCTACAAGTCCATGTCGATCGGCGATTACGAGGCTCTCCAGGTGCTCAGAAAACCAATCCTAGAACGAAGCCAGAAGACTAATAATGATTCCGGCTCCCCTTCTGCGATTGTGATTGAAGAGGTTTTTTCGGACGGCAATAGCAGAGCGCCGCATGCGGAACCGGCGCAGTCAGCAGTCCCACTGCCATCCAAGGCGATTCAGAGGGGTAACGCCGCCAAAGTGCACGTCATCGCCGTGCCCTCCGCTGCCGAAACCGCGAACGTTTTCGCAATCTACGAGTATCAGATGCTTGTGAAGGAAGCTCGTGGGCGTCATGACAAGACCGTCGACGCGATCCTTCGTCATATCTGGCAGTTTGTCGATCTGGCAGGAAAGGTTGACTTCCGCGAAGTCGACAAGGAAACGATCGCACTCTTTAAGTCGGCCTTCCAAGAGAAGAGTGTCAATGGCAAAGCGCGCGCCGCACAAACCGTGGTTCATGCATTCACTCACCTGAAGGGCTTCTTCGAGTGGCTCGCGGAGCAGCCTGGGTACGGGTGTGTGCCGTCGCATCTCCACGACTATTTCACGCCCCCGCGCCGGCTGGTAAATATCGCCAATGCGCCGAACACGAAGGAGTACCCCTCTCACGAGGAGATCGTTGCAGCGGTGGAATCAATGCCCGGCAACTCGTTCTTGGAGCGCCGAAATCGTGCGATGCTGGCATTCGCCTACCTATCCGGCGTTCGGGTCGGGGCACTCATCACCTTGCAGATAAAGCACGTTGATCTGACACTGAAAACGGTGGATCAACTGGCTGCCGAAGTCGATACCAAAAACAGCAAAACGATGCGTTCGGATTGGTTTCCGGTTGGAGAGATGTTCGAGGCAATCGTTTCCGACTGGATCACCGATTTGAGAGCACAGGGAGCCACCGGCGAGACACCTCTCTTCCCAAGAGGAGCACGTTACGCATTTGGCGCCAGAAACGGCTCCGGCTGGGAACCCCTGAAGGACGAAGGGACCGTTGGAAAGATCTTCGCCCGCGTTGCGGTCAACAGTGGCATCGACCATTTCACCCCGCATCGCGTACGCGACACGATCGGCTCGATGATCTTTCGCTGGGCTTCAAATCTGGAGGAAGCGAAGGCCCTCAGTCAGGGCATTGGGCATGACAACTTGAAGACGACGCTGGATCACTACGGAGCGATCAGCGAAGCGAGGCAGCACGAACTGTTCTCGGGAATTCGGGGCCGGAGCGAGCTGCAGTTTGGTATCAACACGCGCAGCCTTACCCCGAAAGCACGCGTGCAGCTTCAGCAAACCGTCGAAGAATTTATCGAGAAGATGATGGCGATGCTGAAGACGGAATAGGCTTAGAATCAGGCTAGCAGGCCTCTGTTTCGCTGTCCGCGCAGTTGGAGCGGCGGGGCAAAATCGAGAAAGGTGCGGCGGCGACACAGGTCGCCGTATCTCAAATCACAATTGTTGGATAAGCGGCGATTTACCGGGAACCACACACAGCCGAAGCGGCGTGAGCGCTCATCAATTGCGAGCTTGCCCCGTTCGACAGATCCACTGATCTACGATCATATCGGCTGGAATAAAGAGTGGAGAAAAATACGGGCCGCTCTGGAACGGGCCGGGCCCAGCGCGCCATCCGCCGAAGCGAACCCCCTTAATCCCAAGGGCCAGAACACAGATAATATAGGCGACAAGTTCGCCCACGTCCAATAGGCAGCGACGCCAATGCAGAACCGTGTGATCAGGCCACTTCGGCCGAGGGCGGCGTCGGCGCGGTGACCACCCTATTGGGCCGCCGCCTACTCTGAAAGAGCGGCTTGCATGCGGCGCCTCATCGAGGCGAGAAGCGCGAGGGCCCCTTCGAAATCAAGTTCTTCGTGATGCTCCGGATCAAAATAGCGGGGATAGAGGATGTAGGCCGCGGCGAAAATCTCCACTGGCGTGCGCCTCGCCGTCCGGCGATCACATCGCTGGCGATCGTCCGTTGCTCCCCAACCGGCATAAAATGGCATGCCCACGCAGGTCACCGGAATATCGCGTATCAGCGCTTCGAAACCAGATAGCGACGTGATCGTGTAGACGTGATCAACGGTCTTGAAGGCATCCGCGAGCGTTATGTCCTGCTCGAGGATCATAGCCAGATGGCCGACGTCGCGAGGGTTTGACTGGTATGGCCGTGTGCCGTGCAGCAGTTCGGGATGCGGCTTGTAGATAATCTGCGCACCCGGATTTTCATCGGCAGCAATATTCACGAGATCGTTGTTGTCGAGCCTCCGGTCGCAACCCTTCTCGATTGAGGCGTCACCCTCCACCTGCCCGACGACGAGGACACGTTTGCATGTTTTCGGGCCATATATAGCATCGATATCGACATCCTTCGACGTGTTGTATTTCGACAGCCTGGATGCAACCAATGCACCGATGCCGGCCTTTGCTCGTTCGATCAATTGAGGATCGGCATCAAAATCGTAGGTCTCGATGATGCGCTCAAGATCGGACTGCCTTGTCGCATCGAAATACATGGCTGAGCTATCAAAGCAGAGTGAAATGGGCGGAGCCCGCGTAGCCCCGAGCGCAATCGAGCGAAGGAAACCATCTTCGACCCTAGTGATCGGGATGGTATGCCGCTGACAGAAATCTTCGATGAAGGCGGGAATTTTGTAGCCCCAGACATAAACCTTCGAGCCTTTTCGCATCAGCATGAAGGGCGCGATCAGGAGATAGAACCGCAGTCTGCCGATATGCCTGTTGCGCCGGGCGACGTTTTCACCCACAAGCCAGTGCTTGATAAAGTGCTTCCAGGTGTTGAAGCCCAGCACATAAGAGCGTGGTTCGAGCCGTGGCATCGCCCGGGATAGAAATGATGCCAGCCATTTATGCAAATTCCCGCCCATAGCTGGTTCGTCTCATTTCCAAAAGAGAAAAGCAATTCAAGAAAAGGTCCGTTAGATCGCTGAACTAAGTGGATCAAGCCTTTGACCTCCAGCAGCCTTCCCAGTAATCGACTAGGGCAAAGCCAATTTGCTCCGTTAGAAACAGGAAGCCAGTGCGAAAGTAGCTAATATCTGATCACGCGCTGGACCGATCGCAACCAACCAAATAAACTAAACGTCCGCATAACACCGTGATAGCCGGCCTTTGAAGCCTTGGCTAGACGGCTACCGTGACCAAGAACGAGACGATAAAAATGCAAGCCGAAGAAATATTGAGGCGCATACTAACTGCATCGGAAGGTGACAGGGAGTTGGATATCGAGGTTGCACAATTTTTTGGATGGAAAAGCATTCCACTAATGAAGACGGACCCCGACACGGGCCTACCACGCCTAGGGGCCGCGTGGGCACCTCCTCATTCTGAAGAGCCGGCCCGCCTACCGCACTACACGACACGTATTCAAGCGGCTGCGGACTTACTATCAGAAATCGCGCCTAACGAAGAAGTAGGAGTGAGCTGGGAAGGTGGCGCAGCCTCTTCGAAGATCACCAACTGGAAACCAGTTAAAGCAAACACACCAGCGCTTGCCCTGTGTGCCAGCGCTCTAATTTTTCACGCTTTTTCTAGGCAGTCGCCCCCCCCAGCCTAGCCACTGGATCATGCGCGCCCCAAAATTTGGGAGTATTGATAATTGTGCGGCTCGGCGGTCGCCAAGCGCAACTCTATATCTTCGATCGACTTTTCTATCTCGGCGAAATCGATCCCTCTTAAATGGTTAATATCGAAGTCCCACCATTTTGTCGCTTGAAGACGCGAAGCTACATCTTCAGGAAATCGCTTCTTGATTTCCTTGGCCGGCAGTCCTCCGACAATGGAATAGGGCTCGACATCTCGGCTCACTACGGAGCCAGCACCAATGATCGCGCCATCACCGATTTCGACGCCCCTCAATATCGTGGCGTTAGCTCCGATCCAGACGTCATTTCCGATAGTCGGCGGCTTTTTTTGCTCTCCGCGCCGACCTCCCAGCCCACGGGTAATACCTAAGGCCCGATGAGCACCGAACACCACAGGATGAGTAGAAAACATATGGATCGGATGCTCACCGAGGCCAATAGTCACATTGGGCGCAATTGAGCAGAACCTTCCAATTGAACACTGCGCAACAAGACAGCCTTGCCCAAAAAAAGTGTAAGCACCGACCGAACAACTTCCAATAAATACAGCCTCAACATCGGCATAAATCGGATCTTCTACAGAAAGAACAACATCTCTTTTGATGCTACGCGGCGCAACTCTAATCATTACCGGTCCGTCTTTTCCATTCCCCCGAGCCACCCAGCTCAAATCATGGGGCGCATCTGAGTGACCTATCTAGGGCAAGTCAATCGCCTCGATGCTTGGCTGCGGATTTTATTGTAAAAAAGACCAAAAGAACGCGAGATCCAGCTCGGCTAGACATTAACTCATGCGCGATGACATGGTTGCTCGTTTGCGCAAAGGCATGTCATAACCCGTGTCGTCGAAGCAGAGAAACGTGGGACTATCGACTTATGCCTGACTACTTTAGGTTGATTGAACTCCTCGAATCGTCGAGTAAGCCAGATCGGGGACTGGACGGGGAACTCGCCAAGCTAGTTGGATGGATGAAGACTGTGGTTGACATTGAGGAAGCACGGACAAGGCAATCACAGAAAAAATCTCATTGGCTTACCCCAACAGGCGAGGACGCACTCTATCCTCCTCCGTACACTGCCGATCTAGATCGTGCCTATGAATTCGCTCAACAAATGATACCTGGTCACATCGCGGCGGTAATATGGAGAAATGGCGCGAGCTCAAAAGCCCAACTTGAAGGGTACAAGGCCTGTTTTGCGCCGACAGCTCAACGCGCGCTGTGCGCAGCAGTATTACACGCAAAAGTCGCAGATTGAAATCAACGGCGCGCTAGCGCACCCCACGCGCCACGTGGCTCGGGTGGTAACTCATTCCAAATTTGACCCTTGTCGGGAAGCTCGCCAGAAACCAGAAACTTTGCCCCCCAATGAAGACACTTGCGTTACGTCTGTCGTCGCGGTTATCCACACGAAAGGCTTACGCCGTATTTCAACCACCACAACGTGCTGGCTGATGATGAACTTCGAGCTAGGAAAAATTCATGCGCCTGTTGATCTATTCGCACCCACTTGCCACCAATGGGAACCCAAACTTCGGCCTGAATGCGTTCCGCAATAAATTGTTGAAAGTAGCCTCCGCTGCAGTCCAGCAAGGGCACGACGTTTTCGTAGCTGCTCCTCCTCATTATCTACAGGCAAGCCAGCGGATCGGCGGCGCGACGTACATCGAACTCAACACCAACGAATTCATCGCCTCGACTGGCATCGCAGGCGACATCGACTTTCATTTTTATCGCGTAGCGCCCGATTCTTTGCCCGTCCAAGCTGCGGCAAATCTGCTTAAAAGAAACATCAAGATTTCTCCAGACGTGGTTTTGACCTGGGAAGCAGCAGTGCCCCACATCAAGATCGCCTTCCCTGACGCTCGCATCGTTAATATGATGCCGTCGCCATTCAGCCGCGTACCTTATGGGGACATGGTAATGGTCGATCCAGAAGGGCTATTCAAAGAGGGTTATCTCTACGGAACACTCCCTAACCGGATTGAGGAGATAACCTTACTTCAACAGGAGATTGATGCGCTTAATCGACTCCGCTCGGAAGGAGCGCAATTCTTTAACTCAAAAGATAGGGTAAGAGACGAAGTCTTTCGACTTAGAGAGAGCCGCGATGGTATATCGTCGGTATCGCTCCTGCCGTTGCAAGTGTCCGCTCACTACGCATTTCGCAAAGACGCACCATTTCTTACGCAATTCGAGATGCTTGAGAATGTACTTTCATCATCTGATCGAAAAAATGGCATCTTAACGACCCAATACGTAACAAAAAATATACACGAAAGAGCTCTAAATCCCGATACTGCCAGCTATCTGGACAACACATATCCCAATTTCTTGTTCAATAAAAATTTCGACAATCTACATAACATCTCACAATACTTACTTCCATTTGTCGATAGCGTTACAACCTACTCGTCATCTCTTGCATTCCAGGCACTGCTTCTGGAGAAGCCTGTTTCCTTGGTGGGCGATTCATACCTATCTCCCGCCATCCGTGCCGTTGCCGGCGATGAAGTTCTACGTGACAAATTGCTTGCGTTTGTGCTTTTCAGATATTCTGTATTTTTCCCGGCCGCCATCACCCAGCCTGAGACGCTAGAAAGGCTCCTCAATCCGAATTTCGAAAAATCGCAGCTCGAAATAAACGGCTATAAGGACCAATTTTTCAACGGCTTGAGATTTGCTAACGCAGAAAAAGAACTTACACGCGATCTGCAGTATTGGCCCAATCGTGCTTCAGTTCCGCCGGAAATCGCCGCAACGATCAAGCAAGCCGAACTCGTTTCTTTCGATATTTTCGACACTCTAATCGAGAGGCCGCTGGTCGACCCGAAACACGTCTTTCAGGTCGTGCAAGATCGTCTTCGCTCAGAGCCCAGCGTCAGAACGTTCAATTTCGCGAAAGCCCGCGTGGAAGCGGAACGTGTCGCCCACACTGTACTGAACGGCAAACGAGAAGAGGTCACCTTAGACGACATTTATGCCGTCCTGAGTGAAAAATATGATCTCGATGATATAGAAACGCAGGCGCTCAAGAATATTGAGATTCAGGTTGAAATGGACTTGATGGTAGCCCGTCCAGCGGGCGAGCGCCTTTATCAATTCTGCATCTCTACAAACAAGCCGATCGTTTACACATCAGACATGTACCTTGGGCGCGAAACAATTCTAGCGCTACTGAAAAAGTGCGGTTATTCGACCGAGCACACCCTCTATTTATCGTCGGAGATTGGTAAGAAAAAGAAATCAGGCACGATCTTTCCGCACATGGCCCGCAGTGAAGCGGTAGCAATGGATCGCATCGTTCATATCGGCGATAACCCAATCGGTGATGTAGCGTCACCGGAAGCACATGGTATAAAAGCTATCCATGTTAAACGTGCTATTGATCGATTGCGTGAACATGGGCGCTATCGGTCGTTGTTCGGCAATGCTGCATACACCGATATCCATGGATCGGCGACAGCCTATTTGATTGCACGCCACCTATTTGACGACCCATTTGAAACGATCGACGACGAAACATTGTTTCGAAATAGCGCCTTTGAGCTCGGCTATTGCGGGCTCGGGCCATGCGTGACCGACTACGCATTTTGGTTAGATCAAGAGATATCAGCCAATGGAAATGACCATGCTTTCTTCATCGCCCGCGACGGGAGAATCATAAAGGACATCTTTGAAATCATCCAGCGCTCAAACGCTAAATCGACTTACGCTTGGGGCTCACGGAGGCTCCTTCGCGGGGCGACCACAAAGAACGCGACAGAATTTTTCGACATCGTTGAAGACGTCACAGCCGCACCGTTGGACGACATCATATATGATCGCTTTGGGCATCGGCTTGATAACCATACGGGCATCTCACCGAATGCAAGCCGCCTGGATAAAATACGTTCGGCCAAGGAAGCATTCCCTATCCTCCTCAAGAAAATAGACGAACGGAATTCGAGGCTTAAGACGTATTGTAATGCCATCGGTCTAACTGCTGCAAAGAACCCTTGCTTGGTAGAAATCGGTTATGCTGCAACTATTCAGGAAGGATATCAGCGGCTAACAGGGAAGCCGTTGACGGGTTACTATATGGTGTTGCTTGACACCGCTCTCGGTCGTGCAGCTCCTGAGCGTGCGATGTTTGGTTACGCCGGAAATTTCTCACAGAGATTCAATTTTTGGCACCCCCTCACAAACTATTCGCAGATATTCGAAACACTATTCTGCAGTGATGAAGATACGATTGTTGACGTCAAGTACGATGCCGATGGGCAACTTGTTCCAATACGTGACGTAGCTAGCAACGACTTTGATAGAAAATCGCTTATCCGCGAGGTGCACGCTGGTGCACGCGAATTCGCTCGGAATGCAAAAAAGATTATCGGGCCTTTGGCCGACTACATTAGGCCAAACCCTGAGGTCGGCACTCGAGTTCTGACCAACTTTATTGAGTACCCAACCAAGTCTGACGCCCTGATCTTGGAAGGCATCACATTCGAGAACGCTTTCGTTAAAAACAAAATTTTGCATATGATACCCCCGAAATCGAAGTATCGCGACTATGCAGCTGGGAAATTCAGGACAGCATGGCCGCAAGGCTCAGATGCAGTCGTTGAAATAGCGACGTCAGCCGGCCCAAGAGCCAATAATGGGAAAACTAAAAAGCAGCCTCCGGCTCCAATCAAGGCCGTTAAAATGTCTTGGCCGCGCAGGCAGGTAAAGAAGGTCGTGCGGCCTTTTGTCTCCAAGCTTGGCAACGAAAAAGATGTTCAAGAGTTCGAGCTTAACCCACCCGCATTTTTCGCGAAGCTGCGGAACCCATGGTATCGGGGGATTGGATATGTTTTGTTTCCGCCACCAAAAGCAAAGAAATGACCTACAATCCGAAACCAGGCATTTAGATCGACCAAGGTCTTGAGCGACCAATTGTCCAGCGAGCTCACGGCGGCATAAATCGTGAAAGATGAGACATGAGGCTTTTGATCAGAGTCTTATCTCATCTTTCATTGACCCTTATCCCGATGGCTTTTGAGAGGGTAAGAAGGCGGTTCAAACGGAGCAAAATACCTCTCTCTTTCCGGTACCATTGCTCATCCTTGGTCGAATAAATTCGTCCGGTGTGTGCTGTCACCTCATTATTTGTTGTATGTGACAGGCCTCTGTCCACCAGAACACATGACTGGCCGTTAGCGGACGCCCAGCGCTAAAGCTAAACCGTGAGCGGTAGGGAAGCGGCGAGGCGTGTCGCTTTTTAGTTGCTGTTAAAACATGAGCTTGGTCAACGAGAATTAATGGATTCGGCGCGTCGACAGTTGCGCTACTTCACGCCCCGCACCTTTCAATCTCTAGAGGCAATTGGCTAGAGAACCGACGCCATCGAAAGCAATGCCAGGACAGACACCACTGCTTTTAAATCGCCGGATGACTAGCCAGCGGATCGACAGCACTGAAGTTCCATAATCCAGCACCGTTGGCAATGACTTTTTATCATGCAGCTATCACACGTCATTCGCTTTCAGCTAGTTAAGCAATACCCCTCCCACTCCAGCATCATCGCCCGCCTCTGCTCCAGGAGATCCGTTCGGTGATACGCCGCTTCCACCGCATTCTTGATCGTATGCGCCAGCGCGCGTTCTGCGAGATCGCGTGGATAGCCGTTCTCGGAGGCCCAGTCGCGGAAGCTGGAACGGAAGCCGTGGGCCGTAGCAAGGCGGCCGGGGGTGTCGCTTTGGATCCTCTTGTCGCGAAGGAACTTGGTCAGCACCATATCCGTCATCGGTTTGCGTGAGCGAGAGATAAAGACCAATCCCTCCCCCGTCTCCGATTTATCCAATTGCCTCTCCAGAATTTTGATCGCTCTTGGGCCAAGGGGGACCCGGTGCGTGACCTTGCCCTTCATTCGAGCCGCTGGGATGGTCCAGATCGCGTGAGAGAAATCGATCTCTTCCCATTGCATTTCCCGCAGTTCACCGGAGCGGCAGGCCGTCAGGATGAGCAGCTCCAGCATTTGCCGTGACACAGCCTCGCCTTCCATGAGCATCGAAAAGAATTCTGGGATTTCCCGCCAAGGCAGAGCCGGCTGGTGCTCTACTCTTTCGCGCTTGCCCGGTTGCTTCGGCAGGATCTTGTCCACGACGCTAACCGGGCTGGCCAGTATGAAGCCGTTGGCCGCCGCCCAGTTCATCACCGCGTCGCAGCGCTGTTTGATCCTTGCCGCGGTCTCAGCCTTTTTGAGCCAGATCGGCTTCAGGCATGCAGCAAAATCTGCAGGCGTCAGATCTTTGACCATCCGCTTGCCGATCTTCGGGAAGATGTACGTCTCCAGCGACGTCATCCATTGTTCGGTATGTTTGCTGTTACGAAAACCTTCAGCCTTGTCAGCGTGATGCCGCCTTGCGGCATCTTCGAATGTGGGGACGGAAGCGAGCTTCTTTTGCTCGCGCTCTTGGGCCCGGCGCTCCTCCAAGGGATCAATGCCCTTCTCGATCACGATCCTCAACTCAAACGCTTTCGCGCGCGCATCTCGGATCGAGACGATGGGATAGCTGCCCAATCCCATGTCTCGCCGCTTGCTGTTCTCGGGGGACTTAAAGCGAAATATCCATTTCCCGGTGCCGGCAGTCTTTGCCGGATAGAGATACAATCCGGCGATCGTACCATCTGAAACAGGCTTGTCGTCGGGTTTCAGTTTTCGCGCTTTCGCATCGCTCAAGGCCAAAATCATTCTCCAGCATTCGGATCCTGATTGGTCTCTAGCCCATCATCCAGCCCATCACAAGATGATGGGCTGGATGATATTTAGTGTTATTCCATGCACCTATTATTCATTGCAACTATCGTATTTTATCTCTATTAAACAATGACATATGACGTCATATCCGAGAGCATAGATTATCAAATATAGCAGTCACCTTGTCCGCCATTCTTTATTTCCAACCGTCGTGACACGTAGTCACTCTTCGCGAAACGTATGCGCCATCTGATCGGTAAACGGCTTGGCCAGATACGAGATGACCGATCGATCAGAAATGCGGATGAATACCTCTGCCGGCATGCCGGGATAAAGCGCAAGGTTTTCGAGCTTGGCGAGGCTTTTCGGCTCGGGCCGGATGCGTACGGGATAGTAGCTCTGGCCGCTGCGCTGCTCGACGACAACGTCGGGAGACATCGACACGACATCGCCGACGACCTCCGGCGTGGTGCGCTGATCAAAGGCACTGAAGCGGATGTCGACCGCCTGTCCGGGATAGACCTGATCGATATTGCGAGATGCGATCTTGGCCTCAAGCGTGAGTTCGCGCTGGTCCGGCGCCAGAAGCATCAGCGCCTCTCCAGGATTGGCAACACCGCCAATCGTGTGGACAGCCACCTGATAGATGCGTCCGGCAAGCGGGGCACGCAGATCAAGCCGCTGCAGCTGGTCGAGTGTCGCGACCCTGCGCTCCTCCATTTCGGAGATCTTCGCCTCGATCTCGGTCAGTTCCTTGGCGTTCTCGCTTCGCCGATCTTCATCGAGCTGCAATATCTGTAGATTGATCTCGCTGATCCGCCCTTCGGCCTGCGCCCGGGCGGCGATCCGCTCGCCTTTGTTACCGTCAAGTTCAACGCGCTGGCGTTTGAGAGCGTTCACCCGCTGCAGGGTGACGAGCTGCCGCTGATAAAGCGATTTGATGGCGCGGTATTCCTCGTCAATCAGCTCGATAGACTCGTCGATCGCCTGAATTTGAAGATTGTTTCCCGCGATCTGCTCCTTGAGCTGGCCCTTACGCTCATCGAGCTGCTTCCTCATCCCCGCAAGCGACGACTTGCGCGTCAGGAAAAGCTGGACCTCTCCGTCGACAAGCTTGCGATTGGCGGAAATGTCGATGCCGTTTTCTGCCAGATCCGCCTCGGTAAAGGTTTCAAGTTCGAGCGTTTCGGCCTGGAGACGGAGCCGCTTGGCATATAGTTGCGCAAGCGCGCTGTTGACGATGCCAAGGCTTGCCCGCGACGAGGTGCCGTCCAGCCTCAAAAGGATGTCTCCGGCCTCGACATGGGCGCCTTCTCTCACCAGCAACTCGGAAACAACACCGCCACTGAGATGCTGTATCTTCTTGACGTTGTCGTCGATGATGACGGTCGCATCGCCGACCACCGCGTTGGACAAGGTCGCCGTCGCAGCCCATCCGCCAACGCCTCCGACGAGCAAGAGAGCAAGAACGGAGACCGCTGCGACATGGCGGCGAAGTGATCGGTGCGAAGAGTTCCCTTCCATCGCTTCACTCCTGTGCTTCGGCTACGATTTTCAATGGTGTCGGGCGATGTTCGCCAGCCGAAGAATCCCGTCGCAACACCTTGGTCAAAACCTCGTCCTTGTCCCCGAAAGAGGCGATGCGTCCTTCGCTCATCATCAGAACGAGATTGACGCCGGCAAGCGCGCTCGGTCGATGCGCGATGACGATGGCAATGCCGCCCCTCTGGCGTATGTTGACCACAGCCTGACTCAGAGCCCGCTCACCCTCGGCATCAAGGTTGGAATTGGGTTCGTCCAGCACGACCAGAAAAGGATTTCCGAAAAGCGCCCGCGCCAATGCAATGCGTTGCCGTTGCCCTGCGGAAAGCATCGATCCACCCGAGCCGATCTCGGTCGCATACCCCTCCTCAAGCTTCAAAATCAGATCATGGATTCCCGCCGCCTTTGCGGCCTCGATTATCTCTTCCGCTGCAGCACCTTTCCGAAAGCGCGAGATGTTGTCAGCGACAGATCCTGAAAACAACTCAATGTCCTGAGGCAAATAGCCGATATGCCGGCCACGATCACGGTCACTCCATTGATCAAGAGTTGCCCCATCGAGACGTATCGAACCGCGATGCACAGGCCATATTCCGGTCAGCGCGCGCGCCAGCGAGGATTTTCCGGATGCACTCGGTCCGATCACGCCTATCGCGTTTCCGGCTTCGACGGTAAAACCAATATTGGCGATGACAATGCCTGACCGTCCCGGAGGCCCGCTTGCAAGCGCTTCGACAACGAGGTCTTTTTCGGGCGCGGGGAGTGCAATCGGCGACGACGTGCCCGGCACTCCATCGAAGGCTTGCGCAAGTCGCTTCCAGGACTGCTGTGCCGATACGAACCCGCGCCAATTGGCGATCGCCTGTTCCACCGGCGCAAGCGCCCGCGATGTCAGGATCGAGGCGGCGATGATGATGCCCGCCGACGCCTGGTTGTCGATGACCAGAACAGCACCCGCGGCAAGAACGCCCGACTGAAGAGCGATACGGAAAATTTTCGAGACGGCGGCATAACCGTTTGCGACATCGGAATTCCTGCGATGCGACTGGCGATACTGATCATTGACCGCAGCCCAGGAGCGCTGCAGGTCTTGCGCCATGCCCATGGCTTCGACGACTTCGGCATTGCGATGGACCATGCCCAGAAATGTCCCGCGTTGACCGCCGAGTTCGTAAAGCTGCCTGGAGGACGACTGCGTAGCCCGATTGGTCAGATAGGTGAGAACGGTCAGGGCTACGGCTCCGCCGATGGCGATGACGCCAATCAACGGATGGAAGAGGAAACAAATGCCGATATAGAAGGGCAGCCAGGGCAAATCGAAGAATGCCGGAGGCCCGGCGCCGGACAAGAAGGATTTCACCTGGTCGAAATCCCGCATCAGCGCCAGCCCATCCGCCACTGCGCTTCCCTTCACGGGTGTCTTGACCGCCGTCCTGAAGACGTCTTCTCCCAGCTCCTCGTCGAAAATGCCGGATATGCGGCTGAGCATTCGACCTCGGGCAAGCTCGAACGCGCCTTGGAAAAGATAGAGCATCAGGGCGAGAAGACATAAGGCGACAAGCGTCGGGATACTGCGACTTGGGATAACCCGATCATAGACCTGCAGCATAAAAAACGAGCTGGTGAGGTAAAGGATGTTGATCAGCCCGCTGGCCAGCGCGACGGCCATCAGGCCGGCGCGGCAATGTCTCAGGACCCCGGAGGGCGAGCTGCCATTCTGTTGCTTGCCGTTCACGGTCACCAGCCCTTCGTCCACCCGAGGATGTCTTGAACTCCTGACGGCTTCCTCTCCCCCGCCTACAACTATGATAGCCCGTCTCAGTAGAGAAAGAAGTCGGCGGACGTGAGTTTCAGCCCGTCGTCGACGGTTGCAAAATGCACTGCTGCGGCTTTGCCGTTGCCGTCGCTATCGTAGAAGAGATCGCCGGTCTGCTTGTTGTATGTTATCCGGTCGTCTGCATCGTGCGCCTTACCAGATGTCGAGGCGTAGAATTGGCCGCTGCTCATCGTGCCGGTACCGGTAATCTTGGTGAAGATCGCCTTGGCCAGATAGGCGGTGTCGTCGGTCACGTTGAAATCGAATATGTGATCGACATTGGTGGAAGCGCTGAGCTTGGTGTCGAAATAAAAGCTGTCCTTTCCGCCGCCGCCATAAAGGTCGTCGTTGCCGGCCTTGCCGTAGATCTGGTCCTTGCCACCGTCGCCACGCAAAGAATTGCGAACCGCGCTGCCGATGAGCTTGTCGGCAAAGTCAGTGCCGCGTGCGGCCTCGATGTTCGTCAACGTATCCTTGTTGCCGAAACCATCGATGGCATAACCCTTTGTCAGGTCAACGGTGACGCCGCTTTTGCCGCCGCGATTGACGTCGCGGTGATAACGCACCTCGTCGAAACCAGCGCCGCCATCGATCTTGTCGGCGCCGGCAAGGCCCATAAACTGCTCGTCAGCGCTTGAGCCCTTGAATGTGTCGGCAAATTTCGTTCCGCGAAAACTTTCGATGCTCGAAAAGGTCTCGATATTTCCGTATGGGTCGGTGGCTTTGTGGGCAGCGGCGTCAATACTCACCCCCTTCTTGGCAGCCTTGCTCAGAAAGCTGTCGTCAAAGCTGAGCTGGTCCCAGCCCGAGCCTCCGTCATAGCTGTCCTTGCCTTCACCACCGACGAAGAAATCGTCTCCGGCTCCGCCCTTTAAGACGTCGTTTCCGGCATAACCGTAGAGATCATCGTCGCCAGCACCGCCATTGAGCGTATCGTTGCCACGCAGCAGCCATTGCTGCATATACCACGAGCCGGCATCCACCACATCCTGGAAGGAGGTGGCTGAGACATCGAAGCCTGAAATCTTCTCGATAAGCTTGTTGTTCGCCGTGAGGACCTGTACCTCGATCACACGGCCGCCCGTGGCGTTGCCTTCACCGTCGAATTTCAATCCGCTGCCGACAATTTTGGCCTGAATGCCGTTTTCGAACTTGAACAGCACCTGTGTCGACGAGTAGCTGCTAGATACAGCGGTGTCGAAGTCGAGAAACTCTGCCAAGGATGGCATATAGTCCAGGCCGGCGATCGGCGGATTATAATGATCCGGATTGACGTTTCCCGGAAAGTATCTCTGTAAAGTGGCCATCCGTCCCTCCCTGAAGACGCGATTTTCCTCACAGAAACGTTATCACGGCCGCTTGTTCTGGCGTCACCCGTTTGGGTTAGTCTTCATTCAAATTCTCACTGCCTGATCCCACGTCTCCGCACGCAAGGCGACTGCCTGGTCCAAGCGCTTGACCGGCCGGATCATTCGACCGGGTGGATGACCCCGGCAGGCTTGCCGGGCTCATCCTTGCAAGGGCAGCAAATGCGGCCACCGGCCTCTTCTGTCTAGGGTCTGGCCGGCACTTCGACCGTATCCAGTTTCCGGCTGAGAACGAGCGCCAGGATGGTACAGATTGCGCCAGAGATCAGGTAACCACCGATAAAGATGATGCCGAAATTGCTGGCAAGACCGAGCGCCACCAGCGGCGCAAAGCCCGCACCGATCAACCAGGCCAGATCGGAGGTCAATGCCGATCCCGTATATCTGTAGGTTGGCGAGAATCGCGACGACATCGATCCCGATGCCTGGCCGAAAGACAGGCCCAGAATGGCAAACCCGAGAATGATGAAGGCCGCCTGGCCGGTGCTGCCGGCATCGAGCAGGAAGGGCGCCGTGAAGCTGAATATGGCAATGATGAAAGCGCCGATCAGAAGCTGCTGCCGGCGGCCGATGCGATCGGCTAGGAACCCCGACAGCACGATCGTGGCAAAACCAACCAGTGCACCAAGGACCTGTACGAACAGGAAAGCGCCGGCCGACTGACCGCCAAACAGCGTCACCCAGCTGAGCGGGAAGATCGTCACCAGATGGAACATCGCGAAGCTTGCAAGCGGCGCGAAGGCACCAATGACGACATCCAGCCCATGAACGCGCAGCATCTCGGCGATCGGTCGTGCCTCGAGCTCATGACTTTCCATCGCCGCACCGAACTCGTGCGAGGCAACGATACGTAGGCGTGCAAACAGCGCCACGACATTGATCGCGAACGCGCAGAAGAAGGGATAACGCCAGCCCCAGTCGAGAAAATCGGCACTTGATAGATTGACGACGAAATAACCAAACAGAATGCTGGCAAGCGCAAAACCGAAAGGTGCCCCCAGCTGCGGGATCATCGCATAGAAGCCCTTGCGATTGGCGGGCGCATTGATCGCCAGCAGCGACGCCAGACCATCCCACGCTCCGCCCAGCGCAAAACCCTGGCCCAGCCTGAACAATGCCAGAAGCGCCACCGACCACATGCCGATCGTTTCATAACCGGGAAGAAAGGCGATGGATGCCGTCGAACCGCCCAGGATGAGCAAAGCCGTTGTCAGCTTCGTACCGCGCCCATAGGTCCGGTCGACCCACATGAAGACGAACGACCCGACCGGTCTTGCCAGGAAGGCGAGCGAAAAGATCGCAAAGGAATACAGCGTTGCGGTGACCGGATCCGGCACGAAAGAGAAGACCAGGCGCGGAAAAACCAGCACGCAGCCCAGGCCAAACACAAAAAAGTCGAAAAACTCCGATGTCCGGCCGATTACCACGCCGATGGCAATGTTGCCCGCCGAAATCGGCTTATCGTCGTGAATCTGCCTGGCATCCCTCTCCATTTCCGATGACGACGGATGGGTCGCCAAAACTACTGCCTCTGCCATGACTAACGTCCTCCTTCGCGTCATTGCAACAATGAGTATGTTGGCCAATCTTGCTGTCAATCAAGATTTCAACCGCAAATTTGTGGATTGTGAGAATCTTGGCAAATTTTGCCACAATCGTCGTTATGACCCCCATCCGCTCTGTCTTCTATCAACTTTATAGTCTAGATTGCGCCGCGCAGGGCCGCCTTCCGTAAAATCGGAGCAGGTGGTGATTGCAGTGCGAAAAAATGTAGCACTGCGACGAAACACCTCATGGAGATCGGGGCCATGCTCCGATAGGCGAACTAGATAAAAAGCAAATTTGAGCAGACCAATGTCCCCAATCGTACGGCGTCTTTGCCAGCTTTCACCCCTCCTTACCCTCCCATTCATGTCAGGCTGCGACCTGGTCGTGATGTCGCCGGCCGGCGATATCGCCCAGCAGCAGGCCGACCTGATCGTCGTCTCGACCGTGCTGATGCTGCTGATCATCGTGCCGGTCATTTGTCTTTCGCTTTATTTCGCGTGGCACTACAGGCACTCGAACAAGCAAGCGAAATATGATCCCGAATGGCATCACTCCACCCGCCTGGAAGTGGTGATCTGGTCGGCTCCGCTGGCGATCATCATTGCGCTCGGCTCGATCACCTGGATCGCCACCCACAAGCTCGATCCTTTCCGTCCGCTCGACCGGATCGATGCGGAACGTTCCATTCCGGAAGGCACGAAGCCTCTCGAAGTGGAAGTTGTCGCGCTGGACTGGAAGTGGCTGTTCTTCTATCCCGAATACGGGGTTGCTACCGTCAACGAGATGGCTGCACCGGTCGATCGTCCGATCACCTTCAAGATCACCGCTTCGTCAGTGATGAACTCGTTCTACGTTCCGGCACTCGCCGGCATGATCTACGCCATGCCGGGCATGGAGACGAAGCTTCACGCCGTGATCAACAAGGAAGGCGTTTTCGACGGCCTTTCGGCAAATTACAGCGGTCCCGGCTTCTCGCACATGCGCTTCAAGTTCCACAGCTTCAACCAGCAGGGCTTCGACGGCTGGATCGCCCAGGTCAAGCAGAACGGCACCGCGCTTAACCGCGACGCCTATCTCAAGCTTGAAAAGCCTTCGGAAAAAGAACCGGTTCGCTATTACGCCAACGTCGAAGACGGCCTTTACAAGGCGATCCTCAACGTCTGTGCCACCCCCGGCAAGATGTGCATGGACGAGATGATGCATATCGACATGATGGGCGGCGGCGGCGAGGATAGCCGGGAAAACCGCGATCGTCTGAAATATGAAGGCGGTCCGATCGACATCAACCTGCGCGGACATGGGGAAGAGCATTCCTCCGCCGAGCCCGTCGCATCGCAGACCATGCAGAACATGTCCGGCATGGACATGACGCACGGCAACCATTCCATGCACAACATGGACATGGCCAAGGGCGACGCCGCACAGGCGCCAAAGACAAACTAACCTGGCGCCTAGCGTCGCAAGACTTAATGAACGGGTTGTCCCATGTTTTCCAATCCTGACCTCCTGAAGTTCATCTTCGGCCGGTTAACTCTCGAATCCATTCCCTACCACGAGCCCATCCTGGTAGCGACCTTCGCTGCTGTCGCACTCGGCGGCATCGCGCTTTTCGCTTTCATCACCTACATGAAATGGTGGGGTCCGCTGTGGAATGACTGGATTTGCAGTATCGATCACAAGAAGATCGGTATCATGTACATCATCCTCGCGATCGTGATGCTGCTGCGCGGCTTCTCGGACGCCGTGATGATGCGTATCCAGCAGGCTATCGCCTTCAACGGTTCGGAAGGCTATCTGCCGCCGCACCATTACGACCAGGTCTTCACTGCCCATGGCGTGATCATGATCTTCTTCGTCGCGATGCCGTTCGTGACGGGCTTCATGAACTTCGTCGTGCCGCTGCAGATCGGCGCACGCGACGTGTCCTTCCCGTTCCTCAACAACTTCTCCTTCTGGATGACGACCGCCGGCGCGATCGTCGTGATGATCTCGCTGTTCGTCGGCGAATTCGCCCGTACCGGCTGGCTCGCCTATCCGCCGCTTTCCGGCGTTGAATACAGCCCTGGCGTCGGTGTCGACTATTATATCTGGGGACTGCAGGTCGCCGGTGTGGGTACGACGCTGTCGGGCATCAACCTGATCTGTACAATCGTCAAGATGCGTGCCCCGGGCATGTCCTTCATGAAGATGCCCGTCTTCACCTGGACCTCGCTCTGCACCAACATCCTGATCGTCGCTACCTTCCCGATCCTGACTGCCACGCTGCTCCTGCTGTCGCTCGACCGTTATGCCGGTACGAACTTCTTCACGAACGACCTCGGCGGCAACCCGATGATGTATATCAACCTCATCTGGATCTGGGGTCACCCGGAAGTCTACATTCTCGTCCTGCCTGCCTTCGGCATCTTCTCCGAAGTTGTCGCGACCTTCTCCGGCAAGCGCCTGTTCGGTTACGCCTCGATGGTCTACGCAACCTGTGTGATCATGATCCTGTCCTACCTCGTGTGGCTGCATCACTTCTTCACGATGGGTTCGGGCGCATCGGTCAACGCCTTCTTCGGCATCACCACGATGATCATCTCGATCCCGACAGGGGCGAAGATGTTCAACTGGCTGTTCACCATCTACCGCGGTCGCGTTCGTTACGAACTGCCGATGCTGTGGACGATCGGCTTCATGGTGACGTTTGCCATCGGCGGCATGACCGGCGTCATGCTTGCGGTTCCCCCGGCCGACTTCGTGCTGCATAACTCGCTGTTCCTGATTGCTCACTTCCATAACGTGATCATCGGCGGCGTGCTGTTCGGCCTTATGGCGGGTGTTGCCTACTGGTACCCGAAGGCCTTTGGCTACAGGCTCGACCCGTTCTGGGGCAAGCTCTCCTTCTGGTTCTGGTTGATCGGCTTCTATTTCGCCTTCATGCCGCTCTACGTACTCGGCCTGATGGGCGTTACCCGCCGTATGTCGCAGTTCGACGATCCGTCGCTACAGATCTGGTTCGTCATTGCAGCCTTCGGAGCCGGCCTCATCGCACTCGGCATCCTGTCTTTCATCGTTCAGCTCATCGTCAGCTACATCAAGCGCGACGAACTGAGGGACGAGACGGGCGACCCGTGGCAGGGCCGTACGCTGGAATGGTCGACCTCGTCGCCGCCGCCGGACTACAACTTTGCCTTCACCCCGGTCGTTCATGATCATGACAGCTGGTATGACATGAAGAACCGCGGTTACGAGCGTCCGCTCAAGGGCTTCCGTGCGATCCACATGCCGAAAAATACCGGCACCGGTGCAATCCTCGCAGCGCTCAACGTTGCCCTGGCATTTGCCCTGATCTGGTACATGTGGTGGCTCGTCGTGGTGTCTTTCGTCGCCATCGTCGCTGTCGCGATCGGTCATACGTTCAACTACAAGCGTGACTTCTACATTCCCGCGGAAACCGTTGCCGCAGAAGAAGCCAAGCGAACCGAGCTGCTGGCGAAGCAGGTGTAACAATGAGCAATATTCAGAGCCAATCTGCGGAAAAGCCGCAATTCTACATCGAGGAAGACCATCATCCGGAAGGCAGCACGAACCTTGGGTTCTGGCTGTACCTGATGAGCGACTGCCTCATCTTCGCAACGCTGTTTGCGACCTATGCCGTCGTCGGCCGCAGCTATGCGGCCGGCCCATCGCCGGCAGATCTTTTCGATCTGCCGCTGGTGGCGATCAACACAGCCATGCTGCTGTTCTCGTCGATCACCTATGGTTTCGCGATGCTGCAGATGGAACGCGGCGCAAAATCGGAAACGCTGTTCTGGCTGGCCATTACCGGCCTGTTCGGCCTCGCCTTCATCGGGCTTGAACTTTACGAGTTCAACCACCTGATCCACGAAGGCGCCGGTCCGCAGCGCTCGGCCTTCCTGTCGGCCTTCTTCACGCTGGTCGGTACCCACGGCCTGCACGTCACATTCGGCCTGATCTGGCTGGTGACGCTGATGGTTCAGGTTTCCAAACATGGCCTGATCCCGGAAAACCGTCGTCGCCTGACCTGCCTGTCGATGTTCTGGCACTTCCTCGACGTCGTCTGGATCGGTGTCTTCTCTGTTGTCTATCTCATGGGAGTCGTCGGATGACCGCGAAAGCCCCTTCACACGAAGATGCACACGAAGCCCATCATGCCCACAGCCACGGGCATGAGGCCGGCCACGGCACGTTCAAGAGCTACATGACGGGCTTCGTCCTGTCGGTGATCCTGACGGCCATCCCGTTCTGGCTGGTGATGGCCGACGTGTTCGACAGCAAGGCCGCAACCGTCGGCGCGATCATGATCTTCGGCGTCATCCAGATCGTCGTGCACATGATCTACTTCCTGCACATGAACAGCAAGTCGGAAGGCGGCTGGACGATGATGGCACTGATCTTCACGATCGTCATCGTTGCCATCGCGCTGGTCGGCTCGCTCTGGGTCATGCATCATCTCAATACGAACATGATGGTCATGTCGCCGGAAATGATGAAGAACCTTCCCTAACGGCTAAACGGGCGCCCCCTCTGGGCGGGCGCCCGCATCTGGATATCTTAAGAAGTGGAAACGCCCGTGAAATCATATCTTGGCTTTCGGGCGTTTCTTCTTTTTATGGCCATCGTCTTCACCGCACTCGGCGTCTGGCAGATCCAGCGGCTTTTCTGGAAGCTGGACCTGATCGCCCGGGTCGACGCCCGGGTTCACGCCGAGGCGACCGCGCCGCCGACTTCTGCAGAATGGCCAAAGATAAAGCCGAGCGATGCGGAATATCGACATGTAACGGTAACCGGCAGCTTTGATCACAGCCGCGAAACCTTGGTACAGGCCGTGACCGAGCTCGGACCCGGCTTCTGGGTCGTAACCCCGCTCAATCTTGTCGGCGGCAGCATCGCGCTTATCAACCGTGGCTTCGTACCGCCGGACCGTCGCGATCCATCGTCGCGCGCGCAAGGCCAGGCAGACGGCAAAGTCACCGTTACCGGACTGCTCCGCCTCACCGAACCGGGCGGCGCCTTTCTGCGCAGCAACAATCCCGCGGCCAATAACTGGTATTCGCGCGATGTCGCGGCGATCGGAAGCAGCAAGGGGCTTGCGGATGTTGCACCCTATTTCATCGATGCGGACGCCACAGCCAATTCCGGAGGTTATCCGGTGGGCGGCCTGACTGTCGTCCAGTTCCGCAACAGCCACCTCGTCTATGCGCTGACATGGTTCAGCCTTGCGATCATGTCGATTGCAGCCCTGATCCTGCTGCCCCGGCTGCTGCGCCGGGACGACTGATCCGCGTGAGTGCGCGGAGCTAGCGCTGAACAGCAACAGTAAAAGAATTATTTCGCAGTCATCTTGAACCGGCGGCCTGCCGATACGAGATGCCGATTTATCGCCTCGGCACGGGCTCTGTGCCGGGACGTTGGAGGCTATCTCTCTATCCGGAAGCAGGAACGGTTTCGAGAGCACTCGTTAAAAACCGGAAGACACGCTATACAGTGTCGGATGCAGCTTATCCGGCACTGTAGATGATAACGCTGTCGGTTTGGTGAAGGTATATGCAGAAGACACTGCTTCGTTACATCTGGGAGCATACCAGACCGCAACAGACATGGATCCTGATGATCGTCGCGGCGTCGATGATCCCGTATTTCCTTGCCTTCGATTTGCCCAAACAGATCATCAACGGCCCGATACAGGGCCAGGGTTTCGAGGATCTCAATGGCAAACAGGCCTTCCTCGACTTCTCCTTCACCATTCCGCTTATTAACCAGACCTTCAGTTTCGACGGTTTTCCGCTCGAACGCATGCAGACACTGGTGGCGCTCAGCGGCGTGTTCCTGCTGCTGGTCATCGTCAACGGTGGCTTCAAATATTACATCAACACCTATAAGGGCAGGCTCGGCGAGCGCCTGCTGCGGCGCATACGCTTCGATCTCGTGGACCGGGTCCTGAGGTTTCCACCGCGCCACGCAAAGAGCCTGAACGGCGCCGAAATCGCCAGCATGATCAAGGACGAAGTGGAGCCGTTCGGCGGCTTTACCGGTGATGCCTTCGTTCAGCCGGCACTGCTGGGCGGTCAGGCGCTCGCGGCACTTTTCTTCATCATCCTGCAGAATTTCTGGCTGGGCATGGTTGCCGCCTTCATGGTCGCCATCCAGGTGATCATTATTCCGAAGATGCGTCGCCGGCTGATCGAACTCGGCCGCCAGCGGCAGATCACCGCTAGACGGCTCGCCGGCAAGGTGAATGAAATCGTCGAGGGGCTCGGCACCATCCATGCCTACGACACGTCCAATTTCGAGCGCGCCGATGTCGCGAGCCGGTTGGGCGAGATCTTCCGTATCCGCTACGATCTCTACCAGTGGAAGTTTCTGGTCAAGTTCCTCAATAACTTCCTCTCACAGCTCACACCCTTCCTGTTTTACCTGATCGGCGGCTACCTGACGCTTCGCGGCACACTGGACGTCGGTCAGCTGGTTGCCGTCATCAATGCCTACAAGGATCTGCCCGGTCCGCTCAAAGAACTGATCGACTGGGATCAGGCCCGACAGGACGTGCAGGTCAAATACGAACAGGTGTTCGAGAATTTCGAGGTCGAGGACCTTATCAATCCGGCGCTCCATGCGTTGACGATCACACCGGCGCAGACACATACCGACACGTTGCAGGCCGTTGCCGTATCGGTCAACGACGACAGCGGCGCCAAGGTTGTCGATCACGTCACGCTGAAGATCGATCCGGGCGAGAAAATCGCCATGGTCGATCATCTCGGCCGCGGTGCCGAAGCCATGGCCGAAGCGCTCGGAAGGCTTGCATGGCCGTCAAGCGGTCGCATCTGCCTTGGCGAGACGGATATCAGGGAACTGCCGGAGTCCATTACAGGGCGCCATATCTCCTATGTGTCGACCGACAGCTATTTCTTCCACGGAAGCCTTAAGGATAATCTTCTCTACGGGCTGAAGCACGCGCCGGTACAGAAGTTCGACTATAGCGCCAAGGACATCCGCGAGCGACAGTGGGAGATCCGCGAGGCCAAGAAGGCCGGCAACCCGCATCTCGACATCCGCGCCGGCTGGGTCGATTACAGTTCCGCGGCACTGGGCAACGGCGCCAAGCGCGATCTGAAAAAATCCCTGCTGGCCGCCCTCGATGCGGTGCAGTTGACCGACGACGTGCTGGAGCTTGCTCTGCATTCCATCATCAATCCCAATGACGACCCCGAATTCACGGCACGGGTGGTCGACATGCGGCATGCGCTTCGCGACCGGATGAAGGAACTGGGCATGGAAACCCTGGTCACTCCGTTCGAGCCACATGAATACAACGGCGATGCGACGATTGCCGAAAACCTGCTCTTCGGCGCAACGCTGGAGCCACTGACACGCGACAGCGAACTTCTGTCGAGCGAATATTTCTACATGGCGCTCAACAAGGTCGGGCTGCAGAAGCCTTTCGCCGACATAGGCAAGACGGTGGCGAAGAACCTCGTCGAGATTTTCGGCGGCCTGCCGGCCGACCATCCGTTCTTCCGCCAGGTGACGACGCTTTCTGCCGAGGACATCAGCTATTATCAAAGCCTGCTGCAGCGAAAGAGTGAGCCAAGGCCACCCAATTTCCGCCTTTCGGATGCCGACAAGGCGTTTATCCGATTGACGCTGGAATATGTCGAGCCGCGCTACCGCCTTGGTATCCTGACCTCGGAACTGCAGGACAAGATCGTCGGGTCGCGTGAGTTGTTCTATACGGAGCTCCCGGCCCATCTGCGCGATCTGATCGAGCGGTACGATCCGGACAAATACGTGTCCGTGGCAACGTTGCGGGACAACATCGTGTTCGGCAAACTCAGCAACCGTAATGCGGAAGCAGTCACCGAACTGCGCGCGCTTGCCTCATCGGTTTCGAGAGAACTGGGCTTTGCCGACGAACTGCTCAAGGCAGGCCTCGAATTCGATATCGGTGCGGGCGGGCGCCGGCTGACCCCGGTACAGAGGCGAAAGCTTAATCTTGCGCGCGCTTTAATTAGGCGATCTGACTACTACATATTCAATAAGCCCCTCCCCGGCTTGGAAAGACATGCCCAGGAGGAAATTGTTCAAAACGTGCTTGCATTTCTGGGACAACAGGAGAATGATCCAGCTGTAATCTGGGTCTTGTCAAATATCTCCTTGTCACGTTTGTTTGACCGTGTGGTGATGTTCGACGCAGGCGCAATCCTCGAAGAAGGGTCTTACGAGACGCTCGAACAGGAAAGCGGCACCTTCAAGGCTTTGGTGGCTTAGTCCCATCGATCCTGTAGGAAAGGCGGTAAGAGCGATGTTGCTGTGTGATGAAGTCCAACTGTTGCGGAAACTTCCGTATTTTGCGGAGGTCGACACGTGCAAGCTGAAGCTGCTTGCCTTCGCGTCCGAACGGGTGACTTTCAAGGCCGGTCAGCGCCTTTTCACTGAGGGCGACAGTGGCGACTCTGCCTATTTCATCCTGAGCGGCAACGTGGAATTCCTGGTCAACACGCCGGACGGTCCGGTCAAGGTCAGCGAACGTGGCGCCAATTCGATCGTCGGAGACATCTCGATCCTCTGCGACGGGCCACGTAGCTCGACGGTGAAGGCAGATGGCCTTGTCGAAGCCCTGAAGATCAACAAGGATTACCTTTTCCGCATCATGGACGATTGCCCCGGCATGACCATGAAGGTGACAAGAGCGCTCGCCGAACGGCTTCGCCTGACATCGTCGGAACTGGACAAGGTGCGCGCCCTGCAAAAGGCCTGACGCGCGACCAGCAGGTTTAAATCTTCCGATAGACGAAATAACGGCCTTCCTCGACCGTCGGCAGACGTGGAAGCTCTTCAAGCTTGGCATGCGCAAGCGGTAAGCCACTGACGGCAAATCCGCCCGTTTTCAGCATATCGGAGACAGTATCCGGAAGCCATGTCAGCGTGATGGCATCCCTGTCCGGATATCCGGTGCCGATATCGGCGTGAACGAGGGCCGCGTCACCCGCGGCAAACTCCCTGCCCGTTTCCTTGATCTCGCCCATGACGAAATCCTTCTCCTCAGGCACTATGGTGCGATGGGCATTCATGGCCCGGTCGAAGGCGACAATACGGCGATCGGAAAACAGCTCGCGCAAGTGACTGTATGTTCGTCCGTTGCCCAGTCCCACTTCCAGTATCGGGCCTTCCGGGGGCAGACCCAGATCATGCGCAATGTGATTGAGGATATCGCGCTGGGCGGACATGCGATTGATGAATGCGTCGAGCCGGCTCATGGTTTTTCCGTTTCTATGCTTTGACGATGGTGTCGGACGGGATGCCCTTGCGGGCGAAGACGTTGCGGGTATCGACGATCAGCGGCGAGAGCCGCGCTATGATGTCATAATCGACATTGTCGTGATCGGTCGCGATTACCACGGCATCGTAGGAGCCAATTGCCTCTTCACTCCACTCGATAGAACGCCGGCCCTTGAGATCCGCATATTCGCGGGTTGGCGGAATTTCCGCGACATAGGGGTCGAAATAGGCTGCGGACGCACCGCGGCGTTCGATCAATTCCATCAGCCGAAGCGACGGACTTTCGCGGATGTCCGGCACGTTTTTCTTGTAGGCAAGACCGATCAGAAGAACCTTCGAACGGCTGAGGGCTTTGCCGCTGCGGATATCCAGCGCTTCCGCCAGCCGGTTGACGACATGGTGCGGCATGGCGGTATTGATCTCGCCGGCCAGCTCGATGAACCGGGTCGGCGTTTCGAATTCGCGCGACTTCCATGTCAGATAGAAAGGGTCGATCGGAATACAGTGGCCGCCAAGACCGGGACCGGGATAAAAGGGCATATAGCCAAAGGGCTTGGACTTGGCCGCATCGATGACTTCCCAGACGTCGATGCCCATGGCGTCGTAGACGAGCTTCAGTTCGTTGACGAGAGCGATGTTGACGGCGCGAAAGATGTTTTCCGTCAGCTTTACGGCTTCGGCGGTCGCAGTCGTCGAGACGGGCACGATTGTCGAGACGGTCGCGCCGTAAAATGCCTGCATCAGGCCGGATGCCGCTTCGCCGTCACCGGCCACAACTTTCGGAATGGTCGCTGTTTGGAATTGACGATTGCCGGGATCTTCGCGTTCGGGCGAATAACCGAGGAAGAAATCGCTGCCCGATTTCAGACCCGTCCGTTCCAGGATCGGCTTGACCACTTCGTCGGTGGTTCCGGGATAGGTAGTCGACTCCAGCACGATCAACTGGCCCTGGCGCAGGGTTGCGGCAATCGCCTCTGCGGTTTTCGCCACATAGGACAGGTCGGGATCGCGATGCGCCGTCAACGGTGTCGGCACGCAGATTGCTATGATATCGCACTCGGCGAGGCGGGCGAAGTCGCAGGTCGCGGAGAAACGACCTGCCTCGCATTCAACCTGAAGGGCCTCGGTCGGGACGGCCTCGATATAGCTTTCACGCCGATCGATGAACGCGATCTTGGTCGGGTCGATATCAAAGCCGGTAACCGAAAACCCTGCCTTCGCAAAAGCCATGGCCAGCGGCAGGCCAACATAGCCGAGCCCCACGACACCTGCCCTCGCCGCGCGCGCATTGATCTTGGCGTGAAGCGCCGAGGAGGTGGATGAATTGGTCATGACGGGAGAAATCCTTGCTGTGAGGCAGTAGCGGACAGTTGTGAGAGAAGCGTCGACGTGTCAAGAGTGGTTCACGGGGAGATGATCCCCTCCGCGTGATGCCAGGTCTATGAAAATCCTGTTCTATTCTCCGCTCAAGTCGCCCAGCCACCCCGTTCCTTCGGGCGATCGGCTGATGGCGCGGATGCTGATCGGCGCCTTCGAACGTCTGGGGCATGATGTCGTCGTGGCGTCCGAAATGCGCAGCTTCATGCGCTCGGCGGACATGAATGAGGCGCTTGAGGCGACGATGGCACAAGCTCAACGAGAGATCCAGCAGATCACCGCCCGCCATACCGGAGCGGATCTCTGGTTCACCTATCATCCTTATTACAAGGCGCCTGATCTGCTGGGTCCGGCCGTATCGAAACGTTTCGACATTCCGCTGATCAATGCCGAAGCCTCCTATTCGAGCCGTCGCAATATCGGCGCATGGAAGACGTCTCAGGAGATGCTGATCCAAAGCCTCGGGGCCGCTGCCGTCAATCTTTGCTTCACCCGCCGCGATCAGGAGGGCCTGGCAACGGCAGTTCCTGATGCCAGGCTTGCGCTGATTGCGCCGTTCATCGATAGCGGCCCCTATCTGGAACTCTCGCCATCGCCTGAGCCTTTGCGGCTGATCACGGTCGCCATGATGCGGGCCGGCGACAAGCTCTCGAGCTACAGGGCACTTGCCGCGAGCCTGAGCCTGATCGCCGACCGTCCCTGGAAGCTGGCCATCGCCGGCGACGGCGAATGCCGCAACGAGGTCGAAGCAGCTTTTGCGCCGCTCGGCAGCGGACGTATCGAATGGCTTGGCGCGCTTTCGCAGCAGGAGATCGCCGCTCAGTTGTCGCGGGCTTCGATCTTTGTCTGGCCGGGGCATGGAGAAGCCTATGGGCTTGCCTATCTGGAAGCGCAGGCGGCCGGACTGCCGGTTATCGCCGAAGCAACGGCCGGTGTGCCAGAGGTCGTGGAACACGAGCGCACAGGCCTGCTGACACCGCCAGACGACCACGCCGCCTTCGCCCGGGCGATCGTGCGTCTCCTCGACGACGATGCGTCTAGGAGACACCTTGGACGGCAGGCAAGACGATTTGCGACGGAAGAGCGGTCGATCGCCGGTGCGGCGGCAGACCTGGATCGTATCCTCGATACCTATGTGAGATGACCGGATGAGCCGAAGCCAATTCGTCGACATGCTCGACACCTATGTGAGCGGGGGAAGAACCGCCTGTCTCTGGCTTCGCGACGACGACGCGGTCGAACCGAGCGGGCCGCTCTCCCGCTTGCTGGCGCTTTCGGCCAAATGGAACGCTCCGATGACGGTCGCCGCCATCCCGGCCCATGCAACTAAGGAACTTGCGAACCTTTTCCACGACTTGCCGCTGATCAGTGTCGCCGTGCACGGCTGGGATCATGTAAACTATGCGCCGTCATCAGAGAAGAAGCAGGAACTCGGTCTGCACCGAGGCGAAGAGACCGTGCTTGCCCGCCTTGCAGACGGGCTGGCCCGTCTCAGGGACATGTTCGGTGAGCAGGCCATTCCGCTCCTGGTACCGCCATGGAACCGGATTGCCCCCGCCCTCGTCGGCCACCTGACAGGTCTCGGCTATCATGCGCTGTCGGTTTTCGGGCCTGAACGCAACGATGCTCCGTTGCCAATGGTGAACACCCATGTGGACATTATCGACTGGAAGGGAAACCGTGGCGGGCGCTCCTTCGATCCGCTCTATGCGGAGGCCGCAACGCGTCTGCGGGTAAGCAGCACGACGGAGACAAACCTTGGCATTCTCACTCACCATCTCGTGCATGACGAGGCGGCATGGGCGTTCCTCGACGATTTCGTCGCTTTGACCGCTGGCCATCCGGCTTGCCGGTGGATGCCCGTCGGATCGTTGATGAAGCGCGCTTAAGGACGAAGGTACCCTACCAGGGCTTCCAGGCGATCAGCAGGCCGGAATCGTCGCGCTCCTCCAAGTCGGCGGCGAAGGCCCTGACATCGTTGAGCGACGTTGAGGACGGCATCGCCCCCGCGACGAAACCCGCATCGGCGAGGCTGACCGGTCCGGACCGGGCAAGAACCGTGAAGATCAGCGGTCCGGTCGACCACCATGCCGGCGCGTCACCAAGGTTGGCCACCACCGACGGCAGGACATTGCACAGTCTTTCGAAGACGGGATTACCTGACGGTGTCGCGATGAATGAATTGGCAAACAGCGTGCCCCCTCTACCAGTGTTGCGCGGCGTATCCTCGGCAAATGCAGCCAGTCCGATGAGCGGCAGGAGATGATGGAACGTCTTCGTGCTGCGCGCCGGATACCAGTCACAATCAAGATAGATGCCGCCGAGATCTCTCAGGATCATGTAGCGGACGACATCGACAGCCCCCGGAAAGTCGCCTTCCTCCAGCATGTGGCTTAGCGCGGAATTGCGATCATAACCGGATTGAACAAGATCTGCCTCGCGCCATAACCTATGCCGATAACCATGAGCCGCGGCATGGTCGACCCAGGCCGAGACGGTGGGAGGAACAGGCTTTGAACCCAGCCATATCTGATGGATGCAGCGCGGGACATCGGCACGCGACAGCGCAACCATTGTCTCGCGCTCGGCCGCGGAGAAATGGGCATGAGGCAAAAGCTTTTCCGGCGGCGGCACGAGGTGGAACTGATAGGCGGCCTTGCGGACCGCATCACCTTCGGTTTTGGCCAGTTTCAAGAGCGCCGATTGCAGGCGTCTGGGCAAGCCGAGTGAGGTCGTCGCATCAGCTTCACCGAGCCCTCCGGCCTCGATCCCTGCCAAAAGATCGCGTGCTTCTTCCAGCTGGCCCGAGTCAATCAGCTTCTTTGCGGCGCCTAGCATCCTTTTGTAGTCTGGTTCGTTATTCATCCGTAGCGATCCGACAATCTTTATAGGCCATGGACTATCATCATTGCTCTGCGCTACGCTCAATTTTGTTCCAGCGTCAACCTGATCAGGTGCCAAGATATGCATCCCGACAAAATCGTTTTTGCCGTCATGCGAAAAACAGACGTTCCGAAATGTCAATTCAGGGCGAGTTGCAACCACTGCCCCCGCCCGAGGAATACTGCCCGATGACCCTGACGCCGGACCTTCTCAGAATTGAAAATCTGAGCGTCAGCTTTCCGGTTTTCGGCGGCAAAATTCAGGCCGTCAATAACCTCAGCATGCGGATCAAGCCAGGCAAGGTGACAGCTCTGGTCGGTGAATCCGGCTCCGGAAAATCGGTTATCGGCCGCACGATCGTCGGCATCGAGAGCCCGATCGCCTCAATAGAGGGTCGGGTCATGTTCAACGATCCGAAATCCACCGAAGGACCGGTAGACCTGTTGAAATTGCCGCAGGACGGACGGCAGATCCGTGCCATTCGCGGCAACCGGATCGGCATGATCTTCCAGGAACCGATGACCTCGTTGTCGCCGCTGCACACGATCGGCAACCAGATCGACGAGGCTTTGAGGATCCACGATGCTTCATCGCCCGCGGAACAGCGCGAGCGGATCACCGATACGCTGTCGCTTGTCGGCTTCAAGGACCCGGCCAAAGTGCACGGCATGTACCCGTTCGAACTGTCGGGCGGCATGCGCCAGCGTGCGATGATCGCCATGGCACTTGTCTGCCGACCGGCGCTGCTGATCGCGGATGAGCCGACCACGGCGCTGGACGTGACCATTCAAGCGCAGATTCTCAAGCTTCTGCGGGACCTGCAGTCGCGTTTCAACATGGCAATGCTGCTGATTACCCACGATCTCGGTATCGTCACCAACCTCGCAGATGAGGTTGTCGTCGCCTATCGCGGCGAGGTGATGGAAGCCGGCACTGTCGACGATATCTTTCGCCGGCCAGTACATCCCTACCCGAAGGGGCTGATCGCGGCGATACCGACATTCGAGATGGCGCGTGACCAGCGCCTCAAGCCGCTCCGAGAAATCGCCATCGATACGGCGAGCCTGATGGGAACGCGTACACCCACGATCGGCGGCAGCTCCACCATCCTGCGCGTCAATCACATCAGCAAGACATTCAAGGCGAAGAAGCGCAAGCTCGGCAGCCACGAAAGCAATATCACGCTCGCAGTCGACGATGTGAGCTTCGACATCCGTCGCGGCGAAAGCCTCGGCCTTGTCGGCGAAAGCGGCTGCGGCAAGACCACGCTCAGCAAGATCCTGATGCGCGGGCTGAGCGCGGACAGCGGCTCTGTCATATACGAAGGCGAGAAAGGACCGATCGACGTTCTTTCGGCCAAGGGCGACGAACTCGACATGCTGCGGCAGCGGATCCAAATGGTGTTCCAGGACCCGATCTCATCGCTCTCGCCGCGCATGACGGTCAGGGAAATCATCGGCGAGGGCCTGGAGATCCATGGTCGCGGCTCGCGCAGCACACGGCTTGAGGTGGTGCGGCGACTGTTGCGGACGATCGGTCTGGATGACGGTGCGCTGAGCCGTTACCCGCACAGTTTCTCCGGTGGACAACGCCAGCGTATCGGTATCGCGCGCGCGCTTGCTCTTGGCCCCGAACTGATGATCTGCGACGAACCGGTCTCCGCGCTCGACGTGTCGATCCAGGCACAGATCCTCAATCTGCTAAAGGACCTCAAGCACGATCTAGGCCTCACCTACCTGTTCATTTCCCACAATCTCGCGGTGGTGAACTATATGGCGGACCGTGTCGCCGTGATGTATGCCGGGCGGATCGTCGAGATCGGGCCGTGCGAAGTCATCATGCGCAACCCGGCCCATCCCTACACCAAACGACTGATCGCCGCCGTCCCCATTCCCGATCTCGACCGGCCACTCAATCTCGACAGTCTCGAAATTCCGAAAAAGCCGATGCAGAACTGGCATTCGGCCTTCGTCCAGGACGATGGCGGTGAAAGGCTGACCCAGATCGATCTGGGAGACGGCCATTTCGTGCTTGCCAAGCCCCAGGCGGACATGAGGGAGTTGCGGTGATGATCAGACGCCGGACCGTGCTTGGCCTGATTGCCGGGTCGCTTTTGCCATTGAATGCCCGGGCCGCCTTTACTGGTTCGGATTATCTCGATGCCGAGGTGAAGGATGGAAAGTTACCCGATATCGCCGATCGACTGCCGCGCAACCCACGTGTAGTCAATCTCGGCGGCAAGGGCCTGAAGGCAGGCCGACACGGCGGTGTGGTACGCATGCTGATCGGCGGCCAGCGCGACATCCGGCTGATGCCGATCAACAGTTATGCGCGACTGGTTGGCTACGACGAGCATCTTGAACTGCAGGCGGATGTTCTCGACAGCTTCAATGCAGAAGAAGACCGGGTCTTCACCTTCAAATTGCGCCAGGGCCACAGATGGTCGGACGGGTCGTCGCTGACGACTGAAGACTTCCGTTATGCCTGGGAAGACGTGATGAACAACCGCGATCTTCATCGTGGCGGCATTCCGATCGAACTCAGGGTGAACGGCCGGGGCCCGCGTTTCGAATTGCTGGATGAGTTGACCATCCGCTATTCCTGGGAGGAACCCAATCCGGATTTCGTGGCGCAGCTGGCAAGCCCGACACCCCTGCTGATCTTCATGCCATCCGCGTATCTAAAGCAGTTCCATCCCAAATATCAGAGCCCGGAGGAAATCGCCCGGCTCCTGAAAAAATACAAGGCCGACGACTGGGACGATCTGCACAAGCGGATGTCCAGAACGGTTCGGCCGGAAAACCCAGCATTGCCGACGCTTGACCCCTGGTTCAACACGACCGAACCACCGGCCGGACAGTTCATCTTCAAACGTAACCCGTTCTTTCACCGGGTCGATGAAAACGGGTTGCAGCTTCCCTATATCGACAAAATGGTTCTGAATGTCAGCGCACCGGATCTGATCGCCGCCAAGGCGGGATCGGGCGAAAGCGAGCTGCAGATCGCCAATGTCGATTTCTCGGACTACACCTTTCTGAAGGCGGCAGAGAAGCGCTTTCCGATGAAGGTGGACCTGTGGAAGCGCACACAGGGTTCACGAGTGGCGCTGGTCCCCAATCTCAACTGCACGGACGAGGTCTGGCGCAAGGTTTTCCAGGATGTCCGGGTCCGGCGGGCGCTGTCGCTCGGCATCGATCGCGAAGAGATCAACAAGGCCGTCTTTTTCGGCCTGGCACACGAGGCCGGCAATTCGATCCTGCCCGACAGCCCGCTGTTCAAACCGGAATATGAGCAGGCCTGGGCGAGCCATGATCTGGAGCAGGCCAACAGGCTTCTCGACGAGGCCGGACTTTCCGCGCGGAACGAGGAAGGCGTGCGGCTTCTGCCCGATGGCCGACCGGCCAAGATCATCATAGAAAGCGCAGGCGAAAGCACGTTCGAAAGCGATGTGCTTGAACTGATCACAGATCACTGGTCGAAAATCGGCATCGCCATTTTCACCCGCGTGTCGCAGCGGGAAATCTTCCGCAAGCGGGTGATCGGCGGCGAGACCGTGATGGGCATCTGGATGGGGCTGGACAACGGCATCCCGACCGCGGACATGTCGCCCAAGGAGCTCGCCCCGACCTTCGACGACCAGTTGCAATGGCCGGTCTGGGGGCTTCATTATCTTTCCGGTGGCAGCGACGGGCATCCGCCGGACCTGCCGGAGGCGATCGAACTGCTCAAGCTGATGAACGAGTGGAAGACCGCGGGCACGCATCAGCAACGCGAACAGATCTGGCACTCCATGCTGGGTATCTTCACCGATCAGGTCTTCACCATCGGCATCGTCAACCAGGCGCTCCAGCCTCTCGTAAGGTCGTCGAAATTGCGGAATATTCCGGAGAAAGGCCTGTTCGGCTACGATCCGACCTCCTATCTCGGCGTCTACATGCCCGACACCTTCTGGTTCGAGGAGGATCACGTATGATCCGCTACATTTTCTGGCGGCTGGCGGTGATGATCCCGACACTGGTGATGATCTCGATGCTGGTCTTCACCATCATCAATCTGCCTCCGGGGGACTATTTCGAGAGCTATGTGGCGGAGATGCGGGCGATCGGCGAGAGTGCCGATATGCAAGAGATCGAGGAACTGAGGGCGAAGTACGGCTTCGACAAGCCACTGCCTATCCGCTATTTCCACTGGGTCGGCGGCATGATGGTCGGTGATTTCGGCTATTCGTTCGAATATCGTCTGCCGGTGTCGGATGTGGTCGGAGACAGGCTATGGCTGACGATCCTCGTTTCGGTGGTGACCATCATCGTTACCTGGCTGCTTGCCTTTCCGATCGGCATCTATTCGGCCACCCATCAGTATAGCTGGGGCGATTACGGCCTGACGCTGCTTGGCCTGATCGGTCTTGCCGTGCCTAATTTCGTACTGGCGCTGATCCTGATGTATTTCGCCAATATCTGGTTCGGTACCTCGATCGGCCATCTAATGGACCAGAAATTCCTGAACCAGCCGATGAGCTGGGAAAAGGCCAAATCGATCCTCGAACATCTTTGGATTCCGGTGATCATCATCGGCACCGCGGGTACCGCCGGCATGGTGCGGCGGCTGCGCGCCAATCTGCTCGACGAATTGCGCAAGCAATATGTGATGACGGCGCGGGCAAAAGGCCTGCATCCGTTCAAGGTGCTGGTCAAATATCCGTTGCGCATGTCACTCAACTTCTTCATCTCGGATATCGGCTCGATCCTGCCGCAGATCATTTCGGGTGCCGAAATCACCGCTGTCGTACTGTCGCTTGAAACGACCGGGCCGATGCTGATCAAGGCCCTGCAGACGCAGGACATGTATCTCGCCGGCTCGTTCCTGATGTTCCTTGCGCTGTTGACCGTGGCCGGCGTGCTGATTTCCGATATCGCGCTGGCATTGTTCGATCCGCGCATCCGGCTTTATGGAGGCAAGACGCGATGAGCATGCAACTGCCGCCGGACGGCCAGCCGCTGCCGCATTACGCCTCGCCGACGCCCTTCGACCCCTATGCTTTCGACAGGGTGATCGAAGGTGCGCCTGTCGCGAAGCAGGCCTCGCAGCTCAAGCTGATGTGGTGGCGCTTTCGGCGCCATCGGCTGGCGCTGTTTTCCGGCATATTCCTGCTGGCGGCCTATCTGTCGATCGTCATCGCGGAGTTTCTGGCGCCCTATAACCTGCATACGCGCAACATGGATCACATCTACGCGCCGCCGCAGTCCATACATCTGTTCAACGACGGCAAGTTCGTCGGCCCGTTCGTCTACGGCCAGACGATGAAGCTCGACATGGAGAACCTGCGGCGGGTCTACACCGACGATCCTGGCAGGGTGGAGCGGCTGCGTTTCTTCTGCAAGGGCGATCCCTACAAGTTCTGGGGCGTGATCTCCGCGGACCGCCATCTGATCTGCCCCACGGAGGGCGGTCAGCTATTTCTGCTCGGGACCGACCGGCTCGGCCGCGACGTGCTTTCCCGCATCATCTACGGCGCCCGCATATCGCTCACCATCGGCCTGCTCGGGATCACCACGAGTTTTGTGCTGGGTATCCTGATCGGCGGGCTTGCCGGTTATTGGGGCGGCACATTCGATCTCATCGTCCAGCGCATCATCGAGGTCCTGCAGTCGATCCCGAGCATTCCGCTATGGCTGGCACTTGCAGCCGTGATGCCGGTCGACTGGAGCCCGTTCGTCATCTATCTCGGCATCACCTTCATCCTCGGCCTGCTCGATTGGACCGGGCTCGCGCGAGCGGTGCGATCCAAGCTTCTGTCGCTTCGGGAGGAAGACTATGTGATGGCGGCGCAGCTGATGGGCGCAAGCCACTGGCGCATCATCGGACGACATCTCGTCCCAGGCTTCATGTCGCATCTGATCGCCAGCGCGACGCTGACCATTCCCGGGATGATCCTCGGCGAGACGACGCTCAGCTTCCTTGGCCTCGGCCTCAGGCCACCGGTGACCAGCTGGGGCGTGCTTTTAACGGAAGCGCGGACGGTGAATGTCGTGGCGCTCTATCCGTGGCTGCTGATCCCGGTGATCCCGGTCATCCTCATCATCCTCGCCTTCAACTTTTTTGGTGACGGCCTGCGCGACGCGGCTGACCCGTATCACTGATCTTGCGTGGTGAAGGTTCGGGGGATAGTGGTTTGGCGTCGGCCGTTTCGCCAGACGGCCGGCCAGACCGCATAGGATAGACTTTGAACATACCGAAAAAGATGGTCGTGCTGTTGAAAGGTTATCCGCGCCTGTCGGAGACCTTCATCGCACAGGAGTTGCGCGGCCTTGAACTTGCCGGCTTCAAGCTGGAACTGATGTCGATGCGCCGGCCGACCGACACGAAACGGCACCCGGTGCATGACGAGATCGAGGCACCGGTCCATTACCTGCCGGAATATCTTCACGACGAGCCGGTCAGGGTCGCCAGGGCGCTGTTTCACTGGATCGGCAAACCCTCTTTCCGGAACACAGCCAAGGCGTTTTTCAAGGACCTTTGCCGGGACATCAGCCGCAACCGTTTGCGCCGCTTCGGGCAGGCGCTGGTTCTGGCGCGGGAATGGCCTCAGGAGGCGGAATGGCTGCATGTGCATTTCATCCACACACCGGCCTCGGTCGGGCGATATGCGGCGAAACTGCTCGGTATTCCCTACACGGTTTCGGCCCATGCCAAGGACATCTGGACAAGCCCTTCCTGGGAGCTTTCTGAGAAGCTGACCGATGCGGACTGGACGGTGACCTGTACGCGCGGCGGTGCGGAGCATCTGCGTTCACTTTCGGAGGACGCTCGCAAAGTACATCTGAGCTATCACGGTCTCGACCTCAGCCGGTTTCCGACGCCTGACCGGGGCATGGCCATACGGGACGGTTCGAATGCGGCAGACCCGATTGCCATTCTGGCGGTCGGGCGAGCCGTGCCGAAGAAGGGTTTCGACATCCTTCTGCGGGCGCTGGCGCTGCTACCTCCCGACCTGCACTTTCGGCTCGACCATGTCGGTGGCGGCGATGAACTTGCAACGCTAAAGCCGCTGGCGGAGGAACTGGGACTTTCCAACCGGGTGCACTGGCACGGTGCCATGGCGCAGAAGGACGTGCTGTTACGATATGGTGAAGCCGATATCTTCGCCCTGCCCTGCCGGATCGGCAAGGACGGCGATCGCGACGGCCTGCCGAATGTTCTGGTCGAAGCCGCCAGCCAGCGGGTTCTGTGCATTTCCACAACGATTTCGGGTATTCCGGAACTGTTCGTCGACGGCGAAAACGGGCTGCTGGTGGAGCCGGAAAGCCCTGCGGCACTGGCTGCGGCGCTTGAGACAGCGATCCGAAACCCATCGGAACGCGACCGAATGGCTAGCAGTGCCGAGGCAAAGGTCCGCGGACATTTCGACCACAAGACCAGCATCCACGACCTCGAACGGCTTTTTTCAAACGCCTATCAAGGCTATGCGAGGACAGAAGGACCCCGTCCATGACATCGCCACGCGTGTTGTTCTACGTCCAGCATCTGCTCGGAATCGGCCATATCGCCCGTGCAAGCCTCGTCGCCTCGGCCCTTGTGGAAGACGGTTTCGACGTGACCATGGTAACCGGTGGACTGCCTGTGCCGGGTTTCCCCGGCCCCGGTATCAAACATGTCCGGCTGATGCCCGAGGTGACGTCGCGCGAAGGCTTTTCGGGACTGCAGGATGTCGGCGGCACACCGCTGGATGACGACGGCGAGAGACAACGCACCCGGCAATTGCTTGCGCTTCTGGCAGAGACCCGGCCCGCTATCGTCATCACCGAAGCTTTCCCCTTCGGGCGCCGGCAGATGCGTTTCGAGCTTCTGCCACTTCTCGACGCAGTGAAGGCGATGCAGCCAAAGCCGCTGCTTTTCACCTCGATCCGCGACATTCTGCAGGTCAACAAAAAGGCGGGGCGCGACGAGGAAACGGTGGCTCTGCTGAAAGAGCACTTTCACCGTGTTCTGGTGCATGGCGACCAGAGCCTCACACGGATCGAGGACACGTTTCCGCTGGCCGGCGAGATCGCCGACAAGATGCTCTATACGGGCCTCGTTGCACCGGCAGCGCCTGTTCCATCGCCCGAGCGATACAAGGTGATCGTCTCGGCGGGCGGTGGCGCAGTCGGTCACAAGCTGCTCGATGCAGCGGTTGCTGCGCGAGACCTGATGGCTTCTCCCGACCGCTGGTGCGTCATTACAGGGCCCAATCTTGATCAGGCAAGCTTCGACAGTCTGTCGGCCAAAGGAGGCGCCGGGATGGATGTCTTCCGGTTCCGCAGCGATTTTCGGCAATTGCTCGGCAGCGCCGAGGTTTCGATCTCGCAGGCTGGCTACAACACCGTCTGTGACGTGCTGAGAGCAGGCTGCGGCGCGTTGCTGGTTCCTTTCGCCACTGGTGGAGAAACCGAACAGACGGCACGGGCCGAAAAACTCAAGGCTCTGGGGCTTGCGGAGATGATCGAGGAAACGACAATCACCGCGCAAGCCGTCGCGGCCGGGATCGAAAAGATCCTTGCTCAGCCACGCTCGGGCTCGATCGACCTCAACATGGATGGCGCGCAGGAAACGGCGCGGCTGTTGCGCGCGGCACTTGGCAAAGGCCGCTGAGGTCTCAGTTCTCGACGACGGATAGATAGTCCGGCTTTTGCCCTGCAAGCCATTCGCGAACGATGGCTGAAAGATTTGGCAGGCCCTCAAGCCGGTAGTGCGGCGCCGTCACCGATGGCGGCTGGCGGACCAGAAGCGACTTGATCGCCGCCGAAAGCGTCGGACCATCGGTGGACTGATCGGGATGCAGCATGGCAACGAGGCCGAGCTCGGTTGCCCGCGTGGCGCGGATCAGCTGTTCCTGACGTGGTACCATCCGCGGGATGATCAAAGCCGGCTTGTCGAAGGAGAGTATCTCGCAATAGGTGTTGTAGCCGCCCATGGCGACGATCGCCCTGGCATTGGAGATCAGATCTTCCATGCGGTTATCGAATTCGATCACCTCAAGACAGGCATGCTGCTGCGCCGACTGCTTCAGTTCATTGCGCTGCTCGCCGGGCATATAGGGACCAAGCACGATCAGCGCTCTTTCCGTCGATGTCGGATCGGATTGATAGGCATTGATGACATCGCGGACGAGCTCGTAACCGTCGCCGCCGCCGCCGGTGGTCACCAACAGGTAATCGCCACGTGTCTTCGGTACGTCCTTGTTCCGCTGGGTCCAGGCCTTACGCTGCAGGAAACCGACAAAGGTCATCTTGCGGCGAAGCGAGGCGGGAACATCAAGCCCGGTCAGCGGATCGTGGAAATCCGGCGGGCCGTAGACCCAGACATTGTCATAGAGCTGATCGATCTTGGCCATGACGTCGTTGCGGCGCCACTCGGCGTCGAGCAGATGCGGCGCATCCATGACATCCCGCAGGCCAAGCACGAGCAGTGTGCCGCGGCTCTTCAGGTAGACGAGCGTGTCTTCCACCTCGCGGCGCAGGCCCAGCGGTTCCTTATCGACGATGAAGATATCCGGCTGGAAGCTTTCGGCCGTCTGGCGAATGATCGCCTGGCGCATTTCCAGCGTCTCTTCCAGATTGATGTGCTCGTCCATCGACGTGTAGTCGCCATTGCGCAGCTTGATGACGCTCGGGATCTTCACGTAGTCCACACGCGACCGGTAATCGAAGGCCCCGGCAATCGTGGCGCCGGATATGATCAGCACATGCGCACCCTGGAAGGTTTCAACCAGGTGATTGGCGATCGTCATGCAGCGGCGGATGTGACCGAGCCCGAAAGTATCGTGGCTGTACATGAGGATACGAGCATCTCTAAGACCCTCTGACATGCCCTTGACCTTCGATACCATGTGATCCGCCTTTCCCGGCAACATAGAGTCTTTCAAAAATGAATCCAAGCCGCACTATGTTTCACTGAAATGACCGCGACCTGCGGTCTTGTACGTTTCAGTCGTGCTCATCTGGGGTGCGTGACGAAATTCGCAAGCCGGCTCCGCGAGACGTGAAGCGGCTTTACCAATCGGCAGCTTTTCGTCACTCGATTTCGGAGCGATGGTCCAGATACCAGCGGACGAAAGCGCCGACGCCTTCTTCAAGGCCGATTTCGGGTTTGCGGCCAGTAATTGCCAGAAGCAGATCGGGGCTGGCGAAGGTGCGCGGAACATCGCCCTTCTGCATCGGCAGCATCTTGCGTTTCGCCTTGCTGCCCATCGCCTTCTCGATGACCTCGACAAAATCGAGCAATCCGACCGGCTGGCCACCACCGACATTGACGATGCGGAAGGGGCCTTGGGCAGAGAGCGTGTCGACATCCGCCACCCGGTTTGCTTCCGCCGGCGGCACTTCCGACAGGTCGATGATGGATTCGACGAGATCATCGATATAGGTGAAGTCACGGCTCATCCTGCCTTCGCCGTAGATCTCAATTTCCTCTCCGTCGAGCATCGCCTTGACGAATTTGAATAGCGCCATATCCGGCCGGCCCCAGGGGCCGTAAACGGTGAAGAAACGGAAGGCGGTGGTCGGCACCTTGTAGAGATGGGCATAGCTGTGGGCCATCACCTCCATCGCCTTCTTGCTCGCCGCATAGAAGGTGAGCGGTTCATCGGCCTTGTCGGTCTCACGGAACGGAATACCGGGATTTGCACCATAAACCGAGGAGGTCGATGCCAGCATCAGGTGGCCGACGCCGATTTCGCGGGCGATTTCGAGAATATTCCACGAGCCGATCAGGTTGGAATCGAGATAGGCCTTGGGATTTTCAAGGCTGTAGCGGACACCCGCCTGAGCGGCCAGATGAACGATCACATCCGGTTTGAAGGCCGTTACCGCTTCATTCAGGAGCGGCTTGTCTTCCAGCATGCCCTGAACAAAACGGAAGGAGGGAAACTGGGCGAGGCCAGCATTGCGCGCTTCCTTGAGGCGAAGGCTGTAATACGGCGTCATGCCGTCGAAGCCCAGAACTTCGTGGCCATCCTGCAGGAGCTTGCGGGCCAGATGAAAGCCGATGAAACCCGCCGTACCGGTAATGAAAAAACGCATATGTGCTTCCGCCTGATGACGAAGATCACTTAATCAATCAGGCCGGACTAGGCAACGCATCAATGAAAAAGCCTCAAGCGCGCCGGCGGCACGCCGGGCTTTCCGTTCTTGCGATCGACGGCAAACTGGATGAGATCCATCGAAGCCTGATCGGTCAGCGGCTTGGCCATGACGCCGACCACGCCATTGACGCCGGAGGCGACCACGCCCGGATTTCCAGTGATCATGATGACGACGATACCGTATTCCGCCAGCACCCGGGCGATTTCCGGCCCGGTCTCGCCATCGGCAAGACGGACGTCGACAAAGGCGATATCGGTGTCGCGGGTATAATTCAGCGCCACCTTCATATCAGGCGCTATGCCGACGACGTCATGTCCGCTGCGTTGGACGGCCTCTTCAATGTCCATCGCGACGAGAAGGCTGTCTTCGACAATCAGAAAGCGATATTCCACGGGCTCTTCTCCCATTTCTGATCCGGCAAATAGCCTTGCTCGACCCGTTGGCAATAGGCGCGATGCCGATCGCGACCATTTTTCCTTGCGTGGTTAAGCCTTTGACCAGGCCCGCTCATTGCAAAGGGCGGCGGCGAAAAGCAGTCCGAAGGGTGGTGTAGAGGCTATCCGGAGGGTTTGCCGGACATAGGTCAACCCCATCCCATCGCTCTCCGATTGTTTCAAGTGACAACCAAAGGTGAGTCCCGACGAGGAACTGTTTCGACACATAGCGGGTTCTTTCGCCGGAAGACAAAAAGGAGAAGAACCATGAAAAAGATCATTCTTGCTTCCTGTGCAATTCTTGCTGCAACCCTTGCCGGCCAGGCCAGCGCCCAACAGGGTACGGTGACCGGTGCGGCCGGCGGAGCGGTTACCGGCGCTGTCGTCGGAGGCCCGGTCGGTGCTGCTGTGGGTGGCGTCGTCGGTGCCATTGCCGGCACGGCGATCGATCCGCCGCCGCGCGAAGTGGTCACCTATGTCGAACAACAACCCGCCCCTACCACGGCGGTCACCATCGAGCAGCCGATCGTCGTCGGCAAGCCTGTGCCGGATACGGTGGTACTGACGCCGGTGCCGAGCAACAGCCAATATGCTTACACCGTGGTCAACAACCAGCGCGTGATCGTCGACCCACAGACCCACACCGTCGTTCAGGTCATTCAATAAAGCGGCTCTTGCCAACAAGAAGCCCCGCCGTGAGGCGGGGCTTTTCTATGCGCCCAGTCCCATCGATACAGTCAGGCTCAGACGACGAGGGCCTGATCGACGCGATCCTCTTCGCCGAAGAAGCGCAGATAACGCCGGACTTCGTCGGGCTCGCCGGTCGCCTTTTGGGGATTGTCGGAAAGCTTGACGGCGGGGCGTCCGTTCGCCTCGGTAACCTTGCAGACAACGGAGATCGGCTTCAGCCCGTCGATCTCCGTCGGCGCGCAGCCGGCAAAGTCGTTGGTGAGGTTGGTGCCCCAACCGAAGCTCATCCGCACCTTGCCCTCGAAATGCCGATAGGTGTCGATGATTGCATCGACATCGAGACCATCGGAAAAGATCAGCAGCTTTTCCTTCGGATCGCGGCCCATCTTCTTCCACCAGTCGATGATCTTCTGGCCACCTTCGATCGGCGGAGCGCTGTCGGGACGGAAACCCGTCCAATCGGCAACCCAGTCCGGCGCGTCGCGCAGGAAGGAGGCAGTGCCAAAGGCATCCGGCAGGACGATCAGCAGATTGCCGTGATAGAGCCGGTTCCAGTCCTTCAGCACCTGGTAGGACGCATTGCGCAGCTCGTCATCACTGTTGGCGAGTGCTGCGGCGACCATGGGAAGCTCATGGGCGTTGGTGCCGACGGCTTCGAGATCGCTGTCCATTGCCAGCAGAACGTTGCTGGTGCCGGTGAAGCCGCTGCCGATACCTTCCTTCAGTGCCTCGACGCACCAGCGCTGCCAGAGGAAGCTGTGGCGACGGCGGGTGCCGAAATCGGAGATCTTGAGGCCGGGAAGCGTGCGCAGGCGCTCCACTTTTTCCCACATCCGGGCCTTGGCGCGGGCATACAGAACGTCGAGCGTGAAATAGCCCAGCGACCGCATGGCCGAGCGCGAGCGCATCTCGTTGATGATCGCCAGCGCCGGGATTTCCCACATGGTCGTATCCATCCACTTGCCGTGGAAGTTCAGCTCATATTGGCCATCGCGCTTGTGAAGTTCGTATTCCGGCAATTTGTAGGTGGACAGCCAGGTGAGGAATTCCGGCTCGAAAATCTGGCTGCGGCCGTAGAAGCTGTTGCCGGCGAGCCAGATCATCTCCTTCTTGGAAAGACTGACGGTGCGGGCGTGGTCTAGCTGTTCGCGCAGCGCGCCCTCATCGATCTCGTCCGCCAGCTTGACGCTGGTGGTTCGGTTGATAACCGAAAATGTCGCATCGACATCCGGATATAATTTCCAGATCATCTGCAGCATCAGAAGTTTGTAAAAATCGGTATCGATCAGACTGCGGATGATCGGATCGAGTTTCCAGCTGTGATTATACACCCTGGTCGCGATATCGGTCTTGGTCATGCCTGCCCCTGTCCCGGTCGCCTGTGACCGGTCGGCCTAACTCGCTAAAGAGGCGGCTCTCCCACCTCCCGGCAGCTTTATCGGGAAAAAAATCGATTAAGTCCAGACAGAGTTCGCGGCTCGCGGTACGGATCGAGGCTCAGTATCCCCGCTGCCTGTCGACCACATGCTGCAGCGGCTCGCCTCGTTCCAACCGCTCGATCTGGATTTCGGCATTGGTGAACAATGTGCGGATGTCCGAGGCCGCTGCGGCATGCGCGGTGAGGATGACATTGTCCATGCCCCAGAGCGAACTTGCCGGTGGCAGCGGCTCGACTTCGAAGACATCAAGAGAGGCGCCGCCCAGCACGCCGCCTTCAAGGGCTGCGACAATATCCGTCTCGACTTGGCTTCCGCCGCGCCCGGCATTGATGAAGACCGGCTTGCCAAGCGCTCCGCCCTGCCTGAGCCTGGCGAACAGCGACGTATTGAAGATACCGCGGGTATCATCCGTCAGTGGCAGAAGCCCGACGAGAATGTCGGTGCGGCCCAAGAATTCATCGAGGCCGGCGGCATCGAAGGTCTCGATGCCGTCAATCGACTTTGCGGTTCGCGACCACCCGATGACATCGAAACCCATCACCTTCAGCTTGCGGGCCGAATCCTGGCCGAGCACGCCGAGGCCCATGATGCCGACCGTCAGTTGCTTCGCCTCCGGCTGTGGCAGTTCCCGCCAGGTGCGACCCGCCTGCTGGCGCAGATAGGCAGGAACCTGCCTCAGATGGCTGAGGCACTGCAGCACGACCCATTCGCTCATGCGGGTGGTGAGGCTTTCGTCGACGAAGCGGACGATCGGCAGATCGGGCAGGCCGGGCACAGCGAGGATGGCATCGACGCCGGCACCGCCGGAAAACAGCACTTCCAGATTGGGCGCCCGGTCGAACAGGTCGAGATCCGGCTTCCAGAGAAAGGCATAACGTGCCTGGCTGAGATCCGCAGACCTGTCGGATGCGAGAAGAACCTGGCGTCCTTCAAATGCGCCGACAAGCGCGCGATCGACCTCTTCGCGGTCAAATTTCAGGTCGACAACGACGGACACTTTTTCAGACACGGCAATTCCCCATTTCCATCACTGGCCGACGGCACCGTTGTCGACGGCTTCGATGTCGAAAGCGGCAGCCATCAACGCCTTGGTATAATCTTCTTTCGGCGCGCGGAAGATGGCTTCGGACGGCCCCTCCTCGACCACCTTGCCCATACGCATGACGATGACATGGTTGGCGAGCGCCTTTACCACTTTCAGGTCGTGGCTGATGAACAGATAGGCCAGGTCATGCTTGGCTTGAAGGTCGCGCAAGAGATCGACCACCTGCGCCTGCACCGTCATGTCGAGCGCCGAGGTCGGTTCGTCGAGCATGACGAAACGGGGTTTAAGCACCATGGCACGAGCAATGGCGATACGTTGCCGCTGGCCACCTGAAAATTCGTGCGGGTAACGCCAGCGGGTTTCAGGATCGAGGCCGACTTCCTTCAGCGCCCAGGCAACGCGCTGATCACGCTCGTCGGCGGACAGATTGCGCTCATGGACCCGCAGACCTTCTGCGATGATCTCGCCCACCGGCATGCGGGGGCTGAGCGACCCGAAAGGATCCTGGAAGACCACCTGAAGGCGACTTCGATAGGGCAGCATCTGTTTGAAGGAATAACCGTTGATGGCCGTACCGATAAAGACGATCCGGCCTTCCGACGCGATCAGGCGGGCCAGCGCTAGGCCGAGCGTCGTCTTGCCGGAACCGGATTCTCCGACAATGCCGAGCGTCTCACCGGCGCGCAGCGTCAGGTCCACCCCATCGACCGCTTTCACATGATCGACGACCTTGCGCATGAAGCCGGCTTTGATCGGGAACCAGACGCGCAGATCTTTTGCTTCCATCACCACGGCGCGAGCGGGATCGGCGACCGGCGGCTCTCCGCGCGGTTCGGAGGACAGAAGGTGCCTTGTATAAGGATGCTGCGGGCGTTCGAAGACTTCGGCGACCGTGCCTTCCTCGACGATCCTGCCCTTGGTCATGACGCAGACCCGGTCGGCGAATTTGCGAACGATGCCGAGATCGTGGGTGATGAACAGCATGGACATGCCATGCTCACCCTTCAGATCGCGCAGCAGTTCGAGGATCTGCGCCTGCACCGTGACGTCAAGCGCCGTGGTCGGCTCGTCGGCGATCAGCAGTTTCGGCCGATTGGCGAGCGCCATGGCGATCATCACGCGCTGCCGCTGGCCGCCGGAGAGTTCGTGCGGATAGGCTGAGAGGCGCTTTTCCGGTTCGCGGATGCCAACCTGGTTCAAAAGCTCCAGAATGCGATTGCGAGCGGCGGCCCCCCTCATCCCCTGATGCATTTCGAGGATCTCGCCGACCTGCTTCTCGATCGTGTGAAGCGGATTGAGCGAAGTCATCGGCTCCTGGAAGATCATCGTGATGTCGTTGCCACGCACGCGGCGCAGTTCGGCCTCCGACGCTTTCAACAGATCCTTGCCTTGAAAGATGATTTCTCCCGAGGGATGGCTCGCTGCCGGATAGGGTAGAAGTTTGAGGATCGAATTGGCCGAGACCGACTTGCCGGAGCCCGATTCGCCGACAAGGGCGACCACTTCGCCGGGTCTGATTTCGAAGGAGACGCGATCGACGGCAAGCGTTTCCGTCTCCCCCGGATGGAAGGCGACGGACAGATCCCGGACGGAAAGAAGTGCTTCTGTCATCATATCACCGGAACGTCTTGCGGGGGTCGAAGGCATCGCGCACCGCCTCGCCGATGAAAATCAGCAGAGACAACATGATCGACATGGTGAAGAAGGCAGTCAGACCCAGCCAGGGCGCCTGGAGATTGTTCTTGCCCTGGGCAATCATCTCGCCCAGCGACGGCGAGCCGGGCGGCATGCCAAACCCCAAGAAGTCGAGCGAAGTGAGCGTGGCGATCGAGCCCGACAGGATGAAGGGCATGAAGGTGAGCGTCGCCACCATGGCGTTGGGCAGAAGGTGGCGAACCATGATCGTCCAGTTTCCAACGCCGAGCGCACGCGCCGCTCTCACATATTCGAAATTGCGCGCCCGCAGGAATTCTGCCCGCACCACTCCGACGAGGCTGACCCAGGAGAAGAGCAGCAGGATACCGAGCAGAATGAAGAAGCCCGGCGGCAGGATAGAGGCGATGATCAATAGAATATAAAGCACCGGCATGGCCGACCAGATCTCGATGAAGCGCTGCATCAGGAGATCGGTCCAGCCGCCGAAATACCCTTGCACGGCGCCGGCACCGACACCGATCACCGCCGAGCAAATGGTCAGTACCAGACCGAACAGGACGGAGATGCGGAAACCATAGATCATCCGGGCCATGACGTCGCGCGCCTGATCGTCGGTGCCGAGCCAGTTGAGATTGCCGGTGATGCAGTTCGGATCGCGGTCGCCCTGCGGATAGGCCTTGCAGCGATCTTCCTTCGCCATCAGCCAGAAGGGCTTGGTCGGGGCCGAATGGGGGATCTGCGAATTGACCGTCTGGTAGGAATAGCGGATCGGCGGCCAGATCATCCAGCCATTGGCATTGATCTCTTCCTGGATGAAATCGGAGCGATAATCTGTGGTCGCGAGAAAGCCGCCGAATTTCTCCTCCGGATAGTCGACAAGCACCGGATAGAGGATCTCGCCCTTGTAGGAGGCGACGATCGGCCGGTCATTGGCGATCAATTCGGCAAACAGGCTCAGGACGAACAGGATCATGAAGATCCAGAAGGACCAGAAGCCGCGCTTGTTGGCGCGGAAATTGGCGAGCCTGCGCCTGGTTGTCGGCGACAGGAAAGGGCGTTTTGCCGGCGGCGTGATTTCTGCCGGGGCGGCGACGGATGGGGCGTTCATCAGACATCCCTCCGCTCGAAATCGATGCGCGGATCGATCCAGGTATAGATCAGGTCGGAGATGAGGTTCACGACGAGGCCCATCAGCGAGAAGATATAAAGCGTGCCGAAGACGATCGGATAATCCCGCCCGAGGATCGCCTGATAGCCGAGACGGCCGAGGCCATCCAGCGAGAAGATCGTCTCGATCAGCAGCGAACCGGTGAAGAAGGCCGAGATGAAGGCGCCCGGGAAACCGGCAATGACGATCAGCATGGCATTGCGGAAGACATGACCGTAAAGCACCTGCCGTTCGGTCAACCCCTTGGCGCGGGCCGTCGTGACATACTGCTTCTTGATTTCGTCGATGAAGGAATTTTTCGTCAGGAGTGTCGTGGTGGCGAAGGCCGATAGCGACATGGCGATCAGCGGCAGGGTCAGGTGCCAGAAATAATCGCCGATCTTCTGCCACCAGGTCAGCTCATCGAAATTGTCGGAGACGAGGCCGCGCAAGGGGAACCAGTCGAAGAAGGAGCCGCCGGCGAACAGGACGATCAGGAGGATGCCGAACAGGAAGCTCGGCACTGCATAACCGACGATGATGACGCCCGAGGTCCAGATGTCGAAGCTCGATCCGTCCTTGACCGCCTTGCGGATGCCGAGCGGGATGGAGATCAGGTAGGAGACGATCAGGATCCAGAAGCCGAGCGACATGGAGATCGGCAGCTTGTCGAGGATGAGATCGATCACCGGCGTGTTGCGGAAGAAGCTCTCGCCGAAATCGAAGCGGATATAGTTCCACATCATGTCGAGGAAGCGGGTGAGCGGCGGCTTGTCGAAGCCGAACTGCTGCTCGAGCTTCTTGATGAAATCCGGATCGAGGCCCTGTGCGCCGCGATAGCCCTGCTCGTTGCCGCCGCCCTGCGCTGCCAGATCGTTGCCACCACCGGATAGCCGGTCGCCCGTATCCTGCCCCTGGATCTGGGCGATCACCTGCTCGACCGGGCCGCCCGGCGCAAACTGCACGACGAGAAACGAGATCGCCATGATGCCGACGATGGTCGGGATCATCAGAAGCAGGCGGCGAAGGATATAGGCGCCCATCAGAGCTGCCTGCCGATGATATGCAGGGTCAAGGCGTCGAGCATTTCACCGCGGGTCCGCGCAAGGATCAATCGGTTTTCCTTCGTTTTCGAGCGAATCAATCCGGCCATTTGGAACAGCTGGGCTTGAAGGCGCAAGCATCTTACTTGGCAGGCTGCTTGGCAAACCATGCATCGGGAAAACCGATGCCATATTCCGGCAGCGTTTGCGGATGGGCAAGCCTGTTCCAATAAGCGATCTTTTCCTCACCGGAATAAAAGAGCGGCACGACGTAGTGATTTGCCAGCAGGACCCGGTCCATCGCCTTGATCGCTGCGACCTGATCATCGCGGTTCGGGGCGAAGACGATCTTCCTGATCAGCGCATCGACCGCTGGATCGGCAATGCCTGCATAGTTTCGCGAACCCTGCCGGTCCTTCGACTGTGAGCCCCAGTATTCGGCCTGTTCGTTGCCGGGGTTCATCGTCTGGCCCCAGACAGACCAGATCATGTCATAGTCGAAGCTGCGGGTGCGGTTGATATATTGCGAGGCATCCACGGTGCGCAGGCGGGCATCAACGCCGATCTTCTTGAGGCTGGCGACAAAGGGATTGACCGAGCGCTCCATGCCGGCGCTATTCAAGAGGATCTCAAAACTCATCGGCTGGCCGGTCTTCGCATTGACCATGCGATTGCCCTTGAGTTCCCAGCCGGCCTCCTTGAACAGGCCGACGGCCTTGCGCAGGTTGTCGCGCACCTTGTTCGGATCGCCTCCGACAGGGTTCGCATAAGGCGTGGTGAAGACTGCTGCCGGCACCTTGTCCTTCAACTCATCAAGGATTTCGAGCTCCTTGCCCTGAGGCAGGCCGGAGGATGCCAGTTCAGTTCCCCAGAAGAAGCTGTCGACACGCTTCAGGCCACCATAGGCGAGGTTCTTGTTGAGATCCTCGAAGTCGAGCGCATAGTTCAGGGCTTCGCGGACCCGCGCGTCCTTGAACTGGTCGCGACGCATGTTGGGAACCAGCGCCTGCATGATCCCGGTTGCCTTAAAGGGATTGGTCAGAGCCTCGCGGGTGACCCGGCCATCCTTGACCGCATCGAAATCATATCGTGTCGCCCAGCGGCTCGAGCTGTTTTCGCGACGGTAGTCGACGTTGCCTGCCCGGAATGCCTCGAACTCGACATCGCTATCGGAAAAATACGTGTAGCTGACATTGCGGAAATTATACTGGCCGCGATTGATCGGCAGATCCTTGCCCCAGTAGTCGTCGCGCAATTCGTAACGGATGCTGGACCCCGGTTGGACGGACGCAATCTTGTAAGGGCCTGATCCCATCGGGGCATCCAGCGTCGTGCGGGTGATGTCGCGCTTCTGGCCCTTGGCGTCAGAACCCTCCCACCAATGCTTGGGCATGATCGGAAAATCACCGACGATCGATGGCAGTTCCTTGTTGTCCTTTTCGTCGAAACGGAAGGTCACCTCACGCTCGGCCGTCTTTTCAACCGCAGAAACATGGCGGTAATAGCCGGAATAGAAGGCGCTGTTTTCCTTCAGCATCGTCATGCTGAAGACAACGTCGTCCGGGGTAACAGGTTCGCCGTCGGCCCATTTCGCCTCTGCCCTCAGGCGGAAGGTGACGGAGGACATGTCGTCGGGATAAGAGACCGCCTCTGCCAGCAATCCATAGGTGCCGAACACCTCGTTTTCCGAACGCTTCATCAGCGTATCGTAGATCATGCCGAGCCCGGAGGCCGCGGCTCCCCTGTCTATCACCATGTTGAGATTGTCGAACGTCCCCTCATCCGCCAGACGAAGCTCGCCGGTCTTTGGCGCGTTCACGTCGACATAGGGAAGCTGCTTGAAATCCGCCGGCAGCTGCAGGTTTCCGATTACGGCCATGCCGTATCGCCAGTTCGGTTCCTGCTTCACCTCATCGGCCACCGCCCATGATGCGATGGCCGAGGCCGCCAGGACGATTGCAAGACCCTTCTGCAGACGCGCCAAATCCATGCAATATTCCTTCTCGACTAGTTTGTTGCAGCGAAGCATAGGGCAAAAGAGGGCAAAAAACAGGAGCGTCCACTCACAAGCGATTTATCGCGCGCACCACTACGTTCGTTCGGCGGGCGCCGATCTCCATTTCACCAAAATCGCATTTCAGATTAAGATCACAGCGGAAGTGATTTGCGGCGGATGCATATGAAATCGATCTCGAAGGCGGTCCTCGGGCTGACGGCGGCGGTAACGCTCTTTGGTTCTTTGGCCGACATGGCTCTGGCCCAGGAGGCGAAGACCGCCAAGCAATTGTTCGGTGCCGTCAGATTGCCGAATGCGGCATCTCCCGCGCCAATGGGCTTTTATGCCAAGGGCTGCATGTCGGGCGCGGTGGCGCTGCCGACGGATGGACCGACCTGGCAGGCGATGCGCCTGTCGCGCAACCGCCGCTGGGGCAATCCCGCGATGATCGCGCTGCTCGAACAGTTTTCCGGCGATGCCGCCCAATTAGGCTGGGGCAGCGGCATTCTGGTCGGCGATATTTCACAGCCGCGCGGCGGCCCGATGATCAATGGCCATGCCTCGCACCAGATCGGCCTCGATGCCGACGTGTGGTTCACGCCGAAGCCGGCGCAGGCGATGAGCGTGGAGCAGCGGGAAAACCTGCCGTTTACGTCGATGCTCGACAAGAGCAAGTTCCTGACGGTCGATAACCGCCGATGGACCGATACCCATGCACGGCTGGTCATGCAGGCGGCGAGCTATCCGCAGGTACAGCGCGTCTTCGTCAATCCGGCGATCAAGAAGAAGCTCTGCGAAACCTGGACGGGCGACCGCAGCCTTCTCGGCAAGGTGCGGCCGGTCTACGGCCATGACGAGCATTTCCATATCCGGATGAACTGCCCGCCGGGGGCTGCCGGCTGCGAGCGCCAGGCCGCCACGCCTGCCACCGACGACTGCAACAGCAAGGCGCTGGCCTGGTGGTTCGGCCCGGAGCCATGGGCGCCGCCGAAGCCGGCCGATCCGAACAAGAAGCCGGTCAAGCCACGGCAGGTGATGCTGTCCGATCTGCCCAAGGCCTGCACGGCGGTGCTTGCGGCACCATCGCGGTCCGAGCAGGACGCCACCTATGGCGGTCCGGCCATGGCCTATTCCAGCCAGCCCGCCCTGCCGGCCGCGGCAGTATCAGCCGATCCCATCGTCTCCGATCCGACGCAAGTCCCTTCGAACGTGCCGCTGCCACGCCAACGTCCGCTGCGCTGAGACACTGCGGCCGCGGCCGGTGCGGCAATGGTGCATGCAAGCCTTCCCATATCTCTTCGAGCGCGCTAGAACCCTGACATCGAACTGTGACTTTTATTGATATTTGCCAAGGCTCGATGTTTGAAATCAAAGTCTTAGCGTGCTGATCGATCGTTATTAGACAGGCGGCAAGCCCGCCGGATCGGTTTGCGTGCAGGGGCAGGAGGGGAGGAAGGCATTTGGAAACGTCCAAGCCTTGCATTGCGCTGATCGCGCATGATCTGAAAAAGGATGAGATGACGGATTTCGCCCGCCAGCATCAGGCGGCGCTTGCGAAATTTCGCATCGTCGCGACGGGTACAACCGGCGGCCGTGTGCTGGATGCATGTCCCGGCCTCGACGTCACGCCGCTGAAAAGCGGTCCGCTTGGCGGCGACCAGCAGATCGGCGCGATGATCGCGACCGGCGAGGTCGGCATGCTGGTCTTTTTCATCGACCCGCTTTCCGCCCTGCCTCACGACGTCGACGTCAAGGCCCTGACCCGGCTTGCAACCGTCTACGACATTCCGATGGCGCTCAACCGCGCCACCGCAGAACATCTCATCGACTTTCAATAATCCGCGAGATCCGTTCACCATGGCCAAAGCTCAATCCGACACATTGCCTTTCCCTATCCTGATCGGAGATATCGGCGGGACCAATGCCCGCTTCTCCATTCTTGCCGATGCCGAAACCAAGGCAACGGATTTCGTCCATGTCCAGACAGCGGACTATGAGACGATCGATGATGCGATCGTCGAGAAGGTGTTCAACAATCCCGACCTGCCCAAGCCGCGCTCGGCGATCCTTGCCATTGCCGGCCCGATCGACGGCGACGAGATCGACCTGACCAATTGCGACTGGGTCGTCAGGCCGAAAAAAATGATCGGCGAACTCGGTTTCGACGCCGTTCTGGTGCTCAACGATTTCGAGGCCCAGGCGCTTGCGATCGCCACGCTGAAGGATGGCGATCGGGAAACCATCGGCGCGCCGCTGCCGGCCGTCGACGCAACCCGCGTCGTGCTCGGCCCCGGCACGGGTCTCGGCGTAGCCGGCCTGCTTCACGCGCAGGAGACATGGTTCCCTGTGCCGGGCGAAGGCGGCCATGTGGATATAGGACCGCGCACCCCGCGGGACCTCGAGATCTTCCCGCATCTCGTCACCATTGAAGGGCGTGTTTCGGCCGAGGAAATCATTTCCGGGCGCGGACTTCTGCACATCTACGACGCCGTCTGCGCAGCCGATGGCGTTTCCCCCAGCATCAAGAGCCCGGCGGACGTGACCGAAGCGGGCCTTGGCGGCAAGAACGGCCAGGCCGCGGAAGCACTCGAGCTTTTCGTCACTTATCTCGGCCGTCTGGCTGGCGATCTTGCGCTGATCTTCATGGCACGCGGCGGCGTTTTCCTCGGCGGCGGCATTTCGCCGAAAATCCTGCCGGAATTGAAAAAGCCGTTCTTCCGCGCCGCGTTCGAAGACAAGGCGCCGCACAAGGACCTGATGAAGACGATCCCGACTTTCGTCGTCACGCATCCGCAGGCGGCACTGGCAGGTCTCGCCAGCTATGCCCGCACCCCGGGCGCCTATGGGATTGCGACGGAAGGCCGCTGCTGGCGCCGGTGAATGCCGGAAAGTCACACCGTTAACGAATCCGGCAGGGTTGGCTGGCAAAACCACAAGCAAGGGGTTAACAAGCCCCTTCTGAAACTACGCAGCAATCCTGCCGAATTGGGACTTTCCATTGAAGGCCGAAAAAGACAAAAAGCGCCACGTTGACTCCACTACTGTTGTCAGCGTCCTGAAGCGCATCATTTCGGAAAACGGCCGCGATCACGTCCGCGGTTACGTTTTCGCCATCAGCTGTCTGATCGTGGTGGCTCTATCGACCGCGTTCACGGCATGGATCATGGAGTCCGTGGTCAACGAGGCGTTCGCCAACAAGCGGGCAGATATCGTCTGGCTTATCTGCGGCTCGATCCTTGCCGCCTTCGTGCTGCGCGGCTTTGCCACCTATGGACAGGCCGTGGCCCTTTCGAAGATAAGCAACAACATCGTCGCACGCTATCAGCGCCGGCTCTACAGCCATCTGATGACCTTGTCGGTCGGCTTTTTTTCCGAAGCGCGTTCCTCGCACCTGGCGGCCCAGATCAGCCAGAACATTGCCGGCATACGCGACGTGATGAACCTCACCGTCACGTCGACCGCCCGGGACCTGCTGACGCTCGTCTCGCTGGTCGCCGTGATGATCTCCAAGGACTGGGTTCTGTCGCTGATCGTCTTTGCAGTCGCGCCTCCGCTGCTTTACGCGCTTCGCTACGTGTCGCGCCGGTTGAGGCTTGCAACGCGTGAATCGGTCGAGATCAACAGTCGTGTTCTCGGCGCCATGCAGGAAACCGTGCAGGGCATCTCGGTGGTGAAGGCCTTCACCATGGAGCAGGAGCTGGAGCTCAAGGTCAACAAGATCATCCACACCGCCGAAGCCCGTTCCAACCGGATTGCGCGTCTTTCTGAGCGGACGTCGCCACTGACGGAAACCTTCGCCGGCTTTGCGATTTCCAGCGTGCTCGCCTATGCGGCGTTCCGCTCGATCTACGCCAATGTGCCGCCGGGCGCCTTCTTCTCCTTTGTGACCGCGCTGCTGATGGCCTATGATCCGGCCCGCCGGCTTGCCAAGCTGCAGGTTCAGATGGACCGCGCCGTGGTCAATGCACAGATGATATACGCGCTTCTCGACCTTCAGCCGGCACAACGCGAGAAGCCTGGTGCCGCCGACCTTGCCATCACCGAGGCCAAGGTCGAGCTCAAGGACGTGGTGTTTTCCTATGCGGCCGGTTCTCCGATCCTGCAGGGCGTCAACCTCGTTGCCGAGGGCGGCAAAACCACCGCTCTGGTCGGCCCGTCCGGCGCCGGCAAGTCGACGATCATCAACCTCATTCCGCGCTTCTACGATCCGGCCGAAGGGCAGATCCTGGTGGACGGCCAAAACATCGCCGAAGTCACCAAGTCCTCGTTGCGCCACCAGCTCGCCTATGTGTCGCAGCAGCCCTATCTTTTCGAGGGCTCGATCCGCGACAATATCCGCTACGGCCGGCCTGAGGCCACGGATGCGGAAGTCGAGGAGGCGGCAAAGCTTGCACATGCGCATGACTTCATTATCGCGCAGCCTCAAGGTTACGACACGCCTGTCGGCGAAAATGGCGTAACGCTCTCCGGCGGCCAAAGGCAGCGGCTTTCGATTGCCCGCGCGCTGGTACGCAATGCCCCGATCCTGCTTCTCGACGAGGCAACCTCGGCCCTCGACAACGAGTCGGAAGCGGCCGTGCAGAAGGCGCTCGACACAGCGATGCGCGGCCGTACCGTCATCGTCATCGCGCACCGCCTTTCGACCGTCGTCAACGCCGACAAGATCGTGGTGATGCAGGACGGACGGGTTGTCGAAGAAGGCAGCCATGAAGAGCTTGCGCAGCGGAAACAGGGTCTTTACGCTCGCCTCAACAATCTTCAGGCACCGTCACAGCACTGACCAGGCAGGAATACGGATAGACATGAGCAATGGTGACATGAAGCTGGTGGTGGTGGGTGCCGGCGGACGAATGGGCCAAACCCTTATCCGGGTCATACATGAGACGCCCGGCGTCATCCTTCATGCAGCGATCGCCCGCGACGGGTCGCCCTTCGTCGGCAAGGATGCGGGCGAACTTGCCGGTGTCGGGCCAATCGGTATTGCGGTGACCAGTGATCCGCTCAAGGGCTTTCTGGATGCCGAGGGCGTGGTCGATTTCACCACACCGGCCACCAGCGTCGCCTTTGCGGGACTTGCCGCCCAGGCACGCATCGTGCACGTGATCGGAACGACGGGTTGCTCGACCTCAGACGAGGCAAAATTCGCCGCCGCCGGCCGGCATGCGCGGGTGGTCAAATCCGGCAATATGAGCCTTGGCGTCAATCTTCTCGGCGTGCTGGCGAAACAGGCTGCACGGGCGCTTCCGGCCGATGGTTGGGATATCGAGATCGTCGAGATGCACCACAAGCACAAAGTCGACGCGCCTTCCGGCACGGCCCTGCTTTTGGGCCAGGCAGCCGCCGAGGGGCGCAATATCGACCTTTCGAGCCAGTCGGTGCGGGTTCGCGACGGCCATACCGGCCCGCGCCCCGGCGGTTCGATCGGCTTTGCGACGCTGCGCGGCGGCTCGGTCGTCGGCGACCATTCCGTGATCCTGGCAGGCGAAGGCGAGCTGGTTACATTGTCGCACAGTGCCCGTGATCGCTCGATTTTCGCGCGCGGGGCAGTTGCAGCAGCCCTTTGGGCGCGCGATAAGAAGCCCGGTCAATATTCGATGCTCGACGTGCTCGGGCTCTCAAATCAATAATATTCGGAGGTCATTCATGAGCGGTACTCTCGTCCTCGTTCGCCACGGCCAGAGCGACTGGAATCTCAAAAACCTGTTCACCGGCTGGAAGGATCCTGATCTCACGCCGCTCGGCATCCAGGAAGCCGAAACCGGCGGTCAGGCACTTGCCGATACCGGCATCAAATTCGACATCGCCTTCACCTCGGATCTGCAGCGCGCGCAGAACACTTTGAAGATCGTGCTCAGCAAGGTCGGCCAGCCTGACCTCCAGACGATCCGCGATCAGGCGCTAAACGAACGCGACTATGGCGATCTATCGGGCCTCAACAAGGACGACGCACGCGCCAAGTGGGGCGAAGAGCAGGTCCACATCTGGCGCCGTTCCTATGACGTGCCGCCTCCGGGCGGCGAAAGCCTGCGCGACACCGGTGCCCGCGTCTGGCCCTATTACCTGACCGAGATCCTGCCCCGCGTGCTGCGCGGCGAGAAGGTTCTGGTTGCTGCCCATGGCAATTCGCTGCGCTCGCTGGTGATGGTGCTCGACAAGCTGAGCAAGGAAGAGATCCTCAACGTCAATCTCGCGACCGGCGTTCCGATGGTCTACAAGCTCAACGCCGACTCGACGGTTGCTTCCAAGGACGTGCTCGGAGACATGTCAGGCGCTCACTAAGCGCCAATTCCAGATGATGATCTGCGCCAGCCGACAGGAAACTGCGACTGGCGTTTTCCGTTTCCGCCTTCTCAATTCTCGATCGTAAACTGCACCGCGTCGGCCGGAAAGCGGCTGACGGCATATTGGACCGGTACGCCATCCGGATCGGCATTCAGCGCTCGCGTGACGAGTATGATCGCGCCGGGCGAGAGTTCCAGCGACGAGAGATCGTCATTGTCGGCATGGACGGCGGTGATCTCGGTGGAGACGCGCACATAGTCGGTCAGGCCCAATGCTGCAAAAGCCGCGGTGATCGATCCGCTGTGGCGATAGGCATCGGCAATTCCCGCGAAACGATCCGCCGGAAACCAGGCCGTGGCGCGCGATACAGGCCGGCGATCCGCCTTTCTCACGGTCTCCACACGAATGAGCCGGGTGCCAGCAGGCAATTGCAGCCGCCTGGCAAGATCAGCGGTCGCCGCCTCCTCGAAAGAGGCGAGCAGGATGGCTTCCTTCTCCCTTGCCTGATCACCAATGCCCTGGCTGAAGCGCGTGCGCCGTGAAATCGGAAAGTTCAGCCTCTCCTTGCGCAGGATCAGTGTTCCTCGACCCTGCACCGCCTGAACGATACCTTCTTGCGCAAGCGCCGCCAGTGCACTGCGCACGGTGTGGCGGTTGACGCCGAACTGCTCCGCAAGCATCACTTCGGGCGGTACCTTTCCGGCGGCATCATAGTCACCTTCGGCGATGGCCGACCGTATCCGATCGGCAATCTGCCGCCAGAGCGCCACTCCATTCTGCCGGCGAACGGCCACTTCCTGCATATCCATGTCACACGCTTGTTATATCCAAAAGTTATGGCTAGGTTATCTTGTATAGTTGTCTATATCAATAGACATTTTGGAGATTGGCCATGAACCCTGCAGAGCAGACCCAGCCGCCCGAACAGGCAGGCCGCCGCCGGTGCGCTTCCCTTCTCGCCGGCGCGACGCCGAACGAACTGCGCGCCGTATGGGAGGCGTTAACAGACAGGCCGGAGACGAAGCCGGTCCGCGGCCCGGAAACCGGGTTGGTCATGGTGCGCGGGCGCATCGGCGGAGGCGGAAGCCCATTCAATCTCGGCGAAGCGACCGTGACGCGCGCGACCGTGGCGCTTGCGTCCGGCACAATCGGTCACGCGCAGTCGCTTGGCACCGACAAGGAAAAGGCAAGGCTGGCAGCGATCTTCGATGCGCTCTGGCAGGAAGAGGCGACGCGCGATTTCGTCGAAAATGCCCTGCTCGCCCCTGTCGAGACAAGAATTGCGGCCGAAGACAAGGCAAAGGCAGAAGAGACCGCCGCGACCCGCGTCGATTTCTTCACCATGGTTCGAGGTGACGACTGATGGCTGGCAGTACAGAAGCTTTTTCCGGTGGGTTCTCCAACCCGGTGTTTGAATCCCAGGGCGTCTTCCGCATGCTGATGGATGGGATGGCAAGACCGGGATCGATCCACACCGTCGATTACGACGCCGGCCAACCCGAACCGCTCCGGCCTGCAGCAGGCGCCATCGCGCTGACCCTCTGCGATCACGACACGCCGACATGGCTGAGCGCCGGCTTTTCCAAATCGGCCGTTGCCGAATGGATCGGCTTCCATTCCGGTGCGCCGGTGACGCGCGAGAAGGCCGAGGCGCGCTTCGCCTTCGTCGAGGCAGGAACCGCACTTTCTTCGTTTGGCCTCTTCTCGCTGGGGACGCAGGAATATCCAGACCGGTCGACAACACTGGTCATCGAAGTGACCGCACTCGGAGAAGGCCAGACATTCACCCTGTCCGGACCGGGCATCCTTCAGACGAAGGCTGTGGAAATCGACGGCGTGCCCGAAGCCTTCCTGCGTTTGTGGGCTGACAACCGTCCGCTGTTTCCACGCGGTATCGATGTGATCCTGACTGCCGGCCGCAGCTTCCTGTGCCTGCCTCGCACGACGAAGATCGCGGCTTAAGCCCCAAGGAGAGTAGACCATGTATGTTGCCGTCAAGGGTGGCGAAGCCGCCATCAACAATGCCCACCGGCTTCTCGCCGACCGGCGCCGGGGCGATCGTTCGCTCCCTTCCCTTACGATCGAACAGGTTGCCGAACAGCTGGGCCTGGCCGTCGATCGCGTGATGGCGGAGGCTTCGCTTTACGACCGCTCGCTTGCAGCGCTTGCAGTACGCCAATCGCGCGGCGACCTGATCGAGGCGATCTTTCTGCTGCGTGCCTACCGCACCACTTTGCCACGTTTCGGCAACTCGGTGCCGCTGGATACGGCCGAGATGCATGTCGAGCGCCGCGTCTCCGCCACCTACAAGGATCTTCCGGGCGGCCAGTTGCTCGGCCCGACCTTCGACTATACCCACCGCCTGCTCGACCCTTCGCTTCTCTCCGACGAGGCGGTCGACGAGCCGGCAGTCAGGGAAGCAACCGGAGAGGAGATCATCCGCGTCTCCGACATCCTTGCGCATGAGGGCCTGATCGAAGCGGACGGCGAACTTCCCCTCGATCATCAGGCAGGCGACCTGACTCGCGAACCGCTGGAATTTCCGATGAGCCGTGACCTGAGGCTTCAGGCACTGGCTCGCGGCGACGAGGGTTTTCTGCTGGCGCTCGGTTATTCCACGCAGCGCGGTTACGGCCGTAACCATCCGTTCGTCGGCGAGATCCGCATCGGCGAGGTAGAGGTGGAGATGGATGTGCCGGAACTCGGCTTTTCCGTCTCGCTCGGCCGCATCCGCGTCACCGAATGTCAGATGGTCAACCAGTTCAAGGGCTCGTCCAAGGCGCCCCCACAGTTTACCCGAGGTTATGGCCTGGTGTTCGGACAGAGCGAGCGAAAGGCGATGTCGATGTCGCTCGTCGACCGGGCGCTTCGCGCCGAAGAACTCGGCGAGGACGTTACCGCGCCGGCGCAGGACGAGGAATTTGTCATATCGCATTCCGACAACGTTCAGGCGACCGGCTTCGTCGAACACTTGAAGCTGCCGCATTACGTCGACTTCCAGGCGGAACTCGCGATGGTGCGCAAGATGCGCGCCGATATCGAGGCTTCCCGCAATGCCGATAACGAGATGAAGGATGCCGCCGAATGAGTGCCGATCTCGCCACCTACAACTTCGCCTATCTCGACGAGCAGACGAAAAGGATGATCCGTCGCGCGATCCTGAAAGCGATCGCCATTCCCGGCTACCAGGTGCCGTTTGCCTCACGTGAAATGCCGATGCCCTATGGCTGGGGGACCGGCGGCGTGCAGGTGACGGCTTCGATCATCGGACCGCAAGACGTGCTGAAGGTGATCGACCAGGGCGCAGACGACACGACCAATGCCGTCTCCATCCGCGCCTTCTTCCAGAAGGTCGCCGACGTCGCGGTGACGACGCATACGAAGGATGCGACGATCATCCAGACGCGCCACCGGATCCCTGAGCAGAAGCTCACGGAAGGACAGGTCCTTGTCTATCAGGTGCCTATCCCCGAGCCTTTGCGCTTCCTCGAGCCGCGCGAGACAGAGACCCGCAAGATGCATGCGCTGGAGGAATACGGCCTCATGCATGTGAAGCTTTACGAGGATATCGCGATCAACGGCCGCATATCGAAAACCTATGCCTATCCGGTCAAGGTGGATGGCCGATACGTGATGGACCCGTCGCCGACCCCGAAATTCGACAACCCGAAAATGCATATGTCGGATGCGCTGCAGCTGTTCGGCGCCGGGCGCGAGAAACGCATCTATGCGGTGCCGCCGCATACGGAAGTCGTCAGCCTGGATTTCGAGGACTACCCGTTCGAGATCCAGACATTCGAGCAGGACTGTGCGCTTTGCGGCGCGCATGGCGTCTATCTCGATGAAGTCATTCTCGACGACAAGGGCGGACGGATGTTCGTCTGCTCCGATACCGACCATTGCGAAGACCGTCGCGACAATGGCCATGTCGGCGCCATGCTCGCCCCGAACCAGGAGGCCGCAGAATGAGTGACCATCCTCTCCTCAAAGTCAGCGGTGTCTCGAAATTCTACGGCAGCCGGATCGGCTGCAAGGATGTCAATTTCGAACTCTGGCCCGGCGAAGCACTCGCCATCGTCGGCGAATCCGGTTCCGGCAAGACGACGCTGCTCAACTGCCTCTCCACCCGACTAATGCCGACAGCCGGCAGCGTCGAATACCGGATGCGCGATGGCGGCTTCCGCGACCTCTACCGCATGAGCGAGGCCGAACGCCGCTTCCTGATGCGCACCGACTGGGGCTTCGTGCACCAGAACCCGGCCGACGGCCTGCGCATGACGGTGTCTGCAGGGGCCAATGTCGGCGAGCGACTGATGGCGGTCGGCGACCGGCATTACGGAAAAATCCGCGAGACTGCGACCGACTGGCTCGGCCGGGTGGAAATCTCCGCCGACCGTATCGACGATCAGCCGCGTACCTTTTCCGGTGGCATGCGACAGCGCCTGCAGATCGCCCGCAATCTCGTCACCGGCCCGCGTCTCGTGTTCATGGACGAGCCGACCGGCGGCCTTGATGTGTCCGTTCAGGCGCGCCTGCTCGATCTCGTTCGCGGTCTCGTCAACGATCTGGGGCTGGCCGCAATCGTCGTGACCCATGACCTTGCGGTCGCCAGGCTGCTGTCCCACCGGATGATGGTTATGAAGGACGGGCACGTGATCGAGCATGGGTTGACCGACCGGGTGCTCGACGATCCGCGCGAGCCCTATACCCAGTTGCTCGTCTCCTCGATTTTGCAAGTATAGGACCGTGACCATGGCCACTCCCCTCGTCGTCTCGGAAGTCTTCAAGAGCTTCACCATGCACTTACGCGACGGCATCAAGCTGCCGGTCGTCAAGGACGTGAATTTTTCCGTCGCCAGTGGCGAATGCGTCGTGCTCGGCGGTCCGTCGGGCATCGGCAAGAGCTCGATCCTGAAAATGCTCTACGGCAACTATGCCGTGGATGCCGGCCAGATCCTCGTCGAGCACAAGGACAGGATCGTCGATATCGCCAGCACCGACCCGCGCACGATCATCGATGTCAGGCGGCATACGATGGGTTATGTCAGCCAGTTCCTGCGCACCGTGCCGCGTGTGGCAGCGATCGATGTCGTCGCCGAACCGCTCGTCGCCCGGGGCGTCGAGGCGGTTGAAGCCAGGGAGAAGGCAGCCGAGCTTCTGTCCAAACTCAATCTGCCACGCGAATTGTGGTCGCTGCCGCCCTCGACGTTCTCCGGTGGCGAACAGCAGCGCGTCAACATCGCCCGCGGCTTCATCACCAGCCACCGCATTCTGCTTCTCGACGAGCCGACCGCCTCGCTCGACGCCACCAACCGCCGCGTCGTCGTCGAGATGATCGCGTCGAAGAAGCGGGAGGGCGTCGCCATGCTTGGCATTTTCCATGACGAGGAAGTGCGCGAGGCGGTGGCCGACCGCATTCTCGATGTCGCCAAGTTCTCTCCCCGAAAGGCAATAGCAGCATGAGCGTCAAGGTCGGGCTGGAGCCCGCGATCCATCCGACGGCTTCCGTCACCAACTCGACGGTGGGGCGTTACACCGAAATCTCCGAACGCTGCCGCGTCGACGAGGCAGAGATCGGCGACTATTCCTACATTATGCAGGATGGCTCGATCTGGTGCGCAACGATCGGAAAGTTCGTCAACATGGCGGCATCGGTGCGTATCAACGCCACCAACCATCCGACCTGGCGGGCGACGCTGCATCACTTCACCTATCGCGCCGCCAATTACTGGGACGACGCCGAAAACGAGACGGATTTCTTCGAGTGGCGCCGCGACAACCGGGTGACGATCGGCCATGACGTCTGGATCGGCCACGGCTCCACGGTGCTTCCCGGCGTGACCGTCGGAAATGGTGCGGTGATCGGAGCGGGCGCCGTCGTGTCGAAGGATGTGGCGCCCTATACGATCGTCGGCGGCGTTCCGGCCAAGCTTATTCGCGAGCGCTTCACCAAGGAAGTCGGCGAGGGCATGGACCGGCTTGCATGGTGGGACTGGGATCATCTCAAGCTACGCAAAGCACTGGATGATTTCCGGGCATTGTCGGCCGAGGACTTTCTCTCGCGCTATGCGCCGTAACGAAAGCGTTACGGAAGCGTCACGCTTGTAACAAAACTGACATCGAATCGACATTCAGGCTTCATCAACCAAGTCTAATCCGATCCCCACCAAGGGGATTGGACGGGCTAGAAAACATGAAGTTTGAATTGAGGAATATCACCCGTCGTTTCGGCGACCGCACAGCGGTCAATGCCGTCACCGTGGAGATTCCCCAAGGCCAGATGGTCGGCATTATCGGCCGGTCCGGCGCCGGCAAATCAACCCTGCTGCGGATGATCAATCGCCTGCAGGAGCCAAGCTCCGGGTCGATCCATTTCAACGGGCTGGAAGTTTCGGCACTGCGAGGTGCCGGCCTGCGCAACTGGCAGCGCGATTGCGCGATGATCTTTCAGCAGTTTAACCTCGTTCCGCGCCTCGACGTCTTGACCAATGTCATGCTCGGCCGGCTGAACCACCGCTCGACGATGATGAGCCTGCTCAGCATATTTTCCGACGACGAGCGTCTGGCTGCGATTGCAGCGCTCGAGCGCCTCGGCATCGAGCAGACTGCAATGCAGCGCGCCGGCACGCTTTCCGGCGGACAGCAGCAGCGCGTGGCCATTGCCCGTGCCCTGATGCAGGCGCCGAAGATGCTGCTTGCCGACGAGCCGATCGCTTCGCTCGACCCGCTCAATGCCAAGATCGTGATGGACGCATTGCGTGACATCAACGAGCGGGAAGGCATTACCGTCATCACCAATCTGCACACGCTCGATACCGCCCGCAGCTATTGCGAACGGATCATCGGCATGGCCGGCGGCAGTGTCGTGTTCGACGGTCCGCCCTCGGCGCTCAATGCCGAGGCCGTGCAGGAAATCTACGGCTCCGACAAGGATGGTGCCGGCGTCGACGAGACGATGACCTCGACGAGCATCAACATTCCCGGCGCTCAAGTGAGCAAACCACAAGAATCGGGCGGCATCGGCACGCTGGCGAACGCCAGGGCCTGAGACCCGCACTTGACGATCGTCTGCCCGCGTAAAGGGCGCAATTTTTCATGACCCACCTCCCGGATAACCCGGAAACAGGAGACCAACCATGCTGAAGAAAGCTCTTCTCGCTGCCGTCGCGCTTAGCGTCGTCGCAGGCTCCGCAATGGCCCAGGACGTCAAGGTTCTGCGCATCGGTCTCGATGGCTCGGAAAACGAAGCCGACCAGATCCGCAACACCCAGTGCGTCGCTGACGGCCTGAAGGCCGCAACCGGCGTTCCGGAAGTCAAGATCTTCCCGTCGCCGGACTATAACGGCGTCATCCAGGGTCTGCTCGGCGGCACGATCGACATCGCTTCGATGGGCGCTTCGTCCTACGCTGCGATCGCCATCAAGGACCCGAAGGCCGTCGATCCGATCCTGACCTATACCCAGTCGGACGGCTCCAGCGGCTATTACTCGATCATGGTCGCCCGCAAGGATTCGGGCATCAAGACGCTTGCCGACCTGAAGGGCAAGAAGCTCGGCTTCGCCGACCCGGATTCGACCTCCGGCTACCTCGTCCCGAACGTCGCCCTGCCGAAGGAAATCGGCGCTCCGGTGAAGGAATACTTCTCCGAGACCGGCTTCGGTGGCGGTCATGAGAACCTCGTTCTCGCCGTTCTCGACAAGAAGTTCGATGCCGGCACGACTTTCGGTTCGGGCGTTGGCAAGTGGGAAGACGGTTATACCGGCGGCAACCTGCACCAGATGGTCGGCAAGGGCATTCTCGACATGGACGATATCGTCCAGATCTGGAAGTCGCCGCTGATCCCGAACGGTCCGCTGATGGTTTCCAATAAGCTGCCGCAGACCATGCGCGACAAGGTCGAAGCCTTCTTCCTCGAACTGCCGAAGAAGGACCACGATTGCTTTAAGGCGTACACCCAGGGCGACAACAAGGAATACATCAAGGTTGATGCATCCTTCTACCAGACGATCATCGACGCTCGTAAGTCGGTCATCGGCGGCTGATTTTTCCTGACAGTATCTGGCGGCGGCGTCGAAAGGCGCCGCCGTTCGTCAACAGAGAGCGTGGATCATGGCGAATATCAGCGAACAGAGTAACGGCGGACTGGGTCCGGCCGCTTCGATGATGATGCAGCATTACCGGCAGCAGCTGCGGACGCGCCGTGTCTATACCGCCATCGCGATCGTCGTGTTCCTCGCCGTATTGTTCGCCTCGCTGAAATTCGCCAACGACGCGAATGCCGGCAAGTTCTTCGAACGCCTGCCCTATTTCTTCGATTTCATCCGCAGCTTCGTACCGGACAGCCCGATGGAAATCATCCGGGCAATGTTCGACCTGCCCTCGCCCTATGCCGACGGCTCGCTGAAATACAATTACACCGCCGACCGCCACTACATCACCGATACGCTCTACATTCCGAATTTCTTCTACCAGCTGGTCATCACCATCAACATCGCGCTGGTTTCGACGATCATCGGCTCGGCAATCGCCTTCCTGCTCTGCTTCTTCGCCTCGACCAATCTCGTCGGCGCCGGCATGACCCGCTTCGTGGTACGCCGGATCATGGAAATCCTGCGCGCCTTCCCGGAAATCGTCATCGCCGGACTACTGACCGCGATCCTGTCGATCGGCCCGATCGCGGCAATCATCGCCATCACCGTCCACACGATCGGAGCGCTTGGAAAGCTGTTCTTCGAAGTGGTCGAAAACTCCGACATGAAGCCGGACGAGGGCCTGCGCGCCGCCGGTGCCAGCTGGGTCGAGCGGGTGCGATTTGCCATCGTTCCCCAGGTGCTGCCGAATTTTGTGTCCTACACGCTGCTGCGCGCCGAGATCAACGTCCGCGCCTCGACGATTATCGGTGCCGTCGGCGGTGGTGGCATCGGCGAAGTATTCCGGCTGGCGATCGGTCGTGACCATGCCGCCAAGACCTATGCGATCATTATCCTGCTGCTTGTCAGCGTGATCGCCATCGATCAGTTCTCCAGCTGGCTTCGCCGCCGACTGATCGGCCACCAGTCCTTCGAACTCGGCAGGGGAGCAGCCTGATGACATCTTCGGTCCCCGCCATCAACGCTTCCGACCGCGAGCGTCTGCGTGACACCTATCCGCAGGTCTTCCATCGTTCCTTCATGCGGCGCTACGGGCTTGTGCTCGGCTCAGTCGCGGTCGTCAGCTATCTGTTGATCTGCTTCTTCGCCTTCAATGTCGGCCCGGCCTTCATGAACGGTCAGTGGGAGCGTGCCTCGCTCTACGTCCAGGACTGGTACTCCTGGCGCGCCCAGCCACGCCTGCGTTTCGAGGATAACGGCACCGTCAAGGCGCAATGGTCGAGCCGCGGTCAATACCGGCAGGGCGCAGACATATTCTGGCTGAAGCCGACACAGGCAGGTGGCTATACCGTCACCTATGGCAGTGACAGCGACCGCCTTGAGGTGATGACCGGCCAGGTCGACGTTTATCTCAACGGCAAATCCTATCCGGTGACGATCACGCAGGATGCAGCGACCGCGCCTGCCGGTGCGCCCTCTGCCATCCAGCAGGATGGAGCCAAGGTCATCGTCCACTACGGTTTTGAGGGCCAGGCCGAAATCCGTAGCAGCCAGGTCTATGTGCAGCGCCGCTTCCTCGGCTGGGCAAACTTCCTGTTCGACACCAAGTCTGACTTCTGGGGCAAAAGCTGGGGCGAGCTTGCGATGCTTGCCACTGTCGGCGATCGCCTCGATCCGAGCCGCTCCAACGCCGGTCACATGGTCGACGATTTCCTCGGCAACAATGTCTGGCAGCATGCGGATATCCTGTCGAAACTGCTGCAGACGCTGGTCATGGCTTTTGTCGGCACCCTGCTCGGGACACTTTTCGCCTTCCCGCTCGCCTTTATCGCCGCCCGCAACATCACGCTCAACCGCACTGCAAACTGGGGCATGAAGCGGTTGTTCGACTTCCTCCGCTCGGTCGACATGCTGATCTGGGCGCTGTTCTTCACCCGCTCCTTCGGCCCCGGACCGATCCCCGGTATTGCGGCGATCTTCTTCACCGATGCCGGCGCGCTCGGAAAGGTCTATGCGGAAGCCGTCGAAAACGTCGACGACAAGCAGCGCGAGGGCGTCAAGTCGGTGGGTGCCGCTCCGGTGATCGTCAACCGCTTCGGCGTGGTGCCGCAAGTGCTGCCGGTGTTCATCTCGCAGTCGCTGTATTTCTGGGAATCGAACACCCGTTCGGCCACCGTCATCGGCGCTGTCGGCGCAGGGGGTATTGGCCTCAAGCTGCTCGAAGCGATGGGCACGAATGCCGATTGGGACAAGGTCGCCTATATGGTGCTTTTGATCCTCATCGTCGTCTTCCTGTTCGACAATGTGTCGAATGCGATCCGCTCGCGACTGATCGGCGGTCCGACGCATTAAAAGTCCCCGAATGGGGGCTGGCATCATCATTCTGTCATGGAAATCTTTTAGGCGCAGGGCCTGTCTACGGACGTGTCGGATGGTTACAGTTCCGGCTTAGTCCCCTTTCCTGATCCCGGAATGATATCTTGCGCTACGCCCTTTATTTTTCTCCCGCCGCGGACCATCCGCTGACGAAGACAGCATCCCGTTGGCTCGGTCGCGATTCCTTCAGTGGCGAGATATTCCCCACGCCTGAGGCAGACGGCCTGTCGACCGAGGAGGTTCACGCTCTGACAGCCGATCCGCGCCGCTACGCCTTCCACGCGACGCTGAAGGCGCCGTTTGAGCTGGCGCAAGGGCGCAGTGAAGCCGAGCTGATCAATGCCTTCGAGGAGTTTGCTGCAACGACGCCGGCTTTCGACATCCCGAATGTCGTGATCGGCCAGCTCGGCCGCTTTTTCGCGCTGGTACCGGATCAGGCCTATCCAGAATTGCAGGCGTTCGCAGCGCGTATCGTCGAAGAATTCGAGCCATTCCGGGCGCCACTTTCGGACGCTGACATCGCCCGCCGCAAGCCGGAGACGCTTTCGGCCGCGCACCGCGCCAACCTGATGCGCTGGGGGTATCCGCATGTGATGGATGAGTTCCGTTTCCACATGACGCTTTCCGGTCAGGTTCCGCCGGAACAGGCGCCCGCCATGCGCGACGCGCTGGAACCGCGCTTTGCCGCGTTCACCAACAGGCCGCTTGCAATCGACGGCATCGCGCTGTTCACCGAGCCGGCCCGCGGCGCAGATTTCATCGCCCATCGCTGGCTGCCCCTGAAGCCCGCTTCCCAGATCGGAAAGACCACCCCATGACCACCGAAACCGTATTCACCAATGCCCGGATCGTACTGGAGGACCGCGTGATTTCCGGTTCCGTGCAGGTCCGTGACGGCAAGATCGCCGACATTTCCGAAGGCAATGTCCATTCCGGCGAGAATTTCGAGGGTGACTACCTGATCCCCGGCCTGGTCGAACTTCACACCGACCACCTGGAACAGCATTACTCGCCGCGGCCCGGCGTGCGCTGGAACGCGACGGCTGCCATCCAGGCACATGACGCGCAGATCGCTTCTTCCGGCATCACCACCGTGTTCGATTGCCTGCGCATGGGTTCGGACGAGGACGGTGGCTTCGAACATGGCGAGATGCGGATCATGGCTGATGCAATCCAGGCGGCCGAACGCGACGGACGGCTCCGCTCCGAGCATCTCATTCACCTGCGCTGCGAGGTTTCGGCCGACAACGTGCTGGAACATTTCGCCGACTTCGAAAACGACAGCCATGTCCGCCTCGTTTCGCTGATGGACCATGCACCCGGCCAGCGTCAGTTCCAGACGATGGAACAGTACATCTTCTACTACCAGAAGAAGCGCGGTCTTTCCGACGAGGCTTTCAAGGCCTTCATCGACAAGCGTGTGGCTGAATCGCAGCGCAATTCGACGCCGCACCGCATTGCCATCGCCAAGCATTGCTCGGAACGCGGAATCACGATCGCCAGCCATGACGACGCGACGCTTACCCATGTCGACGAAGCGATCGAGAACGGCGTCAAGCTTGCCGAATTCCCGACAAGCTTCGAGGCTGCCGCGGCGTCGCACAAAGCAGGCATGGGCGTCCTGATGGGCGCGCCGAACGTGGTGCGCGGCAAATCGCATTCCGGCAATATCGCCGCTCGCGACCTTGCCGAAAACGACGTGCTCGACGTTCTTTCGTCCGACTACGTTCCTCTCAGCCTGCTCTATGCGCCGTTTATCCTGGCTGACGAGATCGACGGCTTTTCGCTCCCCAAGGCGATATCGATGGTCACCTCAACGCCCGCCCGAATCGCGGGTCTTGCCGACCGTGGCCGGATCGCCAGCGGTTTACGGGCCGATATCGTGCGGGTCCATCGCGAAGCCGGCGTGCCGGTTGCACGGGCGATCTGGCGGCAGGGCCGACGGGTGGCATGATGGACAGCTCATCGGAAATCCACACAGACACGCGCCCCGGCTGTATGGTCGTGGTCGTCGGTCCGAGCGGCGCCGGCAAAGACACGTTGATGGCCTATGCTGCGCAGTCCTTGTCCGACCGCTCCGAGGTGATATTCGCCCGGCGTGTGATTACCCGTGATGCAAGTGCCGGCGGCGAGGATCATGACGGCGTCTGCGAAGCGGAATTTGAAAAGATGGAGGCCGCCGGCCGGTTTTCCGTCTCCTGGAATGCGCATGGGCTGCATTATGGCATTCCCGTGGAGACAAAGGACGCCGTGGCGCGTGGTGCATTGGTGATAGCCAATGGCTCGCGTTCGGCGCTGCAGGTGTTCAACGAGGCCTATCCTGCGCTCGTCGTCATCAACGTGACGGCGCGGCCAGAGGTGCTGGCAGCCCGGCTGGAGGCCCGCGGACGCGAAAGCAGAGACGACATTCTGCGGCGCATGGCGCGCGGATCGCTCGAGGTCATCGGCGATTACCGGGTCGTGACCATCGACAATAGTGGCGATGTGCAAACGGCGGGAAAAGCGCTGGTCGAGGCTCTCTCCACTTTGCTTTCCCAAGATTTCAGTGGCAAATAAAAATAGTTCCAGCCTGCTTTACAGTTGTTCCAGCTCCTCTACTTTGTTTATTTCGATTACCTAATGGAGCTGGGGCGGTGATAGAGTCGAGAAAACACGACGGGGTCGCGGCTGACCCCGATTCATCCTTTTTATCCGCGCTCGAAGGGCGGATGGTGGTTCTGGAAATCGTGGCCATGACATCGCTGGCCCTGGCTCTCGACACGACCGAAGGCGGCAGCGGCGATCAGGCGCGCGGTATCGCCGCCCTCATCCAGGAAACCGTTCGCCAAAGATCGCTGGAATTTGGCCTGAGCGAAGCGGCACAACGATCGGCCAACACCTATGCCGAGGAGCTTCTCTCCACCGCGCTCCACTCCCTTTATCCGGAATAGCCGAGCGATCAACCGCAACAACATCTCAAGGCGTCAGTGCGCTTCGTCCCAGTTGTCGGCAGCGCGCGCATCGACCTTGAGCGGAACTTTCATCGATATGGCCGGCATGGCCGCCTGTTCCATGGTCGAAACGATCACTGGCATGGCCTTTTCGACCTCCGCGTCCTCGACCTCGAAGATCAGTTCATCGTGGACCTGCAGCAGCATGCGCGCTGACAGGCCCGCATCGGCAAGGGCAGGCTCCATCTTTACCATCGCCCGACGGATGATATCGGCAGCCGAACCCTGGATAGGTGCGTTGATCGCGGCACGCTCGTTGAAGGCGCGCATGGAAGGGTTGGACGAGCGTATTTCAGGATAATGCGCGCGACGCCCGAAGATCGTCTCGACATAACCATGCTCGCGGGCAAAGACCTTGGTGCTCTCCATATAATCGCGAATTCCCGGGAAGCGCTCGAAATACTTCTTGATGTAATCGCTTGCTTCAGAGCGCTCGATCGACAGCTGGTTGGCGAGGCCGAACGCCGAGATGCCGTAAATAATGCCGAAATTGATCGCCTTTGCACGGCGGCGCACGTCGCTCGGCATTCCCTCGACCGGGACACCGAACATCTCGGATGCCGTCATCGCATGGATGTCGACACCATCCTCGAAAGCCTGACGCAGCTGCGGAATGTCAGCAACATGGGCAAGCACGCGCAATTCGATCTGGCTGTAGTCAGCCGAGAGCAGCTTGTTGCCGGGCGATGCGATGAAGGCCGTCCTGATCTTGCGACCTTCGGCATTGCGGACCGGAATATTCTGCAGGTTCGGCTCGGAGGACGACAGGCGGCCGGTCGTCGTGGATGCCAGAGAATAGGATGTGTGAACGCGTTTCGTATCGGGATGAACGTAACCGGGCAGCGCGTCGGTATAGGTGGATTTCAGCTTGGTCAGCTGGCGCCAATCGACGATCTTGCGTGGCAGTTCAGCGCCTTCGGCAGCAAGGTCTTCCAGCACCTGCGCCGATGTCGACCACTGGCCGGTCTTGGTCTTCGAACCACCCGGCAGCCCCATTTTCCCGAACAGGATGTCGCCCAGCTGCTTGGGCGAACCGATGTTGAATTTTTCGCCGGCGAGTTCATAGACCTCGGCCTCGAAACCGGCAGCCTTCTGCGCGAGTTCGCCGGAAAGCCGTGAAAGGATCTGCCGGTCGATGGAAATGCCGCGTTCTTCCATGCGCGCCAGGACGTCCACCATCGGACGCTCGAGCCGCTCATAGATGCGGGTCAGGCCGACAGCTGCGAGCTGGGGTTTGAGCACCATCCACAGGCGGAGCGTGACGTCCGCATCCTCGGCGGCATAGGCCGATGCGCGGTCGATATCGACGAAATCGAAGGTGACGCCGCTCTTGCCTGAACCCGCGACATCCTTGAAGGCGATCGGCTTGTGGTTCAGCCAACGCTCCGACAGCGCGTCCATTCCGTGGCCGCCGGACATGCCGGCCTCCAGCACGTAGGACATCAGCATCGTGTCGTCATACCCCTTCACGGTAACGCCGTGACGCTTCATGACGAGATAGTCGTATTTTAGGTTTTGCGCGACCTTCAGCACCGACGGATCTTCGAGAAGCGGCTTCAACCGATCCAGAGCATCGCGCGTCGGGATCTGGTTTTCAGCCATGCCGCCGCCGAGAAGATCGCCGACGCCGGTCTTGTGGGTGAGCGGCACATAGGCCGCGCGGACATCGAGGCCTGACGGGCTTGCAGTATTATCGGCAATCGCGAGCGAGAAGCCGACCAGTTCCGCCTGCATCGGATCGAGCGAATTGGTTTCGGTGTCGAAGGCGACGAGGCCGGTTTCGCGAGCCGCCTTTATCCACTCTTCGAGCACAGCGGCATCACGGATTGTCACGTATTTCGTCGTATCAATCCTGGCATTGGCGAAAGCTTCCGCGCGGGCGGCAGCAAATGTTGATGGCGTTGCCTCGCCGGTGTCTGCCGTCGCCGCGGACTTGGCGGTTGCGGTCGGCGCTGCCACGCCAGCCGCTTTACCAGCGCCTGTGGGAGCCGCTGCATCGAGGTCAGGGCCACGGGCATCAGGCCCCCATTCCGCCTCGACCGTGGCAGGCTCGATGGCATTTGCATCACAATCGCAGGCGGCGGCGACACGGCGCGTCAAGGTGCCGAAATCCATCGCCTTCAGGAAGGCGATCAGCTTCGGCCCATCCTGCGGCTCAAGAAACAGCGCATCGAGATCGAGCTCCAGCGGCACGTCGGTTCTCAGTTCCACCAGCTGGCGGGAGAGCCGCGCGAGATCGGCATTGGCAATGATGTTTTCGCGACGCTTGACCTGCTTGATCTCCCCGGCCCTCGCAAGCAGCGTGTCGAGGTCACCGAACTCTTCCAGCAGCTGGGCTGCCGTCTTCGGCCCAATGCCGGGGATGCCGGGGACGTTATCGACCGAATCTCCGACCATCGCCTGAAGGTCGATCATCTTTTCCGGCGATACACCCCATTTTTCGACAACTTCGGCAATGCCGATCTGCTTGTCCTTCATGCTGTCATACATATGGACCATCTGCGTGACGAGCTGCATCAGATCCTTATCGGAGGAGACGATGGTGACATCGGCGCCGGTCGCTTCCGCCTGACGGGCATAGGTGGCGATGATGTCGTCGGCCTCGAACCCTTCCGTCTCGATGCAGGGCAGGTTGAAGGCGCGGGTCGCCTGGCGGATCAGGCTGAACTGCGGAACCAGCTCCTCCGGCGGTGCAGAACGGTTTGCCTTATAGGCGTCGTAGAGATCCTTGCGGAAGGTCCTCGAAGAATAGTCGAAAATGACGGCGAAATGGGTGGGCGTCACGCCAACGGACGTGTCGCGGGCATCGGTCAAGAGCTTCCAGAGCATGTTGCAGAAGCCCGAGACCGCACCGACCGGCAGGCCGTCGGATTTTCGAGTCAATGGCGGCAGCGCGTGAAACGCGCGGAAGATGAAGCCGGAACCATCGATGAGGAAGAGGTGATCGCCTTTTTTCATGGGCATGGAATAGCGTGGCGCATGCGCGTCGTCCATGAAAACTTGTCGCCACGGGCAAGGCTCCGCGCCCAGGAACCTTACCGATTTGTAATGGCGCTTTCCCTTGAAAAGCCGCAATCCGGCTCACATTTCAAGGTCACCGGCGACTGATAACGCCGCAGTCTGGCATAAGGCACGTCCCCCGCCTCACCAGACCGGACAAAGGCCTATCCCCCTCTCCGGGTCTTTGTCCTCTTATATGAAACGCCACGGCTGTCCCCTCCCGGCCGTGGCGTTTTTATTTGCATTTTGTCCTTTGCGGAGCGCTTGGCGATCTTGCCAATCGGCTACGGCTGCCCCAATCTCCGGTTTCCATCGCGTAGTATCGATCATCGTTCGCCAGCATGGCTGGTTTCCCTGGAAAATTGTGGCGGAGGCCATGGGATTCGATCGCTCGCAGTCAGCGACCTATCTGGCGGGGCAACTCGCAAGGGTCTTTTCAAGATCGCTGCAGAAGCGGGCGGCGACGCTCGGCTTCTCGCCGGGGCAGTTTCCCGTGCTTCTGGAATTGTGGCAGGAGGACGGGCTGACGCAGAAACAGCTGCTCGACAAGCTGGAGGTTGAGCAGGCAACGCTTGCCAATACGCTGGCCCGCATGGAGCGGGACGGGCTGATTGCCCGCACACCGCATCCGAACGACCGGCGCGCGCAGATCATCAGCCTGACGGAACTCGGGCGGGCGCTGGAGGCCAGCGCCGTCGAGGCGGCCGCGGAAGCCGACAGCGTTCTGTTCTCGGGGTTCCGGCAGTTCGAGCGGGAACTGATGATCGAATATATGCGCCTCATCATCGGCAACAGCCGGAAGGGCTAAAAAGACCAGGCCGCCCGGACCGAGATCCGGGCGGTTTCGGCGATCATTGCATCACGGCTGAACGACCATGGCCGAGAAGGGCCAGACATAGGCCTGCAAGGTCACCAGCACGCCGACAAGGCAGGCCAGCACGATCGAATGCCAGAAAACGAAGCGCAGGATACTGCCCTCGTGGCCGAACCAGCCGGTCGCCGTGGAGGCGACGACAATCGACTGCGCGTCGATCATCTTGCCCATGACGCCGCCCGACGAGTTCGCGGCTCCCATCAGGATCGGCGAAAGTCCCAGCTGTTCCGAAGTCACCTTCTGCAGATTGCCGAACAGGATATTGGAGGCGGTGTCCGATCCGGTCAACGCAACGCCCAGCCAGCCGAGCAGCGTGCCGAAGAACGGATAGAGCACGCCTGTCGCTGCAAAGGCGAGGCCGAGCGTGGAATCGATCCCAGAAAGCCTTGTCAGCGTGCCGAGCGCCAGCATCGCCGAGATGGTGATCAGCGAATAGGCGCATAACTTGATCGTTTTCGCGTAGGTCTTCACCATCTGTCCCGGCGTGAAGCCCATGGCCAGGCCGGACAGAAGCGCTGCGATCAGCATCCCCGTCCCCGTGTAAGAGAGCCAGGTGAAGGAGAAGGTCGCCGCTTCCGGCGTCGGACCCGGCGCCACCGGCGGCATCTTGGCGATCATCTTGTCAAGGCCCGGAACCGGATAATTCCAGATCGCCCAGGAATTGACCGCCGACTTGAAATAACCCGTTCCCCAGATCAGCAGGACAACGCAGACGATCACCCAGGGGGTGAGTGCTGCCCGAACCTCTTTCGGTGAAGGACGTATGACCGGCTTTGCCTCCTTGAGCGTGCCGTCATCGGAGATGTCATGGCCGCGCAGCTTGGGCGAGGTCCAGACCTCTTTCGGTTGCCAGACCTGCAGGAAGCCGATCAGGCAGGCCATGGAGATCAGCGAGGCGCCGATATCGACGATCCAGGGATTGATGTAGTTGGAGATGAAGAATTGCGAGATGGCGAAGGATGCGCCGGTGACGAGGATTGCCGGCCAGATCTGCATCATGCCCTTTCTTCCGGCAAACACCCAGATCAGCCAGAACGGCACAAGGACCGAAAAGAACGGCAGCTGCCGGCCGACCATGGCACCAAGCAGATAGGGATCGATGCCGGTGACCTGCGACAGGCCCTGGATCGGCGTGCCGAGCGCGCCATAGGCAACGGGTGCGGTGTTGGCGATCAGCGACAAGCCGGACGCGGCAAGCGGCGAGAAACCCAGCCCGATCAGGATCGCGCCGGTGACGGCAACCGGCGTGCCGAAGCCGGATGCCCCTTCGAAGAAGGCACCGAAGGCAAAGGCGATCAGCAGCAGTTGGATGCGACGGTCATCGGTGACGCTACCGATCGTTTGCTGCAGCTTCTCGAACTGCCCCTTCTCCACTGTCAGCCGATAGAGGAAAATGACGTTCAGAACGATCCAGCCGATCGGGAAGAATCCGGTAATGGCCCCGAGCACGGTTGCACGGATCGACATCGACGCGGGCATGGTGAAGATGAAAATCGCGATGAGATTGGCAACCACCAGCGCGATGATCGCCGCGACATGAGCCTTGACGACATTGGTCGCGATCAGGCCCAGAAGAATGAAAACCGGGATCGCAGCAAGAATGGTGGACAGCACGGCGCTGCCCGTGGGGTCATAAACTTGATTCCACATGTGAAGCCCCTCCCAAGGCCGGACGGAATATTGCCCGATTTTGGAGCATACAGCCCGATCATCATGACAGTCCAGAGTTGTACCTCCACGACCAAAGTTGCATTCCAGGGCTATCAGGCGTTGAGGTCCGGCATTTTCCATTGTGCCGGCCGGCCCTTGCTTGCTAACAGTTTGGGGCAAGCTGGCCGCCCGCGTGTGCTGCCGCTCAAAGACAAGGTGATTTCCATGACCGATATTTCCGCCGTTCTCGATCGCGCCGACCAGAACCTCTCCGACAGCATCGAGCGCCTGTTCGCGCTTACCCGCATCCAGTCGATCTCCACCGATCCAGCCTATAAGGCCGAATGCCGCAAGGGCGCCGAATGGTTGGTGACCGAGTTGAAGGGCATTGGTTTCGATGCCTCGGTGCGCGATACGGCCGGCCATCCGATGGTGGTTGCCCACCACGCCGGTGCCAGTGCCGACGCTCCGCATGTGTTGTTCTACGGACATTACGACGTGCAGCCGGTAGACCCGATCGAACTTTGGGAGGATTCGCCCTTCGAGCCGAAGATCAAGGAGATTTCGCCCGGTCGCAAGGTGCTGACCGGCCGCGGCACGGCCGATGACAAGGGCCAGTTGATGACCTTCGTCGAGGCCTGCCGCGCTTACAAGGAAATCAACGGTTCGCTGCCGATCCGCGTCACCATCCTGTTCGAAGGCGAGGAAGAGTCCGGCTCGCCGTCGCTCAAACCCTTCCTCGATGCCAATGCTGCCGAGCTGAAGGCGGATTATGCGCTGGTCTGCGATACCAGCATGTGGGATGGCGACACGCCGGCCATTGCCGCGGCGCTGCGTGGTCTCGTCGGCGAAGAGATCGTCATCAAGGCCGCCGATCGTGACCTGCATTCGGGCCTGTTCGGTGGAGCTGCGGCCAATCCGATCCACATCCTCACCGATATTCTCGCCGGCCTGCATGACGAGACCGGTCGGGTGACGCTCGAAGGTTTCTACGACGGCGTCGAAGAGACCCCGACGAATATCAAGGAAGGCTGGGACGTGCTCGGACGTAATGCCGAGAGCTTTCTCGGGGGCGTCGGCCTGTCCATTCCGTCAGGTGAAAAGGGCCGCTCGGTGCTGGAACTGACCTGGGCACGCCCGACGGCGGAAGTGAACGGCATTACCGGTGGTTATACCGGGGAAGGTTTCAAGACGGTGATTGCAGCGCAGGCATCGGCCAAGGTCTCTTTCCGCCTCGTCGGGGATCAGAACCCCGCAAAGATCCGTGAAGCCTTCCGCGCTTACGTGAACTCGAAAATCCCCGGCGATTGCTCGGTGGAATTCCACGAACATGGCGGTTCGCCGGCAATCCAGCTCTCCTACGATTCACCGGCGCTCACCAAGGCCAAGGGAGCATTGTCGGAGGAGTGGAAAAACCCGGCGGTGATCATCGGCATGGGAGGCTCGATCCCGATCGTCGGCGATTTCCAGAAACAGCTCGGCATGGATTCGCTGCTCATCGGCTTCGGCCTAGTCGACGACCGCATCCACTCACCGAACGAAAAATACGATCTCAAATCCTACCACAAGGGCATCCGTTCCTGGGCACGGATCATGACGGCGCTGGCTCAGAAGTAAGCCTTTTGCGCTTCGTCATCCTCGGGCTTGTCCCGAGGATCTTTCCACGTCGGGGCTGAATTGAACGACAGCATATGTTCGGGGCAAGCCCGAGCACGACGGCCGGTGGGCTTTCACAGTACCATAAACGCAAAACGCCGGCTGTTCAGCCGGCGTTTTCAATTTCAGGATCGTCTTCGATCAGTTGTCGAAAAATTCCTTCATCCGGGCAAAGAAACCGGTCGATTCCGGATTGTTCTCCTTGGACGAGATCTCATCGAACTCCTGCAGCAGTTCCCGCTGACGTTTGGTCAGCTTCTGCGGCGTCTCGATACCGATCTGGATATAGAGATCACCCGTCTGCGACGAACGCAGAACCGGCATGCCCTTGCCCTTCAGGCGGAACTGCTTGCCCGCCTGAGTGCCTTCAGGAACAGATACACGCGACTTCGAGCCATCGAGCGTGCCGACGTCGAACGTGCCGCCAAGGGCGGCCGTCGTCATCGAGATCGGCACGGCGCAATAAAGATCTGCACCATCGCGCTGGAAAAATTCGTGCGGCGTCACCGACAGGAATATGTAGAGATCGCCCGCCGGGCCACCACGCGCGCCAGCCTCGCCCTCGCCCTGAAGGCGGATACGAGTGCCATCCTCGATGCCGGCCGGGATGTTGACCGAGAGCGAACGCTCCTCCGTCACGCGGCCCTGGCCATGGCATTTCACGCAAGGATCGGTGATCGTCTGGCCACGGCCGTGGCAGGTCGGGCAGGTGCGCTCGACCGAGAAGAAACCCTGGGAAGCGCGTACACGACCGGATCCCTGGCAGGTGCCACAGGTCTTCGGCTGTGTGCCGGGCTTGGCGCCCGAACCGGAACAGACATCGCAGGTGATCGAGGTCGGAACCCTGATCTGCGCGGTCTTGCCGTTATAGGCCTCCTCCAGCGAGATTTCCATATTGTAGCGGAGATCGGCACCGCGTTCGCGACCACCCGACGAACGCCTGGCGCGTCCGCCGCCCATCATCTCGCCGAAAATGTCTTCGAAAATATCCGAGAAACCGCCCTGACCGCCGGAGAAGCCGCCACCGCCGCCGCCCATGCCGCCCTGTTCGAAGGCTGCATGACCATAACGATCATAGGCCGCCCGCTTCTGGGGGTCCTTCAGCGTTTCATAAGCTTCGTTGAGTTCCTTGAACTTATGCTCGGCTTCCGCATCGCCCGGATTCTTGTCCGGATGGTACTTCATGGCCATCTTGCGGAAGGCGCTCTTCAGCTCCTTCTCGTCAGCCGATTTGGCGACACCCAGGATTTCGTAAAAGTCTGCTTTGGCCATTCAGGTATCCGGCTCCGGAAACGTAGTCCGGCTGCACGAGGCAGCCGGAACTTTTAGTCGACTATCTTGAGGCTTCCGTCAACGGAGGCCCTTATGCCGACTTCTTATCGTCCTTGATTTCCTCGTAGTCGGCATCGACGACACCGTCGTCCTTGCCGCCTTCGGAATCACCACCTTCAGCCTGCTGGGCCTCGTAGATGGCCTGACCGAGCTTCATGGAAACTTCCATGAGGGTCTGGGTCTTGGCCTGGATGTCATCGGCATCCGGTTCGGAGGCTTCAACCGAGGTCTTCAGGGCGGCAATAGCATCCTCGATCGACTTGCGGTCGGTCTCGGTTACCTTGTCACCATATTCCTGAAGCGACTTCTCGCTGGAATGGATCAGGCTTTCGGCCTGGTTCTTGGCTTCGATGCCAGCACGACGCTTCTTGTCGGACTCTGCATTGGCTTCCGCGTCCTTGACCATCTTTTCGATCTCGGCGTCGGAAAGACCGCCGGATGCCTGGATGCGGATCTGCTGTTCCTTGCCGGTACCCTTGTCCTTGGCCGAAACCTGGACGATGCCGTTGGCGTCGATGTCGAAGGTGACTTCAATCTGCGGCATGCCGCGCGGTGCAGGCGGCAGGCCGACGAGGTCGAACTGGCCGAGCAGCTTGTTGTCCTGGGCCATCTCACGCTCGCCCTGCGAAACGCGGATCGTCACGGCCTGCTGGTTGTCGTCAGCAGTCGAGAAGGTCTGCGACTTCTTGGTCGGGATCGTCGTGTTGCGGTCGATCAAGCGGGTGAAGACGCCACCGAGGGTTTCGATGCCGAGCGACAGCGGGGTCACGTCGAGCAGCAGAACGTCCTTAACGTCACCCTGCAGAACGCCGCCCTGGATGGCTGCGCCAAGTGCCACGACTTCATCCGGGTTGACGCCCTTGTGCGGCTCCTTGCCGAACAGCTGCTTGACGATTTCCTGCACCTTAGGCATGCGGCTCATGCCGCCGACGAGAACGACTTCGTCGATCTCGGCTGCCGTCAGGCCGGCATCCTTGAGGGCTGCCTTGCACGGAGCAACGGTGCGCTGAACGAGATCGTCGACCAGGCTTTCGAACTTGGAACGGGTCAGCTTCATCGTCAGATGCTTCGGACCGGACGCGTCAGCGGTGATGAAGGGCAGGTTGATTTCGGTCTGCTGCGAGGACGACAGTTCGATCTTGGCCTTTTCGGCAGCTTCCTTGAGGCGCTGCAGGGCAAGCTTGTCGTTCTTCAGGTCGATGCCCTGATCCTTCTTGAACTCGTTTGCGAGATATTCGACGAGACGCATGTCGAAGTCTTCACCACCGAGGAAGGTGTCGCCATTGGTCGACTTCACTTCGAAGACGCCATCGCCGATTTCGAGAACCGAGATATCGAACGTACCGCCGCCCAAGTCGTAAACGGCGATCGTCTTGCCGTCCTTCTTGTCCATGCCATAGGCAAGGGCTGCAGCCGTCGGCTCGTTGATGATGCGCAGAACTTCAAGACCTGCAATGCGGCCGGCATCCTTGGTTGCCTGGCGCTGAGCGTCGTTGAAGTAGGCCGGCACGGTGATGACGGCCTTTTCGACCTTTTCACCGAGGTAGGATTCCGCAGTTTCCTTCATCTTCTGAAGGATCATGGCGGAGATCTGGGCCGGGGAATAGTTCTTGTCATGCGCCTTGACCCAGGCGTCGCCATTGTCACCCTTGACGATATCGAAGGGGACGAGGCCCTTGTCCTTTTCGACGGTCGGGTCTTCAAAGCGGCGGCCGATCAGGCGCTTGACTGCGAAAAGGGTGTTGGTCGGGTTGGTCACTGCCTGGCGCTTGGCCGGCTGACCGACGAGACGCTCGCCGTCTTCGCTGAATGCGACCATGGAGGGCGTGGTGCGCGCGCCTTCGGCGTTCTCGATGACCTTCGCGTCCTTGCCGTCCATGATGGCGACGCAGGAGTTGGTGGTGCCGAGGTCGATGCCAATTACTTTAGCCATGTCTTCTCTCTCCTTTAAGCGAACCGTCCGGACCCCGAGAGGCATTCCACTGACAGTTCCTCGAATGGGATGGTCTTAATTCTTCGCAGCAATCGCTGCTGTCATGCGGCGTATATAAGGACGGGTTTTTCCGACTGCAAGGCAGGAAATCACCAGCCTTCGGGCAAAAAACGGGTATTGCCCATTGGTTCTTTCAGGAAGCCTACTGACCCATGATCACATCGAGCAGCGTGGTACGTCTTGTCTGCTGCGGCTGGTAGACATGACCGCCATCACCGCCCACCTCGCCAGGAGGCACCGGACCGCCGCCGACATTGCCCGGAGGCACCGGCGCTTGCGAATCATAGGTGCCGCGATACTGGCGATAATCACGATATCCACCCGCCTGCTCGGCGTTGGAATTGCCGCCGTCGCGGTACTGGCGGGCCGGCCTGTTGGTATAGACCGTGTTGCCGTTGCCGGTGTTGCAGACAGCATTATCCCCATAGGCACAGGGTACTGCGCCGCGCGGCTGGGGGGCCGCCTGCGGGTAGGGCTGCGGTTGTGCCGGCTGGGTGCGCCGCTGCGCCGGATCGAGCCCCGCCTGGGCTGGCGCCGGATAGGACGGCTGCTGCCCCGAAGGCTGATCAGGCGCCAGTATCGCGTCCTGACCCGGAGCCTGCGGCGCCGCAGGGAAAATATCCTGAGCGGAATTCTGCTGAGACTGGCCCGCCCCCGGCATGATGCCGGAAATAATCTCGCCGATGCTGGTCGATGGCGACTGTGGCTGCTGCTGGGGTGGAGCGACAAGGCCATTGTTGAAGCCGAACAGTGGCGTCGGCGTATACCCCTTCATCGCCGCGGTCATATATTCCTTCCAGGCGCGCGCCGGCAGCGTGCCGCCGGTGACCTTCTTCATGTAGCTGCCATCGTCATTGCCGAACCACACGCCGGTCGCCATGACGCTGGTGAAGCCGACGAACAGGGCGTCGCGGGAATTCTGCGTTGTGCCCGACTTGCCGGCCGCCTGCCAGCCGTCGAGCTTTGCCCCCTTGCCGGTTCCCTCGCGGATGACGCCGGCCATCATGCTGTTCATGGTGGCCGCGATCGGCTCGCTCAACACACGGGGCGGATTGCTATAATCTGCCTCGTAAAGAACCTTGCCATCAGGATCGGTGATCCGCTTGACGATATGTGGGGTGGCCTTGTAGCCGCCATTCATGAATGCCGCATAAGACGAGGTCAGCTCGACCAGCGAGACTTCCGACGTACCAAGCGCGATAGAGGCATTCGGCTGGATATCGGAATCGACGCCAAGCCGATGGGCCATCGCCACCACCTTTTCGGGACCGACCGCCATGACCAGCTGGGCGGCAACTGTGTTCAGCGAGTGGGCAAGAGCATAGGAGAGCGGAACGGGACCCTTATATTCCTTCTCGTAGTTTTCCGGCGTCCAGTTGCCGATCTTGACCGGCGCGTCGTTGACGACCGTATCGGGGCCATAACCTGCCTCCAGTGCCGAGGCATATACGAATGGCTTGAAGGCCGAGCCCGGCTGGCGCTTGGCCTTCGATGCACGGTTGAATTGGCTTTCGGCATAATCTCGGCCACCGACGACTGCGCGGATCGCGCCAGTCGCATCGACCGAAACGAGCGCCGCCTGGGAGGCGTTGAGCTTGCCACCATCCTTTTTCAGCACGTCATTCAACGACTTGTTGGCGGCTTCCTCGAGCTTCGAATCAATCGTCGTTTCGACGGTGACATCGACCTTCGGTTCGCCGATCAGGCTCTTGACCTCATCGACAACCATGTCGGCGGCATAATGCTGCGGGCCGGACCAATAGCTTTTTGCCTTGGCCGGCGGCTGCGCCATCGCCGTCTTCAGATCACTGTCTGTGATATACCCTTCCTGGCGCATGGTGCCGAGCACGACCTGGGCGCGCTCTTCGGCAGCCTTTGGATCACGCGCCGGAGAAAGGCGCGACGGCGCCTTGAGAAGGCCCGCGAGCAGGGCTGCCTCGCCGAGGTTCACATCACGGGCGGACTTGTTGAAATAACGCCGGGAGGCCGCCTCCACGCCATAAGCCCCGGAGCCGAAAAACACCCGATTCAGATACATGGCGAGAATCTGATCCTTGGTGAACTTGTGTTCCAGCCAGAATGACAGGAGCACTTCCTGGATCTTGCGCTCGAACGTGCGATCCGGCGACAGGAACAGGTTCTTCGCCAGCTGCTGGGTGAGCGTCGAGCCACCCTGGATCGGCTGGCCGGTCAGATTGTTGACGAAGGCGCGCGCCAGGCCCAGCGGATCGACGCCGAAATGCGAATAGAAGCGCCGATCCTCGATCGAAATCACCGCCTGCGGCAGATAGGGCGACATTTCCTCCAGCGCCAGAGCCTCGCCGCCGGTGGCGCCGCGATTGGCGATCACCGAACCGTCGATCGCAGTGATCTTCATGTTCGGCGGACGATCAGGAATGGCCCAGCTGCTGGCGGCCGGCATCTGCGCGCCGTAATAGAGAACGAGACCGCCAATGCCGATCACGCCCCAGATGCCAAGCACGATGCACCAGTAGAATAGCCGGCGAATAGGTGCGAAAAAACCGTCACCGGAGGCCTGCGCCTTCTTGCGAGGGGCCGATTTTGCAGATCCCTTTTTGCCGCGCGGAGAAAGATCCGGCTCGCTGCGGGATTTCGACCGTTTGGCCGATTTGCGCTGGCCGCCGATACGGTCGTCCGAATCGAGACGAAATTCTTCCTCGTCATCCTGCGATACGTCGAAGGAAGGCTCTACGCGTCTGTCTGATCGGCCTTTGGCTGCCATATGGGCAGGCGGTCCCCCGTGTGTCTGCCGGCATTCAAGCGGGCTGCAAATCCGTCCGGTCTCCGCTGAACTTTAAATGCGGCGATTTAAGGAGGGGTAAAAGGCAAACGGTTGGTAAAGGCAATCACTTAAGCTTGCATGTTCTGCACCGGATCAGGCCAAAATTGCCTGCAAACCATGGCTTTTCAGATAATTTCAGATTTGATAATATCAGAAAATACTAAAGTATAGAGATCAGCAGATGCGAAGAAGAGGTTCGCCGCTGAAGGTCTCATGCGCTCAGGGAGGGAGCCATGAACAAGATCGTCGAAGCGGTCATCCGCACAGGTGACCGATGTGTGCCTGTTGGTCTCGTCAATCTCAAGCAGGCGATGGAGATGTCTGAGCGAACGTCTTACGAATTCAGCCATCCTGCCCACGAGGCGGGAAAAACCGACATCTTCATCAGCCGCGAGGCGCTGCAAAAGCTGATGTGAGCGCCGGAGACTGCCATCCGACCATATCAAGGGACGCAACACACAAGCAGGACGCGCATTCGTGATTTGGGCACGCTTGCGAAGCTTGCTATCGTCTAAGGCGCAACAAGCGAAAGGAGAATGGCATGAAAACATTTCTCGTCGCCGCCGCCGTCCTCGGCCTGACGTCCTCCGCTGCCTTTGCGGAATGCGCCGGCTACAAGGTAACGGCCTCGACAGAGGTGGACAAGACGTTCACCACTGCGAGCATTGCGACAGCTCCCGCATCGACGGAGTTGAAGCAGGCAGATCAACCGGCAGACGCTGCAGGATCCGCCACGGAAAGCCAGAAAGTTACTCAGTAACATCGCTCCGCGTCGGGCAGTCCGTCCGGCGCGGAGGCAAGCCATCTCGGCTCGCCGGATCAAGCTTTGGCCGACGATCCCGGCGGAACCTCCGGCGCTTGACCGGATTGTCTTTCCTCAACCGAGGAGAAAGACATGGCCAGACAATCACTCAATGCCGGCTTTACCGGCGACGTGGACGAAGACCAGCGCATTTCCAGCCGAGCAAAGACCGCCCTGGTCAGGGCGAAAGACGAGGCAGGCATGGTGGCGGCGCATGCAGCAGACCACCCGGCCGTCACCGGTTCCGCGGTCGTGGCCGTTGGCGTTGTCAGCCTGGCGCTTGGATATCTTCTTGGAGCGACGTCGGCATCGCGCCGCAGTCGCTGGTCATGATGCCACCGCGCCGTACGGCCGCGGCCGGATGGGAACCAAGTCGGCCGATCTCCGTTGGGCTTTCAGATAGCTGAAAGGAGGCACGAGATGCCGAACAGAGATCCTATTTCGACGCCGACATCAGATACGCCGCGGGGGCCCACGCCCACAGCCGGCATTCCCGACCGGGTGCAGGAAAAGCCGCCACTGACACCTGCGCAGGACAAGGGCGACAGCAAGAACCCGCAGGATCCGACACTCGATCCGGCGCTTTTGCCGATCGGGGATCCAGCCGGAATGGCTTGATGCGATAATCAGTATATTTCAGATATCGGGGCGTGCCTGCAGTTGGCAAAATGCCCCGATATGCGTGTGCGTGATAGGAAGCTCCTCCACGATAAGAACCCTCAAATTGTACCCGCGCTAACTTGTTGTTGCCATTTCGTTAACCGGATTCCAAATTGCGCGCCGGGGTAAGGACATTTCAATCGTATGCAGGTTTTGCGGATTAATTCGCATGCCTGCTGTTTTTTTGACTTGCCCTGAATAAATCGGACATTGCGGTCCGACCGTGGGCGCACGACCGGGAGGGTTTGATGCCGGCGCAATTGGTCCGAAATCCAGTCAATCCGGAGCAGCTCACCCTGCTTCAGGATGTTTTCGACGAGGCATGCCTTGAGCACGGGATCGACAAGTCCAGCCCGGATGCAGAAGCACTTGCCCTGATTCTGGTGAATTCCATGCAAAAAGGGTCGAACGACAAGGACCAGCTCGCAGCGCTGATCCAGGCGCTCGTCCAGAGCCGCTGATTGCCGCTTGCGGCATATCTTTCGCCTGGCGGGGAACCGAATGGCGGCTTGAAAGTTGAACGGTCTCCCAACCCCGATCATGGAGGCCGGCATGGCAGATTCAGTCAAGAGCTTTACCCCAAGCAAAATCCCTTCCTTCGATCATCAGCCGAGTGAAGATTCAGAGATCGCAGACGAGATCCAGGGCCTTCGCTCCGAAATTGCCAAGCTGAGCAGCCTGCTTTCGGAAAAAACGGGGCAGGTTTATGATCGGGTGGCCGATCGTGCCAGCAGCGCCGCGAATTACGTGTCCTCCGAGGCGAGCTCGGTTGCCGGCACGATCAAGGAGCATCCGGCCGCCACCACGACATTGTTCACGCTGATCGGCGCGGTCGGCTTTGCCATCGGCTATGCGGTCGCCACGGCGACGGTCGAGAACAAGCAGGCCTGGTATCAGCGTTATCTCGGCGACCGGTTCTAACCGGCGGAAAGCTCGTCAGTTTGCTGGGCGACGTCGATCCAGATGCCGCCCGTCAATTCAGCCATTCGCAGCGGTTCCATACGTACCGCTGCGTTGGTTGCACCCGCTGCCGGAACCACCTCGTCGAACCGCCGCAGCGAAATGTCGCAATAAATCGGCAGCGGCGTCGAAAGGCCGAAAGGGCATACTCCGCCGACCGGATGACCGGTTATTTCGACGACTTCCTCGCCTCCGAGCATTCTCGGTTTTGTGCCGAAGCGACTGCGGAATTTCTTGTTGTCCAGCCGCGCCATTCCCGCCATGACGATGATCATTATCTCGTCGCCGGCACGCAGGCAGATACTTTTTGCTATCTGATCGGGGATTACGCCATGAGCGGTCGCCGCCAGCGCCACCGTGGCAGAACTTTCCTGCGTGACGATGACCTCAATGTCCGGCGCTTTTTCGGCGAAGAAGGCTTCAACGGAAGATAGACTCATGACTATGACCATCTGCCATGAGCCGATTTTATGCAAGCACCACGCCAAGCCATGCGACAAGCGCATGACTGAGGTGCGGAAATATGGCTGTTTTTTGAGCGCCTCCGCTGTATAGTCAGATCATCGACGGACGCACTCCTCCTCCCAGCGTCCTCGATTGGACCGACAACACCTCCTCCTCCCGGTTGTTGGTCAGTTTCGGAAACCCGGCGCACCTCCTCCCGCGCCGGGTTTTCTGCGTTTTGCAGCTGAGCGTTGCCAAGACATGGACCCAGCAGCCTTTGCCCAGGATTGCAGGCGGCTTCTTATGGAATTGATATTCTTCTGCTTTTACCCGACTCTCTCTATAATTGCATAGCTCGATACGCGTTCACGCATCGGGACAGCAACAATCTTGACGGAAATCGGGGCAAGCCCTAAGTGCGTTCCATCGAAATTTGTTTGATGGCCAGCAATGGGCACTGCCTTACATGCGACGTTCTACTCTGCAAAGTTCGAAGTTTAATGTGTTCCCTCCGGCCTGCCGGGAGGAACTGTCGGTCATTGCAAGGAAAGGCATCGATATGGCGACGGGTACAGTTAAGTGGTTCAATGCAACCAAGGGCTACGGCTTTATTTCCCCGGATGACGGCAGCGCGGACGTTTTCGTTCACGTCTCTGCAGTCGAACGCGCAGGCCTGGGCCAGCTCGCGGACGGCCAGAAGCTTTCCTTCGAACTGGTCACGGACCGTCGTTCCGGCAAGGTTGCCGCAGACCAGCTGCAGGCTGGCTGATAAGACCGAGCTCGCGGCGGCCAGCGCCGCCGCGAGCATCCCCTACGACCGCCTTTTCCGGTCTTCGGCGACGGGTCTTGAAATGACTCTGGCGCCTTACCAAATACTCTCCAACAGCATTTCCGATACATTTCGCCGCCGACATCTTATGGAGCCGGCGGTGGATGTTAAGACGAATACGGGAAACCGTGCCGTTTCGAGGCAAAAGACAGAGCCGTTAGAGGTTTGTTAACCTGCCGCAGAGATGATGAAGTCACAAAGCTGCGCGGATCACATCGATCCTGAACGCAGCTGATCGGAATGCTTGCCCGTTTGACGTGACCACGGATGTACTGGCACAATAGACGGGATTGGAAAGGTCGGGCTTGCCCGGCCTTTTTTGTTTTTCGGCGCGGCCAGGATTGTGGTCCGCAGGTTTGGTTCCCCGCTGCGTTCGCGCGCACCTTGCTCTTCAGTTGACTTGCGACAATGAAGATCGCACACCTCCGTTTCCGAGCTACGCCTACGATTTTCGGTTCGCCGCGCTAGATCTTCATCCGACGTGCTATCGCGCACAAGGATGACGGAACGCATGGAAGAAAGCGGCAAGGCGGACAAACAACACTGGTTGCGCAAGGATGACCACGAAACGACCAAGGCGAGTTTTCCGGAGCTGTTCTTCGACCTCGTCTTCGTGTTTGCGCTGATCCAGCTGTCACAGACGCTCAATGCCGATTTCTCGTTCGGCATAGCCTTTGACGCGCTGCTCTTCATCTTCGCTCTCTGGTGGGTGTGGATCCACACGACATGGGTGACCAACCTGCTCGATGCCGAGATCGTCCCCGTCCGGCTTCTGTTATTCGGGCTGATGTTCCTGGGTATCGTGCTGGCGATCGCGCTTCCCAAAGCCTTCGACGAAGCCGGCCTGGTCTTCGCCCTAGCCTATTCCGGCATGCAGCTCAGCCGATCGCTGTTTGCGCTTTATGCGTTCAAGGGCATGGACGATGCGTCCTTCATGACTTTCGTGCGCATCACTGTCTGGCTGACCGTCTCCAGCGCGTTCTGGATCGCCGGCGGGCTGGCCGATCCCGATAGTCGCGCACTCTTCTGGATCGCCGCACTGGCGATCGAATATGCGGCTCCGATGTTCCGCTACTGGATGCCGGGTATCGGCGCCTCCCCGCCCGAAACGCTGGATGTCAACGGCGAACACCTTGCCGAACGTTGCGCCCTGTTCGTCATCATCGCGCTCGGAGAAACGATCATCACGACCGGCAAGACCGCCTCATCCCATGCCGATGACGGCGGGATCATCTTCGTCGTGCTGGTTTCGGCGTTTCTGACCACGGTGCTGATGTGGTGGATCTACTTCCACGACGGCCAGGAACAGGCGGCCGACAAGGCGGAGGAAACGAGCGAACCGCAAACCACGGCCGAGCATCTCTACACCTATGGGCACCTGCCGATCGTCGCAGGCATCATCCTCGCCGCCGTCGGGGAGGATTTCGCGCTCACCCATCCCCATGACAAGGGCGCATTAAACCACGCGTTGGCCATACTCGGCGGGCCGATCCTGTTCCTTGCCGGTACGTCATGGATGAAGATCGTATCGCTGAAAGCGGTGCCATGGCCTCATTGCGCCGGAATCGCGCTCGCGCTTGCCGGCTTTCTCGCGGTGCCGCATGTCGATAGCTATATGCTGCAACTGATGGCGGTGGCGCTGCTGATGACCGTCGCGTTCTGGGATTATCTGGCGCCAAAGCCGGCACGGCGCGTTTCCGGCTGAAGCACCGACACCATCAATAATGCGGCGGCCTGGTGATCGGCACGGCCTCGTGCGTCGATTCCTCAAGCGACAGAAAGCGTTCCGTCAACCGGTCGAGCTTGGCGCGGGTCTGCTCGACGACTTTCCATTGCTCGGCGATCTGATCGGAAAGCTCTTCTATTACCTTGGCCTGATGGGCTGCCAGCTCTTCAAGCTGCATCAATCTGGTGTCGTCGCTCATGCCGGCATCCTCTCGTCGTCAGCCCGGAAAGGCCTTTAACGAGCCATCTAGCGCATCGCCTTGAAAATCGAAACGACTTTCAAGGCGATGCGCAAATTCAAGGATGGGAACGTACCGATCAGGCGCGACGCCGCGGGCGCTCCTCATAACGAACGCTTACAGTGCCCGTTGTCCTGAAGCGACCGACCAGAGAAGCAAGGCTGCGGCTGATGCCGACAAGGCTCTGCGCCGAGGCATTGGTTTCCTCCATCAGCGCTGCATTCTGCTGGGTGATCTGGTCCATGCTGCGGATTGAGGCATTGATTTCATCGATGCCGGATGCCTGTTCCTGGGCCGACTGGGCGATGGAGGAAATGTGCTCGTCGATCGCCTTGACCCGCGTTCCGATGCCGGTCAGGGCCTCGCCGGCACGGTTGACCAGGCCGACGCCGCGTTGAACGTCACCCGCAGAACGATCGATCAGTTCCTTGATTTCCTTGGCTGCAGCCGCGGATCTCTGCGCCAGTTCGCGCACTTCCTGGGCGACGACGGCAAAGCCCTTGCCCTGCTCGCCGGCACGCGCCGCCTCGACACCGGCATTGAGGGCCAGAAGATTGGTCTGGAAGGCGATCTCGTCGATCGCCCCGATGATCTGGGTCATCTTCTGCGACGATTCGGCTATGTCATCCATGGCGGCGATCGCTTGATGGACCACTTCGCCATTCTTCTGCGTTTCGGCGCTCGATTCGCGAATGATGCCCTGGACTTCCCTGGTGCGTTTTGCCGCCTGGCCGGACAGCGCGGTGATCTGTTCGAGTGCCGCGGCGGTTTCTTCAAGCGAGGCCGCCTGCTGCTCGGTGCGCTTGGCCATATTGTCGGCCGCCGAGGAAATATCGCCGACTTCCGCCCGCACTTGATCGACCGACTGATTGATCTCTCCCATGGCCGCATCAAGGGCTGCGACGGAGGAGTTGTAGTTCTGCTTGAGGCCGGAAAAATTCGGCGCAAGCTGCTGCGAAAGTGCTGCCGTCAGGTCACCGGCCGCCAGGGTCTGCAAGGCATCGCCAAGCGCTGCAATCGCGCCATCCTGTTCCTGCTTGGCCGTGAGGCGTTCCGCCTCGACCTTCTTGCGGTCGCCCTCAAGCGCTTCCAGATAGACGGAGATGGCGTAGTCCATGTCGACCATGGCGGCCTTGACCACTGCGGAGAGATGGTCTGCGAGGACCGCCGCCTTCTTCCCGACGAAGAAGCCCTGCATTTCCTGTTTAATCACGGCACGGATGATGCCGTCGAGAATCAGTGCGTAACCGCCGATATACCAGCGCGGTTCCAGCCCAAGACGTGCGTGGGTCTTGCCGATAGTGGTCACCGCATCGACATAATCACCTTCATATCGGCCCGACGATATGACGTCCCAATGGCTGGCCTGCCTATCCTTTGCGTGGGCGATATGGCTCTCGCTGGAGAAAAACTTCGCCGTGTGGGGATGGGCCTTCGCCTTCTTGTAGAACGTGTCGAGTGCCGGTCCGACCGCTTCCTTTACGAGCGGCTGCACCTTGGCAAGATGCCGACGCTCGGCGTCGCCGAGCCCGACAAAGTCCAGCCTCTCCGCAAGTGCGGCCTTCTGATCCTGGCTTGTCATGTTTTCCCCCGATAGGATATCGAGCCGACCGCAGGACGCGGACGGCATTATTCGACTATCACCTTCAGGGATCAGCCTTTAACGCTCTGTTAGCTACGCACCCTAGGTTTTCATTAATTATAACTTGTTGTCGATATTCTAATGAGCTTGGTGGAGAGAGCGCCATAAGACGGATGGCTTGAGAAACAAACTTGCCTTCTGCGGTTCAAATCCTTAGCTCCATTGCAACGATAAACCGCAGAACCCGATGGCGCAGAAAACCTCTCTTTCCCGGCTCAAGCTTACCGATTTCCGCAACTATTCGGCGGTCTCGCTTTCGCTTGACGCAAGGCATGTCGTGCTGACGGGGAACAACGGGGCTGGAAAAACCAATCTTCTCGAAGCGGTCTCCTTCCTTTCCCCGGGCAGAGGTCTCAGGCGGTCGGTGCTGGCCGAGGTGACACGGGTCGGTGCAGATGGCGGCTTCACCATCTTTGCCGATATTGACGGGATGGACGGCCAGGTGGCGGTCGGCACCGGGATCGAACCCGGCGAAGGCGAGAGCGTCAGCCGCAAGCTGCGCCTGAACGGCACGCCGGCCAAATCCACCGAGGAACTTACCGACCATTTGAACGTGCTATGGCTGACACCGTCGATGGACGGGCTGTTTACCGGCTCGTCATCGGACCGGCGCCGTTTCCTCGACCGCCTCGTTCTGTCGCTCGATCCGGCCCATGGGCGGCGGGCAAGCGATTTCGAACGAACCATGCGTAGCCGCAACAGGCTTTTGTCGGAAGGCCGTTTCGACCCCGCTTGGGTGACGGCGATCGAGGCGCAGATGGCCGAACTCGGCATCGCCATGGCCGCCGCCCGCCACGAGATGCTTGGCCTGCTGCAATCATTATCCGCCAATGCGGTCGAAACGCCATTCCCGACGCCTGTGCTGACGCTCGAAGGTTTCATGGATGGCCGGATGGACCGCCCGGCTGCCGATCTGGAGGATGATTATCTCGAGGCGCTGCGCAGCGGTCGTGGGCGCGACGCCGCCGCCGGCCGCACGCTGGACGGACCGCATCGCAGCGACCTTCTGGTGCGCCATGGCCAAAAGTATATCGAAGCCTCCCGCTGTTCCACCGGCGAACAGAAGGCCTTGCTGATCGGCCTGATCCTTGCCCATGCGCGGCTGACGGCCGACATGACCGGGTATGCGCCGATCCTGCTGCTCGACGAGATCGCCGCGCATCTCGACGAGGGACGGCGCGCGACCCTGTTCGATCTGGTCGACGGCCTGGGGGGACAGTCCTTCATGACCGGGACCGATCGTTCGATGTTTGCAGCGCTTGGCAAGCGGGCGCAATTCTTCACCGTCACCGGCGGCAGCGTGGCACAAGACAGTGACGGATAAGCCAGCTTACCGAAAACAGACGGCAATGTTATGATGGCCACTATGGAAAACCAGCCCGCAGACCCTGCCGCACCAGCCCTTAGCCAGGACGAGATCGAGCGTTACCGTCGCCATATCCTGCTGCCCGAGATCGGCGGAACCGGGCAACAGAAAATGAAGAATGCCCGCGTTCTCGTCATAGGTGCAGGTGGGCTCGGCGCACCGGTGCTTGAATATCTGGCGGCTGCCGGCATCGGAACGATCGGCATCGTCGACGACGACCGAGTGTCGCTTTCCAACCTGCAGCGGCAGGTCATCCACGATAGCGGAACGATCGGCGAAATGAAGACCCGCAGCGCGCGGGAAAAGATCAGCCGCCTCAATCCGCATGTTCGGGTGGTCGATTTCGAGGAACGTTTTTCGGAAGACTGGGCGGCACGCCACCTGCCGCGTTTCAATCTTCTCGTTGACGGGTCGGACAATTTCGATACGCGCTATGCTGCAGCCGACGCGGCGGAGGCTGCGAGGATGCCGCTCGTCAGCGGTGCAGTCGGACGTTTCGATGGCTCGCTGACGGTGCTGAAACCCTATGAGGCAGGGCCGGACGGTGCATTTTATCCGGGCTACCGGGACCTCTTTCCCGAAAAACCACCGGAGGGCCTCATTCCCGCCTGCGCCGAAGCCGGTGTGGTCGGAGCCTTGACCGGCGTCGTCGGCACATTGATGGCGATGGAGGTGATCAAGCTTGTCACCGGTATCGGCGAGCCGTTGCTCGGGCGATTGATGCTCTACGATGCGCTTTCAGCGCGGTTCGACGTGATCAGGTACAAGCGTGCAAAAAAGGCGACGTCAGATTGATCAGGATTGTCAGGATTGACGCCAATTTCGCTCGCTGGGACGAACTCATGGCCCTCATTCTCTCTTCCTTCGCCTATATGGATGGGGTGATCGACCCGCCGTCGTCAGCCCATCGGCTGACGCTCGCATCGCTGGCGCAGAAGGCCATCGACGAGATCGCCTTCGTCGCGCTGGAGAATGAAAAACTCGTCGGTTGCATGTTTCTCAGGCCCGAACCCGATTGCCTCTATGTCGGCAAGCTGGCCGTTGGGCCCGGCCAACAGGGCAAGGGGTTGGGCCGACAGATGCTGACGATGGCGGAAAAGGTCGCCGGGGAAAGGCATCTATCCGTCTTGCGCCTGGAAACCCGCATCGAGCTTACCGGCAACCACGACACGTTCGGCCGCTGGGGTTTTCGCAAGACCGCGGAAAAGTCCCATGCAGGGTTTGAGCGCGTTACTTTCATCGAGATGCAAAAGGCCTTGGCCTGAGCGAGAGGGTTTGCCGCATAAGGGCCTGGAACGCGGACAATCGACTTTGCGTGATTGGGTCAATTGCGCCCGGGCAGGACACGGTTGGGCGGTCGGTGACCGTCGAAAAAGGCCCGGATATTGATGATCACCTTGTCACCCATATCAATCCGGCCTTCGATCGTGGCCGATCCCATATGCGGCAGGAGCACGACCTTGCCCTGATTGGCGAGCTTGACGAGCTTCGGATTGATCGCCGGCTCGTTCTGATAGACGTCGAGCCCGGCGCCGGCGATCTTGTCATCGCGCAGAAGCTTAATCATCGCGACCTCGTCGATAATGTCGCCGCGGGCGGTGTTGACGACGATCGAGGTCGGCTGCATCAGCGCCAGCCGCCGCGCCGACATGAGATGGAAAGTCGCCGGTGTCGACGGGCAATTGACCGAGACGATATCCACCCGTGCCAGCATCTGGTCGAGACTGTCCCAATAGGTCGCTTCCAGTTCATCGACGATCGACTGGCTGGCCGGCTTGCGGTTGTGATAATGAATGGACAGGCCGAAAGCCTTGGCACGCCTGGCAACAGCGGTGCCGATACGGCCCATGCCGATGATCCCGATACGCTTGCCCCAAATACGGCGACCGAGCATCCAGGTCGGGCTCCATCCGGCCCAGTCATTCGGATTGTCGGTCAGGATGCGAGACCCTTCCGCAAGCCGCCGGTTGACGGCGAGAATGAGCGCCATCGTCATGTCGGCAGTGTCTTCGGTCAGCACGTTCGGCGTGTTGGTGACGGTAATGCCCCGCTCGGCCGCCGCGTCGACGTCGATATGATCGGTGCCGTTGGAAAATCCGGCAATCAGTTTCAGCTGCGGGCCGGCAGCAGCCAGGAGTTCGGCATCTATCCGGTCGGCGATCGTCGGCACCAGCACGTCGACGGTTGCCAGCGCCGCGGCCAGTTCTTCGCGCGAGCGTGGATGATCATCGATGTTCAGCTCGGCATCAAAGAGTTCCCGCATGCGGGTCTCGACGGCATCCGGCAGCTTTCGCGTGATGTAAACCCTGGGTCTTTTTTTCGCCGTCATAAATCCGCCACCGGAGTTTTAGCAGGTCATTAACCAAGTCGCGCGATAGTCGCTCCTATCCTCGGGCGTTCTAGCAGACCCATCGGCGAAGACAAACAAAACCTCGCAGCTGGCCTTGCAGCATATCCGCGGATCATCAGCCAGGATCCCCGCCATGCGCCGCCTCATAATCGTCATCGTAGCCATCTGCTTTCCTCTGATCGCGCTGCTGTCCGCAATCGTCCCGGTCTATGCACAGGGTGCCGCCAAAGGTGCGAGCGGCCTGCCCTTGCCACGGTTCGCCAGCCTGAAATCCAAGAAGGTCAATATCCGCATCGGGCCGAGCACCGATTATGCGGTGTCCTGGATGTATACGAAAGCAGGCGTGCCGATGGAAATCATCCAGGAATACGACAACTGGCGCCGGGTCCGCGATGCCGAAGGCACCGAAGGCTGGGTCAACCAGGCGCTGCTTTCCGGCGAGCGCACCGCCGTTGCCGCCCCGTGGATGCGCGGCAAGGGACAGGACATCTATGTCAATATGCGCCGCGACCCGCAGAATACTGCCGGCATCGTCGCCAAGCTTCAGCCTGGCGTCCAGCTGACCGTCAAGGAATGCAACGGCGACTGGTGCCAAGCGGAAACGAACGGCGCCGAGGGCTGGGTAGCCCAGGGCGAAGTCTGGGGTGTGTATCCCGGCGAAGCCTTTAAATAAGGCCTGCTTCGGAAGCCGTTTCCTTGAGCGACGCCATCGGCCGCGGTCCGATCTGCTGAATGACGACGGCAGCTGCGAGGCAGCCGAGCTTGCCGCAATCTTCAAGCGAACGGTCCTGCGTGTACCCATAAAGGAAGCCGGATGCGAAGAGATCGCCTGCACCGGTGGTATCGACCAGCTCCTCGATCGGGAAAGCCGCGATCTTCACTTTTTCATTGCCACGAACGACGATAGCGCCCTCTTCCGACATGGTGACGGCAGCAAGCTTGCAGTCGGCCGCGATCTTTCCAAGCGCCAGATCAAAGTCTTCCGTCTCGTAGAGTGACAGCAGTTCGTGCTTGTTGGCGAAGACGATATCGACAGTGCCGGATGTCATCAGGTCAAGGAATTCGGCGCGGTAACGGCCGACGCAGAAGGGATCGGAGAGTGTCATGGCGACTTGGCGGCCATGTTCATGGGCGATGCGGGCTGCCTCGCGGATGGCTTCCTTGGCGCGCGGCGGGTCCCACAGATACCCTTCGAAATAGGTGACCTTGGAATCGGCAACGACGTCTTCCTCGACATGTTCCGGTCCGAGCTCGACGCAGGCGCCGAGATAGGTGTTCATCGAACGCTCACCGTCAGGGGTGACGAAGATCATCGACCGCGCCGTCGGCGGGTTCACACCCTCCGGCCTGGTCTGGTAGTGAACGCCCTGGGCGCGGATGTCATGCTGGAAAATGCCGCCCAGCTGGTCTTCGGCAACCTTGCCGAAATAGGCTGCCTTGCCACCGAAACCGGCAATACCGGCGGCCGTGTTGCCCGCGGAGCCGCCGGAGGCCTCTACGGCAGGTCCCATCTTCGAGTAAAGAAGTTCGGCGCGATCCGCATCGATCAGGTTCATCGCGCCCTTGATGATCGCATTGTCTGCAAGAAAACCGTCATCACAGCGGGCAAGAATATCAACGATGGCATTACCGATGGTCAGCACGTCGAACTTTGGCATTCACTCTTCATCCTTCTGGCTGGAAGCTGCGCCATCGGTAGTGGGCTTTTCCATCGAAGGGAAGAAAAATGTCGCCCCGATCGCACGACGTTTCTTTCACCTCCGTCATGCGGCAGTCACGAACATCATCTAGCGTGCATATGTCCGGGTTGGTTGGCTGTCACGGATGTACTGGCAGTTAACTCCCGGATGTCCATCGATGCGAATAACCGGCAATCCGGCCGATCCCGCCCATAAGGGATCAAGGCACGGTTGCGCATGATGCATTTGTTGCTCGTACACTTATGCGATAGACGCATGGGACCATTCTTTCCCAAGGTCTGCACGTGTCTTCAGTTCTCGCCAATGTTCTTCCCGTCTTCATTCTTATCCTGCTCGGCTGGCTGATCGCCAAATCCGGTCTGCTGAAAGCAGAGACCGGTGATGCGCTCGGCGAGTTCGTCTTCAAGATCGCCGTCCCGATGCTGATCTTCCGCACGCTCGCGACGGCGCATTTCGAAGGCGTCTCTCCGTTTCGGCTCTGGTCGGCCTATTTCATCGGCGTCGCCATTACCTGGGCGGTCGGGGATCTGGTCACAAAACGAGTCTTCAGGCGCGATGCCAAGATCGCCGTGATCGCCGGCATGTCGGGCAGTTTCGCCAACAATGTGTTCATCGGCCTGCCGCTGGTTTCGCATGTCGTCGGACAGGATGGCCTTGTGGCGCTGTCGATCCTGCTTGCCATCCACCTGCCGATCATGATGATCGTCGGTACGATCCTGATGGAGGGAGCTGCCGCGAAAGTCGATGGTACGGCCGCACGCGGATTGCCGGCAGTGCTGAAACAGGTCGGATCAAACCTTGTCCGCAATCCTCTCGTCATCGCGCTGGTGCTCGGGCTCATCGTCAATCTTTCGGCGATCCCGATGGCCTCGCCGGTCGCCATGGTGGTCGACCAGATTGCCGCATCGGCAAGCCCCGCCGCGCTGATCTCGATCGGCATGGCGCTGACCCGCTACCCGATCAAGGGCGACCTTGGTCTTTCGAGCAGCGCTGCCGTATTAAAGCTGTTCCTGCTGCCGGCGTCGGTGTTCCTTGCCGCCCACATGCTCGATCTCAGGCCGGACTGGACGGCGGCGCTGGTCCTGACCTCATCGGTTCCGACCGGGATCAATGCCTGGCTGATCGCCCAACGGTTCCGCTCGGGCCAGAGCCTTGCTGCCTCGGTGATCAGCATCACCACCGCCTTCGGTGTCGCCTCCGTCAGTCTCTGGGCATGGCTGCTGACCTGATACGCCAGCCGGTGCCGAAACGTAAAAACGCCCGGACATGCCGGGCGTTTTGCTATGCGTTCGCGAGATCGCTTCAGTTCGTCGCGGGAGCCGGTGCATTCGGATCCGGCAGCGGCAGCGGGCTGTCGGACTGCTCGCGGATATAGGCGAGCAGATTGGCGCGTTCCTTGTCGTTCTTGAGACCGGCGAAACCCATTGCCGTGCCTTTCACGAAAGCCTTCGGCCCGGAGAGGAAATGGTTGAGATGATCGAAGGTCCAGGTTTCCTGGCCGCCCTTGGAAAATTCCTTCATGCCGGCGGAATAGGAAAACCCTTCATGGGTTGCCACCGGCCGTCCGACCACACCCCAGAGATCAGGCCCCACCTTGTTGGGCCCTCCCTTCTCGATGGAATGACAGCTCTGACACTTCTTGAAGACCGCAGCGCCTGCGCTTGCATCGGCGCTTGCCATTAATTGGCCGACCGGGACAACGGCGGCGGCCGTTTCGGCGCCAGCGGCGCCCGCAGCCGGCTCCTCAGCGGCAGCGATGGCAAAACCCGCCGTCACCGGCGCCGGAGAATGAAAAATGCCTTCCGATGCGATCGATACGGTCATCATCACGAAGACCGTGGCGAGCAACGCACCCACCGCCATGTTTACATATGAATTCATCAAAAGCTCCTTCCCGATAGCCGACTCCCTAGGCTAGATCAACTTCAGGTAAAAACGGCCATCTTGCAATCGCGCGGAAGCTATGTCTTTTGCCAAATCGTTGCAAACGGAAACAAAACTCGGCGAATGAGACTATTTGACACTCTTGACGCCGGAATGGAAAGCCTTCGATGACACAACCGGCAGAAGAAAAAACCCTGGTCCTCATCCCGGCGCGCATGGCCTCGACACGCCTGCCGAACAAACCGCTCGCCGATATCTGCGGACTGCCGATGATCGTTCAGGTGGCCAAGCGCGCAGCGGAAGCCAAGGCCGGCCGGGTCGTCGTCGCCGTCGACGAACAGGTCGTCTTCGACGTCGTCAAATCGGCCGGTTTCGATGTCGTCATGACAAGGCAGGATCACCAGTCCGGCTCCGACCGCATCTTTGAAGCGCTGCAGAAGGCCGATCCGGAGAAAAAGGCCGAGTTCATCATCAACGTCCAGGGCGACCTGCCGACGATCGAGGCGGATGTCGTCCGCGCTTCACTTCGCCCGCTGCTTGAAAACGCCTCCACTGATATCGCGACACTGACGGTCGAGATCACCGACGAACACGAAAAGGCCAATCCGAATGTGGTCAAGATCGTCGGCTCGCAAATTGCCGACACACGGTTGAAGGCACTGTATTTTACACGTGCGACCGCACCTTACGGCGACGGTCCGCTTTATCACCATATCGGCCTCTACACCTATCGGCGTGCTGCACTGGAAAAATTTGTCGCGCTCGGGCCGTCGCCGCTTGAGCTGCGCGAGCGGCTGGAGCAATTGCGGGCGCTTGAGGCCGGCATGCGGATCGACGCGGAGATCGTTCGCTCGATCCCCCTTGGCGTCGACACCCCGGCCGATCTCGAAAAGGCCCGCGCCATTCTTTCTTCACGCCAATCCTGACGAGGCTGTCATGTCGACGATCACCAACCGCATCTCTTTCCAGGGTGACTACGGCGCCAATTCCGACATGGCCTGCCGGGACATGTTTCCCGATATGGAGCCCCTGCCCTGCGCCACCTTCGAGGACGCCTTCCAGGCGCTGGAAAGCGGCGAGGCGGATCTTGCGATGATCCCGATCGAAAACACGATTGCCGGACGCGTCGCTGATATCCATACGCTGCTGCCGGAATCTCGCCTGCATATTGTCGGCGAATATTTCATGCCGATCCGCTTCCAGCTGATGGTCCTGCCGGGCGTCACGCATGACGAGATCCGCACCGTCCACAGCCATATCCATGCGCTCGGACAGTGCCGCAAGATCATCCGCTCGAACGGCTGGAAGGCCGTGGTCGCCGGCGATACTGCGGGTGCTGCCAAGATGGTGGCGGAAAAGGGCGACCGGTCGATGGCCGCACTTGCCCCGCGTCTGGCCGCCGATCTCTACAAACTCGAAATTCTGCAGGAAAACGTCGAGGACACGGAAAACAACGTCACCCGCTTTGTCGTCCTGTCGCGTGACGAGAAATGGGTGCAGCGCAACGAGCAAGACGACGTCATCGTTACCACCTTCGTATTCAACGTGCGCAATATTCCGGCTGCCCTCTACAAGGCGATGGGCGGTTTTGCGACCAACGGCATCAACATGACGAAGCTCGAAAGCTACCAGCTGGGTGGCAAGTTCGTGGCGACGCAGTTTTATGCCGATATCGAAGGGCATCCGGACGACGCCCCGGTACGCCGGGCGCTGGAGGAACTGCGCTTCTTTTCCGAGAAGGTGCGTATTCTCGGGACCTACAAGGGCCACCCGATGCGCGGGGCGCTGCAGAAGGCGTAAAGCCCAAGGCGAGGCACCACAGCCACGGTAGATCGGCGGAAAGGCGGCGTTGCAAAACGCCGCCTTCCTGCGTTCAGGCGACTTCGGTCCTTGTGTAAACGCGCAGACGGTGACCATCGGGATCCGTCACCACGAACGTATAGCCGAAATCCATTTCTACCGGTGTCTGCAGCACCCGCAGCCCGCGGTTTGTCCATTCGGCATAGGTCCGATCGACTTCCGCAATGTTGCCGAGATGAACGCAGATTTCACTGCCACCGCTCTGTCCGGTGACCGCCGGCAGGGCCGTGTGGCGTGACCATAGGCCAAGTTTCATGCCGGTGGACAGAACGAAGAGCACGAAGGTGGGCGAGCTTTCGACAGGTTCCGTGCCCAGCAGGTCGCGATAAAATGCGGCACTGCCAAGCGGATTGTCGACGAAGAGAATAGTGAAATCAGGGTGAACCATGTCAGCACTCCTTGTTGAGACTGACCGGAGATTATCGTGGCCTGCTGTCAAATTCTGTCAGCAGCAATCCAGAGCAATCCCAGCAAAAATGGAACTGGAATTGCGCAGAAACTTCTCTAGCCCGGCATTGGAATGCCCTCTGCCTTTCGCCATTGCCCAAGCAGTACCGCGCGACGGCGCGCATAGCGTTTTCCGGTTGAAACCGCAGAGACCATACGATCCGTGCGAAAATGGCGGAACCCCTGGCGCAACTCGCACCAGGCGACCATCACCCGAACACTATCGAAAAAGCCGAGCGCAAAAGGCCAGACACGACGCTGCGTCAGTACGCCCTTTTCATCCGCGTAGGCGAGGTCAAGCATGTGTTCGGCGCGGATCGCCTTGCGGATCATCGCCAGATCGGTCTTGTCCTCCCGGCTCCGCGGAGTGGCCACGAGCAGCGTGGAATTGTCGATCTCTTCCTTCAGCTCCGGTGGCAGGACCGCCGCAATCTTCTGCAGTGCATCCACGGCCCCGGCCGCCAGTCTCGGGTCGGCCATTTGCGCAACCCAGCGGGAGCCGAGCACAAGCGCCTCTATCTCTTCCTGGGAAAACATCATCGGCGGCAGCATGAAGCCCGGCTTGAGGACATAACCAAGCCCTGCCTCGCCTTCTATCAAGGCGCCTTGCGCCTGCAGGCTGGCAATATCGCGATAGAGCGTACGCAGACTGACGCCGGTTTCACCGGCAAGCGTCGCACCGCTGACCGGTTGTCGATAGCGCCGCAGAACCTGAAGCAAGATAAGCAGTCGCTCCGAGCGCGCTACGGTCATGAAACCCTCTGTTTCTCGGCGGCGCGCAACGAAGCCACGGGCGAGACCGCTCAGGCCACGCCCGAGCCTTCACCCGCCCAGTCGATCCAATCCTTCATCAGCCGGTAGGCGATTGCGCCGCTGGCCGGACCGAAAGGTTTGACGTCGGGGCCGGCATCCAGCATCGCCTTCACCTCGTCGCGGGTGAACCAGCGGACATCCGACATTTCCTGGATGTCGATGACGATCTCCGTCGATACCGCCTCGGAATAACAGCCGATCATCAGCGAATGCGGCATCGGCCACGGCTGCGAAGCGTGGTAGCGGACCCGGCCGACCTCTATGCCGGACTCTTCGACGGTCTCGCGGCGAACGGCACTCTCGATCGTCTCTCCCGGCTCAACGAAGCCTGCGAGGCAGGAATACATGCCCTCCTGGAAATGGTGGCTGCGACCGAGAAGGCAGCGATCATTCTCGACGTCGACCGTCAGCATGATCACCACCGGGTCGGTGCGCGGGAACATCATGTGCTGGCATGCGGTGCAGACGCGCTTGTAACCGCCGATCTTCATTTCGGTCGGCGAGCCGCATTTGCCACAGAAGCGGTTGGCCGCATTCCAGGCCAGAAGCGAGATTGCCTGGGCGACTTCGCCCTGCAATTCGCCGTCGAGCAGCGCCTCGCGATAAAGCGCGCGGGCGTCGGTCGGCTTGTAGTGGCCAGCCAGTTCCTCCGCCTCGACCAGAACGGGCACGGCGATGCGCGGCTCGCCCGTTTCGCGATAACCGAGCAGAACGGCACTATCGAAATCCGGCTTGAGCCCGGCCAGCTCATAGCCTGTGAACAACGGATCGAGAATCTGCTCGTCATGCTTGAGGATCAGCTTGCCGCCGGTGAAGGCAAGAATATGGGTACCCTCCACCGCCAGGGCCTCGGCGACGCAATCGTCAGCGCGGTATTCCGCCCGCCGGTCAAGGCGGTTGCCGGAAAAGGCGGTCAGATTGCCGGGCTCGGGATGGGGGGCATCCGATTCGAAAAGGTCTTTTGTCATGATGCGAGATTTTCCGTCAGGCTTTTGATCAGCGATTGCTTGCGGGCATCTTGATAGGTTTCAGCCTGGCCAAAACCCCAGATCGGGCCGGGCCAGTTGGGATCACCGTCGAAACGTGCGACGATATGCACGTGCAGCTGGCGGACGATGTTGCCGATCGCCGCAACATTGATCTTTTCCGCAGACGTCGCCTTTTTCAGCGCCGCCGCCACCATGTTGGTTTCGAATGTCAGGAGCGCCTGGTCGAGCGGGGTCAAATCGAACAGTTCGCTCATGCCGTTGCGCTGCGGCACCAGCATGAACCAGGGCCAGCGACTATCCTTCATCATTCGAAGCTGACAGAGGCCGAGGCTCGCCACCAGCTCGGTATCCTTCGCCAGCCGTGCATCCAGTTCAAAGCTGCTCAAGCGTTCCTCCCGGCATTTTCGTTGTTATGGTTTTCGACGCTGATAGTTTTTTACAGGGTTGGCTTGCATTTGGAAGCATTATTGCCGATATGTGCGGCGGGAGGTTGGTGGTGGACGAGCCACTCGCCAACCGGGTCAGGTCCGGAAGGAAGCAGCCCTAACGAGCCAGGCACGGGTCGCCGTGCCAGCCTCCCACCTTCTCATCTTGGTCAACATCCGGCCCGGTCAAGATCGCCTGACAGCCGGAATGGCCCGTACAGGCGGCCTTTCGGCCTATAGTCAGGACCTTATGAGCGACAGCGGGCCGACATCATCCACTCCCCTTTCGACGGCTCCGGCCGGCAGCGCTTACCGGGTGCTTGCCCGCAAGTATCGCCCGAAGGATTTTTCCGACCTGATGGTCGGCCAGGAGCCGATGGTAAGAACGCTGACCAACGCGTTCGAGACCGGCCGTATTGCCCAGGCCTATATGCTGACCGGCGTGCGCGGGGTGGGCAAGACGACCACCGCCCGCATCCTTGCCCGCGCGCTGAATTACAAGACCGCCGAGATCGACCGTCCGACGATCGACCTGCGTGAGCCCGGCGAACATTGCCAGGCGATTATGGAAGGCCGCCATGTCGACGTGATCGAAATGGACGCCGCCTCCCATACGGGCATCGACGATATTCGCGAGATCATCGAGCAGGTGCGCTACCGTCCGGTTTCGGCGCGCTACAAGGTCTATATCATCGACGAAGTGCACATGCTCTCGACGCAGGCCTTCAACGGCCTGCTGAAGACGCTCGAAGAGCCACCGGAACATGTGAAATTCATCTTCGCGACGACGGAAATCCGCAAGGTTCCGATCACGGTCCTGTCGCGCTGCCAGCGCTTCGACCTGCGCCGTATCAGTGCGGCCGACCTCGTCGGGCTGTTCACCACCATTCTCGAAAAGGAAGGCGTTCCGGCCGAACAGGAAGCGCTGGCGATGATCGCCCGTGCCGCCGAGGGTTCGGCGCGCGACGGCCTGTCCTTGCTCGACCAGTCGATCGCCCATGGCGGCGGCAGCGTGCATGCGGATACGGTGCGCGGCATGCTGGGCCTTGCCGACCGCGCCCGGATCGTCGATCTGTTCGAGCATGTCGTGAAGGGTGATATCACAGCGGCACTTTCGGAGTTCAACGCACAATACGAGGCGGGTGCGAACCCAGTTGTGGTGCTGACGGATCTGGCAGATTTCACCCATCTCGTCACCCGCTTCAAATACATACCCGAGGCCGCCGACGATCCTTCACTGAGCGAAGTGGAGCGGTTGCGTGGCCGGGAATTTTCCGAGAGCGTCGCGGTCAGCGCGCTGTCGCGCATCTGGCAGATGCTGCTCAAGGGCATTCCGGAGGCCGAAGCTTCTTCTCGCCCGGCGGGTGCTGCCGAAATGGTGCTGATCAGGCTGACACATGCCGCATCGTTGCCCTCGCCCGAGGACGCTGCACGGCGGCTTGCCGATTTTGCCAATGGCGAAAGCCAGGGTGTGCCGAATGGCGGCGGCAATGGACGGGGAGCACCGACGGGGCAAGGCCCGCAGGCATCGGTCAACGCCCGCGGCATGGAGATGGGCGGGCACGGCCCAATATCGAGGGGGCCGGCCTCCGGCGGTCCAACTGCCATGCTGCAGGCCGTGCCGAACACCATGCCCCGGGAGATGGCCGTCGGCCGGATCGAAGAACGCCCCTCCGAGAAGCCGGAGCCGAAAGTACCTGTCCGGTCGCTGCTCGATATCGTCGACCTCTGCACCCAGAACAAGGATCCAAGGCTGAAGGCCCTGGTGCGTAATTTCGTGCATCTGGTGAAGATCGAACCCGGCCGGCTCGACATCCGCATGACCAGCAATGGTCCCGGCACGCTGCCCGGCGAAATCGGCGTCAAGCTGAAGGAATGGACCGGCACCCACTGGATCGTTTCGGTCAGCAAGGAAGCCGGTGAGCCGACGCTGGTCGAAGCTGACGCGAACGCCCGAGAAGCGCGGCTTACCGATGCGCGTTCCGATCCGGATATTATCGCGATCCTGTCGCAATTTCCCGGCGCGAAGATCACCGATGTCAGGATCCGTGCGATGGAAGATGACACCGAAATCGAGGATGCTCCGGCACCGGCAACCGTGGAATCCGCCGAGGGCGACATCCTGCCCGGCGACGACATCGAACTATAAGAGAAGAGGAAAAACCGATGCGCGACATCATGGGCATGATGGGCAAGGTCAAGGAAATGCAGGCCAAGATGGAGAAGATGCAGGCGGATATCGCCGCTCTCGAAGTCGAGGGAACTGCCGGCGGCGGTCTCGTGACCGTCAGGATGAACGGCAAGGGCGAGATGCTTGGCCTCAAGCTCGATCCGTCGCTGTTCAAGGAAGACGATGTCGAAATTCTCGAAGACCTGATCGTTGCCGCCCACAAGTCGGCCAAGGACCGGGCCGAGCAGATCACCGCCGAAAAGACCAAGGAACTGACCGCCGGCCTGCCGATCCCGCCCGGCATGAAGCTGCCGTTCTAAAAATTATACCTTACGCCGATGACATTGGCGTTCGAGCCGCCATGCATGTCGCCGAGAGTGCCCCAGGCGCCGGAGCGATGATGCAGGCGCCAGAAAACTTCGAGCTCCGGCCGTGAGACGGAGCTGAAACTCAATTCCGGCCCCAGATAAAAGAGCGTGCTGGCATCGCCATCGCGCTCTTCCTCGTTCTTCTTCTCGCGGCCGTCCATCGTTTCGGTGACGTGGCTGAGGCCGAAGGTGAAAGATGGAATGATGCGGAGCGTGTTGGCGATCTCGATTGCGTCGTAACGACCAACCACGCCGCCCCAGATCTCGGCATTGGTATTGCCGCCGAACCTGCCGGCAAGGCCCGCTTCCAGACCGAGCTTCACATCGCCGATGCTATAGGGAAAAAACTGGTAACCGAGGCCGAAAATCGGATGATCCTCGTAACCAACGCCGAACGGGTTGGTCGCCTCGTCCATCGAGCCGTCGACCATCGCCCCACCAAAGGCAAAGACGGATTGATCCGGATTTTTCTCCTGCGCAAAGGCGGTACCGACCGCAACGACCTGCGCCATGAGTGCACCGGAGAAAAGACCGAAAGGGATGCGTCTCAAAAAACCCATACAAAGCTCCGCATAACCGTCAACCAAGCGGTATAGAGCCTGATCCAATGGTGACCACATCACCATATGTCACGGTTTGGTTATCATTGGCTTTATTAGCATGACTGCCTCCCGCTTCGGGCTTTGGCTGCGTTCACGCGTCAAACATCGCCCTCAAGCGGCTGCCGATCGGCACGCCGAGAAAGCGCGCCCTCTGGCTTTCGGAAAGACGCGTTCCGGTTGCGGCCAGCAGTTCGGAAAGCAGGACCCGGTCACCGTCATAAAGATCGTGACGAACAGCAGCCTGCGGATATACCACGCCTTGCTGGAGAACCCGGCAATAGATACCAGGGCGGCCGGCGTTGAAGAAAGACTTCGGAAATCCGGCGTTGCCCATCTTCACTGCCAGGGTGTTGCAGGGCAGGCGCGGACAAGTCGCTTCAAGCGTGACGTCACCGACCTGAAAGCGGTCTCCCGCCGCCACGTCGCGATTGTCTAGCCCCTCTATGACAAGATTTTCGCCAAACATGCCAAACGGCACATCCCGGCCAAGTTCGGCCGCCCACCATTCCAGCGTCAGCGATCCTTCAAGCAGGATCGCCTGATCCGGGCCCCCGTGATGTTTCTTGTTGCAGACCGCATCTCCGACAAGGCCAAACGGATCGATCATCACCGGACCATGGACCGGCATTTTGTGAATGCCGCTCTTGTAGCTTTTGCCGGTCAACCTTTGCGCATTGCCCATGCAGATGGCGAGAAGTTTCATGCGGCCTCGTTCTTCGGTATTTCCGTTCAACCGACATATGGGCTAAAGGGGGACCATGGCAAAGCGAGTCACCGGTCCCGAAATCGAAAAACTTATCCAGCTGCTGGCGAAGGTTCCGGGCCTGGGCCCCCGATCGGCGCGCCGGGCGGCACTGCATCTGATCAAGAAGAAGGACCAGCTGCTTGGTCCCCTGTCGCATGCCATGGGCGAAGCCTATGACAAGGTGAAGATCTGCTCGCGTTGCGGCAATGTCGATACATCCGATCCCTGCACCGTGTGCACCGACATCCGCCGCGACCAGTCGACGCTGATCGTCTGCGAGGACGTTTCCGACTTGTGGGCACTGGAGCGGGCCGGGGCAATGAATGCCGCCTATCACGTTCTCGGCGGCACGCTGTCGCCGCTCGACGGCGTCGGTCCCGATGACCTGAATATCCGCGCGCTCGTCGACCGGGTCAGCGAAGGTGCGGTCAAGGAGATCATCATTGCGGTCAATGCCACCGTCGAAGGGCAGACCACGGCCCATTACATTACCGACCAGCTTGCCGATTTCGACGTCAAGATCACAAGGCTGGCGCATGGCGTGCCGGTCGGCGGCGAACTCGACTATCTCGACGAGGGCACGCTGACGGCGGCACTCAGGGCGCGTACGGCGATCTAGGAGGAATGATGCGCAGGACATTTCTGGCTCTGGCGGCCCTGGCTTCGCTTCTTCCCTTCCCCGCTTCCGCCCAGAACAGGCCGGATGTGGAAAAACAGTTCCAGCGATGGATCGCCGGCGATCTTGGCCCTGAAGCGCGCAAGGCCGGCATATCGGAACGCACGATCCAGACCGCATTCAAGGGCGTGACACTGAATTGGGACCTACCGGATCTTGTGCCGCCCGGTTCCAAACCACCGCAACAGCAGGACCAGAGCCAGGCCGAGTTTTCCTCGCCGGGCGCCTATTTCTCCGAAAAGCGCCTTCAGGGACTGGCTGCAACCGGCCGCGGTCTGGCCTCCACCTATGCTTCGACACTCAAGCAGATCGAGGCGGCTTACGGCGTTCCCGGCGAGATCGTGGTGGCGATCTGGGGCCGGGAAACCGGTTTCGGCAAGGCGAAGCTTCCCTATTCGGCGATCGACGTGCTGGCAACCAAGGCCTTCATGTCGACCCGCAAAGACATGTTCCGGACGGAATTGATTGCGGCGCTGACGATGATCCAGCGCGGCGATGTCAGTGCCTCGGCAATGAAGGGATCATGGGCCGGTGCGCTCGGCCAGCCGCAGTTCATGCCGACGAGCTATCTCAAATATGCCGTCGATTTCGACCGCGACGGGCATCCCGACATCTGGAACTCGGTGCCTGACACGCTGGCGTCCATCGCCCACTATCTTCAGCTCAAAGGCTGGCAACGCGGCCGCGACTGGGGTTTCGAAGTATCCATTCCATCACACGTCAGTTGCGCACAGGAAGGCCCTGATCTCGCCAAGCCGATTTCCACCTGGGTATCGACCGGGATTACCCGCATTACAGCCAAGCCATTCCCGTCTTCGGAACTCAAGGCACAGGGGATGATGCTTCTGCCAGCGGGAAGAAACGGACCGGAATTCGTCGTCACGCCGAATTTTTATGTGCTGAAGGAGTACAACAACTCGGACCTCTACGCGCTGTTCATCGGCAATCTCGCTGATCGCATCGCCCACGGCGCGGGACCATTTGAGGCTTCCTGGGGTGACGTCGGCAAGATGCTGCGCTCCGACGTGCTTGCCATGCAGAAGGCACTTGTTTCGAAGGGATATGATGTCGGCAATGTCGACGGACTTCCCGGATTCAAGACGCGCCGTTCGCTCGGCGACTGGCAGGCGAAGGCGGGCATTTCGCCGACCTGCTATCCGGATGCGTCGCTGAAGGCGAAGCTCAGGTAAACACCGCCCCACCCAACGCGCATTTCTTCATCCCGAAACCGCAACCGCTTTCGGGAGACATACGCTAGTGGTGCAGGTCGATATGCGGTTTGTGGAAGATGTCGTCGCTCGGCGGAATCGCCTGACGCTCGATCATGCGATGCACGCGCGGCCCGTCCACTCCCTTGTGCAGTTGGCGGATGGCATCCCAGATCTCGGCATCGATCTGCAGCCGGCGCTGATTGTGCCGGAGATAGTCCGCCCAGGTTGCCGTGTGATAGGTCTCGGTCCAGAGATCGGTCTGTTCCAGATCGCGCATCAATGCCCATTGGCGGGCGCCATCGCGAATGCGCACCCGCCGCCGGCGCGCCATCAGCGTCAGAAATTCGGGAATATCCTTGTCGTCGATCTCGTAATCGATCTGCAGCACGATCGGTCCGCTTCGTGGTTTCAGATCGAGCCGCAGCATCGGTTCGTTGAACCGGTTGAGCGGGCTCAGGTCCAGATCGGTGAACTGCGGCAGCGGCGAACGGATGCCGGCAAGCGCTCCGGCCAGCGTCGCGAGGCTGGCAAGCGTCAGGGCGACCGAGACGCCGAGTTCTTCAGCGGCAACGCCCCAGATCCAGCTGCCGGCGGCAATACCGCCGAACGTGGCGGTCTGGTAGAACGACAAAGCCCGGCCGACGACCCAGCGCGGCGTGGAGAGTTGTACAGTGGTGTTGAACAGCGACAGCGCCAGAACCCAACAGGCACCAGGGACAAGCAGAACGAGCGAGGTCAACCAGATATTGCTGCTGAGGCCGATCGTGGCGGAGCTTGCGGCAAAGCCGAGAAAAGCGAACTGCACGATCCTTTCGCTCGATAGCCTTTCCCGCAGCCTGGCATTGGCCATGGCGCCGCCCACGGCGCCCAATCCGAAGGCGCCGAGCATGATGCCGTAAGTCAACGGCCCGCCATCAACGAGATCCCGCGCCACGATCGGCAGCAGGGCCAGAATGACGCTCGCGGAAAAACCGAACAGAAGCCCGCGAAACAGCACGTTGAGGATGTTCGGCGACATGGTGACGTAACCGAGCCCGGCCAAAAGCGCCTGGCCCATGGTCTCGCGCGGCAGGGCGTCATCCCGCCTCTCGGGTTTCCAGCGCAACAACGCATACATCAGCGCAATATAGCTTGCTGCATTGACCGCGAAAGCGGCGGCAGCGCCGGCTGCGGCTACAACGATGCCGCCGATCGCCGGGCCGACGCTTCTGGTTATATTGAAACCAACACTGTTCAGCGTCACGGCCTGCGGAAGCATGTCCCTTGAGACGATGTCGCCGACCGAGGCCTGCCACGAAGGATTGTTGAGCGCCACTCCGCAGCCGAGCAGAAAGGTGAATAGCAGCAGCAGCCACGGCGTCAGCAGACCGAGATAGGCAAAGGCCGTAAGCGCGATCGACACGACAAGCATGAAGACCTGGGCCGTCAGCATCAGGCTGCGCCGATTGTAATTATCGGCCAGTGCGCCGGCGATCAGCGAAAACAGCATTATCGGCAGGGCGGTCGAAGCCTGCACCAGGGCGACCATGTCCTGCGAGTTGGAGATCGACGTCATCATCCAGGCGGCGCCGACGGCCTGTATCAATCCGCCGAAATTCGACGCAATGCTCGCGATCCATATCGTACGGAAGGTCTGGTTCTTGAACGGCGCGAGTGTTGCTATCCTGTCCGGCACGATGTGGCCCTGGCTCCTCTTTCGGGTCTGTTGATCGGTTATAGACTTCAAGCCGGCCAATTCCAGCGCCCCGCCCGAGAAAATCTGCAAGCCTTGCAATTGCCGGTCCAAGCGCGTATATGCAGCCCATATTCTTGATCGTCCGATGAAGAGTGGGCCCTCCCGGACCCGCTCTTTTTTGTTAGGCGATCACTTCAACCCGCATCGACGACGCGGGCATTGAACCGGAGAGCTTATGCAGCAGACAGACCACGAGCCGCGTCTCATCATCGAGACTGGCCTCGACCTGAGGGTCGCCGAGATCATCGAGCCGGTATTGGCCGCAATGGATTACCAGCTGGTCCGGGTACGCATGCTCAACCAGAACGGCATGACGCTGCAGATCATGGCCGAACGCCTCGACGGCACGATGGATGTCGAGGGCTGCGAGGCCGTGTCCGTGGCGATCTCACCCGTTCTTGATGTGGAAGATCCGATCGATCGCGAGTATCATCTCGAAGTGTCTTCGCCCGGCATCGACCGGCCGATGGTGCGCAAGTCGGATTTCACCCGCTGGACCGGACATCTGGTGAAATGCGAAACGTCGATCATGATCGACAACCGCAAGCGGTTTCGCGGCAAGATTGCCGAAGTCAACGACGAGGGTTTCACCATCGAGCGGGACCAGGTCGCCTATGGCGAGGAACCCCGGGTGACGATCCCGTTCTCGGCTCTTTCCGAGGGCAAGCTGATCCTGACCGACGATCTGATCCGCGATGCGCTGAGGGCTGACAAGCTCGCCAAGCAGCAGGCGGCGAACCAGAACGACGAAGCCGAAGACGAAGAATAACAGACCAACACACTGGCCTTGGCCCTCGAGGGGTAAAAAGGCCGCCAGAATTGGACCTACGGAGACCAACGAAAATGGCAGTGAGCGCAAACCGGCTTGAACTTCTGCAGATCGCAGATGCTGTGGCCCGCGAAAAGGTCATCGACCGCGAAATCGTGCTGGCCGCGATGGCCGACGCCATCCAGAAGGCTGCCCGCTCGCGTTACGGTTCGGAAACAAACATCCGCGCCGACATCAATTCAAAGACCGGCGAAATCCGGCTTCAGCGCCTGCTGGAAGTCGTCGAGGTCGCCGAAGACTACGGCACGCAGATCCCGCTGACGCTGGCCCGCGACCGCAATGTCGACGCCAAGATCGGCGACTTCATCGCCGATCCGCTGCCGCCGATGGATTTCGGCCGCATCGCCGCCCAGTCGGCAAAGCAGGTCATCGTGCAGAAGGTTCGCGAAGCCGAACGGGACCGCCAGTTCGACGAGTTCAAGGATCGCGTCGGCGAGATCGTCAACGGTTCGGTCAAGCGCGTCGAATATGGCAACGTGATTGTCGACCTCGGCCGTGGCGAAGGCATCATCCGTCGTGACGAAATGATCCCGCGCGAAAACATGCGCTACGGCGATCGCGTCCGTGCCTATGTCTATGACGTCCGTCGCGAACAGCGCGGCCCGCAGATTTTCCTGTCGCGTACCCATCCGCAATTCATGGTGAAGCTGTTCACCATGGAAGTTCCGGAAATCTACGACGGCATCATCCAGATCAAATCGGTTGCCCGTGATCCGGGTTCGCGCGCCAAGATCGCCGTCATCTCCAACGATTCGTCGATCGATCCGGTCGGCGCCTGCGTCGGTATGCGCGGCAGCCGCGTCCAGGCCGTCGTCGGCGAGCTTCAGGGCGAAAAGATCGACATCATTCCGTGGTCCCAGGATCCGGCATCGTTCATCGTCAACGCCCTGCAGCCGGCTGAAGTCGCCAAGGTCGTTCTTGACGAAGACGCAGAGCGTATCGAAGTCGTGGTGCCGGACGAGCAGCTGTCGCTGGCCATCGGCCGCCGCGGCCAGAACGTTCGCCTCGCTTCCCAGCTGACCGGCTGGGACATCGATATCATGACGGAAGCCGAAGAATCGGAGCGCCGCCAGAAGGAATTCAACGAGCGCACCAACCTGTTCATGGACGCGCTGGACGTGGACGAGATGGTCGGCCAGGTGCTTGCTTCCGAAGGCTTCGCCCAGGTCGAGGAACTCGCCTATACCGATCTCGAGGAAATCTCCTCGATCGACGGCTTCGACGAAGATACCGCCAACGAGATCCAGACACGCGCCCGCGAATATCTGGAGCGCATCGAGGGTGAAAACGACGCCAAGCGCATCGAGCTCGGCGTCACCGACGAGCTGAAGCAGATCAACGGCCTCACCGCCCAGATGCTGGTCGCTCTTGGCCAGGAAGGCATCAAGACAATCGAGGACTTTGCCGGCTGCGCCGCAGACGATCTCGTCGGCTGGTCGGAACGCAAGGACGGCGAGACGAAGAAGTTCGAAGGTACGTTCTCGAAATTCGACGTTTCCCGCGTCGAAGCCGAAAACATGATCGTCCAGGCCCGTCTGCTTGCAGGCTGGATCACCGAAGCCGATCTTGCCACGGAAGAAGAAGAGATCGCTGAGGAAGAGGCCGCAGCCGCTGATCAGGAATGATCACGGCCGGCAACCAGACGGATGACGCAGATGCAGTCGACGATCCTCGGGACGATGAGTGGCCGGACGATTTCGTCGTGAACGACCGCACCTGCATCGTCACCCGCGAGGCGACCAGCCCGGAAGCGCTGATCCGCTTCGTCCGGGCTCCCGACGGAAGCGTTGTACCGGACCTGAAGCGTCAGCTTCCCGGACGTGGCTGCTGGGTTCGCGCCGAACGGCAGCTTATCGACCGCGCGGTCAAGAAGCAGCTTTTTGCACGGGCGCTCAAGAGCGACGCCAAGGCGGCTGCCGATCTGGGCGCCCTCGTTGACCGGCTGCTGGTGGCAGACCTTGCCGGCATGATGAACCTGGCGCGCAAGGCTGCCCAGTTCGTCAAGGGTGCTGCAAAGGTGGATGCCGCGGTTCGCAGCGGTGCCGCGATCGCTGTGTTTCACGCTTCTGATGCGGCGGCGGACAGCGTCAGAAAAATAGACCAGGCCCGCAAGGCCTGGAGACTCGGAACCGAGTCGGAAGAAGACATTCCGTCCTTTTCGCTGCTCACCGCAGCGGAATTGGACGAAGTGATGGGCGAGAATGCTTTTATCCATGCTTGCGCGCTTGCAGGGCAGGCGGGTGAGGGTGTAGTGAAGCGCGCAAACCTACTTGAACAGTACCGCAAGGGCGGTCTGTCCCAGACAAAAGGTGTCGCTGACATGCCGAAACAATGACGCGGTCACCGGCTTTAGCCGGACGCACATCGATATGTATGAGTTGAACGACAGGTCCTGATGGTTTTCATCCGTTCCTGTACGAAGGAACAGGAACGGAATGACGGATAACAAAGACGACAAGACATTCGGCGCCAAGAAGACCCTTTCGCTCAAGCCATCCGGCATGAGCCAGGGTACCGTGCGTCAGGATATGGGTCGTGGTCGCACCAAGGCAGTCGTCGTCGAAACGGTAAAGCGCCGCCCGACCCGCCCGCAGGACGAAAAGCCGATCACACCGATCACCACGCCGGCTGCCCCGGCACCACGTCCGGTCGAAGCCGCTGCACCAGCAGCTCCGCAGGCTCCCGCCGCACCGGCAGCGGTCGTTGCAGCACCTCAGGCCCGCGCTCCGCAGCCTGCTCCGCAAGCACAGCGCCCGGCTCCGCAGCAGGGACAGCGTCCCGGTTCTCACCAGGGCCAGCCGCATAACCAGCGCCAGGGGCAGCCTCAGGGCCAGCGCCCCAACCACCAGCAGGGCCAGCGCCCCCAGCAATCCAGCCAGCCGCATCGCCCGCAGCGTCCGAACGTTCTTCATGATCTCTCCGCAGGCGAGATGGAAGCCCGTCGCCGCGCATTGATGGAAGCGCAGGCCCGCGACGTCGTCGAAGCCAAGCAGCGCGCCGAGGACGAAATCCGCCGCCAGGCCGAGGAAGAACGCCGCAAGGTAGAGGAAGCTGCAGAAGCTGCACGCCGTGCGGCCGAACCGCAGCCAGAGCCGGAACCCGAACCGGTCGCCGCAGCGCCGGCTCCGGCCGTTGCCCGGACCTCCGACCGGGCAACGGCCGGACGCCCGCAGGATTCCCAGGCTCCCCGCCCAGGTGCCGGCGCTCCCGCAGCGCAGCCTGGGGCCGTACGCGGCCGCCGCGGTAACGAAGAAGAAGAAGAACGTAGCCCTACCCGTCCCGCCGCACCGGGTCGTGGCCGTGTGGCCACTCCTCCGCCGGCAAAGCCGCCGGCACGTCCGAAGGGCGATGAAGGTCGCCGCCAGGGCAAGCTGACGATCGGCACCGCAGGCGTTGACGATGACGGCAGCGCACGCGGCCGCTCGATGGCGGCAATGCGCCGTCGGCAGGAAAAATTCCGCCGCAGCCAGATGCAGGAAACCCGCGAAAAGGTTATTCGCGAAGTCATCCTGCCTGAGACCATTACCATTCAGGAACTGTCGCAGCGCATGTCCGAACGCGCGGTCGACGTCATCAAGTACCTGATGAAGGAAGGCCAGATGATGAAGCCGGGCGACGTCATCGACGCCGACCTTGCCGAACTCATCGCCGGTGAATTCGGCCATACCGTCAAGCGCGTTTCGGAATCCGACGTTGAAGAAGGTATCTTCAACATTGCCGACGATGCCGGTGAAATGGTTTCGCGTCCTCCGGTCGTGACGATCATGGGTCACGTCGACCACGGCAAGACCTCGCTGCTCGACGCGATCCGTCAGGCAAACGTGGTTTCGGGCGAAGCCGGTGGCATCACCCAGCATATCGGTGCCTATCAGGTCGAACAGAACGGCCAGAAGATCACCTTCATCGACACCCCCGGTCACGCCGCCTTCACGGCCATGCGTGCCCGTGGTGCACAGGCGACGGATATCGCGATCCTGGTGGTTGCAGCCGACGACAGCGTAATGCCGCAGACGATCGAATCGATCGCCCATGCCAAGGCAGCCGGCGTTCCGATCATCGTTGCGATCAACAAGATCGACAAGCACGAAGCCAACCCGGACAAGGTCCGTCAGCAGCTTCTGCAGCACGAAGTCTTCGTTGAATCGCTCGGTGGTGAAGTGCTCGACGTCGAAGTTTCGGCGAAGAACAAGACCAACCTCGACAAGCTGCTCGAAGCCGTTCTGCTGCAGGCCGAAATCCTCGACCTGAAGGCGGATCCGAGCCGTACGGCCGAAGGTACCGTGATCGAAGCACAGCTCGACCGTGGCCGTGGTGCGGTTGCGACCGTGCTGGTCCAGAAGGGTACGCTGAAGCCGGGCCAGATCATCGTTGCCGGCGATCAGTGGGGCCGCGTTCGCGCGCTCGTCACCGACAAGGGCGACCATGTCAAGGAAGCCGGTCCGGCCATGCCGGTCGAAGTGCTCGGCCTGTCCGGCACGCCTGCTGCCGGCGACAAGTTCGCCGTCGTCGAGAACGAAAGCCGTGCCCGCGAGATTTCCGAATATCGCCAGCGGCTTGCCCGTGACAAGGCGGTCGCTCGCCAGACCGGCCAGCGCGGTTCGCTCGAACAGATGATGAGCAAGCTGCAGAACACCGGCTACAAGGAATTCCCGCTGCTCATCAAGGGCGACGTGCAGGGTTCCATCGAAGCGATCATCGGTGCTCTCGACAAGCTCGGCACCGACGAAGTCCGGGCCCGCATCGTCCATTCCGGCGCCGGCGCCATCACCGAGTCGGATCTTTCGCTGGCCGAATCCTCCGACGCCGCGATCATCGGCTTCAACGTCCGTGCCAATGCACAGGCGCGTGCAGCCGCAGAACGTGCCGGTACCGAGATCCGCTACTACAACATCATCTACGATCTGGTGGATGACGTGAAGGCAGCGATGTCCGGTCTTCTTTCGCCGGAACGCCGCGAAACCTTCCTCGGCAATGCCGAAATCCTGGAAGTGTTCAACATCACCAAGACCGGCAAGGTTGCGGGTTGCCGCGTCGTCGAAGGCAAGGTCGAACGTGGTGCGGGCGTACGCCTGCTGCGCGACAACGTCGTCATCCACGAAGGCAAGCTCAAGACGCTCAAGCGCTTCAAGGACGAAGTCTCGGAAGTGCCGATGGGTCAGGAATGCGGTATGGCCTTCGAAAACTACGAGGATATCCGCGCCGGAGACGTCATCGAGTGCTTCCGCGTGGAACACATCACGCGCACGCTTTAAGCTTAGCATTTGTCATGTTACGAACCGCCGGGGAGCAATCTCCGGCGGTTTTCGTTTGCAAGGAGAAAAGCATGGCTAATTCGTTCGACCTGACCGGCAAGACAGCGATCGTCACAGGGGCCAATACCGGCCTTGGCCAGGCCATCTCCGTAGCTCTTGCCGAGGCCGGAGCAAAGGTCGCATTGGTCGGGCGGTCGTCGATGGCACAGACGGAGGCGGCCATCTCGGATCTCGGAGGCCAAAGCCTCGCCATTTCGGCCGACCTCGGCACGCTTGAACCGATAGAGCGCATCCTCGACGAGACGGCGGCCTGGGCCGGCGGCGCCGATATCCTGATCAACAATGCCGGCATCATCCGGCGTGCCGACGCGCTTGACTTCACCGAGGCGGACTGGGACGCGGTCATGGATCTCAACCTGAAGAACGTATTCTTTCTGTGCCAGGCGTTTGCCCGCCGTCTCGTTGCAGCCGACAAGGGTGGCAAGATCGTCAATATCGCTTCGCTGCTTTCCTTTCAGGGCGGGATCCGCATCCCTTCCTATACGGCATCTAAGAGCGGGCTTGCCGGCCTGACGCGGCTGCTTGCCTGCGAGTGGGCCGCCAAAGGCATCAATGTCAATGCGATTGCGCCGGGCTATTTCTCGACCAACAATACCGAAGCGCTGCGCAACGATGCCGAGCGCAATGCCGCCATTCTGGCCCGCATTCCGGCCGGCCACTGGGGCAAGCCGGAAGAGATCGGCGGGGCGGCGGTGTTCCTGTCCTCGGCCGCCGCAGACTATGTGCATGGCACGGTCCTACCTGTCGACGGCGGCTGGCTCGCCCGATAATCCGACGTTTCCGCGCCAAGGCCAAGGCTCTGCAGCACCGTTGAAAAAATGGCGCTGCAGAGGCCGCGGGCTGACATCTGTCATTTCCGCCATTCCTGAGCTAAAATTGGCAGCTTCACTCAAGATTTATTAGTTGCCATTTCCAGTCATGTTTATTATCGCATAGCAGCATAGTCCCCTTTCGGCCCAAGGCCGTCTCGCGACCGAATGATCTTATGCCGAGCCGGCAAGAATGCCTTTCGGCAATAGTCGGAGTATCGTCTGCCATGTCTGTTGATTTCGCCCTCGCCGCTACCGGAAACCGCCGCCTTGCGACAGTGGCGAAACAGCTCGGAACGACGGCCGCCGCGCTTGCCGTGATGAGCGCCATGGCGATGGCCCAGACGCCGGAGACACCTGCACAGCAGCCGACCGCGGCTTCCCAGGCGCCGACGACCCAGCAGCAGCCCGCTCCTACATCGGCCGCACCGACGACGAGCCGCGCCGCGCCATCTGCCCAGCCCAGCCCTGCCCTGCCCGAAGCAGCACAGCCGAGCCCGGCGCAGCCCATAGTGACGCCTTCTGCACCCGCAGCACCGGCACCCACTGTCGCTCCCGCCACGCAAGACGCGGCGCCGGTTGCCCCGTCGACCTCTGCGCAGGCGCCTTCGACCCCAGATCAATCCGTACCGGCACCGGCCACCTCGGCTGCAACCGATCAGAATTCCATGCCGGCCGCACCCGCACCGCAGGAAAGCGTGACGGAGATCGTGCCCGCCGAGGAGCCGCCGGCACTGACAATTCCGCATGATCTTTCGCCCTGGGGCATGTTCATGGCAGCCGACTGGGTCGTTAAAACGGTGATGATCGGCCTTGCCGTCGCTTCGCTGGCAACCTGGACCGTCTGGCTGGTGAAGACGCTGGAACTGGCAGGAGCGCGGGCTCGCGCCGGCCGGATCATCAAGATCATCCGCAATTCCCGCACGCTTGCCGAAGCCGTCGACAAGTCGGCCGGCCGCGGCGGCCCGGCTGCCTATATGCTGACGGTGGCTGCCGACGAAATGAACCTTTCGGAAGCCGCTCTCGACCATGTACATGGCGATGGCGTCAAGGAGCGGGTCGGCTCTTCGCTTTCGCGGATCGAGGCCTTTGCCGGACGGCGGATTGCACGCGGGACCGGTATCCTTGCGACAATTGGCTCCGTCGCACCCTTTGTCGGGCTGTTCGGTACCGTCTGGGGCATCATGAACGCGTTCATCGGTATTTCCGAGACGCAGACGACCAATCTCGCGGTCGTGGCACCGGGCATCGCAGAAGCGTTGCTGGCGACGGCCGTCGGCCTCGTCGCCGCCATCCCCGCGGTCATCATCTACAACGCTTTTGCCCGGTCAGTGACGGGCTACCGCCAGCTGCTTGCCGATGCGGCCGCCGGCGTCGAGCGACTTGTCAGCCGGGATCTCGATTTCCGCAAGGTACCGCCGGGCGGCCGCAAACCCGCCCCGATGTCGCTCGTAGCCGGGGAGTAATTTCATGGCTGGCGGCATTCGTGAACATCACGGCGACGAATTGCAGGAGAACCACGAGATCAACGTGACGCCGTTTATCGACGTCATGCTCGTTCTCCTGATCATCTTCATGGTTGCAGCACCGCTTTCGACGGTCGATGTCAATGTCGATCTTCCCGCCTCCAGCGCCAAGCCGGCGCAACGCCCGGAAGAGCCTCTTTACCTCACTGTGCAGTCGGACCTGACACTCAATGTCGGCAATGACCCGGTGGCGCGGGATCAGCTGGCGCGCCGGCTTGATACCGTGACCGGCGGAAAGAAGGACACCCGCATCTTCCTGCGTGCGGACAAGGGCGTTGATTACGGGCAGTTCATGGAAGTGATGAACCTGCTGCGCAATTCCGGATATCTGAAGATCGCACTTGTCGGCCTGGAGACGTTGCCGGCACCGGCCGCAGCGCAGCCTGCAGGTGGCCAGCCAGTGGCTCCGGCCGCGCCTGCAGCCGGAGCAGGACAATGAACCCTGCCGCTCCGTATCGCAGCCGTGGTCAGCGGATCGGCGAGCTCTCTCTGTGGACGGGCGCCAGCATCCTGATCCTGACGGCCCATATTGCCGCCGCTGCCCTGCTGTTGCAGGAAGAGCCAGTGACCGAGGCGGACAGCGCGCCACCTTCGGCGATCATGATCGAGCTCGCGCCCGAACCGGAAGCCGTGAATACCGAGGAGGAACAGATTTCTCCCGACATGGCAGATGCCGAGAAGGTGGAAAGCGAGCAGTCGGAACCGGTGGAAGATGCCCAGCCGGAACCCATCCCTGATCCGGTCGAGCCTCCGCCGGAAGTGGTCGAGACCCCGGAGCCGCCGCCACCGGAACCGCCTGAACCGGAAATTGCCGAGCCTCTGCCGGAGCCGCCGCCAGAACCTATCGAGGAACCGGATTCGATCGAAGAGCAGATGACGGCAGCGCTCGACAATGTAGAAGTTCCGCTGCCGGTCGTTCGTCCCCCACCGCCACCTGAAGTCGTCGAAAAGCCGGAGCCCAAGAAGGAGCCGGTGAAAAAGGTCGAGCGCCGCAAGCAGCAGCAGGCCCGCAAGGAAATGGCGCAGGCGAAGGCTCAGGTCGAGCAGTCGGACCGCAACGCCGCAAGCCAATCGGCAACCGGCTCGATTTCGACACCGAACGTTTCTCCGGCGCGCTGGATGACACGCGTCCGGGCAAAGATTGCCCGCAATGCACGGCGCTGCCCAGGCGGCGACAGAGGCGTCGTCGCGGTCAGCTTCAGCTTCGATGGGAGCGGCAATATCGGCCGCGTGTCGATTGCCCGATCCTCGGGAAATTCGCAGATCGACGATTATGTGACCTCGGCCATCCGCAACGCATCGCCGATCCCGGCGCCGCCTTCAGGTGTTGCAACTACGCTCACTCAGTCGGTAGAGTGCAAGTGACCGCATAGGAAACCGACCTCTCCCCGCTTAAGGGGTGAAGGCCCGGAACACTGGTGGTCGCTTGCCTCAACACCGAATTTCTGGACCCACCTCCCCATGCATTTGACCCTCACCGAAGCCGAGACGCTGGTTCGCAGCGTCTTCGAAGAAAACGGCGTTCTGCCTTCCACCGCGCTCTCGGTTGCCCGCGCGCTTGTGCAGTCGGAAGCGGCCGGCCAGTCGGGCCACGGCCTTCGTCGCGTACCCGCCTATGTCAAGCAGGTGCGGACCGGCAAGGTGGATGGTTTGGCACAGGCAGCAGCTTCTCGCCCGCGTCCCGGTGTGCTTTCGATCGATGCCGCCCATGGCTTTGCCTATCCGGCGCTCGATCTTGCCGTTTTGGAACTTCCTGCGATCGCCCGCGAACAGGGCATCGCCTTTGCCGCGATCAACCGCTCGCATCATGCCGGCGTCATGGCACTCACGGTGGAACGGCTGGCCGACAAAGGTCTCGTTGCGATGATGTTTGCCAATGCCCCTGCCGCCATGGCGCCGTGGGGCGGCAAGCGCCCGCTTTACGGCACCAACCCGATCGCTTTTGCCGTACCGGTTTCCGGCAGCACGCCGTTGGTCATCGACCTTGCGCTTTCCAAGGTCGCCCGCGGCAAGGTGATGGAAGCCACCCAGAAGGGGACGAGCATCCCCGACGACTGGGCCTTCGACATCGACGGCAACCCGACAACCGATGCAGCGGCGGCAATGAAGGGCACGATGGCGCCATCCGGCGGCGCCAAGGGCGCTGCCTTGGCGCTGATGGTGGAAGTTTTGTCCGCCGGTCTTGCAGGTGCCAATTTCTCCTATCAGGCAAGCTCGTTGTTCGACGAGAAAGGACCGCCGCCGGCGCTTGGTCATACGATCATCGCAATCGAGCCGGATGCCGCCAATGGCGGCGGGACGGCAGAACGCATGGCTGGTCTTGCAGAAGAGATGAGCAGTCAGGAAGGCGTCAGGCTTCCGGGGCGCAGGGGCCGCGGCCTGCGCGCGCAGGCGCTCGAAAACGGCATAGAGATCGAGGATGATGTGCTGAAGGCGATCGACGCCCTGCGCCAAAGCTGATGAGCACGAGGCCGAGGCTCCGTGCGGGCCTCGGCTTGATCGATGCGCAATATCCGACCATTGCAACGCAAATTACGTCACGCGCGCATGCGGCCAATCTGCAGAGTTCATTTCGAATGAAGATTGCTGGAAACGGCGCCCAGAAACGAGAAAAGCCTGGCGCGGGAGGAGGATGCGCCAGGCTTTAAACTTGATCGACAACTGGGAGGAGGAGGATGTTGTCGATCCGTCTCGAACGACACTGGGAGGAGGAGTGCGTCGTCCGATGAACTAACTTATATGCCGGACGATGCCGTTTCGCCAAGTCGGTTCGGTGCAATGCAGCAATGCATTAGGTGCATTGCTGAGCATTTGCCCAGTATCTCCGATGTCACTTGTTTCATCATCGCCGTATCGCAGCCTCGAAAGCCGCGTTATAGCGGTATCTAAATCCGACACTCTGGAAGGCGATCATGGCCGCAATACGCTATCACGAAGGGGATATTCCGGCCGCCGATGCCGCCCGTTACACCGATGCGGTGGCGATCGACACGGAAACGCTCGGGCTGGTGCCGCGCCGCGACCGCCTATGTGTCGTGCAATTGTCTCCCGGCGACGGCACTGCCGATGTCATCCGCATTGCTGTCGGACAAACGCTAGCGCCCAATCTCGTGGCACTGCTTTCCGATCCTTCGCGTCAAAAGATCTTTCATTACGGCCGTTTCGATATCGCCGTCCTGTTTCACACCTTCGGTGTAACGACGACGACGGTCTTCTGCACCAAGATCGCCTCCCGCCTGACGCGAACCTATACCGACCGTCACGGGCTCAAGGACAATCTCAGAGAACTGCTGGAGATCGATATCTCGAAGGCCCAACAGCAGACGGATTGGGCTGCGGCCAAGCTTTCGCAGGCACAGCTGGACTATGCGGCTTCAGACGTGCTTCATTTGCATGCCTTGCGCGACAAGCTGGCAATGCGGCTCCAGCGGGACGGACGAACCGAGATCGCAGCCGCCTGTTTCGAATTTCTGCCGACGCGTGCCAAACTCGATCTGCTCGGCTGGGACGAGACGGACATATTCGCACATAGCTGAGGCGGAATTATACCCGCCCGAATGCCCGGCAGCCGGCGCTCCAAGGAGCGCCCTTTCGCAGTTAGCCGGCTGTTAACTATTTCCATTTAGCATCTGTCAATCGGCATCATCGCGCCATGAGGCGTCGTGGACGCAGCTCTTTTGGTTGCGCACAGCCTGGCCGGACTGTCCCACCGTCGCAGAACAACCGATGGAGCAGGCTATGCTGCCACCCGTTCATGCCGCGTTGAGTTCGAATATCGACTTCCAGAGCCAGCCGCAGGTTGCGGCCAACCGTGCCCGTGTCGAGGTATCTGCCAGCGCGCTGCAATCAGGCGCCGAGAATACCACTGCGATCTCCAGCGCCCGATCCGACGCCGTCTCGCTTTCAGCCCAGCTCAAGCTGGCGCAGGGATCGTCGATCTTTGCCGAGACGATCGGCAAGCTCCTCAAGACGCCGAGGCGCGAAAACGAAGCGCTGCTCGATTACACGACACGGCTGTTCGACGCAGTGCAGGCGCTCAAGCCGGCAGAGGTGGCCAATGTCGAGCGTCTGCTGAACCAGATCGTCAAGGGGATATCGCTGCGCATCCTGGCCGAGGTGTTGCGGGAGCCCGCCGGTCAGGCTGCGGCCCGGCTCGCCGTCCATATCGAAACGGCAAATATCGCCGATCGGGATCTCGCTGCGAATGCAGTCGTCAGCTCCTACAGACAAAATGCCAGCGCCGATCGTCCGACTGTCGCAAATGGCGTTCGCATTTCCCTGAACGGCAACACACCGGGTGCAGCCTCGAGTCCTGGCGCCCCGGTTGCGGCTGCCACAGGTGATCATCAGGTCAGCGACACGCCCGAACCGGTCGCAACGATGGCAAAGAACGACGCGGGCCAGGAGGCCCGTACCGGCAATCCCCAGTCTCCGGCGACGACAACCGTGGCGGATCGCTCCGCCTTGATACAAAAGGCGGCGGACGGTCAGGCAAGCCAGTCAAATACCGCGCCTTCCGCTGCACAGGCTCCATCACCTGAACAACCGGCCGGGACAGACAGAACTTCGCCAGAGGCGCAGACGCAGCGAGCATCAACCCCGCAGACCAACCCGTCACAAACCGCCGGCTCCCAGGCGACCCCACCGCAGATCACCGGAGAGAACGAATTGCCGCTGCCGGCAGGGAATTCGACGAATGCCGGCGTCGACGCGGCACAGCGTCAACAGGCGGCAGCCGCCGCTACCATAATGGGCGACGGCCAGGATCCCGAGACCGCAATGAAATTGCAGGAGGTTGACGCCTGGCTGCAGATTTCAGACGAGGGCCAGGACAACGATATGCCGGTTCCGGTCCGGCTCTGGACATCGCTTTCGGATCAGGCGGTGGCGAAGCTGGCCAGCTGGGCGGCGGCCATTGCCGACAATGCGGAAGCTCCGGTTGCCGGACAGATCGCAGCGGCGGCGCAGAACGTAGCGCCGACGGAAGACGGTATCGACCCGCAACAGACAGGCGATATTCCATTCGCCAAGAGCTCGTCTCCCGCCTCGCTCCAACAGCCTCCCGCGGACGCTGCCCGGAACGGTGCTTTGGCGGCCGACGCCGCGGACAACATGTCGACAGCGGCTACCCCCGCTCCTGTGCGTGACACCGCGGAACAGTCGCTGGCAGCGACATCTGCAACCATACAGGCGCCGGTGCGCGAAGCTCCGCCATGGCCCTATGTGGCCGCCTACCCTCCCGCCGAAGAAGAGCCCAGGCGTGAGGGCCGCAAGACACCGCCCATCTCTGCCATAGAGGACGAGGAGCAGGAAGAGCCGTCACAACAGCATGCTTTCCAGGACGATGAGGAGGAGAGCGAGCAGCGGCAGGAAGACGATGCTCAGGACGATGCGCTCGCGACCCGCGACGACAAGACCAATGCGGAAAAGGCTGCCGGTTACACGGCTGCCGAAGCCATTGCGGAAGAGAGGGTCTCGGAAGGGCGCCCAAGCGATCTCTACTGGCGCATGGCCGGTTGGAACTGATCGTCTCCGGGCAACCTCGTTCTCAGGATTGAACCGAGGATTATACGCGGACCACACGCCACAGCGGGCAATAAAAAAAGCCGCCGGATCTTTCGATCCGGCGGCTTTCATATTTTCAAGGACAGCGATTATTCGCCGCCGCGGTTCTTCAGAGCCGCGCCGAGGATGTCGCCGAGCGAAGCGCCGCTATCGGACGAACCGAACTGTGCGACTGCTTCCTTCTCTTCAGCGATTTCCAGCGCCTTGATCGAAAGCATGACCTTGCGGTCCTTCTTCGAGAAGTTCGTGACACGGGCGTCGAACACCTGGCCTACCGAGAAACGCTCCGGACGCTGATCGTCGCGATCGCGTGCCAGGTCGTTGCGGCGGATGAACGAGGTGATGTCTTCGTGAGCAACCAGCTTCACTTCGACGCCACCGTCGTTGACGGCGATGACTTCGCACGAAACGACAGCGTTCTTGCGCAGTTCGCCGGAGTTGGCGGCTTCACCAACGGCATCCTTGCCGAGCTGCTTGATGCCGAGCGAGATGCGTTCCTTGTCGACGTCCACGTCGAGAACGACAGCCTTGACGACGTCGCCCTTGTTGAACTCTTCGATGACCTGTTCGCCCGGACGGTTCCAATCCAGATCGGAAAGGTGAACCATGCCGTCGACATCGCCTTCGAGGCCGATGAACAGGCCGAATTCGGTCTTGTTCTTGACTTCGCCTTCGACTTCAGTGCCGGCCGGGTGGCTGAAGGCAAATGCCTGCCACGGGTTCTCGAGGGTCTGCTTGAGACCGAGCGAGATACGGCGCTTGGACGGGTCGACTTCGAGAACGACAACGTCGACATCCTGCGTCGTGGACAGGATCTTGCCGGGATGTACGTTCTTCTTGGTCCAGGACATTTCGGAGATGTGGATCAGGCCTTCGATGCCCGGCTCCAGCTCTACGAATGCACCGTAGTCGGTGATGTTGGTGACGGTACCGGAGATCTTCTTGCCGATCGGGTACTTGGCCGCGATGCCATCCCACGGATCCGACTCGAGCTGCTTCATGCCGAGCGAGATACGGTGGGTTTCCTGGTTGATGCGGATGATCTGAACCTTGACCTGCTGGCCAATGGACAGGATTTCCGACGGATGGTTCACACGGCGCCATGCCATGTCGGTGACGTGCAGCAGGCCGTCGATGCCGCCGAGGTCAACGAACGCACCGTAATCGGTGATGTTCTTGACGACGCCGTCAACAACCTGGCCTTCTTCGAGGTTCTGAACGATTTCAGAACGCTGCTCGGCACGCGATTCTTCAAGAACCGTACGACGCGAAACAACGATGTTGCCGCGACGCTTGTCCATCTTGAGGATTTCGAAGGGCTGCGGGTTGTGCATGAGCGGGGTGACGTCGCGGATCGGACGGATGTCGACCTGCGAACGCGGCAGGAAGGCAACGGCGCCGTCGAGATCGACGGTGAAGCCGCCCTTGACCTGGTTGAAGATAACGCCTTCAACGCGCTCGCCAGCTTCGAACTTGGCTTCGAGCTTGACCCAGCTTTCTTCGCGGCGAGCCTTCTCGCGCGACAGAACGGCTTCGCCGAGAGCGTTTTCAATGCGCTCGACATAGACTTCGACTTCGTCGCCGACCTTCAGCGAACCGTCTTTGCCCTTGACGCCGAATTCCTTGAGCGCGATGCGACCTTCGACCTTGAGGCCGACGTCGACAACTGCCATGTCCTTTTCGATCGCCGTTACCAGACCTTTGGTAACGTAGCCTTCGGCCAGATCGTTGGAAACGAAGGACTCCTCGAGAAGGGCTGCAAAGTCCTCGCGCGTGGGGTTAGTTACTGCCATGAAATCTCCTGATCGTGTCCGTCAAGGACACGCATGCGCCGGTGGTTCGTGTTAAACACGCCCGAAATCCAGGCCCGCCTCTCTCATCGGTCATTCCGTTAAGAGGCTATCCGGCGCTGGGACTGAACTGCGGGATCTCTGCGGACGAAATTCCGGTGAACCGGTCCTTCGTCAATTCTTCTTCAGGGCCGCATCGATCAACGACTTGGCGGCCTGAAACGCGGCCTCTATACCCATTTCCGACGTATCTAGCAAGTGCGCGTCGGCGGCGGGCTTCAAAGGGCTGTCCGCCCGGCCCATGTCGCGCTCATCACGCGTCTTCACGTCGGCGAAGATATCGGCATATTCGGCAGCGCTGCCCCTGCCGACGATCTCGTCGTAACGGCGTCTCGCGCGCACTTCCGGGGACGCTGTAACATAGAACTTGATCGGAGCATCGGCGCAGACGACCGTGCCGATATCGCGCCCGTCGAGAACGGTGCCCGGTTCCTTGAGAGCAAAAGCACGCTGCGCCTCGACCAGCGCACGCCGGACCCTGGGCATGACGGCGATCTTCGAGGCGGCCTCACCGATCGCGTGGGCAGACAGTATGTCGCGATCGAGCCCGGCAAGCTCCACTTCGCGCGCCATCTTCTCCGCCACCTGCTCATCATCGAGCGCCAGGCCTGCATCGAGCAGAGCCTTGGCCGTTGCGCGATAGGTGAGTCCGGTGTCGAGATGATGGAAACCGTATTCGTCGGCAATCTGGCGCGACAGGGTGCCCTTGCCCGCGGCCGCCGGTCCATCGATGGCGATGACGACGCCCATCAGGCGGCCTCACCTTCGACAGTCTCGATCTTCGCGCCAAGGCCGGTCATCAGGTCCATGAATTCGGGGAAGCTCGTGGCGATGATCGACGCATCATCAACGGTGACCGCATGTTCGGAAGCCAGACCCAGGATGAGGAAGCTCATGGCGATACGGTGGTCGAGATGGGTGACGACGGCGGCACCCTCGGCATTGCCGTAACCCTTGCCTCCCGGACGACCGCGGACGACAAGCGTCTCCTTGCCCTCGTCGCAATCGACGCCGTTGAGCTTGAGGCCAACGGCCACGGCGGAAAGGCGATCAGATTCCTTCACCCGCAGTTCTTCGAGGCCAAGCATGGTCGTCGTGCCGGATGCATAGGCTGCAGCGACGGCGAGAACCGGATATTCGTCGATCATCGACGGCGCACGGTCGGCCGGCACCGTGACGCCCTTCAGTTCGGAGGCGCGGACACGCAGGTCGGCGACATCCTCGCCACCGGCAAGCCGCGCATTGAGAATTTCGATATCCGCACCCATTTCCTGCAGCGTCAAGATCAGACCGGTACGCGTCGGGTTCATCAGCACATTGAGGATGGTGACATCGGAGCCGGGCGTCAGCAGCGCTGCGACAAGCGGGAAGGCCGTCGAGGACGGGTCGCCCGGGACATCGATGACCTGGCCCTTGAGCTCTCCTCGGCCGACGAGGCGAATGGTCCGCACACCTTCGGCATCGGTTTCGACCGAAAGATTGGCGCCAAACCCCTGCAGCATCTTTTCGGTGTGATCACGGGTCATGACCGGCTCGATCACCGTGGTGATGCCGGGCGTGTTCAAGCCGGCCAGAAGAACGGCGGACTTGACCTGGGCCGATGCCATCGGCACGCGATAGGTGATCGGGTTCGGTGTCTTGGGGCCGCGCAACGTGACCGGCAGTCGATCGCCGTCATGCGAGGTCACCTGCACGCCCATTTCGCGCAGCGGGTTGAGGACGCGGCCCATCGGGCGCTTGGAGAGCGACGCGTCGCCGATAAACGTGCTGTCGAAGTCATAGACGCCGACCAGGCCCATGGTCAGGCGGCAGCCGGTGCCGGCATTGCCGAAATCGAGCGGCGCCTGCGGAGCGAGCAGCGCGCCGTTGCCGGTGCCCTGGATGATCCACTCGGCGCCGACCTTCTCGATCCTGGCGCCCATGGCACGCATCGCCTTGCCGGTATTGATGACATCTTCGCCCTCAAGCAGACCGGTGATGCGCGTTTCGCCGGAAGCAAGCCCGCCAAACATGAAGGAGCGGTGCGAGATCGACTTGTCGCCGGGGATCCTGATCGTCCCTTTCAGAGCTTCCGAGCGTGCCGATTTCGCCGGCTTCAACGCGTTACCATGCGACATTGATTGTCCCTACTTACTGAACGTTCCTGAATTTTGCGCCGTCGTTAGCACAAACCCATTTGGCGGTCATCCGCTTGTTGACTTGGCGGGACAGGAAAGCCCGAAAAGTTTGGCTTTGACATCACCAGCCGTTAGCCTTAAGGGGACCGGCTTAGATTTTCACCCTTTCATCCATCGCCGCACCTGCGGTGCGCCGATCTGATCGGCCGGCTTATGAGGCTTAACAGTGGCAAAAGCGGAACTCGGAACAAAGCGTACCGACCCGGATACCGGAAAGAAGTTCTACGACCTGAACCGTAACCCGGTCGTCTCCCCCTATACGGGCAAGGCTTGGCCGCTGTCCTTCTTCGAAGAGCACAGCGCTGCCGTGAAGATGGAACAGGCTGCGGAAGAAGAAGACGATATCAAGGAAGTCGACAGCGAGAGCCAGGAAGTCGAAGTCGTTTCGCTGGAAGACGCTGACAGCGAAAACAGCGGCGACGACATTCCCGATCTGGGCGATGACGAAGATGATGTCGATATCGGCGATGACGATGACGACACCTTCCTCGAGCAGGAAGATGAAGACGACGACGACATGACCGGCATCATCGGTGTCGGCGGCGACGACGACGAGCAGTAATTTACGCTAACACCCGGCAATTTCAGAAAAATTGCCGGGTGTTCGAATTTTCGGCTTGCACTTCCAAAAAACCGGAAGTAATAAGCCGCCACTCCGCAGCGAATATCGCTTCGAAGTTTCCCAGGACCGGAAAATATCCCGGACCACCCTGATGGGGCTATAGCTCAGCTGGGAGAGCGCTTGCATGGCATGCAAGAGGTCAGCGGTTCGATCCCGCTTAGCTCCACCAACATTTTCCACCGACAATCGTAGACCGGCAGGACACTTTCAATAAGCGTGATGGCCGCAGGCGTGTTCGACTTTGCGGCGAGACACGGCCGCCTTTCGAAGACGGGTCGATTCGGCCTGGAGTGGACGGCGTAATGCTGGCTTGCCGTTGCGTGCCACGTCCGCCAGACCTGCCTCGTTCGCGTAGAGATCGCGATAGGCCAATGCCTTCTGGCGGATGATGATGCCGACCATTGTAACCGACAGGATTGCGATAGACGCGATCGTTATTGCCATAACCATGATGTTTCCTCTGCAGAGTTAACGCAGAGGAAGCCATAAGGTTCTCGGTTTGCTGCTGCCGTATCGCCGCAGCCGGCGGCGATTGCAATTATCTACCACCCGAAACAGCCCTATCGGATCGCCTGGTCGTTCTCGTCGAAGCGATGCAGGCAGGCCTTGTCCGGAGTGGCAAAAACCACGTCGTCGGCACCATAACGATGTTCGCCGAAAAGGCGTACCGTCACGAGGTCGGCCGTTTCCGTTTCGAGATAGAGGATGGTGTCGGCTCCGAGATGTTCGGCATGTACCACCCTGCCCTTCCAGTCGCCGCCCTCGCGCGACAGGGCGATATGTTCCGGCCTGATGCCGATCGTCTTCGCTCCCGTCTCTCCGAGCTTTTCAGCGGGGATGAAATTCATCTGCGGCGAGCCGATGAAGCCGGCAACGAAGATATTGGCCGGCCTGTTGTAGAGTTCCATGGGCGAGCCGACCTGCTCGATCGCGCCGGCACTGAGGACGACGATCTTGTCGGCAAGCGTCATCGCCTCCACCTGGTCGTGGGTGACATAGATCATCGTCGCCTTCAGGCGGCGGTGCAGACGGGCGATCTCAAGCCGCGTCTGGACACGCAAAGCCGCATCGAGGTTCGACAGCGGCTCGTCGAAGAGAAACAGCTTGGGTTCGCGGACAATGGCGCGGCCGATCGCGACACGCTGACGCTGGCCGCCGGAAAGCTCTGCCGGGCGACGGGCGAGATAGGGTTCGAGCGACAGCATCGACGATGCCTTGGCGACGCGCTCCTCGATCTCGGCCTTGTCGGTGCCGGCCTGCTTGAGGCCGAGGCCCATATTGTCCCTGACCGTCAGGTGCGGGTAAAGCGCATAGGATTGAAAGACCATGGCGATGCCACGTTTTGCCGGCGGCACCGTTGCCACTTCCTTGCCGTCGATCCTGATCGAACCCGAGCTTGCGTCCTCGAGCCCGGCGATGACCCGAAGCAATGTGGATTTGCCGCAACCGGACGGGCCGACGAAGATGACGAATTCGCCCTCCTCGACGTCGAGATCGATGCCCTTCAGCACTTCGTGGTCACCGAAGGCCTTGCGGATGGATTTAAGTTGCAGCGAACCCAAAAGCGTCTTCCTTGTCAAACTTGGTGGCCGGTCCGCCTCAAAGATGAACCGGTTTGCCGGTGCGCGCGCTTTCGTCTGCCGCTAGGCAGATTTTCAGCGATTGCACCGCATCGTCCATGTGGCGCGCGAGGTTGATATCCTCGCGGATGGCCCTCAGCATATAGGCCTGTTCCAGATCGCAGAGCTGCTGATGGCCGGGCTCGCCCGCCATCTTCATGTCCTCGTCTGGCCGGATGAATTTGCCGTCCGGACCTGTCTCGGCACTGTGCAAGCGGATCACCGAGGTCTTCGTATGGGTGTCGATGTCATCCGACCTGGCATTGGGATCCATGACGATCGAGACCGAGCCTTTTGGCGACATGACGTCTTTGACGAAAAAGGCGGTCTCTGAGATCATCGGCCCCCAGCCGGCCTCGTACCAGCCGACCGAGCGGTCGTCGAAGATGACCTGCAGGTGGCCGTAATTATACATGTCCGGGGCGATCTCATCGGAAAGACGCAGGCCCATGCCGCGCACCTCGACAGGTTTCGCATCGGTGATCTGGCACATGACGTCGACATAATGGACGCCGCAATCGACGATCGGCGGGGTCGTCTGCATCAGCGCCTTGTGGACGTCCCAGGTCGGCCCGGACGACTGCTGGTTCAAATTCATGCGGAAGACGTAAGGCGGGCCGAGCTTGCGGGCTTCCTCGATCAACCTGATCCAGGACGGATGGTGGCGCAGGATATAACCGATCACCAGCTTCCTGCCCGCAGCCTTCGCGGCTGCCACGACCCGTTCGGCATCGGCGACCGTGGTCGCCAGCGGCTTTTCGACGAAGACGTGGCAGCCGGCCTCGAAAGCGGCGACGGCATAATCCGCATGGCTGTCGGAATAGGTGCAGATGGCGCAGAGATCAGGTTTGAGCTCCGCCAGCGCGGCCCCGAAATCCGGATGGATCTCGTAGCCCGCAAGCGCCGGATCGAGTTTCGGCGTCGAGCGGTTGACCAGGCCGACGATCTTAAAACCCGGATCGTTGTGATAGGCGAGCGCATGGCTGCGGCCCATATTACCCAGCCCCGCCACGAGAACCCGGATCGGCTTTTCTCCGCTCATTTCACCGCTCCAGACGTGATGCCGCGGATCAGTTGCCGCGAGAAGATGACGTAAAGGACGAGGATCGGCAGGATGGCGAGCGACAAGGCCGCCAGAACCGCGTTCCAGTTGGTGACGAACTGACCGATGAAGATCTGGCTGCCGAGCGTCACCGTCTTGGTCGCTTCGGACGGGGCGAGGATCAGCGGGAACCAGAGATCGTTCCAGATCGGGATCATGGTGAAGACGGCGACCGTCGCCATGGCGGGCCGCACCAGCGGCAGGACGAGGCGGAAGAAGATCGCATATTCCGAAAGCCCATCGATGCGACCGGCGTTTTTCAGGTCGTCGGAAACGGTGCGCATGAATTCCGACAGGATGAAGATGGCGAGCGGTATGCCCTGCGCTGTATAAACGAGGATCAGCGCGGTGAGCGTGTTGACCAGGCCCGACGCCACCATGCCCTGCAGGATGGCAACCGTTCCCAGCCGGATCGGGATCATGATGCCGATCGCCATGTAGAGACCCACCAGCGCATTGCCGCGGAAGCGGTATTCGGAGAGCGCGAAGGCGGCCATGGCGCCGAACAGCAGGACGAGTGCGATCGACATGACGGTGACGATCAGGCTGTTTTGGAAATAACCGGTAAAATCCGCCTGGCCGAGTACGGTCTGGTAGCCGATCAGGCTGAAACTCGACGGCATCGGCACCTGCATCGGGTTGCGGAAGATGGCGTTGCGGTCCTTGAACGAATTGATGACCGTCAGAAACACCGGAAAGATCGCAATCAGCGTGTAGGCAATCAGCGCCAGATGCACGAGGCTGGAGCGGAGTGGGGAAGAGCGCGCCTTGTTGGACATACTGGGCTCTCCTTCAGAACTGGTAACGGCGCATGCGCCGCTGGATGGCGAAAAGATAAAACGAGACGCCGGCAAGAATGATGACGAACATCGCAGTCGCGATCGTCGCGCCCATCGACCGGTCGCCGAGCTGCAGCTGGAAACCGAAAAAGGTGCGATAAAGCAGCGTGCCGAGAATATCGGTCGACATGTCGGGACCGGCGAGAGCGCCCTGTACCGTGTAGACAAGGTCGAAGGCGTTAAAATTGCCGACGAAGGTGAGGATAGAGATGATGCCGATCGCCGGCAGTATCAGCGGCAGCTTGATCTTCCGAAACTGGCTCCAGCCGGTAATGCCGTCGCATTCGGCGGCCTCGATCACCTCCTCGGGGATGGAGAGCAGCGCCGCATAGATCAGCATCATCGGAATGCCGACATATTGCCAGACGGAGATAAGCGATACCGCGATCAGCGCAGGGCCGGACTGGCCGAGCCAGGGGGCAAACATCCATTTGGCGTCGACGAGGCTCATCAGCCAGGGCGCAACACCCCAGATCGGCGACAGAATGAGTTTCCAGATGAAACCGACGATGACGAAGGAGAGCAGTGTCGGCAGGAAGATGGCCGTGCGGTAGAAGGCGGCAAAGCGCAACTTCGGCGTCGACAGGAGTGCTGCCAGCGCGATGCCTATCGGGTTCTGCACGCACATATGGATGGCGAAAAAAATCAGGTTGTTGACGAGTGCGTTCCAGAAATCGTGCGCCCAGCGGGCGTCGCCGAACAGGACCTGATAATTGGCGATACCGACAAAGGTCGTGGCGCCATCGACTGTATTGTAGAACGAGAGGCGCAATGTCTCGATCAGCGGCAGGATCATGATCGCCGTGTAGACGAAAAAGGCCGGCGCGAGAAACACGAGGATATGCCAGCGGAACGGGCGCCTGATCGGGGCCGCTTCGGGTGGGTTGTCGGCTTCGCTCATTGGTTCCCGTCGTCTTGTTCTTGGCTGGCTGAACGGCGCAGCGCTGATGTATCTTGGCCGGCCGGCAAGGGCTTCCCCTCATCCGCCCTGCCGGGCACCTTCTCCCCGCAGGCGGGGCGAAGGAGACACGCGGCGAACGCCCAGACTTAAAGGCTGGGCAAAATGTTGCGGCATACCCTTCTCCCCGCCTGAGGGGAGAAGGTGGCGGCAGCCGGATGAGAGGCAGCGTCAGACACCACCGCTACCAAAAGGCTCACTTGCCCGGCTTGTACCAGCTGTCGAGACCCTTCTGCAGCTTTTCAGCAGCAGCGGCCGGGGTGTCGGTGCCGTTGATGACATTGGCCGATTCGACCCAGGTCTCGTTTTCAAGGTTCGGCTTGCCGCGCGAGAGGATCTGGTAGGTCGAGCGGACGGTCGGCTTGAACGTTTCGCGCCAGGAGACGAATTCCTGCGCCAGCGGATCGGCCATCTTCACCGGCGACGAATTCAGGCTGAAGAAACCAGGAAGCGCGTTGGCGTAGATTTCGGCGAATTCCGGCGAGGCAACCCAGGTTAGGAACTTCTTGGCTTCTTCCTGATGTGTGCTCTTGGCGTTGAGCGCAACGCCGATATCTGGATGGTCGGAGATATAACCCGTGTCGCCAGCCTTTGGCACCGGCGGCGGGAAGGCGCCCATCTTGAACTGCGCCTGGGTGTTGAACAGGCCGATCTCCCAGGAACCGGCCGGGAAGATGGCAGCGCGGCCGAGCGTGAAGAGGTTCTGGCTGTCGGCATAGGTCTGGGCTTCGAAACCATCGCCGAGATAGGGCTTCCACTTGGCAAGCTCCTCATACGGCTTGACCCATTCCGGATCGGTGAGCTTTTCCTTGCCCTCGATCAGTGCCTTGCGGCCGTCCTCGCCCTTCCAGTAGTTCGGGCCGATATTCTGGTAGCCCATGGTGGCGGCTTCCCAGAGGTCCTTCGTGCCCATCGCCATCGGGATATAGTTGCCGTCGGCCTTGATCTTGTCGAGGACGGCGTAGAACTCATCGACCGTCTTCGGCACGGTGAGCTTCAGCTGATCGAACGCGTCCTTGTTATAAATGAAGCCGTGAATGACCGATGCCATCGGTACGCAGAAGGTCGACTTGCCGTCATCGGTGGACCAGGCGGCCTTGGCGACAGGCGAGAAATTATCCATGCCCGACAGGCTGGTGAGATCGACGATCTGCTTCTTGTTGAAGAGTTCGAGCGATGCATCGAACGGACGGCAGGTGATGATGTCGCCGGCCGAGCCCGCATCGAGCTTGGCGTTCAGCGAGGCATTATATTCGGTCGGTGCAGTCGGCGAGAAGGTCAGCTTGATGCCGGGGTTCTTCGCTTCGAAGGCCGGGATCAGCTTTTCCTTCCAGATGGCCAGATCGTCGTTGCGCCAACTCTCGATGTTGAGCGTGACATCCGCCGCCGACGCAGCACCCGCGGACGCGAGAATGGTCGTGGCGAAAAGCATGCCTTTCAATAAACGGGTCATGATGTTCTCCCTTATTGGTTAGCGCTTTGCGGCGCGTTTCACGGTATTTTCCGTCATGTTCAGTTCCGCCAGGGCTTTCCTCAACACCTGATCGGAACGAATGAGTAGCGCCATTGCGGCGTCAGTGTCGGCAGCGCCTGCGGCCAGAAGGACGGCGATCTTCACCGATCCGTCGGCCAGCATCAGGCATTTACGGGCGTCCTCGAAGGCAATGCCGGCGATTTCGGCAACCATGCCGGCGGCACGGATACGCAGCTTCTCGTTGTCGGCGCGCAGATTGACCATATGTCCGTCATGCACATGACCGAGCTTTATCGCGGCGAGCGTGGAGAGCATGTTGAAGGCGAGCTTCTGGGCTGTGCCGGCCCCCATGCGCGTCGAGCCGGCAACGATTTCCGGTGGGGTTTCAAGCAGGACCGAAACGTCGGCGCCATCGAACAGACGCGCGCCGGGATTGTTGGCGATTGCGACGACCTTGGCACCGCGGGCGCGGGCGATATCGGCGATTTCCGCGACATAGGGCGTCGATCCGCTGGCGGAGACCGCGAGAATGCAATCACCCGCCGCGATGACGGCGGCGTCTTTTTGGGCAAGCGCCACATCGTCCTCCGGCGCGCCTTGCATGTCGGCAAGGCTGGAGATGCCGCCGGCAAGCAAGAGCACGATCTGATGGCGTTCTATCCCATAGGTTCCGGGAAGTTCGAGCGCGTCGGCCATTGCCATCAGACCGGAACTGCCTGCACCGACATAAACGAGTTTGCCTCCAGCCCGCAACGTTGCAGCCACCAGTTCCGCAGCAACGGCGAGTGCCGGAATGGCTGGGACCACCGCTTTCGCCGCCTCCTGCTGGCCGGATGCCAGCAAAGCAAGAATGTCGGCCGGAGCGCGCGTATCGAGCCCTTCCGCTTTTCCATGTCTTGCTTCGGTGGCTGTTTGGCTCATCCGTTTCTCCCTCTGGATAAAATGATGCCAAAAAAATACCAATTGTCCAGCGAGAAATTAATCTTTGTTACCCGGTTGAATTGCGGAGCCATTTGAAATTGCTAAAAGATCAATGAAAATGGGCAATTACCCCTGAAATTCGCAATCCGATCATTTCTGCCTTGGTAAATGGTATTTTTTTGGTATTATTGACTTGGAGGTACCAATGACGGGTTTCATTCTCGGGATCGATGGCGGCGGAACAAGCTGCCGGGCCGCTTTGGCAGACATGAACGGCACTGTACTCGGCCGCGGCAAGAGCGGTGCGTCCAACATCCTGACCGATCCCGATACGGCCCTCAAGCATATCAGCCAGGCTGCCGAACGTGCCTTCGATGAGGCGGGCCTTGAGCCCGATCTCGGATCGGCATCGGCCATTCTGGGGCTTGCCGGCAACAATGTCGGCGGTGCGGTCGGTTATGTGACGGCGCGCCTGCCTTTCAAAACATCAGAGATCGTCTCGGACGGGGTTATCGCGCTGCAGGGTGCGGTCGGCGACGAAGACGGCGCGATCGGCATCGTCGGCACCGGCACCGTCTATATCATCAGGCAGGCCGGCGAGTTCAGATCCATCGCAGGCTGGGGGTTTCAGGTCAGCGATCTCGGCAGCGGTGCCAGGCTTGGCCAGCTGGCATTGCAGGAAGCCCTTCTCGCCTTCGACAAGATCCGTCCGATGACGCCGCTTTCCGAAGCCATTCTCACAGAGTTTTACGGAAACCCGGAACTGATCGTCGATTTCGCGCGACTGGCAAAACCCGGCGATTTCGGCCGCTACACACCAAAAGTCTTCGATTTTGCGCAACAAGGCGATGCCACGGCGCTCAGAATTCTCGCCACCGGTGCCGGCGGCGTCGACGAAGCGCTCGATGCGGTACATGCGGTCACAGGCGGCAAGGGCAAGCTTTGCCTGCTGGGCGGGCTGGCACCGCTTTATCCGCCCTATCTCGCCGAACGACATAAGCTGCACCTTTCCGCGCCGCGCGCAGATGCCCTGACAGGTGCGGTGGAACTGGCGCTGAAAACCTATGGAAAAGCGGAGCTGCACGCATGAGCGAGGCACTGACCGCCATCCTGCCGCTCGACGGCCTGCAATCGGCAGGCGCAGGACCTCTCTATCTGAAGCTTCGGCAAAGTCTGGAAGAGGCGATCCTTTCCGGTAAACTTGGCCATGGCGATGCACTGCCGGCGGAACGCGACCTCGCCGATTATGCCAATGTCAGCCGGGTGACGGTGCGGAAAGCCGTCGACGATCTGGTTCGTGACGGGTTGCTCACCCGCCGGCACGGGTCCGGAACCTTTGTCGTCAAGCCGCTGTCACGCGTCGAGCAACCGCTGACGAGGCTCACCTCGTTCACCGAGGACATGGCGCGGCGCGGGCTTGTCTCGCGCTCGGAATGGCTGGAGCGCGGGCTTTTCCATCCGTCGCCGGAGGAGATGATGATGCTGGGGCTTGCCCCCGGCACGATGGTTGCAAGGATCGGGCGGTTGCGCTTCGGCAACGACATGCCGCTTGCAATCGAGCGGGCCAGCATTTCCGCCGAATTCCTGCCCGATCCGGCTTCGCTGCAGGCATCGCTCTACGCGGAACTGGAAAAGAAAGATGCGCGACCGGTGCGGGCCATCCAGCGGATCTCCGCCACCAATATGAAAAAGATCGATGCCGGCCTCCTTGAAGTGCCGATCGAGGCTGCCGGCCTGTCGATCGAACGGGTTTCCTATCTCGCGTCCGGCCGGGTGGTGGAACTTACCCGGTCGCTTTATCGCGGCGACGCCTATGATTTCGTGGCTGAGCTCTCGCTCGGCGAAAACTGACAATTTGAGGACGACAGCATGCAGACCCATATGCGCCAGGAGATCAACGAGATACCGGAAGCGGCAGCACGCCTGCTCGACCGATCGGCTGCCGATCTTGCCAAGGCTGGGCGGGCGCTGCAGGACAAGGATCCGGCCTTCCTGGTGACGATCGCACGCGGTTCTTCCGATCATGCGGCAACCTTCATCAAATATGCGGTCGAGCTGACGGCCGGCCGGCCGGTTGCGTCACTCGGCCCGTCGCTTGCGTCAATCTACGGTGCCAAATTGCAGCTCGGCGGTGGCGCTGCGCTCGCCATCTCGCAATCGGGCAAGAGCCCCGACATCGTCGCCATGGCAGAAGCGGCAACGCGAAGCGGCGCGGTCACCGTGGCTCTGACAAACACGCTGCCCTCGCCGATAACCCACGCGTCTCTGCACGGCGTCGACATCAATGCCGGCCCCGAACTTGCGGTCGCAGCGACAAAATCCTTCGTCAATTCGATTGTTGCGGGGCTGGCGCTGATTGCCGAATGGACTGTCGACGATGCTCTCAAAGTCGCCGTCCGCGCCCTGCCCGACCATTTGGCCAAGGCCGTCGCACTCGACTGGAGCGACTTCGCCAATCAGCTGGGTGACGCGGAATCTCTCTACATGCTCGGCCGCGGACCGGCTCTGGCGATTGCCAGCGAGGCGGCGCTGAAATTCAAGGAAACCTCGAACATGCATGCCGAGGCCTATTCCGCCGCCGAAGTGCTGCATGGACCGGTGGCATTGGTGGAAAACAGCTTTCCGGTTCTCGCGTTTGCAGCCCGCGATGCGGCAGAAAAATCCGTCACCGAGATCGTCGATAGTCTTGCCGGCAAGCGCGCGCTTGCGTTTGCGACATCCGATAATGTGACGGCCGCACGCAAGCTGCCCTTTGTCGCGACCGGCCATCCGCTGACAGATGCGCTGGCGCTGATCGTGCCGTTCTACGGTTTCGTCGAAGCCTGGTCGCGCTCCAAGGGTTTTAATCCCGACCAGCCGGCAGCCCTGAAAAAGGTCACCGAAACGCTATGACCCAGACCAAGGCTCTCATCGGCACGCGCATCTTCGACGGTGCGGACTGGCACGAGAATTCCGCCGTCGTTTTCGACGGTGCAAAGGTCATCGCGATCCGGCCGGTCGCCTCGCTGGCAACGGGGATCGAGACCATCGACGGCGGCGAGATCATCGCGCCGGGCTTCATCGACCTGCAGGTCAATGGCGGCGGCGGGGTGCTGCTCAACGAGGAACCGACTGTCGCGGGTATCGCAACGATCTGTGCCGCGCATGCAAAATTCGGCACAACCGCGCTTTTACCGACACTGATCACCGATACGTTCGAGGTGACGTCGCGCACGGTCGCCGCCGGTGTGGCGGCCAAGGGCCGGGGCGTTGCGGGATTTCTCGGCCTGCATCTGGAAGGCCCGCACCTGTCGATTGCCCGCAAGGGCGCGCATGATCCGACACTGATCCGGCCGATGGACGACCGCGATCTCACACTTATCCTCTCCTGCGGCTCGGCACTCGACGCGCTGATGGTGACGGTCGCCCCGGAAAGCGTGTCGCCGGAACAGGTCATGACGCTTGCTAAGGCCGGCATCACGGTCAGCCTCGGCCATACGGAGGCGAGCTACGAGACCGCGCGCATCTATGCAAAGGCCGGCGCACGGACAGTGACCCACCTGTTCAACGCGATGAGCCCGCTCGGTCATCGAGAACCCGGCATGGTCGGCGCAGCACTCGATAGCGAAGCGCTTCATGCCGGCATGATCGCCGATGGCATCCATGTTCATCCGGCGGCGATGGGCATTGCGCTGCGCGCCAAGAACGGGCCGGGCAAGATCTTCCTCGTCACCGACGCGATGAGCCCGATCGGGACCGACATGACATCGTTTACGCTGAATGGTCGCAAGATCCTGCGCCGGGATGGGCGTTTGACGCTTGCGGACGGTACGCTCGCAGGCGCCGATATCGACATGGCATCTTCGGTTCGGCTCGTGCACCGGACCCTCGACCTGCCGCTGGAAGAAGCCTTGCGGATGGCGTCCGTCTATCCGGCGGAGGCCGCGCAGGTCGCGACGACCAAGGGCGCCATCAAACCCGGATATGACGCAGATTTCGTCGTGCTGAACGACAATCTCGAAGCACAGAGTACATGGATCGGTGGTGATCGCGTCTACCGGCGCTGATCAGTTCGCAGCGGGAAAGACGACACGCACTTTCAGGCCGCGGCCCCCGGCTCCGCCGTCGAGGCCAAGGTTTGCACCATGCAGCCTGGCGATCTCTTCGACGATCGGCAGGCCAAGACCGGTTCCCTGCCGTTCACCCGTCTCTCCACGTTCGAAACGCTTCAGCACGATTTCTCGCCGCTCGGCCGGAATACCCGGGCCGTTATCCTCGACCTCCAGAATCGCTCGGGCTTCCTGCAAACCGACGCGCACCGTCACCTCGGCGCCGGTACCGGCATAAAGCAGCGCGTTGGAAACGAGGTTCTTCACCAGTTCGCCGATCAGGATCGGTTCGACAACGACTTTCACCTGGTCTTCGCCTTCAAAACCGAGATCGATACCGGCCTCGCCGGCACGCGGCACCTGATCGGCCGTAACCGTGCGGGCAAGATCAACAAGATCGATCTCGCGCATTGCGTTTGAGCGTGCAGAGGCATCGATCCGCGCCATCAACAGCAGCTGGGCGAGGATGCGCTCGGCGTCGCCTACCGCTTCATCCGCCTTTTCCGCCGCCTGCCGCGCCTCGACCAGATTGTCGGTGCGCCCTGCCAGTGCAAGCTGGGTGCGGACGATCGCAAGCGGCGTGCGCACCTGGTGCCCGGCATTGCCAGTGAAGTGACGCAGCGCATCGAAGGCGCCCTCAAGCCGCACCATGAAGGAATTGACGGTATCGACCAGTCCCTGAACCTCGTTCGGCACCCGTTCGGTGATCGGATGCAGATCGTCGGGACTGCGCTCGGCAAGAGCCTCGCTGAAGCGATAGAGCGGGCGAAGCGACAGGGTGACGGCCACCCAGACGATCGCTGCCGCGCCGAGGATCATGAAGAGGATACGCAGCGCAGAGCGAAACAGGATCGCATGCGTGAGCTGCTGGCGGGCGATGGTTGTTTCAGCAACCGTGACGGTGAAAGGCACCGAATTGATCCCCGTCGAGGCGGAACGGGCAAGCGCCGCGACCCGGATCGGTTCGCCACGAAAGCTGGAATCGCCGAAGGCTGCCGCCTGCCCCTCGCGCCGCGTGATCGACGGCAGGTTCTGGTAGCCGGTGACGAAATTTCCGGGCGGCCCGTCGACCCGATAAAACACCCGATCCTGCGCAGCGGATGTCAGCATTTCCAGCGCGACATAGGGAATATCCACTTCCAGCGAGCCGTCCTCGGAAACGATCACCCGTTCGGCAATGGCAAGCGCCGATCCGGCCAGTACCCGATCGGAAACTTCGTTGGCGGTGTCGATCGCCTCGTCCCAGGTGTCGATCATGGCGATGGCGCCGATCATGGCGGTCGAAACGAGCAGCCATGCCAACAGGCGGCGGCGCAGCGAATAGGCGCTTGCGGCCATAACCGTCATGGCAAGGCACTCGCGGCTTCAAGATAATAACCGATGCCGCGCGCCGTCTTGACAGTCAGCCCGTGCACCGCAAGTCTTCTCCTTAGCCGGCTCACATATTGCTCGATGGCATTGGCCGACAGGTCATCGTCGAAACCCGTCAGCGAGGCGACGATCGCCTCCTTGGAGACCACCTTGCCCATTCTGAGGAACAGCAGTTCCAGAAGGGCGATTTCCCGTGCCGGGATATCGAGCGGCGTACCATTGCAGGAAAATGTGCGCGAGACGAGATCGAAGGTGACACCGCCATGGCTGATCAACGACGTGCGCAACCCGGCCTGACGGCGCAGAAGCACCCTGATGCGCGCCTCGAATTCCGACACGTCGAAGGGTTTGATCATATAGTCGTCGGCCCCGAGATCGAGGCCGCGAACACGCTCTTCCGGTAACCCCCTTGCGGTCAGGATCATCACAGCGGCGCGGTTCTGCCGCGCGCGCATGGAGCGCAGGACATCGAGACCGTCCATTTCCGGCAGGTTCAGGTCAAGGATAACGAGATCATAGGCCTGCGCCGCTGCCGCCGCTTCGGCAGAGGCACCGTCGGCCACGAAATCGACGACATAACCGCTGCCGCGCAGGATGGCGCACAGGCCATCGGCCAGAGCAAGATTGTCCTCGACCAGCAATATGCGCATGAAACTCCCCCGCTTCGTGCCGATTATAGAGGCCGATGCGGGGAAGTCACGAATCTACGTCGCTTATCGTTACGGACGGCCGAGATAATCCAGCTTGCCGACGGGCACGCCCTTGTGACGCAGGATCGCGTAGGCGGTGGTGACGTGGAAATAGAAATTCGGCAGCGCGAAACCGAGTACATAGCTCTTGCCGGTGAAGTGCGTTTCGCCCGCACGGGTCTTGACCACGACATCGACATCGTCGCGATCGGCCATGGTTGCCGGAACAGCGCCGTTGAGAAAATCGACGGTCTTGCCGATGCGCGCATGGAGATCGGCGAAAGTCACTTCCTCATCGGCCATGGGCACGTTCTCGGCGGCACCAAGACGCACCGGTACGAATTTTGCCGCATCGCTTGCCCGCTGAATCTGACCGGTCAGCGGCAGCATGTCCTCGATCAGCCGAGCTTCGAGAAGCTCCTTGTGGGCGATGCCCTTTTCGTCGGCGAAAGCCTCGCCCTTCTTGAGGATTTCGGTGAGGCTGGCAAAACCGCGCAGGAAGGCCGGGACGGAAACATCATAGAGCGAAAGCGACATGGTCGAACCTCGTTGAACATTGCGACGTGAAGGTTGCCCACACTTAGGAACGCCGAATGACGAAACAAGGCGGTCCGGGACGAAGCGGACGGCCTGTTGCAGAAGCGCCCGCTCGTGCAGCGACTTGCCGCAGGCGACGGGCTCATGCATTCTGATCGGCATGAAGCGGCTATTGTTCCTCTGTCTCTGTCTTTTCGGGCTCTGTCCCGCCCTTGTGCCGCGTGGGAGCATCGCCAGCGTGCTGATGTTTCCCGCCCTTTCGGGCAAGGCGGACAGTGCCGTGCTGACGGTCTATTCGTCGCTGGACGAGGCGCTTGCAAAGCCGATGATCGCAGGGTTCCAAACCGCCAACCCGGATATCGCCGTCGCCTACGAGGACATGCTGACAGGCGAAATATACGACCGCATCGTTCGCGAAACCGATGCGGGCAAAAAAACGGCCGACTTCGCCTTTTCGTCGGCCATGGATCTGCAGGTCAAACTTGCCAATGACGGTTATGCGCAAAAAAGCGACCTGCCGATGAGCGGGCAATGGCCGCAATGGGCGAACTGGCGCAACACCGTCTACGCGCTGACTTTCGAGCCTGCCGTGTTCGTCTATCACAAGCCGAGCTTCCTGACCGAGGCGCCGCCGGCCACCAGAGCCGAATTCATCACCTTCCTGCACAAGCATGGCGATGCCGTGCATGGACGGATCGGGACCTATGACATCGAGCGCTCGGGCGTCGGTTTCCTGTTCATGTCGCGCGATCAGGAACAGTTTGGCGACATTTGGTCGGTGGTCCGGGCGATGGGATCTGCCGGGGTGAAACTCTACTCGACCAGCGGTGCCATCTTGGAGCGGGTGGCGGACGGGCGTTTCCTTCTCGGCTACAATATCGTCGGCTCCTATGCCGCCGACTGGGCATCGCGCGATCCGAATGTCGGCATCGTCCTGCCGAAGGACTATACCGTGGTGATGTCGCGTATCGGGCTTGTTCCCCAGGCCGCCGCCAATCCCGATCTCGGCAAGCGGTATCTGGAATTCTTCATGTCGAGAGAAGGCCAGACGATCATGGCCCGCAAGCTGCAGATCCCCGCCGTCAGCCCGGAAGTCGCCGGCAACAATACCGCGACGACGATGCGTGAAATTCTCGGCGGCCAGCTGAAACCGGTGCCGGTCAGCCTTGGGCTGATGGTCTATCTCGACCAGGTCAAGCGGGCACGGCTGATCTCGAAATGGAATGAGGAACTGCGACATCAATAGGACTTGAAAAGTGCTGGCGCCTTGATGGCGCTTGCTGCAAGAATGACAGCCGTCAAGCGATGTCAGGTAAATGTCAGGTTGTTATGATCGCTTGAGCGCATTCGGTGCCCATGGAGGTGGGAGCCGTCGATAACGGGGGGAGAACAGCAGGCGGAACAATCGCCTTGCCCGACACATCCTCACGTTGCGTAAAAACACTTCGTCCCGCGGGACGACAACGGAGGACATACCCTTGAAACATTTCTTGCTCGCTTCCTTCCTTGCAGGTGCAGTCGCCCTTCCGGCAGCTGCGGCCGATTATTCGATCATGGCACCGGCAGCGCCGGGCGGTGGCTGGGACCAGACCGCACGCACGATGCAGAACGTGCTGCAGCAGGAGAAGATCTCCAACCGCGTCCAGGTGATGAACGTTCCCGGCGCCGGTGGCACGATCGGGATTGCCCAGTTCGCCAGCCAGCAGAAGGGCAATGCGAACGCGCTGATGGTCGGCGGCTACGTGATGGTCGGCGCGATCCTCACCAACAAGTCGCCGGTGACGCTTAAGGATGTCACACCGATCGCACGGCTGACCGGCGAATACGAAGTGGTCGTTGTGCCATCATCGTCCGACATCAAGACGATAGGCGATCTCGTCACCAAGCTGAAGGCTGATCCGGGTTCGGTTTCCTGGGGTGGCGGCTCGGCCGGCGGTACCGACCATATCGGTGCAGGCCTGATCGCCAAGGCGGCCGGCGTTGATCCGACCAAGATCAACTATATCGCATTTTCCGGCGGCGGCGAAGCATTGGCCGCCATTCTCGGCAGCCAGGTGACGGCCGGCATCTCGTCCTACGGCGAGTTCGAAAGCCAGATCAAGGCGGGTTCGCTGCGGCTTCTGGCGATCTCCTCCGACAAGAAGATCGACGGCATCGATGCCCCGACGCTGAAGGAAAGCGGCCTCGACGTGGTGCTGCAGAACTGGCGCATGGTTGCCGCCGGCCCGGGTATTACCGACGAGCAGAAAAAGGCGATCACGGCCGATATCGAGAAGCTCGCCAAGTCGGCGAAGTGGCAGGAAAACCTGAAGACCAAGGGCTGGATGGACACCTATCTCTCCGGTCCTGCCTTCGACGAACAGCTTGCCAAGGATATCGCCTCCACGGAGACGATCCTGAAAGAAATCGGACTGGTTAAATGAGCCTCGACACCAACAAGACCAGCAGTCAGCGCCGCCCGGATTGGGCGGCGCTTGTCATCGCCGCCGTTCTCGCCATCGTTGCCGTCGTCATATTCGTCGACATGTCCCGCCTGACGAGCACGACCGGCTATTCGCCTGTCGGCCCTGCTTCGGTGCCTTACTGGATCGCCTTCGGGCTGGTCGGACTTGCCATATGGACGGTGTTTGCGGCCTTCCGTCATGATTTCCCCGAGCGGGAGAAACAGGAAGTCAGCCCGGTCCTGTGGGTTGTCGGCGGCCTTCTCGCCCAGATGATCCTGATCCGCTTCGCCGGCTTCTCCATTGCCACCGGTCTCTTGTTCGGCCTCTCCGCCCGCGGCTTCGGCGCGCGCAGGCTGCATATCAGCATCCCGGTCGGTATCGTCATCTGTCTTGCCATCTGGTGGCTGTTTGCGGGCGTCTTGCAGCTCTCGCTTCCCGCCGGCCCGCTTGAAAACCTGCTCCAGTAACGGGGTCGGGGAGTGAAATCATGAGCACATTCGAATTCCTTCTCCAGGGCCTGGTATCAGCCTCGGAGCCGATGAACCTCTTTTACGCGCTGGTCGGCGTGACACTCGGCACCATGGTCGGCGTCCTGCCGGGCATCGGCCCGGCGACCACCGTGGCGCTTTTGCTTCCGGTCACCTACCAGCTCGATGCCACCGGATCGCTGATCATGTTTGCCGGCATCTATTACGGCGGCATGTATGGCGGTTCGACCACCTCGATCCTGTTGAACACGCCGGGTGAAAGCGCCTCTATCGTCACCGCGCTCGAGGGCAACAAGATGGCCCGCGCAGGACGCGGCGGACCGGCACTTGCGACAGCGGCGATCGGCTCGTTCGTCGCCGGCCTGATCGCGACGCTGGCACTCGCCTTCATCGCCCCCTATATCGTCAAGCTGGCGCTGGTCTTCGGCCCTCGCGAATATTTCGCGCTGATGGTGCTCGCCTTCGTTACCGTTTCGTCGGCCTTCGGCAATTCGACTTTGCGCGGCCTTACCTCGCTGTTCATCGGCCTTGCCCTGTCGCTTGTCGGCATCGACCAGCTGACCGGCCAGAACCGCCTGTCCTTCGGCGTGCCGGACCTGCTCGACGGGATCGAAGTCACGACCATGGCGGTTGCGATGTTTGCGATCGGCGAAACGCTGTTCATCGCCGCCCAGGGCGCTCAGGCACCCGACAAGATCGAGGCGATCAAGGGTTCCGTCTGGATGAACGCGCAGGACTGGGCGCGCTCGTGGAAAGCCTGGCTGCGCGGTACCGTGATCGGCTTCCCGATCGGCGCCATGCCGGCCGGCGGTGCGGAAATCGGCACGTTCCTCTCCTATGCGACGGAAAAGAAGCTCTCCAAACATCCGGAAGAATTCGGCAATGGCGCAATCGAAGGTGTCGCCGGCCCCGAGGCTGCAAACAACGCATCGGCCGCGGGCACGCTTGTGCCGCTGCTGACGCTCGGCCTGCCGACCTCGGCGACCGCCGCGATCATGCTCGCCGGCTTCCAGCAATACGGCCTGCAGCCCGGCCCGTTGCTGTTTGCGACCAACCCTCAGCTGGTCTGGGGCCTGATTGCTTCGCTTTTGATCGCCAACCTGATGCTGCTGATCCTGAACCTGCCGCTGATCGGTCTCTGGGTGCGTCTGCTGACGATCCCGAAGCCATGGCTTTATGCCGGCATTCTGGTGTTTGCGACACTCGGAACGATCGGCGCCAACCCGTCGGTCTTCGAACTGGCCATGCTTCTGCTGTTTGGCCTGATCGCATACGTCATGCGCGTGTTCGACTATCCGATCGCACCGGTCATCGTCGGCCTGATCCTCGGGCCGCTCGCCGAACAGCAGCTGCGCCGTGCGCTGTCGATCAGCCAGGGCGACGTGACGGTGCTGTTCACCTCGCCGATCGCCGCCGGCCTGCTGCTGCTTGCGGCAACGGCCCTGATCCTGCCGCTGGTGCTGCGCATGCGGGGCCGCGGTGACGTGCTGACACAGATGGCGGCCAGCGAAGACTGAGACGAAACAGTCCTCCCAAGGGCGAAAAAAGCCCGGCATTTCGTCAAGATATGCCGGGCTTTTTTTATGGGTCTCGCGTCATCCTTGGCCTAGTGCCAGGAATCCAATCACGTCTTCAAAGGCGCAACGTTGGCAGATACTCGGCTTAAGGCCGAGCATGACGGATCGGCGACGTCAGTGGCCGAAAACGGACCATCCCGTCCGTTCGGCAAGCATTTCCAGCGCCAGCGAACCGACCAGCGAATTGCCGTTGTGATTGAGGCCCGGCGACCAGACCGCGATCGATGCGCGGCCCGGCGCCACCGCCATGATGCCGCCGCCGACGCCGCTTTTGCCCGGCAGGCCGACGCGGTAGGCGAATTCACCCGAGCCGTCATAATGACCGCAGGTCAGCATCAGCGCATTGATGCGCCGCGCCCTCTGGCTCGACACGACGGTATGGCCGGTCAACGGGTTGCGGCCATTGGCGGCGAGGAAAAGGCCGGATCTGGCCAGCTGGGTGCAGGTCATGGCGATCGCGCAATGGTGGAAATAGACGCCGAGAACATGCTCGACCGGATGAGTGAGCTTGCCGAAGGAGCGCATGAAATTGGCAAGCGCGAAATTTCGGTACCCCGTCGCCTCTTCGGATTTCGCCACCGCCGGATCGATGGCAATCGTTTCATCCTCGGCCAGATAACGAACGAAACGCAGGATCTCTCCGATCGCCTCGCGTGGCGTATGTCCGGCAAGGACAAGATCGCTCACCGCGATCGCACCGGCATTGATGAAGGGATTGCGCGGCTTGCCCTCTTCATGCTCCAGCTGGACGATGGAGTTGAAGGCCGAGCCCGAGGGCTCACGACCGACGCGGTTCCAGGTCGTCTCGCCATGCTTGCCGAGCGCCAGCGTCAGGGTGAAGACCTTGGAGACGCTCTGGATCGAAAACGGCTCGTCGCAATCGCCGGCGCTGTGAACCTTGCCGTCGACGGTTGCTATGGCAATGCCGAATTTCGTCGGGTCGACATGGGCAAGCTGGGGGATGTAGTCGGCAACCTTGCCTTCGCCGAGCCGCTTCTGCAGCTTGAGATGGATTTCTTCGACGATTGCCTGCAGGTCGTCCGTCATCGCTTAAACTCCGAGATAGCGATCCTGAATTTCGGCAGAGACATCGCCGCTTCGGCCATGCCAGACGCTTTTACCGTTTTCGAGGATGACGCAGCGGTCCGCAACCGGCAAAAGCTCGGAAAGCGTCTTGTCCACCACCAGAATGGACAGGCCCTGCGACTTCAGCTGCCGGATCGCCCGCCAGATATCCTGCCGGATGACCGGAGCGAGACCTTCTGTCGCCTCGTCGAGGATCAGCAGGCGCGGATTGGTCATCAATGCGCGGCCGATCGCCAGCATCTGCTGCTCACCGCCGGACAGAGACCTGGCCATCTGCACATGCCGCTCCCCAAGGCGGGGAAACAGCCTGTTGACCTTTTCCAGCGTCCATTCGCCCGGCCTTGCGGCCGCGACGAGGTTTTCATGGACGGTGAGATTGGGAAAACAGCGGCGGCCTTCCGGCACCAGCCCGACACCGAGCCGCGCGACCTTGTAGGGCGCCAGACGTTGGGTCGGCGTGCCGGCGAAAAAGATACGGCCGGTTTTCGCAACCATCAGGTTGCAGATTGACTTGATCGTCGTCGACTTGCCCATGCCGTTGCGGCCCATCAGCGCCACGGCTTCACCTTCGGTGATCTGCAACTCGACGCCGAAAAGCGCCTGGCTGCCGCCGTAATAAGTGGTGATATCCTGAACATCCAAGAGCATCAGGCGTGGTCCCCCAGATAGGCGGTGCGCACGGTCGGGTTATTGCGGATCTCATCCACCGTGCCCGACGCGATGATCTGGCCATAGACGAGAACCGAGATGCGGTTGGCGAGCGTGAAGACGGCATCCATATCGTGTTCGACCAGCAGGATGGGCGCTTCGCCGCGCAGCGTATCAAGGAAACCGGTCAGTCTTTTCGAACCCTCCGGCCCCATGCCGGCCATCGGTTCATCCAGCAGGAAGGCCTTGGCTTCAAGCGCCAGCGCCATGGCGATTTCCAGCTGCCGCCGCTCGCCATGGGAAAGCTCTGCGGACGGCAATCGGGCGCGATCTGCCAGTCCCACCCGTTCGAGGATCGCCATTGCCGAACCGACAAGTGATGTATCGCGCATGACCGGCCTGAAGAAACCGAAACTCGACCCCTGCTTTGCCTGCACGGCCAGCATGACATTTCGCAGCGCCGAAAATTCCGGCGCCAGAGACGAGACTTGGAACGTACGTCCAAGTCCGCGCTGCGCACGTTCCGCCGTGCTCAAACCGCCGATATCCGCGCCGGCGAGACGGATCGTGCCGCTGTCTTGCCTAAGCGTGCCGCAGATCTGGTGGATCAGCGTCGACTTGCCTGCGCCGTTCGGGCCGATCAGGGCGTGGATTTCGCCCGGCCGGAGATCGAGCGTCACGCCGTCGGTCGCCCTCAAGGCGCCGAATGTCTTGACGAGATTGTCGATCTGGAGAACCGGCTCAGTCATGTTTCGCCTTTCCAGCCAGAAGACCAAGCAATCCGCCTCGGGCAAACAGCACGACGCCGAGCAGGATGAGGCCGAGGAAGAACTGCCAGCGTTCGGTCAGCCCGCCGAGTGCGAATTCGAAGGCTACATAAAGCGCTGCACCTGCGACCGGTCCGAACAGCCGGCCTGTCCCCCCCAGGATGATCAGCACAATCAGTTCGCCCGACATCTGCCAGGAGAGCATGGAGGGGCTGACGAAACGGTTGAGATCGGCATAAAGCGCGCCGGCCAGTGCGGTGATCATCGCCGAGAGGACGAAGCCGGTGAGCCTGATGCGATAGGGATGGATACCGACGGTCGCGACGCGGGTCTCGTTCTGGCGGGCAGCCTGCAAGGCCGCACCGAAGCGGGAGGCGCGGAGCATGGAAAACAGGCCGATGCCGGCGATCAGCACCGCATAACTAACGAAAAAGAAGCTGAGCGGCTTCATCGTGTTGATGCCGGGAAACTGATTGCGGACCAGGATCGACAACCCGTCCTCGCCGCCATAGGCCGGCCAGGAGATGGCAAAATAATAGACCATCTGGGCAAAGGCGAGCGTGATCATGATGAAGTAGACGCCGGAGGTGCGCAGGCTGATCGCACCGATCGCCAATGCCAGAAGACCGGCGGCAATGACTGCGACGAGCCAGATCACCGGCATCTGCACGGTGCCGGATAAACCGAAGAACATCGGCTCATAGGACAAGGCGTGGCTCGACAGAATGCCGGCGGTATATCCGCCGATGCCGAAAAAGGCGGCGTGGCCGAAGGAGACGAGGCCACCGAGACCAAGCGCCAGATTGAGGCCGAGTGCTGCCAGCGCGAGAATGGCAATGCGGGTTGCGAGCGTCACGTAAAACGGCTGGCCAAGGGCATTGGCGGCAAGCGGTGCCACAAACAGGAGAATGGCGAGCGCAAGATTGACGGTGTTTTCACGGGTCATCAACATTGTCAAACCGGGGCCTCACGCATGCGCCGGCGGGAAGAGCCCGCGCGGTTTTACGGCCAGCACGACCGCCATGACGACATAGATCAGCATCGAGGCCAGGGCCCCGCCAATCATGCCCGCCTGGGATGGGTCGACGAACAGCGCCAGCACTTGCGGCAGCAGGAGGCGTCCGAGCGTATCGGTAATGCCGACCAGCAGCGCAGCATAAAGCGCGCCCTTGATCGAGCCGATACCGCCAATGACGATAACAACGAAAGCAAGGATCAGCACCGGCTCGCCCATGCCGACCTGAACCGACTGGATCGCGCCGACCAATGCGCCGGCCAGACCTGCGAGCGCGGATCCAAGCGCGAAGACCAGCGTATAGAGTGTGCGGATATCGACACCCAGCGCGCCGATCATCTCGCGGTCATTTTCGCCGGCGCGGATGCGCATGCCGAGCCGCGTCTTGCCAATCAGGAGATAAAGCCCGAGCGCTACCAGCGCGCCAACGACGATGATCGCGAGGCGATAGACCGGATAGGTCGCGTCGCCCGGCAGGATCACTGCACCCTGCAGCAATGACGGGATATCGAGATAAAGCGGGAACGAGCCGAACAACCAGCGGGTGCCTTCTGAAAACACCAGGATCAGCGCGAAGGTCGCCAGGACCTGATCGAGATGGTCGCGGTCGTAAAGCCTGCGGACAACCGCCAGCTCGACGATCGCGCCCGCCGCGGCAGCACAGGCAAGGCTGGCAACAAGGCCGAGCCAGAACGAGCCCGTCCAGGCGGCAACAGTTGCGCAGGCGAATGCGCCAACCATGTAGAGCGAGCCGTGTGCAAGGTTGATCAGGCCCATGACGCCGAAGATCAGCGTCAGCCCGGCGGCCATGAGAAACAACATGACGCCGAGCTGGATGCCGTTCAGCAACTGCTCGAGAGCAAGTGCGATGGTCACGGACTGGCCTTAGATCTTGCAGTCTTTGGCATAGGCGTCGCCGTGATCGGTAAAGATCTTCTCGACCGTTTTGTTGGTCAGCACGCCGTCCTTCTTCACCACTTCGGTCAGGTAGATATCCTGGATCGGATGCTGGTTGGTGTTGAACTTGAATTTTCCACGCGGAGACTGAATGTCGGCCTTCAACAGTTCGGCACGGAAGGCATCCTCGTCCTTGACGCTCGCCTTGGCGGCGGCCGAGACGATCAGCTGTGCCGCATCAAAGGCCTGCAAGGCATAGATGGAGGGAAGGCGGTTATATTCCTTCTGGAAGTCGGCGACGAATTTCTTGCTGACCTCTGTATCGAAATCCGGTGCCCACTGACCGGATGCCTTGGCGCCGAGCGCCGCGTCACCGATCGCCGGCAGCACATCCTGGCTGAAGGAGAAGCCCGGGCCCATGACCGGGATCTTTACCCCCGACTGGGCGAACTGCTTCATGAAGGAAATACCCATGCCGCCGGGCAGGAAAACGAAGATGCCATCGGCGCCTGATGCCCGCATCTGGGCGCTCTCGGCGGCGTAATCGGTCTGGCCGACCTTGGTATAGACCTCGCCGGCCAGCTCGCCCTTGTAATAACGCTTGAAGCCGGTGAGCGAATCCTTGCCGGCCGGATAGTTCGGGGCAAGGATGAACATCTTCTTGTAGGTCTTGGCCGCGTATTCGCCCATTGCCTCATGCAGGTTGTCGTTCTGATAGGCGGCGTTGAAATAGAGCCTGTTGCAGCCGGCGCCGGCAAGCGCTGCGGGTGCTGCATTGGTGGAGACGTAGAATTTCCCTTGCGCAACCGCGCCCGGAACAACCGCCATCAGCAGGTTCGACCAGACGATGCCGGTCAGCACGTCGACCTGATCGCTCTGGATCATCTTGTCGGCGATCTGCACGGCGATTTCCGGCTTCTGGGCGTCGTCTTCGGTGACGACGGTAATGTCCTTGTTACCCGACTGCTTGATCGCCAGCATGAAGCCATCGCGGGTATCGACGCCGAGGCCGGCGCCACCGCCCGACAACGTGGTGATCATGCCGATCTTGAGCGGCTCGGCCATTGCCAGGCCCGATACGCCGAGGCTGAGTGCCATGGTTGCGGCTGCCAGCATATTCTTCATTGCGGTACTCCCCTTTATCGTTCCCCGGTCCTGCCCAACGTATCGCATTGCATATCGCCGCGGCGGAACAGTTACCTTCCACATTCGCGCGAAAACTTCCACCTCCGGTACAGCGATTCCAGCATTGAAAGGCTCATTTCGGCAGAGATGGCAATCTCCTCCCGGCAAGGTTGCGCCGCCTGCCGTCCTATCGCTCACAATCGAGGGAACGTGGCCTCGACCGCAGTGTTTTAATCTTTCGAGACCGCAGCTTAGCGGTATGTAAGACGAAGCAGGACCGGCAAGGAGAGACGCATGCGCCACAAGATCATCGACTGGGACGACGCCTATGCCAACGGGATCAACATTGCCCAGGGCGATCGCTGGCCGGGCGCGTGGGTTGAGCCGGCAAAGGATTATCGCGAGCGCATGGCGGCCACGGGCCAGGCAAGGCTCGGCCTCTCCTATGGCGACAGGCCACGCAACCGTTTCGACCTGTTTCTGCCCGCCGGTGATCCGATCGGCCTCGTCGTCTTCGTCCATGGCGGTTTCTGGATCGGGCTTGACAACAGCTACTGGTCGCATCTCGCCCATGGCGCGGTGGAGACGGGTTATGCGGTGGCGATACCCGGATATACGCTCGCACCGGAAAACCGGATTTCCGACATTACTCGGGAGATCGGCAAGGCGATCGAGGCTGCCGCCGACATCGTCTCCGGGCCGATCCGGCTTGCCGGACATTCGGCCGGCGGGCATCTGGTCACTCGCATGGCCAGCGCCACCTCGCCACTTGCCGAAGACGTGCGCAAGCGGATCGTCAAGGTCGTGTCGATTTCCGGCGTTCATGACCTTCGCCCGATCATGAACACCAAGATGAACGCCAAGCAGCGGATCGACGCGGAAGAAGCCTATCTGGAAAGCCCGGCGCTGCTTGAACCTTTTCCCCGCAGCCGGGTCATCTGCTGGGTGGGTGCTACCGAGCGGTCCGAGTTTCTGCGCCAGAACGCCCTGCTCGCCAATATCTGGAAAGGTCTCGGCGCCGAGACGGAGTGTATCGAAGAGCCCGACCGCCACCATTTCAACGTGCTCGACGGGCTTGTCGATCCGCATCACCCGCTGACCGAAGCGCTTCTTTCCTGACAGCTTTATAGCGACGCGGCGGCGCGCGCGGCCTGGTCGTATTGGCCGGACAGAGCCCGCAGCCGTGCCGCGACATCCGACAACATGTCGGCGGACACCTCGGTGGCCAGCACGGATTTCACCAGCAGGCTTTCGCGCATCGTCTTGTAGCGGGCGCAGGCAGCGGCACCGGCCTCGGTCACCATGACCAGCTTTTCCTTGCCGCGACGGCCGGACCTGATCAGCTTCAGCCGTTCCAGTTTTTTCAGCGCATAGGTGACGAGGTGGGTATCCTCGATGTTGAGCACGAGCGCGATATCGGCCAGCGTCTTCGGCTTGTTGCGGCTGTTGATATTGTGCAGCACAAGGATGTCGATGAAGGACAGGTCGGGCACGCCGGCGGCTGCCATGCAGCGCACGATCCAGCGGCTGAAGGCATGATTGAGCATCACCAAGCCGAACTCTATCTCGGACAAGGCGGGAAGCGCACCGCTTGCCAGATGTTCCGAAGAGACGATCGGGCCAAGGCTATCTTTCGGTTCTGACATGGTCTCCTCCGGGAAAAGATGCGCCGCGATAGGACCCGGCGCGGCGCATCTCAAATCACATCTTCTTGTAGGCGTCGAGAATAGCCTGGCCATCGGCACTGGCCTTTTTAGACCAGTCTTCGGTGAGCTTGGCACCCACTTCGGACAGGCCGGTCTTCAGCTCGGCGGAAGGTTCGAGAACCTGCATACCGTTCTTCTTCAACGTGTCCATGTAGGATTGCGTCCTTTCGGCAGCGAGCGCCCAGCCGCGGGTTTCGGCAGCGGCTGCGGCATCCGTCACGGCCTTCTGGACGGCCGGGTCAAGGGCGGTGAAGGCGGCCTTGTTGACGAAGATGACGTTCTTCGGGATCCACGCCTGGGTGTCGTAATAATGAGTAAGCGATTCCCAGATCTTTGAATCGACGCCGGTTGCCGACGAAGTCATCAGGCCGTCGACGACGCCGGTTGCAAGCGCCTGCGGCAGTTCGGCCGCCTGGACGGTGACCGGCTGGGCGCCGACGATTTCGGCGATGCGAGACGTGCCGACGTTGTAAGCGCGCCATTTCAGGCCCTTCAGGTCGGCAACAGAGTTGACGTCCTTCTTGGTGAAGATGCCCTGCGGCGGCCATGGCGTGGTGTAGAGAAGCTTGAGGCCCTGCTTGTCGAGTGCCTGTTCGATGGCGGGCTTGGAGGCGGCATAAAGCTTCTTCGACTGTTCGAAGCTTGTCGCAAGGAATGGCACCACATCGAGGCCGAAGACCGGGTTTTCGTTTTCATGCAGCGACAGCAGAACTTCGCCGACCTGCGCCTGGCCGGTCTGGACGGCGCGCTTGATATCCGGCGCCTTGAACAGCGACGCATTGGGATGGACGGTGATCTTCAGCTCGCCCTTGGTCGCTTCGTCGATATCCTTGGCGAACTGGTTGAGGTTTTCGACATGGTAGTTTGCCGGCGGATAGGCGGACGGCAGGACCCAGTTGGCGGCCAAGGACGGAGCGGTGGTGGCGAGAAGGGTTAAGCCAGCAAGGCCCCATCGCGCAAATTTGGCAGTGACGTTCATGGTGTTCAGTTCCCTCTCTGTTGTTATCCCGGAAACGCCATTCTCGGCAGGACCATCACGATATCCGGGAAGACCGTGATGATGGCGACTGTCGCCACGAGCAGGAAGAAGAAGGGCAGCGAGGCCTTCGCCACCGTCAGGCTGTCGCGGCCGCTCATCGTCTGGAGGACGAAGAGGTTAAAGCCGACCGGCGGTGAGACCTCGGCCATTTCGACGATCAGGACGAGGAAGATGCCGAACCAGACAAGGTCAAACCCGGCCTGTTCGATCATTGGCAGAACGACGACGGTGGTCAGCACGATCATCGACAGGCCATCGAGGGCGGCACCGAGCAGGATATACATCACCGTCAGCACGGCAATCAGCGCGTAAGGGCTCAGGTGGAAGCTGTCGACCCATTCGGCCAGCGCATTGGGAATGCCGGTATAACCCATGGCGATCGACATGAAACCGGCGCCGGTCAGGATCAGCATGATCATGCAGGTGAGCCGGGTTGCCCCCATCACGCTGTCCCAGAAGGATTTCCAGGTCAGCGAGCGCGACCAGGCTGCAATGCCGAGCGAACCGAGCACGCCCCAGGCGGCGCATTCCGTCGCGGTTGCCCAGCCGAGCATGAGGGTGGCGAAAACGAGAATGATCAGCAGGGAGACCGGAATGAGATTGGCCGATTCCTTCAGCTTTTCCTTAAAACTCATCTTCGGCGGAGCCGGCGGCGTCTTGTCCGGATTGAGCAGCGACCAGATGGCGATGTAACCGCAATAAAGCACCATGACGATGGCGCTCGGCAGGAAGCCGGCCAAAAAGATCTGGATGATCGAGACATTGGCCGCCACCGCATAAACGACCATGGTGATCGATGGCGGAATGAGGATACCGAGCGTGCCGGCACCGGCGAGCGAACCGAGGCTGACCATTTCGTCATAACCGCGCTTCTTCAGTTCCGGCAGGGCGATCTTGGCGATCATGGCCGTGGTTGCGGCGGAAGAGCCGGAGATCGAGCCGAACAGGCCGCAGCCGAGAACATTGACATGCATGAGCCGGCCCGGAAGCCAGCCGAGCCAGGGCGCCAGGCCACGGAACATTTCTTCCGACAATTTTGTCCTGAACAGGATTTCGCCCATCCACACGAAAAGCGGCAGGGCCGCGAGCGACCAGGAGGCGCCGTTGCTCCAGGAATTGGTGGCAAGCACTGCCCCGACCGGGATGCCCGGCATGAACAGCATGGCAATGAAGCCGCAGATCAGCAGCGAAAAACCGATCCACACGCCGCTTGCCAGAAGCGCCAGAAGGGCAACCAGAATGATGCCCGAGATTTCGACAAGTTCAACTGTACCCATGTGATCAGGCCCCGCTCTGGATGGCGCGTTCGATGGCTTCCTCGGCCGTTTCCGGCGCCGGCTTCTCGTAGCGGGGGAAACCGCCGAACAGGACATGAAGAAGCTCGTCGACCATGGCGATTGCAAGAATGACCAGGCCGGCGGAAAAACCGATCTGCGGGATCCAGAGCGGCATGGCGATGACGCCCTGGGCGAGGTCGTTGAACTCGAAGGAGGTGCGGTTCATGTCGAAGGCGTACCAGGCGAAATAGATCGCCGCGGCAGAGCCGATCAGAAGGGCGGATATCTCGAACAGCTGGCGGGTCCTGCCGGTCATTCGCTCGACGAGCAGGCCAACGCGGATCATCTCGCCGGAACGGAACGTGTGGGCAAGACCGAGAAAGGCCGAGGCCGCCATGGCCCAGGAGGCGAAATCGTCACCGGCCGGGACATCGATGCCAAGCGGCCGACCGGCCGACAGAGCCAGCATGATGACGAAGATGGCAACGAGGAAGGCACCGGCCAGCCAGCCGGAAACGAGATAGAGCCCGTCGAGCCCCTTGCGGAGCCATTGGGGGAAAATGCTGTGGCGTGGATCAACGGTGGACACGGCTTGCCCTCCGCTCGAAAATGCGGAAATCGCTCATATGGCTTCCCCTCGGTTGCCGTTGCGGACGAGGCTCTACGGCCACTTTGCCCGTTCGATAGGCATGATGCCGTAATAGGCATTTTCCTGTCAATCAATCATTGACGTTTTATCGACGAAATGTTTTCGTTTGCGCAAATCAAGCTTTTTGAGGGGCGGAACATGGCTATCGATGCGACCGGTGCGACTGCCGGGAAATGGGATTTCTGGATCGATCGCGGTGGCACATTCACCGATATCGTCGGCCGCAAGCCGGATGGAACGCTTGTCGCCCACAAGGTTCTTTCCGAAAATCCCGAGGCTTACCGGGATGCAGCGGTGCAGGGCATCCGTGAGCTTCTGGGCGTTGCGGCTGGCAAACCGATCCCCTCCGGTCTGATCGGTGCGGTGAAGATGGGTACAACGGTTGCCACCAACGCGCTTCTGGAGCGCAAGGGGGAGAAGACGCTGCTGGTCACCACGCGTGGTTTCCGCGACGCGCTTGAAATCGGCTATCAGGCCCGTGCCGACATCTTTGCCAAGAAAATCCTCAAGCCGGAACTGCTCTACAGTGCCGTGGTCGAGGTCGATGAGCGTGTGCGTGCCGATGGTGCGGTCGAGGCCGCGCCGGATGAAGCTAATGTTCGCGACGATCTGCAGGCGCAGTTCGAGGCCGGTTATCGCGCCATCGCCATTGTCTTCATGCACGCCTATCGTTACCCGGCTCACGAAAAACTGGTAGCAAGGATTGCCGGTGAGATCGGTTTCACCCAGATTTCCGTCAGCCACGAGGTTTCGCCGCTGATCAAGCTGGTCGGGCGTGGCGATACGACCGTGGTCGATGCCTATCTGTCACCGATCCTACGCCGTTATGTCGAGCAGGTGGCGACGGAACTCGGCGCCGACGCGAATGCCGGTGGTGAAGACGGTCCGCAGCTGATGTTCATGCAATCCTCTGGCGGGCTTACCGCCGCGCGGCTGTTCCAGGGCAAGGATGCGATCCTGTCCGGTCCCGCCGGCGGCGTGGTCGGTGCGGTGGAAACCTCGCGGCTTGCCGGGTTCGACCGAATGGTCGGTTTCGACATGGGCGGCACATCCACCGACGTTTCCCACTATGACGGCGAGCTGGAACGTTCCTTCGAGACGGAAGTGGCGGGTGTGCGCATGCGCGCGCCAATGATGTCGATCCACACGGTGGCAGCCGGCGGCGGCTCGATCCTGCATTTCGAGAATGGCCGTTTTCGCGCCGGACCGGATTCGGCCGGCGCCAATCCCGGCCCGAAGGCCTATCGCCGCGGCGGACCACTGACCGTCACCGACGCCAATGTGATGCTCGGCAAGCTGTCGCCCGATCTCTTCCCGAAAATTTTCGGACCCAACCGCGATGAGCCGCTCGATGCGGATGCGGTGCGCACGGCTTTCGAGGAGATGGCGCAGGTGGTCGGCGACGGCCGCACGCCGGAACAGGTAGCCGACGGATTCCTCGCCATCGCAGTGGAAAACATGGCCAATGCGGTCAAAAAGATCAGCGTCCAGCGCGGTTATGACGTCACCCATTATGCACTGACCTGCTTCGGCGGCGCCGGCGGCCAGCATGCCTGCCTGACGGCTGACGCACTCGGCATTTCGACCGTGCTGATCCATCCCTTCTCCGGCATTCTTTCGGCCTATGGGATGGGGCTTGCCGATATCCGCGCCACCCGCCAGCGCACGGTTTCGCAAGGCCTTGCCGCGGCGCTCGCCTCGCTTGCCCCGGTTCGTGACGAGCTGACGGCGGCAGTGCTCGGCGAAATGAAAAGCCAGAGCGTGGCGGACGACGATACGGACGTGCTGCACCGCGCCCATCTACGCTATCAGGGCACGGATACGACATTGTCCGTTACTGTTTCCGATGCGGCGGATATGACTGCCGCCTTCGAAACCGCCCACAAAAAGCAGTTCGGCTTCATCTTCGAGAATCGCGAGATCATTTTCGAAGCCTATGAAGTCGAGGCGATCGGCGGCGGGGCGGACAGTTCGGAGCCGGAATTTTCGCTCGACGAAACTTCCCCGGCGTCGGCGGAAGCCACACGGTTCTTCTCGGGCGGCGCATGGCGTGAGGCTCCCATTTATCGCCGCGCAGACATCACGCCGGGCGCCCGCGCCAATGGACCCTGCCTGATCGTCGAACCGCATCAGACGATCGTGGTCGAAGACGGCTGGGCCTTCGAGATCACCAGATTGAACCATGTCGTTTTGAAGCGTGTCGCGGAACTGTCCCGCGCCAAGGCGGTCGGTACGCAGGCCGATCCGGTTCTGCTCGAAGTCTTCAACAACCTGTTCATGTCGATTGCCGAACAGATGGGCGTGACGCTGCAGAACACCGCCTCCTCGGTCAATATCAAGGAGCGGCTGGATTTCTCCTGCGCCGTGTTCGACGAAAACGGCGCGCTGGTGGCGAACGCCCCGCATATGCCGGTGCATCTCGGCTCGATGGACCGTTCGGTGGAAAGCGTGATCGCCCAAAACAAGGGCAAGATCCGCCCCGGCGATGTGTTTGCGCTGAATGCCCCTTATAATGGTGGCACGCATCTGCCGGATATCACCGTCGTGACGCCGGTCTTCGATGACGCAGGCAAGGGCATCCTCTTTTATGTCGCCTCACGCGGCCATCATGCCGATGTCGGCGGCACGGCGCCGGGTTCGATGACGCCGCTTGCGACGACCGTCGACGAAGAGGGCGTGCTGTTCGACAACGTGCTGCTGGTCGATCGCGGCCGGTTCGACGAGGCGGGCATTACCAATCTTCTGTCCGACCACCCCTACCCTGCCCGCAATGTCGCCCAGAATGTTGCGGACCTGCGCGCCCAGATCGCCGCCAACGAAAAGGGCGTGCATGAAATGCGCAAGATGATCGCGCAATTCGGGCTTCCCGTGGTGCAGGCCTATATGGGCCACGTGCAGGACAATGCGGAGGAAAGCGTGCGCCGGGTGCTCGAAAAACTCAGCGACGCCGAATTCTCCTACGCCACCGACCAGGGCAGCACGATTGAAGTGAAGATTTCGATCGATCGGGAAAAACGCGAGGCAATTGTCGATTTTACCGGCACGAGCGCGCAGAAGAAGAACAATTTCAATGCTCCGGAGCCGGTCACGCGGGCGGCGGTCCTCTATGTCTTCCGGGTCATGGTGGAAAGCTCGATCCCGATGAATGCGGGATGCCTGAAGCCGATCAAAATCATCGTGCCGGAGGGCTCGATGCTGAAGCCGCAATATCCGGCAGCCGTCGTCGCCGGCAATGTCGAGACATCGCAGCATGTAACCAACGCGCTTTTCGGTGCTTTGGGAGCGATTGCGGCCAGCCAGGGAACGATGAACAATCTCACCTTCGGCAACGCGACCTACCAGTATTACGAGACGCTGTGCTCCGGCTCTCCGGCCGGACAGTTCAACGATGGCAGCGGTTTTGCCGGCACGGATGCGGTGCATGTCCACATGACCAATTCCCGCCTCACCGACCCGGAAATCCTCGAAACGCGCTACCCGGTGCTGCTCGAAGATTTCCACATCCGCGAAAACTCCGGCGGCAAGGGCGCATTTTCGGCCGGAGACGGAACGAAACGGACGATCCGTTTCCTCGAGAAGATGGATTGCGCCATCCTCTCGTCGCACCGGACAATCCGGCCACACGGGCTTTCAGGCGGCGGCGAGGGCGAGCTCGGGCTCACCTCCGTTCGCCGTCTCGACGGCTCGGTCGAGGAGCTTGCCGGATGCGCCCAGACGCTGATCGAGGCGGGCGAAGCGGTCACCGTGGTAACGCCGACGGCCGGCGGTTACGGCAAGGCGTAACCGCCGTTCCGTTTGCGGCGAAAGACAGCGCAAGCAGAACTTGTGACGAATCCCCGCCGGGACTACCGTCCCGGTTCAGACGTCCCCCGGTGGCACCCCTATCCGACGTCATGCTCGGGCCCGCTCCGAGCATCTGCAACACGCGACGCAAGTCGGCGTGGGTAGATGCTCGACACAAGTCCGAAGATGACGAAGAGAAGGAAGCGGCCTGATGGATAAGCTGAGCCGGAGGCAACGCCCCGGCTTTTCTCGCTTTTGAGGCCGGCCGGGAATGACCATCGAAGACCGCCAGTATCGCCTAGGTGTGATCTATGTCGCGCTGTCGGCGCTGGCATGGTCGCTGTCGGGCATTTTCATGCGTTCGATCTCGGCCGATCTGCCAACGATCATCTTTCTGCGCGGTCTGGTTTCAGGCACCGCAACGCTGATGTTCTTCTTTTATCTCGAAGGCATTCCGCGCGGCCTGAAAATCCTGAAAAAGATGCGCGGGCCGACGCTGCTCGCGACGCTGTTTTCCGCCGGCAGCATGATTTCCGGTCTCGGTTCGATCTATTACACCTCGGTTGCCGATGCGATGGTGATCTATGCGACCGTTCCTTTTGTCACCGCCGGTGTCGCCTTCCTCGTCATTCGCGAAAAGGCCAGCCGCTCGACGCTGATTGCCAGTGCCATCGCCTTTTCAGGCGTTGCCGTGATGCTGACCGATGCAAGCGGCGGCGGCTCGATGCTCGGCAAGGGGCTCGCCGCGATCATGACGCTGACGGTTGCAGCACTTGCCGTCGTCATGCGCCAGCACCGCGATGTGCCGATGATCCCAGCCATGGCGTTTTCCGCCTATCTGTGTTCGCTGACCACCTTCTTCTTCGCCAGCCCCGGTACTGCCACGGGAAACGATATCGTGCTGATCCTTTTGTTCGGCGTCGTGCAGAATGCGATCGGCCTCATACTCTATACGTTTGGCGCCAGATGGATCCCTGCTGCCGATGCCAGTCTCCTGATCGCGCTGGAAGTGCCTTTGACGCCGCTCTGGGTGTGGATCTTCATGGCGGAAGTGCCGCCATCGGCAACTTTGATCGGCGGGCCTATCGTGCTCGTTGCGCTTTTCGGGCATATCTTCGTCGAATTCCGACGCAGCCGTGGTCCACTCCCGGCGACGCCGCAGCCCGGCCTGTAGAAACGGGCCTCCAAACGAAGAGCGCATGACGAAGACAATCGCGATTATCGGCGGCGGCCCGGCAGGGTTGATGGCCGCTGAAGTGCTTTCCGCAACGGATCACACCGTTACCGTCTATGACGCGATGCCGACATTTGCGCGAAAATTCCTGCTTGCCGGTAAATCCGGGCTGAACATTACTCATTCGGAAGAGTTTTCGCGCTTCACAGACCGTTTCGGCTCCTCGTCCGCATATCTACGGCCAGCGCTGGATGCCTTCACACCGGACGACGTTCGCGCATGGGCGGCCGGGCTCGGCTCCGATACATTCGTCGGGACATCCGGGCGTGTCTTTCCGACGGCGATGAAAGCCTCGCCGCTTCTGCGCGCTTGGCTGAAGCGGCTGGAAGCGCAAGGTGTCTCGCTCAAAGCCCGGCATCGCTTTACCGGATTTAACGGCGATCGGCTTCACTTCGAGGCGCCGGAGGGCGAAATCGCCATCCAGCCGGATGCGGTGCTTCTGGCACTCGGTGGCGCAAGCTGGCCCCGTCTCGGATCGGATGCCGCCTGGATGCCATGGCTGAGAGACCGGGGTATCGCGGTCCGTGACCTGCAGCCGGCCAATTGCGGCTTCGATACGAACTGGAGCGATGTCTTCGTCGAACGGTTTGCCGGCGCGCCGTTGAAATCGGTTTCGACCACGTCGGATGCCGGCACCTATCCGGGCGAGTTCGTCGTCTCCCGGCATGGGATCGAGGGAAGTCTGGTCTATGCCCATTCGGCAGCTTTGCGCGATCGTCTGGCACGGGATGGCCATGCAGCATTGACCGTCGATCTGATGCCGGGCCGCACACGTGAACGTCTCATCCGCGATCTTTCTCGACAGGAGGCCAAAACGAGTTTTTCCAACCGGCTGCGCAAGGGTGCCGGGCTCGACGGCGTCAAGGCGGCGCTTCTGCGCGAACTCGTAACCGACACCAACCGAATGGCGGCGGAGCCACTGGCAGATCTCATCAAGGCCCTGCCCATCCCGCTTCTTCGTCCCCGCCCGATCGCAGAGGCGATCTCCTCCGCCGGCGGCATTTCCTGGAGCGCGCTTAATCCGGATTACATGCTGACGGCCAGGCCCGGGCTGTTTGCGGCCGGCGAGATGATCGACTGGGAGGCGCCGACCGGCGGTTACCTTCTGACCGCCTGTCTTGCGACCGGGAGGGCCGCGGCACGCGGCATCGGGCGCTGGCTGGAAAACAGCTGATTTCGACAGGACAGCCAACAACGCCTAGTCTCTATTGTCCTGGATCAATGTCCGGCGAAAATTCCCGCGCAGGATAACGTAGAAGCACCCCATCTCACATCAGTCCAGATGACCCGTCAGCGACGTCGACACATTATCCGCAGAAGGCGGACAACAACCGGTCTGGCGCTTGTCGCCGCCATTTCCTTCATCGCCGGCATGACGGACGCGGTGGGCCTTATCCTGTCCGGCGATTTCGTCTCATTCATGAGCGGCAACACGACCCGCGCGGCAATCTCGTTCGCCGAGGGCGACTACAGCCATGCCCTGACACTGTTTGCCGCGCTGTGGATCTTCATCCTCGGCAATGCGCTCGGTATCGTGCTTGCTCACACGCTGTCGGCGCGGCGCGCCTTCGTCGTCCTTTCCACGGTGGCGATCCTGCTTGCCGGCGCCTCGGCCGTGCCGGCCGATCATATCCGGGCGCAATTTTATCTTGTCGTGCTCTCGATGGGCCTGATCAACGCCACGGTCGAGCAGATCGAGGGACTGCCGATCGGTCTCACCTATATTACCGGGGCGCTATCCCGTTTCGGCCGTGGAATCGGCCGGTTCATCATCGGCGACCGTAACCCGAGGGGCTGGCTGATCCAGTGCGTGCCCTGGACCGGAATGGCCTGCGGTGCCATTTCCGGCGCCTTCCTCACCCAGCATATGGGCAGCCACGCGCTGTGGATCGTCTCGCTGGCAACCATCGCCGTCGCACTCGCCACCGCAGCGCTTCCAAGGCCACTGCACCTGCATTTCCAGCAACCGATCGTTCACGCCCGCCGCGACACGCTGTAAGCTACCGGCGAATCGAATTCGCGAGCGAGCATGTTCCTGATTTCCAAGCTGTTCTGGGTGTTCGCCCAACCGCTTTCCATCGCCTTTCTGCTGACGACCCTGGCGACGATCCTGGCTCTTTCCGGCTGGCGCCGGTTGGGCGGCCTGTCGTCGCTGCTTGCCGCCATGCTGCTGTTCGTCACGCTGTTCACGACCGCGGGCAGCGTCGCGCTGCAGATCCTCGAGGCACGGTTTGCCAAGCCGCAAACCGAACCGGCGGATGTCGCCTGCGTTATCGTGCTTGGGGGTGCCTTTGACAACGAGATCAACACGGCCCGTGGCGGCATGGAGCTCAACCAGTCAGCCGACCGGTTTGTCGAGGCACTGCGGCTTGCCCGCAATTACCCTCAGGCGCGCATCCTGGTTTCAGGCGGAGACGGGTCGATCAGCGGCACGTTCGAGGGCGAAGCGCAGACCGCGGAGCGCTTCTTCTCGGCCTTCGGCATTTCGTCCGACAGGCTGATCAAGGACAATACATCCCGCACCACCTATGAGAACAGCCTCAACACGGCCGGGCTGCTGAAGGCGCAGGGGCTGGAAAACTGCCTGCTGGTCACCTCGGCCTTCCATATGCCGCGTTCGGTCGGGCTGTTCGCCAAGGCCGGGATCGCGGTCACACCCTGGCCGGTGGATTACCGGACAAGCGGCATCGAACATCTTTCCCTCGACTTCACCCAGCCGGCACTCAATGCCCAGATCGGCACGACGGCCGTGCGCGAATGGATGAGCCTGACGGCGTATTATCTGACCGGCCGGATCGGCAGCATCTTTCCTGGATAGCTATTTCCTGGAGATCGTGACGAATTTTGTGCCCCTGACGCGCACCCGCATTTCGCAGGGCTCGGCGTCGGTGCGATCGCAGAAGCGCGGATGCATCTTGAACATGAAGACCATGTTGCCGAAATACTGGACGAAATCGTAGCCATAGACCTGGGCGGTGGCGACCAGGATGTAGCCGCCCTCCTTGGCCTGGACATAGAAATTCTGCGGGCAGCCGTCGGCATTGCATCGGGGGCCGCGCACGCCGTCGCAGGTCAAGGCGCTGTGATCGACAACGAGATCCTGGATGTTGTCGTTGTTGATATCGAAGCGCTTGATGAAATCGGGACCAAAATCGACAGTCTTGCAGCTCTTCTGGAAAAAGCCCTTCTCAAAGGCTTCCGGGTCCGGCACGAGCTGCTGCTGTGCGGCAGCCATGACCGGCATCAATGCCAAAAAAGCGATTGCCTGAATTATCGCGACCAGGTGTTTTTTCACGGGTCTCACCAATAAGACGAAATTGATCTGTTCATGATGCGCCCACGCGGATGACGTGCGCTGGCAGCACGGAATATACCCTCCTTAGGCTCAGGCACTTGCGCGACGCTGGAGAACACCATGTCCCTGCTGATGATACTCGACTACGCGGGCGTTGCGCTGTTTGCCGCAACAGGAGCGCTTGCCGCATCACGCAAGGAACTCGATTTCATCGGCTTCCTGTTCTTTGCGGCCGTCACCGGGCTCGGCGGCGGCACGATCCGCGACATGGTGCTCGGACGGCCGGTCTTCTGGATCATGGATCCGACCTATGTGCTCGTCGGGGTGATCGCCGGAGCGTTCGTGTTCTTTTCGGCGCATCGGGTCGAATGGCGTTATCGGCTGCTGATCTGGCTCGATGCGATCGGGCTTGCAGCCTATAGCGTGCTTGGCGCCGCCAAGGGCATGGCTGCAACCGGTTCTCCGACGATTGCCATCGTCACCGGCGTGATGACCGGGGCACTCGGCGGCGTGTTGCGCGACGTGTTGGCCAACGAACCTTCGGTTCTGCTGCGACCCGAAATCTACATAACGGCGGCGCTTGCAGGTGCAAGCGCGTTCACCGCCGCTCACGCCATCGGCCAGCCGCTGATCGTCAGCGCCGGCTTCGGAGCCGTCATCGCATTTGCCTTACGTGGCGGTGCAATTCACTACGGCTGGATGCTGCCGCGATACAAGTCGCGACCGGGCCGCCCGCCCGAAGAGGCGATGCGACCTCCTAAACGGAAAAAAAGAAAGACCTAGGAACGTTTTTCGCGCAGGCGGATGACGACATCCACATGGGCGATCTCCATACCTTCCGGAGGCTCGGGGAGGTTTCCGATTTCAAGATTGCCGATCGGAACATCCAGCACTTCGTTGCGCCCTTCGACGAAGAAATGGTGGTGATCCGAGGTATTCGTGTCGAAATAGGTCTTGGCGCCTTCGACAGCGAGAACGCGGATAAGGCCCGCCTCGGTGAACTGGTGAAGCGTGTTGTAGACGGTTGCCAAAGATACCGGCACGCCGGCCAGAATTGCCTCTTCGTGCAATTCCTCGACGGTCAGGTGACGATCTCCCTTGGCGAAGAGAAGATCTCCCAAAGCAACCCGCTGCCGCGTCGGGCGCAGGCCGTAATGGCGCAATTTCACTTCGATTTGGGGCACGGCTTCAGCCATAAGGGTCCTGGAACTCCGCAACTCGCGATACTTCTTGAGTTTCGGATATAACTTTTGCTGCACAACGTTTCAACAGTTTACCGCGTCGGATGCGCGCGCAACGCGTCAAATCTTCGGATTTTATGCCCTCACCTCTGGTTTGCACGCCTCCGTTCCTATATGCGGACTGACAAAACGACGTTCCAGGGCGAGAAAACCCCGAGCCTGGAAGGTTGAACGCTTCAATTCCGGCAGGGCTTGCTCTAAAGCTGCCGCCGACATAGCGATCATAGGGGGATGCGGAATTCGATGACCACCAGACAGTCCAGCTACGCTTACGAAGACATTATCGCCTGTGCACATGGCGACCTCTTCGGACCAGGTAATGCACAATTGCCATTGCCGCCCATGCTGATGGTTCACCGTATTACGGATATTTCGGAAACCGGCGGCGCTTTCGACAAGGGCTATATCCGTGCCGAATACGACGTCAAACCCGACGACTGGTATTTTCCCTGCCACTTCGAAGGCAACCCGATCATGCCGGGCTGCCTCGGCCTTGACGGCATGTGGCAGCTGACCGGATTTTTCCTCGGCTGGCTCGGCGAACAAGGCCGCGGCATGGCCCTGTCGACCGGCGAAGTGAAGTTCAAGGGCATGATCCGCCCGCATACCAAGCTTCTGGAATACGGTATCGACTTCAAGCGGGTGATGAAGGGCCGGCTCGTGCTCGGCACCGCCGACGGCTGGCTGAAGGCCGATGGCGAAACCATATATCAGGCGAGCGACCTGCGCGTCGGTCTGTCCAAGGAAAAGACCGCCTGAGATAAAACTTAGGCGACCTCAAGGAAACAAAAGGGTTAGATAAGATGAGACGGGTAGTTGTCACGGGCCTCGGTATCGTGTCCTCGATCGGAAACGACGCGGCCGAAGTCACCGAATCCTTGCGGCAGGCAAAGTCCGGCATTTCCTTTTCCCCCGACTTCGCCGAGCACGGCTTCAAGTGCCAGGTGTGGGGAAAACCGAATATCGACACGACGGACCTTGTCGACCGCCGCGCCATGCGCTTTCTCTCCCAGGGCGGTGCGTGGAACCACGTCGCCATGAAACAGGCACTCGCCGATTCGGGCCTGGAAGAAAAAGACTATAGCGAAAACGAGCGCACCGGCATCATCATGGGCTCCGGCGGTCCCTCGACCCGTACCCTGATCGAAGCCGCCGACATCACCATCAAGAACACCAGCCCGAAGCGTATCGGCCCGTTCGCCGTGCCGAAGGCGATGTCCTCGACGGCGTCCGCCACGCTCGCCACCTGGTTCAAGATCCACGGCGTCAACTACTCGATCTCGTCGGCCTGCTCGACATCCGCGCACTGCATCGGCAATGCGGCGGAAATGATCCAGTGGGGCAAGCAGGACGTGATGTTCGCCGGTGGCCACGAAGATCTCGACTGGACCATGTCGAACCTGTTCGACGCCATGGGCGCCATGTCGTCCAAGTATAACGACCAGCCGCAAACCGCCTCGCGTGCCTATGACGCCAACCGCGACGGCTTCGTCATCGCCGGCGGTGCAGGCGTTCTGGTTCTGGAAGAACTGGAACATGCCAAGGCCCGCGGCGCCAATATCTACGCCGAGATCACCGGTTATGGCGCAACGTCCGACGGTTACGACATGGTCGCACCGTCCGGCGAAGGCGCCATCCGCTGCATGCGCCAGGCGCTTGCCACGGTGAAGGGCGAGGTCGACTACATCAACACTCACGGCACGTCCACGCCGGTGGGCGACAGCAAGGAAATCGGCGCGATCCGCGAAGTCTTCGGGACCAAGATCCCGCATATCCAGTCGACCAAGTCGCTGACCGGCCATTCGCTGGGCGGTGCCGGCGTGCAGGAATCGATCTACGGCCTGTTGATGATGCAGGCAGGCTTTATCGGCGAAAGCGCGCATATCGAGACGCTCGACCCGGAATTCGAAGGCGTGCCGATCGTCCGCAGCCGTATCGACAATGCCAAGATCGACACCATCCTTTCCAACTCCTTCGGGTTCGGCGGCACCAACGCCACGCTCGTGTTCCAGCGCTATAACGGATAAACCATGACAGGTATCATGCAGGGAAAACGCGGCCTGATCATGGGGGTCGCCAACAACCATTCGATCGCCTGGGGCATTGCCAAGGCGCTTGCCGCCCAGGGCGCGGAAATCGCCTTCACCTACCAGGGCGATGCACTCGGCAAGCGGGTCAAGCCGCTCGCCGCCGAACTTGGCTCGGATCTGGTCATTCCCTGTGACGTCGAGGATATCGCATCGGTCGATGCGACATTCGCTGCTCTCAAGGAGCGCTGGGGCTCGATCGACTTCCTCGTTCACGCCATCGGCTTTTCCGACAAGAACGAGCTGAAAGGCCTTTACGCCGACACGACGCGCGAGAATTTCTCCCGCACCATGGTGATCTCCTGTTTCTCCTTCACCGAGATCGCCAAGCGTGCCGCCGAACTGATGCCAAACGGCGGCTCGATCCTGACGCTGACCTATAACGGCTCGCAGCGGGTCATTCCGAACTACAACGTCATGGGCGTCGCCAAGGCAGCTCTGGAAGCCTCCGTGCGCTATCTGGCAGCCGATTACGGCCCGCGTGACATCCGCGTCAACACGATCTCTGCAGGCCCGGTTCGCACGCTTGCCGGCGCCGGCATTTCCGACGCCCGCGCGATCTATACCTGGAACCAGCAGAACGCGCCGCTGCGCCGGACACCGACGATCGAGGATATCGGCGGTTCGTCGCTTTATCTGCTGTCGGATCTTTCGCGCGGCGTCACCGGCGAAGTCCATTATGTCGATGCCGGCTACAGCATCACATCGCTGCCGACACTGGATCGCCTGCGCAAGGCCGACGTCGAGTAAGCTTCTGAAACTTATCGCTGAAGGGCGTGCGCATCATGATGCGCACGCCCTTCTTGCGTTTTTGAAGCAAACCAACTAATATGGGGGCAGTTTGGAGCTACCCATGGAGCGGAATAGCCAGAAGATCATCGCGAGATTGAAGCGCGAAGGTTTCGAGCTGGTCTCCGTGAAGGGATCACATCATAAGTTCCGCAATGGCTTTCGAACGATCATCGTTCCGCATCCGAAGAAGGATCTGCCGCTGGGCACGGCGTCGGCCATTGCCAAGCAGGCAGGTTGGATTTGAAGGCAAGCACATGAAGCATTTCATCGCGCTCGTACACAAGGATGAAGGTAGCTCCTTCGGCGTCAGCTTCCCGGATCTGCCGTCCGTCTTTTCCGCTGCCGATGGCGAGGATGATCTCATTGCCAACGCGATCGAGGCCTTGCGCCTCTGGGCCGAGGACGAACAGTTACCGCGTCCTTCAACCTACGAACAGGTGACGGAACGCGAGGACATACGCGTCGAGCTGGCAACCGGAGCCTTCCTCGTGCGCATTCCTTACATCGAGGATGATACGCGCGTTGTGCGTGCCAATGTCACCTTCGAGAAGGGAATGCTCGACGCGATCGATTTTGCGGCCCGCGAACGCGGCCTGACACGTTCCGCATTCCTCGCAAGCGCGGCCCGCAAGGATATAGAGGCGGCCTGATCAGCGCATGACTTTCAGGTCAGCGGCCGCCTGGGCATTGCCGGCCGCCGCAGCCTCTTTAAGCAGAGCCAAGGCTTTTGCCGGATTTTCGGCTTCAATCAGATGGGCCAGCTTCCACTTGGCCCAGGGATCGTTGGTCTTCGGCAGGCTGAGTTCGAAATAGCGCCGCGCAAGCGCGGAATCCCGCTGCATGCCGTCGCCATCGGCAAGCATGAAACCGAGCATGTGATAACCCCAGATATTGCCGTTGTCGGCCGCCAGCCGGTACCAGATCGCGGCTATCCGCGCGTCGGCCTGAACGCCGATCCCCTTCTGGTAGCACCAGCCGACCTTGAGTTGGCCGTGCATGTCGCTCCTGGCGGCAGCCTTCATATACCAATAGAAAGCCTGAAACGGGTCTGGGAGCAGGCCCCAGCCGTTCTCGTAGATCTCTGCGAGCTTGTAGGCCGCGGCCGGATTGCCCTTTTCGGCAGCAAGCCGGAAGTAATGCGCGGCAAGCCTCAGATCGTCCTTGCCCCGGGTTTTGCGCTCCTGATGAAGCTCGGCGGCATTATACCATTCCCAGGTGATGCGGGCAGCATCTGCCGAAACAACGCTGGCCGAGACCAGCAGGACCGCTAAACCTGCAACAAGCCTTTTCATTGCCGTGCCCCAACACCACTCGATACAACTCTAGTTTGCACACAGTGATGCTGGCAAGGGCAATCGGTCGGCCTAGCGGGGGCAGAAAATTACTTGCGGCCCCAGAGAACCTTGAACTTGGCGTTGCGGCAGGTCTCGCCGTATTCGCGGAAGGCTTCGGCGAGAACCGACTCGTAGGGCAGGCCGCGATTGGCGACCATCATCAGGCGGCCACCCTGCTTCAGGGCGCCGGCCGCCGTGCGGATCATCGTGCGGCCGAGTTCAGGATCAGCAGCCTGCGCCTCGTGGAAAGGCGGGTTCATGATCACGAGGTCGTATTTTTCCTTTGGCGGCTCTGCTGCGAGATCCTGCCAGAAGAAACGGGCCTCGAGATCCGGGCAATTGTGGGCGATGTTCTGCCTGGCGAATTCCAGCGCCCGATGGTCGGCTTCGAAGAGATCGATGCGGTGGACCCGCGGAGACTTCTCCGCCAGCATGACGGAGAGATAACCCCAGCCGGCCCCGAAATCGGCAACATTGCCATCGAAATCGGTCGGGAAACGGCCTGCAAGAAGCTCGGAACCTGCGTCGACGCGCTCATGGGAGAACATGCCGGGGGCTGCCTGGAACCGGCCTTCGACCGTCACGGCCGTCTTCTTCAGCGCCTTGATGGCATCGCTTGCATCTTCCGGCCGGCCGAACCAGATCGCCAGGCCATGATATTTCGGCGCGTAGTCGAGAATGATGCCGAGCTTCAAAAGCATGGTGCGCAGCGGCTGGACACCATCCTCCTTGCCGCCTGCAATAACGATCAGGCCGCCGACCTTCACGCGTGCCAGGGCCTCGGCAATACGGTTTTCGTTTTCGCCGCGATGTTTGCCGCAAAGAACCAGAGCGCCGTCGTAATCGTCACCTTCAGGCTCAGGAAAGGCGTTGTCGCGCAGGGCGCGAAACAGCGGGCGGAAAGGCTGTACGAAGGTAATGTCCGCATCGAACCCTTCCGGCCGGGCATTGCCGGCCTCGGCGCCCAGAAAAATCACCCGCTCGTCCTTGCCGGGCATCGGCACGGCGTCGGTGACAAAGGGATGGAAGAGGGTTTTCAGGGCGTCGCGGCTCATGGTCGGCTTTCGGCGGAGGTTTAATGGTTAGGATAAAGAAAGGGCGCGGAAGAGCAAACTCCCGCGCCCCTGTCCTTCAATGAAGAAGGATTTACTCAGCGGCAGCGTCGCCTTCGGCGCGCTTGACTTCCTGGCCGGTGGCCTGGTCGACGACCTTCATCGACAGGCGAACCTTGCCGCGCTCGTCAAAGCCCATCAGCTTGACCCAGACCTTGTCGCCTTCCTTGACGACGTCCTGGGTCTTGGCAACGCGCTCGGAAGCGAGCTGCGAGATGTGCACGAGGCCGTCACGGGCGCCGAAGAAGTTGACGAAAGCGCCGAAATCGGCGGTCTTTACAACAGTGCCTTCGTAGATGGCGCCGACTTCTGGTTCTGCAACGATCGAGTGGATCCACTTGCGGGCCGCTTCGATTTCCTTGCCGGAAGAAGACGCGATCTTGACGGTGCCGTCGTCTTCGATGTTGATCTTGGCGCCGGTCTTTTCGACGATTTCGCGGATGACCTTGCCGCCCGAACCGATGACTTCACGGATCTTGTCGACCGGGATGTTCATCACTTCGATGCGCGGTGCAAATTCGCCGAGCTGCGAGCGGCCTTCGGTGATGGCATTGGCCATTTCGCCGAGGATGTGCTTGCGACCGCCCTGGGCCTGCTCGAGAGCGACCTTCATGATCTCTTCGGTGATGCCGGCGATCTTGATGTCCATCTGCAGCGAGGTGATGCCGTCGGCAGTACCTGCAACCTTGAAGTCCATGTCGCCGAGGTGGTCTTCGTCGCCGAGGATGTCGGAGAGAACGGCAAAACGTTCACCTTCGAGGATCAGGCCCATGGCGATACCGGCGACCGGCTTTGCCAAAGGAACGCCTGCATCCATCAGGGCGAGCGAGGTGCCGCAGACGGTTGCCATCGAGGACGAGCCGTTCGACTCGGTGATCTCGGAGACGACGCGCAGCGTGTAGGGGAACTGCTCTGGCGACGGCAGCATCGGACGGATAGCGCGCCAGGCGAGCTTTCCGTGACCGATTTCGCGGCGGCCCGGGGAGCCCATGCGGCCGGTTTCGCCAACCGAGTAGGGAGGGAAGTTGTAATGGAGCAGGAAGCGCTCCTTGTACATGCCCGTCAGGCTGTCGACGTACTGTTCGTCTTCACCGGTGCCGAGCGTGGCGACAACGATTGCCTGCGTTTCACCGCGGGTAAACAGTGCCGAACCGTGGGTGCGCGGCAGCAGGCCGACTTCGGAGACGATCGCACGAACGGTCGACAGGTCACGGCCGTCGATACGGCTCTTGGTGTCGAGGATGTTCCAGCGAACGATCTTCGCCTGCAGGTGCTTGAAGGTCGCGCCGATCACTTCGGCGGTGTATTTCGGCTCGACGCCTTCCGGGAAGAAATGCGCCTTGACCTTTGCCTTGACGGCGTCGACCGCAGCGTAGCGTTCAGCCTTCTGGGTGTTCTTGTAGGCGGTGCGCAGTTCGGCTTCGAAATGCTTGAGCATCTCAGCTTCGAGCTCGGAATGATCTTCCGGCTGGAAATCGCGGGGTTCCTTGGCGGCAACTTCGGCGAGCTTGATGATCGCGTCGATGACCGGCTGGAAACCCTTGTGGCCGAACATGACGGCGCCGAGCATGACTTCTTCGTTGAGTTCCTTGGCTTCCGACTCAACCATCAGGACGGCGTCCTGGGTACCGGCGACAACGAGATCGAGAACCGATTCGTCCATCTCGTCGAGATGCGGGTTGAGGACGTATTCGCCGTTGATGTAGCCGACGCGTGCGCCGCCGACCGGGCCCATGAAGGGAACGCCGGAGAGCGTCAGGGCAGCCGAAGCGGCAACCATCGACAATACGTCCGGATCGTTTTCAAGGTCGTGCTGGACGACGGTGACGACGACCTGGGTGTCGTTCTTGTAGCCTTCCGGGAAGAGCGGGCGGATCGGGCGGTCGATCAGGCGGGAAACCAGGGTTTCCTTTTCCGACGGACGACCTTCGCGCTTGAAGTAACCGCCAGGGATCTTGCCGGCGGCATAGGTCTTTTCCTGGTAGTTGACGGTCAGCGGGAAGAAGTCCTGGCCCGGCTTCGGCGCCTTGGCCGAAACGACGGTGGCGAGAACGACGGTTTCGCCGTAGGTGGCGAGGACCGCGCCGTCAGCCTGGCGGGCGATCTTGCCCGTTTCCAGCTTCAGCGTACGGCCGGCCCATTCGATTTCGACGGAGTGGGTATTGAACATATGTTGTCCTTTAATGCGGGAGCACGCGCAGTGCCGATAGCCAGGCGCAGTGCATAGTCGACCGCAATCAGTGTGACAGATCACGGGCAAGACAACGGGAGGCTTCGGGTCGGCGGCTTCAGTTTGCAAGCCTGCTCAAGATCCTGTTGGAGATCCTGGCCGTAAAGCATCCGGCAATCCTGCCCCATGACAGGTCAACGGTTTTGTTTGGCAGATCCGGCCCATCCGGGTCTGCGGGCAGTCTCAACCACGCGATCTAGAGCGCGGCGCAAACATTTCATCGGACCCGAGGCCCGAATAAGAAACCGGCAGGCGCCCGAATGAGCGCCCGCCGGAATTTTTTAGCGGCGAATGCCCAGAGCAGCAATGATCTTGCTGTAACGGGATTCGTCCTTCTTCTTGAGGTAATCAAGAAGCGAACGACGGGTGGAAACCATGGTCAGAAGGCCACGACGCGAGTGGTTGTCCTTCTTGTGGTCCTTGAAATGACCCGTCAGGTTGTTGATGCGTTCCGTCAGGATTGCGACCTGAACTTCCGGAGAACCGGTGTCGCCTTCGACGGTTGCATATTCCTTGATGAGGGCGGCTTTGCGCTCTGCAGTGATCGACATCTTACGATCCTTTCGTAAAGAGGAGAAGAAGACGCCAAAAGCCGAGATGTCGTTCAGCTTTGGCCATGAATGCAGAAGGAACGCCTATAGGCCGCCTGATGCTGGCGCTGCCTATAGACCATTCAGCCTGCAATTGGAAGAGGCGCCCAATCGATCAGCCGAACACCCGCTTCGGGCGGAATTCGCCCTGACCGATCTCGCCGATGGCGACCAGTCGTCCGCGGACCGTCGCATAGGCTTCCGGCTCGTCAACCGGTGCTTCGCGGCCACGCAGGATGATCGGGTTGCCCATCTTGATCCGATGCGCCTGCTCCTCCGTCACCGGCAGATGCGGCAGGCTGGACAAGGCTTCGGCCGTATCGATCAGGGAGGCATCGAGTGCTGCGAGACGTTCGTCGCGGTCCTCGATCTTTTCGAGCGCCACGAGATCGGCAAGCGCGATCATCTTGTCTTCGGCAAAGGGTGCAACGAAAGTCCGGCGAAGATCGGAAATATGGCCGTAGCAGCCGAGATCGCGACCGAGGTCGCGGGCGATTGCGCGCACATAGGTGCCCTTGCCGCATTCGACCTCGAAATGCGCCTCGTTTTCCGTCACGCCGACCAGTGTCAGGCGGAAGACTTCGACCTCGCGCGAGGGGATCTCGACCGTCTCGCCCTCGCGAGCCAGATCATAGGCACGCTCGCCGGCGATCTTGATTGCCGAGAACTGCGGCGGGATCTGCTGGATGGTGCCGGTATAGTTCGGCAGGAGATCGCGGATCGCCTGCTCGGACGGGCGCGCGTCGGACGATGCCGTCACCTCGCCTTCGAGGTCGTCGGTCGAACGTTCTTCGCCCCAGGTGACAGTGAATTCATAGATCTTGCGGCCGTCCATGACATAAGGGACGGTCTTGGTCGCATCGCCCAGCGCGATCGGCAGCATGCCGGAGGCCAAAGGATCGAGCGTGCCCGCATGTCCGGCCTTCTGGGCGTTGAACAGCCACTTGATCTTGGAGACGGCTTCGGTGGAACCGAAATCGACCGGCTTGTCGAGGATAAGCCAGCCGGAAACCGCCCGGCCCTTGGGTTTGCGTGGTTTGGACATGCGTACTCTTTATGGTGTTTCGGTTATTCGTCGTCGCCCTTGCTCTCAAGGTCGCGCTGGACCTCGGGCGAGCGGAGCAGATTGTCGATCTTCTTGTAATTGTCGAAGCTCGTATCATCACGGAAGCGCACTTCCGGCATGTATTTCATCTGCCTCAACTGGCCGCCGAGCCGGCCACGAATATACTTGGCGTGGCGGTTCAGCGCGTCGATGACCGCAAGATGGTCAGGCACGCCGAGCGGTGTCACATAGGCGGTCGCGATCTTCAGGTCGGGCGACATGCGCACTTCCGACACGGAGATCACCGTCTTCTCGATCAGGTCGTCACGCACTTCGCCGCGCTGCAGGACCTGGGTTATGGCGGCGCGAACCTGTTCGCCAACGCGAAGCATGCGCTGGGAGGGCGCCGAAGATGTAGCCTTAGCCATGTTTAATCTCTTTACCAGCGCCGCCGGGGTTCGTCCCGGTAGGGGGAGACCCCTGGGCGCTTCTTCATTCAAGGGGCGTCAAATGACCCAGAGGCGGCAAAAGGTCAAGGCGCGGCCGCGATTATTCGGCCGCGCGGACGACTTGTCCCGGTGGCAGCCAAGGCCAAAGGACATCAAAACAGGGCGTCTTCGATGTCCTCGTCGCTCATGACGGCCGCGACGACCGCCGTTTCGACCGGAGGTGACGTGCCGAGAACCGCCGCATGGAGCTCCCGTTCGGAGACCATGGTGTAGAGTTTGCCGATGCGGCCGCCGAGATCGGCCAGGGCCGGTTCCAGCGCGGCAGACGGATCGCCGTCGCCGCAGATCATCGCCTCTTTCGAAATTTCCTGGGCACAGGTGCGAAGGACCTCGCCGAGTTCGGCCTTGAAGTCGAGCCGCGACAGGGATCCGTTCATCTGCTCGGTCGCGTCCCGGCTCTGTCCGCTCAGTGCCTCAGTCCCGGCATCCATCCGGTCGCCGACATCGCCGATCTTCGCCATCGCCCGGGCGAGGCGGTCGTCGAGCGGATCCTCGCCGGCCGCATCCTGCAGGGACGCGAGCTTTTCGGAGGCTTTTTCGAGCGCTATCAGCTCGACCAGAACCTTCTCCGCCGTCTCGTCCAGAGCGCCGGCGAAATTGCGCAACTCTGCGGTGACGACGTTCAGCGCCTTGCCATGTTCGCCGATCTTGCCGCAACGAAGATTGGTGTTCAGCGCCATGTAATGGATGTCGGTACGCACCAGCTGAATGACGCCGATGTCGTTGATCAGCTCCTGCACGGTCGCCGCGGTCGAGCGGCTCAACTCGCCGGCCTCGACGGAAACGGCCTCGATCTCCCGGACGGCCTCGCGGGCGACGCCGACACCAGCTTCCAGCCCGCGCATGGAATTATCCCCTTCGCCATCCGTCATCTGCTGGCGCAGCTCGTCTATCTGTCCGAGATCGGAGCGGAAGCTCGCGATGGTCTTGACGATCTTGGCGGTATCGCGCTCGAAATCGTCGATCGACTGGCCAAGCTGCAGGGCCACGAGATTGGTGATGATGGAGGACAGGTTGTTGCGATCGGCGACCGTCAAGGAACCGGCCTCGCTTCCGATATAGGTGTCGAGCAGCGTTAGCGAGCTCTGGCAATGCTCGATCCGCTGGCGGGTGATATCGCCGATCTGCATCGCCGAAAGCACCGAGGCGAGCTTGCCCTGGATGCCGGCTGCAATCTTGCGGACGCGTGCGGCACGATCGACGAGGATCTTTCGCTGCGCCTTGATCTCGGTGCCACCGGTCGACAGATCGGAAACGATGCCGGGAATGGTCGCTTCGTAGCGTTCGATCGTCGTGCGGCCACGTTCCATCACCGAACCCAGGCCCGTACCCAGATGCTGCAGCTTGCCACCAAAATCGTTGACCTGCCGCGTTCCGGCGTGGATGCGGTCCAGAATTTCTTCGGCAAATCCGGCGAAATCGTCAATTCCGGCACCGGTGATCTTGGCGGTGACGGCGAATGTACGCAGGTAGCGCATCGTCTCCAGCATGTTCGCCACATGAGGCCGCAGATTGCGCTCGGCGCCGGAAATATCGACAAAACCGGCCTGGCGCGCGGTCTCGATACGGCTGAGCTCCGAAAGCCTGCCCACCGTCTCATGCAGTTCGGCCATGGTTGCGTTGGCGGTTTCCTCATCGAGCGACGAGGTGAGCTGGTCGAGCGAGCCGATCAACTTGTTCAACACATCGAGCACAGACAACAGCGCCGCACCCCCTTCGAGAAAACGCTCCTCGATACGGGCCCTCGCCGTTTCCATCCGCTCGACAAGAACCGACGGCCTGGAAAACTCGACCTCACTGACCAAAACTGCTGCGACTGCCACTTGCCACCACCCCTGATGATACGCCGGCGCCATATCGGCATCGACGGAAATTGCCCTGTTCTTTCTTGGGACAATTTTATGCCCGTCCGCCATTGCGACGTCGGGGCACGTTTTGTCCTCGCTTGGCGGCAACATGGCCCGGCGGGGGTTAACCGCAGTGAAACAGTCGGCGGGCATTGGAGCGGTTTCGGCTCAATTGGTTAATTTTCGACAGATATGAACAGCCTGCAAATGCTGGCTACTAGTAATTCCGCATGAAAACTCACCGGGGTGAATTAACGCCTCGTTAAGCATGATGTCCCAAGTTGGGCAGGCTTTTTCAGCATGTTGGAATGCGTTTGGAGTAGGTATGAATATTGAAGGTCATATTGAAGCGTGCCTGTCCCTGCCGACGAACCTCACCGTTCGTGCGATCACCGACATTCGCGAAGACATGCTGAAATTCATCGACACGCACGAGACCGCCACGATCACGCTGGCGGACGACGTACAGGTCGACATCAGTTTCCTCCAGATGATCGAAGCAGCCCGCATCTATGCCGGTACCGCCGGCAAGCGCATCGCGCTGTCGCAGCCGGCAAGCGGGCCGCTGCTCGAAACGCTGCGCCGGAGCGGCTTCCTGGAAGGCATGTCGGCCGACGACGCACAATTCTGGTTACATCAAGGGGACATTCAATGAGCGCCAATATCCTGACCGTCGACGACTCGGCGAGCATCCGACTGACGACGCGGGTCGCGCTTTCGAATGCCGGCTATGAGGTCACCGAAGCGGTCGACGGGCTCGACGGCATTGCCAAGCTTAATGCAGGGACGTTCGATCTCATCGTCACCGATCTCAACATGCCCAATATGGACGGCCTGACAATGATCCGGGAACTGCGCAAGCTGCCGGCGCATATGGGCGTGCCGGTGATCTTCCTGACCACAGAATCCGACGGCGAGATCAAGCAGCAGGCAAAGGCTGCCGGCGCGACCGGCTGGCTGACCAAACCGTTCGACCCGGAAAGCCTGGTCAAGATCGTCAAGAAGGTTCTCGGCAAATGAGCTTTCCCGATCCTATCGCGGTCTTCAGACAGGAAGCCGCCGAGCTTCTGGAGCAGGTCGAGGCGGGGCTCCTCGACCTCAACGTCAACCTCGGCGACAAGGATCAGATCGACGCGGTATTCCGCGGCCTGCACACGTTGAAGGGCTCGGGCGCCATGTTCGGCTTCGAGGCGCTGGCAGCGTTCACCCACCATTGCGAAACGGCTTTCGACCGGGTGCGCAAGGGCGAGGTTCCCGCCACCCACGCGCTCGTCACCGCCGTGCTCGAAGCAAAGGACCATATGCGGGCGCTGGTGGAAACGCCGTCCGGCGACCATGAGGCGATGAGCGAGGCGCTGCTTGCCAACCTGCGCCGCGCCGTCGATGGTGCCGGCGAGCCGGACGCCGCAGCGGCTACTGAGAGTGCCGGGAAACTCTACAAGATCCGCTTCTCGCTACCGCAGAACGCCATGGCGAACGGCACCAACCCGCTGCCATTGCTGGACGAGCTGCGCGAGCTGGGCACATGCCGCATCGTCGCCGACCGGTCGAAGATCCCGTCGCTGGACGATCTGGCCCCGACAGACCTTCACATCGCCTGGGATGTCGAACTCCTGACCGATCAACCGCTGTCGGCGATCGACGACGTGTTTATCTTCGTCATGGACGACATGGAGCTGACGGTCGAGGAGATTGCGGCACCGGCTCAGGCTGCGACATCCGCCACGGCAACGACACCCGTCCGCGCCGAACCCGCCGCACCTCAGTCTGCGGCTCCGCAGCCGGCAGTGCCTGCCCCGGCTGTGGCCGCCTCCCCTGCCGCGTCCAATATCCCGGCAAACGCCCCCGGGGATGCAAAGGCTGCCAAGGGAAATGAAAACGTCCGCGTTCCTGCCGAAAAACTCGACGAGTTGATGGACCGGGTCGGCGAACTGGTGATTGCCCAGTCGCGCCTGTCGCAGCTTGCCGGCGGTAGCGGCGACCTGATGCTGCGTGCCGTATCCGAAGACGTCGAACGACTTTCCGGCGAATTGCGCGACACGATGATGGTACTGCGCATGGTGCCTGTCGCGCATCTGTTCAGCCGCTTCCGCCGCCTCGTCCACGATCTTGCCCACGAGACAGGCAAGAAGATCGAACTGATTACCGAAGGCGAGACCACCGAGGTCGACAAAAGCGTCATCGAACGGCTTGCCGATCCGCTCGTCCATCTGGTGCGCAATTCCTGCGACCACGGACTGGAGACGGCCGGGGACCGGCTTGACGCCGGCAAGTCGGAAGCCGGGCATATCCATCTTGCGGCCCGCCAGCAGGGCGGCGAAGTGATCATCACCATCAAGGATGACGGCCGCGGCATCAACAAGGAGAGGGTCCGCGCCAAGGCCGAATCCTCCGGCCTGATCGCACCGAATGCCAGCCTCACCGACCAGGAACTCTACCAGCTGATTTTCCAGCCGGGCTTCTCCACGGCCAGCCAGGTGACCAACCTTTCCGGACGCGGCGTCGGCATGGATGTGGTCAAGCGGACGATCGACGCTCTTCGCGGCACGATCAACGTCGTCAGCCGCCCGGGGGAAGGATCGGAAATCTCGCTCGCCATCCCGCTGACGCTTGCGATCATCGACGGCCTGCTCGTGCGCGTCGGCAATGCCCGCTATGTCATTCCGCTTTCGGCGGTGGAGGAATGCCTCGAGCTTTCGATCGAGGACGACATGCGCTCGCGCGGCCGCAGCTTCATCTCGCTGCGCGACAGCCTTGTGCCTTTCCTGCGCCTGCGCGACTTGTTCCGCACCGGCACCAAGCCCGATCCGTTCCAGAAGGTGGTGGTCATCTCGACCGGTTCCGAGCGTGTCGGCCTCGTCGTCGACCAGATCATCGGCGACCACCAGACGGTGATCAAGGGCATGTCGAAGCTGCATCATGACGTGGCGACCTTCTCGGGCGCCACCATTCTTGGCGACGGCGGCGTGGCGCTCATTCTCGACGTCGGCCATCTGGTCGCCGAAGGACAACAACAGGAGGCGCATCTGCGCGCAGCCGGATGAACCAAGCGGTCAGAAAACTTTCCGAAGACCTGTGGAACGGGCGTGACGAACTGGAGGTGCTGACCTTCGAGATCGCCGGCGAAACCTTTGCACTCGAGGCCTTCATCGTTCAGGAAATCCTCGACCTTTTGCCGGAAACCACGGTGCCGGGAGCAAGGGCCTTTGTCGGCAGCGTGATCAATTTCCGCGGCAAGGTCATTCCGCTCGCCGATATCAGGCTCGCTTTCGGCATGGAGGCGACGAAGCCGACGATCGACAGCCGCATCATCGTCATCGCGATGGACATTGACGACGAACCGGTTCTGGCCGGCATCCGCACCGACAAGGTCAACGAGGTGACGACGCTGATGCGCTCGGCCGGCGAACCGCCGCCGAGTGTCGGCATGCGCTGGCGCCCGGACTTCATCGACTGCCTGGTCAAGCGCGGCAGCGAATTCATCATCCTTCCCAATCTTCAGGTCATTTTCTCGGCCCAACACGATCATTCCGCAACAGGCGGACCCCGTGCCTGGTCGCCTTCCGACGGAGACAGATAAAATGCGTGCCTCGATCAAGCTCAAGCTTGCCTCGGCCTTCGGCTTCATCATTCTGATGTTGATCGTCACCGCCGGTTACGGCATCCTCAGCCTCAGCAATCTCAACGATACTCTGGAAGAGGTGATCCAGGGACCGGCGACACGCCTCAAGTTGACCCAGAACCTCAATGCACAGCAATTGCAGCAGTTGCGCCAGCAGAAGAACCTGCTGCTTGCCAGCGATCAGGCCGACATGCGCCGCTACATCGAAAGCAATGATGCAGCCCGCAAGGCCTTCGACGAAAACTTCCAGGCGATCCAGGCTCGCGCCACCGAACAGGGGCGCGTCTATTGGGACAAGCTGGCTGCCCTGACAGCGGAATTCCGCAAGCAGGACGACCGCATCCGCGCGCTGATGCTTGCTGGCGACGCGGCCGGTGCGAACCAGATTTCCAGCAACGAGGCACGCTCGGTCATCAACCAGATCGACCCGCTGTTTACCGAGGTCATCAAGCTTGAGGAAAGCCGGCTGCAGGCCGCCGACGAACAGTCGGACATCGATTATGCCCAGACCCGCATGATCATGATCTCGGTCGCGTCTGCCGCCTTCCTGATTGCCGCGCTCGCGGCTCTGTGGATCGCGATCAGCATCAACAAGGGCCTGCGCAACGCGGTCAGCGCCGTGCAGAACGTTGCGGATGGCGATCTCACCCGCTTTGCCACGATCACCAGCAAGGACGAGATCGGCGATCTGCTCGGTTACGTCAACACGATGATCGAACGCCTGCGCGGCGTGGTCGGCGACGCGCTTTCGGCCTCCGACAACGTCTCCTCCGGCAGCCAGGAGCTGTCGGCCAGCTCCGAACAGCTGTCGCAGGGCGCGACCGAACAGGCGTCCGCCGCCGAAGAGGCCTCCGCCTCGATGGAGCAGATGGCCGCCAACATCAAGCAGAACGCCGACAACGCCGCCCAGACGGAGAAGATCGCCCGCCAGTCGTCGAAGGATGCAGAGACCTCCGGTCAGGCTGTCAACCGTGCCGTCGGTGCGATGCGCACGATTGCCGAAAAAATCTCGATCGTCCAGGAAATCGCCCGCCAGACAGACCTTCTGGCCCTCAATGCCGCGGTCGAGGCGGCACGCGCCGGAGAACATGGCAAGGGTTTTGCCGTTGTTGCTTCCGAAGTGCGCAAGCTCGCCGAGCGCAGCCAGGCAGCGGCTGCCGAAATCAGCGCGCTGTCCGGCGACACCGTGCAGGTCGCGACCGAAGCGGGTGAGATGCTAAACCGGCTGGTGCCGGATATCCAGAAGACCGCCGAACTGGTGTCGGAAATCTCGGCCGCCTGCCGCGAGCAGGATATCGGAGCCTCGCAGATCAACGAAGCGATCCAGCAGCTCGACAAGGTCACCCAGCAGAATGCCGGCGCTTCGGAAGAAATGTCGGCAACCTCCGAGGAGCTCGCCTCCCAGGCCGAGGAATTGCAGGCCTCGATCGCCTTCTTCCGGGTCGATCAGGCCGGTGCAAAAGCCGCGCCCAGGCGCTCCGCCGCTCCGGCCCAGCGCACAGCGGCAAAACCTGCCTACAAGGCTCCTGCGCGTGCCAATCAGGCGGTTCATGCACAACAGGCCAGAGCCAAGGGTTTTGCTCTCGACATGTCGGTGGGCGGTCCGGATGCCGACGACGAACATTTCCGCGAAAGCGCCTGACATATCCCGCCGGGCCTTCAGGCCCGGATTTCCTCCCGCATGAGGCGGGAGGCTTATTTCAACACGCGAGAGTGAATGCATCAGTCTTCGCGGTGGAGCCTACGGGGGCTCCCCTATACGAAGCCATTTTTCAAGGACATCCTGATGCGGTTCACGATCAAACTCAAACTTGCGCTCGCCTTCGGCTTGATCATCCTCATGCTCATGGGAACGGCGGCCTATGGCATCATCAGCCTCGGCAATCTCAACAGCAATCTCGAAGATGTGCTGCAGGGCCCGGCCGCACGGCTGGAGCTCGCCCAGGAACTCGACGCCCAGCAATTGCAGCAGATCCGCCAACAGAAGAACCTGCTGAATGCGCAAAATGCTGGCGAAATGCAGAAATACATCGCGCTCTCGGACGCCGCGAGGAAGGATTTCGACGGCGCGCTTCAGGAGGTTCTCTCCAAGGCGACCGAACAGGGAAAGCCGATCTGGCAGAAGCTTGCCGGTCTGGCTGACCAGTTCCGCAACGAGGACAATCGCATCCGTTCGGCCATCACGGCGGGCGATACGGCGACGGCCCTGCGGATCTCGAACGGCGAGGCGCGTGAGCTGACCGGTTCGATGGACGAATTGTTCAGCCAGGTCATCTCGCTCGAAAAAAGCCGGCTTGTCGAAGCCGATAACGCCGCCGACGAGCTTTACGCCCATACCCGCCTGGTGATGATCTCGATCGCCGCCGCCGCACTTTTGATCGCCGCCATCGCTGCCACCTGGATCGCGCTTGGCATCAGCCGCGGGCTCAACCGGGTGATGACGGTTGCCGAAGCTGTTGCCATCGGCGATCTCAACCAGACAGTCGACATCAGGTCCAATGACGAGATCAGGGATCTGGTCACCAAGGTCAACATCATGACCGCCAACCTGCGCAACACGGCCGAGATCGCTGACCAGATCTCGAACGGCAACCTGACCGTGACGCCGAAGCCGCTTTCGGACCGTGATACGCTCGGGATTGCGCTGGAAAGCATGGTGCAGCGCCTGCGCGGCGTCGTGGCCGACGCGCTGTCGGCTTCCGACAATGTCTCCTCCGGCAGCCAGGAACTGTCCGCCGGCTCCGAACAGCTTTCCGAAGGTGCAAGCGAGCAGGCGGCCGCCGCCGAAGAAGCTTCTGCCTCGATGGAGCAGATGGCCGCCAACATCAAGCAGAATGCCGACAACGCCGCCCAGACGGAAAAGATCGCCCGCCAGTCGTCGAAGGATGCCGAAGCGTCCGGCCAGGCCGTCGCGCATGCCGTCGCCGCGATGCGCACGATCGCCGAAAAAATCTCGATCGTCCAGGAAATCGCCCGCCAGACCGATCTTCTGGCGCTGAATGCTGCGGTGGAAGCTGCGCGCGCCGGTGAACACGGCAAGGGTTTTGCCGTCGTTGCCTCTGAAGTGCGCAAGCTTGCCGAACGCTCCCAGGCGGCTGCAGCCGAGATCAGCTCGCTGTCGGGTGAGACCGTGCAGAGTGCCGCCCAGGCCGGCGAAATGTTGAACCGGCTTGTCCCGGACATCCAGAAAACCGCAGAGCTGGTGTCGGAAATCTCCGCCGCCTGCCGTGAACAGGATATCGGCGCGACGCAGATCAACGAGGCGATCCAGCAGCTCGACAAGGTGATCCAGCAGAATGCCGGCGCGTCCGAGGAAATGTCCTCGACTTCCGAGGAGCTGGCTGCCCAGGCCGAGGAATTGCAGGCGTCGATCGCCTTCTTCCGCGTCGAGCGGAATACGGCGGCGACGCCGGCGCGGACGGTGACGGCTCGCCCTGCCCAGCCGGGCACCCGCTCGCCGGCACCTGCACGCGCAAGAGCACCGCAGGAACAATCGGTCTCCGGCCAGCAGGCGCGGGCAAAGGGTTTTGCCCTCGACATGTCGATGGGCGGCCCCGACCGTGAAGACAGTGATTTCCGGGAAAGCGCTTAAAACCATGGCCGCATCATCTGAAAAACAATTCGTAACCTTCAGCCTCGGCGAGGAGCTCTTCGCCGTGCCTGTGGAGGTGGTGCGGGAAATCCTCGACCATGAGGATGCCTTCAAGATCCCGCACGGGCCGGATTATCTTCTTGGCCTGCGCGATGTCCGCGGACAGGGCGTGCCGATCATCGATCTGAGGATCCGGCTCGGCATGAGCCCGACGGCCAAGACGCCGCATACGCGCATGCTGGTTCTCGACGTGCCGATCGGCGACAAGGTGCTGGCGCTCGGCCTCGTCGCCGACCGCGTCTACGAAGTCGTGCCGTTTCGCTTGGAGCAGATCGAGGATGCGCCGGATATCGGGATTCGCTGGCGGTCCGACTATATTGCCGGCGTGGTGCGCAAGGATGGCGCCTTCGTCGTGATCATCGATCTTGCCCGGTTGTTCTCCGATGCCGGCCCGGCTCTTGCCGGCGTCGCGCCTGCAGCGCAGGTCGCATGACAGTCACCGGCATGACGGCAGCAGCCAGGACCCAGCCGCTCGACGACCGGCTCAGCAAGCGCAATTTCGATGCGCTGTCACACTTCATCTACAGCTATAGCGGCATCAAGATGCCGCTGAACAAGACGACCATGCTCGAAGGCCGGCTTCGCCGTCGCCTCAGGGTTACCGGCATCGCGACGTTCGACGCCTATTGCGACTATCTGTTCAATCAGGGCGGCATCGACAGCGAAGCGATTTACCTGATCGACGTGGTGACGACCAACAAGACGGATTTTTTCCGCGAGCCGAAACATTTCGACTATATGCGCGACCACGCGCTGCCGGATCTGGTCCAGCAGTTCTCGACACGTCGCCTTCGGATCTGGAGTTCGGCCTGCTCAACCGGCGCCGAACCCTATACTCTTGCCATGGTGATGTCGGAATTTCTGCAGACACAGGCTGCGGACCGCGACTATTTCGTGCTGGCGACCGATCTTTCGACAGACGTTCTGGAAAAGGCGCAGAAGGGCATTTACGCCTCGGACATCATGGCGCCGGTACCGCCCGAAATGATGCGGAAATACGTGATGCGGCCGACAAACACACAGCGGCAGGAAATGCGCATCACCCCGAAGCTGCGCCAGAAGATCGGTTTTGCCCGTCTCAACCTGATGGACAAAAGCTATTCGGTCGGTGACCAGATGCATATGATCTTCTGCCGCAACGTGCTGATCTATTTCGACAAGGAAACCCAGCAGCATGTGCTGAACAGGCTGTGCGACTGCCTGTTGCCGGGTGGCTACCTGTTCATCGGCCATTCGGAAACGGTGAGCGGTTTCAACCTGCCGATCCGGCAGGTCGCCAATACGATCTTCAAGCGGGTATAGGCCAGGCATGGGCGAAAAGATTCGGGTTCTGATCATCGACGATTCGGCCAGCGTCAGGCAGACGCTGTCGTCCCTGCTTTCGGAAGATCCGGATATCGAGATCATGGGCGTCGCCAACGATCCGTTCATGGCGGCGCGCAAGATCCGCGAGGAGATACCCGACGTCATTACGCTCGATGTGGAAATGCCGCAGATGGACGGCATCACCTTCCTGCGCAAGCTGATGGCCCAGCATCCGATCCCGGTAGTGATGTGTTCGTCGCTGACGGAGCAGGGGTCGGAAACGCTGATGCAGGCGCTCGAAGCCGGCGCCGTCGACATCATCCTCAAGCCCCGGATAGGGGCTGCCGACCACCTTGCCGAACATGCCGAGCAAATTCGCCAGACGGTGAAGGGCGCTGCGCGTGCGAGCATCGCCAAACTGCGCAGCGGCCGCATGACCGAGCGCGGCGTCCAGGGCAAGCTGACTGCAGATGCCATCTTGCCGCCGCCAAAGATCGGCGCGATGGCGAAAACGACCGAAATGATCGTCTGTGTCGGAGCATCGACCGGCGGCACCGAGGCGCTGCGCGAACTCTTGGAAGCCTTGCCGGCAAATTCGCCCGGCCTGGTGATCGTCCAGCACATGCCGGAAAAATTCACTGCAGCCTTTGCCAAACGGCTGAACGGCCTTTGCGAGGTGGAAGTCAAGGAAGCCGCCGATGGCGACCCGGTGCTGCGCGGCCATGTGCTGATCGCTCCCGGCGACAAGCACATGCTTCTGGAACGCCGCGGCGCACGCTACGAAGTTTCCATCCGCCCCGGGCCGCTGGTCAGCCGCCACCGGCCGTCGGTCGATGTGCTGTTCCGCTCCGCCGCACGGTCTGCCGGCGGGAATGCGATGGGAGTGATCATGACCGGGATGGGTGATGACGGCGCCCGTGGAATGAACGAAATGCACCAGGCCGGCGCCTTCACGGTGGCACAGGACGAGGCGACATCGGTCGTCTTCGGCATGCCGAAGGAAGCGATCGCCCATGGCGGAGTGGATCGGATCGTACCACTTGAGCAGATCGCGCGGGAGATTTTGGCGGCGGATCGCAGGCGATAAGGCGTCTGCGCTTCTATCCGACATAAAGACCGGTCAGTTGTATCGACTTTTCCCAGAGGCTGGCAGAGACATCCCCATTCTCGGCTTGCAAAGGAATTTTCGCTGGCGCAGGTGCTCCCCGGGTCTCACTCATGCTGCTTGGACCGTAATAGCCACCGGGCTTGGCGTTCGGCGAGGTCGCTGCAAAGAGTGTCGGCAATGCGCCTTGCGCCGGGGGCTGGAACAGGAACCAGAGAAGCGAGCGCGTGACCCCCATGGCGCTGAACCTGCCCGGAGCATTGTGGAGAAGGTTGGTGCGGGAAATTCCGGGATGCGCCGCAATACTGGTAATGCCCCAACCTCCGGCATCGCTTCGCCGCTGCAATTCCAGGGCAAACATCAGGCAGGCAAGTTTCGACTGGCTGTAGGCTCGCATCGGTTTATAGCTGCGTTTCGCCTGCAGATCATCGAGGTCAATCATGCCCGACCGGGCGGCGATGCTCGAAAGCGAGACCACGCGCGGATCTTCTCCCTTTTGCAACAGGGGAAAGAGCTGCGCCGTCAGCGCGAAATGGCCAAGGTAATTGGTTGCGAATTGCAGCTCAAAACCATCCGGAGTTTCCTGCCGGTTCGGCGGCATCATCACGGCAGCATTGTTGATCAGCAGATCAAGTTTTTGCTGCCGGCTTGCCAGCCGCGCGCCAAAGTCAGCAATCGATGAGAGCCTCGCAAGGTCGAGCATTTCGAAACGGATGCTGGCTCCCGGAACCGTTTTCCTGATGCTTGCCACGGCATCCGCGCCCCTATCGGCATTGCGGCCTGCAATGATGACATCCGCACCGGCCTGCGCCAACACCAGCGCATCCTGATACCCGAGCCCGCCGGTGCCGCTGATTACCGCCGATCGCCCCTCTTGAGATGGAATATTCGAAATGCTCCATGCCGGCATGATCTTAGCTTCCTCAAAAATCGCACATGGTGTAAAATTATAATTGCACCAAGTGTAATTTTCAAGAGACACGAAATTGTCGCCACTCGACATCGAAAAACGGGGTCACGCCGGATACGGCCTGCGCGAACGGAAGAAGCAGGAAACCCTGCGCCGCCTGATCGATATGGGGGTGAAGCTATTTCTTGCAAATGGCTACGAGGCAACGACGGTGGACGCCATCGCGGCCGCAGCGGGTATTTCGCGTCGCACATTCTTTTATTATTTCAAGTCGAAGGACGATATTCTGCTGTCGCTGCAGAGCCGCGGCTTTGAGATCATCCGTGACGCTGTGGCGAAGTCCCGCGCCGATCAGCCTCCCCTTGATGCCGTTCAGGCCGCATTCGTCAAAGCCTGCGCTCCTTACCCTTCCGACGAGATGATGATCCTCGACAGGGTGATGCTGTCCAGCGAAAGCCTGCGCGGTCGAAAACAATTGGCCTATATGCAGCAGGAGGAGGAACTGTTTGCCAGCTTATGCGAACGCTGGCCTGATCCCGCCAGGCATGCCTCCCTCCGTCTGGTTGCCATGGCATCGATGGGTGTGATGCGACTTGCCATGGATGCCTGGCGTGAAGAAGGTGGCAATCGGCCTCTGACAGCATTGATCGTCGAGACGTTTGCCGCGCTCAAAACGGAACTCTGATCTCGATTGTCGTTAGGTCGAAAAAATGCCGGCTCATTGGGTCGGCTCGCGATGACCCTCGCTCTCAAAGACCTGCCAACCAAGATTTCACAAGAGAATTTCAGCTTCTGTTAACCATGTTGACCAAGAATGGATGGCGCGCATCATGAGGGTGCGGCCAGAGCCATGTCCGTCATCGGCTCGCAGCCGAACAGGTTCTCATCGATGCCCGTCATCACTTTCGCCAATACCAAGGGCGGCGCCGGCAAGACGACTGCCGTGTTGCTGCTTGCATCCGAACTCGCTCATCTCGGTTACCGGGTCACCGTGCTCGATGCCGATCCGCAACGGTGGATCTCGCGCTGGCACCAGTTGTCGCCGGTGATGCCGCGGCTTTCTGTCATTCCTTATGTCACCCAGGCATCGATCGAGCGGCATATCGCCGACAATCGTTATTCGACAGATTATTTCATCGTCGACCTGCCCGGCGCCCAGAGCCCCCTGCTGGCCAAGGCGATCGGCCTGTCCGACCATGTGCTGATCCCGATCCAGGGCTGTGCCATGGATGCCCAGGGTGGCGCGAACGTGCTGGAACTGTTGCGTTTTCTCGATGTCAAAGCCGGCATCAAGGTGCCGCATTCGGTGGTGCTCACCCGTGTCAACTCGATGGTCACGACCCGTGCACTGCTTGCGGTGAAAATGCTGCTTCTGGAGCGCGGTGTAGAGGTGCTGGCGACGCCGATCATCGAACGTGCCGCTTTCCGCGACATATTCGATCTCGGCGGCACGCTGCACACGATGGATGACGCACGGGTCAGCAATCTCGACAAGGCGCAGCAGAATGCCCGAACATTCGCGCTCGAAATGCTGCGGCACGTGCCTTTGAAGGGCACGAAGCCGATTTCCGAAAGTGCGACCGCCCGCCGGTTCTGGCAGGCGGCCTGAACCAAGGCGTCAAGCCTTGACCTTGATCTGAAGCTTGACGTCGGATGCATGTCCGGCGGCAGCGCGTTCGAAGGCGGCGATCGATTCTTTGAAATCGAAGGTACCGGTGATCAACGGCTTCAAATCGACCTTGCCGGATGCGATCAGTTCCAGTGCCCGGTCGAAGATATTGGCGTAGCGGAACACTGTCTCGATGCGCACTTCCTTGGAAATCGCGCTTGCCACGTCAAACGGCACCGGTTCGACCGGCAGACCGACCAGCACGAACGCGCCGCCCGGGCGCACGAGATCGAACATGCCCTGATAGGCCTTCGGGCTGCCGCTTGCCTCGAACACCACATCGGCGCCCCAGCCGGACGTCTCACCGGCGATGACTTCGGCAAAGGATTGTTCGCGCACATTGACCGGGATGATCCCCGGATATTGCGCGGCGATCTTCAGCTTGTCGGCGCTCAGATCCGAGATGAAGACACGGGCGCAACCACCTGCCAAGGCGGCGAGCGCCACCATTATGCCGATCGGGCCGGCGCCGATGACGGCCGCCACATCACCCGGCTGCAGCCTGGCGCGGGTTGCGGCCTGCATGCCGATGGCAAACGGCTCGACCATCGCGCCTTCCTCGAAGGACACGTTGTCGGGCAGCTTGTAGGTGAAGGCGGCCGGATGGACGGTAAAGGGCGCCAGAACCCCATGGATCGGCGGCGTCGCCCAAAAACGAACGTCCGGATCGACATTGTAGAGGCCAAGCTTCGAGGCGCGGGACGACAGGTTGGGAATGCCCGGCTCCATGCAGACGCGGTCACCGACCTTGAGGTTCTTCACTTCGGAGCCGATTTCGACGACGATGCCGGCGGCCTCGTGGCCCAGCACCATGGGTTCGCGCAGCACATAGGGGCCGATCGCGCCGTGGGTGTAATAATGCACGTCGCTGCCGCAGACACCGACCGTATCGATCTCGATCTTCACGTCGCCCGGGCCGACATCGAGCGGCAGATCGATCTCCCTCAGCGTCAGTTTACCCTTCTGCTCCAATACGAGAGCCTGCATGTCCTGTCCTTCCCTATTCTTACATCATCCCTTTTTGGCCTCCATGTTGGGACCAAGGTATGGGATGCGCAACATACATACTCACGGGCGGGCCATTGCGCGACGGGGTGCGTGCGCTACAAATGAGAAATATTTCGGGGAGGAAATATGCGCTCAGTCGTGGACGAAGTGGAAAAACGCCGTGCCGAGGCACGGATCGGCGGCGGGGAAAAGCGGGTCGCAGCCCAATATGCCAAGGGCAAGCTGACCGCCCGCGAGAGGATCGAGGTCCTGCTCGACGAGGGTTCGTTCGAAGAATTCGACATGTATGTGACCCACCGGGCGGTGGATTTCGGCATGGCGGACAGCAGGATCCCCGGCGATGGGGTCGTCACCGGCTGGGGCACGATCAACGGGCGACAGGTCTATATCTTCTCGCAGGATTTCACCGTGCTTGGCGGTTCCCTGTCGGAAACCCATGCGCAAAAGATCTGCAAGATCATGGACATGGCGGTGAAGGTTGGGGCACCGGTGATCGGGCTAAACGATTCGGGCGGCGCCCGCATCCAGGAAGGCGTCGCCTCGCTTGCCGGTTATGCGGAGGTGTTCCGCCGCAATGCCGAATGCTCCGGCGTCATCCCGCAGATCTCGGTGATCATGGGACCCTGTGCCGGCGGGGCGGTCTACTCGCCGGCGATGACCGACTTCATCTTCATGGTACGCGACACATCCTACATGTTCGTCACCGGCCCCGACGTGGTGAAAACGGTAACCAACGAGATCGTCACCGCGGAGGAACTGGGCGGGGCGGTGACGCATACGCAAAAATCCTCCGTTGCCGACGCCGCTTTTGAAAACGATATCGAGACGCTGGAGGCGGTGCGCCAGCTTTTCGATTTCCTGCCCTTGAGCAACCGCGAAAAGCCGCCGGTCCGGCCGGTCCACGATGATCCGGCACGGATCGAAATGCGGCTGGACACTCTGGTACCAGACAGCGCCACAAAACCCTACGACATGAAGGAGCTGATCCTGGCTCTGGCCGACGAGGGCGATTTCTTCGAGATCCAGCAGGCATTTGCGAAAAACATCATCACCGGCTTCATGCGCATCGAGGGCCAGACGGTCGGTGTCGTCGCCAACCAGCCGATGGTGCTGGCCGGCTGTCTGGATATCGATTCATCGCGCAAGGCAGCACGTTTCGTGCGTTTCTGCGATGCATTTTCGATCCCGATCCTGACGCTGGTCGACGTACCGGGTTTTCTTCCCGGCACGGCGCAGGAATATGGCGGGGTGATCAAACACGGTGCCAAGCTGCTGTTTGCCTATTCGCAAGCGACGGTGCCGATGGTGACGCTGATCACCCGCAAGGCCTATGGCGGCGCTTATGACGTGATGGCCTCGAAACATATCGGCGCCGACATCAACTATGCCTGGCCGAGCGCCGAAATCGCGGTGATGGGCGCCAAGGGCGCGGCCGAAATCCTCTACCGATCGGAACTCGGAGACCCGGAAAAGATCGCGGCTCGGACAAAGGAATACGAAGAGCGTTTCGCCAATCCGTTCATCGCTGCCGAACGCGGCTTCATCGACGAGGTGATCATGCCGCATTCGTCGCGCCGCCGTATCGCCCGGGCATTTGCAGCGCTCAAAAACAAGCAGGTGGCGACGCATTGGAAAAAGCACGATACGATCCCGTTGTAGAGGTCTTTCGCTTCAGGGGATGCGATGCCGAAAGTATTCGAGTGGAAGGGATGGAGTTTCGAATTTTACAGCCTAGATCGGAACGAACCAACACATGTCCATATCCGCAGGGATCGAAAAGAAACGAAGATCTGGCTGAAACAGTTGACTGTATGTAGCACGCAACAAGCGCTGCACTGACAAGGAACTGAACGACCTTCTCGCCGTCGTGCAAGAAAACCAGATTTCCTTTCTGGAGAAGTGGCATGAGCATTTTGGAAATTGAAGACGACCTGCTCGAGCCGGTCAGCGCCCATTGCACCGATACCGAACTTGTCGTGCGACTGGAAAACGGCGCGTCTCTCGTGACGCCGCTCTGGTGGTATCCAACGTTGCTTTCCGCCTCACCCGAGGAGCGTAATGCCATTGAGTTGTCGCCCTACGGCATTCACTGGCCGGGCCTTGACGAAGACCTCAGCATCGAGGGGATGTTAAAGGGCTCACGTTATCCGAACGCCAAACCACCCGCCGAGGCTGCTGAATAAAATTGAACCTTGCTTGAAAAATGCTTTGTCTGCGGGCAAGGCGTTTTTCTGTCTCTATATAGATAGGATTCGCCAGGAACTCAGCCTGAATGCCAATCCAAGCAAGGACCGAATTTCATGACCGAGAAGTCCCCCGCCGACAATTTTCCCGCAGGCTATGAGCCACCTAAAGTGTGGACCTGGGAAAAGGGTAATGGTGGCCAGTTTGCCAATATCAACCGGCCGATTGCCGGCCCGACCCAGACCAAGGAACTACCGGTCGGCAAACATCCGCTGCAGCTTTATTCGCTCGGCACGCCGAACGGCGTCAAAGTGACGATCATGCTCGAAGAGCTGCTGGCCGCCGGCCATGGCGCCGCAGAATATGACGCGTGGATGATCAATATCGGCCAGGGCGACCAGTTCGGTTCCGATTTCGTTGATATCAATCCGAATTCCAAAATTCCCGCCCTTATGGACCACGCCCCCAAGGATGGCGGCAAGCCCCTGCGCCTGTTCGAATCCGCTTCGATCATGGTCTATCTGGCGGAGAAATTCGGCGCCTTCCTGCCCACCGACCTGCGCGCCCGCGCCGAGGCGATGAACTGGCTGTTCTGGCAGATGGGATCGGCTCCGTTTCTCGGCGGAGGCTTCGGGCATTTTTATGCCTATGCACCGATGAAGATCAAATATGCGATCGACCGCTACGCGATGGAAGTCAAACGCCAGCTCGACGTGCTCGACCGGCATCTGGCCGATAACCAGTTCATGGCCGGCAGCGACTACACGATCGCCGACATGGCGATCTGGCCGTGGTACGGCAATCTGGCGCTTGGCCAGGCCTATGGAGATGCCGGTGACTTTCTTGAGGTTCAGAGCTATAGCAACCTGCAGCGCTGGACGGCGGAGATTGTCGCCCGCCCGGCAGTGAAGCGCGGCCGCATGGTAAACCGGACATCCGGTGAGCCATCCGAGCAGCTGCGTGAACGTCACGATGCATCCGATTTCGACACCAAGACGGCCGACAAGGTCGCAAAGGCTTAAAGGGTAAAGACATGGCAAACCTGCCTGACATGACCAAACATCGGGGTTTTCCGGGCGGCATGCCGGGCACGGGGATCCAGTTCACCATCCGTCGCGCCAATCCGAAAGGCGTGACGCCGCTCAAGGCGATCCCCCGCAGGGGTCGTCCGGGCATGCAGGAACACAAGATCGATGCTGCCTTCCTGCATGCGCTGTGGCACCATTTCGGCACGGAGCCGTTCGAACGCGGCAATCTCGATGCGGCGCGTCTCTGCCTGCTGTTTGGCCGCGAAGTGCTGCCGGCTGACAAGGATTTCGATCCCCTGTCCTACGAATCGATGCTGATCATCAACGAAAAGCTCGCCCGCGAGAATTTTCCGGAATCCTTCGAGAACTATTTCGAAATCTGACATCGGTCTGTTGTTTTCGGCTATCGCGCCAACCGCCGGAAGGTTTGTGCGGTAAGTGTTAAGCCGGGCAGGTTGCCTG